>JAEUVB010000013.1 GCA_016786845.1 Chitinophagaceae bacterium | reverse complement strand
CATCGACGAAAGGCTATTTCATAGCCATGCTTCTCGTCCGTTTTCTCAAACGAATCACTCACTTGGAGAGTGTACTTTTTTTGCTCCATTTTACTTTTTGTTTGTCCAAAAAGTGACAAGTTTTTTTAGGAGATGACAGATCACACCACCCAACATTTACAATTAAATATTAAGCATTCATTTCCTAACCACCAAAACATAATGATCGAAGAAAAATTCATGTTTGAGTAAATCGGTTCCGACAAGGGTACAGCCCCGTTCGTTGAGCATGCGCTGATACTCATTGAGATCGTACTGATGGGGGTGAAGGATATCGCCGGGGAGGAGTCGGAACAAGGTTTTGAAAAAAGTATGATTATGGGCATCGATGGTCACCACGATATGGGCCCCCGGTTTGGCCAATTTGACCAATTGATCGAAACTGCGTTCTATATCTGCCACATGATTGATGGCATTCATGCAAAAAACCACATCAAATAATTCCGGGCTTTGAAAGTCTTCCAGGCCGGCGTTGACAAAGTTTACCTCCGGATACATGGCCCGTTTGAAGTGGGGCAGGTCCTTTTCGTAGTTGTCCATCAGGGGATCAAAAGCGGTGGTTCCGGGGCGGTTGAAGCAGATAAACATACCCGCAGGTCCGCAACCTGCATCGAGTATGTGGTCGCTGTCTTTTATCGGAAAATAATGGGCGCAAATATTGAGCAGATTTTGCCAATAACCCTGCTTCCATTGCAGGTATTCCTTCACGTCTTTTCCTTTCAGGTAACGCTGCCACCATTTCCGTTCGGCAAACTGGGCCGATTTCCAACGCCAATTTCCGGCCATAGGATGTACTTTTGCGCAAACCTAATCAATTTAGCATGAAATTTTCTCCGGGCGATCCGGTCTATATCAAAAGCAATGACGAAGAAGGGGTAATCCTTGAAATGATTGACGCCGTGACGGCCAAAGTACGCGCCGGTGGAGTGGCTTATCATGTCAACTTGGAAGATTTGGAACATCCCTACCTGCGTTGGTTTCTGAATAAGAAAACCGATGATCAGGGACGGCCGAAATACGGCGATCAAATCCATAAGGAAAAGAATTTCAAGCGTCAGCAAACCCTGCCTGATGGTATACACCTTGTGTTTATGCCCGAGTATACACCCGATTTTATGGAGGATAAGGTGACGAAATTTAAGATTTTTCTCTACAATGAAACTCCCGACAAAATCGAAATGGACTATGACTGCCGTATCAAGTCGGATTCTGTTTTCGCCATCAGCAGTCTGCTTTACCCGCATTCGGAGTTTTATTTGCACGATTTGAGCTTCGAAGATGCCGCAAATTCTCCCGCATTTGTCTATAAATTGGTGCTGGCCGATGATATCCGTTTCGAAGCCGAGGATCGTTTGGCCCTCAAACCGAAGAAGCTGTTCGATCGGCTGGCCGAGACCCGATATGCCAATCAACCTTTATTTTCCTTTCTCCTTCGTGAAACCATTGAAGAGAAAAAAGCGATTGAAGTGGTTAAGACCTATTTTGCGACATCCCCATCTAAGTCCGAAGCTTCGGAGCATTTCTTCGATTTTGAGAAAGCCCGCAAGGAGACGAAGTATGAGGTGGATTTGCATATCGAAAAGCTCACGAAGAATTATCAACATTTGGGTAATTCGGAAATCCTTGAAATTCAGATGGCAGCTTTTAAAAAAGCCCTTGATTTGGCCATTGCCACCCATCAATATGCCTTGGTTTTGATTCATGGTGTGGGCAAAGGAGTACTTAAAAATGAAATTCATAAGCATCTCAACCAAACCAATCATGTGAAAAATTACGTCAATGCATACGACATCCGCTACGGATTTGGTGCTACAGAGGTATTTTTTAAGTATTGAGATGTCAAATAAATTCTTATATTGTAAACGATTTCATATCAAAGTTTCATCACCATGAATAAATTCTGCTACTTTTTGGTCCTTTTTTTGGCCGCCAATATATTTCATCAACAAGCGTCTGCTTCTCATGCTGCAGGTGGTGAATTGATTTATGAACTCGTTCCGGGTACAACCAATACCTATTTGTTTACCTTCAAATTTTATCGCGATTGCAGTGGTAGTGCCGAACCGGCTACTTTTACCATGTGTTATACGAATAGTTGCGGGGCTCCTTACAGTTCCGTGACGCTTTCCAAAGTCATCGGTAATCTACCAAATGGCCAGGCCAACGGTAGTGTGGTCACCACTGGTTGTCCGGGTTATCCTACCA
The DNA here is from genome assembly GCA_016786845.1 of Chitinophagaceae bacterium. Taxonomy (GTDB): domain Bacteria; phylum Bacteroidota; class Bacteroidia; order Chitinophagales; family Chitinophagaceae; genus OLB11. The sequence continues at coordinate 221,972 of JAEUVB010000013.1, read as the reverse complement.
CTTGTAGTGGGGGTGTAGTACCCGGTTATCGCGAATGGTGGTATACCGGTCAGGTCACCCTCAATTCGACTTGTAATTTCTGGCGTTTTTGGGTGGAGCTATGCTGTCGAAATAACGGTATCAATAATTTGGTGACGAGTAATTCCCAAAATATCTATGTTGAGGCAACCTTCGATAATACAGTCACCCAAGCGAATAGTTCGCCCTACTTCTCTAATCCGCCGATTGCTTATTATTGCATCAATCAGCTGGCCAACAGTAATTATGGGGCTATCGATCCGAATGGAGATTCGTTGGTGTACGAGTCCATAGATCCTAGACATCATAGTGCAGGATGTAGTGCTACTCCACCCAATGCAATTTTTGCAGCCGGCTATACCAGTCTTGATCCATTCCCAACCAATAACTCGTTTACACTCAACTCCGCCACCGGTGCTATTTCCTTCACACCATCGGCTACGGGCAAATGGGTATTCACGATTAAAGTAAGTGAATACCGGAATGGTCAGTATATCGGTTATATCATGCGCGATATTCAAATTGTGGTCGATAATTGTAATACCCCTTCACCGACCATGGGCATCGATACCCTTACGATTATTGGTGGCGATTTGATCAATGGTATTGTGCAGGGCTGTGCAGGAGACAGTCTGAATTTCTGTTTTAATATCACCTCTACAAGTCCAACTGCGATATTGGTGACCTCCGACAATGGCGTAGTATCTACCCCTGGAGCCATCATCACCTATTCCAATACCCTCACTGATTCGGTCAATGCCTGCCTTACCTGGGCCACTACGGTACTTGATACTGGATTACACGTATTAACAATTACGGTAAAAGATTCGAGTTGCGCCCCTCCGGGATTCCTCATTACCAATACCTTCTCTATCCCGATCAATATCAACCCGATTACCCAGGCGTTCGTAGATACTTCCATATGTTTGGGTGATTCTACGCAATTGCTGGCCTTGGGCGGATCTTCATTCCATTGGACAGTGTTGCCGGGCGGGGATGATACGACTTCGATGTCTTGTACTTATTGTAACAATCCTTGGGTCTCGCCCACGACGACGACATCCTATGTGGTCACGAGTGATCTAACCTCGATATGCAATAAATCCATCGATACAGTCACCATTGTGGTGGCCACAGGACCTCAATTGACGATTACACCGGATACAACCACCTGTGTGAATGCAAGTCTGCAACTCAATGTGAGTGCATCTCCTGCCGGACAAGCCTATAATTACACTTGGTCACCGGCTACCTTCCTCAATAATTCGACCATCGCCAACCCGATGATGGTGAATCCTACTGCCCCGACCAATTATACGGTCACCGTTTCTCCTCAGGGTGTATTGGCTTGTGCATCACAAGCCGTGGTTCAAGTGGATGTGCTTTTAGGCTACGATATTGCCAATAGCGATACAGCCATCTGCGACGGAGCCTCGGTTCAGATCAATCCGATCGGCGGCAATCCAAAATATACTTATCTGTGGACGCCATCAGCGGGTGTCAGCAATACAGGCGTATTAGGTCCGGTCATCACCCCTGCGCCTCCCGGTGTTTATACCTATAGCATTACCGCCAGTTATGCCGGTTGTCCGGATTCTACTCAGGATATTACCATCACGGTAGATCCTATCCCGGTTGTTGATGCCGGTGCAGACGAAGAAATTTGCTTGGGCGATACCATACACTTACACGCAACTGTGGCACCTGTCGGAAATTATACCTACGAATGGCTGCCATCATCAGATTTGAACAATAATACCATACTCGATCCAATTTTTGATGGTGTAGCGACAACGGTATTTACCCTGACGGCAACCTCACCGAACGGTTGTCAGGGCATCGACAATATGATTGTGAGCGTGGTACCTGTAGACTTTCTGGTGGTCGATGGCGACCGTAATCTGTGTCCAAACCAAACTGCGACCTTGACGGTATCGGGTGGGGTGAGTTATCTCTGGAATCCTGCCATGTATACCTCAGACAGTACCGCTTCCAATATCACCGTGAATCCGATTAGTACTACAACTTTCTATGTGTATGGCTATGATGCCAAAGGTTGTAAGGATACAGCCAAGGCTGTCGTGGTGGTGAATCCGGGTGCGGTGTTGGATGCCGGCGACAATCAAACCATTTATCCGGGTGAAAGTGCTCAGCTCTATGCCCATGGCAATTGCAGCTTCTTTAGCTGGTTCCCGCCAAATGGCCTGAATGCAACTGATATCAAAAACCCGATTGCCACACCATCTGTGAGTACACGCTACTTTGTGACCGCACAAACCGAAGCCGGATGTAGTGCCGTAGATTCCGTCGATGTGATTGTGAGTCCTGAATCTCTGGTGGAACTTCCGAATGCCTTCAGTCCGGGATCAGGCACCAGCCTCAACGACGAATTGCGTATCATTTTAAGAGGTGTTGCCACGCTGAACAGCTTCCGTGTCTTCAATCGCTGGGGCCAACAGGTCTTCAGCACCACCGATATCACTAAAGGCTGGAATGGCCAATACAATGGCAAACCCCAACCGATGGGTTCCTATGTATACGTGATTGATGCTGTAAGTAATACCGGTAAAAGGTTTTACAAGCAGGGGAATGTGACTTTGGTCAGATAGTACTCAGTAGTTAGTACTAAGTATTAAGTCGGAGCGATGAAGCGATGTTCGTTTCGGTTATATTTATACAGTTGACCCCTTATTATTTATCGAATGGTAAAAACAGGAAAGGCATTTCTAAGTACTAACGACTTATTACTTTAAATACACCAGGCAAAAGCTTGATGATAACTTAGCTTTTTATAGGGGGAACGGAATAACTTAGTACTTAGTACTAAATACTAAGTACTATCTAATTTCCCCATCCGCCAACTTTTCACCCCATTTTCATCGTCTTTCCACAGATTCCGCACCGTATTCCGAACAATTTTTGTCGGTTTTTGTGATGCTAGTCAGATTTTCAACCTATTTTTAGACCTTTAAACGACATTCATCTGTGAAAAAAATATTACTACTCACCCTGATTTTCTGTTTTGCCCTGATTTTAAACAGCGAAACCGCTTCTGCATCCCACGCAGCCGGAGGCGAATTGGTGTATGAATTAGTTCCCGGAACGACCAATACCTATAAATTTATTTTTAAATTTTATCGCGATTGTGACGGTATTGCCGCACCGACTACGGTGACGATGTGTTATACCAACAATTGCGGAGCGGCAATTACATCTGTTACCCTTAATAATTACGGTCAATTACCCAGTGGTGTTGCCAATGGATCGCCTGTTTCTACCGGATGTCCCGGGTATCCCACCCAGTGCAACGGCGGCACTACTCCCGGATATCAGGAATGGTGGTATACAGCCAATGTTACGTTGCCAAGCACCTGTAATGCCTGGCGTTTTTGGGTCTCTATTTCTGCCAGAAATACAGCAATTAATAATCTAAATAATCCTGGAGCACAAAATCTTTATATCGAAACGCTTTTCGATAATACCGTTTCCCAAAACAATAACTCACCTTATTTTTCCAATCCGCCCATTTCCTATTTCTGTATCAATCAGCCCGTAAGTCTGAATTTCGGTGCAATTGATGTAAATGGTGACTCACTTTATTTTGAATCGATACAACCTAGAACCGGACCGGGATGCACTACCACTCTGCCTACTAATATTCCGTACACAACGGGTAGTGGTTATAACCCTTTAACAAACCCATTCAATACAAATAGTACTTTTAACATTAATTCATCAACCGGTGCGGTAAACTTCACTCCTGCTCAAACGGGCGCGTCGGTCATTACCATCAAAGTGAGTGAGTATCGAAATGGGGTTCTGATTGGATATGTGATGAGGGATATTCAGCTCATCATCGGTAATTGCAATACACCATCACCCATTATGGGCATCGATACACTCACAGTGAATGGAGGGCAACTGCTGAATGGGGTGGTACAGGGATGTGCAGGAGACAGCCTGAATTTTTGTTTTAATCTGACGTCCACCAATCCTACAGCCATTTTAGTGCCTTCCGACAATAGTGTGGTTTCTACTCCCGGATCAACCATTGTTTACAGTAATACCCTTACAGATTCTATTTATGCATGTTTCTCCTGGGCTACCACAGCACTGGACACCGGATTGCATGTACTCACCATCACGGTAAAAGATTCCAGTTGCGCCCCTCCGGGATTCCTGATTTCAAATACGTTCTCCATTCCAATTAATATCAACCCGATCACTCAGGCTTTTGTAGATACTTCCATATGTTTGGGTGATTCTACACAGTTGTTGGCCTTCGGTGGATCTCAATTCCATTGGACGGTGTTGCCTGGCGGCGACGATTCGACTTCCATGTCTTGTACTTATTGTAACAATCCTTGGGTCTCACCCACGAGTACGACATCCTATGTGGTCACAAGTGATTTGACCTCGATATGCAATAAATCAATCGATACGGTCACTATTGTGGTGGCCACAGGACCTCAGTTGACGATTACACCGGATACTACCACCTGTGTGAATGCAAGTCTGCAACTCAATGTGAGTGCATCTCCTGCCGGACAAGCCTATAATTACACCTGGTCACCGGCTACCTTCCTCAATAATTCGACCATCGCCAACCCGATGATGGTGAATCCTACAGCCCCGACCAATTATACGGTCACCGTTTCACCTCAGGGTGTATTGGCTTGTGCATCGCAAGCAGTCGTTCAGGTGGATGTGCTTTTAGGCTACGATATTGCCAATAGTGATACAGCCATATGCGACGGAGCCTCGGTTCAGATTAATCCGATCGGCGGCAATCCAAAATATACTTATCTGTGGACGCCTTCAGCGGGTGTCAGCAATACCGGTGTATTAGGTCCGGCCATCACTCCTACGCCTCCCGGTGTTTATACCTATAGCATTACCGCCAGTTATGCCGGTTGTCCGGATTCTACTCAGGATATTACCATCACGGTGGACCCTAATCCGGTCGTTGACGCCGGTGCTGACGAAGAAATCTGTTTGGGCGATACGGTTCATCTACATGCAACCGTTACACCCGGAACAAACTATACTTACGAATGGTTACCTTCTGCCGATCTCAACAATAATACCATCCTCGATCCAATTTTTGATGGGGTAGCGACAACGGTATTTACCCTGACGGCAACCTCACCGAACGGTTGTCAGGGCATCGACAATATGATTGTGAGCGTGGTCCCTGTAGACTTCCTGGTGGTCGATGGCGACCGTAATTTGTGTCCAAATCAAACTGCGACCTTGACGGTATCGGGTGGGGTGAGTTATCTCTGGAATCCTGCCATGTATACCTCAGACAGTACCGCTTCCAATATCACCGTGAATCCGATTAGTACTACGACCTTCTATGTGTATGGCTATGATGCCAAAGGTTGTAAGGATACGGCCAAGGCTGTTGTAGTGGTGAATCCGGGTGCGGTGTTGGATGCCGGCGACAATCAAACCATTTATCCGGGTGAAAGTGCTCAGCTCTATGCCCATGGCAATTGCAGTTTCTTTAGCTGGTTCCCGCCAAATGGCCTGAATGCAACTGATATCAAAAACCCGATTGCCACACCATCTGTGAGTACACGCTACTTTGTGACCGCACAAACCGAAGCCGGATGCAGTGCCGTAGATTCCGTCGATGTGATTGTGAGTCCTGAATCTCTTATGGAACTCCCGAATGCTTTCAGTCCGGGATCAGGAACCAGCCTCAACGACGAATTGCGTATTATTTTAAGAGGTGTTGCCACGCTGAACAGCTTCCGTGTCTTCAACCGATGGGGCCAACAGGTCTTCAGTACCACTGATATCACTAAAGGTTGGAACGGCCAATACAATGGCAAACCCCAACCGATGGGTTCCTATGTATACGTGATTGATGCTGTAAGTAATACCGGGAAAAGGTTTTACAAGCAGGGGAATGTGACCTTGGTGAGATAGTACTTAGTACTTCAATACAGTCGGCAAACTCTTTATAATTACCGTACGATAAAAACTGGAACGGCATTACTTAGTACTCAGTACTTAATACTTAGTACTTTTCCCTCCAAACTATTGTTTCTGTGAAATCCTCCGCTTACCTTTGTGTCACTTAAAACAAGTTTGAAAATGCCAACAAAAGTTACTCCTAGCGGAAAAGATAAAACCAGATTTGTACTCCACGTCGTTGTGTTTCTGATTGCCAATGCAGCTCTTTGGGCATATTGGTATTATGGACAAGGCGCAAATGAAAAATGGGTATACCCATGGGGCATTTGGATTACAGCAGCTTGGGGACTTTCTCTGATTGGTCATTGGGCAGCGGTCTATACCAGTTATGAGGATAGTGGGAACGCTGAATATCTCAGACAAAAAAATAATTAATCACCATTAACCATATTGAATCCCAAAAATAGTTGTCTGTTTTTGGGATTTTTTTTATCTTTAGCGTATGAATGTTCAACGTAATGTGCTGGCAGGAACGATTGCCTCAGTTTTGGTTTGTTTTACACTGGTCTTTATGATGGCTTGTGATAAAAGCAAAGTAAAATACAATGCAACCACTTTAGTTCGACCATGCGATAATGTGATTTGTCTGAATGGCGGTACTTGTAAGGACGGTTTGTGTTATTGTCCCCAAGGATTTGAAGGTGATAAGTGTTCCATTCGCTGGAGTGATCGATTTATTGGTCAATATCAAGCCGATGATGAATGTTATACAGGCGCTTCAGGCTATTATAATGTGACCATCAATGGTGATCCCGGATATGCTTATAAATTAAATATTACCAATTTAGGTATTGCATGTCCCAATCGCACGATCAGTGCAGTCATCAACCCTGAAAAAACTTCTTTCAATATTCCGATGCAGAATACCTGCGGCGATTATTACCTGAGTGGGTATGGAAATATCAACGGAAATTATTTGAATGTCTTTCTGAAATCGAGAGACAGTATGAATCACACTTCACTCGATTGCAGCATCGTCATGTTGAAGCTGTAATCGATCCATCATTTGTAAACCATTAAAAAAATTACCATGAAAAAACAAATCACCTTCTCTGCGCTCTTATTGCTGATCCTGGCAACAGGAACCATGACAATCTTCAACTCATGCAACAAATTGGTTGCATTAAACCTGAGTAAAGATTATTCCAACATCGATTTCGTGATCACTGCACCTCAAGCTGCAGGCTTAATTGTGATTGAAGATGAAATCACTTCTGATCTCGAAGCACTTGCATCAAGCAATGGGTTTGACATCAATAAAATTGAAAGTGCAAATTTGAAGTCCGTGACATTGACCATCAATGATCCAAATGCTACTCCCGTTACCTTTGATATCGTTGATGCAGCTACCGGATATTTGTCAGCAGACAATCAAACAGTTTTAGAAGTTGCCAGTGATGATGCGGTTCAAACTAGCGCTACAGAAATGACTATGGATTTGAAAGGTGTGGATGTAGCTCCTTATTTAAAATCCAGCAAATTTAAGTTCAAAGTCAATCTGACCACAAATGCACCTATTACGCATGATGTGCCAATGAATGCAAAATTGAGTTTCAGCTTTAAAGTAACTCCGCTGAAATAATCACGACAAAAAATGATTGAAAAGATGCATCGGGAAACCGGTGCATTTTTTTTAATTTTTTTCCGTTTTCAAGTTTACATGTGGCAAATTTTCGAGATGCTGTTGAGGGTTGGGATGCGGCAACGATTGTAGCGGAAAGCCCGCAGCGACGACGCAGGAGGAGCGAGGACTTGCAGCGAAAAGCGTGTCTGCCGCCCAAAAAAAATGGGTCTCTGAAAGTTAGTGGGTATTGTTTCAGGAGGATGCTGTATGGTCCGGCACTTCATCCCTTTCGATCAAGCCATCGCGCAGTCGAATGATGCGGCGGGTAAACCTGGCAATGTCTTCTTCATGGGTCACGATCACCACGGTATTTCCGGAAGCATGTATATTTTCAAATATTTGCATGATTTCTTCGGAAGTACGTGTATCCAAATTCCCGGTAGGTTCATCTGCAAGAATGATGGATGGGGTATTGACCAAGGCACGGGCAATGGCCACGCGTTGACATTGGCCTCCTGAAAGTTCATTGGGCTTATGATGCCAGCGGTCGGCCAGGTTGACACGTTCCAGCATCGCCTTGGCTTTCTCATCGCGAATTTTTTTAGAGAGGCCGGCATAAACCAAAGGAAGCGCTACATTTTCGAGCGCAGTGAGTCGCGGCAGTAAATTAAATTGCTGAAACACGAATCCTATTTCCTTATTGCGAATTTCAGCAAGTTCATCATCGGCCATTTTGCTTACATCATGGTTATTGAGCCAATAGGTACCCGAAGTGGGTGTGTCCAGACAACCAATAATATTCATGAGGGTAGACTTGCCTGAACCGGATGGGCCCATCAACGCAACATATTCATTTTGACTGATCAACAGATTTAAACCTTTGAGTACAGGGATAATATTTTGTCCCAGTTGGTATTGTTTGAACAGGTTTTTAATGTCAATGACAGGCTTCATATGCGGGTGGGAGGTGATGGGTAAAAATAGTATATTTGTCCACCATGATGGAACAAATCAGTTATTATTTTAGAAACCTTTCTTTGATACAAATTATCGATCTCATTCTGGTGGTCCTCATTGTGATGCAATTATTTCGGGCACTCAGGGGGAGTATCGCATTCAATATTTTCTTAGGGGCCCTGGCGATATACATTTTATGGATAGTGACCAATCGTTTGCACATGCCCATGATGAGCGAAATATTGGATCGTTTGGTCAGTATCGGTCTGATCGGAATGATCGTTGTATTTCAACCCGAAATTCGAAAGTTTCTCATTGTGCTGGGTAGACGATCCCCTTTGGGTAAAAATGGATTTATCAGCAGGTTGTTTCAATCCAATTCATTGAATAAGTATATCGTGGAAGAGGAAGTGATCGATGAGATTAGTCAGGCACTCAGGCATATACAGGATAAAAAATTGGGCGCCATTATTGTCATTGCCCGTTCTGATCGCTTTGAATTTGATACCAATACCGGTAAAATGATTAACGGTCAGGTGAGTGCTAAATTGATCGAAAGTATATTTTCCAAAACCAGCCCATTGCATGACGGGGCGGTGCTGGTAGATAAAAATAATCTCATCGCGGCAGGTATCGTATTGCCCATCAGCGATAGTACGGAACTGCCCGGAAATATTGGACTAAGACATCGTGCGGCAGTCGGGGCATCTGAGCACAGTGATGTTCTTGTTGTGATCGTGTCGGAAGAGAATAGTCGTTTTTCTTTAGCCTCAGGAGGCAAATTAAGAATCAATGTCCCGATCGAAGAAGTGAAAAAGGAAATGTATCATGCCATGATTTCATGAGGCAGCTGAATAGCTACAATAAGAAATTATTTTTGTCTCCACATGGAAAGAAAAAAGTAAAGCCATCCCGCTATAAACATCAAACCACCTATAGGGGTTAATATACCTAAACCACCTAATCCGATTTGCTGATTGCTTTTTAAAATACATAAAGCATAAATAGATCCGGAGAAAAGCAGCACACCGGCACTAAATAAAATCGTCAGTATTTTTCCTGCCGAGTCGTTTCCTTTACACAATATACCCACGGCGAGTAAAGCGAAACTGTGGTAAAACTGATATTTGACACCGGTATCAAAACTATTTAGCAATTCGGGCGTGAAAATGGTTTTCAGATAGTGGGCGCCAAAGGCTCCGAGCACCACTGCCAACATCGCCGAGAGCGTTGCAATTAAAACAGCAGGTTTATACATGGTTTAAAATTAATTGGGCAAAGGTAAAGGTATCCATGTGTTCCGCATCGATGATGTGGTCACTTTGCATATAATATTTTTCACGTTTTAAAAATAGTTCTCTCGCAAAGTATTCAATCTCCGAATCGCCCAACTCACGGAGCAAGGGTCGGTATTCTTTTTCTGCTAAAAGCCTTTTGACTAACAGGTCGACGGGGCATTGCAAGTAGATCAATACACCATTCGACCTGAGATATTTTATGGTATCATCCGAAACGGCAGTACCCCCTCCTAATGAAAGAAGGAGATGATCATGCAGTTCAATGGTCTTTTGGAGGTATTGTCTTTCAATGACTCTAAATCCGGATTCTCCGTGAATCTCAAATAAACGGGTAATACTTTGTTGTTCACCTTGCACAATCATCTCATCTAAATCTAAGCAAGGAAAGGGGAGATGGATGGACAATTTTTTTTGCCAAAAACTTTTACCGCTGCCCATAAAACCTGTCAGGAAAAATCGCATCTTTGTATCCTTATCTTTTCCGAACAAAGTACGCTTATTTCACGCAATTGAATCAATCCTTACCCCCTCATTTTTTAGAAACCTTACCTGATCTTTCCGCTGAGGAGTTAGAAGATTTTGAAAGTGCTCAACAAATGCCACCGGTGATTTCACTGCGGCTAAATCCACGTAAATCCGGTACGACTTTCGATAAAAATGCGGTCGTGCCTTGGTGTGACAACGGGCGTTATTTAAACGAGCGGCCCAATTTTACGGCAGACCCTTTGTTGCATGCCGGTGCTTATTACGTGCAAGAAGCTTCATCGATGTTACTGGATACGGCCCTCAGGCAGTGTGCAGACTGGTGTGTATCGCATCGTATATTGGATCTGTGTGCAGCGCCGGGAGGTAAGAGTACTCTGGTCGCTTCAATCATGTCGGCTGATTCATTTTTACTGAGCAATGAAGTGATTCAAAGTCGCGCAAGTATACTGGCGGAAAATCTCAGTAAGTGGGGACAAATGAATACCTGGGTCAGTAACAGTGATCCGAAGCAATTGGGAAAACTTCAAGCTTTTTTCGACGTCCTCATAATCGATGCGCCCTGTTCAGGTTCAGGATTGTTTCGAAAAATTCCTTCATACCTTGAGGATTGGAATCCGGATTTTGTCAATCTCTGTGCAGAACGTCAAAAGCGTATCTTTCAGGATAGTTACTCCGCATTATCCCAACATGGATTATTGGTCTATATGACTTGTTCTTTCAGTCGGACTGAAAATGAGGAAATGTTGGATTATTTAATGGACGAATTTGAAATGGATAGCGTGGCCTTGGATATTCCCGTATCATGGGGCATAACCGCTACATTGAGTGACAGGCATGGTGCGCATGGTTATCGGTGTTATCCGCATAAATTGAAGGGTGAGGGATTTTTCTTGGCTTGTTTTAGAAAAAAAGATGGCTCGCCTTTGCAAGAATTTAAGCCTGTTAAGTCTGAAATAAAATATCAGGAGGCGCTCAATCCATACCTATCCATCGGTACGTATGCGGTTTATGAGCATGACGGACATTTGTTTCTGATGCACCCTGAACACCTTACTTTGCTCAAACCTATTTTGTCGCATAGCCGATTGATCAAAAAAGGAATTCTAGCCGGGAAGATGATACGGCAAGATTTTATACCCGATCATGAATTGGCTCTTTATCATGGGTTGAAAAATGACTTGCCATCCGTTGAGCTGGATTTGCAAATGGCTATTCAATATTTACAAAAGGAGGTCATCCATCCCGTGCTGCCGCATAAAGGATGGTTTCTGGTGAAGTATCACGGCAAAAACCTTGGATGGATCAAAAATTTGGGAAATCGGGTCAATAATTATTATCCGGTCAATTACAGAATATTAAGTAAAAACATTTTGCCTGATGCGTAAAATTGAAGATTTTTACACGCTATAGTCCTTCCCTTCATGAAATTATTGTTTACCCTGCTTTTTCTGTTCCCTTTGACCGTGAGCTCGGCAGGATATGATTACATACTATTCAACCGTGAGGATATCAATTACGTGCAGCACATGGTAGCTGCGAATGAAAGCGTGGCACAAATCGCTGAGGATTATTTTGTGGATGAGGATGTTTTAGTACGTTTTAATCACTTAGGCCCAACACCCAAGTTAATACCCGGTCAGCGAATCGATATACCCCTGACAGAATCGAATTTTTTTAAACAGAGATCCATTCAAGCCAATCAAGGATTTCATCCAGTTTGGTTTAGATTGGATGCAGCCCGTGTAAAAGGCGATTTATGCTGGACCTTTCAGCTGGATGAACATACTTTTAATACATGGAATCGTTCGGCGAATCAGAATGAATTCGATGCCGGAGAAAAAGTCATCATAGGTTGGTTGAAATATGCTCGTGCTGTAAGAACTGAATCGTCTGTAACAAACAATGAAATTTCGAATAACATTGATAAATCCTCAAAAGCTCAATCAAGCCCCAAAGCAACAGATAAAGAGGCTAGCCTCTTGAGTTCACGTTACGATTTGGAGCCGGGCTATCCGGGTCAGGATGTGCGTGAAATCAAGAGGAGTACTTTAGACTTATTTGATAAAGCCAAAAAGATTTTTTCTCCTGAACCCAAATCGAAAACAGAACCAAATCAATCTGATACTCTTGTAAGCAAGAAAGACGAGCAGGGCAGCCAGGTTCAGACCAAACCTTCGGCCCCATTGGTTACCCAGCCGGTCAAGAGCACACCAGCAAGCCCTAAGCCGGTGGCATCGAAACCTGTTGCCGCCCGTCCTGTAAGGCCATCCACACAGCCTGTAGCGCTTAAGCCTCAAACCGCGCCGAAGAAGGAAACCGGCATTGCGCCCAAAAAATTGGATCAACGGAATGTGAGCGCGGCTGTGGATACCCATGTGCAGATCAAAACGGCATCGTCCTTGAAGCTATCCTCTCCTGCCGGTGTGACCAAAGTTAAACCCCGTGCCACCAACGGAGCGCCAAAGGTCACGACCACTGTGCCGGCGAAAAAGCAAACATTCCTTGATCGTTTGTTGAATGGTAAGGACAAAACAGTTACACCACCCGCCCAATCGCGGAAAACTAAGACCACACCATCGATTGTAGTATCTGAAGACTCTAAACCGATTGCTGAGGAAAAGAAAATGGAATCAGCGAAGTCAACCACGGAAAAGGCTCATGGGGAAAAAATGAATGCATCGGTCAAGCCGCCATCAAAAGAAGCCAGGAAAAAGTCAGGATTTTTTTATCGTCTGTTGAACGGTAAGGATAGATCCGTCACAACGGTCAGAAATTCTGAGCCCAAGGAATTGAATACCCAAGTGCCAAAAACGGCAGAAGAAACAAAGGTAGTAGTGGCGGTTAAGGAAGAAGATAAAACCATACGAAACGAGGCGAAAAGTTTAAATCTGAATAAAGTTAAAACCGGAAAGGCATCTTATTTTTTTAGCGGACCTTCGGGAGGAAAATTTTATGTGGTTACTAATTTAGCCCCAATCGGTGCCATCGTGAAAGTGACCAATACTGCGAATGGACGATACATCATGGCTGAGGTAATGAATGTGTTACCGTCTTCAGATGTGAGCAAAGGACTGATTTTGAAAGTGAGTGACAATGCCAAATTACCTTTGGGGCAATCGACCAACGGGATGTCTGTAAAAGTGAATTATTAAATCCATTATCGTACATTGTTCACCAAATGTTTCTGCCCGCATGAATATTCTGATCATTCGTTTTTCATCCATCGGTGATATTGTCCTTACCACCCCGGTCATTCGTTGTTTACGTAGTCGTTTCCCTCAAGCAAAAATTCATTATTTGACGAAAAAGAAATTCGAATCGGTGTTGAAAAATAATCCATACATCGATCGAATATTTTTACTTGAAGGAGATATTCAACCTTTGATGTTGGAATTGCTGAAGGAAAAGTATGATTATGTCATCGATTTGCATCATAACCTTCGTACGCGGTATGTTAAAACACTATTACGACAGGCCTTTAACAGTCAGGTCGTCAGTTATAGTTTTCCAAAATTGAATATTCGTAAATGGTTGTTGGCTAATTTGAAAATCAACCGAATGCCGGATAAAAGTATCGTGGATCGTTACTTCGAAACGGTGAAGAAATTAGGTGTTACCAATGACGGGCAAGGCCTGGATTATTTTATAGGATCGGAAGATGAAATCAAAAAGGATGATTTGCCGATGAGTCATATGTTAGGTTTTGCGGCATGTGCGATCGGTGGTCAGCATGAAACTAAAAAGATGCCGGTGGCGATGTGGAGAGAATTGGTGAAGTCACTTGAATTTCCTTTGGTCCTGTTGGGAGGCCCGGAAGACGCTGCGGCGGCAGAAGAAATTCGTCTCGTGGATCCTGTAAAGATTTATAATGCTTGCGGGAAATTTTCCTTAAACGAAAGTGCAAATATTATTAGCCGATCACGTTTTGTGATCACACACGATACCGGATTGATGCATATAGCCGCAGCGTATAAAAAACCAATCATTTCCATTTGGGGTAATACTGTTCCGGAATTCGGTATGTTTCCTTATTACGGATATAATAATTTGCTATCCAATGTTTCGCCGCTAAGCCATATCATACAGGTGAAAAAATTATCATGCAGACCATGCAGTAAAATTGGTTACAAGACTTGTCCTAAAAAACATTTCAACTGTATGCGCAAACTGTCCGTTCCGGAAATCGTGTTGAAGGCCAATGAGTTAATGCGTATTGATAAAAGTGTAAAGAAATAACAGCATTCTACTTCCCTGATCCGGCCTTGACCATGCTCACCGCCACACCGGCTTTAACTTTCTTGTTTTTTATTTTTTCGTTTTCGATCATTCTAAGCGTTTCCCCCGCCTTGTTTTTACGCACCGCTGCAAATGCATAGTAATCTTTTACTTCGATCAAGCCGATATCATCTTTCTTCAAGCCACCTTTTTGTGCAAGAAAGCCAACGATATCGATCTTGTTGACCTTATCTTTTTTTCCGACCGAGAAATGCAAAGTGGCCCATTGTGTCTTTAAAGGAATATCATATTCTCCGGTCCAGGTCAGTTCAGGTATGTCGGCATCTATATAGGATGGGAGTACTTCATCGCCGGACAAGATCATAATGGCTGTTCCAAAATCTTCCATACGGGCGGTACGTCCATTGCGATGGGTAAACACACTTTCATTTTCAGGCATATGGTAATGAATAATATATCGTATGCCCGGAATGTCAAGTCCGCGAGAAGCGAGGTCGGTAGTGATCAATACATTTGAAGTGCCATTGCGAAACATGCACAACTCACTTTCACGTTCTCTTTGTTCCATACCGCCATGATAATAGACTGTGCGAATACCCTTTTCAGCAATCGATTCTGCCACTCGTTCGACCGCATCCCGATGATTGCAAAAAACAATGCATGGTCGATTGTTGGCGAAGCATAGCAATTGAAATAAGGTATTGAGTTTGTCTTTTTCAGGTGAGTGAAGCGTGAAAATTTCAAGTGCTTTAGGTGCATCCCCTTCACCTTCAGGAATGAAATTTAATATTTGGGGTTGCTTTAATTGAAGAAATTCGGGTAAGGTATGAGCATCCGTTGCCGAGGTTAATATTTTCTTTTCAACATTTGATAATGATGCAATAATGAATTCCATTTCCTCTAAAAAACCAAGTTCCAAACTCTTATCAAATTCATCAAGTACTAAAATTTTAATAGTATCTGTTTGGATATTGCCTCTGCGGATATGGTCAGCCAGCCGACCGGCGGTGCCAATGATGAGGGTGGGAGCCTGAATAAGATTTTGTTCTTCTATTTCACGTTTATGTCCACCGTAGCAAAGTGTAACCTTAAACGAAGTGGCCATTTTGCGAAACACTTCATCGATCTGTAGGGCCAGTTCTCGGGTCGGAACCATGATCAAAGCTTGAGTGGATTTGCTCTCCGTATCCAACTGGCCGAGAATGGACAATAAGAAAGCCAGGGTTTTACCGGTGCCGGTTCTGGAAAGCAAAATGATTTCATCGGATTTTCCGGATGCTTCCAATGCGGCTTCCTGCATTGGATTGAGTGCTTTTATATTGAGTTTCGGTAAGAGGGTGCTCAGGTCAATTTGATAGGTCATGACGGTAAAGATAGGCCATACGTTCACTAAAATCTAACCGGTCTGTATATTACCCCAAAATGATCCATAATATCTTTGAACCTTTGATTCATTTACGTGTATAATAGTAAAAGAAATATATGAAAGTAATGATTGCATTAACAGGTATGCTGTATCTGACCTGTCAAACACTATTTGCACAACAACCCGAGAAGGTCTATGGATTTGCCCGAACCAAAAAACCTGTGGAATGGTATAAAGCTCAGATAAACGCTTGGAATAAAGTGTTGGATAAAGATCCGAAGGATGCTGATGCTTGGCTTAATTTGTTTCGAGCCACCCGAAATGTCATTCGGTTGGACACGACCGACAAGCGTGAGGATAAAGTGAAATGGGCGGGACTGCGGGAGCTGCTTAATGAAATGAAATTGGCCGTTCCTGATTCTTACGAGTATAATTTATGCGAATACGCCATCGAACCTAATTCCCCGGCTAAGTTGAACTTTCTGAAACGCGCTGATGAACTTGCGAATGGTAAAACGGCTCATATCGATTTTATGGTCAACTTGGGCGTAACTGAATTGGACCAACAAAAAACAGATTATTATTGCAATCAATGGTTTCAATCCAGAGAAGTTTCCGAGGGGCTTTTGAACTATAGTTATAATGTGTTAGCAGGATTGGATCAACATGCGATTATATTCACCTCCGGGGATAATGATACCTATCCTGCCTGGATTTTACAATCACAAGGAATCCGTAGGGATGTGACTGTTTTAAATTTACATTTGTTGCACCTTGATGCATATCGTGCAAAGGTGTTTCAAAAATTAGGTATTACGAATTGGGATATGAAGGATAATCAGTCCGGGGAACAAGGCTCTTCTCATTGGGATGAATCTCGCTTTCAACAAGAGTTGCTCAAACGAGCTGTCGCGAACCGGAATGCTTACCCAGTTTATATAGCACTCACAGCGGGTGGATGTGAAGAGTATATCCAATCTGTAGAAGATAAATTGTATTTGACCGGGATGGCCTATCAATATAGTGAGGAAAATATGGATGATATCGCCTTGCTGAAGAGGAATTTTGAAAACAGATATGCCCTGGATCCTATCGATAAATTGATCTTCAGTGATATCTCTGCTGATCAGGTCATTATGATCAATCAAAACTATATTGTACCCATGTTGAAACTTTATGATCATTATGTCGAAAGCGGAGATCTGCAACATGTGGCATGGATCAAATCGAAAATATTGGCATTGGCAGAACATAGCGAACAAAAAGCGGATATAAAAGCCCATTTGAGCAAACAGTGAGACTATTTGACATCAAAAAGAATTGTTCTGAAAATTTCACAGATGAGCAATTAATGAAATGTCTTGCGGATGGCGACCGCAAGGCATTTTCTATTCTTTATGATCGATATTTCGATCGCTTTGTTCGATTTTCACTTCATCGCGTAGATGATCTAACGATCGCACAGGATATAGTACAAAATGTATGGATAAAGATCATGGAACAACCTGAACGATTTAATCCGCAGCAGAAATTCTCTACATGGGCATTTACTTTGGTTGGTAATGCTTCAAAAAATTACATGAGAGATGAACAAAATAGAAATAAATTGTTGAATGCCCATCACAAAACTCATGTTTCAGAGAGTCATAAGCCATCTCTCAGTCACGATTTTCATCTTCTTAGAAAGGAAATTGAACATTGCAAAGAAGAATTATCCGACAAACAACGTGCTATTTATCAGTTGCGATTCGAACAAGAACTCCCGATTCGTGACATCGCATCGATTTTAGAAATTCCGGAAGGAAGTGTAAAATCAGGCATATTTTATATTTTAAAGAAAATCACAACACACTTAAAACATATTGGATATGAACAATAATATGGAACATCTGCCCAATGAATTTTTTGATTGGGTTCAGGCCCAAGCCTTTGATGACTTGTCAGTGAATCAAAAACAAATCATTTTGAAGTATTGCTCTCGCGAGGAATATAACGATATGCATCATTCCTTGATGGCTATGCATAGCGTACAAGAAACAAATTCGTCATTAGGAAAAGAAGCTCGTAAAGGCAGACTGTTGGAACATTACGACAAATTATACGATTCAAATAAAAATCTTGTGTCCAAATGGAGTGTATTTCGTCAAGCCGCGGCTGTATTGTTGTTTTTTTTTAGTGGGTGGATGACACATCGTTTGATGCATCGGCCGACTGAATTACCTTCCATGGCCACCATTGTTAGGGATACATTGTATTTGGCCAAAAATACCGCGCCGGTGAAAATTTTTGATACCATTTATTTAACCGCGAAGGAAAGTCATGCTGCGATAGCTTCCAAGTCACGAAAAATCAGTCGACAAAATCAATCTAACCATATCCCCTTGTCTTTAAAAGAAGTCAATCCATTATCCGGTTCAGTATCATCGGCAGCAGATGATATACACATTCTTCAACCCGGAGAAAGGCACCGTAAATTAAACCTGCAAAAAGATAACAGTATTCAGGATGATACGCTGATGGACAAATATTCCTTTACCACCTTTTAATTCAAGCGGGATATTACGAATGGGTCGGTGATGGAATGGATAGACACAGTTCTTCACATTCCTTCAATACCTGGCCTAATCGATTCGGTTTCAAATCGATATTGCGCAACCAATCCTGGTGGCTGATTAAATCTCTGCAAAGAACCACCCCCAGATCAAGTAATTTTTGTTTTTCATATTTGGTTAAGGTGGTCAGGCAAGTCAAAGGATATAATCCGGTAAGGTCGACCCTGTCTTTGATGCTCTTACCCACGGGGTAATCCCAGCTCATTAACTTCATGCCGGCGCACAATCCGTATTGTCGGGCATCATTGGAGAATTTGGTATTGGTTACAACCCAAGCCTCAAAATCAAGATCTTGATGTGATTTGTTCTTTTTCAAACTTGCAATGACGTCATTCGTACGTGACCGGATGTAGAGCGGAACTTTGACGTCACAAAAAATACCTTGTTGATTATGATATTTACATTCCATCAACGCATAACGATTCTCTTTTTCCGCAATCACGTCGATTTCATGTGATACACAAATGCCTTGCAGGATTGTACCTACTTGAATGGTATAACCTTCACCGGCCATCAGTTCGCCGATAAAGCGTTCGAACGGAAACCCGGAGGGGCCCAAATGCATGATGGCTTTTTTTAGATGATAACGTGCTGCTTCTGATTTTTTAAACTTCTTTAATTCTGCGTAAGCCAGATCATAAATTTTCTTGGTACTTAGTCCTTCGACTAATTTATTTTTCACCTTGGTTATGGTGATATCTATCTCCGAAGGAGTCGCACCGGATCGCTGTAATGAGTGTTTAAGCTTTTCCTCGGAGAAAGGAACAATTTCTCCGGATGCTTTTGTAATGGATATCGCATTCATGTTATGATCATTTCTCTTATACATCAATCATTCTCTCAATCAAATTGCTTCCAAAAGCGTAAGGGATATAAGCCAGATTAGGTATCGGTTTGGTGATGATAAACGATGCCCTCTTACCTCTTTTGATACTACCCATTTCATCCTGAAGCTCCATCGCTGCGGCACCATTGATAGTGCAGGCATTCAGGGCTTCTTCAGGAGTCATTTTCATTTGTGTACAGGCCAATGAAATGATAAAATTCATATTGCTGCTTGGGCAACTGCCGGGGTTGTAGTCTGAAGCTAATGCAACAGGCAGACCTGCATCGATGAGTTTGCGAGCAGGTTGATAATGCATGGCCAGAAAGAAAGCAGCGCCGGGCAATAAAGTCGGTATGGTGTTGGAGCCTAATAAACAATTTACTTCTTCGTCATCCATCGTTTCCAGGTGATCGACACTCACGGCATGATGCTTGACCCCAACCTGAACCCCTCCACTATTATACAATTGGTTGGCATGAATTTTAGCCTTGAGTCCATATTTCGCTCCGGCCTCAAGGAGTCGGTCCGTTTCATCGGGACTAAAAAATCCCCTTTCACAAAATACATCCATATAATCAGCTAACCCTTCACCAACTACCCTGGGTAACATTTTTTCTATGATCTCTTGTATATATGCTTCGTGATTTTCGCGATAGGCCAAAGGATAAGTATGTGCTGCCAGAAAACTTGCTTTAACCGGTATGCCTGAATTTTCTTTCAGTCGACGAATGACACGCAACATTTTTAATTCTCCTTCGAGCTCCAATCCATATCCGCTTTTGATTTCTAGGGCGCCGGTACCCGTTTTCTTTGCCTCTTCAAGCCGAACCATGGATTGTTGGTATAGTGTTTCTTCATCCATGGTTTTCATTTTTTCTGCGGAGTTTAAGATGCCACCACCTCTGCGAGCGATTTCCTCATAGGTCATACCAAGAATACGATCTACAAACTCTTGTTCCCGTGAATGAGCGAAAACCAAATGGGTGTGCGAATCGCACCAGGCCGGTAAAAGTAAGCGGCCTGTTAAATCTTCATAATGATCGGCATGATGATCCGTATTTAAGTCTTTCATCTGACCGAAGTCCAGGATCAGACCATCTTCCGTCAGGAGCCAGGCATCTTCCAGCGTGGATACAGATTTCATTTCTGCCCCCTTAACGATTTTTTTATCTTCTAAATCAGATTCTGTTTGAAGTATTTGCTTGATATTTGAATACAGGGTGCGCATGAAGATGAATTCTGTTTGTAAGGGTGTTATGGATAATGGATTTTGTCCAAAATGATTGAATGAACAAACTTAATTATATAACTTGACAACCTGATCAAGACAACATAAATTTTAATCATTTATCACGACCCATTGAATACAATTGGACAATTACTGCGCATCACCTCTTTCGGCGAATCTCATGGCCCCTTTGTAGGCTGCGTCATCGATGGATACCCGGCAGGATTGACCGTGGATGTAAATTCAATGCAACATCAGGTCAATCGAAGAAGGACAGGACAGCAGTCCTTTGCATCCGGCCGGAATGAACCGGATGTAATTAAGATTGTATCCGGTATTTTTGAAGGGAAAACGACCGGAGCACCGATATGTATTTTATTGGACAATCAAGATGCCAGACCGTCAGATTATGACGCATTGAAGGATGTGTATCGCCCGGGTCATGCTGATTTCACGTATGAAGCCAAATACGGTATACGCGATCATCGGGGAGGAGGGAGAAGTTCAATCCGAATCACTGCACCTTTGGTTGCGGCGGGTGAATTGGCCCTTCAGATCCTGAAAAAGGAAATACCGATTAAAGTCAAAGCATATGTATCACAAATAGGTCAGGTATCATTGACATCCGCTTATCAGACATTGGACTTGGAGAACATTGATACGAATGATGTACGATGCCCGGATGGCCCCACTGCAGCACAAATGCAAAATGAAATTCAAGCAGCACATACAGCGGGTGATACTTTGGGCGGTTGCATAACTTGTGTCATTCAGGCATTACCTCCCGGCATAGGTTCGCCCGTCTTTGAAAAATTGCAAGCGGCATTGGCTCATGCTATGCTCAGCATCAATACGGTGAAGGGGTTTGAATATGGTTCCGGCTTCTTATCTGCAGGGATGAAGGGCAGTGAACACAATGATGCTTATAGGATGAGCAAGAATGGCATTCAAACAAAAACCAATCATGATGGGGGCATACAAGGAGGTATCAGTAATGGGATGGATATTTATTTTAAAGTAGCGTTCAAACCGATTTCCAGTATATCCTTGCCGCAAACCACAATTAACCATTCCGGCGTAGAAACTGTTTTGAACATTGAGGGCCGTCATGATGCATGCGCTGTGCCCAGAGCGGTACCCATCGTAGAAGCTTACACGAATATTGTTTTGGCTGACTTATATTTACAACATAAATACTCTAAGATATGAATAAGAGAATAATTCTGTTATTGTTGATGCTCATACCATTGACCATGATTTCTCAGAAGAAGAAGCGCAAAAAAGAAAAGCAAACACTTGAACAACAGGTAGAAGAAGCCAGACAACAAGAAGCGGCAGCCAAGCAACAGGGAGGCAGTAACGCCTCTATAAGTGGTAAGCCCAATGCTGATATCGGGGCTAAATTGATATCTTTTAATGTCGTGACTTCAAAGGAGAAATTGGTATTCGATACGGACTTCAATCCACATAAGCCGATTATTTTGGTATTATTTAATCCGTCTTGCGGCCATTGCAAAGAAGTCGCAATGGGCATGAAGAAAAGCTATGAGCAACTGAAAGAAGCTAGTATTGTGTTTGTCTGTGGAAAGGAATTGTTGGGTGAATTGGCCGGATTCAGTAAAGAAGTAGATGTTGATCAAGTTCCGAATATGACGATTGCCAGTGATAATTCTGAAGTCATCAAATTACTGTTTGAATACAACGGTATCCCTCAGATTATGATTTATAATAAGGAACATCGTTTGACCAAAAAGTTTTATAAGCTTTTTAACGCTGACAGCGTAGCACATTATATGCGTCAGTAAGTTGAGTTTGATTTTATGCTGATTCCAATTGCCGATGTGAATGTCAGTAAAGGGCACAAACCTCTACTCACTGTCCTATTCATCTTTATCAACATTGGTATTTTTTTATATCAATGGTTTCTTCCTCCTGTTCAACAAGAATTTTTCGTTTATACCTACGGAAATATACCCAGCGATTTATTTCATGGCTATAATTTGTTCACCCTTATCACCTCTATGTTTCTTCACGGGGGATGGCTTCATTTGTTGGGTAATATGCTTTTCTTATGGATTTTTGCCGATAATATTGAAGCGACAATTGGATCTTTTCGCTTTTTGGGGTTCTATTTGGGTGGGGGAATCGTTGCGTGCTTTACGCATGCCTACTTTTCCCCCAATAGTATAGTGCCTTGTATCGGTGCTTCCGGTGCGATTGCTGCTTGCCTGGGGGCGTATATGATGATGTTTCCCGGTTCTAAAATCAAAGTGCTGTTATTCTTTTTAATCAGTTTTCGTGTGCCGGCGTTTTTGTTTCTGGGTATCTGGATTGCGATGCAATTGGTTTCCGGTATGGGAACTTTGGGCGCAGTGCATATGCCGGGTGAACAGATTGCCTATTGGGCCCATATAGGTGGATTTGTTTATGGATTCATTTTTGGTATGTTTTTCCGGAGTTATATCAAGGAATAAGCTATAGATTCAAATTTTGCGTACAGAATCCCGATGATAGGTAAGAGGACTGTATATTTGCCCTCATGATTTTCAACCGTAAGCAACTGAGTAATGAAGAACTGATTTCTATTTATAAGGAATTATTATACCCCCGCCTCATAGAAGAAAAAATGTTGATTTTGCTTCGTCAAGGGCGTATCAGTAAATGGTTTAGTGGTATCGGGCAGGAAGCGGTGGCTGTAGGAGCTACCATGGCCATGGATGAAGATGAGTACATCATGCCTATGCACAGAAATTTGGGTGTGTTTACGGTGCGCAAAATGCCATTGGACAAATTGTTTATGCAATGGCAGGGGCGCAAGGAAGGTTATAGTAAGGGACGTGAACGTAGTTTTCATTTTGGTAGTCGTGAGCATCACATCTGCGGGATGATTTCCCATTTGGGACCACAATTGGCTATTGCTGATGGTGTGGCTCTGGCCCATCAATTGCGAAAAGAAAATAAAGTGTCCTTGGCTTTCAGTGGCGATGGTGCAACGAGTGAAGGTGATTTTCATGAAGCGTTGAATGTAGCAGCAGTATGGGGTTTGCCGGTTATATTTTTAATAGAGAACAATGGATATGGTTTAAGTACACCCAGTCGGGAACAATTTATTTGCAAGCAACTTGCAGATAAGGGACCCGGCTATGGTATGAAGGCGATTACGATAGATGGTAATAATATTTTGGAGGTATTTCATGCCATTCAAAAAGCAAGGGAATATTGTATCAAGGAACAAAAGCCAATTCTGGTAGAATGCATGACCTTTAGGATGCGCGGGCATGAAGAAGCCAGTGGCACAAAGTATGTACCGAAGGAGCTATTTGATATTTGGGGTAAAAAAGATCCATTGAAAAACTATGAATCTTTTTTGATCCAGGAGAATGTTGTTTCTCAGGAAATGTTGGATATGTGGCATGCAGAAATGAAATTATCGATTGATCAATCGGTTGAAAAAGGATTTGAAGCCCAACCCTTGATACCGGTTTTGGAGGAGGAATTGGCGGATGTTTTTGCGCCGTTTGTCAGCAAATCAACCATACCTGACGCACCCCGCAAAGAAATGAAAATGATCCAGGCTATTTCTGAAGGGCTGGATGAAGGAATGAAACGTTTTGACAATTTAATTTTGATGGGGCAGGACATTGCAGAGTATGGCGGGGCATTTAAAGTCACCGAAGGCTTTTGGGCTAAATACGGAAAATCGAGAGTGAGAAATACTCCTTTATGCGAAAGCGCTATAGTGGGTACGGCACTTGGTCTATCGATCATGGGCTTTAAATCCATGATGGAAATGCAGTTTGCAGATTTTGTCACGGTAGGGTTCAATCAAATCGTCAATAATTTGGCTAAGATTCATTATCGTTGGGGGCAAAATGCAGATGTTGTCATTCGCATGCCAACGGGAGGCGGGGTAGGTGCCGGTCCTTTTCATTCGCAAAGTAATGAAGCCTGGTTTACCCATACACCAGGTCTGAAAGTGGTTTATCCTTCCACCCCTGAAGATGCCAAGGGACTCATGATTGCGGCTCTTGAAGATCCAAATCCGGTGATGTTTTTTGAACATAAGGCCTTGTATCGCAGTATCAGTGGAAATGTTCCGGAAGGGTATTATACCATTGAAATAGGGAAGGCCAGACAAGTACAATTGGGTACTGAATTGAGTATCATTACGTATGGTAGTGGTGTGCATTGGGCCATGGAGTACGCAACAGCGCATCCTGAGATTTCAATTGATATTCTCGACCTGCGTAGTTTGGCACCCTTAGATTATAATGCCATTAGAGAAAGCGTTGCGCGTACAGGTAAGGTTTTATTGTTACATGAAGACACCCTCACCGGTGGTATAGGAGGAGAAATCTCAGCATGGATAGGTGAGCATTGTTTCGATTTGTTGGACGCACCGGTTATGCGATGTGCCGGACTTGATACACCCATACCATTTTCTATCGAATTGGAAAAGCAGTTTATGGCGGACAGCCGATTGAGTACAACAATTGAAAGATTGTTACAGTGGTAATCTGTTTATTTTTTTTGATGAAGTAGCTTCTGGTCTATCACTTTATTCACAAGCTTATTAAATAATAATATTTCTTCATCATCTAAAGCCGACATGATGGATTGAAATGCAGGATGACCAATATCAATTGTACTAATCAAATTTAATCCTTCTTCGGTCAATTGAATATGGAGTTTTCTTTTGTTGAATTCATTAGGTGGTTTTTCCACTAAATTCATGGCGACGAGGCGATCCACTAATCTTGAAACATCTGAATTTTTGTGAAGCATTCGTTCTTTTAAAACACTCAGCTGTACACCGTTAGGATGTTGTCCCTTTAGGATGCGCAGGATATTAAATTGCTGATAAGTAAGTTTGTATTGGGACAGATGATTTTCGAGATCCTGAAATATAAAACTCTCTAATACAATAATGCCAACTACTCCTTTGTAGTTTTGATTAATAAAAGGATGATTTAATTTAATAAGCTGCTCGAGGCGCTGTTCAGGCATGACATAAAAATACATTTTTTTTATTATCCAATAAGAAAAATAAAGGATAATTTTTGTCTGCAAATTATTTACTCAAATAGGCCACCTAATGCCCTGTCCAATAGCTCATTGAGTTGTTCAATATCTTCCATGGACATATTGCGGAGGGAATAACGATCATGACCTTCCCGCCGGTCAATGAGCGTTAATAAATCGAGGGCCGAATCTGTGATCAATACATCGGTGTTTCTTTTATCAACGAGATTAGGTTGTTTCGAAACAAGTTTAAGTTTTGTTAGCCGGTCTACGATACGCGATGCATCACTCATTTTGTCCAACATCCGGTCTTTGATCAAATTGATGTTGGCCGGTTTGGGATATTGGCCACGGAGGATGCGCAACACATTGTATTGTTGCAAGGTAATGCCGTGTTTTTTAAAGTATTTTTGCTGAATATCCGTTAATATATTAGACAGAAATATAATGCCTAATTCCGCTTTGATGTAAGGCGACTTGAAGGGGGTACTTTGCTTGATCAGGCGTTCAAGATTATTTTGCATAGATCAGGTTTATTAACTGAAAAGATATTGGATGTCTTCTTTGCTCAAGTGTTTGATCATTTGTGCATCATCGCTAATGATGTCTTTTACCAGGACTGTTTTTCTTTCTTTGAGTGTCATAATTTTCTCCTCTACGGTATCCTTACAGATGAGGCGGTATGCAAAGATATTTTTGGTTTGCCCGATACGATGGGTTCTGTCGATGGCTTGTTGTTCAACAGCAGGGTTCCACCAAGGGTCTACGATGTAAACATAGTCGGCTGCCGTAAGGTTGAGACCCATACCGCCTGCTTTCAATGAGATCAGAAACGCCCGGCAACTGTCATTGTTTTGGAAATCATGAATGGCATCTTCGCGTTGTCGAGCGGTATAACTACCGTCGAAATATTGATGCGGAATATCATTTTCCTTCAATTTTTCACGGATCAATGCCAACATACCCAGGAATTGTGAAAAGATAAGTACCTTATGATCGGAGAGATTCTCCTGCAATTCACGAACCAATTCATCGAGCTTCACACTATGATTAGCTTGTTTCACTTCATCATTTAAGATCGCCGGAGAATCACAAATTTGGCGTAATTTCATCAACCCCTGAAGAATGGTAAATTGAGATTTGTCAATGCCTTGCGTTTCAATGGTGCCCAATATTTTAGAGCGATATAAGTTCCGGTAAGATTCATAGATCGCCTTTTGTTCAGGACCCATTTCGCAACGAATGGTTATTTCCGTGCGCTCCGGTAAGTCTTTAGCCACTTGTTCTTTAGTACGTCGGAGCAGGAAAGGGTAAATCAGTTTACGTAAATGTCCTTTGCTTTCTTCATCTTGTAGTTTGTCTACGGGTTTAGCAAATTGTTCTCTGAAAAATTCTTTATTGCCGAGCATTCCCGGATTCAGAAAATTCATTTGAGCAAATAAGTCAAAGGTGTTATTCTGCATGGGCGTACCACTCAGGGCTATTCGATTTCGGGCAGGAATTAATTGCGCAGCCTTGGCCACTTTACTGATCGGGTTCTTGATCGTTTGAGATTCATCCAGAATGATATAGTCAAAATCAATTCCTATCAACATACTGACATCGCTACGCAACGTTCCATAGGTAGAAATGATCAAGTTATAACCATAAAGATTTTCCTTTTTTGAAGTTCTGCCAGGCCCATGGTGAATCAGATAAGTAAGCTCCGGTGTGAATTTTTTAATTTCATTTTCCCAGTTAAACAATAGCGTGGTAGGGCAAATGATGAGGGCATGTAAACCTTCATACTGATTTTTAAAATGCTGGAGGAAGGTGAGGGTTTGAATGGTTTTCCCCAATCCCATGTCATCGGCCAGCAAGCCACCCCATTTGATCTGATCGAGATGGGCGAGCCACTGAAATCCGGCTTTTTGATAAGGCCGTAATTCCGCTTGTAATTGTTCAGGAACAGGAATGTCAGAGAATTTTTCCGGATCAATATTCAGCAATTTCCTTTTCTTGTCATCCAATTCTTCTTTGATGAGCTCGTCATCAATCATGTCATACAATTCATCGATGACATTAAAATTGAATTTGCTGACCCGGAGTTTATTTCCGCTGGCATCTGACATTTTAAACAACAACGAAAATTTCTGTAACCATTCTTCAGGTAATAGCCCCAGGGTGCCATCTTTCAGTGGGACATAATTCTGTTTGATGGCAAGTGCTTTTTGTATGTCTTGCAGACTGGCAGACTGTCCATCAAAGTCAATTTCTATTTCAGTATCAAACCAATCCAGATTAGAGGATACGAATAGTCGGGTATTGGGTTTGGCTTTGTTTACTTTCAGATTGCGCAATTGGTCATAACCAAAGAGTTCAACATTTTCAGCGATCATGCGTTCGAAAAACAGGAAGAACCAATTTTTCTGTAATGCGTATTTTGAATGAATGGCAAAATGGTTTTCTACTTCAGGCTTTCGCAAATTGGTATGCAGACTTTGTAGCAAATTGGTGAAGTTTTGTTCAACCTCCTTGTTTCTTTGTATGATGATGACTTTGCCATTGTCATTCACAGACAACGTTACATCATTATTCCATTCCACTTTAACTTCATCATAATCGAACATCGGTTTAATGATAAAGTAAGATCCTTGTTCACTCAGATAGGCCGTTAACTTTGGTATGCTGTTTTTTTTATGTTCTATGAGGTCATCATCATAGTCGACTTCATAAAGCTTGTTCAACGGTAATAGTTGTTGTTCTAAAAATGTTGGCCAATTATCCGAAGTAATAAAACGATAAGTCTGAAGGGTATTCATTCTTGAAGCATCGTGTGCCTTATTCGCTAAGAATAATTGATCTTCAACCAAATACAGTATACTGTTGTTCAGGCGATTTTCATCAATGGAAAAATTGAGTTCATCGGCGTTAAAATGAATATCCAATTTGATACCATCCTTTTGCTTTCGGATGGTCAATGATGGATAAATATTATGATGAATATATTTTATCGGAAGGAGTGATGAAGTCTTGTAGGCTTTATTTTTAGGTAATATATATAATGGATTCTTTGATCCTAAAGCATTCAATAATCGGAGTAATCTTGGGTGGATATAATCATAAAGCAGTTCTTTGGTTTCAGGGTTCCATTCTGTGTTCGAATGAATCATGTTTTCCCAAAGGTCTCCAAACGGAGAATGCCGGGCAATGTATTTTGCGATTTCAATTTTTTGAACTTTTCGCGTGAGCATAATCAGTTCTCGGTCTTCCGGCAAATAGAGTTCAGGGTCTACATATTTTGACGTGTCCACTTTTGTGATCAACCCAACAAATTGATTGCTATCCTGTTCCGGTTCACCATGAACAAGGTCTATGGAAAAAAATGGGTATTCTGTTTCTTGTAAATTAATCACTATGCCCAATCTTCGGGTATAGTCTGCAGTACTGATTACCTTGGGAGGAGCCAGTGTGGCTATATTTCGCTCCGGCATCAAACCACCGGTGTTGATTTTTTTGATAGAGGTATCCAGAACTTTCAAAAAGGGTTTTCCATCTTGATAATAAAAATCAAATTTACCCTCCAGGTTGTCGCTCAGGGAATATCCATAGAGTCCCAATAATTTGTTTTTTTGACTCTCCCAATTCCGGATCGTGTCGAAGAAAAACGGACCATGACTGTTGAGTATTTGTAAGAAAACGGCGGTCTTGTGTTTGCATAACGGGTGTCTGCTTTCGTCACACGTGCAGGAAGTGTCATAGGATTTATCGTCATTGCGTTTGATGCGGATCTGATATTGGGTACCGCCTTCATCGATACTCGCTTCGACCTGTTCATTTTCGGAACGCAAAATCCGTGCTTTACTGAATTGAGTAATTTTTTCAGCCTCTTCAAATAATGTATTCGAAGTGAATAAACGCAATAATTTCAAGTCTATACTTTTCATGCGCACCATGGTATGCGCCTGATTGAAATGTGCCTGTGATGCATCAAGGGCCTGATTGTTGATCAGATCATTCAATTGAAACAACGCCGCAGCTTCATGTCGACAAATTTCACCCATATTGTAGGGACATTGGCAACGTGCGGTGATAGTCCTTTCATCCTGATATCGTGATATACTGACGTTATAATGATTGTGATATTGATCGTTACGTACCTTGAAGATGAGCTGTCCGGTAAATTCATCTTTCCGCAATAATTTAGCTCCGTGTGTTAAAAAAATACGTTTGCCCCGACGAATGACCTCATCGGATCCGTGACTATAAATGTATTTTATGATATTCGATAAAGACATTGGAGCATATGCCCGCTGTTCTGAAAAGGGCAATTTGCGAAGTTAACGCAAAAAAGATGGATTATCAATATATTAAGCAGCTATGTCGGGTTTAAATGGACTATTTTGATCATTCGTCAAATTTTATTTTGAGAATCAGAAAATGGCCCTCAATTTTGTTACATGCTTAAAAGACTTGGCTTCTTAATTCTCATGTTATTCTTCGTCGAGTTGGCTCATGCGCAATGCGCCATGTGTACGAAAACTGCTGCCAGTTTAGACGATAAGAGTGCCAAAGGGCTGAATGCAGGGATTTTGTATTTGGCGGCCATGCCACTCATGATTATGGGAATCATTGGATTCAAATGGTATCAGCGTAACAAAGACGCATAACTGTACACCGAAACCGCGATCATCAAGCGCTTGTGTTGAATGAAGTATTGCGTATAAGGGTGTTGGTTAGGTGATTGGGGCGCTTTAAAATTCAGGCAAATTAAAGATCATTACATTTTAATGGATAAATACGGTACACTGCAAACAAATGTCCGTTTCGGACTTCCATAAACACCAAAATATATTACTTTTGAGAAAATTTTGAATTAACGTATGGCTGAAGTAATCCGGATGCCCCTTCTGAGTGATACCATGAAAGAAGGTGTCATTGCAAATTGGAATAAGAAGGTAGGAGACAAAGTACGCAGTGATGATGCCATCGCTGATGTAGAAACTGATAAAGCCACTATGGAAGTGATTCCATATGTAGAAGGTGTTTTATTGTATGTCGGTGTTGAGGCTGGTAAAGCCGCAAAAGTCAACGATATTATTGCGATTATCGGAAAGGAGGGTGAGGATATTAGTGCATTGATTCCCGGTGCGAACGGAAAGAACACCACCCAAGAGCCCGAAGCAGCTAAGACGGAAGTTTCGGTTGTCGTGAACAACCAGGAGACCAAAACTCCGGAAATACCCAAGGAATTGACCCTCATTCGTATGCCATTGTTGAGTGATACGATGAAGGAAGGGAAAATTGTATTGTGGAATAAACAAGTAGGTGATACAGTCAAGGCGGATGATTCTCTCGCTGATGTCGAGACGGACAAAGCGACAATGGAAGTTGTTGGGTATGCTGAGGGGACATTGTTGTATCAGGGCGTAAATGCAGGAGAAGCTGCCCAGGTGAATGCAGTGATTGCCGTGATTGGGCCTGCAGGAACCGATATTACTCCATACATATCCTCGTTCAATACACCCATTGAGAAGGAGGTTGTTGCGCAAGAGGCAACCACACCGATAGCGCCCGCAGCAGGCCAATTACCCGTGGTCGAACATACACCAAACCATAGTGGACGTATTAAAGCGTCACCATTGGCAAAAAGCATCGCCAGTCAAAAAGGAATTGACCTTTCTCTGGTGAAAGGGAGTGGTGATGAAGGTCGCATTGTGAAAAGAGATTTGGAAAATTGGACAGCACCTCAGACTCAATCTATTTCTTCAGGTATTGCACCGGCACTATCCGGTACGGAATCTCATATCGATATTCCTGTCACTCAAATGCGCAAAATCATTGCTCAACGTTTGGGTGAAAGTAAATTCACAGCACCGCATTTCTATTTGAAAATTTCAGTAGAAATGGACAAGCTGATGGAAATACGGAAACAAATTAATGCAGTAAGTGCGATCAAAATTTCAATTAATGATATGATCATTAAGGCTTCTGCGATGTCACTTTTGCAGCATCCGGATGTAAATAGCAGTTGGATGGGCGACTTTGTGCGTAAGCATCAACATGTGCATATCGGCAGTGCAATAGCCTTGGAAGATGGTTTGATTGTGCCTGTGATCAAATTCGCAAATCAAAAATCATTGTCTCAAATTGCGTCAGATGCCAATGAGTTATATGAGAAGGCCAGGGCTAAAAAAATTCAACCACAAGAATTTACGGGAAATACCTTTACCATTTCTAATTTGGGGATGATGGAGATCGATGAATTTACAGCTATCATCAATCCGCCGGATGCTTGTATACTTGCTGTGGGTCGAATTGCACCTACACCTGTGGTCTCAAACGGAAATATCGTGGTGAAAAATATTTTAAAACTAACCCTCAGTTGTGATCACCGGGTCGTTGATGGAGCCGTAGGAGCCCGTTTCCTGCAAACTTTAAAAACGTATTTGGAAAACCCTGTGGGTATGTTGATTTAATAGATTTGTTTTTTTGGATCTATACATGGCTCAACTCTACCATGGAGATTTTATTCGACTCGTTCAAACTCAATAAAGCCGTTGCTTCAGTATCCAGTGCCGGAATGAGGAAATGAACTGCGATTTTATTTCGGTATAAATAGGCCCTTTGAAATACCAGTTTCATATTGGGATATTTGTCTCTAAGGAGCTCCCAATAATTTTTCAGGATGTCTTTGCCCGTAAATCGGCCTTGTGATTCAGCAACGATTCGTTTAGCAATAGTGGATATCAGGGTGGCATTTTCATCATAGAGATTCATATATTCTTCCACACTCTTATTGTTCCAGTCATCGATCCAGTTACTGCCTAAGTGAATAGCATCAATTTGGTTTCGCATATAGAGACTAAATCAAATTGAATGCCACAAGTGTTATATATTAATTTATTTATATATAAATAAATATTATACGTAGCTCACTTCCACTTTTGAAATTAGCTCATTTTCTTCAACCGTCAGAATTGCGATAGCTTTTGTCGAATCATCCATCGTCGAATAAAACACCAATACTTTATTTTCAAAGTGGGAAATACGAGTTACTTTAAATACAAATTCAGGAAATTTAATCCTGACCAGTTCCCAATAGGTTTTAAGAACGGTTTTGTTGCTAAGCCTACCTTTACTATCAGGAAATAATCGTAAGGCCTTACTGGATACTAAAACAACATCGCTGGTATATAGCTCGAGGTATTGGTCAACAGATTGGGTATTCCAAACCTCAATCCAATGGTTACCAATTCGTTCTGCACTGATTTGATTTAATGCCATATACAGCAGTACAACAAAAGTAGTACCACTTTTTAATTCAACTTAATTCAAAACCTCTTTAGCTGCGACCAAAGGCATACCTGCTATCGTTTTTATCTGATCATATCCACCCAATACATTCCTTAAATTGTGGATTCCGTGTCGCTTAAGTAAAGAAGAGGCAATGACCGATCGGTATCCGCCCGCACAATGGATATATAAATTATCAGTTTCCTCAAAACTGCTAATATTGGCAAGGTCAGTCATCGAATGCAATGGGATGTTTAATGCTGTTTGAACATGTCCATTGTCAAATTCAAGTTCCTTCCTGACATCAATGACAATCATTTTATGATCATAATTCAGGTCCATTTTCAATTCATCTGCTTCAATATCTATGATCATATCAATGGGTTCTCCTTGTGCCTCCCACGCAGGATAGCCTCCTTGCACGTAGCCAATGATTTGATCGAACCCCACCCTGGCCAAACGAATTAAGGTTTCTTCTTCCTGTCCGGGATCAGTAATCATCACGAGTTTTTCATGAAATGGTAATAAAGCCCCAGCCCATTCCGCAAAGCGCCCTTCCAATCCGATGCTCACCGAACCCGGAATAAAGCCTTGCGTAAAAACAGTGGCTTTACGTGTATCCAATAAGATGACATCGTCCTTCATCTTTTTCAGTTCTGAAACAGAGATTGGTTGTAAACCCTTTTTGATGATCGCATCCAAACTGGCATATCCTTCTTTATTGATTCGGGCATTGACCGGAAAATACACCGGTGGAGTATTCAGTCCTTCAGTGACCACTTTTATAAATGCCTCAAGTGTTTGTGGTTGTAATGCATAATTACTTGACTTTTCTTCTCCTATGGTACTGTGTGTATTCGGTCCGAGGTTTTTGCCACAACTCGATCCCGGACCATGCCCTGGATATACCTTAACATCATCAGGCAAAGCGGTTAGACTCTTTAAGGATTCATACATCATCGATGCTAGTTCTTCCTTGGTCAATTCTCCGCTAAACAAATCCGGTCGGCCTACGTCACCTACAAATAAAGTATCACCTGTAAAAACCGCTTCAGGATTTTGTTGTTCATCCAGCAGAAGATAACACGTCGATTCCAATGTATGTCCGGGCGTATGCATAGCCTTGATGCTACATTTTCCTAAAGAAAAAATTTCACCATCATGTGCCGTGTATTTTTCAAACTGGGTTTCTGCACCCGGTCCGTAAATGATTTTAGCACCTGTCTTCTGAGCCAAATCCAAATGACCACTGACAAAGTCGGCATGGAAATGTGTTTCAAAAATATACTTGATACTTGCATTCCTTTCTTTCGCCATTTGTACATAAACATCCGTATCTCGAAGCGGATCTATAATGGCCGCTTCGCCATTTGATTCGATATAATATGCAGCTTCAGAAAGGCAAGCCGTATAGAGTTGTTGAATATACATTAAATATTTTTTTTGTGGGTATAATGGGCATTGGCCTGTGAGAGGCAAGTTAAAGTGAGATCGTTGATGCAGACATGGTGCGGCAGAGAACAAACATAATAAATCGTGTCCGCGATATCATCAGGCGTCAATGGGGTAAAGCCATCGTATACAGCACCGGCACGCTGTGCATCGCCTTTAAATCGGACTAATGCAAATTCAGTTTCACAAGCTCCGGGATTAATTGCAGTGACTTTAATTCGATGGGGTAGTAGATCAATTCTCATGCTCTGATTCAATGCATCTACTGCATGCTTGGTTGCACAATAAACATTTCCATTCAAGTATACATCTTTGCCCGCAGTGGAGCCAATATTTACAATATGGCCATGACCTTGCCGGATCATGATGGGAATAATTTCTCGGCTCACGTGGAGTAATCCGCGAACATTTGTGTCGATCATCACATCCCAATCATCATAAGATCCCTGATCAATCGTTCCTAGTCCGGAAGCTAAACCTGCATTGTTCAATAAGATATCAATCGAAGGAAATCGATTTGAGTCAATGTTTTGAATCGCCTCAATCGTTTTTTCACGATTTCGGACATCGAAGCACAATGTTTGAATTTCCGAGTTGAATTCATGTTGCAATTCATTCGCAATTTGTTTGAGTCGATCCTCTCTGCGACCGGTTAATATGAGTTGATAGCCTTCTGCCGCAAAGCGGTAGGCCGTGCTTTTTCCAATGCCGGATGTGGCTCCGGTAATCAATATCGTTTTCTTCATGTCTTTAGCGAATAAGCGTTACATCACCTTTGATCATCTTTTCCTGATTGTTGACGTCTGTGGCAGTGATGAGCCAAAAATAAGTACCAACGGGACAATTTTTCCCTTTATATGTTCCATCCCAACCCTTTCGGAAGTCCATCGTGGAAAAAACCATATTACCCCAACGGTCAAATACCTTATAGGAATTGAGTTTTTTATAGCCTGCAGCTAATATTTTGAACCAATCATTATTGCCGTCACCATTAGGTGTAAAGGCGTTAGGAATAGTTAAATATGGACCATCGGCCACAATGACATTCAAACTGTCATATCCGATACATTGATTTTCAGTAATGCCGGTCAACACATAAGTATATCGGCCGGTATCAGGGTATATCGCTGTGGGATTATAAATATTCGGATTGTCTAAAAATGACGATGGATTCCAGGAATAGTCTTTCGCCCCGCTACCATTAAATTGTACCGGTGTATTTTTTACAATGATGGTATCGTTACCGGCGAAAATTTTTACATATGGAATTTGCAAAACTTTCGACACGGTATCACGACAGCCGTAAGGACTACCCGCTATGAGCGTTACAACATAATCTTTGCCCACGTTACTGTAACTGTGCACAGGGTTAGGGATCGAGCTTCCATTACCATCATTGAAATTCCATGACCACGTATTGACCGGTCCGTAGGTGGCTGTAGATAAATCGACAAATGAAATCGGTTGATCGGGACAAAGT
This sequence comes from Chitinophagaceae bacterium, assembly GCA_016786845.1. Lineage (GTDB taxonomy): Bacteria > Bacteroidota > Bacteroidia > Chitinophagales > Chitinophagaceae > OLB11. Next base: position 186,167 of record JAEUVB010000013.1, on the reverse strand, counting down.
AATCCTGAATAACTGAAGTCTGCATTGAAATCGGGATACACCTTAACAATACGAGTGATACTGTCGGGGCATGTGGATCCGGCATTCACCAGTAATTTGACATAATAGGTGCCGGTATCCGGGTAGGTATATGTAGGTTGAAAAAGCGATGAGGTGTCCATGGTGGTTGATGGATCACCAAAATCCCAGAAATAACGGAACCCGCCAGTACTTTGATTGACAAAATCTACCGTGAATGTTTTGCAACTCACGATATACGTATTTTGTTCATCAGAAAACTGAGGGATGTTTGCGACCACAGCTTTGGAGCAATTTGTGACCACAAACTGAAACTCGCGTTTTTCAGTATTGATGAGAACGCCGTTACGCCATTCATGGCAGCAAACATTCACCACAAAACGACCTTGTATATTGGGTGTGCCCGAAATAATCCCTGTTACCGGATCTATTTTCAAGGTTGGATTGCCGCCCATTGGCAAAGTAGGGGAAAAAGGACTCCTATAGTTCACTGTGCTTAAGGCAGGTAGTGGAACAAAGAAGAGTAAAGGTTTAGGGTCATTTACATCACCGCCCTTATACGCATCACAGAATTCATATGAAAGGGAGTCGCCATCCGGATCGGTAGCCGAATGATCATAATTAAAGGGATTATTAACACAAATAATCTGAGGCGGATAGTTGATAAATACAGCGCTATTATTACAAACTGCGGTAGATGGCGGTATGGTGCAATAGTAACTGGCTCCTGTGGTTCCGGGCGCCACAATATTATTGATGGTCTCATTCCGACAGCAACGCTGATAAAGTATCGTGTAGGGCAAATTGCTTGGAGGTAAATATTTCAAAAGCTTAAACTGCAGTCGGTTGATACAAGTAGCCGGGATGTTATTGATACACTCGTTAGAAAAGTTTGGCGGCACGTTGAAACTTCCGGTATAATAGATCGAATCAAATGAATGAAAATTACTGCCGTGGAAAATAGAAATAAACGCTGGGTCATCAGAAGCCAATGCACTAGGATTCCCCCCTCCTTGAGAGGGTGGAAGGCAATCGCGGTAAATATTAATAGTGAACTCATAGGTATTATTACCCAAACAGATATAACTGATTTCACCACCCACTATATGAGAGGCCCTTGCCATGAAGGACAGACTTAGAAATAAAATAGTTAAATAGAATCTCACAGTATGTAAAGTTAACGATTTTTAAGGTCGTAAACGTATTCACAGAATTTATTTAGTATAAAATTTAAGGTATCCGGGCATTCAATCATACTGGTATGGCCCGTTTCAGCAAGCAGATGAAAATCACAACAGGCGGGCATGGACGCCATTTGTAAAGACTGAGATACCGGTACCGCGTTGTCCTCGGTTCCCGCAACGATCAAACACGGAAATTGGCTTTGATGCAAAATATGACATCGGTCAGGTCGGTCGATCATGGCTTGATAATAATTGATAAGGCTTTCTGTGTTTGTATCCAGCGCCAAATTCAAATGATTTTGAATGGAATTCGGGATGCTGTTTCGTGAAGATTCGCTGTATAAATTCGGTATCATGGCCTTTAGAAAAACAGCCTTTCCGTCATGTTCAATCAATCGAATGGATTTTCTGCGATTATCTTTTTTGAGCTCATCATCGGCAAAAGCAGTGGAATGAATCAACCCTAATCCGGTTATCTTTTCAGGCTTAGCTTCTGACATAGCTAATGCGATATACCCACCCATAGAGTGTCCAAAGACTAAAGCCCGACTCAAACCTTCGGCATCCATAATTTCAAATACAAAATCGGACAGTCTTTCTATGCTCAGCTTTTCATTCGGTAAAGGTGAAGTTCCACTACCCGGAAGGTCGGGTACGATGACCCGAAAGTTTTCTGAAAGTAGTAAGGTTTGATGTTCCCAAATGCTATGATCCTCCGCAAACCCATGTAACAAAAGTATGGGTTCACCTTCGCCCCTTACCCAATAACTACAGCCATTAAAATGTTCACCGGTTAATTGCTTTTTCATCGAAAAAATTTCGGGTTAAAAGAGGCCATGCGAACCGATTTGGAATACGAACTGAGTCGAACCAAAATCAGAAAGATTAGTGGTGTAATTTCAGACATGTAAGGCTGTTCAGCAAACAAACTATAGATCAGGGAAATAATAATTAACCACGAACTATAGCGGGCATATAAAGCAACTTTTGGTGATTGCAGGGGTATCAATATGGCAAAAATCAGGTGCAATGGAAAGGCCCAAAATAGATTGCGATTCCAGGCGCAAACTTGATGCTCAGTACCAAACCACATAAACAACATGAAACATCCCAATAGGCCTAAAATCATGAAAAACAAAACGTCAAAATAGACAAGAAATTTTTTAAGTTTCGGTGAAAACGATATTAAAATAATGATTACACATAATACCCAAAATATTTGCTTGGGTTGATTGGCCGTTTGTGAAAATGGCAAATCGCCGGGCAATATTTGTAAGGTTTCCCGAATGAGGGGGTGTCCATCCAGGGTGCTTGTACTAAGCCCTTTCATCAAATAATCCGGTAAGAATAAGCTTTGCGATTTATTCATTTTCTGATCCACCTGGTGGCTCATCAACAAATTAATTCCGAAGCGTTCCCAATGTAAATTTCTTTCGTAATAATCCAATACAGTTCGAAAAGAAACACTGTCCTCGGCAAATACCTGACCAAATTCCACCCGCTTACCAAAACAATGTTGCAGCAAATCTCTGATTCTTGTCGTACAATTATCAAACAAAAAATCGTAACGATATTCTCTGTTTTCCGGCTTCAGATTTTCAATTAAAAACCGGTGAATTATTTGGGCATCAGCTTCTGAAAGATTGAGGACTTGTTCATATACACTTCGCTTTTCATATTCGTAGGTTCTAATAAAAGATTCGTAATCATCAGATGCCAAATAATAGGGTAGTTTACCTCTGGTGAATTTGATATAAAAATCAGGATCGCCAAAATTAAAAGTGCCGTAATTATAGACGATATCAGTTTGCTTCATACTATCGATGACGCGGATGGCGCTATGACCATAACTGGCATACAGATCTTCACCTGTACCGCAAGTAAACACACTTATTCTAAGTGAGGATTGCGCAAAAGATGGATAAATCCATGCGCAGCATAAAAAAAATAGGAGACTAACGAATCGGATCCAATTCATAAATGCGGGATAAATTAACGACTGTAGTTAGGTGATTCTTTGGTAACCACCACATCATGCGCATGGCTTTCGCGCATACCGGCATTCGTAATGCGTACAAATTTTGCTTGCTGTAATGTTTTAATATCCTTGGCACCGCAATAACCCATGCCGGCTCTGAGTCCACCAATAAACTGGTGTATGACCTCGCTTAGCGTTCCTTTATACGGCACACGGCCTACTATACCTTCCGGTACTAATTTTTTGATATCGTCTTCAACATCTTGAAAATATCGGTCCTTAGATCCTTCTTGCATCGCTTCAATGCTTCCCATGCCTCGATAAGATTTGAACTTACGGCCCTCAAAAATGATTGTTTCTCCGGGACTCTCTTCTACACCCGCGAAAACGGATCCTGCCATAACGCTTGAGGCACCTGCCACTAATGCTTTCACAACATCCCCGGTATATCGAATACCACCATCGGCTATGACAGGAATGCCAAGTTTTTTAAGGGCTTCACTGGCTTCGATAATAGCGGTTAATTGAGGTGCGCCTGCACCGGTAACAATTCGCGTGGTGCAAATTGAACCCGGCCCTACACCTACTTTAACCGCATCCGCGCCTGCCAAAGCGAGTGCCTTCGCGCCTTCTGCAGTAGCTACATTACCTGCAATCAGCTGCAAGTCCTTATAGGCTTTTTTTACTTTTTTTACAGCTTCAATGACCCCTTTTGAATGTCCATGTGCACTATCGAGGGTTATAACGTCTACGCCGGAATGAACCAAGGCCTCTACCCGTTGCAAAATGTCGGCTGTTATACCTACTGCAGCCCCAACCAGTAATCGACCCATAGAATCTTTACTGGCATGTGGATGGCTTTTATATTGCAAAATATCACGATAAGTAATCAAGCCAATCAGACGATTGTTCTTATCGACAATCGGTAATTTTTCAATTTTATATTGTTGTAGGATTTTCTCGGCTTTCATCAGGTCGGTCCCTTGTGAGGCCGTCACCAGTTTGCCTTTCGTCATCACATCACTCACTTTTTGTTTGGTATTTTTTTCAAAACGCAGGTCGCGGTTGGTCAATATACCTACGAGTTTTTTTTGGGCATCGATGATGGGTATACCGCCTATTTTATTATCCTTCATCAATTTGAGGGCTTCCCCAATGGTAGCGTCCGGGTGAAGGGTAATGGGGTCTACAATGAGTCCGCTTTCGCTTCTTTTTACTTTTCTGATCTGTTCTGCCTGCTTTTCAATACTCATATTCTTGTGCAGAATACCAACTCCGCCTTCCCTGGCCAGGGCTATGGCTAATTGGGCCTCGGTGACCGTGTCCATAGCCGCCGATACCATGGGGATATTGATCCGTATTTTTTTGGTAAGCTGAGTAGAAAGTGAAACTTCTCTTGGTAGAACCTCGGAATAGGCAGGAATGAGAAGTACATCATCGAAGGTCAAGCCTTCCTTTGCAATTTTAGTCTGAATAGCCATGTGCAAAAGTAATATTTTTTGCTAAAATGCAAAATCAATCAAATGGCCTATGAGCTTCATAATCAGTAAATTGAAGAACTTATTGTCATTTAAGTGTAAAAAAATACGATTTCATTGAAATATCACAGCGTATAATCAGCATTTTGGCACTATTTTAGTATATTTACGCTGATAGGATTATTAAAATTCACTCAAACACTGCATGCTTATAATGTTGAATTTTATTTTACAAAGGAAATACGGAAAGGAATTTATCAAGACGGGGCTATTGTTCCTCTGTTCTATTTTAGTCAATCATGTTTCTGCACAGATAACGGTAACCAACACCAATATTGCAAATACCCTTGCGCAAAAATTATCCGGTCCGGGGGTGAAAGTGACCAATGCAACCATGCAATGTCAGGCAAACCAATCCGGATTGTTTGTGGTAACTGCCTCAAACATTGGTATTGACAGCGGTATCGTTTTGACTACCGGAGTGGCATCCAGTAATTTTCCTGTTTATGGGGTTAATGGCTTGGAGGCCAATTTGGCAAATACCAATCAAGGTACCATCGGTGATCCAGACCTGACAACCTTGGCCGGTACCGCAACCTACGATCGCTGTATCTTGGAATTTGATTTTAAAGCAAACGGAGATTCTATATTTTTTAAGTACGTTTTCGGTTCGGAAGAGTACCCGGCTTACAATTGTACGGCCTATAATGATGTGTTTGGATTTTTTATATCCGGTCCCGGTTTTGCTGTTCCCCAAAATCTGGCTCTTGTGCCAAACACCAATATTCCGGTTGCGATTAACAGTGTAAATAGCGGAGTGATTTCCAGTGGAGGAAACATTGCCAATTGTACTGCGATGGGTGCGGGTTCGCCTTTTACATCGCTATATGTTAATAATACAGGTGGTTCATCTGTCACCTATAGTGGTTTTACTCAGGTATTTACATCCAAGACATCCATTCTGCCATGTAGTACTTATCATCTGAAATTAGCGATCGCGGATGGATTTGACCATATATTGGATTCCGGGGTGTTTTTAAAGGCGGGCAGTTTAACCTCAAATACGGTTTTATTATCCGTAACTGCCGATTCTATGGCATCCCCATACCCGTATGTGTATGAAGGATGTGACTCTGCCGTGATAAAAATTCATAGAAAAATATATCAAACCAATGTGACTGCCGATACGGTGAATTTAGTGATTTCAGGAACGGCTACAAATGGTGTAGATTATCCCATATTACAAACTACCTATCCGTTTACCAATAGTGTAAATGATACCCTCAGAACATTGTACTTGGTTCCCATAAACGATTTGATTACCGAGGGTACCGAAACAGTGAAGATTTTAATCTATGACAATTGCAGTACACCTTCGGATAGTATCATGATTGGAATAAAAGATCCTCCAACATTGAATGTGACGAACGCCGATTCCACTATGTGTTTAGGGGGTAGTATGTCTATTAACGGTACTTTTGGGACGGGCTTGAATTTTTCATGGTCACCTTCAGCGGGTGTCAGCAATACCGGTATTTTTAATACTTTACTCACGCCGACAGCCACCACTACTTATACTGTTACCGGGACCTATGGTTCCTGTGCGCCGGTTAAAGATTCTGTTACACTCACCGTTCTGCCATTGCCGACTATCAGTACTTCGGGAGTGAATGTAACTTGTTTTGGGCAAAACAATGGTAGCATCACAGCTACAGGGACGGGTACTCCTGCTCCATTAACCTTTCAAATCAATCCGGGAGGAAGTGTGATTACAGGTTCGCCGGCAACATTTAGCAACTTGGTTGCAGGGGTCTATACCATTACCGTCACCAATGGTGCAGGATGTACGAAAACTTCCGTTAAAACAATTACACAGCCTACCTTGGTGAGCTGGAATACGACTACGTCTGCCAATATTCCTTGTAACGCGGTCAATACAGGCCAAATTACATCTACAGCTACCGGTGGTACAGGGGCGATTTCCTATAATCTCATGCCGGGTAATGTGAATAATTCAAGTGGTGTGTATAGTGGATTGGGAGTGGGAATTTATACTGTGACGGCTAAAGATGCGAATAATTGCTCCATTACGACAACATTCACCATTGTGCAGTCCGCCGGTTTAATCTGGAATTCAGTTACTCATACTAATCCGGCTTGTTTTGGCAATACAACTAATAATATTACTGCTTCAGCTTCGGGTGGGACAGGTATCATTACCTACACCCTGATGCCCGGTTCTGTTGTCAATACTACGGGTATTTACAATGGCTTGGGAGCAGGTACATATACCGTAACATCTTCCAGTGCCAATGGGTGCACCGCTTCAACCACGGTTACGATTACTACACCTCCAATCCTAAGTTTTGCCGGAGCTTCACAAACGAATATTTTATGCTTTGGTGGTTCTAATGGCACCATCACCGCACCGGCATCAGGCGGCACGGGAACCAAGACTTATGGTATCGTACCCGGAGGGGTGACCAATACCACAGGGTCATTTATTGGATTGTCGGCGCAGACTTATACTATTACTGTTACAGATGCGAACGGATGTACCAAAACAACGTCCCTCACCATCACACAGAACCCTGATATCACCATCACCAATGTTGCTAAAACCAACCCTTCGTGTATTCCGGGAAATAATGGATCCATTACTGTGACAGCTTCAGGTGGTGTGCCTTCATTGACCTATAAACTTAATGCCGGAACCTTTCAAGCCTCAAGTACTTTTTCAGGCTTAACGATCGGTACCTATACGATTACGGTGAAAGATGCAAATGGCTGCACAAAAACCACAACCGCATCACTGATTTTCCCGAATGCACCAACATTGGCTAATAATACGTTAGCGTTAACCTGCACGAATACGATTACAACCATTTCCGTAACCGCCAGTGGAGGAACTGCTCCCTATACTTACACCTTGTTACCCAATAATACCAGTAACTCAACAGGAAATTTTCCGGGAATGGGTGTGGGCACCTATACTGTGAATGTGGTCGATGCCAATGGTTGCCCGGCTTCCATCATCGTACCATTGGTAATACCACCGACATTATTCTGGGGGACTTTTATCAAAAATAATTTACCCTGCACCGGACCGGGGCTGGGATCCGTCAGCGCTACTGTGACAGGAGGTACCCCTCCAATTTCTTTTAATTTAATGCCCGGCAATTTGAATAATACGACGGGTAATTATACCGGTTTAGCAGCGAATACTTATACCATTACGGCAACCGATGCTATAGGCTGTACAGTGACCTCTGCTTTTACCATTTCGGCCACTTCGAATATCACATTTACCGCGCCTAATGTTACAAATGTCGTTTGCAATGGACAAAACAACGGGAATATTTCTATTTCGGCTTCAGGCGGTGGAGGGACTTTATCTTATAGTATCGCTCCCGGTGGAACCAGTAATACAACAGGTGCGTTTTCAAATTTGACGGCAGGTACATATACCATTACCGCTTCAAATGGACAAGGCTGTACACATACCACAACGGTTGTAGTCGCTCAGCCACCAAGTTTAGTAATCAATAGTTTAGGCATTGTATCCCCTAACTGCCCTCCCGGTCCTTTGGGAAGTATTACGGTCAATGCATCAGGAGGTACACCGGGCTATACTTATAAATACAATAGTGCACCGTACCAGGCGAGTAACTATTTTGGTAACATGCCGATTGGATGGTATCAGATTACGGTAAAGGATGCCAATAATTGTACAAAATCCAGTGTCGTCATCCTCACGGTAGCTAATGCTCCAAGTTTTACGAGTGTTACTTCCAATCAGGTGAATTGTTCAGGTGGTTCCAATGCCACCATTACGGCCGTGGTGACGGGTGGTACAGGAGCTATTACTTATTCAATTAATCCGGGTGGAACGGTGAATTCAACCGGGGTATTTAGTGGTCTGACTGTAAATACATATACGATAACGGCTACTGACGGAACCGGATGTTCAGTTTCGACTACAGCAAGCATTATACAGCCAACCTCGATCACATGGTCATCCACATTTTACAGTAATGTTTTATGCAATAATGCAGCTAATGGAAGTATTATAGTTTCTGCAGCAGGTGGAAATGGTGGCTACACCTATACAGCCCAACCCGGCAACTTGAACAGTGGTTCAGGGACCTTTACAGGTCTGGCTCCAAATGTGTACACAGTTACAGCAAGTGATGTAAATGGTTGTTCGGCCACTACTACGTTTAATGTAACTCAACCATCACCACTAGTTTGGAATTCTTTTACTTCCACACCTGTATTGTGCACGAGTGCCATCAATGGTACAATAAATGCTTCAGCCACAGGAGGCACGCCAGGTTATAACTATAGTTTGCAACCTGTTGGTTTTACAAATACAACGGGCTCCTTTACGAATCTTGGACCGGCAACTTATACATTAACTGCTACAGATGCCTATAATTGTTCAGTTTCATCCGTCGTTACGATTATCCATCCACCAGTCTTAACCATTACAAATGTAAGTAGTACAGTACCCACTTGTGTACCTGGAAATAATGCGACTATTAATATTTCAGTTACCGGTGGTGCCCCTTCATATCTGTATAATTTAAATGGAGGTTCAAATCAATCCTCGTCACTATTCACGGGTATCGGGGTATCGGTTTACACTGTAAATGTTAAAGACGCGAATAATTGTACTTTGTCAACAGTAGTCAATATTTCCAACCCTGCAGCCCCTAATGTTAATTCTGTAAGTACAACACCCATTCTTTGTTATGGAAATATAAATGGCTCCATCACTGCATCGGCATCAGGAGGGTCAGGGGCTCTGTCCTACACATTGAATCCAATAGGAATAACCAACAGCACAGGTATTTTCAACACACTGGGAGCTAATAATTATACTGTGGTTGTCAGTGATGCAGGAGGTTGTACAGCCACCACGAATGTACTACTTAACCAACCACCTGTTTTAATGTGGGACTCTGTAAACAAACGCGACGTATCGTGCTTTGGTGGTAGTAACGGAATCGTAACAAGTTCTGCCTCTGGTGGCACCGGTGTGATTTCTTATAATTTGAATCCGGGTAATATTACCAATATTTCAGGCGCTTTTTTTGGCTTGTCTATCGGCAATTATACATTGGTAGCAACAGATAGTAATGGCTGTACGGTTTCTGCCACATTCTTAATCTCTCAATTCCCGCCGATCACTTGGAATAGTGTATCATCCATTCCAACGAGTTGCTTTGGCGGTAATAATGGAACGATTATCGTTCAGGCCTCAGGTGGTAACGGAGGATTCGAATATCTTATTCAACCTGGCGGGCAAGTTAATACCAGCGGCTTTTTTAATAATCTTACGCCTGGTAGTTATACCATTTCAGCTACAGATGCCAATACTTGTACGGAAACGACAGTGGTTAATGTCGGTCAGGCAACACCTGTTACATTGGGTAACGTTGTTACAACTTTTGCTTCATGTAATCCCGGATGTGATGGTTCGGTTGTGGTGACCGGCGCCGGTGGCAATGGGGCATACACTTATTCTTTAAATGGCACTAATTTTCAATTGTCTACTTCCTTTGTTGCATTATGTTCTGCATCGTATACAGTGACAATAAAGGATGGCAATAACTGCACAGGAACCGGTATCTTTAATATAACAACAGCCAATGGTCCAAGTCAGTTGAATACCAATGTGACGAATGTAACATGCAGTGGAGGTAATAACGGTAATATTAGCGCCACGACAATTGGAGGTTCCGGGGCTATCAGCTATTATTTGCAACCTCTTAATCTCACTAATACAACGGGACTATTTACAGGTCTTACCGCTAATACTTACACCATTACAGCAACTGATGCAAATGGTTGTACGATTAGTACCACTGCCATTGTAGGACTACCACTTCCATTAACCGGATCGATCAGTAATATAACTAATGTCACGTGTTTCGGAGGTGCGAATGGTACTATTACTGCTGTTGCAACCGGCGGTACACCCACATATCAATATACCATTAATCCATTTAACTTAACTAATACTACCGGCATCTGCACAGGATTGCCAGCCAATACTTATACCATAACGATAACAGACGCGAATGGTTGTACATCCACCACGGTAGCTACAGTAACTGTGCCTCCTGCCATTCAATTCGCTCCACCTGTGGTTCAAAGTGTTAGTTGTAATGCCGGTAATAATGGTGTAGTCAATATTACAGCCACCGGAGGAACCGGTTCTATGAATTATACCATTCAACCACTAGGGGCTAGCAGTACCACTGGGATATTTAATGGTTTAACCGCATTCACGTATACCGTTACTGCAACGGATGTTAATGGATGTACAAATACAACTACCGTCACTGTAACTCAACCACCGGTTTTGGCGGTTGGTACAGTTACCAATACAATTCCAACCTGTGCACCCGGTAACGATGCACAAATAACCATGTCAGGTACCGGTGGAACACCAACTTATTCTTATGCTATAAATAATGGAACTTATCAAAGTGGAAACACTTTTACATCAATAGGGGTCGGTACCTATACCTTAACCGTGATGGATGCCAATGGCTGTACTGCCTCTTCAGTGTATACTGTCAATCCACCACCACCGCCTAGTGTGAATTCTGTGACGACTACGTTTGCAAGTTGTAATCCGGGGTGCGACGGTACCGCTACAATTACAGCAAGTGGCGGATTGCCGGGTTATACTTATTCAAGTAATAATGGACTCAACTTTCAGGGTTCATCTACTTTTTCAGCCTTGTGTGCTGGCACTTATACAGTTGTCGTAAAAGATGCTCGTATTTGCACGGCAACTAGTATCGTTAACATCACCACATCAAACGGTCCAAGCCAATTGGTGACAAATGTGACCAATGCAACTTGTTATAATACAGCCAATGGTTCTATTACCGCAACCACTATTGGTGGTACCGGAACCATCACGTATGTTTTGCAACCTGGTGCTGTTACCAATACGACAGGCATATATAATAATCTTGCTTTTAACACCTATACCATCACGGCTACTGATGTAAACGGTTGTACGATTAGTAGTATTACAAGTATTACAGAACCATCAGCCATTACCGCGTCTGTCTCCAATGTGGTCAATGTGTCTTGTAATGGCGGTGCTAATGGCAGCTTCAATGTGAGTGCCGCCGGAGGTACGGCATCCTATACTTATTTATGTAATCCGGGGGCAATCTCGAATACTACAGGAATATTCAACGGTCTGACAATGAATATGTATACCGTGACCATTACGGATGCAAATAACTGTAGTATGACCACCACTGCTAATGTGACGCAACCTGCAGTATTACAATTTACTACCCCTGTTTTACAACAAGTCTCCTGCAATGGTGGAAGCGATGGCGCCATCACTATTTCAACAACCGGTGGTTCAGGTACCATCACCTATGCTTTACAGCCTTCAAGTACTAGCAATACGACAGGAATATTCACAAGTCTTCCGGCAGTAACTTATACCATTACAGCTACCGATGCTAATAATTGTTCTGTAACCACGCAGGTTACTCTGACGCAACCCGGTTTTATCATGATCACTTCTATTACCGGCGCATTTCCATCTTGTGTTCCAGGTGGTGATGGGGTGATAAATATCACGGCCATTGGGGGTGTTCCGGCATTAACATATTCTGTCAATGGTACCACATTCCAAGCTTCGTCTACTTTTAACACATTATCTGTTGGCACTTATACCGTAACAGTTAAAGATGCAAATAACTGCACCATCTCTTCTCTCGTCTTTGTCAATCAGCCACCTTCTCCTTCGGTAGCGAGTGTGGTCACGGGTTTTGCCACCTGCAATCCGGGCTGTGATGGCACTATGACGGTGAGCGGTAGTGGTGGGCTTCCGGGTTACACCTATTCTGTGAATGGAACAACCTTCCAGGCTTCAGCTAATTTTACCGGACTTTGTGCCGGTACCTATACCGTGACTGTTAAAGATGCCAGAAACTGCACAGGTACAAGTGTATTTAATATAACGACTTCCAATGGGCCAAATCAGATTAATGCAGCTGTCACAAATGTGAGTTGCAATGGTGGAAATAATGGCAGTATTACCGCCACCACAGTTGGTGGAAACGGTATTATAACTTATTTGTTACAGCCAGGTGGAACTTCGAATACAAGCGGTATTTTTAATAATTTGGTATTTAATAATTATACCGTAACCGCGACGGATGTGAATGGCTGTACTATAACCACAATAGCTAGTGTGAATCAACCTGCACCGCTTACTTCGTCATTCTCAAATGTTGCGAATGTCAGTTGTAATGGGGGTGCTAATGGTAGTTTCATCATTACCGCCTCCGGGGGTACATCTTCCTATTCCTTTACCGTCAATCCTGGAAATCTTACCAATACGACGGGTGTCTTTAGCGGCCTCTCGGCCCTTACATATACTGCCGTCATAACGGATGCTAATGGTTGCACACTTTCGACTTCCACAACGATAACACAGCCTCCACTTCTTCAGTTTGCTAGCCCAAGCTTGCAACAAGTTAGTTGTAACGGTGGCGCCGACGGCACCATTACTATCAGCGCTACAGGTGGTACGGGTGGAATTTCTTATTTACTTCAACCTTTTGGAACCACTAACACAACAGGAACGTTTAATAACCTTCCGGCACTTACCTATACCATCACCGCAACGGATGCCAACAATTGTACAGCCACGACGCAGATTACGCTGACCCAGCCAAGCATTTTATTCGTTAGCTCACTCACCGGTACAATACCGACTTGTGTACCTGGTGGAGATGCGGTTATTACGGCAGCCGGTTCTGGAGGTACACCGGTTTATTCCTATTCAATCAATGGAGGCGCATTTCAAACTTCGACCACTTTTAATAATATCTCTATTGGCTCCTATACCATCACCGTAAAAGATGCCAATAATTGTACTGCATCATCGGTGATCACGATATCCCAACCCAATTCGCCGGTTGTTGTATCTGTATCAACTACCCAGGCCACTTGTAATCCGGGATGTGATGGTAGTATAACCTTCACCGCGGCAGGCGGAACCGGCGCTTTGACGTACTCCAGCGGTGGGGCATTTCAGGCTACGGGTTTATTTACTGCCATGTGCAATAATACTTATACCGTTACCGCGCAAGACGCTCTTGGATGTACGGTAACATCTGCGGTAATTGTGACTACTGTTTCAGTCCCTACCTTAATTAATACCGCCAATACAAATGTATTTTGCAATGGTGGTTCCAATGCGACTATCACCTTAACTGCCGCAGGTGGTACTTTGCCTGTGACCTATGTATTGATGCCGGGTAGCATAACCAATACGACCGGGGCATTTACAGGTTTAACATCCGGCACCTATACCATTACCGGTACCGATGTCAATGGTTGCACACTTGCAACAAATGTGACGATTACTCAACCTGCCACATTATTATTTACTGCAGCCATTCCGGATTCGGTCCAATGTTTCAATGGCGTGAATGGAAGTATCAACTTTACCGTTGCCGGTGGTACCCCGCCTATAAGCTATGTCATCAATCCGGCAGGAACATTCTCCGGGCCGTCATCTTTCATCGGCTTATTGGGTAATGTAACGTATACCATAACCGCTACGGATGCCAATGGCTGTACAGCCACTACTGCGGTCTATGTTGGACAACCTACACCGGTAACTATTACGAATACAAGCTCCACACCGGTCACATGCGCCGGACAGGCTAACGGCTCTATTAATGTAACCGCTGTCGGGGGTACGGGCAACATGTCTTACCTGCTGCAGCCCGGAGCCATTTCAAATTCCACAGGAGCCTTTACGAATTTGTCGGGTAATACTTATACCGTGACATGCTCAGATGCCAATTCCTGTACGGTGACTACACAGATATTTATTTTTGAACCTACGCCTGTACTCATCACATCAGCCAGTGCTACAGACGTGATTTGCTTTGGTCAAAACAATGGCACCATTACTGTCACTGCCGCAGGCGGAATTGCACCATTGAGTTATAATCTTCAACCGATCAATCAGGTTGGACCGAATGGCAGCTATACCAACCTCGCTCCTAATACATACACTGTGATTGTAACGGATGCAAATGCATGTACCACCTCTACAGCGATTGTGGTCAATGAGCCGACTTTGGTTCAGGTATCTTCGCTGACCGGTACAGATGTTAAATGCTTTGGTGAAAGTAACGGTAGTGTAACTGCCTTAGCCACAGGGGGCATTGCTCCTTTCAATTATCTCTTACAACCTGTTGGTGCCGTAAATACTAATGGGGTCTTCCTCAACTTGCCAATAGGCACATATACAGTATTAGCAACGGATGCGAATGGATGCACTGCTACATCATCTATTACGCTGACTCAACCTTTACCTCTAGATCTTACAGTGACAGGCAATTCCAATGTCACTTGTGCCAGCGGGAATAATGGAAGCATCACCGGAGTTACAACAGGTGGGACTTTACCGTATTTATATATGTTGCAGCCTTTAGGTATGGGTAGTTCGGTGGGTACATATACCGCAGTTCCGGCAGGGGTATATACTTTGTATGTTACCGACGCCAATGGTTGTGCGGATTCTGTATTACCTATTCCAATTACACAACCACCGGCTTTGGTATTTAGCCTGGTAACCCATACGGATATCTTATGTTATCAAGATTCCAGCGGTAGTATCACCGTCGGTGCTTATGGAGGGAATGGTACGCTGACTTATAGCCTGACGCCTGTTTCCGGGAATCAGGTGGCTCCGGGTTATTTTGCCAATGTTGGCGGAGGTACTTATACCGTTACGGTAACCGACGCTGTTGGATGTACACTCACGACCATAGTCAGTGTACTTGAAAATCTTCAATTATCGGCAACAGTTACATTTAGCGAACCGACTTGCCATGGTGATAAGAATGGATCGATATTAATTACTGCCATTGGTGGTATGGCACCAATGACCTATTCATTAGATGGCGGACAGTTTATTCTATCCGGCTTCTTCGACAACTTAGGTGCAGGACCGCATAATGTGGTCATCAATGATGCTGCAGGTTGTACTGCTGATACGGTATTGATATTGCTTGAACCTGATCCGGTGGGTGCCGATGTTGAAATCTTCCCTCCGGCTTGTATCACCAAGAGCGATGGTAAAGTATTGGTCACCGGTACGGGAGGTCGGGCCGACTATACCTATTATTTGAAACCGGGATTGTATATCAACAAACATGGTCAATTCCAAAACCTTCCTCCTGCAATATATACCTTGTCCGTCGTGGATAGTTCAGGCTGTCGATTTGATAGTATGGTCTATGTCACACCGGCTGATCCTTTCTTCATCGCATTCAACAAAAAAGATCTTGGATGCTTTGGTGTGGGTATCGAAGGTTGGGCGGAAGCTATTCCTACCGGCGGAACAATGCCATATAGCTATCAATGGTCAACCGTACCGCCTCAAACCGATGCGAAGGCTACCGGTTTGCGATATGGATATTACCATGTCAATGTAGTGGATGCCAACGGATGTGAAATTTCTGATACTGTTTATATTGAAGGTGGTCTTTGTTGTGATGAGGTCTTTATTCCAAATGCCTTTAGTCCGAATGGTGATGGCAAGAATGATACCTGGCATGTGGTCACTTCAACAGGGTTGGAAATAAAACAACTGGAAGTCTACAACCGTTGGGGTGAACGAGTTTGGGTGGCCTATGACATTACTAAAGAATGGGATGGGACTTTCCGTGGTAAGCAAGAAGACATGGGCACCTACTATTACATCTTCCGTTATCTATGTCTTTCAGATGGTCAGATTCATGTGAAGAAAGGTGACGTCATCCTAGTCAGATAGAATGAGATAAAACATTCTGAAACTGCCTTGTAGAAATATGGGGCAGTTTTTTTTGTATCTGGCTAAAAATAATCAGTGCTGATCAGGGCACCATGATGGCATCTACTATCCGCACCACTTCATCTTCGGTCACGACCTGGGGTACAAAAGATTCGCCGATGATTTTTTCATAAAGTTCAATGTATCGGGCAGTGACGGACGCAACGAAGGCATCATCCATTTCCGGTACGGTTTGACCTTCTTTGCCCATAAAATCGTTTGCAATAAGCCATTCGCGAACGAATTCCTTCGACAATTGTTTTTGGGGTTCATTGTTACGTTGACGTTCATCGAATCCGTGGGCATAAAAATAGCGTGAGCTATCCGGTGTATGAATTTCATCGATCAGGTAAATCGTATCACCTATTCGGCCGAATTCATATTTTGTATCGGCCAATATTAAATCTTGTTTGCGGGCCATTTCTTGTCCGCGGGCAAACAAGGCTCGGGTATACTGTTCGAGTTGAATATAATCCGATTCACTCACCAGACCTTTGGCAATAATATCCTCTCTGGAAATATCTTCATCATGTCCTTCATGTGCTTTGGTACTGGGCGTGATGATGGGTTGAGGGAAAGCATCATTTTCTTTCATGCCTTCAGGAAGTGTTACGCCGCAGAGTGTACGCAGCCCACTTTTATAGGTGCGCCATGCATGACCGGTAAGGTGGCCGCGAATCACCATTTCGACAGGAAAGGTGAGGCATTTTCGACCGATGGTCACGTGGGGCAGGGGGACTGAGATGACCCAATTCGGAACAATATCCTTGGTAGCTTCAAGAAATCGTGCGGCAATTTGGTTTAATACCTGACCCTTAAAAGGAATGGTTCTTGGCAAAATAACATCGAAAGCTGATATTCTATCGCTGGCCACCATCACCAAGTATTGGTCTTCAATGGTATATACGTCTCTAACTTTTCCGCTGTAAAAATGAGTTTGACCTTTAAATTTCATGTAACCTTATTTCGTCGTGCAAGGTATTAAATAAGTCAGTATACCTCTATCATTTGGAATTGAATTTTAACCACATGAATTCCGTCAATTGGGAAATCGATGTTTTGGGGGGATTTTGCGCGAAGGATAGTAGCGGAAATCCTTTTGCTGCCCGGTTTTGGGGGCAGCAAAAGATTGCAGCGGATAGCCTGGCCCGCTAATACCGACTCCGTATTGATCGGAATTTTCCGGCGGGCGCGCCCAAAATGTCTTTTCGAAAAGTTACCTGAACCAGCGATGCTTCGTGGATAAAATTAACTGAAACCCTTTCATTGTATGTGGCTGAGGCCTTACTTTTGCGCCTTAATGAAAACATCCACTCCTGCCTATTTGTTGCTTGCCGACGGAACAGTATTTCAAGGTCAGTCCTACGGTGCTATCGGGACAACCACCGGCGAAATTTGTTTCAATACCGGAATGACCGGTTATCAGGAAGTCTTCACTGACCCTTCGTATTACGGGCAAATTATCATCATGAATACGGCACATATTGGTAATTATGGTGCAAAGAACCTGGACGTTGAAAGTGGGAGTGTGAAAATTTCCGGCATTATCGCCAAAAATCTCTCCGAGAAGTATTCTCGTACCGTTGCCGATCAGTCGCTCGAAGAGTATCTGATACAAAACAATATAGTATCCATTGATGAGATCGATACCCGGGCCTTGGTTGTACATGTACGCAACAAAGGCGCCATGAATTGTATTATTTCTTCATCGATTTCCGATTTGAATGAATTAGAAAAATTGTTGAGTGTGGTACCACCGATGGAAGGTTTGGACCTGACCGGTTATGTAAGTACCAAAGTGGCATATACCCTGAACGAGCAAGGGAGCAAGAAAATAGCCGTGCTGGATTATGGGGTTAAAAACAGTATTTTGAGCTGCATGACGGATCGTGGTGCGTCGCTGAAGGTATTTCCTGCGGGCACATCATTCACTGAACTTCAAGCGTTTGAGCCGGATGCCTTCTTCATTTCGAATGGCCCGGGTGATCCTGCGGCTATGTTGGAAGCAGTGAAAACGGTGAAACAGGTGATCGAAAGTGGTAAGCCGGTATTTGGGATTTGTTTGGGGCATCAATTGATATGTTTAGCCAATGGGGCAATGACCCATAAAATGCATCATGGACATCGCGGCCTTAATCATCCGGTCATCAACTTACAAACCCAACGAAGTGAGATCACCACGCAGAACCACGGTTTTGCGGTGGATCCTGAGTCGGTCAGGAATAATCCTGAATTGGAAATTACCCATATCAATCTGAATGACGATTCACTGGAGGGTATAAGGATGAAAAATAGACCAGTATTCTCCGTTCAGTATCACCCCGAGGCTACACCGGGGCCACATGATTCAAGATATTTATTTGATGATTTTATGAAATTGATCTGAACAATGTTTACTTTTATAGCAAATACTCATTTAAAAGGTGTGGGCTATGAAAATATTTAAACTTTTATTAATCCTTCTTTTCTGTTCTTCTGTTTGGTCTTCTTGTGATAAAAAACCGGAGGAGCCGGAAGTACCGCCGCCACCGGTTTGTTCACTGACACTTTCCCAGCTCGCAATCAATGAAGTGGTGGATGTGATTAAAAAGGATACATCCTACGCTACGGCGAATAATACCTATTATACAGAGCATACCATATCCGTAGGGGAGGGGGTCAGCTTTGATTTTCCTAAAATCGTGATTCCGGCTGAAGGAGAATACACGGTTACAAAGGTTTATACCGATGTGAAGCCAACGACAAAATATGTTTATATTCAATATTATCATGCCGGTGATGTGTATATCGCTCAATCCGGCAATGTGACCGTGAGTGGTTTTGGTATAGATATCGTGATTGAATTTTGTAAATTGGTGTTTAGAAATTCCGGAGGTGATGAACTCACCATCAGTTTCAAAAGTGACTTGAAATAAGCCTGTGACTACTGGTTAACACGTTTGGTTGGTATTAAGCTTGTATTTGTAGTAATGATTTCTTAACTTTGTCGCAGTTCTCAACCTTAGTCGACTTCCTATGACAAAAAAAGTGAATATATTTACCGCCCTGATTTTGACCTATTCTATTGTAGTTTGCATGATATTTAAAGATGATTCGACTTCAGTTAATCAGGTAGCCGGACGTAACGAAAAGCACAGAACACCTCAGTCCCAAATTTCAGTACATCAGTCTCCTCAGCCTATTGTGGCTATGGATCCACGCCCTTCTGCCTGGCAATAAGCAATATTTTATTGAGCTAAAAGACGGATGGTTTCCGTTAACAGTTTTTGTTTTGAGATAGGCACTACCCCTAATTCTTCACAGACCAAACCTCCTGCAATATTGGATATATGTGCACTCGTGACGATATCACCGGTTAATTTATACAACATGGCGGCCACGGCAATGACCGTATCTCCGGCACCTGAAACATCAGAAATCTGGCGGATATGTGCCGGAATCATTCGGGCCATGGTATCCTGTTGAATAAAAACACCTTTTTCAGATAATGTGATAAACGTATTTTTATGTTGCAAGTGCTTAAACAAACGAGCATGAACTTGTTTGAGAGAAGCCAGGTTAACATCGTCCAAAGAAAGTAACAGGGCCTCCCTGATTTCTTTCAGGTTAGGTTTAAATATGTCTGTACCGGTATAGGCTAAAAAATTCTTTTTCTTTGGATCGACAGCGGTGATTACGCCCACTTCTTTACAATGGGCCATGATTTTTTGTATCACATTTTCTTTGAGTACGCCTTTGTTATAGTCTTCAAAGATCAGAACATCCGGTTTTTCAATTTGTATGGCTTTCAGGCAAATTTCAATAAAGCGATGTTCGTCTTTAATAGAAAGGTCTTCGGTCGTTTCTTCGTCTACACGCATGGTTTGCTGATGCCTAGCCATGATCCGTGTTTTGCAGGTGGTTATTCTGTTTTTGCTTTTGAGAATATAGTCTGTTTGAATATCAGACGCCATCAGCTGTTTTTCGAGCATACTGCCATGCGCATCCTGACCAATGACGGTGAGTAAGGAAACCTCCGCCCCCAAGGCTTTACAATTCAAGGCAACATTGGCTGCACCTCCCGGGCGGGATTCTTTCCGTTCAACACTTAAAATGGGTACCGGGGCCTCGGGAGATATGCGATCGATATGGCCAATCCAATAATTATCCAACATGGCATCTCCCACAACAAATACTTTGAGGGTAGACATTTTTTTGAATAATTGTCTGTAATAATGCGGAGAATTTGTTTTCAATTATTTGGATTTATCTTTTTTACCCTTTGCGGTTTTTTTCTGAAGGTCAAAGGTAAATTCAATATTGAAAACCTGAATATTCTGAGGTGATTTAATCCGGAATTCATTTTGATAAAACCAGGATAGGGCGAGATGATTTCTTTTTTTGTAGGTGTATTCGGCTCCCAGTCCGGACCGCAGACGATAAAGTCCCGTGGTATGATTCTTGGTTTGTGCAAAGAGATCTGAATAGGCAAAGAGGTCAATTTTTTTCTTGAGGGCATATTTCAGACCTAATTTATTGCGGTAGACATAGGTCGGCTTGTAGCTGTTCAGGTATTCACTATTTAGATATTTCACATCGTGCTGTACCATAGACCTGAAGCTGAGTGTCAGTTTTTTAGTCAAATCCTTTTTGGCGGATGCGAAAATTTTGAATCGATGGAAATCCGTAGATGGGGAAGTTGCAAAACGATAGCCAATACCGGCGGATAACCACTTGGTTATTTCATAATCCGCGGCAATGGAGAAATTACTGCGACGAAAAGCACGCATATCAAACTTATAATCCAGTCGATAGGAGGCATTTAGATCAATCTTTTTTGTAGGTGACCAATTGACACCAATTTGTTGACGAAGCTGAGTATCATCGAGTTGTGCCATGCTAAAGTCGGGCAACAATCCGCAGACAAGCAGCAGGGAAAAGAATTTCAGTTGAAAGTTACGATTTACCATATTAATCATCGTCACCGGTGATACCTTGACGGTTTTCATTTTCTTTCGCATAATAGAATACATTGACATAAGCCACATCCCTTAAAAAATTGATATTCTTGATTTCGATCCGATGAATGGGAAGTCCGGTTCGGGATATCAGGTCCGCTGTCATTTCTTCCCTTCGGTTAGGGTGTATCAGGTCGATGCGTTCGTATGTAATTTCTTTGACGTTTTCATGAGTAAGGCTGATAAATTTATCCAATACCAAGGTAAGGCCGAGAATGAATACGTTACATAAAATGAGTACGACATAGTTGTCTTCTACGGAGGCCAAGGCATTGATGATACCTAAGGAAACGCATATAAAAAAGTAGCCCATTTCTTTAATAGGAACTGTTACCGTCCGATAGCGCATGATGGAGAAAATGGCGAAGAGACCGAAGGCAAATCCTATTTTAATTTTGGTGGTACTTAATAATACGCAGATTAAAAAGTTCAGCAAATTAAACAGGAAGAAGGTAAACAGAAAGTCTTTGTTTTTATGGGTTGAGTAGTAAATCACTCTCACCAAGATAAATGTTGCGATCACGTTGATGCCAAAGCGAGAAAGCAATTCAATATACTCAGTAGCACTTGATGCGCCTCCCTGGTCCACCATACTATCCAGGTTCATAGACTTTACGGCATCAATAGAGTCTTTTAATGCTTTAATTATTTGTTCAGATGTTTGCATGTGCAGCGGATTGAAGTTTATTGATTTTTAAAAGTATAGGTTTAAAGTAATTGTGTTTGAGTTCTTTTTCTAAGATGGATACACCAATAGCGTATTTGCTGAAACTACTAGGATAAATGCGGTTTTTCTTCAACACCTGTATGGTATTGCTGAAAACATCCGCCTTACCTTGTTTCACTTCAATCACCACGATTTCGGGAAGGCTGTAGGTTTCTTTGCCATTGTCAAATTGAATGCCCAAATCTATCGTAATTCGTTCTGTAAAATTTTTATTGGTTAGGGTAATTCGTTTAAATTGGTTAGTTAGTTTTTTTTCTATTGGTTTTCCGGCGAGTCGTTTATATTGAATCAGATCGTAATCGCCGGGTGGGATAAGATCAGGTAATTCAGGGATTACCTTTCTTTGTTTATCTGTGCGGGTCCCAAAAAGCTTACGTTTGATTTCATAGAAACAAAGATGGCTTTCTACATACTCGCGACAACGAACCTTTACACGATTGATGCACCCGTTGTGATGATCTTTGTAAAATTGAAAGTCGGGTGTATCGTAATAAATTGTCTTATAATTAAAGATGCGGGTATGATCTATCTCCAGTACATATTGACTTTCACGAATCCCTTGGAGAACAGTCACCAATTGCTTTTTCGTGAGCATATATTTTGCATCAATACGGTTCTGCAACTTCACACTGTCAAGTTGCTGGAGCGTTACCGGCTCAAAGGTGTTGATACAATCAATGATCTCCTGCATTGAACTAGAGGTTGATTTTAAAATCAGGGAGTACTTTCTCGTCTTTATTGCCGGAAAGATCTATTGTTTGTACGACCGGAGTTTTATTGTCGGTACAGCTGTCGCAATCGGAATAAACCCAAAGGGTATATTTGCCTTCACGGAGTTCTTCAAAAGTGTAGTTGCCCTGATAATCACTATCTACTTGTTTGAGGATATTGCCACTTCCGGTAACCGCAATATATACATTGACGCCACCAACATATGCCTGACTGTTCAAAGTGCCGGATGGGCTATAATCATAAGCATATACTTTCCCTTTGATGGAGCCCTGTCCACCAAAGCCGGCCTCTTTTTTGCACGAAATGAAAACTATCGTGATGAGCAAAAGATAAAAGTATTTGACCATGGAAATTAATTTAATGTGGGAGCAAGGTAGTAAAATTTAATGATTAATTAATACAGAGAAATCCAATAATGGGATATACATCTTATTTACATCGATGAAAAAACTACCAGCTGCTTTCCGTATTGCGAATCACGGTGAATACTCTCGACAAGTTAAATCCGATTTGTATTTCGCCTTTGGTCCAATCCTGCAGGGTCTCAGAAATGAAGGCCTTTTCATTCATACCCCGGGTATTACTCACATGCAATTGAAATACATGACCGCCAGTTTCTATATCAAATCCGACAGATAGCGGGAGTTTATTGACGCCTTGATGATTACCATACAGTACAGGGAAGGCATCGATAATAAAAGCCGTACGGTTGGTGAGTTTCACTCGGGTGCCGATACCCAGGGCCAGCATATCATTGAAGTCCTTTTTGGTATTCACGAGGTTGCGATGGACAAAGGTGGGCGACAACTGAAGGGTAAATGAATTATTGAATTTGCGGCCGGCGATGAACTGGTGGTAATATCCTAAACGATTTGAGAAAGTTTCAAGTCGTGCATCGTTGAATTTTGCGGTCATCAGAGTCATTCCCGATATCCATATCAGTGAAACCGGCATGGCCTTTTGTCCTTTATGTTGATGTGCCAATCGATATTTCACAAATCCGTCCACTTCTTTGTTGAAGGTACTGCGTCCGATACCGATACTCAGATTTTTACTGATCCCATAATCAAATCCGAAGCGCATAGAAGCCTGATCAAATCCGAATAATTCGCGATAACCACTTTTGATCATGCCGAATCGATGAAGTATCCGGAAATCAAGAACTCCTTTGCCGATCAATTCCATCGAATGTCCGTTTATCACGCGGGACGATTTAAATGCATTCTTAGCAAATTCTTTCTTCGAAACTGGGTCTGAGTCAATTAAACTTTCCAACTCATCCACTCTTTGGTTGCTATTTTCAAGAATGCTTCTGATTTGGTTGCTATCTGTTTGGCAGTTTGCATTTAAGTTTAATGCTACGAGAAGGGGAATAAAAAAAAGTTCAATCTTCATATTCATTGTTATTGGCTTAAGGTAGAATGATCTCGATGGATAGGCTATCCGTGTTTTTAGATTTCATCCACGACGGTATTAAAAATACTGTACTTAGTTGCATTTGGTGGAGGAAAAGAATAGGGTTCATTCGTCCTGTTCATTTATTTTTCTAAACTGCAAAAATTCATTTCCAAGGTATTGCCTAGTCCTAATTCCAGATCTTGTGTAAAGGCCGTTACAATACCCTTGATACAAGTTGAATCACCTTCTTTACATGATTGAAAGCTACTCAGATGGCGTTTGTCAATTTGGAAAATGATGCTCGACATAGCGTTCGTATCACCCATTTCAATCGTTAGGGATGAATCCTCACGGGTGATTTTTTTAATATGACCTTCAACGGCTACTAACTTCTGTTTGAGTTGATTGAAGGACGCGGTATCCTGACTTATTTGTGTTAGAAGTTGAGTACAATGATATCGTTTTTCAGCTTTTTGATCGGCAAAATCAGTACTCGCTTGGTTGACCCAATTCCATAAAAAGAAGGCTGAGATCAACACAGCGGCTGTCAGTATTAAGATGATGATGAGTTTTTTTGACATGATTTATTTTTTTAATTATTAGGTGCACCTGCATCCAACCAAGATTTAAACAGGGCAATTGAACATGCATCTATTTTAGGTGCCCCTTGCGGCATACTACCTGTTTCCATGGCATGTAAAGCTGCTGGGCCGTAAGTAAATACATGGTTGTATCCTTCTAGGGATATACCTCCTGAAGGTGAAACGCCCCCATGGCAACTATTGCAATGATTGTTCATCATGGGTTGGATGGTCTTATTAAACTGAACGGATGAGGTATCACAAGTATTCGTTATCGATTGAATATTGGCATACTGACAACTACTCCAGCAAAGGGAGATCATGATAAAAGAGCATAAGAAAATTGAAGAGTTAAGTAGCTTTGAATCTGTCAATTGTTTTTTTTCGGCAGTCATTAAAGGTTGTAGTGTTTTGAAGAGATAAAGGTTAGATTTTCTGTAATTATTTTCGAATGTTTTCTGATGAAATGGGATTATTTATCTCAGAGTTCATCTTTCTTTCTTCAGCCATTTTTTAAATATGGATGATCGTTCGCTACTAATACTTGCTTCTAAATTCAATGGGGGATCGAGGGTTAGAATGATTCGGGATTTCATTGAAGTTTGTACATCTTTAATAGCTGATTCGGTTGCAATGATTTGTCGATTCACCCTGAAAAATTGTTCAGGATTCAGCATTTGCTCTATTTTGTCAAGAGAAAGATCGATAGGGTAGTTTTTACCGTCTTTCGTTCCTATAAATGTCATTTTATCTTTTGAATAAAAGTACGCAATATCCTGAATGAGCAGGGTAATGAGTTTGTTGCCCAACTTAATCACAAATCGATCTTTGTATTTTTGATTTATTCCTGATGAAAAGTGTTGAAGATTTTCCTGATGTTCATTAAGGTGTATCGTTTTGAGTTTTTGCAACGCAAAGCTGAGTTCTTCCTGTTTAATCGGCTTGAGTAAATAATCCACACTGTTGACTTTAAATGCATCGAGCACATATTCATCATAGGCGGTCACAAAAATTACCGGACATTCAATTTTAGTGTGCTTGAAAATTTCAAAGCTGTTGCCATCGGATAAGTGAATATCCATGAACAGAACATCGGGTGGGGGATGATGTGAAAACCATTGCAAGGCGGTATGAATAGAATCACCGGTAAATAGAATATCTATTCCGGGGTCAATATCCAGTAACATTTTTTTTAATCGCTCCACTGCGGGCGTTTCATCTTCCAATAAGACGACTTTCATGATTAGTGGTTTAATAAAGGTAATTTGACCGTGAAAGTTACATGATCGTTCTCAATATACAATTTTTTATCCGTGACTAATGCATACCGGTTTTTAATGTTTAAAAGACCGATGCGCTCGCCTTTCTCCTGGGTTAGTTTGATGTTGATATTGTTTCGAATATGTATATACTGATCTTGTATGAAAATATAGATGGTTAATGGATGGGCGGCATTGATGACATTATGCTTAATGGCATTTTCTGCAAGTAATTGCAAGGTCAGCGGAGGAATACTAAAGGTATGTGCAACTTCATCGCTGATTTGGATATCTAATTGCAGGCAATGCTCAAATCTCATTTTCTGGAGAAAAAGATAGTTTTTCAACAAGTTCATTTCTTCCTGGAGCAGTACCAGATCTTTATCCTTATAAGACAATAATGATCTATAAAAGTCACTCAATTTTTGGGTATACTCAATGGCTTTTTGTTGATCCATTTCGATCACATGAATTAAGGTGTTGAAACTGTTGAATAGAAAGTGAGGATTTACCTGAATTTTTAATGCTTCAAATTCCGCAATGGCTTTCTCTTTTTCCAGTCGTTGCCATTTGCCGGCTTGATTTACCCTCATTCTGAATATGAAATAGATGATGCTGAAACTAATTAGTGAAATACAAGCGATAAACCACCAGGTGCGCCAAAATGGGTAAGCGATGGTAAAGGAATAATCAAATGATGATGGATGATTAAATGATCTGTTGTTTGCGGATTGTAAGGTTAAGGTATACTTTCCCGGTTCTAAGCGTGGAAAGATCACCTCCTGATTCGATGTTTGTACCCACTTATCATTTAGTCCTTCTAATCGGTATCGATAATATATGATGTCCGGCGTGAAGGAATTACAAGAAAATCTAAATTCCAAATAATTACTGTCAAAAGGAAATGTATTTTGATTCGGATTTTTAGGAACGTTCATCGCCGATAATCCATCCAGTTGAATGGAAGGGCTGAATTGCTTTTTATAGGAGGGGAGATGTAAAGAAATGATCCCGTGATTAGTACCTATGTATGCGATTTCTTCTTCGCTTACCGTAATTGAATTTAATTCCGGTAATTTAAGAATACCGAGATTTTCAAAATTGTAATGAGCCACGTTAAAATCAGCGGTATGTATCAAATCTATACCTTTGGATGACACGGCCAAAAAATAGGATTTGCCCAACGGTGAAATGGACAGGATGTCATTGGATTGAAGACCATTCTCAGCATTTAAATGAACCAAGCTATCTTGGATATTACAATAAACACCATCATTCATTGCGTTAAACCAAATTTGACCTTTTCCATCCTCACATATGGAATAAAATACTTTGGTTTCAATGTTTTTCTGTTTGGAAAATGATTCTACGCCATTGTCATTAATTCTTAAAATACCTTGACCGTCAGTAGCCATCCAGGTTTGTCCCAATCGATCGCGGCAAATTTGATATACATAGAATTTTTTCAAATGATAACGATCTTCCAGGGATTCAAATGGATACTCATGGTTCTGAATGGGAGCGACCCAAATGCCGTCAAGTCCGGATACTTGCAACTCGCGATCAGTACCAGAAATGGATAGGATATGGGATGAACCGGTTGACGGATGGATGGAAATTTGTTGAGCCGAAAATGATGAGGTATCTATTCTATACAATCCCCGTCCGGAGGTGCCCGCCCAAACAAATCCTTCATGATCCCGATAGAGTGCGGTAATATCAATCAATTCCGATTCAGGCGTTAATGTTATTTGGTCTAGTTTTTTAGTCTTTATGTTATATCGGATTAATCCTTGGTCGGGTGTGAACCAAAGATCCGAACCCAAAATTTTTAATGTATGTACAAATGACAAGGGCTGATTTCCCAGACGTGGTATAATCTGCAATTGCTCTCCGTTGTTGATTCCCAGAAGTTCATCTCCGCCATACCAGATATTAGCTTCCAAATCAACGGATATGGAATAAGTCGCTTTTTCATTTTCCCATAACTTTTCATCCGGATTTAATTTACTCAGTTGCAATAATCCGGAGTCGGTGGCTAGAAATACGGTATGGTCTAATACCAGGATATCATTGATTTGTGCTTTTTTTTGAGTAATATTTGGATACGTTTTGAGATTATGGGTGCTTAAATGGTAAGTAATTAAATCGCCTTGTTGGGTGCCTATAAAGATTTCATTTTCCGAAATCCCTATGGCCGAGGTTACCGGATCCGGAAGTTGGTCATTGCCTTGGAAGGAGAAAATGTTATTGTTTGTGATCCGGTTGATCCCATTATCGCTGCAGGACCATAATACTTGTTGCCGATCGCAAACCAAATGGTAGATAAAATTATCATTCAGTCCGTTTGATAAATTGAAATGTATGATCGCTTGTGTGGAGACCATGAATATTCCTTTACCCTTAGTGGCTATGGCGATTTTATCCGGTTGACAAATAAAAAGGTCCGAAATTTCGACATGCAGATCCACCAGTTTTTTTATAGAATTATCCTGTAGGAAAAATGAGTATAAAACACCTTGCTTCGTGCCTATGAGAAGGTATTCACCCAGCCGCGAGATGGAACGAATTTGCAATGTTTCGTCCGTATTCATTTTGACTAATTGACCTTTTTGCCATAAATACAATCCTTGATCTGTTCCCGCCCATATGTGATTCTGATGATCAGTGTATAGGATATGGATATTTAGCTTCTCATCCAATATTTTGCCATCTGATACGAACGGTGACAAGCACAGCAGGATAAATAATAGTATGGAATTATTTTTATTCAATCTGAGTGGTGGATTTCAGCAATGTGGCGTTGACTTGAATTTGTATAATTTCTGCCAGTTTCATATGAACAACTTTAGGTATTTTAATACCATAGTCTTTTAAATTGATATTCAGAATGCACTTAATGGAAATTTCCTTGAGGTTTTTAATTTTAATTTCAGCAGGAACGGTGATGTGGTTTGTAACACCATGAACATAAAAATCTCCTTTCGCACGGACATTGTAAATCCCGGATTGGTTAAAATCTATAGACTCTATAATTCTTCCTTTAAAATTGGCTTCCGGAAATTGACGACTCTCCACATAATTTTCATTGTAGTGCTCTTCCTGCAACTGACTATTGAATCCGTGGAAGCTGTTTAATTTAATGGCAAACGCAAATTTACGTGAATCGGGATCTATGACCGCTCTTAACGCACCTGATTTTGCATTGATTTTTTCAGATTGTGTGGTAGATTGGAAGCGAACAAAACCATTTGTGGTTTTATATACTTCAGGTGCATTTTGAAATAAAAGATAAAATAAAGTCAGGTATTTAAACATGGATCATGTATACCCTCAAAGGTAAGCAAAACTGTTTGGATGCCTGTCATGAAGAATGTTGGGGGCAAAAAAAAGCTGTCTGAATTCAGACAGCTTTTTAAAAGGATGTATTTGACTATCGAATCAATGTGAAGTCGCCTTTAAACGTTTCAATTGAATTATCTCTAAATCGTACTTTAATAATATACTGATAAGTACCCACATCAGCATTTTTACCATTGCTGTAAGTTCCGTCCCAACCACCATTTAATTTGGTATTTTGGTAGACTTGTTTACCCCAACGATCATACAACACCATATCCAAACCTGTAGCGTCCAGTCCTACCTGAATTCCAAATTTGTCATTTTTCCCATCTTTGTTAGGGGTAAAAGCGTTCGGAATAAATACGGTCTTATCGATAGTATTTAAATTAGGGAGTGGCGGTGGTGGTGGTGGTGGTGGAACATAAACAAACTCGGCAACTATGGTTTCCGCGTCGGTATAATTGAAGACAACCTGTTTGTCTGTCATATTCGGTGTGAATACCGTGTTGGCATTATTCTTTTGCCATGTTACAAAATTGTGACTGCTAGCAGGAGTTGCAGTCAATCCGTATGAATATCTGCGATCCAGTTTGATGGTGGTCGGATAGGTCGAAATAGTTGTACCATTTAAATCTATGGTACCTGTTCCCGGAGGGGTAACATCAAAGGTGACATCGACCGAATCGTAATTATAATACTTGAAGACCGCAATGACAGAGTCCTTTTTCTTGAAATCAAATTGCACCAAGTCAGTGGTCATGTTGGGTGCCATGGAATTGGTAGGTTCTTGCTTTTCCCAATGATCAAATGCCCAATAGGCTCCACCGGTTGGTGTTGCTTTTAGTGTATATATAGAATCACCTTCAATCACTTTACTCCATACATAAGGTGATTTCAATGAACCATCCAAGGTGATGGTACCGGAGTTTGGAGGACTCACATTTAATTTCAGTTGCTGAGGATTAAGATCCATACAGCTATCCAGTTTTGTGCCTATCACAGCGCAACGATTTTGAAGGAATGTTCTCATTTGCGTACAATTGGCTTGCCATCCTGCCATAGTACCACCCCATGCATTCGCTTGACGGTTCATTTCAGGGGTAAGGATATTGACAATCGAATCAAAATGTGCCAACATATTCGCGCAATCCAAAGGACCATTGAACATCAACAGCCAATTGTCTTTATAGGTTTGCTCGAATTGCGGGTTTTGTAATAAACGATCCAGCATGTCTGTATGCTTGATACTGGAATTGTTTTGGAACATACTGCTCGGTTCACAGGGGTCAAACTGATAGGATGTTGTACTTAATCCGGTATAATTTGGATTTTGTAATCCGGTAATAGCATCCATATCCCACATTGCATAGCGCCACTTAATCGGGTTGTTGTTCCCGCGGCCGCGCCACCACATGGTATTCCAGTTCAACCAATCATGATTGACCAAATAAGAGTTGATGACAAAATATTGGCAGAAGCTGTTGACATCTAAAAATTGTTTAACATGGTCATAATTGGCCTGTACAGCCATGTTGTTACTCATAATATAATTGTACAAATTATTCCATCCCGTATCACTACCCATGCGAATATTCAAACCACCCCAATAGGAAAGATGATCAACCTTATCCTTTTTCTTACCATAATAGTATTCAAAATAGTCGCCATCCACACGCTCACGCATATCGTAAACGCCCCAATAGGTTCCGTTTACAAACATTAAGCATGGATGCCAACGACGGAAATCCATATCCAGATTGTATTTTTCGCCAAGGGTTTGTGCAAATACATCTCTGAGATGGGCGCTATTCCCGGGTCCACCGGCATAATTATCAGAACCACCGGCTTTCAACATGATACGATCAAATGTATCCCTTAAGGTTGTTCCAAATAATTTATAATAGAAAGAAGCTTTGTCACCACTTTCATCCATGGCTTCGAAGTCTATTCCTTTTTGAGGATAGGCCCATGAGTCATTACCGTGACGGCTGGCACGACCACCCTCTAATTCGAGAATCTGGGTACCACTTGGTGTAAAATATTCAAAAGAGCTCCAGGTCGGATTAGAGCCATTAAACAAAGAGCCGGCACCGGTAAAGGTTCCGCAAACAGAAACCACGGTAAAATTTGATGACTCATTGATAAAATAAGTATTTGTTTCCACTAAGCTTGGAAGAATTTGCGGGTTACTGCTGAACCCTACAGCGCGAATTGGAGTGGTTGCGGTTACTGCAATCGGAGCGGTATAAGCGGTCGAAGCTGCAGTTGGAATGGTTCCATTGGTCGTGTAACGAATCGTGACATTTGGGTCAGGGGTAGACAAACTGATGTTTTGAGTACCTGTATAAAAACCGGCGGGCTGGCTGAAAACAATTCGACTGGCATAGCCGGTGTAGGTTGTCTGAGTATTATTTGTATTATTGGGTGTGGGGGTATTGAATAGAGAAATAGATGGACTGGCATCTGTGGTTCTTCCCCAAGAATGATTTCTTTGAGTAATTCTCAGATGTACGGAATCCACCAAAACACCACTTGGATCTGATAGGATAATCCATTCTCCCAAAGTCTGGCGTAATTTAAAATCCGGGTGGATTTGTCCTGTGCCTGCATGCACCACTCCCCGGCCACTAAAGTAAACCATTTTACGGGCAGCCGGATTGATTGGCGTAGCGGTGGGAATTTGCCATTTCATCGGGTTGTTTGGATCGTCCGATAGATAGTAACCGGTTAAGTTTACCGCTGCTCCACCGGCATTGTACAATTCCATCCAGTCGTTACGCTGGTTGTAGGCGTCTAATACGGTAGTGGTATTGGAGCAGGAATACTCATTGATCATTACCTGAGCTTGTAAGAACTGAGCAGAACAGAGTAAAATAAAAAAACTTAAAATTTTTTTCATGGCTAGGATCTATAATTTTTAAATTAGAGTCATTTGGGTTTCAGACGTTGAAACACAGGATAAAGTTAGGCAAAAAAGGCATATTTGCCCGTTTCATCGAAAAATTTCTATCAATTAGCTATAGACAAGCTAAATTGTGCGGTAAAATAAAAATAATGGTAAAAAAATTACTGACAGTCCCTGTTTTGGGGATTATGATATTGTTAAGTTTTCAAGCAACTTACGCTCAGTTTACGAGCAATTTGCCTATTGTAAAAATTACCACACCCGGGGCCATTGGTACTGCACAAATACAGGGTACTATGGATATTATAGATAATGCATCCGGCACTAATAATGACACAGATCCATCTACATTTACAGGGATGATCGGGATTAAATTAAGAGGTACTACGGGATATCCCAAGCAATCCTATTCTATTGAAACCTGGAGCGCTGCTACAGTCAGTTTGGATACGGCATTATTAGGAATGCCTAGCGAGAATGATTGGGTTCTTTTGGCCTCTTATCCGGATCGTTCTTTTGTGAGAAACATATTGTCATTTAAGTTACATGATCAAATGGGACGCTATGCTCCACGTATGCGTCACTGCGAAGTCATCGTCAACGGGCAATATGCCGGAATTTATGAATTTGGAGAAAAAATTAAAAGAACGGTCAATCGTCTGGATCTTGCCAAATTAACTCCTGCTGATAATTTCGGAGAGAATATGACCGGTGGTTACATTTGGAAAATTGATGATGAAGCAGGTTCAGGATGGGTAAGTAGCATTGCACCGCCATATGCAACTACTCAACAAATCAATTTTATTTATGAATATCCTGATGCAGGTGATATTACCCCGGCTCAAGCTGCATATGCTAAATCTTATGTAGATAGTTTTGAAACTGCGATGAGCGCTACTAATTTCCAAGATACTTCTATTGGTTGGCGTAAATTTGGTGCAGTCAATGGATTCGCCGATTTTATGATTATTCAGGAATTGTCGAGGAATTATGAGGCTTATCGTATAAACACCTATTTATATAAGGATAAATCTAAGAAAATGCGCCCCGGTCCAACATGGGGATTTGAAACGGCATGGAAGAATACCGTAAATTGTAACAGTGCTAAAGATACCGGATGGTGTTACAATTTTGGTGGTGCATGCGGAACCGAACCAAAATTACCTGCATTCTGGTGGGAAAAACTGACCACGGATACGGCCTTTTCAAAGGAAATGAAATGTGCTTATATCAATTATCGCAAACCGGGAAATGTTTTGGATACGGTAAACATCTTTCACATCATTGATTCAGTTTCTGCTTTATTGAATGCCAACGGTGCGCTCACGCGTAACTTTACACAATGGCCAATTTGGGCTGTTCCGGTCGTTAACGAACCAACCCCAATGGCTACCGATTATGCACAGGAAATTGCTGCCCTCAAACAATTCATTGTCGCTCGTTTGAGTTGGTTAGACACCAAATGGGTTTCATTAAATTGCCCGAATCCGGTTGGACTGGTCCAAACAGATTTTTCAAACTCAGTTCAGGTATATCCGAATCCGGCCAATGATATCGTTCAGGTAGAAGTCGAACATTCTCAGCTTCGTTTATTTACGGCCAATGTATTATCCTTACAAGGTCAATTACTCATGAGCGAAACCACTGCCACAGGTTCTTGCAAGTTCAATATCCAACATTTGCCTGCAGGGATTTATGCCATCCAAATCAAGTCTGAAAATGGAATGACTACTCGCAAATTAATTAAGGAGTAGAAATTCTTCGGAGAAGATTCATGTATAATTTCCTGATTCCCGGTAAAGATGATTTTCCAATCAATGTAGATCTGTATCCGGGCAGGCAAGAAGGTCCTTGCCCTGTATTGATTTATGTACATGGTTTTAACGGATTTAAAGATTGGGGTAACTTCACTTTATTGGCAGATGCTTTCTGTCGCGCTGGGTATGCGGTCATTGCTTTCAACTTTTCGCATAACGGAACTTCACCTGACCATCCCGACGAATTCGTAGATCTGCATGCATTCGGATTGAACAACTATACCACAGAGCTTTATGATCTGGAGCAAGTTGTAAAATGGGTTAAAAATGGAGATCATCCATATAAACGCCTGCTCGATGTTGAGAAGATGACCTTGCTTGGGCACAGTCGAGGAGGTGGAATATCCATCATTTATGCTTCTGAAGATCCTGCGATAAAAGCACTGATTACCTGGGCTTCCGTTTCGGAATGTAAAACACCTTGGTCCAATTGGCCAGAATCGCGTATTCATGCATGGGCAGAAACCGGTGTGGAATATTATTCGAATCAAAGAACCGGCCAATCTATGCCGCTTTATTATCAGCTTCATCAGGATTTTACGGATCATGCGGATCGCTTAAATATTCAACGCGCCATTACATCGCTTAATATTCCAATGTTAATTTGCCATGGGTCCAAGGATACGGCTGTTCCAGTATCACATGCCGGGCGTTTGCAACAATGGCAACCTCAAGCAAAGCTATGGATCGTCGAAAGCGACCATACGTTTGATCGGAAACATCCGGGTTTGGGAAGTGATTTGCCTGATGCTACCAAAAAGGCAGTTGATGCGACATTGCAGTTTTTGAATGATTTCATGATGGTTTGAGGTTGAATTTTTCAAATCCGATTTTTTAACGAAATTTGCGCACCGATCTTAAATCCGGATTATACATGATTGAATTAAAAGTACCACCCGTAGGAGAAAGTATTAATGAAGTAACATTGGTGAAGTGGACGAAACCCGACGGTGTTTGGGTCAATCGCGATGAGGTAATATGTGAGCTCGAAAGTGAGAAAGCTACTTTTGAACTCAATGCTGAACAGGCCGGAATACTGCATCATGTTGCTGAAGAAGGAGCCAATTTGAATATTGGTGATTTAGCCTGCAGGATTGATGATCAAGCTCAGCCTCCGGCCGAAACTTTTAAACAGCAAATCATCACCTTTGAATCAGAGGCGCCTGAACCGATTTCGGCTCCGGTTTCGACCCCTGTTAAGGATAATGTTAAAGCCACGCCCGTCGCTACGAAAATTATTTCAGAACAAAATATCGATAAACATCAGGTAAAGGGTAGCGGGTCTCATGGAAGAATAACCAAGAACGATGTCTTAGCTGCGATGGCAAAGCCCGGTACACTCCCCGGAAAAGTATTAAATGAGAGATCGGAACAAAAAGAGAAGATGAGCAATCTGCGCAAAACCATTAGCCGAAGATTGGTGGAAGCTAAGAATTCAACAGCGATGCTCACAACCTTCAATGAAGTGGATATGACTGCCATCATGGCCATGCGCACTTTATACAAGGATGCATTTAAGGAGAAACATGGTGTCGGGCTGGGCTTCATGAGCTTCTTTACGAAAGCATGTTCGATCGCGTTACAAGAATGGAAGGCAGTGAATGCATACGTAGATGGCGAAGAAATCATTTATCATGAGTATTGCGATATTTCTATTGCGGTAAGTGCCCCAAAAGGATTGGTGGTGCCGGTCATCCGCAATGCAGAAAGCCTGAGTATGGCTGAAATTGAACAAAAGGTGGCAGAACTCGCGGCAAAAGCAAGAGATAATAAATTGACCATTGAAGAAATGACCGGAGGAACTTTTACCATCACGAACGGTGGTGTGTTTGGTTCATTGATGAGTACGCCCATTATCAATATCCCACAAAGTGCCATTTTAGGTATGCATAAAATTCAGGACCGACCCATGGCCATCAATGGACAAGTACAAATACGACCGATGATGTATATAGCCTTGAGCTATGATCATCGAATTATTGATGGAAGAGAAAGTGTTGGATTCCTGGTAAGGGTTAAAGAATTATTGGAGCACCCCGAATTATTATTGGTGGGTAAAGATCCGGTAAAGTTATTGCTGGAACTCTAAGCTATGTTTATTGGAGCCTATCTCGAAGCCGCAAGTCATATTTTTGAGTCTTACACGCTGCAAAAACCCCTTTATCAATTCTTAAAAGATTTTTTTCGGGCCAATAAAAAATTCGGTTCGCGAGATCGAAAAATCATTTCCGATTTAGTTTATTCAGTTTATCGATTAGGACATGAAAATGAAATTAAATCGATACTTGAAAAATTGTGGGCCGGTGCCTGGCTCATGAAGTCTTTCCCGGCTAAATACTTCTCAGAAAATTATCCATTGTACTTCCAACAATACGAATTACCGCTCCTTGACAAGTTGGAGGTTTTGAAGGAAAATGGTTTCATATTTAATTTGCCGTATGCTCTCAGTCATGGATTATGTGAGAAAGATTTTTTTCTGAATCTTTTTTCAAGGCCAAAAGTGTTTTTGAGGATACGGAAAAACAAACAACAAATCATTGATCGCCTCAGAGAGCACAATGTGAATTTTCAGGTTGAACATGAACATTGTATTTCCTTCAGCTACCAGACCAATATAGAAGCCCTTCTGAATGCCGAGGATTATGTCATTCAGGATATGGCATCTCAACAAACCGGAGCCTATTTTAAACCGCAATTCAAGGAACGTTGGTGGGATTGTTGTGCCGCAAGCGGAGGGAAGGCGCTGCTCCTTCTCGATCAGGAACGAAATATTCACCTCACGGTGAGTGATGTTCGAAGCACGATACTGGAGAATTTAAAAAGCAGATTAAATATTTATGGTTATCGCCCTGCCGTGCTTCAGGTGATGGATTTGATGCAACCTATACCGGAAAACTTCGATTCATGCTTCGATGCAATACTCGCAGATGTACCATGCAGTGGTTCGGGTACCTGGGCCAGAAGTCCGGAACAGTATTATTTTTTTACACCGGAGAAATTGGATTTGTTTCAGACCAAACAAGTAAAAATCGTCTCGAATATTCTTAGCCGCTTAAAACCTAATGGTCGACTGCTTTATATTACTTGCAGCATCCTGAACTATGAGAATGAAGCGGTTTTGAATCGGTTGAAGCAATTGCATGCAGTGAATATTCATGAACAAAAAATACTGAACACTTTTTCAAAAGGAGGTGATGCCATGTTTATTGCTGAATTAAGTTTGAATGCGCAATCGCTTTAACATGAGCGGTGAATAATACCATCTTATATTGGAAGCTATGCGAAATCGTATCAGCTTTATAGGCTTTTGAGTTCTATGTAATGGCCTGTTCGAAAATTGGATTTCCTTAAATAGGATGAAGGAGTTGAAAAAATCAGCGTGAGAAATGAATCGAAACCTCCTGATCTCTGTGCTCATGCTCACGCTGATTGATGGTCGGGACGACAGGATTTGAACCTGCGACCACACGCCCCCCAGACGTGGATTCTACCGAGCTGAACTACGTCCCGAATTGGAGGATTCAACTTACAAAGAAGTTAAAGGCCAACAAAAGTAATTCATTTATAAAATATAAAAAAGGCTTTATCACGGCACGTCAAACTGGATCAGCTTGCGAACGGTTCGACCATCCTTTTTACCCCATATCCGCCACTGTCCGGATACGACCTTTAGCTCACAAGGAGCATCTGTATAATTGCTTACGTTTTTAATGGCATTGAGCCAGTTATTCATTTCCGTTACGCTCTTTTTCTTTTTTCGAAGTTCTTTGTCCAAAGCATTTCGGATTTTATTTTTATCCACCTGCTCATACTGAATGGAATTAGAACCTACGGAAATAAATCGGTTATTTTTTCCGGCCAAATTATACCAAGGTGTAATATACTTTCCTAAATCCAATAGGGTGATGGTTTCATTTTCCAACCGAACAACCAAGCGGGTAAATAATCTTTGTTCCAGTCTCACCTCACTGAGTCCGGTTACCTCGAGCTGCATTTCCATAAAATCTCCAATATCTTTAACATAGGATACGCTGTTTAAATGGCGTTCATCCTGAGTGTTTTGGATCGCATGCGCCGAAAGGCCATCGAAGGTCACACTGCATTCTTCAAAATTTATGGTAAATCCGCTGATCTGTTTGGGTTGCGTATTTTCTTCAAGCTTCTTGGAACTTTTGGCACTGTCTACTTGTACCATCATTTTTGTGATGTCGCTTTCTGAAGATTTTTTATTCACCGGTGATATATCATCCGTAAAATTTCTTAAGTATACACT
Organism: Chitinophagaceae bacterium; assembly: GCA_016786845.1. Lineage (GTDB taxonomy): Bacteria > Bacteroidota > Bacteroidia > Chitinophagales > Chitinophagaceae > OLB11. Next base: position 147,594 of record JAEUVB010000013.1, on the reverse strand, counting down.
ATCCGATTCTGTTACAATGCTGTTGGTATCTCCAAGAATAATTGGTTTTTTGCGGACGGAAACATTATCTTGACAAGCACTTGTCAATAAAAATAAAAATGACAGACCATGAAAGAAGGCTATTCTTGTAGACATCGAACGGTAAATATAGGGAAAATGTTTTGAGGTTTACAGTATCAGAATGTGTAAGAATGAATAAATAAATTGGCGTGAGTATTCAATCGGGATTTAACGCTCTTCTATTTAGATTTGATGTTCTTTTCAGAAAATTCAAACTTGAGAAACAGTGTGAAGTAAGAAATCTGAGCGTAAACTCTATTGGGATGGCCGCACCCCGCGCTCATTCTCCATCTGATTTTATGGTGGAATCAAGGCTACAACTTTCGAACTATTTTTTGATCATTTGGCGCTTATACTTGAATTCTTTATTCAAGTTTGAGAAACAGAGTGAGTGTGGAGTAAAACATCTGTGCGAGAACTCGATTGGGTGCCGCCGCACTCCGCGCTCATTCTCACTCTGATTTTAAAGGGGTTAGTTACACTGATCCCTGTACGGGGAGGCCTCAACCCCAAAATGAACTTTCCCCCTCGCCACTTCGTGTCGGGGGATTTTTATTTTCCATCCCCTTGGAAAAGCAAGCTTTTCACGATGAAATGGATTAGTTATACTGATCCCTGTAAGGGGGGCATCAACCCCCAAATGAATTTTCCCCCTCGCCACTTCGTGTCGGGGGATTTTTATTTTCCATCCCCTTAGAAAAGCAAGCTTTTCACGGGTTATGGAAAATAAAAATCCCCTCGCTTCACGGAGGGGAATATTCATTTTGGGTTGGCGGAGAGAGAGGGATTCGAACCCCCGGACCTTTGACAGTCAACGGTTTTCAAGACCGTCGCAATCGACCACTCTGCCATCTCTCCGCGACAAATATATATCATGAAGAAGGAAAATTAAAATTTTAATTGTAAACAAATTTTCTGTCATTAATTTCACGGAATATTCAGCCTCTAAAAGCAAATTAGTCGGCGTATAAATCATTCTACAATTATTAAATGAATATCCTATGAAGCCCGTCTACTATAGCGAGTATCTACAATTAGATAAAATTCTGAATGCCCAGGAAGAGGAAAGTAAAAAGAATGGCGTTCGGGCAGATGATGAAATGCTTTTCATCATAATCCATCAATCGTATGAATTATGGTTCAAACAAATCCTGCATGAAGTGGGCATAGTGCGCGAAATCTTCTTAAAGCAAAATATTGAAGATAATTCTCCGGATATGTATACCGCCGTTCATCGCTTGAAGCGTGTGGCCGCTATCCTGCAAATGCTGGTAGATAAAATTAGTATTTTGGAAACGATGACCCCATTGGATTTTCTGGACTTCAGAGATTTCCTGCGACCAGCATCCGGATTTCAAAGCATTCAATTTAAGATACTCGAAGCGGCTCTCGGACTACCTTTTGATAAACGATTTGGTCAACAATATTACTTGTCTCAACTCAATACCGCAGATGTTGACCGGGTTAAAAAAGCGGAGAGTGAAATTTCCTTGTTCACCCTCGTGAGCCAATGGTTGGAAAGAATGCCGTTTATCAAAGATGCCGAGTATTGGCCGGAGCCTACTTCGTTTATTTCTTCTTATAAGTCAATTTATCAGGAAAGTTTGCAGGAAGGTGAAAAACAAAATATGCATTTGTTTGATGCCTTGTTTACTGCGCCTTCCGAACATCTTGAAGGTCGCCGCTTAAGTATAGAGGCTAACCGATCTGCTTTGTTTATCATGTTGTATCGCGATTTCCCATTACTCAATACACCTTTTCAATTTCTCAATTGCTTACTCGATATTGACGAACTTCTTGCTCAATGGCGTTACAGACATATGAATATGGTTCAACGGATGATCGGCCGTCGTATCGGTACAGGGGGCAGTACCGGTGCCGAATACCTCAAGGCTGCTGCGGATACGCATTATGTGTTTAAAGAATTTGCAGATCTCACTTCCTTCCTCATCCAAAGAAACCGGCTTCCAACACTTCCGGAAACCCTGGCCAGTAAATTGGGATACGGGCAATAACTGAATATAGAACGAAAATAATGTATTGGCATTGTCTATATCATTGTGTCGATTGTATAGCTATTTTTGATTTACAAAATGACTCACTATGCGCAATTTATTTCTCCTGATCGCTGTTTTTTCAGTAATTTTTCTATCATCATGTTCGATGTTGATCAAAAGAGGTACCAGACTCTATAAAGAGGTCGAAGCTTCCGGCGTCGTTTACGATGCGATTATCGTTCCCGGTGTGCCATTAAAGAATGGACGTTGGGATAGTATTATGAAGGCCCGTGTACTTTGGAGCGTCTATCTCTATGAAAAAGGCATCACCAAAAATATCATCTATTCCGGAGCCGCCGTATATACCCCCTTTTATGAGGCTGTGGCTATGGGTCTCTATGCACAGAAATTGGGCGTTCCGGCAAATCATATCTTTTATGATACCCTGGCCAAACACAGTACCGAAAATGTCTATTATTCCTACTTAATGGCCAAGCAGAAAGGGTTTAAACAAATTGCTTTGGCCACCGATCCGTTTCAAAGTATGGTGTTAAAAGCATTTACCCGCAGACGATTTGCGTCCCATATTCAACATATTCCTGTGAATTTCGAAATCGTGAAGAATATGAACCACGATAATCCGATGATTGATAGCATGATCGCTTTTAAACCTACATTTACATCTATCGTCAGCAAAGAAAGTCTGCCTACCCGATTGATGGGAACCTTCGGACGACAAATCTACTTCGGTCCGGATAAGAAATTAGGGCCTCTTTAAGAAAATCAACTCCATAAAAAAAATCCCGAATCAATCGGGATTTTTTATTTTATATATCTTTTTTATTATTTGCTCCAAATCGATGGACCTGCTCCGCCGCTGCCATATTCATTGATCTGTCCAAGACTATTCGTCACTTTGTAATAAACCGTCATCACCGCATGTTGATAGTAATGTTGGTTCAATGGATTCGTATCAACGATTGTTGCCCAACCTTCAATTGTACTGCCATTGGTAAAACTTTGCTGAGGTATGGTCAATGTATCACGATAAGCTACGCCTCTCACATCTTCCGTAAAATTATTCTGAAAATTCTTGATGATCACTTCGTTGATTTTAGAACCATTTTCCATACTCACGGTATATTGAGCTGCACCGGATAAAGTGCCGTCTTCATTAATATTCCAAATTCCTTTGAATTTGTCACGGGTCACTGTTTCACAATGCTCACCTTCATATCCTACCTGACAAATACAGGCTCCATCCTTACAAGTGCCACTATAAGCGCAACTGACATGTTTACATTGGTCCGGTTTGCAGGCATTGAACACCGTTGCCGTAAAAACTAAAAGGGTAGTAATGGCTGTTAAAAGTAAATTCTTCATGTTTTATTATTAAGATGGCTCTGTTACCTCAGGGTATGTATGCTTAGACGTATACTCATACAAAAGCGTTAGTCCAAGATGCATACCCTTTTTGTATACACTTTCTATTGGGTAAATATATAAAAAAAAATGTTTACGCAAATGATTTTGACAGAATTCTCTTTCAGACTGCCACAGTTCGACGGAATGCCTCGGCCGGGAATCCAATTTATTTGCTCCAAATGGAAGGCAAACCACCGCCCAAACCATATGCATTGACCTGGCCTAAACTGTCTGAAACCTGATAAAATAACGTCATGTCGGCATGCTGATAGGCATTGGGTTGATACGTATAATTGAAGGGATTCTTATCCTTGATGGTTCCCCAACCCTCTACACGATCTCCATTTGCAAATGTTTGCAAGGGTATGAAAAAGGAATCTGCCTTACAAACGCCCCGAACCACCTCGGTAAAATGATTTTGAAAATTCCAGATTAACACCTGATCGGTCTCAGTGCCGTTTTCAATCACCATGGTATATTGTGCAGGTTCAGTCAGTGTCCCATCTTCATTGACATTCCACTGGCCGTTGAATTTATCGCGGGACATTCGTTCACAATGTTCGCCTTCATATCCGAACGGGCAAATACACGTCCCGTCTTTACACACACTTCCATTGACACATACATCATTCTTGCACGGGTCCCCGCTTTTGCATCCGGAAAAAATGAAAAGAAATAAAATGAAAAGGGCAAATGCCTGATGAAGTATTGTTCGGCTCATATCCATGGCTTTGATGCAATGCCTTTCAATAGGCATTTATTGGATAAAGATAAAACGATTTCAAATTATTTCGCTTTAAATCGTTTAAGCAAACTGATCCCAAAGCCAATGACCATCAATATGGTGCCGATCCACAATACATTAATATAAGGAAAGACCATCGCCTTCATGATGATATAATCTTCCATCGCACTGGGTTGTTTATATTCGATAATCACCGCATTCTCTTGTGGAAGTATTTTGCGAAGACGGGTAAAGATGTTGAAGTTTTTTACCGTGTCCAATATCTGCTGCTCTTCCTGATTTCGAATCACATACACCGGGTCGGAAGTCTCAATATGGCCTTCCAAATCATGCACTTCCAAATCGGCCGCTACAGCTACATCGCCTGCCACAGCGCTGTAATTTGGATTTGTAGGCTGAAGATTGAATCCTTTGAAGATCATAAATCCGGATGCAAAGAAAATAGAATCACCTTTCTTTACCTGCTTAGATTTAAATGCCGTCGTATCGCTCATTTTGTTTTTATCGACGGTAGAGGTCACATAGGTAAAGATGTCGTGGGTTAAATAATGTCTTGTATCCGGACTTGAAACCAATCCCATTTTAGGATTGATCTGCGCATTTGGCATCAACACAAACTCTTCCGCCACACGACCCGTATCTTTTTCGAAACGTTGATATCTAACCTTGTAATAATGGTTGGGTTCCGAAACCGTATCGCCCAAATAGGTGAGGGTATAAGCATCCATGCGCACCGGAATATTTCGGAACAACAATAAATTCTCCAGACTTTCTTTTTTATTTTCTTCAGCAGTCTTCTTGCCCATATCAAAGTCAACACCCAAACGGTTGATGGAAATGACACTTTTATTATAGGAAGATAACACGATGCCCACCATCATCAAGGCAAATCCAAAATGCGCAACCGATCCGCCCCATTTGATGGTCTTGGGACCTATGACCCGGATGAGATAAAACAAATTAGCCAGGGCTGCAAACACACCCGCAAACATCATAATGACAATCGGAACAGATCTGAGTTCCTGCAACCACGAAATAATACCGGTTAATAATAGGGCCAGTATGAAAGGAGGCAAAATCTTCTTGATAAACTCCCTGACATTACTTTGCTTGAATTTTAAATAATAGATCAAGGCCGTACCAAATAATACAATGATGGTGATCCATACTTGTATACGATTATAGTGTGCTATCGGATCGGTAATCGCTAATTTCAATCCGAACATTTTATTCCACACCGGCATCGAAGTCGTATAGGTAATTTGTACCACCGAAATCATCAGGACGAGGGAGCCAATAAACATCCAGAATTCACGGGAGGATAGCGCCTCTTCTTCTTTTTTAATATCCGGTATGCTGCGATAACGATAGAAAAATAAAGCTAATCCAATACCTAAAAATAAGAACATAAAGATCAGGAGATGCATGAACAAGGATTCACCTTCACCTGTAAACGCATGCACCGAAGTCTCGCCCAATATGCCCGTACGCGTAAGAAAGGTGGAATACAAAACCAATACAAAAGAGAAGATGTAAAAGATAAAAGTAGATTTCAAAGAATAGCCCGTAGCCTTAAAAATCATGGTCGTATGTAATCCTGCCACCATCACGATCCACGGAACCAAGGATGCATTCTCAACAGGATCCCAGGCCCAGTATCCGCCAAAGTTCAGACTTTCATAGGCCCATGCACCGCCCATCATAATACCGGTGCCCAATACCATACCACAAAATAAGGCCCAGCGAAGCAGGTGAGGCATGAGGTCGTCGTATTTGTTCTTCCAAAGCGCAGCCACACTATAAGCAAAAGGGAACAAGGCCGATGCAAACCCTAAAAACAGAATCGGCGGGTGAATAACCATCCAATAGTTTTGCAATAATGGATTCAGTCCGTTTCCATCTACGACAAATTCAAGATAATTGGGTTGCTGAAAGATAGGCGCATTCACCATTTCATTGCGCAACAACATGAAGGGGGTAATGCCGATCTTGGTGCCAAAGAGATTAATGCCCAGTAACATCGTCGCCAACACAATCTGACACAGACTCACAATGGCCATCACCGGCGACTCCCAGATATTGCGTCTGAAAATGAGGAACATGCCTAAGACACAATGCCAAATCGACCACAACAAAAAGCTTCCCTGCTGGCCTTCCCAAAAACAAGATAAAAGGTATTTGAAGGGAAGAGCCTTGCTGGAATGTGACCAGACATAAAAATATTCGAAGCGATGATTGAAAATAAGATAGAACAAAGTAAAGAATACCCCGAACACACTCAACGCATGGATGCTGAAAGCAAGCCGGCCTAATTTTTTCCAACTCAGTTCATTCGCCAGCAGTTTAGATTGAGCCGACAGGAAGTAAGACAAGGCCGCTGTAATGGAAGCGACAAAGGACAGCAACACGAAAAACTGTCCGATCTGACCCGGAATCAGATGTTCATTGAGGAATTGAGTATTCAATCAGGATGATTTTGAGATAGAAGAATAGATCAACTCGGTTTGCCAATGGCTACCTGATCTGTTTTATATTTAGAAGGACATTTCATCAGTATTTTGCTGCAACGAAATTCACCATTTTCCATTTTGCCGGTCATGGTGAGCTTTTCGCTCCGTTCAAAATCCTGTGGCTTGGTGCCTGTAAAAATGACTTTGGAAGTTTTGCCCGCTTCATCTTTGGCATAAAATACAAAGCGGTTGGCATCTTTGATCGGATCGTACTCCATCGGACTCGTTAAGGTGTCCAGGGTACCAATGATCTGAAATTCTTTACCCGGTTTGGCTTCTGCACTGGCAAAGGTTTGGTAGCTGCTGAAGTCGCCCACCATACTCACGATGGCGGCCAGGGCTACTGCAATTAAAACTAGGGCAAGTATGTTAGATTTTTTCATATGCTATCGTCTGTTAATCGATAAGTTTCAAAGTTACATCAGCACAGTAAAACAGCCTATGCTTATTTTCTATCCGCACTAAAAGGCGTTTTTCCACATCATGCTTTCTACAGGACGCTTGGGTTGTCCGCTGTATTTAGCTCCGGCTTTATTGTTGTATTTCACTTCAATTTCCCCGTCTACCGGAAAATAAATGAGCTGTCCGATCGGCATGCCGGCATAGATCCGTACCGGCAACTTTACCGAAATTTCCAGGGTCCAGTTACCGCAAAATCCAACATCGCCTTTACCGGCGGTCGCATGGATGTCTATACCCAATCGACCCGTGCTCGACTTGCCTTCCAAAAAGGGTACATGTTCATGGGTTTCAGTATATTCTTCGGTTACACCCAAATAAAATGCCCCCGGCTGCAGTACAAATCCCTCTTCCGGGATGTCGAAATGCGCGATGGTATTGTGTTTTTTCGCATCCAATTCCTGATCGACATAGGTGGCCAGATGCTTGCCCAAATGCACGTCATAGGAGTTGCTTCCCAAACAATTTCGGTCGTATGGTTCTATTTTGATACTGCCTTTTTCTATTTCTTCCAATATGCGTAAGTCGGATAAGATCATGGATTACTTTTGATTTTGCGCAAAGGTAATCGGGGAGGGCTATTCCTGCAAATCTTATACTGAGGGCCAGCTGTTTAACGTGCATTTGTTTTACCGGTCCAGTCATCAAATCATATCTGTATGCACTAGTTGTATGCATCTCCAACTTCGGCGTCAGCGTCAAAGGGCTGTACCAAAGTACTTTCCCTTCAACGCTTCCTTGAATTTGGAGCGCCTACAACTTAACCAGCTGCCCCTCCATGAAATCCCGTTTCATCAGGATTAATTCACCGGCATGTAATCACATTCGGAAATAAATTATTATTTTTACGATATGTTTACTCACGGCAAAATATCCTGCATATTATTCCTTTTGTTTTTATCCATTTCCGCTCAGGCCAAAGAAAAGTTTGGCATCGATCTCGGTGTGGGCATCAAAGGCGGACTCAATGCCAATGTGGTCACGGGTGCCGGGTTGAAAAACCAAATCAGTACCGATCCGCATGCCGGCTTCTTTGCACATTTGAATAAGCGTTTACTGGGCATACAGATTGAAGCGGTTTGGACCCAAAACCATATCGTGACCGATTCTACCTTCTATGGCATTTACAAACAATATTATCGCAAGGCCGAAGATAGTTTAAACGCCGGGTCATTTAAGTTCAATACCATTTCCCTGCCTTTGCTTTTGAATATCAAGCCCCTCCCTTGGCTGTGGTTGCAGGTGGGGCCTGAGTTTACGGCCAATATCGGGGTGGCCGATAAAAATCAGATTTTGAAAAGCGGTGTCCGCATCATTAACCAACAAGACTATAAAATTATCGGCGGTGTTTGGGTACAGTTCGGTGGAAAGGCCCCCCTCATCCGTGTCAATTGTGGCCTCCGTTATGTAGGCGGACTCACCAATATCAATAGTCTCAATACCACTAAACCTTGGCAAAATCAAATGATTCAATTGCATTTGGGATTAGGGTATTAATCGAAATGATTCGGGTTCAACCCATCATGTTTTGAAAATTAACCATTTGTAAGAGTATTTTTTGATCTGGTTTCCTTTTTGAAATAAATAAACTCCCTCTTGCAACGACGCAACTCGCTCTTGCAACGACGCAACTCGCTCTTGCAATGACGCAACTGCCTCTTGCAATGACGTAACTCGCTCTTGCAATGACGTAACTCGCTCTTGCAATGACGCAACTGTCTCTTGCAATGACGCAACTGCCTCTTGCAATGACGCAACTGGCTCTTGCAACGACGCAACTGGCTCTTGCAACGACGCAACTCGCTCTTGCAACGGGTCCAAATCTCATTTTTCCCACAAAAAAAGCCGGCCAACTTTCGGATAAGGAAAAGTGACCGGCCGTGATAGGTTATTTTTCATCGCTAACGGGGGGATAGGCTTTTTACATTTTTAAACGCCTTAAATATTTGTGTTGTGATCCAATCGTATTGCTGTTGAATGCTTGATACTGCAAGGTATCGGATGTAAATGGGATATATCACCCAACTTTATAACTGGAGCCTTTAAACCCATAACTCGGGAAATTACCTTATAGTTAGGAATTACAGACGTGCCAAAACATGCCTTTTGGTTTCCCTTTCCGGCCTTATCTTCGCCGGCCTTGATGCTCTTCATCCCAAAATTGACCCGCTATTGAAAACAAAACTCCTTGCACCCACCGGCATTTTACTCATTCTGGCCATTGGAAATTTTATCCGCCTCAATGCCAATAGCCAAATTCGTATGGTCGATTTTTTAGCCATTTTCTCCATCGGAGCCCTGGCCACCTTCTTCATCATTCAAATCATCCTGTTTCTGAACGCTAAAAAGAACTCAAACGCTTGATAGCGCCATTCATCATGCCTATTTTCTCACACCATGTTTAATCATTACGAAGACTCAGAAGAAGACCTGGTCACCGACGAGATCTATCAGGTCGGTGCGCCCGAATCCGACTATCTCTATATCGCACCATCGCATATTCCCGGCGCCGGCAACGGTCTGCACACCGCCGTCGATATCTATAAAGGAGAAATCGTCTCTGTTTTCAAAGGTGAAGTCCTCACCGATCGGCAAATTGAAATCCGGCTGGCCAAAAACCAGGATCGCTATTTTATCGAAATGCTCGACGGCAAAATTTTAGATTCCGGTCGTACCAAATGTTTTGCCAAATACGCCAACGATGCCCGCGCCTATCCCGGCGGCGTCTTTCGAAACAATGCCCGCATCACCCTCGACGACCGCGATGGCATTTGCCTTCTGGCCTCCCGCAACATCAAAGCCGGTGAAGAAATTTTCTGCGGCTATGGCAAACGATATTGGAAGAAACACGCTTAGTGCCAATGTTCAATGATGAATGTTCAATGCTTAATGATGGAAAGATCATTATTTGTGCTGTCCATTTTTAGTATTTGTCGCATTACTCTTTCGTGCTTTCAAGTAATTCAGTAACTTGTTATTCTAAATCAAGGTTTATGAAAAAGGCTACCATCTTTCTGTTCTTTTGTTTTGCATTACATCAAAATATTTTTGCTCAAACCCCGCAAATTAAATGGTGGTTCGATGTCTTAGATTCCAGCTTTGGCCAATCTGCCGCAGGCGATATTGATAAAGACGGAACGATGGAAATCGTTTTTGGATGCTATCGCAACGACAGTTGTATCTATGCACTGAATGCTGAAAACGGAACATTGCAATGGAAGTATAATGCGAAATCTTCTGCTGCAGAAGGATGCAATGATGTAGCCATGCTGATCTACGATGTAGATAATGATGACACTATGGATGTCGTGGTTCCTTCATCCTGTAATCCAAAAACATTTTGCTTCAGAGGTAAGAACGGTGATGTGAAATGGCAAACACCTACAGGAGGAAGTGATTCTCCACCTTCCATCGCGGATATCGATAATGACGGCAAACCTGAAATTCTGCATGGCGGCTTCGATGGCAAGGTCATGTGCTTCAATGCGGAAGACGGATCGGTGGCATGGACCAAGACAGTATTTTCCAATTCATGGGTACAGACAGCTCCCACGATTGTGGATCTGGATGGCAACGGACAATTGGATTTTGTAGTTGCCACCTGGGCTTATAGTCCGGATACCAGTCGCATCTACGCCTATCGCGGTAATGATCAAACCTTGCTATGGTCAGTGCCGGTGTCCGATTATACTTATCACGGTACAGCCATCTCCGATTTTGACAATGATGGAAAGCCCGAACTGGTGATTGGCGATTACAACGGAAAAATTTATGCGCTCAACGGTGAGAATGGCAGCATCCTATGGACCTACCAAGCTAGTGTGTATGTAGGTGCTCCGGTCACCCTCGCCGATGTAAATCAAGATGGTAGCTGCGACGTTATTTTTTGTGACGGTTATGGCGTAGGGGTTTTGTCTAATACCGGCTCATTGATGTGGTATTATTCCATTCCCGGCGTCGGGCAAACTTTCCGTGGAGTAGCAGTTTCCGATATTAATGGAGATCAAATGTTGGATATTGTTTTCGGAACCAACAAGGGTAAAGTCTATGTGCTCAATGGGGCGAGCGGAACGCTCATCTGGGATTTGGATTTAGAAGCACACATCGGTAAGGCATTCGACATCAATCATGCCCCCCTCATTTCCGATTTTGATCACGATGGTATGATTGATATTTTTCTGGTGGGCGGCGATACCGAGTATCCTAATTTTCAAAATAACTATGGACGGGCTTATATGATTTCTGCCGGTGCAGGGCACGGTCCGGATTGGCTAATGTTTCAGCATGATGTCAGAAGGAAATCCAGCATGTGCGATGCGCCATTATCCATACCAGAACCGGATTCTAAAGTCTTTCTAAATATTTTTCCCAATCCAAGCAGCGGTATGGTTGAAATTCGTTCTACACAAAACGGTCAATTGGAAATATTCAACACATTAGGGAAAACATTGCGTATCAGTACCAAAACTCATTTTGCCGAATCGCTCGATCTTTCCAAGTGGCCTTCCGGAATTTATTTTGTGACATTGAAAACTGAAAAGGGTTCGGTCACTCAGAAAATCATGCTAGGACTTTAGGTTGTCGGATAGTTGGGAGGCAAATTTGTCGCCGATTTTGGATACGGATTTATTCCGGAAATTGCTTCCAATGCAGGTTATAGTCTGAATAGATTCTGTATTTTAATACTTATCGACACCCTTGTGTACAACCAGAATCGAGTGTTTCCCTCGATTAAATTTCCTAGACCATTGAACCTCAAAGCGTTCAATCATTTATACACCGCTGTGCATTACTTCCCGCTAGAGAACAAATTAAATAGTGGACTTTCGAAGACACATTTAAAAATCAATCCAATGTCTCACACCCGATGTAATTATTGCGGACAAGTCGTCCAGTTTGTTGAAATTCGTGGCAACTCTACCTGCCCTGTTTGTCGCCAAAGCAGCACCAGTTGCTGCGAAGGCGGGAGTTGTACCATATCATATACCGAACCCATTAAAGAAAGAGTGGTGGAGAACTACGACCGCGGTTCAGAACAACAAAGTGCAGAAACACCGGTAACGGTCGCGCTATAAAGCTGAACATAGGGATAGATATTGTTCAGAAGGAACGATTATTTACAAATGATAACACGTCCTGCATCTCGGCTCATACACATCCGTCTCCCCTAAGAGCACCGTAGCATCAGAAATGGTTTTGCGGTAACTGTAATTCGCAATGTCTCCGCAAACCACACAAATGGCATGCAGCTTGGTTACATAATCGGCTATAGCTAAGGCATTAGGCATGGGGCCAAACGGTCGACCCAGAAAATCCATATCCAGACCGGCAATGATGACGCGTATGCCCCGCACCGCCAGTTGAGCCGCTACCTGTGGCATCTCTTCGTCGAAAAATTGTGCCTCATCGATACCAATCACATGCACATCGCCGGCCAATAAAAGAATTTGCTGCGAATTGGCTACCGGTATGCTGGGTATTCGATTGTCGTTGTGCGATACCACATCATTTTCATCGTAGCGGGTATCTGTGGTCGGCTTGTAAATCTCCACTTTCTGATTGGCAATCTGAGCCCGTCGAAGGCGACGAATCAGTTCTTCGGTCTTGCCACTAAACATGGAACCGCACACCACCTCGATCCAGCCTTTTTTTGAATTACGTATGATAGGTTCTATAAACATTGTAGAATCGGGTCTGAATCGCTAAATTTGAAGTTTACGAAAATACTCGACAAAATGAAATTTAGACTGCTATTTCTGTTTCTTTTTTTATCACTCACTTCAGCCATCGCCAAAGAAGGGATGTGGCTCCCGTTTCTCCTTGAAAAAATGAATGAAAAGGAAATGAAAAGCATGGGCCTGAAAATCACCGCTAAAGATATTTACGATATCAATGCAGGAAGCCTGAAGGACGCGATTGTCATCTTCGGAGGAGGCTGCACCGGAGAGGTGATTTCCGATCAGGGCCTCGTGCTCACCAATCATCATTGTGGTTATGGCACGGTTCAGGGCCTAAGCAGTGTGCAAAACAATTATCTGCTCAACGGCTTTTTCGCTAAAAATAATCAGGAGGAAATTCCTTGTCCCGGCCTCAGTGTCACCTTCATCGTCCGCATCGATGATGTTACCGCTGCCGTCAAGCAAGGTACAAATGCCAATATGCCCGATACTACCCGCAACCGTATCGTGATGACGAATATCGCGGAAATCGAAAAAAAGATGGCCAAAGAAACGGGTTACGAAACCTTGGTAAAATCATTCTATTACGAAAATGAATATTATCTCTTCCTCATGGAGAAATATACCGATATCCGTTTGGTTGCTTTCCCGCCCAATGGTATTGGCAAATTTGGCGGTGATACCGATAATTGGGCCTGGCCAAGACATACCGGAGACTTTGGCGTTTTCAGAATTTATGCCAATGGCGAAAACAAACCTGCAACCTATGCGAAAGACAATCAACCTTATCACCCGCGTCGATCGCTGGCGGTCAATATTGGCGGGGTCAAGGAAAATGACTTTACTATGGTTTATGGTTTCCCCGGCCGCACATCCGAATATTTGACCAGCGACGGTGTAGCCGAAATCATGGAAATTTTGGATCCCGCCAGAATCAGGATACGCGAAACAAGATTATCTATTATGGAAGCTTCCATGAAGGCCAGTCAGGAAAATTTCATCCGTTATGCTGCCAAACAAGCCGGTATCGCGAACTATTATAAAAAGTGGAAAGGTGAATTGTTGGGATTAAAAATCAACGATGCCATCAACAAAAAGAAAAAAGAAGAGGCCGCCTTTACCTCATGGGTGAATGGGAATACAGAGAGAATATCGAAGTATGGAAATCTTCTGGCCCAAATGAAAGCGCTCTATGCCAAACAAGCAGATGCGGTCAAGCTGAATGAATATATCAACGAAGCGATATGGTCCTCGGATGTGATTAAGAAGGCTGCTATGTACCCTTTGATGATGAAGGCTGCAGATACCTTGTCCAATTTGGATAGTTTGGTCGTTTATGCCCGCGACATGAAGGGCTTTTATAAATCAATAGATCTGAACACCGATCGCGAAATCAGTACCGCTTTATTCAAATTATACGAAGAGGGAATAGGCCGGAATACTCATACGGATGCCGCACATCTAAACTGGACTTATGATCATTCTTTTCTCTCTTCACCCGAACGTTTTGCACAATTGGTGGCCCTGAGAAATAAAGAGGATTTGAAAGGTGTCATTCAAATTGATCCGGCTTACGTCACCTGGCATTATTTCGACAGTCTGCAAAAAAGCAATCTGGTGTTTCTGAAATCAAATGCCATGGCGCTGAATCGACTCTATGGTCAATATATTCTGGCCTTGCAGGAGTATCATGCCGGCAAACAATTTTATCCGGATGCCAACTCAACATTGCGCTTGACCTACGGAAAAGTAGAAGGCGTAAAGCCGCAAGACGGGATGAGGTATACGCACATAACGACTTTAGACGGTGCCGTTCGTAAGCATAATCCCAATGCAGAGGAATTTACATTGCCGGCTAAAATGCTCGATCTGTATGCTAAAAAAGATTATGGTCAGTATGCAGTGGAAATTGATGGTGTCAAAACGGTACCCATTGCTTTCCTGGCATCCAACCATACTACCGGCGGTAATTCTGGAAGCCCGGTACTCAATGCCAAAGGCGAATTGATCGGTACCAATTTCGATCGCATTTGGGAAGGTACCATGAGTGACATTTTATTCGACCCTAACCTATGCCGAAATATTACCTTGGATGTTCGCTATACTTTATTTGTGATCGACAAATTTGGCGGTGCCGGATGGTTACTGAACGAGATGAAACTCGTGAAGTAATGCGTTGATGTTCGGGCCTCAATGTTGCTCCGTAACGGGCACGCTAATTTGGATATCAGCTTCTTCTTTGATCGTATACGGTATTCCACCATTCACATTGCTGAAAATACTTGGGTCCCAGCCTGTCGCATAAACATAATAATCACCCGGTTTAAGGCCTTCAAAGATTGCATAAGAATCCCCGGCAAGATCTTTTTGAAGGACTTGTTGCAAATCATACTGATTATCGGTTGGCTTATCTGTAGCGTTAAATTTGATGTAAACCGTGGCACTGTCAATTTCCAAACTATGATGAAAAACGGATATTTTTAAATTGGCATTCCCGCCCAAACCACCACTGGGTTTTTTCTTGCAAGAAGTAATAGATAAAGCAAGGATCAGGAAGGGGAGTAGAATAAACTTTTTCATCTTGCAAAGTAAGACGATTATCAAATAAAAAATGTTTGTTATTGGATGTAGATAAATGCAAATTTCAAGGGGCTAAGGACTATTTTTGTAAGGATGCCACGGGCATTTGACCCTATCATTGAAACGTCTACTCAAAATACTTGGATATACCCTTTTGGTCATACTGCTTTTAGTAGTAGTGGCCGTGTGGATGTTGAGTCGGGAACGTTATCAGAATTTATTGGTGAAAAGGGTCGCAAAGTATTTGTCTGAAAAGATGCATACCCGGGTAGAAGTGGCTCATGTAAAATTCGGATTCTTTAATCAGTTTGACATTCAGGGGGTTTATATCGAAGATCAGCAGAAAGATACCCTGGCCTATATTGGCACCATTCGTCTCAAGACCTCTGAATTGTTTAGTAACTATTGGAATAACCAAGCTCCTGTGCTGAAGGATGCTTTGATTGACGATGTCTTGGTACAGATGAAGCGAAGTTTCAAATCGGATCGCTGGAATTACGAATTTATCAGTGAAGCTTTTGCATCTTCCAATCAGGATACAACTTCGGTTAAGACCGAAACGGCAGTCAAAAAATCTTCTTCAGAACCGGACTTTGATTTAAAGCACATTACCCTGAGCAGGGTAAGATTTCACATGGATGATGCCTGGCGCGGTGAGGACATGCATTTTGATGTGGGTTCATTGGATCTGAATATTGAGCAATTGAATTTGGCCGAAAAAAAACTAGGCCTCAACGGAATTGCGATCGACCGTGCAGATATTCTTGTGAAGGAGTATGAAGGAGGCAAGCCCGAAGATATAACACCCGATGATACGACCACATGGGGAACGCCTTTCAATCCGGATCTTTTTTCCATTGCTGTGAAAAAGTTAAAAGTATCCAATTCAGCTTTTGCTTACAATGTGAACGGTGCAATATCTCAACCGGGAGAATTTGATGAAAAGAATTTAAAAATTACCGGTATACAAATCACCTTGTCGGATACTCGGGTTTTGGCTGATACCATTTTTAGTCGAATTGAACAATTGACCGCGAAAGAAAGAAGCGGCCTTTCAGTAGAATCCTTAACGGCCAATGCGAAAGTATCACAAGTGCAAAGTCGTTTGGATAACCTAAAACTCCTCACGGCCAATTCCAGTGTTGGGGATCATTTTGAAATGAACTATCGGAATTTTCATGATTTTAAATCCTATATCGAAAAGGTATACATGAAGGCACACCTGCAACGCTCAAATGTATCTTCAAGAGATGTGGCCTATTTTGCGAATGTCTTAAACCAATATCCAATCACGGTCGATGTATCGGGTGATTATGAAGGAACCGTTGAACATATCAAAGGAAAGGATATTTACCTCGCTACGCGCAATACCATGTTTAAAGGAAGCGGACAAGTGGATGGTTTGCCCGATATCGATCAAACGATTTTTAATGTTGATGTAGCTTCCTTACAAACCAGTGGAGAAGATCTCAACGCACTGATTCCGCAAACTCGTGTGGACGCCGTGAATTGGAAAGCATTGAAGCAGATTACCTATAGCGGAAACTATTCCGGCAAAGTAGAGAATTTCAAAACCAAAGGGATATTGACATCCACTTTAGGAAATGCAGATCTGGATTTGAATATGAATTTCAAGCCGACGGTTCCAACGTACAATGGAGATTTGGCTTTACGTGCATTTGATATTGGCACCTTGATCATGCAAAGCAGTATGGGTAAAATGAGCATGCAGGGAAAAATTGACGGCCAGGGTTTTGATCTCAATACCCTCAAAGCAAATGTGAAGGCTGATGTCAGTCTGGTAGAATTGAATGGAAATGTTTATCACAGTTTGGCGATCAACGGACTGGTTGCAAATAAAAAGTTCGATGGCATATTCGTTTCTGTAGATCCGGATTTAGCCATGAATTTTGACGGTAAACTGGACCTCAGTGGAGAGGCGCCGGTCTATAATTTTAATACGCGCTTGATTCGATTTGATATGCAAAAACTTGGACTCACACAAACACCATTGATTGTGTCCGGTTATGCCACATTAAACTTTAATGGTAATCATATTGATAATTTTATTGGTACAGCCTTACTGAAAAATATCGTGATCGATGATGGTATTCATCAAGTCAAAATGGATACTTTGTTATTAGAATCAACCATAACGAACGCGGGGAAACATCTGCAACTTAATAGCTCCATCGCAGATGCGAGTCTGAAAGGAAATTTCAATATTTCTGAATTGCCCTCTGCGTTTCAGTTGTATCTGTGCCATTACCTCCCGGAGTATATACCTCGCCCGAAGCATTTTAAAGATGAGGAGTTTGTATTTGAAGTCACCATTAAAGAGGCCGATTCGGTATTACATGTTTTCTTGCCTGAATACAGAGGGATCACCGGAACTAAAATCATAGGAGATCTGAATACATACAAACAAAAATTTACGCTGGATGTCAATGTGCCTACATTGGGTTATCAGGACATTTTATTCAATGATATTGCCATTGTCGGTGCCGGTGATTTTAATAGCTTGGATGTGAATGCCAATAGTGGAAGTATGTATTATAAAGAGGACTTAATGATTCCGTCTTTTCAGATCAATACGAGTATGGCCCGGGACACCGCTTCTTTATCAATCAATACACAAAGTATCAATGAAATTCTCGGCAGTGCTACATTAAGCTTTAAGGCAACTGCCTTCGACAATAATCTTTACGTGAGTGTCTTACCTTCAAATATCAGTATCAAGGAGGACCAATGGCAAATTTATTCCAACCACAATATGGTTTTTGGAAAGCACATTATCGTCCGCGACCTGATCCTTGAAAGTGGTGCACAGCGAATAAGCGTGAATACCAGAAATGCGTTACGGGATGATTTGATTGTGGATATGGAACAAATCGACCTTGAAAATTTATCCAATTATGCCAGTCTTTCAACCATTTATCGCGGGCGTTTAAATGGGCATGTGGAGGTGGAAGATTTTCAAAAAGATCAGAAGATTAATGCAACGGTACAATCTGTAAGTGATCTGATGATTGATCAGGATACAATTGGACACATTTATGCGAAAGTAAATTACGATGTTGCCGATAAAATTCTGCGAATTGATCCTCAAACAAAAATCAACCGAGGGGGCGATGAAGCAAAAATTAGCGGTATCATCAATGCCGAGGATAGTACGATTAATATCAAGACTCAGTTGAAAGACATGAGCATTTCATTTGTGAATCAATTTTTATATGATTACGTACGCAACATAAAAGGTCGTGCCACAGGTCATGTAAATGTAGAAGGGCGATTGCAGGATCCCAAAGTGAGCGGGAACATTACCTTAAACGATGCATCCTTGAAGGTTTTGTTTTTAGGAACGGGTTATAATATTGCCCAGGCGAAATTTAGATTCAATAACCGGACCATCGACATGGATAATATAGTGATTAAAGATGAACGCCCGGGAAATCATACCGGTTTGTTGAGCGGACAAATCCGACACAAGAATTTTTCGGATTTCTATCTCGACTTTTCCATGCAAACCAATGATCTGCTTTGTTTAAACACGAGAGAATGGGACAATGAATTATTTTATGGTTATGTGCCGGCCAGTGCCGACCTGAGATTAAAAGGATACCTGGATGATATTACCATGGATATTGACGCCCGGCCTTTAAAGGGTTCACAGTTTTATTTGCCTGTTGGATCATCCGGCGATGCATCGGTGTATGAGTATATTCGTTTTGCCGAAATAGGTCGTTCCCAAACCGAAGTCCGTCAACGTAAAAAGAAGAATTACCTGAAGCTCAACATGAATATCGATGCAACACCGGATGCACAGGTATTTATTGTATTGGATAAAAATACCGGTGAAGAGATCATTGCCAGAGGGAATGGAACTATTCAAATGAACGTTGATTTGGGTAATGATATCAATATGTATGGGACATATAATATTACGGAAGGGAAATACCTTTTTAATTTCCGCGGTGTATTGTCAAAGGAATTTGTAATCGATGAAACCAGTAAGATTACCTGGAGTGGTGATCCGTTAGATGCGACTTTGGATGTTAAGGCCATTTACAAATTGCCGAAAAGTTTGCCCCTGTATCCACTGGTGAGTGATCAGGCTTCAAGTTTGGACGACCTTGACCGGGCGGAGGCCAAGAAACCTTATGCGACCTATGTACCCTTAACCTTGAGTAAATCTTTAGCTCAGCCGGAAATTAAATTTGACATCATTCAGCCGGATAATAAGGCGGTTGGTACAGCAGGGTATACGAAATTGGAACAAATTAAAAATGACGAAAAAGAGTTAGTTTCTCAGGCGGGAGTTCTCTTATTGCTGGGAGAATTTAAAGCTTCCGATGGCATATCACAGGGTTCATACAGTCGGGGATCTATTTCTACCGTATCGGATTTGGTCAGTAGTGCCGTGTCCGGTGAGGTGACCAACCAGTTCCAAAAGCTTACCGGACTAAAGAATATTTCACTCAACGTGAATTATCAAAATTATTCTCCGGATGAAGCGAGTGCGTTGGCCAACAGAAATCAGTTTTCAGTGAATATCAGCGCCAATTTGTTAAAAGACAGAGTGATCGTGGATTTTGGAAACAGTGTTGATGTCGGTCGTGATGCAGCAACCGGTAAGACCACCAGCAATTATAATATTGGCGGTGATTTTAAGGCTCAGGTATTATTGACGGAAGATGGCCGGGTTCGCCTGAACGCCTTCCGCATCAATACCATAGATGCTGAAGGGGAAAACGTAACGCGTGGCGGACTAGGGATATCATATAAGAAAGTGTTTAATAGTTTTACTGAATTGTTTACTTCTCACAAAAAGAAAAAACCGGCCCGAATTACTGAGTCCTCTCCAAAAACAGAATCCTGATGATACAAAGATCAACCGCTATACTTCTTCTAATCATATTGGCTTTTCACCTGATCGTTGCCGGCACTGCAGCTTACGGTTTTATATCCGATTTCAGTGGTTGGACCTTACACTTAGCTTATCCTTTATTATTATTGGTTTATACATCATTATGGGTAGGTATCTTCTTTAAGAAGCGGTGGTGTGTGTTTGCTTATTTCTCGGTGATGTTTTACGAATTGGCGATGAAATTGTTCTTTGGTCAAAATCTTTTCGGGAAAGTACTCGGTGATGTTTTATTTCCTGCAAATCTTATTTTTTCTTTTGTAATTCTTGTATTGTATCGTGCTCATTTTGGAGACCGTACAGTTCGTGAAGACAAATCTTAAGTATCAAATGGCAAAGCGAATCGTATCCATCGTTCCATCCCAAACAGAGTTACTATTTGATCTGGGTTTGGATGACGAAGTGGTGGGCATTACAAAATTTTGCATACACCCCGAAGCATGGTTTCGCAATAAGACGAGAGTAGGGGGTACAAAAAATCTTAATTTGGATAAGATTCGGGAGCTCCGGCCCGATTTGATTTTAGCCAATCGGGAAGAAAATACCAAGGAAGAAGTTGAAATCCTGTCGCAAGAATTCCCAACCTATATCAGTGATATTCATAATTTAAAGGAGGCTATGGATATGATTTTGGAGGTGGGCCAATTGTGCGGTCGGGAGAAGCAAGCTCAGGTCATGATTAGAAATATTGCCCAACAAAATGGCGAGCTGCCCCAATTTAAGCTTAGGTCTGCACTCTATCTGATCTGGCGTAACCCGTTTATGGCAGCAGGTTCTGATACGTTTATTCATGATATGATGCAGAGGTCAGGATTTGTAAACGTTGTACAGAGCGAACGTTATCCGGAATTGAAAGCTGATTTCATTTCACAACTGAATCCGGAAGTGGTATTATTATCCAGCGAGCCATATCCTTTTAAAGAAAAGCATATCGATGAGATTCAGTCCCTGTGGCCGGAGGCGGAGGTCCGATTAGTGGATGGAGAATTATTTAGTTGGTACGGCAGTCGGCTTTTGAAATCATTTGACTATTTTAGAGCCTTGAATGAATCGCTTCGCTGACTTTCTCATATTACCAATATCCTTATTGCTCTATGCCATTTTATGGTATGTATTGGATCCTTGGTTAGGTTATATGTTGGATAGTGATGGTGTAGCCTATTTGACGATTGCGAAAAGAGTAGCCCATGCAGACTATTTCAAAAGTATCAATGGACTGTGGAGCCCTTTAAATGGATGGCTTTTAGTGCCTTTTCTACATCGAGGGATGGATGCATGGCAAACAGCAAAATTACTTAATGCCATTTTTGGTGGGTTGGTCATTTGTTTGAGTTATCTATTATTTCTGCGTTTGAATCTCTCTATCTTGATGAGACGATTATTTGCACTGTCATTACCTTTTATTGTAGTCTACTTTGTGTACTTTCAAATGTTCGGAGATGTGCTGCAATTGGTATTCGTATTGGCTTATTTGAATGTTTTCTTTGCCGATGGATTTTATCGGAGTTGGTGGAACCCGGTTCTTTGCGGCATATTGATGGGCATTGGGTTTTATGCCAAAGCATATAGTTTAATCTTTTTCTTCCTTCATTTTGCAGTGCTGTTATTTCTGGCTTACAGACGACAAATGGTCGAAAAAACAAAGGCCATTCAATGGTTTATCATCGGGGGGCTCACTGCCCTCATCATGGTGCTTCCATGGTCGGTGGCGCTGCATCAAAAGTATGGGGGATGGTCTCTGACAGGTCATGCCGGTGCGCTGAATATGAGTTGGAATATCAATAGCGCAAAATCGTTTAAACCGGACATCGGATTAATGATACCACCAACTTATAATGATTCACCATCGTTTTGGGAAGATCCTTATATGACACAGGAAAATTTAAGCGGACCGATTTCTTCGTCTAAGCATTTCGTTCGATGGGTTGGCAGAGTCATCCATACCTGCATGGTTGCCGTGGGATGTTTTAGTGAAATCTCTTTGTTTGCAGGAGGGATTATCCTGTTTGCATATTTTTACTTTTATCGTAGAAGAAAAGAGGAGGAAAAGAGCGCTGACCATATCGCCGAACAATTGTTCATGACCATACTCCTATTGCCTTTGGGTTATTTGATGATGCATATCGAAACCCGATACATTTGGTTGAATACATTTATATTGATGATGCTCGGTATGTGGATGCTTCAAAAATATCGAAACCAATTTATTTCGGAGTATTTATATAAGCTGAACCTGTTGCTCGTGGTTGTTTCATTCATGTTGTTTCCTGTCTCGCAATATGAAAGTCTTAGGTTTAAAAACAAAGATTTATTTGAAGTGTCAGGGCAACTTAGAAAACATTCCTTCAAAGGGAAGTTTAGTTCTAATGCGATTGATGCGGGTCGAATGTGGGTGATCGCATATTTAACCGGAACCCAATTTTTTACCATCGAAAGAAGTGACTATACCTATGATGAGTTATTAAAAGAAATTGATCGATATGGAATCAATTATTTTATATACACATCGGAGAATAATAAGCCTCCCTTGCTTCTGCCGCAAGACCGCTTTGAACTGATCACCAAGCTGGATGGTATGGATGTCTACCAGGTCAAGGGGGAGTGAAATAATGGCGTGCGGAACTAATTAATTCTTGAGCATTTAGCCGTACTTTCGTATTCATGTCAAATCAGATACATCCGAATACCATCAGACAGGTCTTGTTTTTGACCGTGGTTATCTTATTGGCCATCATCATTAGCCGTGAAATGTATTTTATGCTGAGTGCTTTTCTGGGGGCCGTTACATTATATGTAATCATGCGAAATAGCATGATTCGATTAATTGTCGAAAGAAAATGGAAGAGATGGGTTGCTGCGTTAACATTGATATTGGTATCTTTCATGATCCTGATTGTACCGATTGCATGGCTAACCTCAGTGGTAATAGATCAATTGGGGCCCATTTTGCAAAACCCTGAAATGATTAATATCGCCTTTGAAAAAATTCACCAATATTTAATTGTCAATTATCAGATTGATATTCTGAAGCCGGAAACGGTAGCTAAAATTAATGAACCGGTACTAAAATTTATTCGGAGTTCTTTGGGCGGCACTTTATCGGGATTGGGTAATGTGGCTATCATGTATTTTATTTTGTACTTTATGCTGGTACAAACATCAGATGTAGAATCGTGGTTGAGACGTCATGTGCCGTTTAAAAACAGTAATGTACAGATTGTATTATCCGAGGTACGGAGTATGGTTTACAGTAACGCCATTGGAATTCCAATTGTGGCAATAATTCAAGGCTTAGTCGGGTTGATTGGCTATTGGATTTTTGGGGTGGAACAATTTATCCTGATGGGCATTCTCACCGCGATCTGTTCAGTTATACCGGTAGTTGGTTCAATGGCCGTGTATTTACCTTTAATGGCCTACCAGTTGGCCATGGGGCATACTTGGCAAGGGGTTGCCATTGCACTATGGGGATTTATTTTAATTGGATCGGTAGATAATATCGCACGGTTTACTTTATTGAAAAAAATGGCCAATGTTCATCCGCTCATTACCATTTTTGGAGTCTTTGTCGGAATTAATATGTTTGGAGTAATGGGAATTATTTTCGGTCCCTTATTATTTTCACTCTTTTTTTTATTAATCAAGATTTATATCGACGAATTCGGGAATACTGAAAATATGGAAGCGAATGAAATCGTTACCGACTAGAGACCAAGAATAGAAATCAATCTTTCCTTGTCTGTAAAGCCTTCTATATTCGTAACGACTTCACCATTTTTATAATAAATCATCAAAGGAATATTGCGAATCTTCATTTCGTCTGCTAAAGATTTATTTACATCAATGTCGACGTACATCACTTTTAATTTTTTACTATACGTTTTTGCGAGATCATCGAGGATAGGTTTGATTTGTTTACATGGGCCGCACCATACCGCATTAAAATCAACTAAAACCGGAATGTTTCCGGATATAGCATTGTTAAATTCATTTTGAGTCATGCCTTTCCAAGAGGGATTACCATTATCCATCGTCAAGGGTAGATTACTACTTTTCCATTGTAAAATTCCTCCTTTCATGTTGTACAGAGACTTAAATCCCATTTCCTTCATCATCGACATTGCACTGTTGCTGCGACCTCCTGAAAGACAATAAATGAATACCGGTTTGCTCTTATCCAACTTGCCAACTTGTTCTTTGAAATTGGGTGAATTAAAATCAATATTCATGGCTTGATTCAAATGTTCTTCGGCAAATTCTCCCGGGGTACGAACGTCGATGAGCTGAGCTTGTTTATTTTCTTTTAGTAATTGATTGTATTCAACCACCTCAATGGTTTTTGCACCGTTCTGATCTTGTGCTATGCATGATCCTGTCAGTAAAAGAAATAGGTAAAGTATTTTTTTCATGAAATATGTTTTGTTGGTGAACTAGGTGACGGATGATAACTTCTTAAGAATGCAAATGTAAAAAACAAAGCCGCAACGATACGTTGCGGCTTTGTGAATTGGTAAGCGTTCATTATTTGGCGTCCACCATTTCCACGTCAAACACCAACACGCTATTGGCGGGAATGCCTTTAGGGTTATTCGGGTTGCCCGGCATAGAACGGTTTCCATAGGCCAGAGGAGAAGGGATAATCAAAATGGCTTTTGCACCCTTGTTCAAAAGAGCAATACCTTCATCCCAACCCTTGATCACCTGGCCACTGCCCAGCGCAAATTCAAAAGGTTGTACATGGCTGAATTTCGGGTCCGTATTCGAATCAAAAACAGAACCGTCTGTCAATTTTCCGGTATAGTTCATGGTCACTTTTTGTCCGGCAACAGCATTGGCACCGCTACCTTTTTGCGTGATGACATAATACAGTCCGGAAGGTGTTTTAATCGCTTTAAGTTGATTGGCAATAATGTAATCCTGGATCAATTTATCGTCAATGGCTATTTGTTCTTTAGCTGCTTTTTCCTGTTCTTCCTTAGCTTCTTTTTGCGTTTTTACGGTAATCATTTTTACGGTAAAGATCACAAAATCACCACTTTTAGCAAAAGGTGGTATGGTTTGACCATTTCTGAAAATCGAATCTACAGGCGTGCGAAATTGTGCGCTATCACCAGCTGAAAGCAGGGTAAGTCCTTCCATCACATCCCCGTTGGCTTGAGGTTTGCTTATGGTAGCCGGTACCGGTTCATTGTTGTTCATTTTGTATGAATCGAACAGGGTACTGTCATTTAACGAAGTTCTGATATGCATGGTAATCATAGAACCTTCGACGGCCTTTTTATCACCGGGTACATCTTTGATGATTTTATACTCCAGACCGGATTTTAATTTTGTGAATGATTTTTGAGCTACAGCAGTGCTAAACAAGCCGGCAAGGAGTCCAAAACTTAATGCAATTTTTTGCTTCATATTTTTTGATTTTAGAGATTGATTATTTTACAGCTGGAGCAGAAGCTTCTGCCGGTGCATCTTTGATAGCCTTTACTTCCACATTGAAAACCAATGGAGAATTTGCTGGTATACCTTTAGGGTTGGCTTCACTGCCCGGCATAGATCGTTCGCCATATGCCAGCGGAGAAGGGATAATTAATGTCGCTTTGGTTCCTACATTCATTAAAGCAATCCCTTCATCCCATCCTTTGATGACCATACCCTGGCCAAGTGTAAATTCAAATGCTTGAGGGTGTTGAAAAGCAGGATCTTCATTAGAATCAAACTTAGTGCCGTCAAGTAACATGCCCGTATAATTCATGGTGATCATTTTACCGGCAGATGCATTCGGTCCGGAACCGGGTGTGTTGATGATATAATATAAGCCGGAAGCAGTTTTATTTGCTTTCAGGTTATTTTTGGTCAGATAATCGTTAATGGCTTTGTCATCAATTTCAAGTTGCTTTTTTGACGCCTCCAGTTTTGATTTTTCAAATTCTTCTTTTGATTTTACGGAAATCAATTTCACATAAAAGGAAAGATTGTCACCTGATTTCATAAATGGTGGTAATGGTTGGCCTCCTTTAAACAGGCTATCTACAGGCACCTCTATGATGACGCTATCACCTTCGGTAAGTTCAGGAAATACCTCCATGATATCGCCACTTTGCATAGGCGCATTAACAGGGGTTTCAATCGGTTGTCCATTGTTTTGTTTCATGGATTCAAACAGGACACTGTCTTTCAATTTGGTAGTGATATTCATTGTGATCATCGAGCCGACGACAGCTTTTTTATCACCTTTTTTATCATCAACGATTTTGTATTTAACACCTGATTTCAGGGTTTTGAATTCCTTCATGCCGCCGGTGCAGCTAAAGAGTGTAGCCGCAGTAAGCAGCATCAGAGGGGCAATTTTTCTCATGTTTTTGTTTTTGTGTATATTTATTGTTTAGGTTTGATATCTACTAATTCTACGTCGAATATAAGCGTACTATAAGCCGGTATTCCTTTCGGGTTAGCCGGACCGCCCGGTTTTGGACGTCCGCCGTAGGCTAAGTTAGAAGGGATGTATAAAGTTGCTTTGCTTCCTTTTTTCAAAAGTGCAATCCCTTCATCCCATCCTTTTACAACCATGCCTTTGCCTAATTCAAATTCAAAAGGTGTGGTATGCTTAAATGCGGTATCCACGTTTGAGTCGAATTTAGTTCCATCCAGTAAAAAACCGGTATAGTTCATCACCATTTTTTCACCGGCTTGAGGGAGCGGACCATTACCTTCCTGAGTAATTTGGTAGTACAAGCCGCTCGCCGTTTTGGTCGGATTGATGTTGCGTTGTTTGAATATTTTCTGTAATTCTAAATCTTCATTCACAGGTTCCTTGACATCTAAAACTTCAAGATCAAAAATTAGTGGGCTATTCGCAGGAATAGCCTTTGTATTGGCATTTGCCGGACGCGGTGTAGAACCATAAGCCATTCCTGAGGGGACAAATAATTTAGCCTTGCTGCCTTTAGATAATAATGCCACGCCTTCTTCCCAACCGGCCATCACTGATCCTGTACCTAGTCTGAAAGTATATGGAGTCATATGCTTAAATAAAGTATCAGTATTGGAATCAACCTTGGTTCCATCCATCAGATAGCCACTGTAATTCATACTGATTTCATAGTCTTTTTGAGCTTTCATGCCCGTACCTTCTTCGATGATTAAATAGTATAAACCACTGGCAGTTTTAGTCGGAGTGATTTTATTTTTCTTAAAATAAGCCTGTAAGTTTTTATCATCCGTAATTTTCTGCTTCTCCTTGTCCTTCTGTTGTTTGGCCATTTGTTCTTTAATCTGCTTGTTCATGGCCTCTTGTTGTTCCTTTTGAACCTGCTCCTTGCTTTTAATTGAAACCAGACGGATGAAATACTGAACTTTATCACCTTTTTTGATAAAATCCGGCATTTTATTCTTGGTATTCTTATAGATGGTCTCAGCATCGACCATTGCCACCATACTATCTCCGACACTCATAAAGGCGATGACTTCTGATATATCGCCTTTAAATGAAGGTTTATTCATGCTGAATTCTACCGGCTTACCTTTATTCACTGTAGTAGAAGTATACAGCAGGCGGTTGTTTGCAGCAGACTGCATGTGAACCCGGATAACTTCTCCCTCTTGTGGTTTGGCTGAAGTGGGTTTGTCAATAATATAGGCATACTCAATTCCGGAAGCTGTTTTCTTAAAGTTTAACGGTTTGGCAGCGGGCACCGGGGCTACTGGCGCCTGTTTTACAGGTGCGGGTTGTGGCGGTCTCGCTTGCGGAGTGGTGCGACCCGGTTGTGTGGTCTGGGCGTTTATGACCATTGGGGCCATGAGGCTGACGGCTATACAGAAGCTTGCAATTCTTGAAAACATTGTTGTAATTGTTTTTCGTGAGCGTGTATGATTTGAATATATTGTTCTACTGTTTGTGTTAAAGTCAACTCCGAACGTCCTCCTGCTGCGTTGGCATGTCCACCTCCGGCAAAATGAGAACGGGCAAAATCATTGACATTGAAATTGCCTTTACTTCTGAAAGAAATTCGCATTTCTGCCTCCCTTTCGCTGATAAAAGTAGAAAAAATAATGTTGTTTAAGCTTAATGGATAGTTAACTATTCCTTCCGTATCACCGGTAGAAATATGAAATTTGTTTAATTCCTCGCGACTAATGGCAATTAAAGCGGTATGCTGTTCAGGGAAAATGATCATTTTCTCTGAGAGTACATATCCTAAAAAACGAAGTCGGTTTTCCTGATAAGTATCAAATATAGCTTGATGAATCGGCGCTGTTTCCAGTCCGCGGTCCATCAAATCGGCAACCATACGATGTACGGAGCCTGTAGTACAAGGAAATTTAAATGACCCGGTATCTGTCATGCAGCCCGCATAAAGGCATTTGCCGATGTTGATGTTGATGAGTGAATTGTCGCCCTGTAGATTGATGAAATCATATACCATTTCACAAGTACTGCTTTTCAGCGGTGTACTGACTCCATAATCAAAAGAAGCCAGATCCGGAAAAAGGTGATGGTCCATCATAACCCGTATGCCTTTGAAGGAAGCCAGGGTCTGTTCCATGATTTTCGTACGGGAAAAGTGATTGTAATCCAACGAAAAGACCATATCGGATTCGTTGATCCATTCTTCCGCTGCCGATTTGTCCAATTCATAAATGAGTACCTCATTTGCTCCGGGCATCCATTTCAGGAATTCGGGCATGGTATTCGGTGAAATGACTTTACAGTTGTGACCTTTAGCTTGCAAATAATGCATCAATCCCAGAGACGATCCGAGTGCGTCGGCATCCGGATTGAAATGATGGGTGATGGTTATTTTTCGAGGATAGGAAAGTTGATCCGCAAGCGCTTCAATCGGGTTCATAGGGGAGTGCAAAATTGCTGGTTTTTTAGCGATTTTCAAAATAAATATTGGCCCGGAATATAGGAAGGTTAGGGATAAAGTTAAATGATGATTACATTTGGAGCAAAGGGGCCTTCAATGAATAAAATGGATGAATTATTTCCTGAATTTGATACGGAACTGTTGAGCAGTATTTCAGATCACGGACAGGTGCGACAATTCTCGAAAGGTGAAGCGCTTATTCGTACGGGGCAGTATATGAAACACACGATGCTTGTGTTGAAGGGCTTGGTCAAAGTTTACCGCGAAGATGAAGAGGGGAATGAATTTTTTATGTATTATCTAAAGCCCGGTCAAGCATGCGCATTGTCTATGATTTGTGCAGTAAGGATGGAGGCCAGTCAAATTTTAGCTATAGCTGTTGAAGATACTGAGGTAATCATGATTCCGCTCGAACACATGAAACGATGGATGTCGGAAAATAAAAGCTGGTATCAGTTTGTGGTTGAAACCTATCGCGATCGATTTGAAGAAATGCTCACCGTCATTGATCATGTGGCTTTTCGGAAAATGGACGAACGTTTGGAGCATTATTTGCATCGGCATGTAGAAACAACCGGTAATCATTTAATTGGACTGTCTCACCAAGAAATCGCTGATGAGTTGAATTCGTCCCGTGAGGTCATCTCCAGATTATTGAAAAAAATGGAACAATTGGGCAAGGTAAAACTCCACCGTAATCAAATTGAATATTTACATTCTCTGTGACCAATGTCACAAGCCATTACTAGCCCCGAAATTAACTTTGCCTCTTTCATTTCATTTTAAACTTGAAACTCATCATGGCGAGAATTATTTTATTTATCCTATTACTTAATCATTGGAATGCACTTGCTCAGATTGGCAGTGGCTATCAGGTAAATTTGAAACCGTTAAATATCAATGGTTTTGATGGAATTCAATCTTTTTCTGCAGGGCAGATCAATGGCGAGTGGGTACTCATCGGTGGGCGTACCGATGGTTTACATCGGAGGCAGCCACCTGTAACATTCCTTGCAGCGGGAAATAACCAATTGATCTATGTCATAAACCCAACGACGCAACAATTATGGACAGCCAGTGTAAATACTTTGCCGACATCTCTTGCGGAACAACTTCAAAGTACCAATATGCAATTTTCGCAGCGAGACAATACCCTTTATTTAACCGGAGGATATGGATATAGTGCAACGGCATTAGATCATATCACCTATGACAAACTGACTGCGGTAAAATTAGACAGTCTCGTTTGGGCCATTAAAAATGCGCAGTCTATCGTTCCCTATTTCCGGCAAATTACAGATAGCCGTGTAGCGGTTACCGGCGGACACCTAGGTCGAATCGGCCAAACCTTTTATTTAGTGGGTGGCAACAAGTTTGATGGCCGATACAATCCCATGGGGGGGGCTTCATACACTCAAGTCTATACCAATCAAATCCGAAAATTTGAAATAAACGATAATGGACAAACGATGAGCATCGGTAATTACATAGCGATCAACGATTCACAGAATTTACATAGAAGAGATTATAATTTGTTGCCTCAAATATTTCCGGGACAAGTTGAAGGGTTTACAGCCTTCTCGGGAGTGTTTCAGTACAATGTAGATTTGCCATATTTGAATTCAGTCGATATCACTGCCACCGGGCATACGGTCAATAATACTTTTTCACAGTATTTGAATCATTATCATTCAGCGAAATGTGCCTTGTATGATTCTTTATCTTCGGAAATGCAGAATGTTTTTTTTGGAGGGATCAGCCAATATTATGACAGTGCCGGAATTATTGTACAGAATAATGACGTGCCATTTACCAAGGCCATTACATTGGTCAAACGAAATTCTGTCGGAGTTATGACGGAAAATAAGATTGCTGAAATGCCGGGCTATCTCGGTGCAAGTGCTGAATTTATTATAAATAAAAATATCCCTCACACAGAACACGAAATTATTCGGGTCGATCAAATTGCTGTAGATTCTATACTCATCGGATACATAGTCGGGGGAATTAATAGTTCAGCACCCTTAATTTTTCTGACCAATACCGGAACACAAAGTAATCCACTTTCAACCATTTATGAGGTATGGTTAAAACGAAGTCCCTCGGCGGTTACCGCACCGGTAGAACTTTCTATCCTTACTCAGTTTCAGGTTTATCCAAATCCATCGTTAGGCCAGTTAAATGTCAAGTTTTATAATCCGGGAGCATCTCATGCGGATATCCGAATCAAGGATGCAATAGGGCGAAGTTTAGCAGTGTATTCATTGGATCATTTACAAATAGGAGAAAATTTGTATTCGTTCAATTTGCCGGATCATCAAACGGGTAGTATTTTTATCGAATTATGCTGTCAGGAAAAATGTCAGACACTTCAAATGCTATCCCGTCAACCCAAATAATATGAATCCATCCAATTCCTTAAATGCACATTTTTGGCAAGAACGATATCAACAGCAAGAAACAGGTTGGGATGTCGGTGATGTTTCAACACCCTTGAAGGAGTATATCGATCAATTGACCGATAAAGAATTACGAATTCTTATACCGGGTTGTGGAAATGCGCATGAGGCCGATTATTTAATCAGTCACGGATTTAACAATATCACCTTGATCGATTTAGCAGAGGACCCGGTGATGTTGCTTAGAAATAAATATAAAAATTTACCTGAGGTTCAAGTATTACATGGTGATTTTTTTGAACATCAGGGGAATTATGATTTAATTCTGGAACAAACATTTTTTTGTGCATTGCCACCTGCGATGAGGCGGGAATATGTTCAGCACATGTATCGTAATCTTGCACTTGGCGGTAAGCTGGCCGGTGTTATGTTTTGCATTGAATTCGAAAAAGATGGTCCGCCTTTTGGAGGGTCTGTGGAGGAATACAAATCCTTATTTGAACCGATTTTTTCTTCGGTGATAATAGAACCCTGCTACAATTCGATCCCTTCGAGAAAAGGACACGAGGTTTTTTTGATAGCTCAAAGTAAGTCTATCGGATGAACATGATTTTTATCGTTGTCTAAGATCACGAATGATTGTATCTTGCATATTCTAAAAATCAAAAAACATGAAAAGTTTACACGTATTCATCGCCATGCTGTTTGTTACAGTTTGTGGCTTTGCAATAGCCTATACAGAATTTAAGGATTACGGAATCAGTGCTCAGGATGCGAAGGAAAAAATATTTCAGTATGTTTCTTATCAAAATGAACCATCGACTGGTTTTTTTGTAGAACAATCTATACGTGAAACCTGTAAACGAATTCCGCCCGAAATGCGCGCGGCAGCAGTGACTACTTTAGGAAATTTGATTCGGGAGTATCTGGAGACAAATGATTTCAAGGAACGTTATGAAGCTTGGCTGAAACAACATTATTCCTTAACGAATACGGATATTGATGACAATGAAAAGGAGCAAATTAAACTAGGGTGTGAACAAGAGGTCTCCAATTACACACCTGAAATATTAACCACTATGGTCGATATGGCAAAGTCCATGGAGTCGAGTTTGCAATCGATGGAAGAGAGCATGGTTAAATCCGGTGAAATGCAGCCTGAAGTCCAGATGCAAATTGTCACCATGCGTAAGCGAGTGGCACTGGCTAAGGAGATCGACCCCTGGATTGGCAAAGATTTTGACAAAGCCATGAAAGCTTACGTCGACGGTGAGTCAAAAATACGTATTGAAGAAGCGGAAGAATCGAAAAAGAAATTAGCCTTGGATATGGCTAAAATGTATGAAGAGCGAAAGGATCCCAATAAAGTCATTGCTAAACAATTATATTCTTTTATTAAAAGTACCGACGATATTGATTATAAAGCCGCTACCGAAGAAAAGAACGGAACCGTTTATTTTAAAAATAAAGAATATGAATCTAAACCGGGTGCCTGGAAAATGGGTTACAGAATGGGTAAAGAGGCAACAGATGCTGCAAGAGCTTTTGCCAATAATTGGTTGAAGGATATAGAAAATTAATACTTCCTGCTGAATTGATTTGAGATAGGTGACTTATGTCACCTTTTTTCGTTTCATATGTACATAGCTTTGTGCATTATACATTCCTATGCAAAAACATTTTCCTATAGTAATCATTGGTGGTGGTAATGCCGGCATTTCTGCAGCCGCACAATTGCTTTTAAAAGATAACAGTTTAAATATTGCTATCGTAGAACCTTCAGAAAAACATTATTATCAACCGGCCTGGACACTGGTTGGTGGAGGCGTATTCAATATCAAGGATACAGAACATCAGCAAATAGATCAGATTCCTGAAAAGGCGACATGGATACGTGATTCCGCAAGTATCTTTCGCCCTGAATCTAATGAAGTGGAGTGTGCCTCAGGATTGGTACTTACTTATGATTATCTCATCGTTGCGCCGGGTATCCAATTGGATTGGCATAAAATAAAAGGAGCCAAAGAGACCTTAGGAAAAAATGGCGTTTGTACGAATTATCAGTTTGATCAGGCACCATATACCTGGAAGTTTGCTCAGGAGTTCGTTGCCAAAGGGGGTGGGAAGGCCATTTTTACCAGTCCTAATACGCCGGTAAAATGTGGCGGAGCACCCCAAAAAATTATGTATTTATTAAGTGATTATTTCAGGAAGAAAAAAGTTTTGAAACAATCTAAAGTTCATTTTTACAGCGGAGGAAGCATCATATTCGGTGTAAAGAAATATGCCGATACCTTGAACCGGGTTTTGAAAAGATATGATATTCAAACTCATTTTTTACATAACTGTATTGCTGTGGACGGTGAGCGTAAGTTGGCCTGGTTTGAAACAAGAAGTGCTTCAGGGGAATTAAAGGTCATCGAAGAATCATTCGATTTTATCCATCTCACTCCACCGCAAAGTGCACCGGATTTTATTAAAAACAGTCCTTTAGCAATACCCGATCCGGCTGCAGGACCGGAGGGGCATTCGCCTCAATTTTTAGGTTGGATCGATGTAGATAAACATACTTTACAACACAGCCATTATTCAAATATTTTTGCTTGCGGAGATGCGACCAATACGCCCAATGCCAAGACGGGTGCGGCAGTTCGGAAGCAAGTTCCTGTTATGGTCAGTAATATCCTCAGTTTGATGAAGGGGCAACCGATGAGTGCTTCCTACAATGGTTATGGATCCTGCCCGTTAATCACCGGCTATGGGAAATTGGTACTCGCCGAATTCGATTACACCAACACGCCTACAGAAACATTCCCGATCGATCAAAGCAAAGAAAGATGGAGTATGTATATGCTCAAACGTTGGGTTTTACCATGGATGTACTGGCATAAAATACTGAAAGGAAAAGCATAAGGAAATATGATAACTCTCAGGATAGTTTCTGTAAAGAAAAGCGACCTTTAATGTACATTTACTGCATGAGAAATGCACTTTTTGTATTCTTTATTTTCTGTTTAATGGCTTCATGTAAGGAAAAGCCGGAAAGTATTAAAGTAAAACGATCCTCCATAACTTCATCGGTATATGCTTCGGGGATAGTTAAAAGTCGAAATCAGTTTCAAGTTTATGCTAAAGCCAATGGCATTCTGCAAGAAGTTTTTGTGAAAGAAGGAGACTTCGTAAAAAAGGGACAAGTGCTGTTTACTTTGTCTAATGAAACACCTAAACTGAATGCTGATAATGCAATGCTGGCTTCACAACATGCAGCATATTCCGAGAATCAGGATAAGCTGAACGAACTGCAGCTAAACATTGATGTGGCAAAAAAGAAAATGAAAAGCGATTCGCTCCTTCTTCAACGTCAGCGTAATCTTTGGAATGATCAAATTGGAACAAAATATGAATTGGAGCAACGTGAACTGAGTTATTCAAATTCGAAAATGGTTTATGAGTCAGCGCTGCTTCGATACCGTGATACGAAAAAACAATTGGAGTTTTTGTCCAATCAGAGTCGAAAGAACCTGTCCATCAGTCAGGCTATGCTCAGTGATTATTCTATCGTTGCTCCTCAGGACGGACGGATTTATAATATCATGAAGGAAAAGGGTGAAATGATTAGCTCCCAAACGCCTGTCGCATTTATGGGTGATGCGAATCAGTTTTATTTAATGTTGCAGGTAGATGAGAATGATATCATTCAGGTGGAGCCTGGAATGACTGTTTATTTGACGATGGAAAGTTATAAGAATGCAGTTTTTTTGGCCAAGGTAGATCGTATTAATCCCTATATGAATGAAAAGTCACGAACATTTGAGGTGGAAGCAATTTTTACACAGCAACCTCAGGTGTTATATCCTAATCTCAATTGCGAGGCGAACATTCAGATATTTCAAAAATCAAACGTTCTGGTAATACCTAGAAATTATCTCATTGAAGATTCTTTGGTTCTTCGAGAAGATGAAAAAAAGCAAAAGGTTGAAACAGGACTAAGAGATTATCAACGAGTAGAAATCATCAAGGGGCTGAACGAAGGGGATGAAATATTTAGTCCGGCAAAATGAAAGGGGCATTAATCATAAATATTGCGAAAGCATTATTACTGGCTCGTTGGCGTCAGACTTTAGTTGCGGCTATTGGGGTCATGTTCAGTATTACGATGTTTATTACCTTACTTGGATTTATGACCGGTCTCAACGATATGCTGGATGGATTGATTGTCAACCGAACGCCTCATGTCAGACTTTTTCGTGACGTCAAGGCAAATGAACAACAAGCCATCCGTTTATTTTCAAATGATGAATATCATTTTATACAGTCTATCAGACCGGGAATGTCATCACAAGTCGTGGATAACGCTCCGGCCATTATTCGTTCCCTGGAAAAGGATAAAAGAGTTTTAGGAGTTTCTCCAAAAGTGACCGCACAGGTATTTTACAATGTGGGTACCATCGATCTGACCGGAGTGATCAACGGTATAAATGTGGAAGCGGAAGAAAAGCTTTTTCATTTTGATGAATATGTACCTATGGGAAGGGCACTCGATTTGAAAACCGTTCCCAACAGCATCATTTTGGGTAAGGCTGCCGCTGAAAAAATGCAGGTTGAGATCGGAGAGAATATACAAGTAACCACCAGCTTGGGAGAACGTTATACCTTGAAAGTGGTGGGTTATTTTCAGTCCGGTATACAAGATATTGATAAGGTTCAAAGTTATTGTTCCATCGCTACAACCCAAAAATTGATCGGCAAACCGGCCAGCTATATTACCGATATTAATGTCAAATTATATGATATTTTATTGGCCCCTGCTTTAGCTAAAGAGTACCATAGTGTTTACGAAACCGATGCAGAAGATATTCAATCGGCCAATGCACAGTTTGAGACCGGTAGCGATGTTCGTTCCATTATTTCTTACGCAGTGGGAATTACCTTGCTCATCGTAGCGGGATTCGGAATTTATAATATCCTGAATATGATGATTTATGAAAAAATGGATTCTATTGCGATTTTGAAAGCCACCGGGTTTTCAGGTACTGATGTTAAAAACATTTTTAGGACCATAGCGCTGTCTATTGGATTATTTGGTGGTTCTTTTGGTTTGCTCTTCGGTTTTTTAGTCTCTAAATTTGTAGATAATATTCCATTCATTACACCGGCACTTCCAACGATTAAAACATTTCCGGTGAATTACAATCCCAAGTATTATTTCATCGGAATTACCTTTTCATTGATTACCACTTATCTGGCGGGGCTATTCCCTTCAAGAAAGGCCAGTAAAATAGATCCTGTCATAATTATCAGAGGGAAATAACTTATGTCAAAAAGAATCCTAGAAGCCCAATCCATTAGTAAGAGTTTTCATGATCCGGTGACCATTCCGATTTTGAAAAATCTGACTTTTTCAATTGATCAGGGAGAGTTTGTTTCCGTAACCGGGAAGTCAGGTTGCGGGAAATCTACTTTGCTTTATATTTTATCTACCATGGATACGGATTATGAAGGTGATCTTTTCATTGATGGGGTATCTATGAAGAATAAATCCGAGAAAGAGCTGGCCCGGGTAAGAAATGAAAAAATCGGATTCGTCTTTCAATTTCACTATTTACTCAATGAGTTTAGTGTACTGGAAAATGTAATGTTGCCCGGAATTAAATTGGGCCGATATTCCAGGATGGAAACGGAAGATCGAGCCATGCAGAAGTTGAAAATTCTGGGTATTCATGAACAAGCATTGAAACGTCCGAATCAGTTGTCGGGAGGGCAAAAACAAAGAGTCGCCATTGCCCGCGCCCTCATCAATGACCCCCTCATCGTCATGGGCGACGAACCAACAGGAAACCTGGACAAGAAAAATAGTGAGGTAGTCTTTGATATTTTTAAAGAATTGACCGAGTCTTTCAATCAAACCTTATTGGTGGTAACCCACGACAATGAATTTGCTGCCCGTACGCATCGAATTATTGAAATGGAAGACGGACAAATTATCTCTGCCTAAGTATCTGTTTTATAGCTCACGACGTTTTGTGATAGATTTATTATCTGTTTAGGGAACTTGCCGCCCTTAAGGTGGGAGGCAGAAGGTTAAGCACAATGTATGCTTGAAATCAAACAAATGCTGATATGTTTATAGGCAACATTGAAACTCTCATCTACTAAGTTGAAATTCTTATCTACTAAGTTGAAACTGACATCTACTAAGTTGAAATTCTCATCTACAAAGTTGTAACTCCCTTCTACAAAGTTGTAACTCGCATCCACAAAGTTGGAAATCGCTTCTACAAAATTGTAACTCGCATCCACAAAGTTGTAACTCGCATCCACAAAGTTGGAAATCGCGTCTACTACTTCTTGAAACGCCATTTTTAAGCCAAAACAGCCGAAAATTATGCCGAATTGACGGTATTTCACACCGGATAGCAAATGTTCCAATGATTCAAAAGCCCTATCTGATGGGGAAATCTCCATATACCTCCATGATGCGAGCCAAGGAACCGAAAAATGCTGAGGCTTCAACCAAGCACCTCATACTTGATTTTCAGGGTAGGAGTGGCCATCTACTTATCCGGGCATAAAAAAACGGATACCATTTCCGGCTATCCGTTTTGAAAAGAATTATTAAGAATAAAACCCTTACATCACTTTAGATAAAAATTGGTAGAATTCTTTTTTTGTGGCATAAAAATCTGCAGAAGTATCCAACATCAGACTAGTCAAATTTTCATCAGACGCAATCATTTTCACATTTATATAGTTAGGTTTTTCTGCTGCTTCCTTTAACAGGCTTTCGTTTTTCAGATTTACATCATGTCTCATTTCATCAATGTGATCTGTTATGATGTGAAATTTATTCTCAAAATGTTCAACATATTTCAATACTCCGGAATCCGTGTTTTTTTCCGCTACTTCTTGCAGGCGTTTTCTTAAGATGACCATTTCTTGCTTAAAAAATTCAAGCTCACGTTTCCAATCCTCACAAATTAAATGTAAATGCGCAATTGTTTCTTTCATAATTATATTTTTAAATTGAAACACAAAGTTAGCCATCGACCGGGTATAATTGCCATGATTTCTGTCATGTTTTTCTATGGGGTATTTGTATTAAACGTAAAAGTTTACGAATAGGCGGTATTTGAAGCCCTGCTCGTATTTACAAAAATTTTTCAAAACAATTTTCACTGTGTGATATATATCACCTTTTAGTTTTTTACGGCGTCGGACATTTGCATGGTTAATTCAATAAAACCTCAAAACGAATACACATGAAAATCGAACAAATTTACACCGGTTGTATTGCCCATGCGGCTTATTATCTGGAAAGCAAAGGAGAGGCTGCTATCTTTGATCCATTAAGAGAAGTTCAGCCCTATATCGCCAGAGCTGAAAAGGATCACGCAAAAATTAAGTATGTATTTGAAACCCATTTTCATGCCGATTTTGTTTCCGGACATTTGGATTTGGCAAAAAAGACCGGTGCTGAAATCGTATATGGTCCAACGGCAAAGCCCGGTTTTGATGCAATCGTTGCAGAAGATAACCAAATATTCAAAGTTGGTGATTATTCAGTGAAGGTGATTCACACCCCCGGTCATACCCTGGAAAGTACATGCTATTTATTAATGGATGAAAATGGAAAAGAGCACGGTATTACTACCGGAGATACTTTATTTATAGGTGATGTGGGACGTCCGGATTTAGCTCAACATGTCATTGCTGAATTGACACAGGATAAATTAGCCTCACTATTATTTGATTCTTTGCGCAACAGAATCATGCCACTCAGTGACGATCTGATTGTGTATCCAAATCATGGCGCGGGTAGTGCTTGCGGCAAAAATATGAGCAAGGAAACGACAGACACATTAGGGCATCAAAAGAAGGTCAATTATGCATTACGTGCTGATATGACCAGAGAAGAATTTATGCATGATTTGCTTGAAGGTCTTACACCTCCTCCCGGGTATTTTCCTAAAAATGTATTGATGAATATTCAGGGGTATGAAAGCTTGGATGACGTGTTGAAGCGTGGACTAACTGCCCTGGACCCGGAAGCGTTTGAAATGACTGCAAATGAAAGCGGAGCCTTGGTATTGGATGTTCGTGATCCTGAGATCTTTGCGAAAGCTTTTATTCCGAATAGTATCAATATCGGCCTCAATGGAAACTTTGCGCAATGGGTTGGGGCACTGATTCCGGATATTCGTCAACAAATTCTGTTAGTTACTGAAGATGGCAAGGAAGAAGAAGCCATCACCAGATTATCGCGGGTGGGATATGATGGCAGTATAGGATTCCTGAAAGGAGGTTTCAGTGCATGGTTGAATGCCGGCAAAGCAACGGATCAAGTGAAAAGAATTTCAGCTAAAGAATTGGAATCTGTTTATCCAACCCAACCAATAATCATTGACATCCGAAATACCGGAGAATTCAAATCAGAACATATAGATGGTGCAATCAACATTCCTTTGGATTATATGAATGATCATCTGGCTGAATTTCCCAAGGATAAACCATTTATTTTGCATTGCGCCGGTGGATATAGGAGTATGATTGCGGCATCCATTTTGAAGTCAAGAGGATGGGAAAATTTTACGGATGTGGAAGGTGGTTTTAAAGCTATAGCAGAAACTCAAATCCCTAAAACCGACTACGTTTGTCCATCTACTTTAAAATAGTCATGAAACAACTCATCCTCAAACATAAGATGTCAATGATTGGTTTTCTTCTCGGTGCAATTGTCGGATATGTTTACTGGATGCAAGTAGGTTGTTCATCGGGTACTTGTGCCATTACTGCATCCCCGTGGCGTTCGACGTTGTATGGCGCCATGATGGGGTGGCTGTTTCTAGGGATATTTAAAAAGGAAAAAAGCCAACCCAAAGACACTCAAATAAATTTAAACAATCATTAAAAAACAAAAACATGAATATAGAACAATTGATTTTAAACGGTAAAGGCAGCATCGTGGATGTACGCACCTATGAGGAATTTGCTGCAGCTCATGCAGAAGGTGCTATCAATATACCTTTACAGGAAATACCCCATCGGATCGATGAACTCAAAACATTGCCATCTCCATTAATCCTTTGCTGCGCCTCAGGAAACAGAAGCGGTATGGCAGAACGATTCATTACACAACAGGGTATCGAATGCTATAATGCCGGTTCCTGGCTCGATATTAATTATCAGCAATCCAAAACAACACAGTCCCATTAAATTTCGTAATACCCAAATTCAAACTCAAATATGATAAATATCTTAAAAAAACTATTTGGCCTGGGAGGGCCGGAAGTAAATTTCAAACAAATTCTAAAAGAAGGGGCAATCATTTTGGATGTGCGTTCTTCAGGCGAATTTGCTTCCGGGCATATCAAAGGAGCCATCAATATTCCGGTAGATCAGATTGTTAAAAATCTAAGCAAACTCAAAGACAAGAATAAGCCAATTATAACTTGTTGTGCCAGTGGCATGCGTAGTGCCAGTGCAAAAAGTGTTTTGAAGTCAAATGGTTATACACAAGTGTATAATGGTGGTGGTTGGAGTAGTTTGCAAAACCGAATTCTGTGAGCCGGATAAAATCGATATTATTCTATGACTGGACAGTTTTTCGCGTATTGCGGGTTCTTGCCGGTATGGGATTATTAATAAGCGCATTTTATCATCATCAGTCATTGCCGGGTTTTTTCGGTTTGTTTTTTCTTTACCAAGGTCTGTTTAATATTTCTTCCTGCGGGTATGGAGCTTGTGTCAATGATAGTTGTACTAGACCGTTCACTCCGGTTCAAAAAATAAAAGAAAATCAAGATCAGTATCCTTGATGCTACGGGTGGGGTATAATATAAAAATGCCGGTTTATAGCCGGCATTTTAAATTCATTTATTTGATGTCTTAAGGCACCACAACAAAACTGATTTCTTTGGTCTCAGTGTTGTCATGATGATCTAAAGCGGTGATCACCACCTTCATATTGGTTGTGGTCGTTAAGCCGGTCGGAGAGGGGTGCTCATGAAATGGATAAGAACTGAGACCCATCACGGAAGGGTCAAATGAATAATATACCTGATTGGCAGCGTCTCTAAGTTCTACATGGAGTGAATGTAAAGATGTATTGTCTGTTACGGTAAATTCAATATGAATTTCCGGGCTTGTAGACAAAAAAAGGGTATCGTCCATTTCAGGTTCAACCACAGCGATATAGGGTTTTTCAATATCAGTATTTTCATTTTTCTTGGTACATGAGCTCAGGCTTAAGTTTAAGAGAGTAATAAGGATAAGTATATTCAATAAAGATTTCATGTTGAAGGATATTTAAAGTTTAAAATAAATAAATGAGAGAAGTGGAAATTCGTGTCCGGCCCTGAATATGGCTGTCTCCAAAAGTGGAACGAACGGGCTGAAATACATATAGATTGAATCCGAAGGATTTCAGATACAGGTCGGTTCCTGCATTCAATAAGATCATATTGCCACCGGTAAAATCTTCGATCACCTGATTACGTACATCATAGGTTGCCCGTTCGAAGCTGCCTCCGATATGCGGTAATATATTCAATTGTTTGACTTTTTTAGAAGTGAATAATCGAATTGTACTAGTGAAGCGATCGCCAAATCGATAATGCTGTGGATTTACGCCATTGCGTTTGTAATGTAATTCTGCATTCAATCCGGTTTGCTTATACTTAAGGGTATAAATAACATTCATCGGGATATCCCAAGATCCGGATCCTAATTGAATATTTTGATTCAGTAAAATACGATTTTGAATTTGATCATATTTTCCTGTTGGACATTTTATACCCACGCCGGCTTGCAAGGCATGATTTATTCTTTTTTCAGTGCCATCGTCTGCCTGTATCAATTGGTAATTGGCTAGTACATTGATGTCACCAATTCCCTGCACTTGGGTATGTATATTATTCTCTCTTCGCTGATTCCATTGATAGGGTAGTATGGTGAAAAGTTGGACCCTTTTTATGGGAACCCACCGGCCTATGATTTCAGCGGAATAAAAATATTCATCACTGCTACCATAGGATTCCTGATCCAAATGATGAGCCGATGTATGGAATTGTTTCATTTGGAATCTGAACCCTACAAAGTTTTTTTTGTGATTGGGTAAAATTCCAAAATGGTTACTGCCACCGGAGCAGCTGCAAAGATCGCAGGCTAAAATATAACCTGAGTGGATACTGAATAGTATCACACATATAAGTATGCGCATGAGAAACGTTTTACAAATGAAAGAAGCTGAATTGGGCTAGGAACATTTGTTGACGTTTGGTGGCTTGATCAATTGATGTAGAAAATTGTATCGGTATTGAATAGAATAGATACTCAATTTTGACCCGTCATGGTCCGTGGTTTGGTCTTGGGTCAAAGTGTTGAGCTCCGAACCGGCAATGAAGACGTCGATATTGTGTAAACTAATTTTGCCTTTTCCCTTCCCATCCAAATCCTGATCATGGTGGATTTTTTGGTATTGCTTCGTCAATTGACATTTGCCTTTACATTGCATTTGAGGTTTGTCGATATTTTCACACAATCGACTTGAGACAAAATCCCGATTTGCATTCCATGATATCGTTACGATCAACATCGCGCATTGATTGCTGCCAATCAATGCGAATAATAATATTGATACCAGGATTCTCACTAAACGATAGATGGAATTTCGTCCGGATAAAGTTTGTTGACCAATTTATGCTTCACTGCTTTGAAGGCTTCTATGGTTTCACGAATATCCTCTTCATTGTGTACGGCAGTTGGAATCAAACGGAGGATGATATGTCCTCTTGGAATCACCGGGTAGACCACAATAGAACAAAAGATATTGTAGTTTTCGCGCATGTCCATAATCAGTTGCGAGGCTTCAAAAACACCACCATGCATATAGACCGGAGTTACAGGCGAATCCGTTTTGCCAATGTCAAATCCATTTTCTTTCAGTTGACGTTGCAGACTTCTTACATTCTCCCAAAGTTTTTCACGGAGTTCAGGTTTGCTTTTGAGCAACTCGAGGCGCTTGAGGTTCCCAACCACCAAAGGCATTGGTAAGCTTTTGGCGAATATCTGTGAGCGTAGGTTGTATCGGAAGTAATTGATAATTTCTTTTTCACCCGCCACAAAACCCCCAATACTGGCCATGCTTTTGGCAAAAGTTGAAAAGTAGACGTCGATTTGATCCTGACATCCTTGTTCTTCACCGACACCGGCTCCGGTAGCACCCATGGTGCCAAAACCATGTGCATCGTCTACCAGCAATCGGAATTGATATTTTAATTTTAAGGCACAAATTTCTTTTAATCGACCCTGATCACCGGCCATGCCAAATACGCCTTCGGTAATCACAAGAATACCGCCTCCTGTTTCTTCGGTCATTTTTGTAGCACGAACCATTTGTTTTTCGAAGTCTTCAATATCATTGTGCTTGAAAACAAATCGATGCGCAGGAACCATGCGAAGACCATCCAGTATGCATGCATGACTTTCTGCATCATAAACCACCACATCGCGGCGACTGCAAAGGCAGTCTACTATAGAGGCCATGCCCTGATAGCCATAATTCAGCAAAAAAGCATCCGGTTTGCTCACAAAGGCTGCCAATTCATTTTCCAATTGTTCATGCAAAACAGAGTTACCGCTCATCATACGGGCTCCCATCGGATAGGCTAAACCCCATTGAGCTGCAGCATCGGCGTCAGCTTTGCGAACTTCAGGGTGATTGGCAAGTCCCAAATAGTTATTCAGGCTCCAAATCACCATTTCTTTGCCCTGAAACTTCATTCTGTTATTAATTTCGCCCTCTAAGCGCGGGAAAGCGAAGTAGCCATGCGCTTTGTCCTGATATTGTCCTAAAGACCCTCTGTTATTGGTAAACTTTTCAAATAAATCTGCCATATGAATGAATCGTTATTTTTTATGAATGAAAGTGCGAAAATAATCAAAATAATGTGGTTTCTTCCTGCTTTATTTACCATTTTTACAATTCAATAAAAACTCATGCG
Source organism: Chitinophagaceae bacterium (assembly GCA_016786845.1). Classification (GTDB taxonomy): domain Bacteria; phylum Bacteroidota; class Bacteroidia; order Chitinophagales; family Chitinophagaceae; genus OLB11. The sequence goes on along the minus strand of JAEUVB010000013.1, from coordinate 102,949 downwards.
CAACCTTAGTATTTGTCTATTATTCCTTTCCTTGGAGGTGTTTGCGGGGAAGATAAAAAAAAATGAAGGCCCTAAGCTGATGGTCGGTATTGTGGTGGATCAAATGCGTCCCGACTATTTGGCCAGATTTAGGAACAGATTATCGGAAAATGGTTTTTTGCGCCTGATGCGGGACGGACATGATTGTGCCAATACTTATATCAATTATTTGCCGAGTTATACCGGGCCCGGACATGCCTGTATTTACACCGGAAGTGTTCCCGCTTTTCACGGCATTGCCAGCAATGATTGGATCGACCGAATCACCGGACTGCCCGTCTATTGTACCAGCGACCCAAAGTCTTCTGCCATCGGGGGAACCCAAAAAGCCGGTCGCATGAGCCCGGTGAACATGTGGGCCAATACGATTACCGATGAATTAAGACTACAAAGTAATTTTCGCTCCAAGGTGATTGCGGTGTCCGTGAAAGATAGAGCGTCTATTTTGCCGGGTGGCCATACAGCCAGTGCCGCTTACTGGATGGACGACAGCAATGGCGTTTTTATGAGCAGTAGCTTTTATATGAGCAGTTTACCGGATTGGGTGATTGCCTTCAACCAACGAAATCTGGCCAAAACCTATATGCAACAGGATTGGAATAGCCTTTATCCGATAAATACCTATCATCAAAGCAGCGAGGATCAGAATGCTTATGAAGGGAAATTTACCGGTGAACTAACGACCACTTTCCCGCACAAAACGGCAACCCTGAGATTAAACGATATCAAGAGGACCCCTTGGGGAAACAGTATCGTATCTGAATTTGCCAAAACCGCCATTGAAAAGGAAAAGTTGGGGCAAGGTGAAGAAACGGACTTTCTTTGTATTAGTTATTCTTCTACCGACTATGTTGGACATATGTATGGTCCCAATTCGATCGAAATCGAAGATACTTATCTGCGCTTAGACGCTGAAATAGCCGCCTTGTTGAATTACCTGGATGAAACAGTAGGGGCGGGTCAGTATACCGTTTTTCTCACTGCCGATCATGGCGTGGCACATAATCCACAATATCTGATCGACCGGAAAGTTCCTGCCGGATTTTTCTTTGGTGATACACTCAAACAAGCACTCAATAAATCTTTGGCCCTGACCTACGGCAGTAATACCATCATCAGAAGTGTGGCCGAGAATTTTATTTGGTTCAGTGATTCCACTTTGAACGCGATGAAACTCAATCGCGACAAAATCGCGAATGATGTGATGTCTTTGTTACGGTCAAATAGTGAAATTCAATTTGCCTTCGATATGCATCATATCAATGACGCTGTGGTACCTAACCCTATTCGTGAGATGGCGATAAATGGATATGTACCCAACCGAAGCGGCGATATTCTTTTACTTTTGAAGCCGGCCTGGCTCGATGCCTATGCCCTGACTGGCACCACTCACGGAACCTGGAATCCTTATGATACCCACATTCCGTTAATATGGTATGGATGGGGTATCAAGCCGGGTATTACATATCGGGATATACACATGACCGATATTGCAGCGACTATAGCCTCCCTGCTTCGTATACAAATGCCGAATGCTTGTATCGGTAAAACGATTCCTGAAGTAATCAAATGATTCACTGACTAACCCAAACGGCCGGCTCACAAACTGATAAAACGTTCTGACCCGGTCTGCAATCAGGTCTGTTCACACCGTCATATATTTGACCGATAAATCTTTCGAGTATGAAACCGATGAAGTGGTCTATACTATCCTCTTTATGCTTTCTGTCAGCTTGTACTTTATTGCTTTCGGTAAAATGTAAAACAAAAGATGATTTAGAGCCTGCGATAAGCTTGAATACATCGATGCCAAAGCATGGTGCCGGATTCGTTCATAGTTTATATAAAATACCGCCAATACAAGGAAACATACAGAAATACAGCGTTAGGTAAAAATTTACGGGCAAAAAGTCATTCCGATTGAACCTCTAATCAAATCAATGGGAATGCAAAACGGGTATGGTTCGCTATACCCGTTTCATTATTTATACCCGATTATTATTATAATCGGGCATTCCCTCCTACCTTTAGCTTTTTATATAGTATATGAATGAATCGATGACGCCTTCTCGTGAGGAAGTGATGTTGTTTCTGGAAAAGGAAGTAGAAACAGTGGGTCTTACTTATCTTAGTTCACCTGAAACCAATTGGCAACCGGGTGACTTTTTGCCAGTATCCCATGCCGAAAATTTTGCAGCAGAAGTCAAAATCTTACAGGAACAAGCTGAAAATCTGAACTATGATTTGCTTGCGGTTTTGGTCGGAGATACCATTACGGAAGAAGCTTTGCCAACCTATGAAACCTGGCTTGGAGCCTTAAGAGGCGTGCATCAAAACGTACATGGTGGATGGATGAAATGGATCCGATCATGGACAGCGGAAGAAAACCGTCATGGCGATGTACTTAATCGTTACCTGTATTTATGCGGTCGTATAGATATGCCGAAATTTGAAGCGTCTACGCAGTATTTAATTGCCGATGGTTTTGATTTGGATATGCAAAATGACCCTTACAGAACTTTTATGTATACCAGTTTTCAGGAATTAGCTACCAATATTTCACATCGTCGTGTGGCTACATTGGCCAAAAAAAGCGGGAATGCAGTGCTGGCTAAAATATGCGGAATGGTAGCTGCGGAAGAAGCCCGTCATGCAACGGCATACAAACACTTCATCGGTAAAATATTCGAGTTGGATACCAATGAAATGATGCTTGCTTTTGAAGATATGATGCGTAAAAAGATCGTGATGCCTGCACAAGCTCTTCGTGAGCTTGGAGAGCGCGTAGGGACCTTTGCCAATTTTACGGATGCCGCTCAACGATTGGGTGTATATACCGCTACTGATTATGTCAATATCATGCGCGAACTCATCGGTGAATGGAAGATAGACGGACTCACCGGATTAAAAGAAAATGGCGAAAAGGCCCGCGATTATGTGATGGCTTTACCCGATCGCTTACAACGTCTTTCCGATCGAATGAAAATTCCGGATAAGGAAATGAATTTCAGTTGGATATTGGGATAAATTGAAGAAGTGAAAGCTTCAATAATAGGCTAGCTTTAAACGGTTTAAATAGTCCGTGACGGATCTTATTCCATGCCGAATCAATTACAGCCCCTACAAGTTAAATACAATTTTTTGCTCTTTTGTTGAAACAAATAAGGGCTGAATTGTTAAAGTCTGCATGCATTAACAATTAATCGTTGCCATTATTTTATTATCCGCCAGCAATGCATTTAATTTTACATAGCTCTTTTATTATTCACCAAAATCCTATGCTATGAAAAAAGTTCTTCTTACTTATCGTTATGGTATAGCCATATTGTATTTTGTTATTATTGGACTCACTTCGTCTTATGCTCAGTTCTCGGTTAATATAGAATCCATCAAACAGGTTTCTTATGTCAATCCCTTTCAAAGGCCACTTTCTTCTGATCTGGAATTCAATATTCAGTACAGTAATCCACCAGGAGGTGTTCCGAAATTTCTCAATCTTGTACTGGAAGATCCTATCTCCATGTCACAACAGTATTGGGTCATCGAAAATTTAATGCTGGATACATTTCCAACTTTACGCACTTTGACCTATACAGTCAAAATGGGTCCATTGGGTATACCTGACGGGACTAATCTGAGTCTATATCAGATGTATACAACTTATTTAATTTCGGATACTGTTTTGCCTTTTGTGGATCTGCCTTTACCACCTTCTTCATTTCAACTAAATACTATTGGTACTGCAATTTGGAATTATGGTCCCGGGTCCATTGCTCTAGACACCATACCCCTGCAAATGAGTGTACCAATTCCACCCAACGACTGGACTGAAACAGATTCAACCCGTAAGGTTACTCGGGGCTGTAATATGCATAATTATGATCTAGATTCCACCACACATAATGGAACAACTGCACCAGGGTATGCCAATGATTGGAATGCTTGCGTGCCAACCTCTTGTGCCAATAGTATGCAATGGCTTGAGGACCGTCATCCTTCAGAATTGGTTACCGGTTTGACCCTGAAACAGAAAGTAGAGGAAATGAGTAAGGCCATGAAACGTCAATATGATAAGGGTGTAATGACCGATACCATGATACGTGGTAAAATGGAATATATCGAAAAATACAAACTACCTATCCATGTAAAGTTTCAGGATGTATTCGATACCAATGCATGTCATAAATCCTTCACAAACGGATATAATCATTGCGCAGAAAATAAAGGAAAAAACCTTGGAAGTGTCGATTCTTTGCATCTCGATTTCGATTGGTTGTACAGTGAAATGAAAAAAGGTGAGGATGTTGAAATGCTGGTACAATGGGTCAGTGCCGGTCCGGGAGGTACAGTAATTAGGCAAGGGCACGCAGTGGTACTATCCGGCGTGGAGGACATTAAAGGTGTGAAACGAATCATCGTAAAAGATGATAGTCTGCAGGGAGCTGCAGGAGGCATGCGAGAACGTCCTTTAACTATGGGTACCAGTGCCTCTCCCAGATTCCCGATTGTAAATGAATGGAGTACACCTACCCAAAAATGTTATATCACCGGCTGGGTATCCGAAAGTTATGATTCAACAGTTACTTATGCGGCTGCAGGAGTAAATGATTTACAACATGACCCTTACGTATTTTCGGTTTGGCCTAATCCGGCAGAGGGAAATGCAAACTTACAATTGGAAGTGATTACTGATCAATCCTGTCAAGCTGAATTTAGTTTAAGCGATCACACCGGGAAATGCTTACAAACCTGGAAGGAAATGTTGAATCCCGGAAGGAATTTGTTTGTACACTCAATTCAACCAAGTTCGCATGCTTTATCAACTGGATTATATATAATCACCTTAAACATGAATGGATATCCAATTTCACGTCGATTGGTGATTCGATAATTTCATGGTTAAATGTTAAGAAATAAATGGGTATGCTGTATGTCGCATACCCATTTACTTATACCCATTCGCTAATGACCATCTTTTATATCATCCAGGTTATGATGAATACAACATCAATGAATACATGGTGGAATATTTTCAGGTAGATTGGAAATTGCACCCTAATTGTTTATGTAACATTTGAAAAATATATAGTTTTTTATAGAACTAATCCTGTGAATTTGATTTGCCTTTGTATTTTCGCCCATTCAAGTTTAACATTAAGTATTCAATATTAAAATGATAAAATCTCCCACCGGTAACACCTTACATTGTAAAAACTGGATATCCGAAGCGGCTTTTCGAATGATACAAAACAACCTCGATCCGGAGGTGGCTGAACGCCCGGATGAACTTATCGTCTATGGCGGCTTGGGTAAAGCCGCCCGCAATTGGGAAAGCTTCGATAAAATTTTGGCCATTCTCAAAGATATCAATGAAGATGAAACCTTGCTGGTTCAAAGCGGTAAGCCTGTGGGTGTATTGAGAAGTCATAAAGATGCTCCAAAAGTCATTATCGCCAATTCGAACTTGGTCGGTAAATGGGCCACCTGGGAGCATTTCCGCGAACTCGATGCGAAAGGTCTGATGATGTATGGACAAATGACTGCCGGCAGCTGGATTTATATCGGTTCCCAAGGCATCGTGCAGGGGACCTACGAAACCTACCTTTCGCTCGCCGACAAACATTTCAAGGGTTCATTGAAAGGTACCCTGAATGTGACTGCCGGATTGGGAGGTATGGGTGGTGCTCAACCTTTGGCCATCACCATGAATGAAGGCGTTTGTCTGGCTGCCGATGTGGAAGAATGGCGCATCCAAAAACGCATCGAGACCCGCTATATCGATAAAATGTATCACAATATTGATGAGGCCATCGATGAATCACTCCGTGCAAAGGCTGCGGGTGAAGCTATCAGTATCGGGGTGGTTTGCAATGTGGTCGATCTGCTGCAAAGACTGATCGACAGAAACATTACGCCGGATACCCTCACGGATCAAACTTCGGCTCACGATGAACTGATCGGCTATTTTCCGGAAGGACTTTCTGTAGAAGAAGCCAAGGTCCTTCGAGAAACTAACCCGGATGAGTACTGCCGACTCAGTCTGGATACCATGGCCAAACATGTCCGTCAGATGCTTGAATTACAAAAACGCGGCGCCATCACTTTCGATTACGGTAATAACCTCCGCGGACAAGCTCATGATAAACGCGGTGTGACGAATGCTTTCGACTTTCCCGGTTTTGTACCGGCCTATATTCGTCCCTTATTTTGCGAAGGCAAAGGACCTTTCCGTTGGGTAGCCCTCAGTGGCGATCCGGAGGATATATATAAAACAGATGAAGCGCTGAAAAAACTCTTTCCTGAAAATAAGGGCCTGATTCGTTGGCTCAATATGGCTCGTGAAAAAATTGCGTTTCAAGGTCTGCCTGCACGCATTTGTTGGCTCGGTATGGGCGAACGTGAAAAGGCAGGATTGCTCTTCAATGAAATGGTTCGTAATGGGGAACTCAAAGCACCAATCGTCATTGGTCGCGATCATCTGGATTGTGGCAGTGTGGCCTCACCCAATCGGGAGACCGAAGCCATGAAAGATGGGAGTGATGCGGTGGCTGATTGGCCCATCCTCAATGCCCTCATCAATACGGCCGGTGGTGCCAGTTGGGTCAGCTTCCATCATGGCGGCGGTGTGGGCATGGGTTATAGTCTGCATGCCGGTATGGTAATCGTTGCGGATGGGACTTCAGAAGCCGATGCTCGTCTTCGTCGGGTTCTCTTCAACGATCCGGCCATGGGCGTCCTTCGTCATACCGATGCAGGATATGATGAAGCCATAGCTTGCGGTAAGCAACATGGTTTGGATTTGTAAGGTATTGCAGCAAGGTTAAATCCTAATAAAAGTCCTCCAGGTCATAACGTTCGATTTCCAATTGAATATAATAGTTGGATGCCGTTTGATACCCTATCTTCAGTTCTCCTGAAAAATCTTTTTCAATCACACTGGCTTTTCGTTCATTAGGCAAAAGCATATTGTCCTCTTTGAAATTTTTTGTGGCTTTGCATTGTTTCAATGCCGACAGAATAAGTTTAAATTGTTCTTTGGCTTGTTCGATACTGAGGTTCGACGCCAGTCTTTCCCGGTAGATATAAGGCCGGTTTGCTTTTTCGCGAAGAATGAAGTAGGCCTCTTGATCATTACCTAATCTTTTTGTAGTGTAGCAACGATGCAACTCCTTTGGAACTTCCGCGCCGTTGAGGGTATTTTCGCTATACGACACGCATCGGATAATCTGATCGAGCGTTTCACAGGAATAATTCAATTCTACAGGGCTGTTTTGAGCCATCAGTGATGAATTTATTGCCGGCAATAAGATGAGTGCAATGTTCAAAAGGAATTTCATGATCAGGATGTTTAATATGATCACAAATTTACAGGGTTACGCATACTTTTTCACCGTAGAAAATTTCAAAGTCAAAATCGGCCGGACTGATAAAATAATGTTACTCCTGTTTTGTATCTTGTCCCCTTCATGCCTACGAAAGAGTTTATTTACCTGCTTTCCAATTCACGATCCGCTAAAGGCAGCGGACATCGTATGGCAGCAGCCATCTATACTTCAAGTCATGAACAGCTCAAACTAAAATGGTTTGAAGATGACTGGCCGGCTAACCTTGAAGAGGCTAAGGAAATCTGGTTGGTGGGCGGTGATGGTACGGTCAATTATTTTCTCAATCAATATCCCGGTATACAAATTCCGATGATGATATTTCCCGGTGGCACGGGCAATGATATCCATTGGAAAATTTACGGAGATCTGTCATGGTCGGAGCAATTGAGTAAAAGAGAAAAATTCACGATTCGCTCCGTTGATTTGGGCTTATGCAACAATAGTCTTTTTGTCAATGGGGTAGGTATAGGTTTCGATGGTGAGGTTTTGAAAAGCATGAAAGCCATTCGCAGTATCGGCGGTCACCTGGGATATCTTCTGGTGGTGATTCAAAAAATATTTAGTTTCAGGGAACCGGAATATCAAATCACAGTCAACAGTCAAACCTTTAGAAAAAAATGTATGCTGCTGTCAGTGGCCAATTCTTCACGCACCGGTGGCGGCTTTATGGTGTCGCCCCTGGCCGATATTTTCGATGGTCTCTTGAATTTCTTTTACTGCGAACCCTTACCCATCTGGCGAAGACTCTTGGCGCTTCCCAAGGTAGAAAAAGGGACGCATTTGTCATTACCATTTATACATCATGAAACCTTGAAGGAGATTCTCATTCAAACTGATGATACAGTATTTGCTCAAATCGATGGGGAATTAATTCAATCCAATCAGTTTAAGATTCGTATGTCGGAGCATCAACTTAACGTGAGATGCTAAACTAAATGATTATTGAGTGAACATGGTTTTAGTAAAGACGGAAAGCGTTTTTAACTATATCTTTTCTATCACGATAGCCAAAGGTTTAGATCCTATTTCTGAGCCTTTTTTGCTACTGATTCCTATATGATAGAAAGTAAGAAGCGCATTGTCGCTTTATGGTTACTAACGCAAATATTCTTCTACTCGCTTCGAAATTTTCTGTTTTACAGTGTCCCATGTATCATTGGATAATCTCACCGGCTCTTCACTTTCCTCGGCATCATCAAAATAGGTGAGCAAGTGAGGGATGGATATCAACATTTGATTACTTGGAAATTTTTTTGAATAGGCTTCAATTGCTGTTTCCAAATTATAAGTTTCAAACAGCAGTGCAAGGTCCCAAAAATCTTTTTTTACACCGCGTTGTGCAATGGCAAAAATTTTCATGGCTAAAATATCAAGGTCGCCATACATACGGATACCATCAACCTCAATCTTTTGGTCTATGACAGGATGAAAATGGTACTGAATAAAATCGACTTTAATTTGTTGTATAAAACAAAATAGACCAACCTTGTTGTTGAGTTGGCTTTTAAAAGTGATGTCTTTAAATTCAGCCTCTAATGCAGTTCGTATGGCAAGATTCTCAAAAGGTTCGTGACTGAACAAATCCAGATCAATAGATTTTCGATGTCCGTATCGAAGAGAAAGATTAGTTCCTCCAACCAAATCGAAGGAACTCAATTCTTTCATTTTCATTAATCGCTCTAGTACAGCCAAGGTTTCCCTGTCAACGGTATTTGTATATAACATCGGTAATCAGTCAATGGGTTATTAAAAATGGCACTGGCTAAATGTAGCGTCTCTTTACTGATGTATTTGGCCTGCGTCAGCACTTCCTTCACACGCTCATCGCCATAGTAACGTCGGCAATTTCGAATATCAGGCACATCCCCGCGATCAAATACACGGGTGATGATGAAAGATGCTTTAGCTTCCAAATCCAGTTTGTCCGGATCAACATCCCAAAAAATCCGGCGATCAAATAAATCAGTAGCTTTCATATCAACAAAGTTAAACGAACTTTTTGTTTGCTTCTTGTCGGTATCATTTTATTTACGGTATTTTTGCGCACTCAAAATGTAAGCAACTATGCCACAACCCCTCATTGAATGTGTACCCAATTTTAGCGAAGGCCGCGACATGAACGTCATCGCACAAATCACTGCAGAAATTGAAAAGATAGAAGGCGTTACCCTCCTGGATGTGGATCCGGGGAAAGCCACAAACCGAACGGTGGTCACTTTTGTGGGACACCCGGATGCCGTGATTGAAGCGGCTTATCAGGCGATCAAAAAAGCGGGCGAACTGATCGATATGCGACAACATAAAGGCGAACATCCGCGCATGGGTGCTACCGATGTTTGTCCACTTATTCCCGTTTCCGGTATGACCATGGAGGAAACGGTTGCCTATGCAAAAAAATTGGGTCAACGTGTTGGGGAAGAATTAAACATACCCGTATACCTCTATGAAAGTGCTGCGCAAAAGGAAGACCGTCAAAATTTGGCCAGCATACGGGCCGGTGAATATGAAGGCCTTTCCGATAAAATAAAAGATCCGAACTGGGCACCCGATTATGGTCAGGCTGTGTTTAATGCACAAAGCGGAGCTACGGTTATCGGAGCCCGCGATTTTCTGGTAGCCTATAATGTCAATTTAAATACGACCTCTACACGCCGTGCCAATAGTGTCGCTTTCGATTTGCGTGAAAATGGAAGGGTGAAAGAAGTGAATGGTAAAAAGGTATTAGATGAAAATGGGGTGGAAGTCCGTGAACCGGGTTTGCTGAAAAGTGTCAAAGCGATTGGTTGGTATATCGATGAATATGGTATTGCTCAAATCTCGATGAACCTGACCAATATCAATATCACGCCATTGCATATTGCTTTTGATACCGCTGTGGAACGAGCCCATGCCCGGGGTATGCGAGTTACAGGTAGTGAACTGGTCGGGTTGTTGCCCTTGAAATGCCTGACCGATGCCGGTAAATATTTTCTGCAAAAGCAACGCAGAAGTGTAGGTGTCAGTGAATCTGAATTGATTCGCATTGCGATTAAAAGTATGGGTCTCGATGAGTTGACACCTTTCGACCCTGAGAAAAAAGTGATTGAATATGTTTTACGCAAGCCCGATCCTAAGAGTTTGATCCAAATGAAACTGGATGCCTTCGCCAATGAAACGGCCAGTGAAAGTCCTGCGCCCGGAGGTGGTAGTATCAGTGCTTATGTGGGTGCCTTAGGAGCTAGTCTGGGTGCTATGGTAGCCAACCTGAGCAGTCATAAAAAGGGATGGGATGATCAATGGGAATATTTCAGTCAGTGGGCTGAAAAAGGTCAGCAACTCAAAGATAAATTATTGGCCTTAGTGGATGAAGATACCCGTGCGTTCAATAAAATCATGGAAGCTTTTGGTCTGCCTAAAAGCAGTGAGGAAGAAAAAGCGGCCAGATCAAAAGCGATTCAGGATGCTACATTATATGCGACCGAAATTCCTTTTCAAACCATGAAGGTGGCCTTGGGTGCTTACGATCTGGTAAAGGAAATGACCATCAAAGGAAATCCCAACAGTGTGAGTGATGCCGGGGTAGGCGCTCTGTGTATTCGTACTGCTATTTATGGTGCTTACCTCAATGTGCGCATCAATGCAAGTGGATTAAAGGATAAGGCCATTGCGGAAAAATATATTGCCGAAGCTACAACCATGCAACAATCTTCTATCGCATTGGAAGCAGAAGTGTTGGCGATTGTGGAAAGTAAAATTTAATTTTCACTCTCTTCCCTTTGGAACGTCTCCCCACGTTCGGGAGTCAATTCTTATTTTTTCAAATCCTCCAACATCGCTTTCAACTGTGCATTCGTCGGATCTAGTTTCATCGCATGATAAAGCAGCGGCGTTATCAATTCTTTACGATTCATTTGATAATACACCGCAGCCATATTGATCAAGGTCTGCACATGATCCGGATCCAACATGATCGCTTGCTCCAGATGTAATTTCGCCATTGGATAATTTTGTTCCGTGAGGTAGATATAACCTAAATAACTATGTGCGAGTACGTACTTCGGATTTTCTTTGACAATCAACTCCAAAACCGGCTTCGATGCATTCATTTGTTTCGCCTGCAAATAGGCATACCCCAATTTATATTGAAAGTCTAAGGCCAATGGCTTCATGCTCACAGCCTGTTTAAGAAATGCGATCGCCTCAAGGGTCTTGTTTTCTTTCAAATAACTTTCACCGATGCGGTAGCAGGTCCATGCATCTTTGAATTCCGTGGCCCGATGCGTACCTACGCGCTTCACTATGCCTGCATAATCACCTTTCAGGAATTGAGCACGAATGGCATCGGCATCTACATCAGTTTGTATATCCACACCGGCTTGTTTCAGATACAGATTGGCGCTATCCAAAAAGGCAGAGGCAGGTTCATAGCGTTCATAAAATTCCAAAAAGGCCCGTGCTCTTGTTCTGGCATCAGGCGTGGCATTATTATAACAGACCATGCCTAAAAAATTCACGATCTCGTTTTTGTTTTCAACTTGAATTCGCTTACGAATAAAATGATCCGTCACCGCTACATGGGGAATATCGATACTGCCATTTTTAGGCATATGGCAAGTGAGACAGTTGTCGTCTTTGGCTGCCCGTTGCATCTGATTTTCGGTACAAGGATTTTCTTTGGAGTGACATTGATTGCAGGCATTGATAAAGACTTCCTTCGGCGTTACCTTCACACTCACATGGGGATTGTGACAAGTAATACAACTCATTTTCTCTGACTTAATATAACACGCACTCATCTTCATGCGTTCCACATGACTCGCCATTATCATGTGTTGATCTGATCCGCTGTAAGAGGGCATAAAAATATTCATGGTTTTTTTCAAATCCTGTGAAGGTTTGAAATCAAAGAATCCGGCGCCGTTATTCAGTACTGCGATGCCTTGCAGGTGACAACGCTGACAAAGATTATTTTGTTGCTCCGTGCTCAATCTTCGTGGGTTGACTATACTGTAATCCGGTCCTTGAGAAGTGTCTATAATCTTGCCCGATTTTTTTTCAGCCACATGGATGCTGCCCGGTCCATGACATCGTTCGCAATCAATACCGAGTTTTACATTGTTGTATTTATTCATACTGCCTTCCACCATTTCCGGATACCCGTTGTGGCAGGAGATGCATTCCAATTCTATTTTTCGATCGAAGCGGCTATTCATTCCCTTTTCAAATCCCGGCGCCAAATCCCATCGTCCTTTTTGGGTATAGAAGGTAATGGGCGCTTGATGTAAGTATCCGTTGATGTTGATGATATGAGAATTGGTATGCTGTCCGCTGCCTACGATATAACTCACCTTTTCCATTCGTCTATGTACCGTATCCCTGCCTTGCAAGCGATATTCGAGAATACACAGACTGTCGCCATCCCAATACGGTTTATAATAAAGGTCTTTTACGGTATCGTACACTAAGGCTTTCGATGGAGAAAAGTCTGCTGCCGATTTTGATTTATTGGCGATGCCCCAACTTTGCCCCATACCCGTTTTGATAAATGTTTCGTATACCTGCCAATGACAACTCTTACATTCATTCATGCCCACATAATGTGCATTCTCATCTTCAATATTTCGGTAAGGATTTTTTTCTTCGTTTTGGCAATTGAACAGGATCATCATGACCCCAAGTAGAAAAAAGATATAGACGAATGTGACGCGCATCAGCAGTAAATATAAATCAGAAGTTTCTAGTCTTGGACTTCGAGCTTCAATTTCAATTCAACATTGTATAATAATCCATAGATACTTCCCATCTTTGCAGCAATCTCATGCGCTATGTCTAAAAGAATTTTTCTTTACTTACTGCTCTGCTTGTCTTTCCGGGGATATACTCAAAATGCCGACATCGATCTCCTCCGCAATTTGAATGTTCACCGAAATCAAAACCTCGATCTGCCGATGGAGGTCATTTCCGTTTCGGAAGCCTATATTGGTGTAGCGGCACCGGTTTCGGTTTGTGTGGCAGCCTTTGTGAAGAAAGATAAAAAGCTGTTGGAAAAAGGTGTGAATATGTCCTTTGCTTTGGTGGCCTCTTCGGCCAGAACCTATGTGTTGAAACGCATTGTCAATCGTCCCCGTCCCGCTTATTCCTATCCCGATATTCAGGCATTGGAACCGGATCTGTATTTCTCATTCCCCTCCGGACATACCAGCAATGCTTTTGTAACGGCAACTTCCCTGAGTTTGAATTTCAAAAAATGGTATGTGGTTCTCCCATCTTATGCATGGGCCTGTGCGGCAGGGTATTCGCGCTTGCATCGGGGCGTTCACTATCCCAGCGATGTATTGGCAGGGGCAGTCGTAGGGGCCGGATCGGCTTTGATTACCTATAAGGCCAATCAATGGTTGCGCCGGTTTTATGAAGTGAGGTATATGCAGAAAAATTTTGGGGTGTTTTAGATAGTGGCTCAAAAAAATACCCGCTCTTTCGAACGGGTATAGTATTTAAAGTCTTCAATTTTTAATTATCCTTTCAACACATTCCTACTGATCACGATACGTTGCACCTCACTCGTTCCTTCATAAATTTGAGTGATTTTGGCATCGCGCATCAGACGCTCTACATGGAATTCTTTTACATATCCGTATCCACCGTGAACTTGTACCGCTTCCGTGGTCACACGCTGGGCCACTTCTGAAGCAAATAGTTTGGCCATGGCGGAAGCCGTATCGTAATTGAGGTGTTGATCCTTCATCCATGCCGCTTTGAGGCAGAGTAAACGAGCCGCTTCAATTTCTGTGGCCATATCGGCCAGTTTAAATTGAATAGCCTGATGATTCATGATTTCGGTGCCAAATGCCTTACGTTCTTTTGAATATTTCAATGCAAGTTCATACGCACCACTGGCAATACCGAGTGCTTGTGAAGCAATCCCGATACGTCCGCCGCTCAATACTTTCATGGCAAAGGTGAATCCGAATCCGTCTTCACCAATCCGGTTTTCTTTCGGCACTTTCACATCCTGAAACATGATGGAGTGGGTATCCGATCCGCGTATACCCATTTTATTTTCCTTGGCACCTACGGTTACCCCGTCCCAGGCTTTCTCTACGATGAAGGCATTGATCCCTTTGTGTTTTTTGGCCACATCGGTTTGTGCAATCACGAGATAATGGGTAGCAGAATTGCCGTTGGTAATCCAGTTTTTAGTACCGTTGAGGAGGTAATGATCGCCTTTGTCTTCGGCTATGGTACGTTGTGAGGTCGCATCACTTCCGGCTTCAGGTTCGCTGAGCAAGAAGGCTCCGATGACCTGACCGCTGGCCAAAGGCACCAAATATTTTTGTTTTTGTTCTTCTGTTCCGAAGGTTTCTAGTCCCCAGCATACCAGTGAATTGTTCACACTCATACACACCGAAGCCGAGGCATCTACTTTCGATATTTCCTCCATCGCCAATACATAGGAAATGGTATCCATGCCGGCGCCCCCGTATTTAGGGTCTACCATCATGCCCAAAAAGCCCAATTCGCCTAATTTTTTGATTTGCTCGGTTGGAAATTTCTGATGTTCATCACGTTCAATGACCCCGGGCAGCAATTCGTTTTGAGCGAAATCGCGTGCGGCCTGTTGAATCATGAGTTGTTCTTCGGAAAGTTGGAAATTCATAGCGTTTTTTCTTGAGGCACAAACATACTAAAACAAACGGGAGAAGGAAAATTTGAGGAATAGATTTTAGCTTTATCGCATTAGTACACCCGGAAACCGCCGGCAGGTTTGCTCCATAGCCGTTTTTCCGGCAGTCTTTCTCATTTGGTCGAGAGATTCTATCAGTTCAGATTATTTTAACATATTATTATTTTTTATTATTCTTATTTTTGGAGCTATGCCTTACAAGCTACTCAAAACACTACTCCTCCTGCTCATTATACAATGTTCGGTCTCCTGCAATACGCAGGGCGGGCCGCGTACCGATGATCCACCCAATTTCGGAAAAGTGGGCATCGTCTATACCGATACTTCTGCACCGGAATTTAAGCGAATGATCTATCAGTTAGATACGTTCTATCAACGCCAGGTAGCCATGGGGTTCAATGGCAGCGTGCTGGTCGGTTACAAGGGTAAGGTATTGTATGAACGATATTTTGGGGTGAGTCAAAAAGAAAGCGGAGCCCGATGGAATCCGGAAACAGAAAGCCAGCTTGCCTCGACCTCTAAAACACTGACCTCGGGCGCTATATTGCTGTTGAAAGATAAGGGTCTGCTGCAATTTGATGATTACGTGACTCAGTACTTACCCACTTTCCCTTATCCGGAAATTACCATCCGTATGCTGTTGAACCACCGCAGCGGATTGCCGGATTATATCAAGTTTGCCGGTAAGCCGGTTGGCAAGACTTTCTTAAACAATGATGACGTGGTCAATTTGTTTGCCACCAAAAAACCTAAGCTGACCTTTACACCCAATACCAAATTTCATTACTGCAATTCCAACTTCGCTTTATTAGCTTCTATTGTCGAAAGTGCCACGGGCATGAAGTTTCGCTATTTCATGAAACGCTTTGTCTTCGAACCCATCGGCATGAATCATACCTTCATTATCGATCCGGAGGAAGAAAGAGTGTGTACCGCTTCATTTTGTTACAATTACAAATGGCAGCTCGAACCTGAAATGCACCTCGATGGGGTAGCGGGCGATAAGGGCGTTTACAGTTGCGTGCGCGATCTCTATCGCTGGGATCAAATTTTATATACCGGTAAGCTCATCAAACTCTCGACCTTGCAGGAAGCTTACAAACCTTATAGTTTTGAAACTCCGGGCGTTAAAAATTATGGCCTCGGTTGGCGCATGCTCAACTATCCCGATGGCAGCAAAGTGGTGTTTCATAATGGATGGTGGCATGGCAATAACACTTGCTTCTATCGATTTATACAAAGCAACTTTACCATCATCGTCCTGGGCAATCGTTTCAACAAAAATATCTATCGCCAGCCTCAGCATATTTACAATATCGTCATGGGACAATCGGCCTTTAGTGAAGAGGAAGAAGAAGAGTAGTTTGGAGAATGTTGAAGGGTAAATGATGAATGTTGTATGGTGGTGATGCCTGCAGACGGATGATGAAATTAGGCCTTAGCCATCCCAATGATCTTCCATTCGTTTACACAAAATATGATTGATTTTTTGTAAAGTCCTGAATGGCACAGTAGCATTCCCGAATAGTTCAGTAGCGTTCCCGAATAATTTTATAGTGTTCCGCCAAAGTTTTATAACACTCCGCTAAAGTCCGAGAGTACTCCTCCAAGGTTTTATAACGTTCCTCCAAGATTTTATAACACTCCGCTAAAGTCCGTGGACACTCCGCTAAAGTCCGTGGACACTCCGCTAAAGTCCCGGAGTACTCCTCCAAGGTTTTATAACGTTCCTCCAAAGTCCGGGGACACTCCGCCAAAGATTTATAACACTCCTTAGGTTTAGCGGAACACTTTTTTGGGATAGCGGAGTTTATAATTTTTTCTGAAGAAATGGTTTGAGCTTTTCGGACAAAAGTTTCTGCTATGGAAACTTTTGTTCGAACGATAGGGATAATTGTTTTTTGGATTCCGAAGTGTCTCTTGCTTCGAAGTCACTCTTATGTTTGTTTTATAAGTTGATTCAGTTTTTTTAGATTAAGACACCGAAAGTGAAAATGGCTGTTATCACAAAATCTGCGGAGTTGAATTCAATAGCACCAAGTAATAAAACAACATACCCTTGTACTTTTTCACCACAAACCCTATTCTCCTTACTTCCCCATAGACTCCCCCTCACTCACCTTCACCTGATGCAAACCCTTTAGCTTTTCTACCACCCCTGCTTCCACAGCCACCGGTATGCCTACCTTCATTTCTATAAACAACATTTGCTCGGTATGCTGTACCGTACAATGATCTTGCTTGAGGATGCGCATGACCTCATTCTGCAAGGTGTAGTCAAAAGATAGGGTGTATGTCTTTTCGATATTCTTCACCACGATGTCGGCTTGCTTTAAGGCATCTGCTGCTGCCGTTTTATAGGCATTGATGAGTCCGGGTACACCCAATAAAGTGCCACCCCAATAACGAACGACTACCACCAGAGTATTGGTCAGGCCCAGACTTTCAATTTGTCCCAATATGGGTTTGCCTGCACTGCCGGAGGGCTCTCCATCATCATTCGCCCGAAACAGATTTCCTTCAGTGCCCAGTTTCCAGGCCAGACAAAAATGAATGGCTTTCGGATGTAGTTTCTTTAAGGCTGCTACATGAACCTTGATCTCGTCGACCGAATGCACAGGACAGGCATAAGCTAAAAACTTACTCCCCCGATCTTTAAATAAGGCTTCGGTGGCCGCGGCTATGGTTTGATATGTGGTTGCTGTTTTGATGATTCATTTATTTACTTAAACTCTAAACTAATTCCCATACACTTTTGTAACTCCCCACACGCTCTACATACTCGAGCAAGGAACGATAAAAGGGATGCTTACCCAATGTGGCGCTGTCGCCAATAATAAATAGATTTTCTTTGGCGCGGGTGAGGGCCACATTCATACGACGGGTATCATTCAGAAATCCGATTTGTCCTTCATCATTGCTGCGCACCAGAGATACAATTACGGTATGATATTCTTGTCCCTGAAAACTATCGATGGTCGATATGCGCATCTTATTCTTCAATTGTTCCTTGGCGAGTGCTACTTGTCCGGAATAGGGCGAAATCAGGGCCGTATCCTCGGCGGGCAGCGCATCGGCCAGCATAATTTTTTCAACCATATCGAGCTCTCCCTGATTGATCAGACTGCTGCCATTGGCACCTTGCTCTTCTTCATGTCCTGCTCCGGCGGTATCGTAGAAGGTGATATGCATGCCCGTGTTTTTTAAATGTCCGGGCGTCTGCAATTCATTGTTGTAAAAGATTTCACTCGAAAATCCTGCGATGGCTTCCCGCATGCGGTATTGGGTATTGAGGAGGTAAATGGCATTGGAGTTTTTAAAACAAACTTCCAGGATAGATCGGTTGAAGCCCATTTTTTCGGCCTTAGCTGAGAGCACGGTAGGGGGAAGTTGATACGGGTCGCCGGCCAACACATATTTAGGCGCCAATGAAAAGATGCACCAGGCCAGGGGTTCGAGACATTGTGCGGCTTCATCGATGACCAATGTTTGAAACGAAATTTTTTGAAGATGACTGTCCAGCAATCCGATCGGTGTACCCAGTATCACTTGCGCCTGAGTATAGAGTTTTTCTTCATGATAGGACAGCATCTTGCGAATCTCGTTTCGAATATTTTTCACTTCCTTAAACAAGAGATTACGTTGCTCGCGTTCGGCTCTTCCAAAACGGCGTTTGTATTGCAGAGCCATCTTGCGAAATTCTTCTGCGCGTTTCTTCAGGTCCTTGATTTCTTTTTGTATGCTCCTATCCGACAGACGACCTTCGGGGGTATGCGGCAGCAGGGCCTCATCGATCTTGCTGCTATTGCCCACGCGTAATAAGGCTATGCCTCGTGCCAGCAATCCTTTGGCGATATTGTCGACGGCGGTATTGCTCGGTGCGGATACCAATACTTTTTCGCCGCGCTTCACCAATTGTCCGATGGCTTCGATGAGGGTGGTGGCCTTGCCGGTACCGGGCGGACCGTGCAGGATGGTCAGGCGTTCATTGGCCACTACCGCTTTCACTGCTTGTTGCTGACTTGCATTGAGTTGCCGATTCACCCAGGGGAGATCTTCTTCGGGCAGCGCATGCACAGGCTGGGGCTTGCCGTTTCCATCATGTATTTCTGTAAACAAGGTATACAGTGCGGGATGCTGAGGCAGTTCCCGAATAGCTTGTTTCATCAGTCCGGTACTGCGCTGATCGGGTGCGCGTTTAATGCCCACACCCTCTTCTTCCAACCAATCCGGAAAGTCGGGCGCAAACAATCGGAACTCACCTTTTTTGCCATCCATGGAGAGGAGGACGCCCTTCACCGCTTCTTCATCGCGGTAGAAACATTCAATGGCCACACCATCCCGAAACTGAGAAACTTCACAGGGGTAGGGCAGACGAAAACTAATTTCGGGGTAATCGCCATAGCCGAAATGTTTGTGGGTGACCTGTATCGGGTGCAGGGCCAATCCCTCGGCTTTAAGCGATTTGAGGGTATGCTGCTGATCGAGTTTATAGCGCTGGGTTTCTTCCTTTTCTTCCGCATCGATACATTGTATCAGGTGGAGAATGTGAGGATGTATGCTTTCCATGCGGTGAAAATAAGGGATATTTGAAATAAGGATAATCAGAATCTTTTGGGCGCATCCCCGGCGGCACTTTTTCGCAAGGAATATCACGGAGCCTTCCTCATTCTCATTCTCATTTTCACTTTGGTTCTCAGTCGGGGTATCCGCTGCGATCGGTCGCTAAGACTGCGTCAATATTGATTGATGAATTTTTAATGTTTAATACATCAGATACACGATAGACTGCATGGTATAAAAATGCGCGATGAAACGAAGATGTTTCGAAGAACCTGAATTCGATAGATATTCCTTAGATTTGTTTATGACAGATGAGTTATAAAAGATTCAATATATATCCTGCAGTTCGGCCTCTCCGTCAACGGAAAATCCACATGAAGTAAAAAGCCATCCCCATAGATACTCACAAAAATGAAAATACAAAGTGCCCTGATCCTAATCATGCTTTGGTTTACGCCAGGTTGTAAAATCAAAAAAGAATCGACACGGAGCCAAGAGCCGCATTCGTCCATACAGATTCAATCGACTCCCTACGGTGGACAGTCCTCGCAAATGAACGGGCAGGTAGAGGATTTTTCATCCGGAGAAAAGATGCCTTTTGCAAAGGTTGTTTTGCAAGGAAGTGATCAAAAAATTATGGGTGCAATGACGGATGAGAATGGAAAATTCAGTTTCAATAATGTACCGAATGGCGAATACCAGTTAATCATTACTTATGTTGGTTATGATAAACTTGAAACCTTCTTAAAAATAAACAAACCCAAAAATTATGATGTATCGGTTAAGCTTTTTTCGAAGCCCGAGGTGGTCCTAAAGCCGATTATTTATCTTTATCCTACGCACAAACAAGACATTACGGTGAAGCTCAATTACCGTGGGCAGCTGTCACATAGCTACCCGGCTTATCCCGCAGAAGGTTGGCGGGTGGTGGCCGATCCCAATGGTACTTTATGGGATACTAAGGGGCAGGAGTATTATGCACTGTTTTGGGAAGGTGTGCCTGATCGTATGATAGCGCCTAAGACAGGATTTGTGATCGCCGGAAAAGAGACCGCAGCCTTTTTAGAAGAGAAATTAGCTTACCTCGGACTCAACAGACGAGAGGCCAATGAATTTATTATGTTCTGGTTGCCACAGATGGAAAATAACCCCTACAATTTTATTCATTTTGCCGGTCAATCCTACGAAGAACAGGCTGAATTAATGGTGCATCCCAAGCCCGAAACCAGCATTCGTGTGATGATGCTGACCCAAGCGTTAAACTCGAACATAAAAATTCCTCTACAAGATTTAAGTCCTTTAAAAAAAGCTCGAAAAGGATTTACGCTTGTTGAATGGGGTGGAAGCGTGATCCATAGCATGAATGAAAATATTTGATAGGATGCCATGGAAGTAATGGCCCTTGGCTATAGTGTATCCGATGTGTTGCACCCGCTCATCTATGTCATCACGAGGTGGAACAGTGAAGCTATCTATTGATACTGAGCATATCGAATGTTGAGGCATGGGACCAACATGTGTTACGAAGCGAAGGTCGTTTCCACTAAAACATAAATTGAAGAACCTTCTTATTCAATCGTCACCATACGGCTATAATTACCTTTTACCGTCTTCAGCTTCAATTGATAAATCCCTGATGTAATTCCTGTAATCGACCATTTGTATTCTGAGGTCACGGAAGAAGGTTTTACACTCCGAATCATTCGTCCCTGCATATCGTAGAGCGCGACGGACTCAATGTTTTCATCCGGTACTTGAACATACAGCAAATCATGAGCGGGTTGAGGATAAACCTTCAGGGCATTCGCATCGCCGAGGTTGTCAACAGCTCCGGGTATAATGATGGTGTTGAGGGTCGTATTGGTTTGTATTGGTGCATTGTAATCGAAATAGATGGAAGCCGTATTCTTGATTTCATCCCAAACTTGTATGTTCGAAATTTGCTCGATCGAATAGGCAATAAATCCATGACTTCCCGGCTCGTTGCTATTGCTGTCGGGTAGCATGATGTCTTTGAAATAAAGATCGAGTATATGACCATCGTGTACCTGAGCCAAATAGTTATGACTGCTGCCGATTATGCGCAAAGTGCTGATATCGAGTTTGCCGGATAGGGTATCCAGAATGCGAATATTGGTGGCGGATGCCGTACCTGTATTTTGGAAACGTACGATATATTCCATCACCGAATCGCCATGCAACCATATCCCTCCAATTGGACCCATACCACGCGGGCTTACCGTCTTGTCATTCGGATCGAAAGAGGTGGCGGTAATGCCAACGATATTGGCTGTATTATTGGTTTGCCACAGATCAGTAAGTCCCTGGGGCTGAACACTGACGCTACTTTGCAGACTTAGTCCCATGCTATAGGTGCTGGGTGTATTCACCATGACTTCTATCGGCGGGTTGGTCCATGAATAACCTGAGTAATAGGTCATCGGGATGATCCAGGTGATGGAATCCCCATTCGGTGTGGCAATCACAGAGTTAGGTGCCGGTACGGCAGAAGCGTAGTTGAGTGAGTCGTTGAGTAACAGACTAACCACCCCATTCACAGGCAGCGCATAGGTGTGTTTGTTCGGATAGATTTTGATACTGGAAGTAGATCCGGGTACATATTGACTGGTATAGGCCCATATAAACAAATCGACCTGGTTGAGAGAACTGTCGATAAAGTCTACATTGTTCAGGACAGTATTGGTACTGGTCAAACTGAGGTTTTGAGCTTGTACACAGGTCACATCGGGTACAAAACCGCCGAACCAATAGGGGTTGATTTTGGAAATGGTATAACTGCCTAAAGGAACCTGGGTAAATTGAAAATCGCCATTCATATTCGGATAGGCGAGAGCCCCATTCGACAATTGAATGACGGAGGCACTTAGGGCATGGTCGCCGGTATTGTATACACAATCGCCAACAGAATCGATCCAGGCCTTGCCATTGATGGTACCACAATTGATTCCGGCCACATGAACAGTATCATAAAATAAACTGCAATTGGTGCCATCGCTCACCGATACCCAATAGGGACCGGAAACCACATTGCTCAGATCCTGTGAGGTGTCGCCCGTGCTCCAATAATAGGTAAGTCCGGCAGCAGGTGTAGGTTGTAAATCAATACTCCCGTCGCCCGACAAGTAGCAACTCTCATCATAGACCACATCGTTTAACGTGACACCGGTGAGAGGCGGGCCCATGGTGACAGCAGCAACTGTACTGCTGAGGCACCCGTTTGCATCCGTGACCAATATCGTATAGGTGCCGGCACAGAGGTTAGAGAATATGTTCGAACCGGATATTTGATTGCCCGGTTGAATGGTGTAAGAATAAGGAGCCGTGCCACCAAAATTGACACTGGCAATGCTACCCGTGCAAGCGGTACAAGAGGTTGCTGTAGTATTGCAAGAGAGGGTCATGGGTATGGCCGGCATGATATTAAAAATGGTTGTGGCCGTACATCCTACACCGTCGGTAGCAGTTACCGTATAATTGCCCGGACATAGATTGTAAAAAGTTGTAGCAAACTGAGTTGCCCCGGGAGCTGCCGGGTTGAAGGTATAATTGACCGTACCGGTGGCATTGGTATAGGCAAAATCGACGATGCCATTACACATTCCCATGCAGGTTTCAGGTACCGTGTAATTGGTGTTGAGGGTCATGATGCATTGTGCGCCGGAATTCAAAG
Organism: Chitinophagaceae bacterium; assembly: GCA_016786845.1. Classification (GTDB taxonomy): domain Bacteria; phylum Bacteroidota; class Bacteroidia; order Chitinophagales; family Chitinophagaceae; genus OLB11. The sequence goes on along the minus strand of JAEUVB010000013.1, from coordinate 79,608 downwards.
CGGCCATACAAAGGATCAGCAAAATGAAGATGTATTTTTTCATCATGGGTATTTTTTTATTGGCCCAAAACTAATCGTCATTAAAGGGCTATGCAAATACGGTATGTCATTTGTTTGTCATGATAGAAAAAATGACGAAGGAATGACACATACAAGCTAGGATAACAGTAATGAATCCGTGATAAGCGTTTCAAAATCAATAAATGGGTGATGCCTTTGCTAAATAACATCTCAGTCTTTACGGGTTTTGAATCTTGTAAAAGAAAAGAAACTAGCGTAGGATAAGGAGGAAGAAATGGAAAGGGAAGAAAGAGAAACTGAAACGGAAAGAAAAAGGACGTAGCGGTCAACTAAAAACTAAGAACTAAAAATTAAAAACTAGCAATAAAAACTACCTTATCGCTACGATCCTCAACCCCTGCAACAACTCCTGTTCTTTCGCTTTCAAATCCTTCATGGCCTGCATATTGATTCGTTCTTCATCTTCGTCAGGTATATTACGAAGTTCTTCCATCAGCTCGGCATAAATGGCCTTGAGTTTACGCAATTGAAAATAAGTGACGGTATGGGTCACATCATCCAGATAAGTAATATCGCGACCCGGTGTGAAGATTTGATATTCTTTATGCCAATTCTCACTCAGTTCATAGGGATAGTAAAGGGCTTCAATGGCCAAATTTCTGATGGCCTCTGTTTCATGATAAGTGAAGGTTTTTTCGGTCGGGTATTGCAGACTGTCATTCAGGGTCTGAAAATACAATTCATAGATCTGCTGCCAGCCGGCATGGGTAAAATCACTGTTGGCAATTTTAATGCGGATATAATCGGCTACCGAAATCTTATCATCAAAAGGTTTGTCGCCATATTCCATCAAGACCCGAATGAGTCCTTTCTCCTGCTGATAATCTTTACGCAGCAGTTCATTGATCTCGGGTTGTACATGAGTCTGGTCCGGAGCAGCCATTTGCTCCAGCTTATCGGCTTCTTCTTTGTGCTGAAAATCGCGCTTCACGACTTTGTCACGGATCTTTTTATTCACCAATGAAACCAATCCGGCTTCATCGATTTTGAGCAACTGCGCACAACGCCGAACATAATCTTGTTGCTTGGTAAAATCTTCTACCCGGTTGATCTTACTCAAGGTTTCAGCAATCTCATTGATGAGTTCGGTCTTCTTAATGCTGTCGTCTTTGGCTTCTTTGAGTGAAGCTTCCAGCTTAAACAAAATGATGTCTTTCTTATTATGTTGAATATACTCCGTGAAGCCTGCGGCACCGGTTTCCTGTACATAGGAATCCGGATCATGGTTGTCGGGCAGCATCACCACATGCACATTCAAACCTTGCTCTACCGCCATGTCTAAACCGCGTAAGGCTGCTTTAATGCCGGCTGCATCACCATCGTAGAGGATGGTCAGGTTTTTGGTAAAGCGCTTGATGAGTTTAAGCTGTTCTTCAGTGAGGGAAGTGCCGCTACTGGCTACCACATTTTCTACCCCGGCCTGATGCAGGGAAATCACATCGGTATATCCTTCTACCAAATAGCATTCATCTTGTTTGGTGATACTGGTTCGGGCAAAATAAATCCCATACAAGGTTTTACTCTTGCTATAGATTTCATTCTCCGGGGTATTGATATACTTCGGAGATTTTTCACTGGTCTTGAGAATGCGTGCACCGAAACCGATGATGCGTCCGCTTTGATTGTGTATTGGAAAAATTACACGACCATGGTAGATGCTTTGTAATTTTTCATAGCGTTCGGAGAGTAATCCGGCGCGAATCAGTAAGTCTTTATTATATCCCTTGGGGATGGCTTCTTTAGCCAAATGTTCTCGATCTTCGGGGCAATATCCCAACTGAAATTTGTCGATGGTTTCTTGCCGGAAGCCCCGATGCTGAAAATAGGATTGCCCGATTTGTCGACCTTCATCGGTATGCATCAATTGCTCGGTAAAGTAGGTCGAAGCATAAGCATTGATGATGCGCAAACTTTCTTCTGTTTGCATCTGCTCCCGTTGTTCATTGCTGACCTGGGTCTCTTCGATCTCAATATTGTATCGTTTGGCCAGCCAGGTGATGGCTTCGGGGTAGCTCAGTTTTTCATGTTCCTGTACAAAGGTGATTACATTGCCGGCTTTGCCACAACCGAAACATTTGTAGATGCCCTTGGCCGGACTGACCGTAAAGGAAGGGGTCTTCTCATTATGAAAAGGACAGTTGCCGAGATAATTGACGCCTCGTTTCTTGAGCTGCACAAAGGAGCTGACCACGTCGAGCAGTTCGGCGGTATCATTTACTTTTTGTATGGTGGAACGAGAAATCATGGATGGGCAGCGAAAATAGTTAATTTAAATTTTATGTTGAATGTTTCATAGTGAATAGCGTTTTTTAGAATCGACTCGTTGCGAAATAGAAAAAGGCAACGAGACTGATAACCGCACTGAGCAGGGCAATGATCAGAATTCGGTTGCCATGTTCCCTGTCCCTTTCATCATACACAAAAAGCGTTTGTCCATCGGGAAGGGTTTTGGTTCGGTAACGAAGGGCAATACCCACACCAATACCGAATAGTGATGCGGCTAAACCGAAAGAACTATAAAAGAGATAGAGCAAGCCACCTGTGGCCGAAACGAGATAACCGGCAGATATCAAAAGCGGATTGACGCGCTCGGTTTTGCTGATTTCCCGGATTCTTTTTTCGGACTGACGACTTACTTCTTCCGGTTTGATGGTTTTACCTCTTTCGCTGAGGAGAATTTGTGCCCAGGTATGATCGGCAATACTCCATTCATCGGGTTTGGCGAGTATGTCGAGAAGTTCGGAATCAGTGAATGAAAATAAATAGTACTCACGGGAAAGATTGGGATATTGTTGTGCATAGTTGTCTTGCAGAATTTTTTGCGCTAAAGAAAAATCGTTTTGATTCAGCATTAAAAGGAATTCAGGCTGTCGGCTGATATTGGCAAAGGTAGGGTCGAAGTATTTTCCTCCTTGCTCGATCGTTGCGTGTATTCCATGCGTCAGTAGTAAATCAAGCATTTCCTGAGCATCTTCCTGAGAATTGAATTTTTCAAAAGGGGGCTGCATGAGTTTTGTTTAAGGAGGTTAACTAAAATTTCCCGATCAGAAAACGCAAGATTTAATGATGCTTCTTAGGTTTCAGGATGAAAGATAATATATTTGCCCTTATGCAAAACATAGATCTGCAAAAGCTGAATGAAACCGTGGCTTTCATTCAAACGAAAACTGATTTGAAACCTTATGCGGGCATTATCCTGGGCAGTGGACTGGGGGGCTTGGTGGATGATTTAACGGTGAGTTGTTCTTTGCCGTATGAAGAAATTCCGAATTTTCCGGTGAGTACGGTAAAAGGACATGGCGGTAAATTATTGTTTGGTATGCTAAACGGCAAACCTGTGGTAATGCTCAGTGGTCGTTTTCATTATTACGAAGGCTATACCATGCAGGAAGTAACCTTTCCCGTACGTGTGATGAAGATGTTGGGAGCCGAGGTCCTCATGCTTTCGAATGCGGCAGGCGGTATGAATAAAAATTTTAAAGTCGGTGACCTGATGATCATCAACGACCATATCAATCTCTTTCCCGAACATCCGTTACGCGGGCGCAATGATGAAACCATGGGGCCAAGATTTCCGGATATGACCGAACCTTATGACCTGGATTTTGTAAAGCGTGCGAAAGCGCTGGCCGTTAAACATGATATTCTTGTACATGAAGGAGTCTATATCGGGTTACAGGGACCTACGTTTGAAACCAAGGCCGAATATCGCTTTCTGCATGTGATTGGCGGCGATACGGTGGGCATGAGTACCGTGCCTGAAAACATAGTAGCACGTCACATGGGGATGAAGGTGTTCGGGATGAGTGTGGTCACCGATTTGGGTATTCGTGAAGAAATGAATGAGATCACCCATGAGGAAGTACTGGAGGCCGCCAATGCTGCTGCACCCAAAATGGCCCTCTTGTTTAAGGAATTATTAGGAGAAATATAGGTCGTTGCGGCTTACTTTTGATCCCGCATGAAGTGTTTGTCAGCCCACAAAATTTATTCCCTGTTACGCAGTCTGTTGATTGTCTCCATACTCTGTAGCGGATCTAAAATAGTGTCGGCTCAATTATTTCCTACCGGAAGCAACAACAATACCCTCAGCAGCAATTCAAAAATCATTTCGGATACAAACAAGAAACAAATTACCACCGATGATCGGGTTAGGATCGTTACTTATACTTTAGTGGATACCCAACGAAGGTCCATGGATACATCCATCAAGACCTTGCATCGGAATCCACTCCAGTCTATTTGGCATGTCGATTTGGGGAATACGGGTTCTACGGCGCAATTCTTATTGTTTGTGCCCGATATGAATCCGGGGATGCAATTAGGGGTGAATGTGAATCATCCGTTTTTGTATCGATGGCAGAACATCAAATTTTATAATACCACACGGCCGTATTCCGTAGCCAATTATCGCATGGGTACCAAACAGGAACAAATATTGGAATTGCTGCACACCCAAAATATTTTGCCCCACTGGAATGTTCAAGCCAGTTATCGCAAGACAGGCTCCCCCGGTTTTTACAAGCTACAACGCACCAATCATGATCAGGCTGTTTTAAGCAGTAATTATCAGGCACCGGGTCAACGTTATCAAATTCATGGGGCCTTAATCTACAACAAACTGCAGCAAGATGAAAATGGTGGGATCACATCCGAGGATTATTTGCTCGATACCCGTTACAATGATAAACGATTGGTGCCGGTGGTGTTTGATAATTTTGGTGAGGTCAATCGTTCTTCCGTTTCTAATTATTATCGGAATGCATCCATTTATATTCAACAACAATATTTTTGGGGCAATAGCGATAGTGTGTATTCCGCAGATAGTAGCGAACATCTCTTGAAGTTTAAACCCATCTTCGGACTCAAACACACCCTTTATGGAGACTTCAACCTGTATCGATATAAAGACAGAACGCCGGATAGTTTGTATTACAGTCGTTTAGAGAATATATCATTCCTGAACGGCGATTCATTGTATATGAAATATTTCCATCGCATGATCGGTACCTCCTTGGCGCTTATCGGAAATGTTCGTTTGCGGGATAAAGTATTGCAAGCGGAAGCGGGGTGGGGTATCGATGTCGATCGCCCATTGAATGGAACATATAACCCGACATTCTATAACAATTATATTTTCGGGAGTTTATTGAAAGATGCAACCCTGCCATCAGAATGGTTGTATAAAGCCTCTTTGAAACTTTACTTTACAGGCAATGCCAAAGGCAATTTCTTATTTGATGCTGAAGCCGGGAAAAATTTTTCAGAGCGAATGGGTTCATTTCGTTTAGGATTGAAACAAAGTTTGCAGTCGGCTCCTTATCTGATGAGTGTATATGCGAGCAATTATTATGATTATTCCAATACCTTACTCAAGCCAACTGTGACGAAAATTTTCGCCGGTTATAAGAATGAAAAATATCATGGTGAGGTGATGTTTAATTATTTGATGTTGGGGAATTATATCTTTCGGGATACCAACTTAAATGTGCAGCAATGGAATGACGCTTATGTGGATACCAGTGTTCAGGTACAGCCCTATAGAAAAACGATTCCATTATTCCAATTGATCATACAGAAGCAGTTCCGTGTAGGGAAATTTTACCTCGATAATTCCATTGCACTGCAAACTCCGGCCGATCAATCGCCTGTGCATGTTCCGTGGTGGATGAGCCGTCACCGTCTGGCCTTTGAGGATAAAATATTTAAAAAGAAATTATTGATTGCAACGGGAATCGAGATGAGGTATAATACACCTTATTTAGCCGATCGATATGCTCCGACTTTTAATGCCTTCCTGCCGCAATACGAACGACGCATTCGCAATTATCCGCAATGGACCGCCTTCTTTAATTTTAAGTTGAAACGATTCAGGGCTTCGATTGCGGTAGATGAAATACAACAATTGTTAGTGGCCAATAACATCAACTATGCCTACTATCCGGCACAGAATTTTGGTTTCCGATTTGGGTTAAGCTGGGTCTTTGTGAATTAAAAGAAATGGTAGTGATCAAAAAAATTATTGTTTACCTTACACACTAAAACCCCTTGAATTGAGGTTAGTCATTTATGCGAATCACCCTACTGATCTTGTCAACACTTTTTCTATGCAATTTTTCAAGTGCACAGTCCAAAACATGGAGTGCAGGTAAGGATACCGTTATTATACTTCGCGATTCGCTTGGAGCTGCCGGTCACAGTAAGGTATATAAAGATTCTTTGGCCGTAATGGGATATACTGCGGTTACGGAGCCTTGCGCTTATATGACCACAGCAGAAAGAGAAGTGATCCAATACCTCAATATGGCCCGTATGTATCCTAAATGGTTTTTGTATTTCTTTCTGCCCAAGCCCAGAACAGAGAATGAGAAATCGCTCTACAAAACTATGTCAGAAATGAAGACCATTCCGGATCCATTGAAGCCGAATAAAAAATGTTGGGAGAGTGCCAAATGCCATGCCATTACAAGTGGATTAAAAAGCTATACGGGACATGAAAGACAGTCGAAGGATTGCAAGAAGTACTATCACGGAGAGTGTTGTAACTATGGTGTATCCGACCCTGCTCAAATGGTTTTGGATTTGTTGATCGATGAAGGAGTTCCCTCATTGGGACATCGCTGGATTTGTTTGCACGATGGATATAAGTCTGTCGGTGTAAGTATTCAGCCGCATAAAGGATACGGGACCAATGTGGTACTGGATTTTGACTATTAGGTTAGTTTTTAATTTTTAGTGTTTAGTTTTAAGTAGGGGATTACTAAGGTTTTTTACCGGTATAGGCGACCACCGCCAGCAACTGATTGTCGGGTGACACTGCTATCCTGTAGAATTTTGAAATGCCAAATGTTTTCATATCGATCAATTCATCCCATGTGGCATCCTTGTTCCGAAAGGGATTTTTTTTGATGTAAAGAATGCCCTCGTGTCCCATGAGAACACTGCCATCCCTGAGGAAGCAATAGTCTTCTTCGCCCGGTATGGTTTCGCAGAGTTCAGCAAATTCAGTCTTACGGTGGAGGTTGATTGATCGTACATTTTCTGCAGTGATGGTGCGCATTTTCCAATGCATGGAATCTGTTTTGTCTACAAATACATAGGTGTTTTTCGTACGCAGATTAACAAAGGTTCTGCCCACATTCGTGGCCAGCGTATCGGTTCGTCTTTTAGCCGGACTATGTTTCACAAGATAAAAGGGCTCAGGCAGTTCGAATGATAGAAAATCCGTTGGGCTGATCCATTCGTAGTAGCCGATAGTTTTCAGATTGGGCATCAACAATTGCGCATCTTTACCCTTGAAATTATAGGTGTATAAATGTTGGGTCGTCTTATCCTTTTCAACCCTTACACAAGAAATGCGGCCCATGTCGGGGGTATATTTTGGAGAATATTCCGGTTCCGGCGTTTTGGTAATGCGCCTGCTTTTTTTCTTCCCGATTTGATAACGATAAATTTCTGTGTTTGTGGTATCCATAGAACTCACAAAATAAATAGCCTCACCATCGGGTGTGAAATAGGGCTGATTGTTGTACCCTGACTTTTTAGAAATAATGCGTGGGTTCATTATTTTTATTCCCTTGGATGAACGTTGCATGTCGAATAAATACACGACTGTTTCCGGAAGTTGGGCATAGGCGCAAGGACTCGCCAACAGCAGTAAAATGAAAATGATTCTGTGCATGATAAATTCTAATTTAAAACAAATCTACAAATTCAAATCGTTCTCCGTCGAAAAGACCGAGGTCGCTGAGTTTAAGTTGTGGAATGACCAGCAAGGCCATAAAAGAAAGGGTCATAAACGGAGCAGACAGTTTACTGCCTAAAGCTTTTGCGCCCGCATCCAGTTTGGCATATTGAACACCGATTTCTGCTGCGGGTAATGTGCTCATCAATCCGGCGACAGGTAGGGGCATCACTTCGGTGGTTTGTCCATCATAGACAACAATACCGCCTTTACATTCAATGAGTGCATTTACGGCCATTAAAATTTCCTCATCGCTGCATCCAACACAAATAATATTATGACTATCATGGGCAACCGTACTGGCAATAGCACCTTGATGAAGTCCGAAATTTTTAATGAAAGCTTTGGCCACAGGGGCTTGTTGATAGCGGTTGACGACCACCATTTTTAATACATCCTGTTGTGGGTCCGAGACGATTAGGTTGTTTTCTATACGCGGAGTTTGCATGCAGGTTCGTGTAATGAGCTGACCATCCAAGGCTTCTATGACACGGATGTTTAAAGTTTTTTCGGTACATGGTACAGCAAATTCTTCCAAATGTTTGGGGCGGCAATCAAAAGCATTGATGGCATCTTGCTGTACCGAATCGATGAAACATTGCCCCTGTTCATATACGATTTGTCCATCTATTACGGTACGAAGAATTTCAAAGGAGTCTGGATGATCGATGATGATAAAATCTGCCGGATCCCCCTCTCGAAGCAGTCCGACTTTCATGCCGTAATGAACTGCAGGATTGACACATGCAGCACGAAGGACCGTAAATATATCGATGCCTTTGGCTAAAGCTCTTTTGACATGATCGTTGATATGGTGGAGCAAGAGTTCATCCGGATGTTTATCGTCGCAACAAAACATCATGAGGTCCGGATGCAGGGGGAGCAGATCAATAAGGGCTTCGAAATTTTTTGCGGCACTACCTTCGCGGATCAATATTTTCATGCCTGCTGCTAGTTTGTCTTCCGCTTCTTCACGTGTAAAACATTCATGATCGGTACTGATGCCGGCTGCAATATAGGCATGGGCCTTTTCACCCATTAGTCCGGGGGCATGACCATCTACCGGCTTTCCGGCGTCTTTGGCATAGGCTATTTTTTTCAGTACTTGTTCATCGCCCATCAGTACACCGGGGTAGTTCATCATTTCACTGAGGTAAAAGATATCATCCCGTTTCAATAATTGATTCACACCTTCTGCATCTATTATGGCCCCTGAAGTTTCGAAAGAAGTGGCGGGTACGCAGGATGGTGCACCGAAATGAAATTTAAAAGGCACCCGGGCAGCATTATCCAACATGTATTCCACACCCGGTATGCCGCAAACATTGGCTATTTCATGTGGATCACTAATGGTGGCCACGGTACCATGCTTAACCGCAATGCGTGCAAATTCCGACGGAATGAGCATGGAACTTTCGATATGAATATGCGCATCGATCAGTCCGGGCAGAATATAATTTGCACATGGTTGATCGGTCTTTGTAATGGATAGAATTTTGCCTTCTTTAATCGTGATCGCTGCCGGGTAAATTTCTCTTGCATGCAGATCAATCAGATTGTGATAATAGGTGGTTTGCATGGACTAAAGATACAGTGCGGAGACAAAAATGATATGTAAAAAAAATGAAAAGGGTTCAATCGTAAATACCGGGAAATGAAATCCTTTTGCGAAAAAAAACGGTCAGCATGTTTGCTGACCGTTCTTGAATGAAGTAAAAAATATGAATTAGAATCGATATCCCATATTGAAGCCCAATTGAAAGGAGGGGGATATGCCGGAATTTCCGAAAGGAGAGAACATCATATCCGTGTTGCGAGGCGCACTGTCGTAATATTTGACCCCTAACCCAAAATCGAGGGCGACATACAAGGCGCGTGCGATGGTGAAATTGACACTATTGTTCAGAAAAAAACCGAATTGATTGCGACGTTCCGTTACAAATTGTGAATAAACGATACCGTTGGGGCCGGTAATGAATTTCTGATATTCTTCCATGCCGGTACCAAACAATAATTGGGGGCCAATGGCATATTTTGCAACGCCTTGTTTTTTCGGATACAGTTTAATGGTCGGCATGATGTAAAAATACTGACGGGTAAGAGCCACATTGACCGGTAATTTAACGCTGATCATTTCATTATTGAAAATGCGTTCGTAGCTCATCGCGATGGTCACATCCGGTTGGTCACTTTCAATGTCCGTTGCCACAATGTGCACAGGAGAAAAGGCTATGATGTTTTTACCGAGATCCTCTTTTTTCAATTTTACGGAGGTTTTGGAATCATTGCGGTTCACGCGATAACCTTGAGCCAACAGAGAGTGTGAGATCAGGAGAATGGTGAGCAAACTAAGCAGTTGTTTCATGTTTAAAGGTTTAAGTGTTTTCAAAAATAAGCGAGATGAATTAGGAAAGCCATTTACGACATTGATTTAACATCGCGTTCATGTCTTTGGGTAGACGAGCGACGGCTTCAATTTGTTTGCCGGAAGCCGAAATAAATTTTAACGAGTGCGCATGCAATGCCATTCGATGCAGAATCGGTTTTTCTTCGTCTTCATGTTTCGAAAGATTATACCTCTTTTTCATGGATGAAATATAGATGGGTTTATCGCTCCCATACACCTCATCGCACAGGATAGGGTGACCTGCATTTTGCATATGGACCCGAATTTGGTGCGTTCGGCCGGTATGAATGATAAATTCCACTAAGCTGAATTGACTAAAATTTTCCAGGACTTTATAAGAAGTGCTGCTTGGTTTGCCTTGTTTCTGGTGAACAATCATTTTGCCTTTAATGACCGGATGCTCCATGATGGGGTCTTCAATTAACCCTTCCGGCTCCTCAAAACTTCCATATACGATACCTAAGTATTTTTTTTCTACCTGACGATGCTCAAACAATTGTGAAGCATACCGGTGGGCTTCAGCATTTTTAGCAAAGCAAACGCAGCCGCTGGTGTTCATGTCTAATCGGTGAACGATAAATATTTCTCCATAAATGGTTCGAAGTAAACCCGACAAGGAAGGCAGATTTTCGTTGTGCCGGTCAGGAATGGTTCGCATTCCCGAAGGTTTATTCAGGATCACATAATCATCATCTTCAAAAAGGATTTCAGGCTTGAGCATGTAGGTGGTGAATTAATAATGTTTCAAATAAATGACTTCTTTTGGATCCAGTTCGCGCCATTTGCCTCTGGGTAAATTTTTCTTGGTGAGGCCGGCATAAACCACCCTGTCCAATGCTTTTACGGTATAACCCAGGTGTTCAAAAATGCGTCTGACAATACGATTCCTGCCAATATGGATTTGAATGCCTATTTCTTTCTTGTCGCTAGGGTTCGTAAATGCTAGGTCATCCACTTCTGCCAATCCATCTTCCAAGGTGATTCCTTTGACTATGGCCTCAAAATCTTTTTTATTTAAGGGTTTGTCGAGCATAACCTGATACACCTTTTTAATATTATGTTTAGGATGCGACAATTTTTGAGCCAGGTCGCCATCATTGGTGAGGAGCAACAGTCCGGTTGTATTTCGATCGAGTCGACCGATTGGGAAAATGCGATATTCGGCTACAGCCTTGAATAAATCCAGGACCGTCTTCCGGTCTTTAGGATCATCTGTCGTGGTAATATAATCTTTGGGTTTATTGAGCAGATAGTAAACCAATTTTTTTTGCGGAAAGAGTCGTTTGTCTTCATAGATAATGAAGTCGGCCTCACTTACTTTTGTGGCAGGTTCTACTTCTACCAATCCATTTACTTTAATCTTTCCTTTTTTAATCAATTCCACGGCATCTCTTCGGGAACAAATTCCGCAATGAGCAATAAATTTATTGAGAGGCATGGTTTCCGCTTTAACCGGCTCATCGATCTTCAGCATTTTCTTCCCCGGTTTGGAAGGAATTTTATCGGCCTGATAGAAAGGGGCCTCTTCTCCGGGTCTCAGTTTACGCGGTTTAGAGGGATCAGGTTTATTTTTATCGACATAACGACCTGTTTTTACGTAGCTCTGTTTTGAATCGCGTTTTGGAAAAGGTACTTTGTCATCCTGATGTTCAGTTTTGGTTCTGCCTTTATATCCGGAAGAAATTCGTTGATCATCCGCATATTTTTTAGGACTATATGATTTTTTATCCGATGCTTTGTCAGAATCATCTTTTCTATTCCCTTTGGCAAAAGGAGAATTGGGGCCTACGACTCGTTTGCCACGAGTGTCGCGGGCCAATGGTTTGTCATTATACCCTTCGCGCTTCTTCGGTGCGTATGGTTTGTCTGCTTCTCTCTCCCGTTTTTTGGGTGCGAATGATTTACGCTCTGAAGGAAATTTATCTTTAGAAGCAGCTTTCTTTTCAAACTCGCTGGACTCGGTTCTGATTTTTCGCTTCTCTTGTCTTACGGTTTCCTTTTTTACGGAAGCCTTTTTTGAAGACGCAAAGTCGCCGGGTTTTCCGGTTATTTTTTTGGCCATAGTATATTATGCATTTGTAGGGTGATCGATATTGGCAAGTTGGCCGCAGGCAGCATCAATGTCTTTGCCACGGCTACGTCTGAGGCGGGCATTGACACGATTTCTTTCCAAATATTGCATGAAGGAATCCACTTTAGCTTCATCCGGTTTTGAAAATTGGGCCTGTCCGATGGGGTTGTATTCAATGATATTGACTTTGCTTGGAATTTGACGGCAGATTTTAATCAGGTTGTCCGCATCTTCAATCGAGTCGTTAAAATCACGGAAAAGAATATATTCGAAAGTAACTGGGTTTTTAGTTTTCTTGAAATAATAACTTAAAGCTTCCAATAAGACTTTCAAGTTGTTCGTTTCATTGATGGGCATAATTTCATTTCGCTTCACATCATCGGCTGCATGCAATGAAACAGCCAGATTGAATCGTACTTCATCGTCGGCTAATTTGCGTATCATTTTAGCAATACCTGCTGTAGAAACGGTAATGCGCGAAGGAGACATACCCATTCCTTCCGGCGATACAATTTTTTCTATGGCCTTCAACATATTGGCATAGTTGAGCAAGGGTTCTCCCATGCCCATAAAAACAATATTACTGAGGTGTTTATGATAATTCACCTCGGCTTGCTGATTCAGTAGCATTACCTGATCATAGATTTCATCAAAATCTAAATTTCGTTTACGATCCATATACCCTGTCGCACAGAATTTACAACTGAGACTGCAGCCGACTTGAGATGAAATGCAGGCAGTCATACGTGTGGGTGTGGGAATCAGTACACCTTCAACAAAATTGCCATCGTGCAATACAAAACGATTTTTTATAGTGGTATCATCGCTCTTTTGAGTGTGATCGATATCTACAGAAAACAAGGCATAATTTTCTTTCAGTTTATCCCGAAAGGCTTTTGATAAATTAGACATATCATCAATGGATGACGCACCTTTTTTCCAAATCCATTCTTCGATTTGCTTTAATCGATATGGTTTTTCGCCAAGTGAATGGATCAGTTCTCCGAGTTCAGAAGAAGATAATTGTCGCAGATTTTTCATCTGTGGGGATAGTTTTGATATCAGCAAATGTAGCGAATAATTTCGGCAATAAAATTACAGTAGTGGGATATGCTTTTGAGCATATAGACAACTGCTTCTAATGCCGCATTCCCGGCATTTCGGATGGCGGGCCATACATATATATCGGCCATGTAAAATGAGCCAATGGTGGGCTTTGTGAATGAGTTTGGGTGGGATATGTTTGATCAGTTGTAATTCTGCTTGCAGGGGAGTCTTCGCACGGGTGGTGAGGCCGATTCTGGCACTCACTCTAAATACATGCGTATCTACAGCCATATTCGGTTGTTGGTCGATCACTGAAGTAATCACATTTGCGGTTTTTCGTCCTACCCCGGGAAGTTGAATCAATTCAGCAACGGTCATCGGTATTTCACCATGAAATTGTTCGACCACCATTTTGGCCATGCCCGCCAAATGTTTTGCTTTGTTGTTTGGATAACTGATACTTCGGATCAGAGGGAAGATTTCCTCAGGGGTAGCCAAGGCCATATCCTGTACACTTGGATACTTTTCAAAAATGGAGGGGGTGGTTAAATTGACCCTTTTGTCTGTACATTGAGCAGAAAGAATAACGGCCACCAGCAGTTGGTATGGGCTGTCATAAAGGAGTTCCGTTTCTGCTTCAGGTTGATTAGCGATGAAATAATCGATGATGTTTCGGTACCGTTCGGCTTTGGTCATATTGTAAAAATAGGATGCACGGGGCACTTATAAAATTTCAATTATTTAGATTTTCTCCGTTAAATTTGTCCACTGTTCATGAGAAAATACCTACTTTTTTATTTTGCCCTCATCATCGTTCAAGTTTCATCTGCACAGGCCTTAGTTGGCCGCACAGAAGAAGGTCGCGGGCTTTATGGAAATGCAAGGGATTATCTTCAGAAGGGTGACTATTCAAATGCCATAATGGTGTTCAATCAGGCGGTTCAGGTGGAACCGGACAATTTAGTCTTTCGACGTGACCTGGCATTTGCTTATTACCTTCAGGGAGATATGTTGAGAGGGGAGCATATGATTGCGCCGTTATTGAAGGTGGATAGTGCCGATGAGGAAACTTTCAAAATTGCCTGCGTGATTTATAGCAGCATGAAAAAAATGGAGGAAGCGAAGGAAGCCATTAATAAAGGAATTTCAAAATATCCGAAAGCCGGAATACTTTATGCTGAAAAAGGGGAGTTGTATACCCGACAAAAAAAATATAAGGATGCTTCAGCTGCCTGGGAAAAAGGGATTGAAAATGCACCGGCGTATCATATGAATTATTATAATCTTTCCAAAGTATATTTCTTTACGAAAGATTATCTCTGGGCCATTATCTATGGAGAGACATTTGTGAATATGGAAAGCTTTTCCAGTAAAACAGAAGAGGTGAAGAAAATTGTTTTTGAAAGTTACAAATTTCTTATTGCGGAATTAAATAATGTGGCACTTGACGGAAAGCAAAACCGATACGAGAATCCGACCAACTTCAAATCGGCCTCAATGAAAATATTTGACAATTTGAGGAATGTGGTTACCGGTGGTATCAACGTGGAGAATTTAAGCATGTTGCGTGCTCGTTTTTTATTAGACTGGAATCGTCAATTTGCATTGAAATATCCATTCGAGCTCTTCGATTATCAACACAAAATGATTCAACAGGGATTTTATGAATGCTATAATCAATGGTTGTTTGGTAAATTGGATCATGCCGGTATATTTAAACAATGGACACAAAAACACGCTTCAAAAATGAATGAATTTGATGTATATTTCCGCAGCCATAAATTGGTCCCACAGGAACATCAGTATTATCAAACCAATTAGAATGAACCATGCTACAGAGCACCCGACTGTTTGACATACTGGAAAAGTATGTACAGAATTACCCTAAGAAAGATATGCTTCATGCTAAAATAGATGGAGCATGGAAACCCTACTCATCCACTGAAGTAAAAAATCTTTCGCAGCAAATGGCAGGTGCATTGCTGTCATTGGGAGTTACCGGTAATGACCTTGTCCCGGAACGACAGGATAAAATTTCAATCCTTTCTAACAACAGGCCGGAGTGGGTCATTACGGATTTTGCGGTTCAGCAAACCGGCGCTGTATTAGTTCCTATTTATCCTTCTATCAGTAATACGGAATTGATGTATATATTGATTGAAGCACAGGTGTCCGTTTTGTTTATTTCAGATAAATTGCTACATCGAAAGGTCAAACAAATTATACCCCAGGTCCCCAGTCTGAAGCATGTTTTTTCTTTTGATGAAATTGAAGGGGTGACCCATTGGACCTCCCTTCTGTCGCCAATAGATGAAGCACAAAAGAACGCCATTGAAGAAATAAAAGGCAGAATCAAGCCTGAACAACTGGCTACGATTATCTATACATCAGGCACTACGGGTAATCCTAAAGGGGTAATGCTTTCGCATCAGAATATATTAAGTAATGTGGAGAGTTGCATGGATGCATTTGGTTTTTGCGGAAGTGATGAGCGAACCTTAAGTTTCTTGCCCCTGAATCATATTTTCGAGCGTACCATTATGTATATCTATTTGAACAAAGGGGTGTCGGTATATTTTGCAGAGGGAATGGAAACCATAGGGGCTGATTTGCGAGATGTAAAGCCTGTTGTATTCACTACGGTGCCAAGGTTGTTGGAGAAGGTGTATGAAAAAATCGATGCAAAAGGTGCCGAACTTACCGGAATGAAACGCCGGATATTTGATTGGGCAGTTTCATTGGCATTGCGATTTGATGTGCATGAAAAAGGATCTCTATTTTATAGATTGCAACTGAATATTGCGGATCGATTAGTTTTCGTCAAATGGCGTGAGGCAATAGGCGGAAAAATTAAAGCGATTGTCACCGGTTCAGCGGCTTGTCAGGTCAAGTTACTCAGGCTTTTTACGGCTGCCAGAATTGTGGTGATGGAAGGTTATGGTCTCACTGAAACTTCTCCGGTGGTGAGTGTGAATCGTTTTGAACAAGATGGACGAATGTTTGGCACAGTAGGTACAATTATCAGAGGGGTAGAAGTAAAATTGGGTGCAGATGGCGAAATTATTTGTAAAGGTCCCAACGTGATGATGGGTTACTATAAGCATCCCGAACTAACTGATGAAGTGATACAGGAAGGTTGGTTTCATACCGGAGATATCGGTCAGTTCATTGATGGTAAATTTCTAAAAATCACAGATCGAAAAAAGGAGATCTTTAAAATTTCAGGAGGGAAATATGTCGCTCCGCTTCCGATTGAGAATAAAATGAAAGAGTCATCATTTATTGAACAAATCATGGTGGTCGGTAGTAATGAGAAATTTGTAGGAGCCCTTATCGTGCCGGCTGTAGATAAAATATTTGAACACTTTTCACGCATGGGTGTTACTTTGGATAAGGCCATTGATATGACCACCGATAAGGATATTCTGAAACTCATACGCACTGAATTGGACAAGTACAATAAGTTATTTTCTGCCCATGAACAGGTGAAAAAGTTTCAACTGTTGACGAATGAGTGGACGATAGATGGAGGGGAACTAACCCCAACTTTAAAACTCAAACGAAAAAAAATTGCTGAAAAATATGCCGATTATATCCTGCGTATTTATGCGTAAGGCTTACCTTCGTTCACTTATTCTATTTAATAGGGCCTCATAGTTTAATGGATAAAACGGAAGTTTCCTAAACTTTTGATCCAGGTTCGATTCCCGGTGAGGCTACTAAACAGAGTGAGAATGAGCGTGAGAATGAGGATAAAATGGATCTGATTTACTTTTATAATCATTTAATTCGCTGAATCGTTTGTGTTCTAGGTCATCCTTGTGGCTTATTGCCGGATCGATGAAAGTGTTGTACCCCATTCAAATTTTGAATTACCTTTGCGCACTTTATGAAATACCAACACGAAATTGAAAAGCGTAAAACCTTTGCGATTATTTCCCATCCGGATGCCGGTAAAACCACATTGACAGAAAAATTTCTACTGTTCGGGGGTGCAATTCAGACTGCAGGTGCCGTTAAGTCAAATAAGATAAAGAAGCATGCTACTTCAGATTTCATGGAAATCGAACGTCAGAGAGGGATTTCGGTGGCTACTTCTGTGATGAGTTTTGAATACAAAGACAAGCTGATCAACTTGCTGGATACACCCGGCCATAAGGATTTTGCAGAAGATACGTATCGTACCCTGACTGCCGTTGATAGTGTGGTATTGGTGATTGATTGTGTAAAGGGAGTGGAAGAGCAAACGGAAAAGCTGATGGAAGTTTGCCGTATGCGAGATACCCCGGTGATTATTTTCATCAATAAGATGGATCGGGATGGCAGGAATCCTTTTGATTTGTTGGAAGAAGTGGAGAAGAAACTCAATATTAAAACACAACCGCTTTCCTGGCCCATCAATATGGGACGTGACTTTAAAGGAGTCTATAATATTTTTAATAAAAGCCTGCTCACCTTTCAAGCCAATCAAAAAGCGACAGATGAGGATCTCATTCCGCTTCCCGATTTGAATTCACAAGAGATTGTGGATCTGGTTGGCGAAAAGGATGCGATGTCTTTGCGTGAAGATATGGAATTGGTGATGGGCGTTTATGATACATTTGATCAAAACGAATATCTCAGCGGAAGACTCGCTCCCGTTTTTTTCGGCAGTGCCGTAAATAATTTCGGTGTAAAGGATTTGCTGGATACGTTTATTCAAATAGCACCTGCGCCACGCCCAAGAATGACCGATGTACGTGAAGTACAGGCCAGTGAAGATAAATTTACCGGTTTCATTTTTAAGATCCATGCGAATATTGACCCAAGGCATCGTGATCGTGTCGCTTTTTTAAGAATTTGTTCAGGCCGATTTGAGAGAAATACCTTTTATCATCATGTGAGATTGAATAAAAAAATTCGATTTAGTAATCCTTATACATTTCTTGCCCGTGAAAAGAACGTGGTCGATGACGCCTATCCGGGTGATGTGGTCGGTTTATTTGATACCGGAAATTTCAAAATTGGTGATACATTAACTGAAGGTGAAATCATGACTTATGTGGGCATTCCAAGCTTCTCCCCTGAAATTTTCAAAGAGCTCATCAATAATGATCCGATGAAAACCAAACAACTGGAAAAAGGGGTTCGTCAATTGACCGATGAGGGTGTGGCACAGTTATTTACCCAGCACGGAGGCAATCGTAAAATCATCGGTTGCGTTGGCGACCTTCAGTTTGAAGTGATACAATATCGACTTTTGCAGGAATACGGAGCGGCATGCAGTTTTCGCACGCTTCCTTATTTCAAGGCTTGTTGGATGCAAGGAGACGAGAAAGTGATTAATGATTTTACACGATTCAAACAATCCAATGTGGTTGAAGACAAGGAAGGGAATTTGGTCTATTTGGCAGAAAGTCAGTGGTATTTAAACACGGAACGCGCAAATAATCCGGGGATTAAATTCTACATGACCAATGATTTTAAACACGAGGTGGTTTAATCCTCCAATTTGTCTTTTAAGATATTGCCGGCAAATTCTATCATTTTACCAAAGAGTGAAGGTGTTTCAAGCGTTGGTGATTGTGTCGGTAATTCCTGCTCTATGTTTGTAGAAGCAATATTCAAGGTATTCTGTTCAGACTCCTGAATGGAAATGAACATTGAAAATGTGAGTAATACAATAAATGTAGCCAAAGATTTTTTCAGCATTCCCATGCGATTATTGATATAAGCTACAATCGCCAGAGAACCTGCAAATATGACCAATAGCCAAGTCCAATGCTGGGCGAGCCAGATATTCTGAATGAAATGCATACCCTTCAGGTTTTAATTCTGAAACAAATATAACAGTTTTTTAGGGTTTAAACACCAAAAATAGTCAGGAAAAGAGCGAAAATGAGTCTACTTTTGCCTTAGACAATGAAATTTATTTACACTCTTACAGTTTTTGTATTCCTGCAGATGGCATTATTTGCAGGCAATAATGATGTCAAATTGTTTTCATTGTATCCTGTGCCCTTAGTGACACCACGTTTGACCGTTAAAATGAATATTTCAACAGTGGAAGTTTCTGCGTTTGAATTGCGAAATTTGATTGGGAAGAAACTTCAGGAGAAAAAACTACCTAAAAGTGCGGAAGAGGTCATCTTTGAGGAGATGGACACCTATCCTAACGGAATTTATATTATCCTCGCCAAAGATGCCTTTGGTAAAATTATTGAGACCTCAAAATTCACCATAGACCGTTAATTCATGAGATCACCCAAATCTATGGTGTATGGGCGTAACCCTGTACTTGAAGCCTTACAACATCACAAGCCTCTCGACCGAATCATGATGCACCACACCATTAGTGGTGAAAATATTGGCGATATTATCAGGCTGGCCAAGGAGTCTAATGTGCCCATTATTCGGGTACCCATGGAGAAGTTGAATACACTGGTTCGGGGTGCCCATCAGGGTATTGTGGCGTTTGGATCTTTTGTGCAGTATACACCGATTCAGGATGTGATCTCCCATTTATATGATCAGGGGAAAACACCATTTCTGCTTTTGTTGGATGGGATTACGGATGTAAGAAATACCGGTGCCATTATCAGAACCGCTGTTTGTTGCGGTGTGGATGCGATTATTTTTTCCGAAAGAAATTCAGCTCCGCTACATGAGGATATGGTTAAAACATCCGCAGGAGCAATGATGCAGATCACTTTTTGTCGTGAAAAAAGCATTTCTCAAATATTGAATACATTAAAGTTGAATGGGATTAGAGTACTTTCGAGCGACCTAAAAGCTGAGCACACTTTGCAGGATATCAATTTCCGGGAGCCCTGCTGTTTGGTGATGGGGGCTGAGGAAAATGGAATTTCTTCGGCCACGCAACAAGCTTGTGACGATACTTTTATCATTCCGATGGCGGGTCAATTTGATAGTTTTAACGTGTCGGTCGCTGCAGGTATTATCTGTTATGAAGCAATGAAGCAAAGGATGAATATTAAGTCCTGATACCCGTTTTTGTTTTCTCCAATTTATTCAGCATTTTTGTATTTATGAACCGTGACAATTATTTTTTAGGGGCATTATTGGGTTTTATCGTTCCATTATTTGGGATACTGCTATTATACATGATTAGATTTATGTCACGGAATGTTTCGTTGAATGGATTCATTTATCTGATTCAAACGAATCATTCTATCATTCCCAAAATCATTTCATTGGGATTAATTGCCACCATACCATTGATTACCTATTACAAAAACCGACGCAGGTATACCACACTAAAAGGCGTCTTTACCCTGATCATACTCTATGCATTGTTGGCAGTTTTGTATAAATTCAATTTTCTTTAGTGAAATACTTTATTATTGCCGGTGAGGCAAGTGGAGACCTGCATGGTAGTAACCTGATCAAGGAACTCAATGCTTTGGATCCGGGACTGGAAATAGTAGGCTGGGGTGGTGATAAAATGAAGGCGGCAAGGTGTAAAATTTTAAAACACATCGACGAGCTGGCCTTTATGGGATTTGCCGAAGTAATCAGTAATATTGGAAGAATTCTGAGAAATTTCAAGCAATGTAAAAAACAGATATCTGAGTTCAAGCCCGATGTGGTCATATTTGTCGATTATCCGGGTTTTAATTTGAGAATGGCTAAATGGGTAAAACAAAGAGGATATTCAACGGCATATTATATTTCACCAACGGTTTGGGCGTGGAAAGAAAATCGGGTAAAGACGATCCAAAAATATGTCGATCGAATGATTTGTATACTGCCATTCGAAAAAGCATTTTATGCCAAATGGGGATATGAGGCCGAATACGTTGGGCACCCAACGGTTGAGGTGGTTAGGTCTGAAAAAGGAAAACCTCAGGCATTGCCTGATGAAAAAGTCATTGCATTATTGCCCGGAAGCCGGAAACAAGAGATCTCTAAGATGTTGCCGATCATGTTAGAAGTGATAGAATCATTCAAAGATTTTAAAATAATTATTGCTCAAGCACCCAATCTGAAGGATGAAGTCTATGAACCTTTTTTAAAAGGCAGATCGATACATTTACTGCAGCACCGGACATATGATATTCTGAAAATAGCAGATGCCGCAATAGTTACTTCGGGAACTGCGACGCTGGAAACTGCCCTTTTCAGGGTGCCACAGGTGGTTTGTTATATTGCAAATCCTATTTCTTATTCGATAGCTCGCAGGCTCGTCAAGGTCAAGTATATTTCTTTGGTCAATTTGATCCTGAATCGGGAAAGTGTTCGTGAACTGATCCAATCTGACGTGACTGTGGAGTCTATAACAACTGAATTGTCTATGTTGTTGAAAGATGAAAAGCGCCGGAAGGAAATATTGGATGATTATGAAGAGTTGGAGAAATTATTATCCCGGGACGGAACGGCGAGTCGGAAAGCAGCAGAAATTGTATGGCAGTTAGCCCTTAAAAAATAATCGGTATAAAATGACCAGAAGGGCGAATAGAAACATGAAAATGGAAATTCTGTTCATGCCATGCATGAGTTTTACATTGGTGCTGGATGGGGCATCCGGGTCCGCCTTTCTAAGGTAGAAATAGCGTAAAATCTGTTGAAGAAAAGATTGTTGTTTCAAGCCCTAAAAATACATTTTTTCTTTTAAAAAGAGCGGTTATATTTGCAGACCTCCGGGTTATTCTATGGCAGCCGATGATGTGTAATCATCAGCGCGAAGTGGAAATATAAAAGGGGGGATTAGCTCAGTTGGTAGAGCGTCCCGACAAGTATTGTCGGGAAGGACATCGGCTCGAAGTGAAAAATATAAAAGGGGGGATTAGCTCAGTTGGTAGAGCGCTTGCATGGCATGCAAGAGGTCATCGGTTCGAATCCGTTATCCTCCACAAAATTAGAGAATCATTACGGTTCTCTTTTTTTATGCTCAGTTGGTAGAGCGTCCCGACAGGGTCTGTCGGGGAGGGGCATCGGTTTATCCTCAAAGAGATTTACTTAATTCAAGTGTTGGACAACAAATTTATCCTGAATCCATTGGTGCTCATCCTGAATATGTATGGTGTAGTAACCATTTGGTAGGTTCGCCGTTTGAACGTCAATTTGGTTTACTCCCTCCTTGAGCACAATAGATTGGCTTTGTACAAGTTGCCCAAACGCATTGATAATTAATAGACGTGTTAATATTCCTTTATTTGCCACAAATCGCAGGTGTAGATTGTTTGAACAAGGACTGGGAAAAATTTTTAGTCCGGATTCAATCAACGTAGAGGTATTCACTGCAGTCAATATGAGCCAATTGTTATAGGTTTTCAATAAGGCCGTCACCGTTGAAATTAGATCCCATGATATTTTCCTGGAGTCGTTATTCAGGACCGAAATACTGATATCTTTTGACGGAAAATACCATGAACTCGAGGAATAGGACAGATCACCTCCATGCCCATAACCATCTAAACCCAGAAATGTTTTTTTCATTAAGCCCAGTCCATAGGTTCCTCCCGGAAGGCCCGGTGCCGTAATCGTGGATTTAGCTTCTTGCATGACGACGGGAGAATGAAAATCGCCTCGCATATAGGCACGCATCCATTTTGAAACATCTTTGGCTGTTGCGTAATACCCCCCGGCAGCGCCTGCGGTCGAATTGAGTGAGAGCCAGTTGAAATATAGATTATGCGCATCGTCTACAATGTTATCACCATTCAAATCTATCCAGACATGAGCCACATTCGATGACAAGGTTTCAAAGGCCGGTATAGCAATATCGTTTAATTGTAATGAGGTAAAAAAGTTACTTCTGATCAACTGATGATATTCTTGCCCGGTTGCGGCTTTAATGATCATGGCCAGTAAGAAATAATTGGTATTGCAGTAATTCCACGTTCCACCGGGAGCGGCTAATGGAGCCATTAAAAATGTATCAATCAATTCTTGCGGTGTCCAAATTTTATTCATGTCATTTAAAAGTGTCGGTTGATTTGAAGGGTTAGCCAACACATCGTATAACCCGCTTTGATGTCTTAGTAATTGACGTATCGTGATGTTTGAATCCACAAAGTTCATGGGCGGTAACCATTGATGTATACTATCATCTAAATTTAGTATTCCCTGATCTACAAGTTTCAATATAGCCCCGGCTGTCATGGTTTTAGTCACACTGCCTATTTCATAAACATGATCAGGTGTGACATACACGTTCGGGTTTTCTTCTGACACACCCGTGGCATAAGACCATGATGTGTTCGCATCTATTTGTATGGCAGCACTCAACGATTTATTATTGAGCAAGGTACGCATACTATCTAGTGTGTTTCGTAATAAGGTGTCTAGTTGAGGCGCTACAGATTGGGCACTTGTTGAAAGTGAACAAATCATGCAAATCAAAAGAAGGTATTTTCGATTCATAAATGGTTTTATTTTGAATGGTAAAACTATTTAGGTTTAGGAATCTTGATTTGTGAATTCCTGCTAAATATTCGATGATTTCCGTTGAAGTGTATGATCTTTAGAATTTTTGCAGTTTTTGACAAAAACAAAATCCGTTCTATTGATGCTACATACAAAAAATGACATAGATGATTCGTTTCCATCCCACTATTTACGACTGAGTTGGGATGGTGAAATGCCGTATGCTTTTTTAAATATCTTACTAAAACTAAAAATATCCCCAAGCGCAGATTGGTCAGCAATTTCAGAGATATTTAAATCCGATTCTATCAACAATGATGTGGCATATTTTAAGCGTTTATTCAGAACAAATTGATACGGACTGATTTGATAAATGGACTTAAATAATCTGAAAAAATAATATTCTGAAAGCCCTATTGCGCGTGCAATTTGTCGAACACTGATTTCTTGTAAATACAATTCATTCAACATGTTCATTCCTTCATTTGTTTTGCGCCAAAGGTCCTTTCTCGTTTTAATTTTCTTTGATGAAATTTGTTGTAATTGTTTGTATATGGGAATGTAATCTGAGATGAGCGCTTCTATAAGTTGAAAATAAAAACCGTTATCAACCGACATCTCAAAATCTTTTTGTAAAACAAATTGATTATGGAGCTGAATTAATTGAGCGCCCGTTTTGCTTGACGTAACCTGGAATTTATTCTCCAGAAATTGAGTAGAATTGAAAAAATTCGATGTGATAAGTTCATTCAACTCATCCATGGGAGCTCCTTGAGCCATTACTTCTGCAAAAACATCATTTGACAAATCGATGCAGATTCCTTTAGCGTATTGATTTTCCTTAACCAGAATGCAACCTTCGGTGTGTGAACTCGCTAGTAGATATTCGCCGGCATTCACTTTGTATTTGACCCCATTGGCGGTGTAATTTTCACTGCCTTCTATCACATACTTTATGGAAAACTTACGGTAGGGCTTTTCGTGAAAGAAATTACTCAATTCAGAATAATTAATTTGACAACCAATTTCTTTTTGAGAAATATTCTTCACAATAAAAGTTCCGGGTTTCTTCACAAGGTTAAATGTATGAGCTATTCATAAGTAGGCACTCCTTTTATGATAGAGGGCCAAATATGTTGATAAAAGGGTGCTTGATTATTTCCAACCTATGGATTCACCCTTTGAGAGGAATGAAGTATGCATCAAGAACTAGATATCAAAAGAATTTTGATACAGAGGTATATAATCAAGTACAATCCATGTAATATGGCTTTAAATGTCCCAACCAGTATTTAAGCTTGTTTTTATAATCAGGTATTATTACCTATTTAGGCATGGTGCAAGTTGAGTATGTTTGTGTTGTTATAAACGGAAAGAATATCCTTTAAAAAGATAAAAATTACTATTTTCATAGTATGATATTAATCTTAAAGAATTAAATTTAACAAACCAAAAAAATCAACAACATGGGACAAACAACAATTACACTCAGTGTAAACACATCCATTCTAAAGGAAGAGTCAAGAAATAGCGGTACAGGACAGCCTTTGTATAATAATTGGGCATCGATAACGCAAACCGGTGACGGGACCTCTGCACCTCCACCCGGAGGAGATGCAAAGAATTTTATCAGCCAAGTGTATAAAGGTGATGTTATCACTTGGAATGGGGTACTAAACCCGAGTTCAGTAATACCGGATGGCGATCCAACACCGGTAATTAATATTACCCAAATAGAATTGTCCGATACCATTCCCGCCGATACTTTTGGCGCTCCTGTCCCCACCATTTTACCCGATGGTAGAAGTAGCATCTCCATGACCGCATTAAAAGATTTTCCGGCCGGCTTAGATGCTCAGAGTTATACCATACATTTCGTTATTAGTTATAAAGCGCGTTTTCTGGATCCAAAAATAAAGGTTGTACAACCACCCAGATAAGTGTATATATTATTGCCAAAACAAGGAATGACGAATATATATTATTCATGATAACAGCCTTTTTTCTGCAAAGTGATATTAAGCGAAAAGCCTGCCTAACAGTAGGCTTTTTGTTTATTTTTTGCAGTTATTTATTTAGCCAAAATACAAAACACTTAGACAGTTTATTAACTCTGTATCATTCCGGTGATTATAAAAAATCAGATCAACTTTCCATACTCAAAGAGATTTCAGACAATTGTAACGATCCTGAGAAAATATTCTACTATAGTAACATTTTAATTTCAGAGGCTCGAAAACTTGACTCAACAGGGTATGAATATATAGGAATAACCCAAAGAGGTTCTGCTTTTCAATTGAAAGGAGACTATAGTAAAGCTTTACAATGTTATTTCGAGGCTGAGAAATTGGTGAAACCCGGGATTCAAACTGGGGCCTTAAATATGATCATCGCGGATGTATACTCCTTAATGGGCAATCATGACAATTCCGTAAAGTACTACCGAAATGCGGTGCCTATTTTGAAAGAAGAAAATGATTCATTGAGGTTGGCCATGCTGTTGTACAATTTAGGCGATGAATTTCTAAAATCCGATATTCTGGATTCAGCACTTTTCTACACTCAACAATCTCAGCTTATTTCGCAAAAGATCAATTATCAAATTGGTGAGGCCTTTGGTTACGGTAATTTAGGCGTCATTTATTTGAAACAGGGAAATACACCATTGGCAGAATTTAATCTCAATCAATCGATTAGTCGGCTAGAGCCCTTGAATGAATACGCCGCCATATGCGAATTTCTTATCTCCATGTCGGAGGTCAATCTACATAACGGACGCATAGACGATGCTAAGAAGTATGCCGAAAAGAGTCTTGATTTGGCCCATCAATACGGCTTAAAAAAGGAAATAGGTGATGCTAATCTTACCCTTTCCGGACTTTACGAAAAGTCAGGAAATTTGAAAAAGTCTTTATCACATTATAAAGCCTTTATTATTTATCGTGATAGTGTCAACAACCTTCAGACTATCCAGAAAGTAGCCGACCTGCAAACAGACTTTGAAGTATCTAAGAAACAAAAGGAAGTGGACCTTCTCGCTACCAAAAACAAATTGCGCATAGCTGAAAGAAACGGATTCATATTTGCTTCCTTATTACTGACGGTCATTTTGATGATTAGCATCAATTTTTATAATCAGCGTGCCAAACGCAATAAGTTGATTGCCACACAGAAAATGCAGGAAGCTGAGATCATCCATCAGAAAAATTTAATGGAAACAGTGATTACTTCTCAGGAAGCGGAGCGCAAACGAATAGGAATGGACCTTCATGATGAAGTCGGTGCTGCGCTTTCAACCCTAAGAATAAAAATGGAACAGCATTTTGGTCAGGAGAGCCATAACATCGACGCAGATAGCTATAAAAACGACATTGATAAAATTATCGCAAATATGCGGAATATATCTCATGCGCTTTCGCCACGGATTTCAGGTAGTTTCGGTTTTTACGATGCCATCCATGAACTGGCAGATGGGGTGAATCAATCCGGGATCATACATATGGATATCGATTTTAATGAATCTCATTTACCTGACTTTCCGGATGAGCAGAAACCTATGGCACTTTATCGGGTTATTGCCGAATTGATAAATAATACACTGAAGCATGCAAAGGCCGGTCATATTCGATTGAAAGTGGAGATTGAGAATGAAATTTTAAACATCGATTATAGCGACGATGGAATTGGATTTAGCCATCATTCTAAGAAGTCATCCGGAGGTATAGGTATGCAGAATATAGAAAGCCGTTTAGACATGATTAAAGCGAAATGGAAAATTGAAGCGCCGGTAATCGGAGGATATAGGGTCTTGATATCTGTTCCAATAAAATAACGAAGTATGCGAAATGTAATCAATATTGCCTTGGTGGACGACCAAATTCTTTTTCGGGAAGGAATAGCATCCTTGATCAGGAACGAAAAGGATTTTTCACTGGTCATGGAAGCCGATAATGGATTGGATTTTCTTTCCAAATTAAAATCTAGTGATATCCTTCCTGATATCGTATTGATGGATATGGAAATGCCGGGTATGGATGGAATGCAGTTAAATGATGAGATTCGAAAAAAATATCCTTCGATTAAAGTAATTGTTTTGTCCGTACATGCCAGGGAAAGACTCATTGCCAGAATGATACAGGCAGGCGCAAGCGGCTATCTGATTAAAAATTGCAATAAGGCAGAATTGCTAAATGCTATTTTGAGTGTATATAACAATGGCTTTCATATTACGCCGGACGTGCTTAAAGCAATTCAGTCGCCGGCTGCTAATGCCAAAAGCCCTATGAACGTACAGGCCATACCGATAGAATTGTCGACCAGGGAAATAGAGGTGTTAAAGTTAATTTGTGAAGAGCACAGCAATGCTGAGATTGCTGAAAAGTTATTTATTAGTGTGCGTACGGTAGATGGCCACCGCAATAATCTGTTGGCCAAAACGGGTTGTCATAATACGGCAGGTTTGGTTTTGTTTGCCGTCAAGTACCGTATTTTCGAAGTTTTGTACTGATTTTTGGGGTTTTTAGGGTGTTTAACGGCTTTACTGATTGGCCTCAGGTCAGCAGGCTTTTTTACCTGTTTTGTAATTCGGGTTTTTCGACGCTTAAATAGGGATTCGTGCTGCAGCATCTTTGTATTGTCAAAAGGGAAAGCCGGAAGACAAAACAGGGAAGCCGAAAACTGAATAGAGTAGGCAAAAAACATTTCAACTTTAAAACCCAAATACCATGTCAAAGAAAACCTTTTTAATCGCATTATTTACCTTCATGATGTTCGGTGCTTATTCTCAACAATTGACCCGGGTAAATCAACCGTTATTTACGGGTAAGTATCATCTCAATGTTGTTCAGCAAATCGATGACTCCATTCGTTCGATTCAAATCAAAGGAGATTTTTCGGGAAGTGTAAAAGTCCAGCTCACCTATACGGTCACAGAGAAAAATGGTCGTGTAACACAAAAAACGATCAATCGTATGACGAACCGTGGAAATATCGAATTATATGCTTCTAATATGGAATTGCAAAAACTGGAAATAAACTCTTTTAACATTCAATACACTGAATTTGGAGAAAAGTACGCTTTGAAATGGAATGATAATTTGAATCAATTAATACTGACAAAAGGAGATGTAAATTATAATTATGCCGGTTCTTACAATTTAGGTGTAACCTCATTTCAATGGATGCCTAAATTGAATGCGGAACCCTTGGACAAACACTCCGAAATAAGTTACTTGTCGAAAGATTAATCTCAATAGACAAGAATTTCAGACGATGATATAACGGATGGTATTGAAGATAGATATAACCAATCTGGTTAGAGTTCTATTCAATTGGTTAACATGAGCAGAATTCATCGTATCGGTTAAAATATCGTAATGCGTATCAAAAAATAGAATAAGTTCTTTCCATATTTTGTACACTGAAAAAGTGGAATAGCAGTAAATCAAGATCCGGAATTCACTAACTCAAATGCTGATTTCACAAACTTGAATAAATAATCGTATGGGCGAAGTAGCACCTTTGTGACCTAATCAATTATTAATTTAAAATATGCGAATCATGAAAAAATTATTTACGCTTGCGCTCATCGTTATCATGGCTCAATCCGCTTACGCTCAAAACTATAATTTGGATTGGGGATTTGGGTTGGGTTCCACAGGCAATGATGCTATTTCCGATATGACCATGGATGCCAATGGTAATGTCTATGTAATTGGCTCTAATGCTGCCACGATGGATTTAGATCCCGGGCCGGCAACTGTTTGGGCTATTAATAATTCAGCAGGTGGACAAAACAATATTTTTGTAGCAAAATATAGCCTGTCCGGAGGTTTGATATGGTCCAAATCTTTAGGAGACTGGAATTGGGATAGTGGAGACGCCATCGAAGTGGACCAACTTGGACATGTCTATATCGGAGGTACATTTTTAGAAACGCTAACGATAGATGCTATTAGTGTAACCAATTTAGGTGGAGGTAATCAGGATGCTTTTTTAGCGCAGTTGGATGCCAATACCGGTGCATGTAATTGGCTTAAACAAATTGGGAATACCACGAATGTGGAAGGAATAGCGAAGATAGCTGTCAACACCAACAATGAAATTATTGTGAGTGGTAATTTTACGGGAACAGTTGATATGAACCCAAATGCCGGGGTTTCCAATCTGACCTCAGGAGGTGGCAATGATGTTTATTTGACGAAATTTGATGTGAATGGAAATTTTATTTGGACTAAAGGGATCAGTTCAACCGGGGCTGATGCGCCAACATGTTTGATAGCGGATGCAAATAATAACCTTTACCTGTCTGGCTATTTTTCAGGTACTGTGGATGTAGATCCTTCTGCCAATTTGAATATGTTATCAAGTCTTGGTGGTACTGATGGTATATTGATTAAATTAAATGATGCAGGTGATTATCAGTGGCATTTCAGGCTCGGTTCCGCATGGTCCGATGCACTTAATTCTGTTGCTGTAGATGGTTCCGGAAATGTGTTCACTGTGGGTTATGCCAGAATTTCTGCATCAAATATAAATGCCTGGTTTGGAAAATTTAATAGCAGTGGAGTATATCAGGTTGGATACAGTTTAGGAGCAGCAGGAACCCAGTCGCTCACTTCCGTAGTTACTCATAATAACAATGTTTATATATCCGGCTATTATACAGGGGTTTTTGACGTGGATCCTGGGCCTAACGTGATAAACTCTTCTTATGATAACGGTATTGATTCATATATACTAACTTTTGACAATAACCTTACATATTTATCACATTGCTCTTTTACAAATACGGCTGATGCCTATGTGAACACTTTAGAGTATAAAAATAATACACTTTATATGTGTGGTAACTATAGTGGTACGATGGATTTGGATCCTGAATCCGGAACCCTGAATTCGACTGCTGTAGGAAATAATGATTTCTTTTTTGCAAAATATGTAAGCAATATTGCATTGCCGCTACAATGGCTATCTTTCAATGTTCATGATGAAAAAAAGTATATTTCATTAAACTGGGAAACAAGCCAGGAAGAAAATACTTCTCATTTTGAGATTGAACGCAGTTTTGATGCCATTACATTTACTAAGATCGGAGAGGTGAAAGCTGAAAATTCGAGAGGTCGTAACCAATATCATTTAAATGATGATCAAAATATAGTAAACGACAAGGTTTACTACCGGATAAAGCAAGTAGATGCCGATGGGAAATTCACATATTCTTCGACGCAAAAAGTAATCAGAAGTACGAACTCCGGGGTCAGTATATATCCGAATCCGGCGAATCAGTTTATCTATATTAAATTGGAAAGTGAAGAACCATCGATTGTGAGTATATATTCAGCCCATGGTCAATTATTAAAGCAATGGAATATTTTACATTCCGACAAATTGAGTATTTCTGATTTGAAAGCTGGGATTTATTTTGTCAGGGTTACCAATAGTATTCGTTCAAATGGTTACACCTTTGAGAAACGATAACGTATTTCATTATTTAAAAGAAACGCCCTGCCTCAGGGCGTTTCTTTGTTTTAATTCGTTCTATACGAAATGTAGATGCCTGATTTTTATATGGCAAATGAATTTTGCAAAGGCTTAGTTTGTTCTTAAATCTGCAACATGGTATAATTTAATTGCCTTTAGGCGAGTAAAAGCATCTATGATCTGGCTTATTCAGAAAAAGGATGCTGAGAAGTTGGTTTGCATATTCCGTTTTCAATCGAACTTTTTGCTCATCGAATAGGGTGAACTTAAAATGGATGAGCAGAATTGAATTGGATAATAGAGAAGGAAACATCCATAACAAAAGATAGGATCACCATGATCAGGTTACCGGATCCCTATGATGAAATTACCTTTGAAAAACTGATATAGTTCATTTGAAACAATTTGTAGTTAATTCCATTCATGTAAAACACAGCAATTCACAAAGATGGTCCGAAGACAATTTCAATCCGGGAATTGGAGCAGAATCAATCGTCAGAACGACTTGCTCTGAAATCACTCAATCAATGATCGGTAGTATACTATAAATTGATATCTACGGTTTGAACAGTTTGATTACGCATGAAATGAACGGGCACCTTGTCGCCACTTTTAAGGGTTTTAAGCACCTTCATATAGTCTTGAACGGATTTAATGGTCTGTCCTGCCATTTTAAGAATAATGTCCCCGCGCTGCAGTCCGGCTTTTTCTGCCGGTTTATTATTGGTGACACCATCCAGTCGCATGCCAACACCATCGAAGGTATAATCCGGCATCACACCTAAGGTTACTTTGAAGGACATTTTTTTTGTTTCACCTTCGGGACTTTTGGTTTTGTAAAAGGATAGTTTGGGCTGCTCATTTAGTTCATGGATCAAGTCTACAATCAATTCCAAAATACGTGCTTCACCTTTTAAATTGAGCTTGTCTTCATCATCGGTTGGACGATGATAATCACCATGTTGGCCCGTAAAGAAATGCAATACAGGAATATCTTTAAGATAGAATGAAGTATGGTCACTGGGGCCTATGCCTGCACTATCGCTTTTAATAGAGAAGTAGGTATTCGTTTTGGCTAAAGCCGATTCCCATGAAGAAGAAGTTCCAAGTCCATAAACTAAGAGTTTTTTTGTGGTATCATTAAAACGCCCAATCATATCCAAATTAATCATGTAATTAATTTTGTCTAGTGGAATGGTTGGTTTTTCACACCAGCGTTTAGAACCAATGAGTCCTAATTCCTCACCCGAGAATGTCATAAACAGGAAATTGTATTTTTCCTGAATGCCATTGATGGAGAGATATCTTGCCAATTCAATCACACCGGCCACGCCACTGGCATTATCATCGGCACCATTATGAATTTTTCCTTTTGGATTCGCGTCGAGGCTATTATGATCATATCCCATTCCCAGATGATCGTGATGAGCACCAATTACAATGGTATAGGGAGCATCATTGTCAAGATAGGCTAAAACATTTCGGCCTTTTTTACTTTTGATTTTCGTCAGGGTATCTGAGGGGTCCGGATTGTATTTGTAGGTAAAATCATAATAATATCCTTTGCTGCCTTTGGGTTTTAATCCAAGATCTTCAAAACGGCCTGCGATATATTGAGCTACTTTAAGTTCATCAATGGTTCCGGTGGCTCTTCCATGTTGAGCATCAGCAGAAAGGTAAGCGATATGGGGGATCAAATTGTCAGAAACGATCCTTTGGGATTGCACAAATTGAAAGCAAAGCAAAAGGGGAAAAAAGAAAATAGATTTTTTCATCATACATGATTTTGAAGTAAGGATACAGCAAACTGTTCAGAAAAACAATTTCTGAGCAATCCTTGTTAAGCGTAAAAATAACCAAAAAATTAATCTTGCCAATCGGCAATAAACAAATTTGTATTTCGGGTACCGTGATTGTTTCGATTGGAAGAAAAAATCAGTTTTTTACCGTCGGGTGAAAACATTGGAAAAGCATTAAAGATACTTTCTGATGTAATCTGTTGTAATCCGCTTCCATCGGTATTGATCAGGAATAACTGAAAATCGTACCCTTTCTGACTTAAATGGTTACTGGAGAATATGATTTTCTTGCCTGACGGATGGAAATAGGGTGCCCAATTGGCTTTGCCTAATTTAGTAATCTGCTTTAAGTTCGAACCATCGATATTACAAGTGTAAATTTCCATGTTCGTTGGAGCTACTAAACCTTTCATGAGAAAATCTTTATATTCTTTGACCTCTTCCGGCGTATTGGGTCGGGATGCTCTGAAAACAAGCTGTTTGCCGTCTGCTGAAAAGAAAGCTCCGCCATCATAACCCAATCCGGTCGTAATTTGTTTTTGATTGCTGCCATCGATATCCATGGTCCATAATTCTAGATCTCCGGAACGATTGCTGGTAAAAACAATTTTATCTCCTTTGGGCGATACAGTGGCTTCCGCATCATAAAATTTATTCTCAGTCAATTGTTTTTTGATTTTACCCTTTTGATCTGCAATAAAAATCTCATAGTCTGAATAGACCGACCAAAGATACTTTCCTTGAATGTGAGTCACGGAAGGACAAGCATGAGAACCTAAATGTGTAGATGCATAAAGGATGTCTTTACCATTGGGCATGAAATAGCTACAGGTGGTGCGGCCCAATCCTGTACTGATGCGGGGAGGGATATAGCTTGTATCCTTAAGAGCTTTCCGGATATCCATGTTGAATATCTGATCACATTCTAATCCCCATGCAGGGTTATTACTCTGAAAAGCTAAATGTTTGCCATCCGGACTGAAATATGCTTCAGCATTGTCTCCTCCAAATGTCAACTGGCGGATATTGGTAATATGACTTTCTTTCGGAGTACCGGTAAAGGATTGTAAGGCAAGATAGCCTATGCAAAGCAGCATCAATTTTTTCATCGTGCGCAAATGTAATAGTAGGATGTGGGATTAAAAAAATATTGCTTTTGAATTAACCGTATTTATCGATAAGATAAATTGATAGGGTTATTTCTTTGATGATTTTCTAAGAATTAGCTGATGGGAGTTTTGAATAAAGTGGCGTACCTCTTCATCATGAATCTGACCATTCAGAATAACGGTATTCCAGTGTTTTTTGTTCATATGGTAACCGGGTAAAATGGATTCCGGGTATATTTCCCGCAATTCAATCGCATCATCCGGGTCACATTTTACATTGAACTGAACTTTATCTGTGTCTAAAGGTAAAAGAAGGAAAATTTTGTCCTTGACCTTAAAAACAATCACCTCAGGCCCAAAAGGACAAGATTCGGTGACATCGTCTAAGGCCAAAGCAAAATTCCTGATCGACTCTATATCCATGTTTAATTCAGGCTTCTGAAATCCACAGGAACCAATTTGCTCACACCGGCTTCCTGCATGGTAACGCCATATATGACATCCACACTCGCCATGGTTTGTTTATTATGGGTCACGATGATAAACTGTGAATTGTCGGAGAATTTTCTGATCATATTGGTAAATTTACCGACATTGGCATCATCCAATGGTGCATCTACTTCATCCAGCACACAGAATGGGGCAGGCTTAATCAAATAAATCGCAAACAAAAATGCAGTCGACGTGAGCGTTTTTTCTCCACCGGAAAGTTGCGTAATCGTACTCGGTTTTTTACCCTTAGGCTGAGCATAAATTTCAATCGTCGTTTCCGCAAGATTTTCCGGATCCACCAACTTCATATCGCACATGTCATCTTGTGTAAATAATGCATGAAATACATTAATAAAATTCTCTCTGACTTTTTCGAAAGTTTCTTTGAATTTCAAATTAGCAGTGGCCTCCACTTCTTCAATGGTTTTCATCAAACTTTCTTTCGCATTGACCAAATCCGCCTTTTGTTCTTGAATGAAATCGTGTCTGGCTTTCATCTCTTTATATGCTTCAACGGCCATCGGATTCACTTCGCCCAGATTGTCAATTCTTTTCTTTAATTTATCGACTTCTGCGGTTAATTCTTCGAGGTTTTGGTCTCCGGTTCTGGGTTGTTTCAGTACTTCGTCGAGATCAATACGAAATTCTACATGAAGACGTTCCTTCATTGAAGTCAGTTGCAACTTCATATCGGTCAGTTTGTCTTTGATAGAGGAAAGTAAGGTTTCGCAGTGTTCCTTTTCTCTACGTTTCTTATTGAGCTCGGTTTCTTTTTCGGCCAATTGATTTCGGAAAATATAAAATGCCTGATCTTTTTCATTCAGTATTTTTTCTCCATCTTCTTTTTCTTTTAAAGACTGATAAAGTTGTTCTTCCAAGGCTTTTAATTCAGTCCCGGAAGTCTCCAATTGCGCGTGAGTGTCCGCCAATTGCGCATCATTTTGAACTTGTTTTCGATTCAATTCAGCGATTTGATTTTCTCTGATGGCACGTTCATTTTTGATCTCATTGATACGACTTTGTTGTCGGGCAATAATGATATTCTGTTGGTTATATTCTTCGTTGGTTTTATTGTAGGCGGCTTCAGCTTGAGCAAAAAGTTGTTGGTGTTCCTGAAGTGAATCAAAGGCCAGGGTCATTTGTGCCTTCATTTCCGCATGAACTTTTTGCGAATCGGAAATCCCATTTTGGGTCATCGTTAATTGTTCATTCAATTGAAGAATTCGAGACTGCGCTTGCTCATTTTGATGCGCAAAATTCTCCATTTTGTGTGCCAGTTGAACACTTTGATTTTCCAAGCCGCTGATCTCATCCTTGGTACGGTTGATTTGATCATCTTTAACCTGTTGGTTATAACCTACAATTTTATTTTGCGTATCGACTATTTCAAGTTTAAGTCCATCAGCAACTTGACGAATTGCCTGAATATCTGTAGACAGCTTTTCCAAACGCTGTGTTCGACCAATTTTGTTTCCCTCAAAAAGACCTACAGATCCACCGACTATTCGTTTGCCTGTTTTATATCCGCTTCCATCTTTTTGGAGTAAAACGGAATTGCCCGGATTCACGACTTTCAAATCATCTGTAATACATACATTATGCAAAAGAAGTTTCAACAGGGACTTGTACTTTTCTTCATGTTGTAAAACATCAAATGCACTAATACTGCCTTCAGGAATCTCCTCTGTAATACTTTTTTCCTGAATTTCAGATAAGATGAAAAATCCTGCTTTCCCTTTTTTATTGTCTTTTAATAACTCAATGGCCTGATATGCTTGTTCAGGGGTATCAACCACATAATAGTTCAAATACTTGTCAAGATAATTTTCTACACAGGTACGATACTCGTCCTTTACATTAAAGACTTCAGACAGGAGCTGAAAATTGTGATTCCATGAAGCATTCTTATTCAGGTATTTGATACTATCCGGATACCCTTCTAAACTGTCAATCAGGGATTTTAATAGATTATATTCATTCTGTTTGGCATCAAGCGTTCGATTTTCTTCGATGAGCTTTACTCTTAACGATTCAAGTTCAGCCTGGGAATTCAGTAATTTTTCGGTGGCTTCAGCTTGGATTTTCTTTAGATTTTCAAGATTGATTTTCTTGGCATCCAATAATTCGAGGATGCTTGAACGCTGCGCGGTCAGTTTTTCTATTTCGTTCAAGCGGTTTTGATTTTCCTCTTCCAGTTGCTGAATGCTGCGATGTTGATTGTTGATATTGTTTTCCGCTATCGCGATATGTTTTTCTGTATCAAATTGTTTGATTTGTAATTGCTGATGTTCTGTCCGAAGTTTATCTAAAGTAGATTTTTGTTGATCATACGTTGACCGTTTTTCATCCAAATGAGACCGTAATTCCTCTAAATTAGTTTTTAATTTTTGGAAGGTATCTTCTTCGGTAATCAACTTTTTTTCTGACTCATCGGTGGCTTTCAAAAGATTTTTTGTCTGTTGAGTAGATTCTGCAATCGAATGTTGAATATTTGTGATCAACTGATTCAAATGTTCGATACGCTGCGTGGAGAGGTTTTTATTGTTTTCCAATTTACGTAATCGATCAACCAACTCATTAAATGTCTTTTGCAGTAGATGTAATTCTTCTTCCTTTTTGGTTAATTCAAGTTTCTGTTGTTCCAGTTCCGCACCTTCTCGGGATATCAGACTTTCAAGAGAAAGAATTTTGTCTACTTCCTGCTGTTGCTGGCTATTTAAGGTTTGATAAGAAGAATTAAAATCTTCAAGGGATGCCTTTACAAATTCTACACTGACATCTTTATATTCGTTTTTTATCTGATGGTATTTTTCAGCTTTTTTAGCCTGACTTTCCAAGGTTCTCAGGTTATTTGAAATTTCAAATAACAGATCTTCAATCCGGTTCAAATCCTGTTCAGTGGCGTCTAATTTTAGTTTGGCTTCCTTTTTTCGGGTTTTGTAAATGGATATACCGGCGGCTTGTTCAAGCATACGACGACGACTATTCTCTTTATCCTTAATGATGTCGTCCACCATTCCCAATTCAATGATAGAGTAACTGTCTGAGGTAACCCCTGTGTCTAAAAAGAGATTGGTAATGTCTTTCAATCGACATGTAACATCGTTGAGACGATATTCACTTTCACCGTTTTTATAAAACTTACGGGTGATGGTTACCGTATGAAATTCCGTAGGTAGAAGGTTTTTGGTATTTTCAAAAGTGAGGGATACTTCCGCTAAGCCAGAAGCATTACGGGTTTTAGACCCGTTGAAAACCAGGTCTTCAAGGTTGTCGGAACGAAGGGTTTTGATTTTATGTTCTCCAATCACCCAGCGTATGGCATCAACAATATTTGATTTTCCGCAACCATTTGGGCCAACAATGCCGGTTATTTGATTGTCAAGGCTGATATGTGTTTTATCGGCAAAGCTTTTAAATCCTTTAATGTCTAATGATTTCAGTCGCACTATTCAATTTTTTAATGGAGCGTGAATATACTGCCTGACTGACGGACTTTAGGTTTTTGAAAATTGAATTTTTGGTGTTGTGTGAAAGTGCAATAGATTGTGGAATAAGTTGTGGATAAATGCGAGATATTTCCACATTTGTCCCTTAAAACAATCGCTTATCCGGTTGATAAGGCTTGCTTTGGATGATTTTAATCTTTTTAAATTGTTTATGATTCGGGTTCAACAGATAATTATGCTCTTCCGGAATAACGACTGAAGGCACCGGTAAAATCAGATCCCGGCCTTCTTTAAGAAAAGTATCACCAATAAATCGGGTATATTCTATATCCCGGATCCAGTCATCTTTCAGTACTAGCTTTTTTGTCCGGGATTGAAGATTCTCCGGTAATTCCAACTCCAACAAATGAAAAGAAGGGAGAAGTGGGCTTTCGTTTCGGTTATGATTCACTAAAATCTCCAAAACCGCTAAGGAAATATGTGAGCTCGTATAGAGCACAGGTATTCCCTTATTATTCCATCTTCCCCCGTAAAGAGCAGCCCCACTTCCACTGAGATCTTCCTGAAATGTACTTTGGGTTAATCTGTAGATAATCATTAGGCAGGGATTCCGTGTTGGATGCGACCGAGGGTATTGATAATTTCCTGAATACCTTCATAGGTGCCAAGTTGATCTGCAGGTTTTTGAAATTGAAGTGAAAGAGGCCGAAAGTATAGCCAGGCGGAGAATCCCTCCTTGCCAAACATTTCAATTCCCTTCCTGATCATTTTTTCCATCAGAAGGATACGTTCTATTTGCATACCGCTGAAGCCGGCCTTGTCTTTTGCGTAACGTTGAAGGGTGCGTTCACTGATGTGCAGGATGTCAGCCCATTGTTTGACCGTTAATGTTGTCAGGTCGGCAATTTTTTTGAAATCCTTGTAAGTGAATTGTTTGACCACAGGTTTTAACTTGTCGGTAGAAGCAGAGGGGTAAAGATTTAGACTATTTTCTACATTCAATTCACCTTCCTTGGGAATCGTATATTTTTTGGCAGGCTTTTTCATCTTCAGGCAATTGTCACCCGAAGATACGACAAATGTCTTGAAACGCATTTATTCCAACTTCATTTTCCGTCTACGCGTTCTGATTTTTTAACGATTCAAACCGATGTTTGAATCGTTAAGCATTATTTTTTGACCATGGTTAAAATGGTGGCGACACCTACAACCGGTTCTTCACTGGTGTCCAAAATTTCTACCAGCCATTTCACAATTCCTTTTGGTATGTCCTCTTCATTTTTGGTTTCAGTAGGAAGTTTTTCCTTACAAGTAAATCGAACAAATATTTCTGTTTCCGGATAAACGGGTTTTGTAAAACGTAATTCGTCAATACCATAATTGAGTAGGACCGGATTCATATCATAACTGTCTACAAATAGCCCCGCGGCTGCACTCATAATAAAATATCCATGTGCTACCTGATGTGTGAACATGGTGCCTTCAAAATTTGTATCCTTCATATGGGCATAAAAATGATCCCCGCTGAGGTCAGCAAAGCGGTCTATATCTTCAGAAGTGATCATTCGTTTATCCGTTATGATTTGGTCACCTATGACCAGCTCATCGAAACGTTTTCTAAAAGGATGTATGCCATCAGAAATTCCCTTCGCGCCTTGTTGGTATACATTGGTCACCGCAGTAATCATGCTGGGCGATCCTTGTATGGCGGTGCGCTGCAGATAGTGCAAAACGCCACGTTTCCCACCCATTTCTTCTCCTCCTCCGGCGCGTCCGGGTCCTCCATGAACCAACATAGGCATCGGCGAGCCATGTCCGGTACTTTCCTTCGCACATTCACGGTCAAGAATTAAAATGCGACCATGCATATTGGCAGATCCCAATACAAAGTCACGGGCATGAGATGGGTCAGCCGTAACCACACTGCAAACAAGAGAACCTTTCCCCATTCTTGTCAATTCTATCGCTTCATCTAAATTCTGATAAGTCATCAGGGTGGATACCGGTCCAAAGGCTTCTATATCATGGCATGCCGTTTTGTGAAATGGATCATCATTAAAAAACACAATCGGGCTCATAAACGCGCCTTTGTTTTTGTCTGCGCCACTCACTTCAAAATGATGAAGATCGCCAATCACAATTTCTTGGTGTTTCATCAGGTCTTCAACACGGGCGATCACATCATTTCTTTGACTGATGCCTGCCAATGGACCCATTCTTACACCTTCAACGGATGGGTCACCGATGGTGGTGGATTTCAATCTTTTTCCCAATGCAATTTTTACATCTTCCAATCGGTTTTCCGGTACCATGATTCTTCGGATCGCTGTACATTTCTGACCCGCTTTGGTGGTAATTTCTTTGACCACTTCTTTAATGAATAAATCAAATTCAGGCATGTCTGTATTTACATCAGGGCCTAATACGCATGCGTTGAGCGAATCGGCTTCCATGGTAAACGGAACTGCTTCATGAACCAATTGAGGATGACTTTTTAATAGCTTCCCTGTTTCGGCACTTCCAGTAAAAGTTACGATATCCTGATTCTTAACATGGTCCAAAAGACCTCTGGCACTGCCGCAAATCAATTGCAGCGAACCTTCCGGCAAAATTCCGGAATGAATAATCTCTTTAAATACGGCTTCTGTAAGATAGGAGGTCAGAGAGGCAGGTTTAACAATGGCGGGAACGCCTGCCAAAAGATTGACCGCAATTTTCTCTAACATGCCCCAAACCGGGAAATTAAACGCATTAATATGTATAGCCACCCCTTCCAATGGAACCATAATATGATGACCTATAAATGTATTTTGTTTTGATAAACGAGCCACATCACCATCTACGTAATATCGTTCATTGGGAAATTGCCTGCGCAGACTGGCATTAGCGAAAAGATTGCCGATTCCGCCTTCAATATCCACCCAACTGTCGGAACGGGTGGCACCGGTGAAAGCACTGATTTGATAGAAGAGCTCCTTTTTTGACATTAAATGAAATGCAAGGGCCTTCAACATCAGACCGCGTTCGTGGAAAGTCATGTTTCGGAGTGCTTTTCCTTTTTTTCGGCCATAAGCCAGCATTGCAGCAAAGTCAAGCCCCTCTGAACCGGTTTGGTAGAGGGCCTCTCCGCTGATTGCATGATATAAAGTTTCCGATGAGCGAAGTCCTTTGACCCATTTACCCTCAGCATAATTTTCCAGTGTAATCAATGACATGTAGAATAATTTTTGCCAAAGATAATCACCGAAAGCATTAAAATGTTTTGGTTTATCAGTAAGTTCAGGACATTAAGAAATCCTGTGCTTAAACCTTTCCTTCGTATTTCTTTTTACGGAAAAAGAAATAACCGCTTGCAAAAAATAATACCACCAATATGGGTAATACAATATTGATCAATTGCCATTGGAGCTTTTCCTTTTTGATTTTGGCTTTATCCAATAATCGCAATTTGACATTTTTATTTCGGGCCTCGAGTAAACCGAAATCGTCCGTCAGGTATTCCAAACAATTTAAAATGAAAACTTTGTTGGCAAACATCTGGTCGGTGTATTTGTAAAATCCACATTCCATCGGTCCGCGGGACTGACTAAAATCATTCGACATAACATTTCCGTCAGATACCAAAATCATTCGATTGTCTTTAGCACATGAAGTGGCATAATCTTTCTGTAAAGAATCCCGATAAACATCTATAAAATGCGGGTCAATCCGATTTTCAAAGACAGAAGAAAATTTACCTTCCAGCAAAACAGCCATAGGGATGTTTTTTTCATTAAACATTTCAGGTTTCGGTGTGAAACGCAGATTGGATAGGCTGATTCGAACGGGTGCCGGCACTCTTCGACTCAAATTTGAGCTGGCCAATAAAACTGTTTTTTTAATATCAAGATTCGCAACCGTATCAATACTGTTGGCCATCATAAACATCACGGCGTCCATATTGTTTACAATCGGATGCTTGCTGGTTGGCGTACTAAAAGGAAGATAGGCCCACGGAACCAAACGAATGTCAGGCTGGTTGCCAATTTGGCCTACTGTGACGGCAATCGGATTTGACTGTTGATAGTCTTCTATAAAATCAGGATTAATACGGGCACCGTATTTAAACAATAGATCCTCCAAATTGAGTCCGTAGTCAATGGCTAAAGTCGCATCACTACCAATCAAAGAATCCATATTGAAACGCAACTGATCGATACACATAAACAATCGGCCGCCGTGCATCACATACTGATCTATTTTGAATTTATTCTTTTCATCAAACGCCTCAGTTGGCCTGCAAAAAATAGCGGCGGTATAGACCGCAGGGATTTCGATATTTTGCCGGATATCGACTGTGTCTACGTCATAATATTTTTCTAAAGTTGAAAGGATATCTATGGTATTCATGCCTATCATTTCGCCATGACCAACCATATATGCAATTTTTTTCTTATCCGGCATCATCAGGTATTTGATGGCAGAGGCTATCTTATATTCCAACATCGACTCTGCATAGTTGAGTCTTTGTTCAGGTGTCATGCTCAGATGGCTTTCTAAAAGATTGACAGCCATTTCCTTTTGATTATATGAAACCTTAGCGGAAGGAAAACAAATTTTCTCTGAATATCCATCTTCGGCATCCTGTTGAATCTGCACATTTACAGGATTAATTCCTTTCTCGGATAATTGCCGGTACACATCCATTTTTTGTTTTTCATCTTTCCCTTCTAAGGGGTTGATAAACTCAAATCGCACTTTCCCTCCTCCATATTCTTTGAACTCCAGCAGCATATCTCGGGTAGCTTCACTCAATCTTTGAAATCCTGCAGGAAAACTACCTTTTAAATACACTTCTACTACTACCACATCTTTCAACTGGCGTAATAGTTTTTTAGTCGGCTCGCTTAAAGAAAATCTTTTTTCAGCTGTTGCGTCATGGCGAAAGTGCAATCTCGAACCAACAATATTCACCAGGACTAATATTCCCAACAGTAATAAAAAGCGAGTCATGGACTTTTGTTTGATGGAATGTTTATTCTTCGTCATGTATGTCGTCTTAAATTCAGGATTAATTCCATTTTCTTTTTTGGAGGCTCAGGGAAGTTGCGGTCAGGAAAATAATGGTAACGGATATGAAGTAAACAATGTCACGAGTGTCTAACAGGCCGCGGCTGATAGAAGCATAATGAAATTGCATCCCAATTTGACTGATGATATATTCGGGGGTGCCGCTTACAAAGGGCATTCGACTTAAGGTGTCGAAGCCGGAGTAGAGTATGAAATTGGTAAAAACGGCCATTAAAAATGCAATGACTTGATTTGAGGTCAAAGACGAACAAAAAGTTCCTACTGCGGTAAACGCTGCACTCAAAAAAAAGAGTCCAATGTATGAACCGGTTATACCTCCTGTATCAAGATTGTTGGCCACGACAGACAAACTGGACAATGTAAACACATAAATTAATGTGGGTAACAAGGAAAAAACCATCAGGGTAAGGGAGGCCAGGAACTTTCCTAGTATGATTTGGCTTTCTTTAAGGGGGAGGGTGGAAAGAATCTCTATGGTACCGCCTTTGTATTCATCGGCAAATGACCTCATCGTCAACGCCGGCAATAGAAACATAAGAATCCATGGTGCCGAAATGAAAAATTTATCCATGGTTGCATATCCGTATTCCAGCATATTACTATCTGGAACCACCCACATGAAAAATCCGCATACAAGCAGGAAAACGATGATGGCAATATAGCCCACAAGGGAACTGAAAAACAGATTCAACTCTTTTTTATAAATACTGATCATG
Organism: Chitinophagaceae bacterium; assembly: GCA_016786845.1. Classification (GTDB taxonomy): domain Bacteria; phylum Bacteroidota; class Bacteroidia; order Chitinophagales; family Chitinophagaceae; genus OLB11. The sequence continues at coordinate 35,773 of JAEUVB010000013.1, read as the reverse complement.
GCGGTAAAGGTGGGCAAAAATAAACATTACAGGCATTCTGCCCGATAATTCCTTATAAAATAGCATAAATAGCTGCCAACTTATATTATATTTATTGCGTCTTTTGAATTATCAGACTCCTGAAATTGATATTTTTTGTTGAATTGAACCCACTGTTAGGACAAAAATATATTAGGTTTGGTAGTTTGGAAAAACTAAATTGATAAGATTCTATGAAAAAAGTACTATTATTTATTACAGTATTTCTTGCAAGTTTTACCACTTTGACGGCCCAAATAGCCGTTAATGGAACAAATTCCGCCACTCAGTTGGCTCAAACACTCGTTGGTTTTGGAGTTACCGTCTCTAACGCCACTTTGAATTGTGGTGCAAACCCGTCGGGAAGTACCAATTACGGAAGTGGTATTTTTACCGTAACTTCAAGTAATCTTGGATTAGATAGTGGAATCGTATTGACCTCCGGTCAGGCCGCGACCAATATGAGCGGGACCGGGGCTAATGCTGCTGCCGGGGTGTATACCGGAGTCACAGGCAACGGTGGTGATCCTGATTTAACCACGGTCATTGGTGGAGCAACCTACGATAAGTGCCTGTTGGAATTTGATTTTGTTACAATAGGGGATACCGTGAAATTTGATTATGTTTTCGGTTCTTGCGAATACCCTTCCTGGACTTGTACAACATTTAATGATGTATTCGGTTTCTTCCTCAGCGGGCCCGGAATTGCAGGTCCTTATACCGGTGGAGCGGTTAATTTGGCTTTGGTGCCGGGCTCTACTACCTGTCCTGTAGGTGTGAGCACGATTTATTGTCCAAATAGCCCGGGTTGTTGCAATACGTCTAATTTCTGTTTCGGAAATACACCCGGTTGCGGTGCTTTTAATGCCGGAAATAATACTTGTTCTTATTTTGTCTGCAATGCAGGAGGAGCAACAGTTGCCTATCCCGGCTTTACCACCGTTTTAACGGCAATCCATGAGGTAGTACCTTGTTCCACATATCATATTAAACTGGCCATTGCCGATAAAGGGGATCAAGTTTTGGATTCCGGAGTATTCCTAAAAGCAGGAAGTTTTACTTCAAATATTGTGACTGTGAAGCTGAATACAGGCTTAACATCTACTAGTGGTGCGCCGGTATTAGTTGAAGGTTGCGACAGTGCTACTCTTCAAGTGAAACGTAAAATTGTTATGGGATCTGCAAATGTAGATACCATCAATCTGATTATACAAGGTAACGCTCAAAATGGAATAGATTATACCACTTTACCTAACTATGTAGCTTTCACAGCCAACCCCAATGATACCGTTCAAACGCTGAACCTATATGCTTTTCAGGATGGCATCGCTGAAGGAACTGAGTTTATTAAAATATATGTTTCAAGTGGATGCAGTAACATGATCACCGACAGTCTGATAATCGAAATTAAAGATTCTTTGGCATTCTCTATTAGCAATGTGGATACAGCTATTTGTTTAGGAAGTTCAGTGAATATAGTGGGGGTGATGGATAGTGGTATGAATATGCAATGGACACCACCCAACGGGGTATTAAATCCCAATAGTTTGGTAACAACCATTACACCGAATCAGGTGGGTTCACAATATTATGCCGTAACAGGTTCATTCGGTACCTGTACACCTGTTACTAGAGGATTTACGATTATTACAGACCCTATACCGGTCATCACGCCATTACCTGATCTGGAGCTTTGTGAAGGTAAACAAGTCGACATCAGCGCTTCGGTTTCACCACCATTTAATTATAATATTACCTGGTCGCCTGCAACAGACCTTATTAATGCAGGTGGTTACAATCCCACATTTGTAGGAACGACATCCCAAACTATAGATTTTACGGTCACATCTCCAAATGCCGGATGCACGGCAACGGATCAATTCTTTGTTCAGGTTTGGCCTTTTACGGCAGGTGATATTATTGACGATACTTTAGTTTGTTCAGGTCAACCTGTAGAATTATGGGTAACCGGTGGTAATGGTCAATATTTATGGTATCCTGCAGCCAATTTAAGTTGTGACAATTGTCCGACCCCTATCGCTACAGGTTTGGGAACGACGACTTATTTTGCTGTTTTACTGGATCCTCATGGTTGTCAGGATACATTGGATGTAACCGTTGAAAACCATCCGCCATTCCAATTGGTGCTTCACAATAATGACACCACTATTTATATCGGTGACGAAGTACCATTGAGAGCAACCGGAGCGCCGTTCTATTATTGGACACCAACAGAATATCTTCATTATACACAAAGTAATGATCCTGTTGCCCAGCCTCTTGAGGATATTACCTATACTGTCACAGGTGTAAGCTTATTGCAAGGTTGTCCTCAGACGGATTCATTTCATATCACCGTATTAATGCAGGACGTGATCGTGCCTAATGCGTTCTCTCCAAATGGTGACGGATTAAATGATATCTTTAAGGTACTCGCACGGAAGCTCATTACCGTTCAGGAGTTCAGGATATTTAATCGTTGGGGGCAGGAATTATTCTATACCAAAGACATTTCACAGGGTTGGAACGGTGCCTATAAAGGTGTTCCTCAGGATCCCGGAGTATATTACTACATGATTCGGGTTTCCTACCCAACCGGAAGAACAGATTTTCTGAAAGGAGATTTTACACTTGTCAGATAATTCGTTCTCAGCTTTTATACAAAAACCGCCCTCTAAGGCGGTTTTTTTCATTTTTGTTTGATTTACAGCCAAAAATTATTGGACTTTTTATAAATTGTTGTTAACTTGAGGCTTTATTAAATGTATTGGTTTTTAAATATGCGTTTTCGAAGCCATTGAAAATCACTTCATTAGATATACTAAATGCTGTTTCTGTTTCATTATTCATCCTAAAATACAAAACAATGCTAAAAAAACACTTCTTCACTTTTGCCTTAATGCTTATCGCATCATTAGCATGGGCTCAAGCACCTCAGAAATTTAATTATCAGGGAATTGCACGGGACGTTAAAGGGAATCCTGTAGCGACTCAAACTCTAGCGATCAAGCTTTCGGTGTTGCCTGCTATGGATGCAACAGTACCCGAATACGAAGAAACTCAAATGGTAACGACCAACGAATTTGGATTATATACCCTTCAGATTGGGAATGGTACTGCCATTACAGGAGAGATGAAATTGGTAAAATGGGAAACCGGGAATAAGTATATCCGTGTAGCGATCGACCCTAATGGTGGAGATAACTATATAGATGCTGGAACGACTCAGTTATTGAGTGTGCCTTATGCGATTTATGCAGATAAGGCCGGTATCGCTCGTGAAACTGCCAATGGAACAGAAAAAACCCGTTCAGGTACAGTCTCAACATCTGCAGCAGGTACCGGAACAACAAACTATCTAACTAAATTTGTCGCTGCTAACACGATCGCAAATTCTCAACTTTGGGATAATGGGAATACCCTGATTATTGGAAATCCTGCAAGTACCAGTGCTAATAATCGTTTTCATATTTATACAAATAACTCCGTTCAGCAAACTTACCTCCGACTGGAGAATGTAAATGTTGGTGGTACAGGCCGATTTTTGATGACCAATGATGGTGCTAATTCATATGCTACGTTTACTAAATATGGAAATGGCATCGCAGGGAACTATGGTGGTAACCCTTTGTATCCAAATGCAAATCTTTTGGCCTTCGGAAACAATGGTAGTGTAGCAAATGATGGGACAGGGCGTTTTCTGATCACAAATGGTGGTAACATTGGTTTAGCCATTACTAAAACAACAGGTACAACGGTTAAATTTCATGCAGATTTTGCAAGCGGTAATGTTAGCTTAGGTGGAAATGCCGCTCCGGCTACCAATGTTCATATCAATAACAGTGTCAGCGGTGATACGCTAAAAATTACCAACTCTACCACCGGTCATTTAGCAACCGATGGATTGGAAATTCGGACAAGCGGTAATGCTGCAGCTATCATTAATGAAGAAAACAGCACCCTTGATTTAGGTACGAATAATGCAGTGAATGTAAGAATTGATGCGAACGGAAACGTCGGAATAGGAACAACTACACCGACCACAAATTTGGATATCAACGGTCAAATTCGAATTCAAGGTGGTGCCCCCGGTGTTGGAAAAGTACTGACTTCAGATGCGACAGGTTTGGCTACTTGGCAAGTTCCATCCGGTGGTGGAGGCAGTGGCAGTGGCTGGGGTTTAACCGGTAATGCAGGTACCAACAGCGGCACAAATTTCATTGGCACCTCTGATAATGCCAGCTTGTCTTTAAGAACCAATAATACTTTGCGTATGGAGGTGGATTCTTTAGGAAGAGTGGGAATTGCCACGAACAACCCGAAAGTATTATTGCATGTGAATCGTGGTAGCTTTGATGAAGGTATTCGTCTGGAAGGTAATGGCGCTTGGATGGGCTTTGCGGATAGTAATGCAAGTTACTCAGATTATATTATGCATGCAGATGGTGGAATGGAAATGGGGACCTCCTATGGCACAAGCCGTAATATCCGTTTTGCTCCTTATGGCAATACGATGATTATGGCTGATACTGCAAGAATTGGTCTGGGTACTTCTGCCGGTAATCCAACCTATCGTGTTACTTTACAAGCAGATACCACATTAGGTCAGAATGGTATATTCATTAATGACATTTTGGGTGGAAAAGCTATTGTCGCTGAAAAATCAGGTAATGCAGAGGTTGCCATATTCGGAAAGTCTAACCTGACCTCAAATACACCGGCATTATATTGTTATGTCTCTTCAGGAAACGGGACCGCAGCGGCCGCTTTCGATGGAGGAATCAACACCATTGACTACTCTAGTAATAATTCTGATAACGGGGTATATTCTTTCAGTTACAGAGGTAAGGCGGTTGTCGGTGTAGCTGATTCTAACCAGTCCGGTGTTTTTACTTCAGGAAATAGTAATGCCATTGCAAATGCTTTAACAGAAGGTGTTCTGCGTGGACAATATGTTGGGACAGCTGCTCAAGATTATGTTGGTGTATACGGCTATTCAAAGCCCGTTGCAAATCAGGCTAAAGGAATAGGGTTAAAAGGTATTGGTGGATATGCCGGTATAATAGCAATGGCCGATGCATCTGCAGGGTCTAAGCGTGCGGTAAGTGCCACTGCTTCCAACACAGGTTCTACAAACTATGGTGTATGGGCAGAAGCATATGGTGCAACGACCAACTGGGCCGGGTATTTCTCCGGTCAACTTTATGCAACTTCTTCTTCAGCAGGGGTTAAGGCCTTTATGATTGATCATCCTTTGGATCCGGAAAATAAATACCTGCGCCATAGTTCCATCGAAAGCAATGATATGATGAATATCTACAATGGCAATATTCAAACAGATGCTAATGGATATGCGACAATTACTTTACCGGATTATTTTGAAGCATTGAATGAGAATTTCAAATATCAGCTTACTGTTCTCGATAATAGCAGCGATTTTGTGATGTCTAAAGTGACCCGTGAGGTGTCGAATAATTCATTTGAAATCCGTACCAGCAAACCCAATGTAAAAGTAAGTTGGCAGGTAAGTGGGGTTCGCCATGATGCCACTGCTCAAAAGTATCCAATTGTCATCGAAGAAATGAAACCACAGGATTTACGTGGTAAGTATATGGTTCCAGAAGCTTATGGTAAATCTAAAGAATTTGGCGTTAGTTACGAATCTGATCATCAGCAAGCGCATTCAAGTTCAGATCCTGCTTATTTGGCTGAGATTGAATCAACACAGGCCAAGCAAAAGCAACAAGAGGAAAAGGCTAAGGCAGAAAGAAGAGCTGCTGAAAATGCTTATCAGGCTAAACCTGCCGCGTTACCTTCAATAAACTCGCCTGCATATCCGCAAAACAGATAATCAATTGAAATAAACATAAAACCGCTCTCGTGTAGAGCGGTTTTTTTATCTCCCTAATGATTTTTAATGTTTGAAAATTAATGACTGATACTTATCATTTTTAAAAAAATAATCTTTAAGATTCTTATATTTACGTAAAATTAAATCATATGAAATACACACTTATTCTTCGTTCTGCAATTTGCGCAGGAGTCATGATGATTTCCTGTCATTCATTTGCACAAACTACTTTGAATGTAACCGGCCATTCAGCTAAAATTAATGGAATGACCTTTGACTATTCCATTGGCGAAATGACAGTAGTGAGCACTGAAAGAAACGGCAATCTGATTGTCACTCAAGGTTTATTGCAACCTACCGGTTCCGGGCAAAATGCAAACACGAATCCCGGGAATAATACCTTGAATGAAACGGCCAATCAAATTAAAGTGTACCCCAACCCGACCAGTAATATTTTATTTATTGAAACTTTAGAAACTCTGAGTGCAGAATTCGATTATCAACTATTTGATGCAACCGGAAAAGTTGTACTCAAACGCACTGAAGAGCAAAAGGCAGGTGTCAATAAATTCCGTTTGGATATGCAATCATTGGCTCAGGGCTCTTACTATCTTATGATTCGTAAACCGGCTAAAGATGGTAAATTAGAAAATTATTCTTTTAAAATTCAGAAGCTGAATTAGTCATATTATTTTTTAGTATCAATGGGTGTATGGTCAATTGTTCTCTTTTCAGACAATCCATACACTCTTTTTTTTTAAACAATTAAATCCATGTCATATGAAATCTTACATTCAAAACTTACTGACCTTACTTTTCCTTCTTTTAGGAGCAAGCACTGCCTTTGCACAAGCACCTCAAAAGTTTAACTATCAGGGAATTGCCCGTGATGCGAAGGGCAATCCTGTTGCACAACAACAATTAGCGATTAAATTATCGATACTCCCAACTATAGATGCAACTGTATCTGAATACGAGGAAACACAACTCGTAACAACCAATGAATTTGGTTTGTATACACTCCAAATAGGAGCAGGAAACGCCGTTAATGGTGAAATGAAATCGGTGAAATGGGAAACGGGTAATAAATATATTCGTGTAGCTATCGATCCTAAAGGTGGTACAGATTATGTCGATGCCGGTACCACACAATTGCTCAGTGTACCCTATGCCATCTATGCCGATAAAGCAGGGATCGCTCGTGAAACTGCAGATGGCACAGGTAAAACTCGTGCAGGTACTGTTTCAACTTCCGCGGCCGGAACAGGAACTACCAATTACCTACCCAAATTCGTAGCCCCCAATACCATTGCCAACTCTCAATTGTGGGACAATGGTAATACATTAATTATTGGTACACCTGCAAGCTCTAGTGCAAATAATCGAATGCACATCTACACCAACAATGCTACTCAACAAACTTATTTACGCATGGAAAATGCAAATACCGGTGCGCAGGGACGATTCTTGATGGCCAATGATGGAGCAAATTCCTATGCTACTTTCACGAAATATGGTAATGGTGTCGCAGGTAATTATGGAGGTAATGCCATGTATCCCAATGCCAATTTGTTAGCCTTTGGAAACAACGGCTCCGTAGCCAATGATGGCACCGGCCGATTCCTGATAACCAACGGAGGTAATATCGGATTGGCCATCACAAAATCATCCGGTACCACTTTAAAATTTCATGCTGACTTTGGATCCGGTAATGTTGGAATCGGTGGTAACGCCGCACCAACTTCCAATGTTCATATCAATAATAATGTGAGTGGTGATACTTTGAAAATAACAAACTCAAACACAGGTCACACCGCAACGGATGGTATGGAAATTCGTATGACTGCCAATAAGGCAACTGTGATCAATCGCGAAAACAGCTCGCTTTCTTTAGGTACAAATAACTTGACCAGAATGATTATAGATTCTTTGGGACGCAGAATGTATAACCGAGATAACTTAACGGACTACGAAAGCAGTTCGGCGAATTATACACCAAGTATGTTTATGAATAATTTTCATCAGCCTTATTCAGGACAATACAATTATTTAACCCTCACCAGAGCAGAAGGAGAGAATACATTTATGGGTATGGTTATGGGAGATAGCAGTAAAGTGAGAACTTGGAATTGGGGCAGTTCTCCAAATGATGTAGCCTCAGTTTTCAGAACGACCCTCAATACACTTTCTTTAATGAATGCAGTCGGTGATGGTTTTCATATCGATTTGACTTCCGGTAGAATGGGAAATATTTTAGGTTCAATTGGTAATGCACAATTGAATATCAATACTGAATTTGATACCGCCGGTCATTTTACATCAAATAGCAATAATGGAATTTTCAATGGAATACTTCGTTCTGAATATTTAGGATCTAATGTCAGTGATCATAGAGGAATGGTTGGCCGTTCGGTCCCCGATCCAAATTCATTTTGGGGTATAGGTCTTGAGGGCGAAGGAGGATATTTTGGTGTGAATGGATATTCATCATTAGGAGGCAGTGGTGGCGGAAATACCGGTGTCCGTGGACTGGCTAATTCGGATAATAGCAGTTATGGAATGCAGGCAAGTGCAGGTTATAATACTGCAATAGGGGTTGGTAATAAGTATGGACTTTATGCCTATGCCTCTGGTGGCGCCAATAACTATGGTGTATACGCTAATCTCTTTTCCTTACAGCCGGGGAATGTCACAGGTGGTTATTTTAAAGGAAAGCAAACCGGGGTATATGGCGAAGCAGATAGTGCAAGTGCAAGTCAAACTTCATTTATCGGTGGATTTTTTGGATACAAAGAGGCCATTGGCGTGATGGGTAAAAGTAGCATGACAAATTCTGCAATGTTTGTACATTCTAATATCGGTGTTGCAGGGAGTGCGATCAACACGCCAAACTATTGGAATGTCGGAACCTATGGCGAAGCGTTAAATGCAACTTATAATTATGCAGTGATGGGTTATGCTCCTGTGGCAGCAAATAGCTATGCCGGATTTTTCCAAGGTGATGTATCCGTTTTAGGTAACCTCTCCAAATCAGGTGGTACTTTCAAAATTGATCACCCGCAAGACCCGGAAAACAAGTACCTGATCCATAGCTTCGTTGAAAGTCCGGACATGATGAATGTCTATAACGGAAACATTACAACTGATGCCAATGGTTTTGCGATTGTAAGCCTCCCATCCTATTTTGAAGCCGAAAACAAAGACTTCAAATATCAGTTGACTGTCATAGGTACTTTTGCTCAGGCAATTATTAAAGAAGAAGTTACTGCCAATCAATTCGTGATTCAAACCAGTCAACCTAACGTAAAAGTGAGTTGGCAGGTAACCGGTGTTCGTCAGGATGCTTGGGCCAACGCAAACAGAGTGGTACCTGAGTTGGAAAAATCTGCGGCAGACAAAGGATATTATTTACATCCTGAATTATTCGGCAAACCTGCTACGCAAAGTGTTGGGCCTAAAGGAAATCTTTCGGCAAATGTAAGAAATCTTCCAACACCTGCCGATCACGCCCGCGATCTGGCTGAAAAGGAATTGCAAGATCAAATCCATCAGGATGCAGAACAAAAGGCAAAAGAAAACTGGAAACCACAACAGCCTCAACATTCTAACCGGAATGGTTTGAAATTGGCCGGTCAACGATAAAATTTCATTTTCATTACTCAAAAAGGCTACCTCTCGGGTAGCCTTTTTTTATACCCGGATAGTAAGATATTGAAATGCGATTTATATGTTCAAACACTTTCGCCAATTTTCAGCCCAAATCGACCGAATACTCATTGAGTCTGACCATTTGATAAATGTCATATTTTGATGTCGTTTTATTTGGTGACTTTTGTAAAAATTTATATTACATGAAGAAAAACCCAACACTCATCCGCACAGCATTGTTTGCTGCGTTCTCGATGATGGCCGGTACAGCTTTTTCGCAATCGACACTGAATGTCGCAGGACATTCAGCAAAAATCAACGGGATGACCTTTGATTATTCGATTGGCGAAATGACTGTGGTCAGCACAGCACACAGCGGCAACCTGATCGTAACACAGGGATTGTTACAACCTATTGGCTCAGGTAGCGGAGCCAACGCAGACCCCGGAAATACAACAATGAATGATCTCGCAGATCAGATCAAAGTTTATCCTAATCCTACTGACAACATCCTATTCATTGAAACCCTGGAAACACTCAACGCTGACTTCTCTTATCAGCTTTTTGATGCGACCGGGAAAGTGGTATTAAGCCGAACCGAACAACAAAAAGCAGGGGCAAATAAATTTAGCCTCGATTTGCATGCGTTAGCCCAGGGTTCATACTACCTGATGATTCGCAAGCCGGGTAAAGATGGAAATGCACAAACTTATTCGTTCAAAATTCAAAAAATGAATTAACCAAGGGTGCAAAACCTTCAGCTCTAAATAAATCTGCTGATTATTTGCACCACCTTTAACTTTTAAAACCTTCAACTTTTTTTAAACACTTAAAAAACAAAACATGAAATCAAACATTCAACTTCTGTTTACATTGCTGATGCTCCTGATGGGAAGCATGGCCTATGCACAGGCACCTCAAAAATTTAATTATCAGGGGATAGCCCGTGATGCTAAAGGTAATCCGGTTGCCAAGCAACAATTAGCCATCAAATTGTCGGTACTCCCTACAATTGATGCAACGGTTTCTGAGTATGAAGAAACTCAGCTCGTGACCACCAATGAATTTGGATTGTATACCCTCCAAATCGGAGCCGGTACTGCCATTAGCGGTGAAATGAAAAACGTGAAATGGGAAACCGGGAACAAATATATCCGCGTAGCCATCGACCCTAAAGGCGGTACAGACTATGTAGATGCCGGTACCACTCAACTGCTGAGTGTGCCTTATGCTATCTATGCCGACAAGGCAGGTGTAGCTCGTGAAACTGCCAATGGTACCGATAAAACAAGAGCTGGGACAGTGTCTACTGCTGCTGGTACAACCGGTGACGTGAACAAGCTCGCTAAATTTACAAGTGCTGGTAACACCATTACCAACTCTCAAATTACTGATAATGGAAATACAGTCATCATTGGTTCACCGGCTAGTTCAAGTGCTAACAATCGCATGCACATCTATACCAACAATGCGGTTCAGCAAACCTATGTACGTATGGAAAATGCAAATGCAGGAGGTACTGGTCGTTTCTACATGGGGAACGACGGTGCGAATTCGTACGCAACATTTACTAAATATGGTACCGGTGTTGCCGGCAATTATGGTGGTAACCCCTTATATCCTAACGCAAATCTTTTGGCTTTTGGAAACAATGGAAGCGTTGCCAATGATGGAAACGGTCGTTTCTTGATGACGAATGGCGGTAATATTGGGCTCGCTCTTACAAAAACAACAGGTACAACCTTGAAATTCCATGCTGACTTTACTTCCGGTTTTGTCGGAATAGGTGGAAATGCGGCACCGGCTACACATGTCCATATCAACTCAAATACACCGGGTGATACGATGAAAATTACAAACAGCGGATCAGGACATACTGCCACCGATGGTTTGGAAATTCGCACTGCCGGTACTTCAGCGTCGATCACCAACATGGAAAACGATGCATTATATTTTGGTACTAACAATACAGACCGTATGAACATTAATGCCTCAGGTAATGTTTCAATTGGTAGTTTTAATTTTGGTTCAAGTGCATTAAACTTGAATACAGCCACTCCTTCAATCACATTTGACAATGGCGCTGATGGCTTTGTAGTCGAAGAAAATGCTGCAGGTCAACTCGCTTTTGCTCCAAATGTTTTTGGACCTGGTAATACACCGGCTATGATCATTGATGATAACACAGGAAATGTGGGTGTCGCTACTTCTAATCCTAGTGTTCCTCTTGAAGTTCAAAATACCACATTGAATTCAAGTAGTACTACCGATGGCATAGTTAATATCGGTAATGCTACTGGTTTTCACGTTACCTTAGATGACAATGAAATCCAATCCAAAAATGGTGTATCAGGGTTTAATACATTGTTCTTGAACTATTTTGGCGGTGATGTAATGACCGGTTTCGGTACGAACATGTTTAATTACGATGGTAGCAGTTATTTAGGAAATAATACCATGAATGTTAATGCGTCTGCATTAGGACGTGTCGGTGTTGGTACTTCTTCACCATTGACTAAATTGCATGTGGAAACTTCAAATGATACGGCATTTTTAGCGGTAACAAATAGTGGTTCTTCTCAACAAATCGCTGTATTAGGTCGTCAGCCAAATTTCGGTTTTGGTGCCGGTGTTGCGGGAATCGCTTTTGGCGGAACTGCTGTGCCAACTACAACGGATATTGGTGTTTATGGTTCTTCTTCCGGTTATGGAGTATGGAGTCAGGGACCTATCAAAATTGTAGATGGTAATCAGGGTAATGGTAAGGTCTTGGTTTCTAATAGCACAGGTACAGGTTCTTGGCAAGGTGCTGTAGGATTTTTAGCCAATTCCTGCTCTGCTGGTACCATTGCTAGCGGTGTTGTAACATTAATATACGGTACAGAAGATTTTGATGAGTCGGGAAGTTATAATAATACAACCGGCGAATTTACAGCGCCAATTGATGGATTGTATCAATTCAATTTTGGTGCTGTAATGACTGCTGGGGGTGGCACTAGCCAGTGCCGTATTGGTCTAATGAAAAATGGATCATTTCTGCCTGGGACTATTCTTCGTGCACAACCTTCAACCACAGCACAATGGAGTATCCAAAATTCAGTAACAGTAAAATTGGTAGCAGGTGATGTGATTAAAGTGGAGTTGGGTAATTTCTCCGGTGGCTCTATCACAGTTAGTAATAACAGTCTGGAAATGAGTTTTAGTGGACATTTGGTTCGTTAATTCTATATGATATTTTTAACTTTAATAAAATAAAAACAACAAAATGAAGAATCGAAAAATAATAATGACATCTATGTTCAGTTTCGGTCTTTGTGTTTTGGTATCGCCTGTTTTTGCTCAGCAAGGAGATAAATCAATCTCTGAAGGTCAAGCAAATACTAAGCCGCAAATTGTTAATGGAATAACTCAAATTTCGGATAATACTATTATTTCTTCACCATCTAGGACTCTTCCTTCCCAAAATACCAATGTTACAATGGGCATTGATGAGTCTCTAGTAAGTAAGGAAACCAATAGCGTTCCTGTTAAGCGGGTTACCATTATGCCGGCGGAAGAGAAATACCAACGTAACCCAAATGCCAAACCCATTCCGCTTCCAACAGAGAATTATGTTCGCAACCCGAATGCACAACCTATTCCTCTTCCTCAAGAGAAATTTGTTCGCAAAGAGGTCGCAGGATATCAGGCTTCTCCTATCGTGATGGAACCTGCTCCGGTAGAAAAGCCCATAGAACAGGTTAATCATCCAAGTGTTTCAGGTACAACACCTGTTCCGGCACAAGTCAATCATGCTTCTACAGGTAATGCAGACAAGAACATTCAACAACCCGGTACACCGAAAGCAAATGCTGTGAAGGCAAATGTAACTTCGACTCAGGAATTGAATCGTCAGCAAAGTACACCATTGGTTGCATCACCGGTTTCAGTTCAACCAGTCTTGTTATCTGAGTCAGAAAGACCCGTGATGGCATCTCCGGCACCTGCTCCTTTAACCAAACCATTGACCGAATCGGATCGCAACTCTAAGCGATAATCAATAGCTCAATGTTGAAAGAGGCTGCCGAATAGGCAGCCTCTTTTTATTTTTTATCCATGTTAAATTCTTATCAGAGTTTATAATTCGTCTTCACAAATTCCTTCTTGAGCGAATTCGTTATCATCGCTATTCAGAGATTTTTACCTTTATGGAAATTTTTCTTTTATGAACAAGTTTAAATCCTCTTTAGTTTTATCAATTGTCCTGCTTTTTTGGAATCAAGTTCAGGCCCAGTCGCCTTATTTGTTTAATTATCAGGGTGTTGCACGAAATGTAAGCGGGCAACCTATATCGAATCAAACGATACATCTTCATTTGTCAATTTTGGAGAATGCAGAATCACTTCAACCACAATACGCAGAAACACAATATGTCACCACCAATGCTTACGGACTCTATAACTTACAAATCGGAGCGGGGAATGTGGTAAGCGGTAATATGAAATCAGTTAAATGGGAATCCGGCAATCAATACATTCAAGTTAAAATTGATCCCAAGGGTGGTAATCAGTTTGAATTGCTCGGCACCACCCAATTGCTCAGTGTACCCTATGCCATCTTTGCCAATCAAGCGGGTATCGCCCGTGAACTGTCTGATGGTTCAGGAAAAACCCGTTCCGGTACAGTGTCTACATCAGCCACAGGTACAGGAACCACAAACTTTCTTCCCAAATTTACCGCCGCCAATACGATTTATAATTCTCAGGTGCAAGACAACGGGAACACCGTCATCATCGGATCTCCGGCTTCTTCCAGCGCCACCAATCGCTTGCATATCTATTCGAATTCTGCCACTCAGGTCAATCATGTGCGCATGGAAAATGCGAACTCCGGAAGCTCAGGTCGTTTCCTGATGTTTAATGATAACTCCAGTGCTTATTCTACATTTACAAAATATGGAACGGCTGTCACGGGAAATTATGGAGGTTCATCATTATATCCCAATGCGAATCTTTTAGCTTTTGGAAATAATGGCCTAACGCAAAATGATGGTAATGGTCGCTTTCTGATAAGCTCCGGTGGTAATGTTGGTATCGCTATAACTAAAACATCCGGAACGAAAATAAAATTCCACGCCGATTTTACGACGGAGAATTTAGGTCTTGGCGGAGGAGCAACACCGGCCGGTAATGTACACATTAATCATACGGCCACAGGAGATACGTTAAAAATTACCAATGCCACTACAGGACATACCATCACCGATGGTTTGGATATCCGCACCACCGGCAATGCTGCCAGTATGATCAATAGGGAAAATAGTACCCTGGGATTAGGTACAAACAATACGACAGATGTATTGATTGCAGCAAATGGTTATGTGGGTATCGGTACCCTCACACCAACCGCTCCCTTGAATGTCACCGGCTCGGATGCTTACGTACAGGTGGTCAATGGTAGCGGATCCGATCATACACAAGGCGTCATAAGGGCTGAATATACCGGAACAACGATAGATGATCATATCGCATTATATGGAAAGTCGCAACCATCATTGACAGATAATTATGGCATAGGGGTCTATGGAGAAGGCGGCTATCTGGGGCTCTCAGGGTTCGCAAAATGTGCCAGTACTTTTTCTGTATATGGTGGAAGTGCGGAAGGCGCCGGACGTGGCGATACCTACGGTCTTGCAGCTTATGCTCATTCTGATACTACCGGAAATCTGGGCTCTAAATATGGTTTATATGCTCTGGCTGAAAATGGTACGGTAAATGTAGGTGTATATGGTGATGTGAATAGCACAGGAGCCACAGCTAATAGTTATGCCGGTTACTTCAACGGTAAAGTGGGTGTCGTGGGCAATTTGGCCGTAACCGGGAGTGTGTCAAAAGGAAGCGGCACTTTTCTCATTGATCATCCATTAGACCCGGCAAACAAATACCTCTACCATAGTTTTGTGGAGAGCCCGGATATGATGAATATTTATAACGGTAATATCACCACAGATGCTAATGGATATGCGTTGGTGGTTTTGCCCGATTATTTTGATGCCCTCAATCGCGATTTTCGTTATCAATTGACTTGTATCGGTCAGCCTGCTCAAGTATGGATCGCCGAGAAAATTGCGAATCATCAATTCGCAATACGATCCGACAAGCCGAATGTCGAAATTAGTTGGCAAGTGACCGGTATACGTCAGGACGATTTTGCGAATGCACATCGCGTGGTGCCTGAAGTTGAGAAAGAAGAGGAGAACAAAGGGAAATATCTCTATCCGATCGAAGCCGGTCGCCCAATCGGAGAGGGAATAGGGCAAAACATGACTCGTCCTCAAATGTCTAAACGCAAATAAACTTCATGCGTAGAAAGTTAATAAAATGTATTCGATATCAAAGAGTGTAGAAATTTACTCGGTATCAGATTACATTTGCGGCCTAAAAAATAATAATTATTATGTCGAACATTACATTCACAATGATCAAACCGGATGCAGTAAAGGCCGGACATATCGGTGCCATCCTGGCCATGATCAATCATGCAGGTTTTCGTATCAAGGCTATGAAAATGACCAAATTATCGATGGAGACCGCAGGTAAATTTTATGAAGTACACAAGGAGCGTCCTTTCTATGGCGAATTGTGTGAATTCATGAGTAGCGGCCATATCGTAGCTGCCATTTTGGAGAAAGACAATGCTGTTGCCGATTTCAGAACTTTGATTGGAGCAACCAACCCGGCCAACGCCGACGAAGGAACCATCCGTAAACTCTATGCAACAAGCGTTGGCGAGAATGCGGTTCATGGAAGTGATAGCGACGAAAATGCCATCATCGAAGGGAGTTTCTTCTTCTCCGGTATGGAGCAGTTCTAGTATTAAGTAGAAAGTATTAAGTCGAAAGAGGTCGAAATGATCCTTCTAGTTTTAAACTGATAGGCTGTCCGGGAAATCCGGACAGTTTTTTTATGTCCATACCTATTTGATTCCAACGAAAATGAATATTTGAAATTCCGTCTATTTTGATATAATAAAATAATCCAACAATCAACAAAAATGGCTGACCTTCTTTTAAGGTCAGCCATTTCTTTATTGTGATATTTACTTAATACTTAGTACTAAGTACTCAATTACTTATTCATCGTTGCCAAAAACTCTTCATTGCTCTTGGTATTGCGCATTTGATTGAGAATGAAATTCATGGTTTCTTCAGGGTTCATATCTCCTAAATGTTTACGCAGGATATAGAGTTTGTTCATCACATCTTTATCGTGCAAAAGATCATCGCGACGCGTAGAAGATGCAACAATATCAATAGCCGGATAAATGCGCTTGTTAGCCAGTCGGCGATCAAGCTGCAATTCCATATTACCGGTTCCTTTAAATTCTTCAAAGATCACCTCATCCATTTTACTACCGGTATCAATTAACGCCGTAGCTAAGATGGTCAACGATCCGCCATGCTCGATTTTACGGGCAGCTCCGAAAAATTGCTTCGGCTTTTGCATTGCATTCGCTTCCACACCTCCGCTCAATACTTTTCCGGATGCAGGAGCCACAGTGTTATGAGCCCTTGCCAAACGGGTGATACTATCTAATAAAATGACGACATCATGTCCGACTTCTACCAAACGTTTGGCTTTTTGTAAGGCAATGGTCGAAACTTTTACATGTTTCTCAGCCGGTTCATCAAAGGTTGAGGAAATCACTTCTGCTTTTACACTGCGTTCCATATCGGTCACCTCTTCCGGACGCTCATCCACCAATACAATCATCAGATAACATTCAGGATGATTGGCCGCAATTGCATTTGCCACTTCTTTCAACAACATGGTCTTACCCGTTTTTGGTTGGGCCACAATGAGACCGCGTTGTCCTTTCCCGATAGGGGAGAACAAGTCCATGATACGGGTACTGTAATTATTCGGAGTGGTGCAAAGATTTAATTTTTCATATGGAAATAAAGGTGTCAGATAATCAAATGGAACGCGATCTCTAACTTCTTCCGGCGATTTGCCATTGATGGTATTCACCTTGGTTAAAGCAAAATACTTTTCACCTTCCTTAGGCGGTCGAACCACACCGGTGACGGTATCTCCGGTTTTTAAACCAAATACCTTGATCTGGCTGTGAGATACATACACATCATCCGGTGAACTTAAATAATTGTAATCGCTCGACCGGAGGAAACCATAACCATCAGGCATCATTTCCAATACCCCTTCGGTATCGATCAGTCCATCAAATTCCAAAACCATTTTATTTGCAGATGGTCTTTTATTTCCCAAATCCATCTCGCCGAATGGCGCTTGTTTTGGATGTTGCGGACGCTTAATATTTAATTCTATTTCTGCAAAAGGAGCCGGTTTCTCGCGAGGGATATCTCTTCTTTCCTGTTGAGGTGCTTCGTTGTTGGAAGTCGCCGGTTTCTGTTCGTTTGTCCTTGGATGAGGATGCGGCTTGCGCGGCTCCTGTTTTTCATGTTTATGTACAGGCTTGCGATGTTCCGGATTGTGTGCGGGTTTATCTTTAATTTCTGCCGACTCAGCCTTAGGTTTTTCGAGAGGCGTTACAGGTTCTGATACCTTAGCAGTCGTTTCCTGATGGCGGTGCTTTTCGGCCGGCTTTTCGGCAGGTTTTGCCTGAGCTGCTTTTTCTGTTGATGTTACTTTTTCAACATTCGCCGGTTTTTCTGCAGGTGCTGCCTTTTCAGCAGACTTTGCGGCCGGTTTACGACCTCTCTTAGCCTTTTGTTGAGCATCAGCCAAAGCTATGGTTTTTTCAACCTCATCTTCAGCGGTCACTTCTTCCACATTAGCTTCGGATTCTTCTTTCTTGCCTGCAGGTTTGCGTCCACGCTTTGCTTTTGCTTCTGCGTTAACTTCTTTAGGCAAGGGTCTTAATGCCTGAGCATCTAAAATTTTGTAAATGAGGGCTTGTTTTTCGAGGCCTTTGGTATCTGTAACGGATAATTTTTCGGCTACGTCAAGCAGCTCAGGAACGATCATATCGTTCAGTTGTATGATGTCATAATTCATATTCGGTAATGTTTTTCGTTAGGAACGAACAATGTAGGTACAAATAAATAAGTGGAAATTTAGATGAAGCAGTTCAGATCGCTTGTTTGAAAATATAAAGCGAGAGACTGAGTGCTATTCTGTTGCAAGTGTACGACCACTTTTCGGAAATAGCAAAACTATTTTTTACGTTTTTTGCTGAAACGGTCATCAGTCAAGGCTTGCAGATAAGATTCAAGATCTTGTTTTTCTTGTTCAGTCAGCCCGATTTTTACCGGAAGTATGGTATCTCTTCCGATGCTGCCGTGTATTTTGCCTGCCGGGTCGTCGTAATAATCAATCACTTCGCGCAAGGTTTTGAATTGGCCGTTATGCATATAGGGAGCGGTCATTGCTACATTACGTAATCCCGGGATTTTAAATTTTCCGATGTCCTCCGGATTTTTTGTGATGCGGTATCGTCCGCTGTCATTCAATTCGCGGCCATTGAATAAGCCAATATTGCGAAATTCATCCGAGGTAAAGTCAGGCGTAAAATGACAATCGAAACATCGCGTACGATCGCTGGTGAATAATTCCCTTCCGCGAATCTGCTGAGCCGTCATCGCTCCCGGTACATCATTGAGCCAACGATCACTCGGGGTTTGGTCAGTCTCCAAACTTCGTTCATAGGCCGCAATACAGTTTACAATATCAGCACTATCGGGTAGTCTCTTGTACACTTTCAAAAACAATTGACGATATGTTTGATCAGCTTTAATTCTTTGTACCGCCTCTGCAAAAGGCAAATTCATTTCATTCGGGTTTTCGACCGGGAATACAACCTGAGCTTCGAGACTTGGTGCCCGCCCATCCCAAAAGAGTAAATCCCGCATGGCCATATTCATAATGGAAGGGGTATTCCTTGCTGTTTTTCTGCCCATCACACCGGTACTAAAAGCCGTACTGTCAGCAAAGGCGAGTTCGGGTTTATGGCAGGAGGCACAACTGATGCTTCGGTCCGAGGAAAGTATCGGATCAAAGAAGAGTTTCTTGCCCAATCGTTCTTTCGTCATAGGGGTTTGATCTGCTTTGCCGGCACCAATGAGGAATGTCAAAAGAATAAGGAAGAAGAAAGTAAGGATAGAAATTTTTCCGGGCATAGATGCAAAATTACGCGCTTGAATTACTTTCGCAACTTGACTTTGATAATCTTCTAAAAAATGACACCGGAACGTAAACAAAGGGTTGAGGCCGTATTGGCAAGCAGGCAAAAGGATCTCACCGTGATTCTGGAGAATGTAACCGATCCGCACAATATCTCTGCGGTCATGCGTACCTGCGACGCGGTGGGTATTATGGAAATATTTGTGATTACCACTCGGGTGCCTCGACATAAACGTTGGGGGTTCAGAAGCAGTTCCGGAGCATGGAAATGGGTGATGGCTCACCAATTCGACGATGTTGCCGAATGTATGAGCGAAGTCAGAAAACGGTATTCAAAAATCTATTCAACCCACCTGGCAGAAGGAGCAAAAGATTTATACGACCTTGATTTAACGGAGCCGGTGGCGCTCGTCTTCGGCAATGAAGTGGATGGAATCAGTGAAGAAACTTTGTCCTACTGTGATGGAAATTTCATTATTCCCCAAGTAGGTATCATTCGGTCTTTAAATATTTCTGTAGCCTGTGCGGTGACGATTTATGAAGCCTTTCGACAGAAACAAGCTAAGGGACATTACGACAAGCCCGTTTTGAATGACGCTGAAAAGGCTTCTCTGCTTGATTTCTGGAAGATCTATAATTTTGATCAATAACTTCTTTCTCAATTCATAAGAAACCCTATATTTGCACTCCAATTCATGGAGGGTGTAGCTCAGTAGGTTAGAGCATCAGATTGTGGTTCTGAGGGTCGTGGGTTCGAGCCCCATCATCCTCCCTCTTAATAAGCTTCCTTTACGGAGGCTTTTTTTGTGGCTATATTTCAAAGTGAACTCGAGTGATCGGGCTGAACGCGAGCGGCAACGATTGCAGCGGAAAGCCCGCAGGGACGACGCAGGAGGACCGAGGACTTGCAGCGGAAAGCGTGTCTGCCGCCCAAATGACTTTGTAAATAGTTCCTATCACCTTATTCCTTCCCAAATAATTTCTCCCCGGCTTCAATGCTGATCTTCAGATCATTTTCTTTCGGAGGAATGGGGCAGGCATAACCTTCTTTAAACGCACAATAGGGATTGTAAGCTTTGTTGAAATCGATGATGAGTTTGTCCTTGAAAATATCACTCATCTTAAAATCCAAATATCTTCCCCCGCCAAAAGTTTCTTTGTAGTTCGTTTCATCGGTAAAAGGAATAAAGAGGTAATCTTCAAATCCTTTCTTGGTCATCAGTTTTTGGCTCTGATAGATATACAGCTTACAATCGGTGTTCTTCAATCGAAAGGTAACATAACCATATACAAAATACTTCTTGATCACACCGTTATGCGTATGCATATCAAATCCAATACTATCATTGATTCGGGTAAAAGAAGTATTCACGATATAGCCGGGATTGGCCGCATAAAACCGGAGATATTCTAAATCATTCTGTTTCAGCGGACTGTTCTCATCGGTCAGAAATTCGGATTTGTAATGTTCACGGTGTTTCGCTAATTCAGCAGCATAATACTGAGCAAAGGAACTGATCTGAAACATGAAAACGAGGATCAAGGTCAGTACACCATATCCGCAAAATGATTTAATCACAAATTTCACGATCATCAAATTTATAATGCTTTTTAATGAATGGAATTTTCATCTTACTGATCTTGATTGAAAATTTTAGATTGAAAGAATAATAGAAATCGTTATTCGCCGGATTGCCTCTTTGTTCGCCGGCACGATAAGGATGGTCCGGATCGATGAGGTTACTTTTATTATAAATAATTTTCGCCAGGGCAGCATCTTCTTCATTTAAATGTTGATCAAATAAAGAAGCATCAATAAAGGTTGTACTCACGTCATCCAGATAATCGGTCGACAGTTTACGCCCGACAAATTCCAAACTGAGCGAAGTCTTCAATCCTAAATCATAATGAACCCCAAAACCAAACGGCAGATTCATTTGTGTTAAAGCATATGGTTTCCGGTCGGGATAAGCATTCATTCCTTGACCTTCGGTATGCAGCCGGGCTAAATCGACCCATACATAATCATCGGCAAGTTCATCAAAGTAAGAGCCCTGCGGGTTGAATGAAAACAATCCAATACCGCCCAATAAATAGGGTTGCACATTCCAGCGATGCAGCGCCGTTTGTGCTGAGGCAAATTTGAACGGATAGACTTCCAGCAACAAACTCAATTCCGATATTTTACTTCTAAAATCCAGATTGCGTTTGTATCGAAAATAGGCATCGTCTGTTTCGTTACGATAGGCGGCATCATGGTCGCTGCCGGCAATTTTTCCGGCCGTATAATTCAATCTAAACCCAACCGCGTCTCTTCTCAAATGGGAAATTGAAAATCCGTAGAAGAAAGTATTTTTCTTAAAATTATTGTCGTAAAAAAATTTCTTTCCGATACCGGTATTGCCACCAAGGTCACCGAGATAATTACTCAATCCGAAACTAAATGAAAGAAAAGTGGAATGTTTGGGCGCCCGATAATATTTGACGGAGTTCGCGGTCACCTTTTTGCCGTCATAAAAACCTTGTATCTGAGCCGACAAGGAATAACCTGTGCTCAAACAAATCAATATCAAAAGGAATTTACGCAAGGGCTTGTTTATTTGTAAAACTACTCATTTTCCATAGTACTGCCTAACATGAGATAGGCTTTTATAAATCCATTGATATCACCATCCATCACCGGACCGATATTGCCCACCTCATAATCTGTACGATGATCTTTAATCATTTTATACGGGTGAAAGACGTAGGAACGAATCTGGGATCCCCATTCGATCTTTTTCTTACTGCTATTCGTTTTGTTCTTGAGCTCTTCTTGTCGCTGCAATTCTTTTTCATAGAGTTGAGACTTTAACATTTTCAAAGCCTTTTCACGGTTCTCGCCTTGTGTGCGCGACTGCTGACATTCTACAATAATGCCACTCGGAATATGTTTCAGCCTGACCGCCGTTTCTACCTTGTTTACATTTTGTCCGCCCTTACCGCCGCTGCGGAAAAACTCCCATTCCAAATCCGCCGGGTTCACTTCAATTTCGATGGTATCATCCACGAGCGGATAAACGAAAACCGAAGCAAAAGAAGTATGTCGGCGGGCATTCGAATCGAAAGGGGAGATGCGCACCAATCGATGCACCCCGTTTTCCGATTTGAGTAAGCCATACGCAAAAGGTCCTTCAAATTCTATGGTCGCTTGTTTGATGCCGGCCCCATCGCCCCACTGCACATCGATCTCACTCACTTTAAATCCGTTCTTCTCGCCATACATGCGGTACATTCTCAACAACATTTCGGCCCAGTCCTGACTTTCCGTACCACCCGCACCTGAATTGATGGTCATCACTGCAGGCATTTCATCTTCCGGTCCGTTGAGGGTACTTTTAAATTCCAATTCATCGATAGCCTGTATGGCATGATCATAGGCTTGGCGTGCATCCTCTTCCGTGGCTTCGCCTTCTTTCCAAAACTCAAACAAAACGGCAAAATCTTCGACAGCCGTTTCCACGCTTTTGTACAGATCAACCCAATAGCTATTGGTTTTTATTTCTTTTAGGATGGCGGTTGCACGGGCATTATCGTCCCAGAATCCGGGCGAAAGACTGAGTTGTTTATCATTATTGATTCGGTCTTGTTTTTCGCCAACAGCCAGAAAGGTACCCAAGGCGGCTACTCTTTCCCGCATCACTTTCAATTGCTCAATGGTCATAGGACGCAAATGTACAGCAAGGAAGGATAAAATTTGGTTTTGGGTTTATAGAAAGAAATGGTCATTACAGACGATTGGTGGTAATCCCTCTTCAGCCATTTTCTTTCGCTTGCTTAAACCTAAAAAGCGTCTTGTATAAAGACGCTTTTTAGGTTGAAGGGGAGGGGTTATCGCATTTTATAACGGTACGCACTATTGAACGATTATTTTCTGGGAAACCCCCGGCTGATTGGCTACTTGTACGATATACATACCTGCTGCCAATCCATTTAATTCAATATGATTATTTTGAAGCATTTCCAATCGTTTAATCACTTTACCTTGCATATCCAGAATGACCACTTGAGTATTTTTTCCTAAACCGTTGACCATGATATGAACCGTGGTATTGGCAGGCACCGGCCATATTTCAATGTTTACATCGGTACTTCCGTTACCGAAAACAAGTCTTGTTTCACTATAGCTGTTACGGCCATCCTGATCTTCCTGGCGAATGCGGTAGAATGTTTTTTTATTCTGATAGTCATTGTCGTAATACTCATAGTCTGTGGTAATATCTGATTGACCATTTTCTGCCTGAGTTGGAACATATCCGACAATTGAAAAGTCTTTTTCACCCTCCTGCATGCGCTCGATGTGAAACCCTTTACAATTTTTTTCATTCGATAAACGCCATTTCAATATGGCCTCATGCTCACTTTTCCAACGCGCATCAAAGCTTAGCCAACCCACCGGTAAGGGAGTATTAATTATTAGATAATAGGGTTGAAATCCTTGTGCTAAAGTCATTCCGGAATTGCTGTATTTCGCTACAGCCATTTCTCCGAAGGTGTAGTTGAGGCTCGCTCCACCCCCACTCATTACTTTCCCTGAACTGCTGATCACTTTTTTCTGTATGCTTTGTGATGCTGAGATCAAAGGGCAGGAACAACAAAGGAACAGGATGAAAATATAATAGGTTCTCATAGTATTTATAGTTTAATAATTAGTCTTCATAAATTAAATATCCACTGAAATAGGCTTCCCAAAGTACTGCTGATCCACCACCACCATTGATTTGATTGGTACGCACGACTACTTTGTCTCCGGCATTTAAATGAATATCTCTGTTCAGTTCCAGAGGCATTTTCGTTTGTGTGGAAATATGCAATGGGGCGGATGCTCCAATACCTTTAAGATCGGTCGTATTAACTCTGAACCAAATATTTGCACCCTCAAGATTGTAAGTTAAACTTTGATATAAATAAAAGCATCGGGCGGTAAAATGATAAAATCCGCTGACCGGTGCCACGAAAGTATTAGGGTCAATAGCTGATCCCGAAAGATTTAAGCTATTTGTATTATCATATAATTCACCTTGTAAGGTCATTGTGATCGTAGTATTATGGTTTACTGTTATTGTATTATTGTTTTCTGCCACAAATCCGACCTTGCCCGGTGATTTCCATGTGGCATTACCACTGGCATCACTTGTCAATACTTTGCCAAGCCCGGGGGTGGTATTTCCACCGGCTATTTTCAGGTTACCTTCCACATCTAATGCGGTTCCTGAGAAGCTGTAGGCTTTTACGCCAATTCCGGCAAGAGCGCTCCCTTTGACCCCAATACTTCCGGCATTATTACCATACCCTTCCACACCTTTTCCGGCCAATGATTCACCGTATACTCCTACACCTGCAGCACCATCCGACTTGCCTTTCACACCCGATCCCGCACTTCCGGTACTCTGTCCATAAATCACCGGGTTCAATGAAGTGGGCGTGCCGGTAGCATAAACGGCAAACCCTGTGGTATTCGTTGCTTTTACCCCAACGGAGCTTCCTCCGTTTCCTTCTCCCATGATGCCCGCAGAATTTGGGTTAATATTTGTCGCTTTACCCCAAATAGCCGTTCCGCCTGATAAGGTATTTGTGACCTTAAAGGATGCCGTATTGTTATCCGTGTCTTCAAACGGAAGCATCAATGAATCTGCTTTCGTGGCTCGATTGGCATATTGTGCATAGGGAACGGTCTTAAAGGTATCCAGGCCCAATACCGTGAAGTTCGTACCTCCACTGGCATCCATGCTTACTTGTAAACTGTTTGGATAGTTGCTCCAATCGATGTTGTTCAGTGAACCGGTGATATTAACCGCACCGGGGCTGCCAATGACGCAAGAGAAATGACCCATATTGTCGGTCAGTACGGCTCGTTCTTCTTTATACGCGTTGGTCACTCCCTGGAAAATTCTGAATTTCAAATTAATGGTCGAATTGCTAATCGGCGTACCACTTCCATTCAGGGCTACACCCTGATAATTATATTGATTCGGTGCTTGAGCAAATGTCTGTGTGTGGACGAGCAAAACGGCTAAAAAAAGAATGAGGTGAAAATGTAGTTTGTTCATGATGTTTAATTTTTATTGTTTGTTGATGATGCAAATTTGGTTTACTGAATAAAGGGATAAAAGTTTATGTGTGCGGACTGCATTTTTTATCAGTTGAAATGATGATTTTGTTTGTTCAAATGATATATGAGAAGTGTTCAGGCTTTATTATTCGAATGAATTCGTTTAATTTGAAATAGGGCCATTAATATTTAACTACTTGATTGACATAAGTCTTACCATCGCATTCTGTTTGAATCAAATAGTTTCCGGCAGGTAAGCGATCTCCCAATTGCACAGCGGCACAATTTTTCAACTGTGGCATCGATATATGCAGCTTGCCGGTCATGTCCAAAACCCGAATGCTCGCCTTCTTATATTCCTTGGGCATGGTGATGGTAAAACCATCTGCACTGGGTACAGGATAAACACTTAGTGCAAATTGTTCAGTATCACTTTCGGAAATCACAGTTGCGACATTAGGTTCATACCAGAAATTGACATTGCTGTAAGGTTGCCACGATAATAAATTACTGCTAAATATTTCATTGTGAAAATTACTGAGATATCCATGGGTATCATGAGTAAACAAATGCCGGTTGCTATTGACGTAAGAATTAGTAGCCGTATTCCAATTATACCAGGTATTCGATATCAGCCATCCCTGTGTTTGATATGCCGATGTTTTGATGTGTGATTTTACCCAATTATTGCTAATGGTATCCCAGTTGTCCCTAATTGTAGAATCTTCCAGGCCTTGAACATTATAGGTGTATCTTTCAAAGTAATTATTCTTCCAGGTATTGTTATTGCCATTCCATAGTTTTCTTAAGGTGCTTGTCTTTTTTGATTGTGCATCGTATGTATATATTTCGGTCATGTAATTGACCAGAGCCATGAAGGTATTATCGAAATTTTGTTCTAAAATTGAAATCCGGTTTCCATTGGCATCGTATGCATAAAAGGATTTACCTGTGGTAAGCCATGCACTGCCGGACGGATTCCATTTTTGACCCAGTGTCAACGAATCTTTGTCCGCTGTATTTTGGTAGTATATTAATCTTTCATAATTTGTCCAAATTCCATTTGAGACATATTCTGTCAATTCTAGACTGACTTTACCACTTGCACTATAGGTATATTGTTGGCGTGTATAATTGGTCCATGTGAGGGTTGCCGTGTTCAGAATCTGTCTCACTTTGGTAATTAATCTCCCATTGACATCATAAGTATAAATATATTTAGTACTCACTTGAGGTGTGGTATACGAACTGTCCACTTTTTCTATGATACGTTGCGCATTGTCGTAAATATATTTGTGTATCATATTATCATACCATGCATTATTATATGCGTATTGATGGACCTGCATAGGTTTGTTGATCGACCCGTATTGATAGTTAGAAGAATCCTCGTCCTGCCAGTTTAGGTTATTTGAATCCCAGGCAGACAGACGGTAACCTGTCATGCGTTTTGTGCCATCGCCATATTGCAATGGGTCAAACCACCATTGTGCGTTTGCAAGTGAAGCCGTTAAGGTTAGTAAGAGCAGTAGAATGTTTGTTTTGTTTAAGATGTTTTTCATTTATTAATTATTTTAGAATGCAAAATTGTTTGAGGTATCAATGGTTAAAAATTATCTGTTTGCGAAATGAATAATTTGTTGCTTGAACTGCACCTGCGCCGGTTTGAAATGTATAATGCGATGGAGAAACTGATGGCATTATTCTATTAATTAAAAATATGAGAATCCGTCCTCCGGTATAAAAGTGTACGTAAAATCATGATGCGTATATGTCGGCCATATGACCAATTATTTTAACAGGATGATCAATATAAAAAGTGTCAATAAAACCACTAAAAAATATAATAGATCAAATGGAGTATAGGGTGATTTGATTTTGCTCATGAGATATGGTTCATTGTGTAACAGCAAAATTGATTTTCAAACTTGTGCTTTTAAAAAATCATTTAGTCAAATGTCGAATGAATGGGTTGAACTGTAAGGATATGGATTTTATATGTCAGCCGATAGAAATATGCCGGCGAAACCGTTCATTATACGGGGTAGACTTCATTTACATTTAAAGACCGATTTTCGACATTTCAGAATCACATTTCGACATTTCAGTTTGATTTATTGCCATATTTTTATCCATTGCAGTATTTTTCGCATTGGTGAAGCATCTCTATATCATATGTATCGCTATCCTCCTCAGCCACTTTAATATTTTTGCTCAGGACGATCAATTTATTTTTCAGAATTATAACGAAAAGCGTGGTCTGAAAAATAATTTTGTATTTAGTCTGCTGAAGGACCGGAAAGGTATTTTATGGATAGGCACACAAAACGGATTGAATCGATTTGACGGAGCTCATTTTTATAATTATCAACGAAGCAAGCAACAAAATACCCTGCCCAATAATTCAGTCAATTGTTTAGCAGAGGATAGTCATGGAAATATTTGGGGAGGAACGGATAACGGTATTTTTAAGTATAACCCCTCGCTCAATCAGTTTACAAACTATGTGATCTCTTCAGAGGCTTTGCATAAGTCGGTTTACAATCTTAAATGTGATCAGGTCGGAAATGTTTTTGCGGCTTCAGCGGTACAGCTATATAAGTTGGATACCGTGCGAAAGAAATTTCAGGTGATGATACAACTCACTCGCGATAAAGATTCCACGGCATGGTATTGGCTCGCTAAAAATCACATGTTGCTCGACGAGAAAAACCATGCATTATGGCTGGCAACCGGAGTGGGCCTCATGCATTATCAGTATGAAACAAATATCCTTACAAACAGTAAAAATGGAAATGGTCAACCGCTTTTTGCAAACCGAAGAGTTTCAGCGCTCGCACAATCGCCTTTTGGACAAATGTGGATGAGTGACAATACCCATCACCAACTGATTTGCTTTGACCCCAATACCCAAAAGGTGACCGATTCAATATCTCTGTGGTCTATTCCGAATATAGGTTCAGGGTCTGCAATTCTTGAAGACCATGCCCATCGGATTTGGTTTGGAAACTGGAGAAGTGATCCCGTCGTCATCGACCGCATGAATCACAACAAAGTAGTGATCCTCTCCGGTCAGGATAAGTTGCTATACAGTATTGCTTCCAATTTTATTTGGGCCGCGCTGGAAGATGACAATGGAACTGTTTGGCTGGGAACCATGAATGGTCTGTCT
Organism: Chitinophagaceae bacterium; assembly: GCA_016786845.1. Taxonomy (GTDB): domain Bacteria; phylum Bacteroidota; class Bacteroidia; order Chitinophagales; family Chitinophagaceae; genus OLB11. Next base: position 6,854 of record JAEUVB010000013.1, on the reverse strand, counting down.
ATGTGTAATCCGGGTCAAAATGTATTTAAACCCAATAACCTGCCTCAAAAAATTCCTGCGCTGGATTCTTGCGCCATTTACCTGACTGAGGAGGACCCGAAAGATCATACCTGGTGGATAGCCACAAATAAACAATGGCTCATTCATTACTACCCTCAAAGTGGCCGGTATATGTTGTATTCGCAGCTGAATGCCATTCCCAACCGATGGGGATATAAACCTCAGAATTGGAATGCTATAAGGTTTTATAAAGGGCAATTGATGATCTCTACATTTAATGGAACGTGGACATTGATCCCGGAAAAGAAGCGATTTGTGCCATTCGATATTTTACCTAAGGATTTGAATCAGATACCATTCACTGATGTCCTGCCCGCGAATGATTCATTAATGTATTTAGGCAACGGCAACCGGCTATTGGTTTACAACCCGATTAAACGAACCGGCTATTGGGCATCCAATGAGAGATTAAACGATGATTTAAAATCGAAAGTGGCTTACATGAATATGTTTTGGAATCCTCAGTATGGATTCCATGCCACTACCGGGGCTGATTATATTGCACAACTCACTGAAAAGGGTCAGATCAATTTGATCAATTTAGTTAAAAATGAATTATTGGAAAAGGGCGGTTATTTCCATTCGGCGGATATGGATGCGGATGGCAATTTGTGGGTCATCAATAAAGGTTACGGGATCTATTGCTATTCTCCCAAAACAAAAACAAGAGCTTTTTGGAACGATATGGATGGACTGATGGATAATCATCTTCATGCCATGAAAGCCGATCATCATGGAAATGTTTGGATGGCTTATTTCAATCGATTCTCCATCCTGAATGTGAAACGAAACAGCTTCGCCAGTTTTTCTATTCCTTATTCCGAAAGAAATACATATTACTATAATTGTCTCACCCTACGCTCAGACAGTGTGGTTATGGGGAATGTCAACAATGATGTGTTTGAATTCTATCCGAATAACCTCAATATCATTCCTAAGAACACCATGCCACAGTTCAGCGTGATCAGTATTTCAGGAAAAGATTATTTCCCGGAACACTTGACAAATCTGACCTTGGAACCGGATCAAAATTCAATTCATTTCAAATTTGGCCTGCTCATCAATCCCAATATATTTACCCATGAATTTGAATATCAACTGGAAGGAAGTGATGAAACGTGGATACATAGCTCAGAAATTGCAGAAGCAAAATACAATAACCTGAGAGCCGGTAACTATATCTTCAGGGTGAGGGCTAAAGGAAGAAATACGAACTGGCAATCTGCTGAACGTATACTCTATATTAAGATCAATACGCCCTTCTATAAATCAAATGGTTTTCTCGCTTTACTGCTATTCACCGTTTCCCTGATCATATTCTACCTCTACCGCTATCGCTTAAAACAAAGAGACGCTTTGTATGAAATGGAGAGTCGTGCACAAGCGTCGGAAAAAGAAAAGGCTGTAGTAATGTATGACAGTCTTAAACAACAACTCAATCCGCATTTTTTATTTAATTCACTCACCTCTCTTTCCGGCCTGATCTATACCAATCAGGACCTCGCAGCCGAATTTCTGGAAAAAATGTCGGGCATATACCGCTATATCCTTCAACACGGTGATCAGGAAACGGTTACACTCAAAGAAGAAATTCGCTTTGCGGAACTCTTTATTCATTTGCAAAAAACAAGATTTAAAAATGGCTTAATCATCAACCTGCAACATTCATCCGGGATAGATCATTACCGAATAGCCCCGGTAACCCTTCAGAATTTAATCGAGAATGCGATTAAGCATAATATGATTGATGCCGATTCACCGCTGGTGATTGATATCTATTTGGAGAACGATTATCTGGTCGTATCAAACAATTTACAAAGAAAAAGCTATGTCGAAACTTCCAATAAACAAGGTTTGAAAAAACTTATGACGCTGTATGCTTACCTGACCGATAAACCAATTCTCATAGAAGAATCGACCACCCAATTTTCAATTAAAATACCGCTGATTTAATTTATTCAACATGAACGCAGTTATACTCGAAGACGAAGAAATTATTGCCGATGTACTGAAAGGCAAATTAAAAAAAGTAGCTCCCGATGTCAAAGTGATCACGGTACTACCGAGTTTGAAGACCGCCAGAAAATGGTTGGGTGAACATGCCGAGCCGGATCTTTTTTTTATGGATATCCAACTGAGTGATGGCGTCAGCTTTGATTTGTTTAACGATTTTAAATTGTCATGCCCCATCATCTTTACAACCGCTTACGATGAATATGCCCTCAATGCGTTTAAAGTCAATGGCATAGACTATTTGTTGAAGCCGGTCAATGAATCGGATCTGTCCAGGGCTTTGGATAAATGCAGAGCCATCGTGCAACATGCTTCAGTTCAAAATCCGGATATCACCGAACTGATCCGCCAATTGGCTAACCCCAATAAAAATTCCAGATACAAGGAAAAATTTATAGTGAGCATCCGAAATCAATGGGTCCCCGTCAATACGTCTGAAATTGCCTGCTTCGTGAAGGAAACCCTAAATTATGTTTACCTCCATTCAGGTGATCGCTACATGATCGATTACAATTCACTCGATGAAGTGGAAGAATTACTCGATCCGATGAAATTTTACAGAGCCAACCGCCAATGTATCCTCAATATTGATGCCATTCAAAGTGTTAAACCGGTCGAAAATTCAAAACTGATCATACGACTCAAGGAGCCCAATCAAAAGTTGGATATCGATATGAGCCGCCTGAAAAGCCCGGAGTTCAAGAAGTGGCTGGATCGGTAAGGTCGCGCTTGCTTCTGCCGGCGAATTACCGCTCCCGAGGCTCAGATGAAGATTTTTTGCTTTGCTCATTTGGCGACGTCAAGATCATCGGTTATCTTTATTGTCAACAGAATTTTCCCAAAGTTTGATGAACATGCAGGGGTAACGCTTTGGGTGATATTTACTGTAAATTGTCATTCGGTATGCACTGGGTCAAATTCTACGATATGAACTACTTGAATCTTTTAGGTCTGTTGATTCTTCTGGCCATCAGCCCAAATAGCTACGCACAATGCCCGGGCTGGACCTCCCTCTTACCCACCGATTCCCTCTTTACCAATCCCGCATTCGGTATCGCTACCAGTCCGGAGTTAGATAAGCTCAACCGGCCATATACTTATTTAGCCACCGTGAGCGGAGGTGTTAAAATTTACGACCAAAATACATCCGGTACCCCTGCCTTGATGGCATCTGTTCCTAAATCATCTCTGGGCAATCTCGATGCCATCAATTTATTTCAAGACAGTATTTGGCTCTATGTCGTATTGGGTAATATTTGGAATACAAGTGAAATGGCCGGACTGGCAATCATCAATGTCAGTAACCCATCGGCCCCGGTAGTGACAGATGTTTATACCCATCCCGGTCTTACCGGCGGTGCCGGTGCCGTAATCACCCGCGGCGTATATGCTTATCTGGCCGCCAATCAAAATGGTCTCATCATTCTCAATATTTCTGATAAGAATAATATTCAACTCAGTGGTGCACTTCCTTTAGCCAATAACTTTCCGCACGCGAATGTAGGACTCACTTCGATGTATAATGCTCGGGGTATCGCCCTCAAAGACAATTACGCATATGTTTGTTACGATAGAGGAGGGCTGCGCATCATCGATATATCCAATGTCAATACACCGGTACAAATGAATCAATATTGTTATGCACCCCTCATCAATAAAGCAACTGCCTATAACAACATTACCATACATCACCAACATGCATATGTAACACTCGACTACTATGGTATGGAAATTCTCGATATTACCGACCCGGGTAATATCACTCAACTTGGATGGTGGCATCCTTCTGCATGGGCCGACACCACCAATGATTTAAATGTATGGGCCGCCTCAAATGGTCATGCCAATGAGATTGCTTACGATTCAGTTTGTCAGAAAGTTTATACCTCCGCAGGTAAGTCGGATCTTGTGGCTATTGATGTCAGTAATCCTTCCTCTCCCGTCACTTGCGAAACCTATGGAGCCACTACTGACGACTATGGCACCTGGGGATTGGATTTTTTAAACCAACAAATAGCCGCTGCTTATATCTGGTCTATAGCCGCACCTCCGTATTCGAATTATACGGGTTATAAAATAGTGCAAAAAAATTGTGTGGCTACCGGTATTTCTTTCATCGAAGCCAAGCATGCTCATCTTGAAATTTTTCCTAATCCGTCATCCAATGAGCTTAGTGTGATGATGAAAGATGATGTGGTAAAAGAAATCAAAATCTTCGACATGACCGGTAAAATGATGGCCCGCCATACTGCTCTTCATTTTTCTATTCAACAACTTCCTGCAGGATTTTATGTTGTAGTTGTAGATACAGATGATGCTACCTACAGACGTAAATTCATCAAAGAATAGTCATCCGGTTTGCCCCTAGTAAAGGTATCTGTTCCCAAGAATGACCTGCACATTATTGTGCTTGACCTTAATTATGTCAGATCACAACGGTATGCGATGATGACCGCTCACACAATCTGTTTGAGCTTCGTCAACCACTTACACTAAATCGTTATTCTATGAAAACCTATTTCGCATTACTCAGTTGTATACTTTTTTCTCTTGCGCTTCAGGCACAAAACTCCATGGTCGGCGATGGCTTCGGCGGCCGCCTGTGGTACAAACCTTACAATTATACCGTGGGCTCTTATTCGGCCTATACTATATGTGGTGAGGATAAACAGTTGTATGCTTGGGGAGCAAATAATTTTGGACAATTAGGCAATGGGTCTTTTATTTCCGTTGAAAAGCCAACACAAGTAAGTAATATGTCGCATGTAAAATATTATTCGACAGGATATGTAATGGGCGCAATTAAAGATGATGGTACAGGTTGGGTATGGGGTCTTGGTCTATCCAACCTAAATTGCACGTTGCCGGTTAAAGTACTGGATGACGTGTTATTCGTAGATGCCGGTGTTTATAATTCAGCATTTGTCAAAAATGATGGTACGGTTTGGAGTGTAGGCGAAAATTCAACCGGAGAATTTGGGAATGGACAAAATTATAACAGCTTTACTTGGATTCCACATAAGATGCTAAATATAAATAATGCAGTACGCACAGCACAAGGGTATTATTCTACGACAGTTCTATTGAAGAATGGTAGTATGTGGGTTGCCGGTATGTATAATGGCAATAAATATACAACGCCTGTAAAAATTGATATCAATGCATTCATAGTAGACATCAAGGCAACTGCAAATGGTAATTTGGCATTAGACTCAGCGGGTCATCTATGGCATTGGAATCATATGACCATCCCGCAACCGGTATCCGGCATTGATCATGTAGTTGCCATCTCAGGATGTAATGACGGTTCCCATTTTTTTATACTCACCGAAAATCATGAATGTTATGCCTATAAAGGGAACAATATGGGTCAGTGCGGTTTGCCCAGTAACGTAGATATCTCTAAACCTGTAAAGGTTGCAGATGACGTGAATGATATCATGGCCGGTGAAACATTTAGTTATATCATCAAATCAGATGGTCAATTGTATGCAACCGGTTATAGCAATGGTGGTTCTATTTGGCTGAATCAAACTAACATAAAGAGAACCGAATTCACCCCCATAGACCCAACCCTCCCGGCCATCAATCTTTGCGGCACCTCCAACACCGGAGAATATGGTACTATCCTGCCTCCTGTCCCCATCGTCGATACACCCATCGTCTTTTTCCCCAATGCCTTCTCACCCAATGCCGATACCCGCAACGATGTGTTTAAACCCATCTGCGCCGATCCCGCTAAAGTAGAAGTCTTCGATTTGAAAATTTTTAATCGTTATGGCAATCTGCTCTTTCACAGCACTTCACTCGATAAGGCCTGGGATGGTGGACAAAACGACCTCTCTACCTATTTTTATTATTGTCGCTACAAACCCTATGGCAAAAGATTTCAAGAGGTGAAGGGCGATGTGATACTGGTGAAGTAGGGGTTTATGTCCGTGGAATACATTTCCATAATGGAACAACCACTAACCTTTTATTTCCTCGCAGTGTGACGCCATTACCGGAGAACTTCCCCGCGGGGTTTGCTGCTCTGAGCAACCCTTCGGTGTCTTGACTACGGTCTATATCAAAATCCATATTTATCTGTTCTTCCATTGTAATGATTTGTTCCATTTAGGCCTATTAAAATTAACATCATTCATGGATAATATATGCAACATTGGATATGAATTTAATACCTGTTCTGCGAAACGTCCTTCGTTTCGTAGCACTATTTTGTCGCATTCTGCGACATACGGAATTTTAAGGTAAGACTATTTCCTCGCAGGGTGACGCCATTACCGGAGAACTTCCCCGCGGGGTTTGCTGCTCTGAGCAACCCTGCGGTGTCTTGACTTCGGTCTATATCAAATCCATATTTATCTGTTCTTCCATTGTAATGATTTGTTCCATTTAGGCCTATTAAAATTAACATCATTCATGGATAATATATGCAACATTGGATATGAATTTATTACCTGTTCTGCGAAACGTCCTTCGTTTCGTAGCACTATTTTGTTGCATTCTGCGACATACGGAATTTTAATGTATGACTAGATTTTTGAAATGGGATTTCCGACAAGGGTATTTTTCAAATATAAGAGAATTAACAAAGACAGAAGTTCAATCGCGTATCATGAACCGCAGGGTGTCCGCCACGGCGGAACACCCCGCCGTTACTTTGCTTTTTAAATAATTTATACTAATTTTTCCAAAGGAAAGCAGAGGTGAACTAAACACCCCGGAAAGCTAAAGACTTATTCCCCGCATTAGTCCTCTGCCTACCCTTTGAAACGGAT
>JAEUVB010000018.1 GCA_016786845.1 Chitinophagaceae bacterium | reverse complement strand
GATTGAAGATTTTGCTGTCAGCACAGGGGCTGCAACTATGCGTGCGAGGTGTTGCGCTATGTGAATTGATGATGTGGGCTACCGATAACATACGGCTTACTGCAATAGCTGTCACTTGGTCGCCGCGAAATCAGAATTATTCATTAGATTTGTTGTAGCCTGATGTTTTTCGGTTCTTAAGTCAGCTACTGCAGAAGCCGTCGGAACGTTGTGTGCAAGTTCCAAAACGAAAATTAAATTGAAATGAAGAAAATAAAAATAGTGGTTGTAATTACTCTTTTAAGTGCTGTAACGACTTTTGGACAGACAGTGAAAGGTGTAATAGACATTACAAATGCAAGACCAAATATGTACTTATATGGACATTTTTCTAGTAGTATATTTCAATATTTTTATGATATTGATAAATGGACAATACCAAAGTATGAAATCCCTAACGAAGTAGATTTGATAAAATTAACAGAAGAGTTTAAAAAGAATGTGTCCCAAGATTTTTTGGAAAATAAGTGTTTTTTTAATGAAAAGGAAAACCTCAAATATGAAAAAAATAAAGTGTGGATAGAGAAGACAGTTTATACATATAATTTGAAAACAAAAAAGATTACTTATCTGTACCAAATTTTAATAGAATTTGAAGGACTTAAACCAGGAACAGAAAGCGCTAGCTATAAAATAAAGAATATCACATATAGAACAAAAGCAGAAATAATTAAAAGAGACAGTTATGTTAAATCATTGAAGTATGATTTTTCAATATTTGACGAGATGCCACCACCAATGAAGGAACTAAACAAGTAAAACCTGCACACAACATGCGTTTTGCGTCAGTGTGGCATTTGTACAAGGCTGAACATTTGTACTTTCTTTTAGCTTTCGATTAAAGGTTCTACATTTGTTCTTTCTATTCCACACCGAACGCAAAGCGCAAAACCGTTAGGAAACATTTTTATGAACAACCGATTTCTTTTAATGATAGTAAGTGCTGGACTGCTTTTAGCTTCTTGGAAATCCAAAGACCAATTTCCCAAAGCAAAGGTGATACGGGCTTATGCACAACTTCTCTCTGATACATCAACAGACAGAGACGTCTCTATGAAAATTGCAGAAATTACACCGATTATTGACAGTATCATTGAGAAATCAATTCCTGAATTTACCTTTTATTTCTTAACTATTTATAATGGGTTCCATTATGAGTATAACAGCGGGAAAATAAAGACAGTTGTGGCAATATCTACTATTGACAGCAATGACATTCGACTACTTTTACCAAACGACTATGCTGAGAGTTCGTCGAATTTCCTAAACCTGTTTTACGGCAAGAAAATTAAGAATAAAGAAAACCTATGTAGATTCATTTCTGGCCTGTTTCTTAAAATGTATACCAGTTTTGATTGTAATAAGGAATTCAGGAATTTGCATCATTCAGTAAAATCGACAAATAGATTAATAACAATTACAACCTCATGGATGGATATTTGCCTGGAATTTGCAAAGGATAAAATTAACTATAAAGACACTTTAGTAAGTAAAATTACAACTTTTTCTTTCGAGGGAGATAAGCTGACAAGTGTTGACTGTGCGGACTGGGAACGTTGAAAAACGTTTGCTAACGATTTACAATGGCGGGAAAGGTTATGGAGATTGAAAGGGAATATTTTTCATAAACCGCAGGGTGCTCCAGAGCGAGTCACCGCTCCGGAAAAGTAAAAGACGCATATCATACGTAAGGGTTGGTGAGTGGTAACATAAGTCGCAGTGTCCCCGAGGCGGGAGGCACAACGGAGACCGAATTTCAAGTTTTCCGTATTGAACACATCTGTGGAGTCTCAATTATATTGACCGATTGTATGAACTTAATTCGTAATTTCAATTAAAATTTTGAATGATGAAATTGGCTATTCTGTTTTTGTTTTTTAATTCGATTTTCTTTTCGGTCTTTTCGCAAGGCCGAAAGATGTCATATGATTCTGTTCAGAAATTGTCGTACAGAATAGAGGGTAAAGACACCATTTATTATGATACGCCCGCGTCTAATGAAGTTTTGATGGATAGAATAAGTCCGGTTTTTGTGGGTAACATGAAGGATTTTATAAAAGATAATCTGGTTTATCCTGAGGAAGCCAGGAAAAGAAAACTGGAGGGTTATGTAAACCTTTATTGTCCGATAGATAGCAATGGTATTCCCACAAATGTTTTGGTTTTGTATTCATCTTCACCTTTGTTTGATAAGGAGGCTGAAAGAATCGTGCGCCTCATGCGATGGAAATGGGACAAACGGGAGACTTTCAAAGAAAAATGGGCGGAGCACGTACAAATTGTTTTTAAGCTCTGATTCATTTATTTCAACAAGAGTATTTCATCCTGAATAGATATTCTTGACGATTTTTCGAAAGCATTCTTATAGGTTAATATATATACGGAGTCTTAATCACTTTCAAACCTAAGCATTTCGAATTCTGAAAATTCTAAAATTCAGTAAATTCTGATTCAGACAAACACCGGAAACAAAACCCGCATTCCAGGATCCTTTCAACCTACACCAATTTCTCCGCCACCCGTTGCAAATACTTACGCTTGTAATAATACGCTTTCAGCATTTCCCATTCATTGTCAGTAGCAACGAAAGTGTCCATCTCAAAATAGGGTTTCACTTCCTCCGACAGATGTTGTTCCAGTGCAGTCAGGGCTTGTTTGACTTCTTTTGAAACGTCTTCATTCGGTTCAAATTCCAATTCCATTAATTGTTCATTCAAATCCATCATCTCGGCCAGAAAAGCAGGGGGAAGTGAATATTTTTCATCCGGTAATATATGCCCCTTTTCTTTCAGGAGATATTCCAATCTTTTATTCGCATCTTCCAATACCGTACGTGCTGCATGTATACGTGCCGTTTCAGACAACGCGAGTTCTATTTTGGCGCTGTCTTCCTGTGGAATATGGTCCGGATGGAATTCCCGGCACAACTGATAATATTTTTTCTCAACTTGTTTTTTATCCACTTTCAGGGACACCGGCAGCTGAAATAGTTCAAAATAATCCATGGGCTTGCGCTTATCTTTGTCGCGAAATTTTATGCAATGATACGAATCGGAATGGTAAGAGAGGGGAAAACACCTCAGGACAATCGAGTGCCTTTTTCACCCAAACAATGCCGCGAAATAGAGGATGCCAACTCCGGACTGCAATTTCTGGTGCAACCTTCAGCTATTCGTTGTTTTAGCGATGAAGAATATGCTGCACAGAATATCCGATTGCAGGAGGACCTGAGTGAATGTGAGGTCATCTTCGGAGTCAAAGAAGCTCTCATCGATACGCTGATTCCCGGCAAAACCTACCTCTTCTTTTCTCATACGAAAAAAGCTCAGCCCCACAATCAGAAATTGATGAAGGCCCTCATTGAAAAGAAAATTCGCATGATAGACTACGAATGTCTCACCCATGATGACGGTCACCGTATCGTGGGCTTCGGATTTTGGGCCGGTGTAGTAGGTGCCCATAATGGATTGCTCACCTTTGGAAAGAAGACCGGAATGTTTCACCTTCCTCCGGTATATACCTTGAAAAATTTCCTCGAACTCAAGGAAAGCTATGAAACCTTTTTTGTGCCACCCATCAAAATAGCCGTAACCGGTTCGGGACGCGTATCAACCGGCGTATTGGATATTCTGAATTACCTGGATATTACAGAGGTCTCTCCGGAAGATTATTTAGTGAAAAAATATGATTACCCGGTCTTTGTTCAGTTGAAAGGCAAGGATCTTTACGGCCGCATGGATGACAGTAGTTATAACCGCGAGGATTTTCACGCACATGCCTATGAGTATTGTTGCCTGTTCCTTCAATATGCCAAAGTCACGGATATTCTGATGAACGGAATTTATTGGGATCAAAAAATACCTCGATTATTTGAGCTGAAGGATATGCAAAGACCCGACTTTAATATTTCAGTCATTTCGGATATAACCTGCGATGAAAACGGGTCGGTGCCCTGTAATGTAGGAGCCACCACGATTGCTGATCCTACGTATGGATTCGATCGTAAGACGCTCGTAAAAACCACTCCTTTTCGACCGGGGCATGACACCGTGGATGTCATGGCCGTCGATAATTTGCCGAATGAATTACCCCGCGATGCCTCTAAGTATTTCGGCGGATTTCTGCAGACTTATGTATTACCCGATCTCATCGCCGGCAATCGAAGCGGGGTCATCGAAAGAGCCACCATATGTGAAAATGGTCAGCTCACTTCCGCTTATCAGTATTTACACGATTATGCCTTTGGGAAATAGGTCCGTGTTGAAGTCCATAGCTATCAGATCTGTTTGAATAGATTCATGATTTTACAGGGTTGGGCAAATAGCCTGACCAATCCATTCACTATTACCTGAGTAAAGTCACATCACCCTTCAGCATCTTTTTAGCACCGCCATTTTTACAATCGTAAATGATCATATAGAAATAGGTGCCCACATCAGCGACTTTCCCTTTATACATGCCGTCCCATTTGAAATCCTTTTGGTCGGTTTCAAAAACCTTTTCACCAAAGCGATTATAAACGGACAGCACAAAGGATTGAACATTTTCAACTTCAATGATGCCAAACTTATCATTGTTTAAATCACCGTTGGGCGTGAAACTATTGGGCACGACCAAACGTGTACAACATTCGTTTAATGACACTGTGGTTGTCGATTGACTGGTACATCCATTGGCGCCGGTAACCGTAAGGGTATAGGTTGTGGTCACCACGGGACTGGCCATAGGTTGAGCGGCATTGGCATCATCCAGACGATCTGCAGGTTCCCAATGATAGGTATATCCGGGTTGGCCCGGTGTGCCTATTTGCACGCTGGTGGTTTTGCAATCCAGTTCCTTCAAAGGTCCGGCATTAGCAGGAGGAGGGGTCACATCGACAAACACCGTCATGGTTTGCTGACATGCTCCGTTAATGGTTAAGGTATAAATGGTCGTAGAACTTGGAGACGCATCCGGCTGAGCTACATTGGTAGCACTTAAGCCTGCAGGTGGCGCCCACAGATACGTGTCGTTTCCTTGTGGGGTGGGCCCGATCGGCGACATCGTAGTGATGCAATCGAGAATCACATCATTCAGCGGAACCGGAACACAAGGGATAAATCCGAAATCCTGACTATGATCATTTTTGCCGCTTTGTCCCATTTGTATGGCAATGGTCGGCAAACTGCTGATCAGGATGGCGTCGTTATCGCGTACGTCCGGTTGGCCGGCGCCCCCAACATGAGGGGGAGATATCGTATGTCCGTATAATTGATTCACGCCCTGGCTTCCCGACCAATTGGCCGCAGTGACCCGGGCCAAATAATTTCGGAATGGTGCCGGGCCGGGTTGTGCACCGGGGGCCAATGGATCGCCATCGGGTACATTGGTCGCATCAAAATACCATTCGCCATTGCTGTTGCTGGCTACTGAGGCTAATGCGGCACCATCGGGTACATTGTCTAAATTGAAGTCGGCAAAAAGTTCTATACTTACATTATTGATGCCGGCTTCGCCCGGATCCTGTATCCCGTCTGCATCATCATCCGCCCAGATACGGTTACCAATTTGCGTATTGGGTGCATCTCCGGTAGTCTCTATGTCACCCATGGAATTGGCTTTCCCGAATTCACTATAAGCAGCCAAATCACAATGTCCGGAAGCACTGCCGTTCGTTGTAGAAAAGCGTCCGGTACCATTCGAAAAAGCATTTACCGGATCCATAACCGTAGCGATAAATTCATTCAGTCCGGGTAACACAGCTAAAGAGCCCACACTGGTTTCATAGTGCAATCCGATCCAATGATCGCCTTCAAAAAATTCACCGCCTCCGATACCTTCTCCATTTCCTATGCCCATGGCAGACGGATATGGGGTGCCCAGCGATGTAAAAGTTCCATTGTTTTCCAAGGTGAAAATACCGGTATTGCAATCAATTCCTGCGATCACTAAATCGCCGCCGATATCATAACTCCCCACCATATTCTGTCCGGTCAAATCTTTTCGGCTGTTTCCGGCATATTGATGTCCGGAGCGATCCATGAAGTCCATAATTAAATCACCGCGATCTGAAAATCCTATATCGGATAAAACCGGGCAAGGATAGGTTTCTTCACTGATGGTGATCAGTGTACTCGTATTGTCAGTCCAAGGGTGCCATTCATTAGCTCCGGGTACACCGGAAATCGAATATCCTTTTTGGTAATTCAGGGGAAATGTAACTACCGGGGTCGCATTAAAAACCGGAGTACCACTGGGATCGTTCAATTCAAAGACAAAGGCATACATATCAGTAGCACCATTCAAAACATTCTGACCACCATTTTCACCGGTACTCACAGCACCTACATACACTTTACCTCTGTGCATGCCGATTGCAAAGCCACGCAGTACGCCATTGTTGACCGGTACCGCAGGCAAAGGGTAGGAGGTGACGGCAATCACGGACTGAGGATTTAAGACATTGTCTAGTTCCAAACGATAAAGACTTCTGTCGTAAAGATTCATGACAAACAAAAATTTACCGTCTTCGCTGATATCGATATCGCCCAGTCCTACTTTGCAAACTTGATCGAAGGCGGTAGGATCATTCCATTGGCCCGTTGTTAAATTAGACATACCCCGACCACCGGCACCATTGACCCCGACGACACCAAAGCCTTCGGGTAATCCTGTCAGCGGGTCTATAGGTCCCAGCCATGTGGCTTGTGTCCCGGTTCCATTTACATTATAGGAAGATCCCAATCCATGCGGCACTGCAGTAGATGCTGCCCGTGTACGATGACCATTGGCATCCATATCATAGAAGTTGGTCACATTAAAGGTAGATCCAGTTGGTTCCAACATATAGATACCACCACTCCCCAAAGGCCCCAATCCGGAATGTCGCTTAAGAAATGCAGCGGTAAATATTTTGTGGGCATGCTTGCTATAGGCTACCCCCCAAACGGAACCGACAAAAGAAGCATTCAATTGCCAGGTAGAAACGACAGAGGTTGCACTTTGGTAGGGGTGGCCCATAAATGCCAGAGCGGTGGCAGAGGTGCCTCCACTCAGAGGGTCTCCCCGATTAAAACGGGCCACAAATACATCCGGGTTTGCATTCGACACAAATTGTGACGGGTTTTGTATGGCATAATCGACATTGGCCATATTACCGGATATAAATCGAACGCTATTGCCATTGGCGGCTATACCTGAAAAGTCGTACCAGGCATTGGCGCAAACCGTTCCGACCGGGATTTCAAATTCTACCCTCACAGGTACAGTATAGGGAAGTGAATAGGTTCCATTGGCAGCCGAAGTGGTTGTGGCAATGACGGTATTGGTAGCATCATAAGCATTAACGATAATGCCTGCAGCTCCCGGTTCAATATTGAGCCCGGCCGTTTGCTGGATTCCATCGGCATTATAATCCCGGAATACAGTTCCGGAAATCTGTGCGAAGGAGGCTAAATATGGGAGCAATAAAAAGGTTACAAGGGTAAAAATTCTTCTCATAGGATGAATAGTTTGGAATAAAGATAAGAAAATTGGCAAGCTTTAAAGAATAGACGATGAGGAAATCGGAATAGTTAGGGATGAAGGCGGAATGCGGCATTTTAAGTTAAACACGCTTGTGGAAAGGCAAATTAGCAAAATAGCTTGTCGTCATATTATATTTACAGCATGTCCGATTTTATCGAAGTCATCGGTGCCCGAGAGCATAATTTAAAGAATATTGACGTTTCCATACCCAAGCATCAGCTGACCGTAATTACCGGGATCAGCGGCAGCGGGAAATCTTCCTTGGCTTTTGATACCATCCATGCGGAAGGTCAAAGGCGTTATATGGAAAGTTTTTCGGCTTACGCCCGTCAGTTTGTCGGCAATATGGAAAGGCCGGATGTCGACAAGATCGATGGTCTTTCACCGGTAGTGGCTATTGAACAAAAAACGACCAATAAAAGTCCGCGATCGACGGTTGGAACAGTCACTGAGATTTACGATTTTCTGCGGCTCTTATTTGCCCGTGCCGGTGAGGCCTATAGTTATAATACCGGCAAAAAAATGGTTCGCTATTCCGAAGAGGAAATGATCGATTTGATTTTAAATGATTTCAAAGATCAACGGATTGTTTTGCTTTCGCCTATCGTTAAAGGTCGTAAGGGACATTATCGTGAACTTTTTGAACAATTGCGTAAACAAGGTTATCTGAGAGTGAGGGTAGATGGTGAACTGAAGGAATTGAAAGAGAAGATGCAGGTAGACCGCTTTAAGATCCATGATATTGAAGTGGTGATCGACCGCCTGGTGGCCAATGCAGAATCTCGACATCGCATGATTGAAAGTTTGCAAGTGGCTTTGAAACAGGGAAATGATCAGGTCATTATTTTACACCACGATAAGCCGGATGAATTCAGGTTATTATCGAAGCAATTGATGTGTGCCGATACCGGATTGTCTTATGACGAACCTTCTCCCAATACGTTTTCCTTTAATTCGCCATATGGTTCCTGTCCGAAATGTAAAGGATTGGGTACGGTATTTCAAATTGATATGGCTTCCGTCATCCCGGATCCTTCGGTCAGTATAGCCGATGGAGGCATCGCTCCCCTGGGTGAAGCCCGTGATGCCTATATCTATCAACAAGTAAAGGCTATTGCCACGCAGTATAAGTTTGATGTCAATAAGCCCATTTCAAAGATTCCGCAGACGGCTATGAATGTGTTGTTGTATGGAAGTGAAGAGGCCAGCATTCCTTTGGATCTTTCGTTTGATGAGGAATCAACAAAGTATCAAACCACTTTTGAAGGTATCGTGAATATGGTCATACGCTGGTTTAATGATACGGGTAGTGACTACGTCAAGCAATGGGCGGAGAAATTTATGTTTATCAAACCATGTCCTGAATGTGAGGGTACGAGATTGAAAAAAGAAAGCTTGTGGTTTAAGATTGACAAAAAAAATATTGCCGAACTGAGTCAACTCAATCTGAGTGAATTAAAACAGTGGTTGAACGGTATTGAGAAAAGGTTGACCAAAAAACAAAATTTGATCGGTACCGAAGTCATCAAAGAGATCAATGAACGTCTGGATTTTTTATTGGAAGTAGGATTGGATTATTTAACCCTGGATCGTACTTCACGAACTTTGAGTGGCGGTGAAAGTCAGCGTATTCGATTGGCTACGCAAATAGGATCCAAGCTGCAAGGCATCACCTATATTTTGGATGAACCGAGTATCGGTTTGCATCAACGGGATAATCAACGATTGATCAATGCTTTACGCAATCTTAGAGATGTAGGCAATACGGTAATTGTCGTGGAGCATGATAAGGATATCATGTTGAGTGCCGATCATTTGATCGATGTTGGACCCGGTGCGGGAAAGCACGGTGGTATGATCGTGAGTGAAGGGAAACCCGCTACTTTTCTGAAACAGAATACACCTACAGCCAACTTCCTCAAAGGCACTCAAAAAATAATCGTCCCTCAGGAACGCCGGGAAGGCAATGGAAAATACTTAGAATTGAAAGGAGCCAGCGGCAATAATCTTCATCAGGTGAATGTGAAAATTCCATTGGGGAAATTAATTTGTATCACGGGCGTTTCCGGCAGCGGTAAGTCGACCCTGATCACCGAAACGCTTTATCCGATTCTCAGTCACTATGTCTATAAAAGTAAAACGCAAGCACTGCCTTATAAATCCATCAAAGGTCTTGAACATATTGATAAAGTCATCGAAATAGATCAGTCGCCTATTGGTCGAACACCAAGGAGTAACCCTGCCACCTATTGTAATTTTTTCAATGATGTACGTCAGTTGTTCGCCTCTATTCCCGAAGCGAAAATCAGAGGATATAAGCCCGGTCGTTTTTCATTTAATGTGAAAGGCGGACGATGTGAAACTTGCGAAGGCGCAGGTATCAAAACGATAGAAATGAATTTTCTGCCGGATGTGCACGTGCATTGTGAACGTTGCAACGGCCGTCGTTTCAATCGAGAAACATTAGAGATTCGATACAAAGGGAAAAGTATTTCGGATATTCTCGAAATGACGGTGAGTGAGGCTGCAGAATTTTTCATACACATTCCCTCATTATACCGTAAAGTAAGAACATTGGATGAAGTAGGCTTGGGTTATATTACCCTGGGGCAAAGTGCGGTAACTCTGAGTGGGGGAGAAGCACAACGCGTGAAGCTGGCCACGGAATTGGCGAAGAAAGATACCGGTCAAACATTTTATATACTCGATGAACCGACCACGGGATTGCATTTTCAGGATATACAGATGTTATTACTCGTTCTTCAAAAATTGGTAGATCGAGGAAATACGGTGATGGTCATCGAGCATAATCTGGATGTCGTAAAAGTGGCGGATCATATTATTGATCTTGGGCCGGAAGGCGGAAGCGGTGGAGGTCGCATTATTGCTGAAGGCACACCCGAGCAAGTTTGCAAAGTGAAGGGAAGCTTGACCGGAATTTTTTTAAAAGAAGAAATGAAATAAATTGATGCATCATGAAAATCCTATTTGTTTGTCTTGGAAATATTTGTCGTTCCCCCATCGCCGATGGCGTCATGCGACATCTCGTGAAAGTGGAGAATCTTCCATGGACCATAGACAGTGCCGGTACGGAGAGCTTCCACGTGGGTGAAGCGCCTCATCAGCATTCTCAATCTGTTTGTCTTGAAAAGGGAATTGATATCTCCGGCTTAAGAGCGAGAAAATTTACCCATAGTGATATCGATCATTTTGATCGGGTATATGCCATGTCGGCAGATGTATTCCAGGAGATCAAAGAAATTAGCGGCAAGAAATACGATCCGGCAAAGGTGGAATTGTTTTTAAATGAATTATATCCCGGTCAGAATCTTTCCGTAAAAGATCCATGGTATGGTGAGCGGGAAGGATACTACGAGGTGTTTGATCAGATCAGTTTAGGTTGTGAGACTATTCTGAAGAAGTATAGAAACAAAGTTTAAAGGCCTTGCCGAGATAGTCGTTGATATCCGATGCGATCAGGCTTTCCTGACTGTGTTCTTTGGCAGCCAGGTCGGCGGCTAATCCATGCAAATACATTCCTATTAAAGCGGCAGTTTGTAAATCGTGATATTGCGCAAAGAGTCCTGTGATGATGCCGGTCAACACATCACCGCTGCCACCGGTAGCCATGCCCGGATTGCCTGTTGAATTAAAATAACAAGTTCCTTCAGGTGTTGACAAACAAGTGTGATGTCCTTTCAATAAAATCAGCAGACCAAACGATTTTGATTTTTGCAATTGCAAATTCATCCGATCTTCACTGTTATTAGACGGACCAAAAAGACGATCAAATTCTTTAGGATGAGGTGTTAGTAAACTGCCTTTCGGAATAAGCGCTAACCATTCGGGATGTTCGGAAAGGATATTCAGCGCATCGGCATCCAGGATTAAAGGAATGGATGCATTGTGCAGTAAATCTTCCAATAATCGGCTGGCATGAATGTCGGTCCCTAATCCGCATCCTAACCCGATTGATTGATATTTTGTGAGATCGGGCATGTTTTCAAGTTCGCCATAAGGAATACTCATGGCCTCGGGAAGGGCACTTTGTATGATGTCATTTTCTGACTCAGGAATCATCACACTGCATAGCCCCGCACCACTGCGCAGGATAGCCTTCGCACTCAATATTGCAGCTCCCATTTTTCCATGACTGCCGGCCAGCAACAAAGCATGGCCATAGGTACCCTTATGGGCAAATGATTTTCTTGGTCGATATAATTGATGCATCATCTCCGGATCCAGCAAGTAATCATTTGAGTTTGTGTTATGATAATATTCCTGAGATAATCCGATATCGAGAATATGAATCCGGCCGCAATAGGCATCCGATTCGGGCCATAAAAATGATTTCTTATATTGTTGAAAGCTTAGGGTATGATTGGCGCGTATGGCAACTTCATTTTCGTTCAGATGATCGCCGTCCATGCCTGAGGGAATATCTATACTGATGATGGGTCTCCCTTGTTCATTCATCCAAAGGATCATACGCGCTTCTTCTCCCTCAATTTTTTTGTTTAATCCGGTGCCGAAAAGGGCATCAATTAATATGGAATGTTCAGGGCATGCATGGGCTTTGTCCAAGGTTAAAATACAATTCGGATACTGAGCAAGAAGCAGATCAAGGTTGTATTGATTGTCTGCACTTCGTTGTGTTTTGGATCCAAGGATTACTTTGACCGGATATCCGGTAAGAAGCAGCAACCTTGCGAGGGCTAATCCGTCACCTCCGTTATTTCCATTTCCGCAGACCACATTGACCGGTGTATCGTTATTCCAATGTGCGTATATCCAATCAGCACATGCCGTTGCAGCTCGTAACATCAGGTTTGAAGAAGAGATGGGTTCGTGGCTTATGGTGTATGCATCCCAATTGCGGATCTGTTCGGTTGAAAATATTTTCATTCTTTAAAGTTAAATCTTTAAAAGGATATTCCGTGTTGTCCGATCTGAATCTTTATTGATATCTCGGATGAAATCGATTCAAAGTATCTCTCAAAAAATCTCGGTCGAGATGGGTGTAAATTTCAGTCGTACTAATGCTTTCATGGCCCAACATTTCTTGTACGGCCCTCAGGTCTGCACCGCCTTCTATCAGATGGGTTGCAAATGAATGTCGGAGCGTATGGGGATGGATGTTTTTACGGATGCCTGCCTTCATCGTGATATCTTTGATGATATAAAAAATCATCACCCTCGATAATTTCCCACCTCTTTTGTTTAGGAATAAAATGTCTTCACAGTTTTTCTGAGGCAATATATGCACACGGATATTTTCAAGATAAATTTGGATGAATTTCAATGCGGATGAACCAATCGGAATCAATCGTTCTTTATTGCCTTTTCCGATCACCCGGATAAATTCTACATCACTGTAAACATTTGAAATTCTGAGGTCGGTTAATTCACTGACACGTAATCCGCAACTATACATCGTTTCCAAAATGGCTTTATTGCGCGTGCCTTCCGGTGTACTCAAATCGAATCCGTTCAGCAGTTTTTCCAATTCTTCAATAGACAAAGTATCCGGCAACTTACGCATGGTTTTCGGTGCTTCCAGCAGATCGGTCGGGTTAATGGTAATGACATCCTCCAATAACAAATATTTGAAATAACTTTTCAGCCCGGAAATGATACGTGCTTGGGAGGTCGCACTCAATCCTGCTTCATGTATCCATTTCAGAAAAGCCTGGAGTTGTTCCAATTGAATCTCTTCCTGTTTGGTATCCGGAAAACTCATGGCCATGAATTGTGACAGTTTTTCTACATCACGGATATAAGCCTGCACGGAATTTTCGCTCAACGATTTTTCCAGTTGAAGAAAAGATTTAAATCCTTTGATATAAGCCGACCATGACATAGACAATTCCTTAGGTTATGGTATCAAAGCTAATGGATTTACCACACGCTTGCACAGGAGAATTAATGAAAGAAAATATATCCGATGACAATGGCGGCAATCACCCCCAGAAAATCGGCCAGCAGACCGGCCCAAACACTGTAGCGAATATTCTTAATGCCCACACTGCCGAAGTACAAAGCAATGATATAAAATGTGGTATCGGCACTTCCTTGAAATATACTCGCCAGTTTGCCGGCAAAACTATCCGGACCTAAGGCCGGGTTGCTGTAAATATCGAGCATGAGTCCGCGTGCGCCGCTGCCGCTGAATGGTTTCATGATCGCGACAGGCAGGGCATCTACAAAATCGGTATTTACCCCGGTATAGATAAATCCGGTCTTCACTGCTTGTATAATATAATCGAAGGCACCCGAATCGCGAAAGGCTTGAATGGCCACGAGCATACCTACCAAATAAGGAAGTATCTTCAATACCACATCAAATCCTTCTTTCGCTCCATCGATAAAAGCATCGAACACATTGATCTTTTTCCAAACTCCCGCCATGATGATGGCACAGATAATACCGAAGAGAATCATATTGCCGGAAATTTTCGATACATTACTTTTAGTTTCATCCGGCAAACTCTGAATAACAAATAAGATGGCACTTACAGCCAATAGCAATCCGCCTAACCAACCAATGAGTACCTGATCAAAACGTAGTCTTTGTTTTATACCAACAATAAGGATACTGGCAATGGTCGCGATCACGGTGGCTAAAACACAAGGGACAAAAATGGAAGCCGGTTCGAGTGATTTGTAATTTTCTCCTATGGTTCGATAAGCGATAATGGAAAGCGGAATGAGGGTCAGTCCCGAAGTATGCATCACCAGAAACATGATCTGGGCATTCGTGGCCGTTCCCTTATTCGGGTTTAATTCTTCCAAACTTTTCATCGCTTTCAGTCCAAAAGGCGTCGCAGCATTATCCAATCCCAACATATTGGCACTGAAATTCATCACCATTTCTCCCATGGCCGGATGTTTTTCCGGCACCTGCGGAAAGAGTCGCTTCAAAATAGGATTGAGCAATCGGGCGATAAACCGTATGCCTCCGGCTTGCTCGGCTATCTTCATGATGCCCAGAAAAAAGATCATGGTGCCTGCCAATGGAAATGCCACATCGGTGACCGAATCTTTGGCTTTTTTAAACATGCCTTCGACAATGGTTTTAAAGATCTCGGTATCGCCCAGCACAATGAGTTTAAATAAGGCTACCCCAAAGGCAACGATAAAAAAGAATATCCATACATAATTCAGTACCATAAGCGAGCTTGTAGATGTAATAATAGAAAAAAAATACAAGAGGTGGAATTAGTTTTTAGGGTTTAATTTTTGGATTTTAATCACCCGATAGGAAAAACAGGTCTTCGTTTCCAGACTAGATCAACTTATCCTCGTCTCCATACTTCAAGAAAATAAGAAATTAGCTTTTATATTTGCCGGATGGATGCACTTCAATTACTGGAAAGGATAAAAGATCCGGGATCCTTGAAAAATGATCATCCTTATATCTGGAAGGAAGTTTGTGAAAGTTATCCATATTTTACGGCGGCTCATTATCTGGCCTATGGTAATGATGCCTTTTTTAAACGAGAGGACATTCACAGGGCCGCAGCATATAAGGCCGATCCTTTACAGTTTGCAGTTTTTGTCAGGAACATCGCTCAGGCCGTTGAACAGGAATCGAGTGTGACGGAATTACCCGTTTCATCAGCAGAGTCGGTAGAAAGCCCACAGCCTCTAATTCAGTCCGAAAAGGATTT
Organism: Chitinophagaceae bacterium; assembly: GCA_016786845.1. Classification (GTDB taxonomy): domain Bacteria; phylum Bacteroidota; class Bacteroidia; order Chitinophagales; family Chitinophagaceae; genus OLB11. The sequence goes on along the minus strand of JAEUVB010000018.1, from coordinate 85,999 downwards.
GAACGTTTCCGAACCTGTGATAGTGCAGCCTGAAACCAATCATACTCAACAAAAGCAATACTCCAAAGGAAACCGGAAAAAGGATAAGCGTTCTAAAGAACACCATCCTGTCTCTCCTAAGACCACCACTGAAATCCATTTGTCGGATGCGACACCTGAAGTCCCGGCAGTAGAAGAAGTAAAAGTTTCTGAACCGGTCTTAGTGGAGCCTGAAATGATACAGGAAACAAAACAGGAAGTAGTGGTTGAAGAAACCGTCAAGCAGGAGGAAATAGTAGAGACGGAATCTGTCGTCACAGAGGTCATCATAGAAAGTAATCTACAGGAACCTGCACAAGAGGCAGTTCCGGAAGATTCAACTGTTACTCATCAGGTTACAGAGGAGAAAACAGTGACTGCCGAGCTGACATCAGAATCAACGCCCGAAACAGGGGCACCGGATATCCTGACCTTGATCAATGAACTGCCGAATGAACCGATTTTCGAAAGGACCTTCAAATCGCCACCGGCAAAAAAAGAAACGGAAGACTTAATTTCTGATCAAACGGAAAGTATTTCTGAAGACATCGATGAAGCTTTGTCGTCCAATCTTTCAAGTGTAAGTAATACGACTGAAGAAGAGGAAGACAAATCTTTGATGGTCATGATGAGTTTCACCGACTGGTTGTTTCACTTCAAGACCAAAGCAGAACGGGAAAGAGAAGAAGAGCGGGCCCAAAAAGCCCTCAAAACCGCCTGGCAAAAAGAAAAATTGACTGCAGCCATGGAGGAAGAGGAGGAAGAAATCCCCGAACAGATTTTTAAACAAGCCATGGATTCCATTTCTTCGGAGTCGGGCATCATCAGCGAATCTCTGGCAAAGGTACTCGCAGCACAAGGAAAACACGATAAAGCGATTGCGATGTACAAAAAATTAAGTTTGCGGAATCCCGAAAAAAACGCTTACTTTGCCGACCGTATTAAGGAATTAAATGATAAATACTGATCTATGACCGCAATTTTTGTTATTCTGATTGTTATCACTTGTGCCGCTTTGGCCTTCTTTGTTCTGATTCAAAACCCTAAAGGTGGCGGATTAGCCGGCTCGTTCAGCGGATTAGGGACCCAAATGATGGGTGCCAAACAAAGTACTGATGTGGTGGAAAAAGGTACATGGTATGCCGCCACTGCAGTTTTAGTGCTGACCTTATTATCTTTTATTATGGCACCTAAATCGGAATCAGGCGCAAACGAGAAGACTCGTGCAGAGAAAGCAAATGTCGGTATGCAAGCTCCGGCTATGCCTCAGCCACAAGCACCTGCTCCTGCTCAGGGCGCTCAACCGGCTCCGCAAGGACAAGAAAATGCTGCTGCTCCGGCTCAAGCACCGGCTCCTGCCGCTGCACCAACTCCGGCTCCTGCAGATGCTGCTCCTTCAACGGCTCAACCTAAGTAATTGTAAACTATTTGAATATTATTTAAAAGTCCCAAAATGTGGGACTTTTTTTATGCACCCATCACGAGCAGCTTCTCCAAAATTGTATGTACCGCCGGACATACCACACTGTTCTCCAAAGTGAGATTTGGGCGTTTCAGTAAAACATCTTCATCTGTATAAGGATAACGGGCGCAATCGGATGGACGAACATCATAAATCTCACAGGTATTGTCTGCTTGTAAAAAATGACAGGGCTGCTTCTGCATCACATAATCTCCTTCATCGTCAATTTTTAAATATTGCTGTATCAAATCGCCTTCCTTCATACCCAAATACTTGGCGATTCTTTTGATGTCCGGGATTTTAAATCGAGGTGAATGATTCTTACAACAATTCGCACATTCCAAACAATCAATTTTACTGAATGCCTCTTCATGGAGCGCCGGCAACAAACGAATAACCTTGCGCTGATCACAACGTTTCAAAAACTGCTGATACAGTTTCTTATGTTCTTTGGCCGTTTTCTGCCATTGGTTTGCTAAAGACATTTTATTTCAATGTTTGATCCTTAATGTTCAATGATGAATTCGTGTACCATTTAACATTCAACATTCACCATTTAACCTTTCTAATCAGGCCAGATTTTTCAGCATGTCCTCCGTCATCGCATCGAGATCGTATTGCGGTTTCCAGTTCCAATCTTTTTGAGCCTGACTGTCATCTATACTTTGTGGCCATCCATTCGCGATTTGTTGACGGAAGTCTTCTTTGTAGGCGATGGTAAATTCAGGAATATGCTTTTGTATGCTGGCACTGATCTCTTTGGGTGAAAAACTCATCGCACTCAAATTGTAGGAACTTCTGATGCTGATTTTCTCAGCCGGTGCCTCCATGAGCTCTATCGTTGCCCGTATGGCATCCGGCATATACATCATGGGTAAGTAAGTATCTTCACTCAGAAAGGAAGTATATTCCTTGTCCCTTAAAGCCTCATGATAGATCTCTACCGCATAGTCTGTAGTGCCGCCACCGGGTGCCGATTTGTAGCTAATCAATCCGGGATAACGCAGGCTCCTCACATCCACTCCGAAATGGGCATGGAAATATTCGCACCAACGCTCACCGGCATATTTACTGATACCATATATGGTGGTTGGTTCGATAATGGTATGTTGAGGCGTATTGGTTCGTGGTGAAGTCGGACCAAATACAGCTATCGAACTAGGCCAATAGATTTTATGTAATTTTTCTTCACGAGCGATCTCCAACACATTCAATAAGCTCTGCATATTGATATGCCAGGCCAGCGCCGGATTTTTTTCTCCGGTAGCCGAAAGGATGGCCGCCAATAAATAAATCTGCGTGATGTTGTGACGGATCACCAGCACATGCAACATTTCTTTATTCATCACATCACAATTCACATAGGGGCCTGTTCCTTTCAATAAGGGATGCTCTTCGCGCAAATCACTGGCCAATACATTTTCACTGCCATAGATACGACGCAGTTCTGTGGTCAGTTCAACGCCAATTTGACCGCAAGCGCCGATCACGAGGATTCTATCTTTAATGATTTGCATGGAATAGGTTTAAGGCAACAAATATAAGCCTGTGGTAGTGGAATTACAACAACTAACCTGAGCGCATTTTTAGTTATGGTGGCTTTGGCAGGAGACCGTGATTCCCCGGCAAAAGATACAATCCAAGATATGCAAAAGTCGTGTTGCTGCGTTGCAATTCGCCTTGCAGGGCATTCAATGTACGTTTGGTCCGAAGCACCTGTTTGTTTGAATATAAGAAGGGGATGAGTATATGATATGCAGCGGGAGACCTGTTGGGGAGTAAGCTACGCAATAGTAAGTCTATCCTTTGAGCATCACCACCGATGAGTGCTGCCGGTGCCCTGTCATGATATAAACTATCCTTCACCCATTTCAATAAATCATAGGTCGCCGATATGCCTCGGGTGATATAGACAGGTCGCCAATGCTGATCGCAAATCATTAAGTGTTTTGACCCATCTTATACTGATGTCGTAAATGTTTTAAGGCAGCATCATCTTGGGGTATATATACACCATCCAACGCAAGCTCATGATCTTGTATATAAGTCGTACAAGTCCGTTCACTGAAATGGGCAGACGCCGGTGCCAGATTCTGACAGGAGATGGATAAGCAAATGAGACAAAGCATACAAAACGATATCGGGCGAAAATCAATGAAATGGTAACGGTTATACATGGTCAAAACAGTCTGTTACACCAAATATACTTTGGCCCTCATCTCATTCAAAACGACTTTTCATAACTGCCGTCTATGAACCTATAAAACGGAAAATGATTGGATGAATGAGACTTTCAGATGGCCGTTTGTGATCCATCAAATGGTTGAAGTTGGTTTATCCTATTCTCACCGATGTCATGGTAAGAGCTCCTGCAATCGCTTTGTCATTAAACAAAGCCAATTCCTCTTTCTCTTCTTTCAGAGCGATCGTATATAACAAAGGCAGATAGTGCTCCGGGGTCGGAATAGCCAGATCAAATGATTTGCCCTGAGACCGAAAATTAATCAGAGATTTATGGTCATTGGTGTTCAAAAACTTTTTCATTTTTTCATTCGCCTCCGCGGCCCATTCATAAGCATAATCTACTTTATTCAAATTCTGCCAGTCCACCAATCCCAGATTATGCACCATATTTCCGCTGCCGATAATCAAGATTCCTTTACTTCGTAACGCACTTAATTGCTTCGCTAAATCGTAATGATATTGTGGGGTTTGCCGATAGTCGAGACTCATTTGGATCACCGGTACATCAGCGGCGGGATAGAGATGCTTGATCACACTCCAGGCTCCATGATCCAGTCCCCATTTTTCGTCGAGGCCTACTTCTGTTGGATTGAGCAAGGCTTGTGTTTCACGAGCCAATTCCGGACTGCCGGGTGCGGGATACTGTACATCAAACAATGCTTTCGGAAATCCTCCGAAATCATGAATGGTCTGAGGGTGTTGCATGGCGGTTACAAATGTGCCGGGCGTTTCCCAATGCGCAGAGATGCAAAGTATGGCCTGTGGTTTAGGAATGTTTCGCGCCACGTTTCTGAATCCGGTCACAAACTCATTTTCCTCTATCGCATTCATCGGGCTTCCGTGTCCTAAAAATAAGACCGGCATTTTGACACTTGGACTGAAAGTAGAAGTGATCTGTTGGAGTTCATGTAATTTCATAGCGGCGACGGATAATGGCAAGGCTGCCAGGAGTTTTAAAAAGTGTTTTCTTTCCATAGATAGGTCATCGGTTTTGCATGCCGAATAGGATGTTCAAACACGCTTCTACAAAGTTGCCGTAGAATTTATGAAAAATGAAATTTATCTATCCCAAACCTGCGGAATGCCGGATGAACAAAACGGATCAAAATGGACGATTCAATTTTTGGGCGGCAGACACGCTATCCGCTACAAGTCCTCTCCGCCGCGGCGGATGCGGGCTTTTCGCTACTATCGTTGCCGCAATCGCGTTCACCTACCAATCTCCGATTTTTTTTGACTACATACTGTAATAAATATTTTGTATTTTGTCCTTGATGTTTTCACTACACCATAGTTTTTACTTATTTCGGAAATGAACTCATCCCCGGATTATTCAATAAATTTGATTAGAAATTGATTTTAAATCTTCACGAACATGGAACAAAATAACAACCCAATGAATGCAGCAAGTAAATGTCCCTTTCACGGTGGAAGCCTTAAACATGGTGCCGGCAGCGGTACCGGTAATCGAGACTGGTGGCCCAATCAATTGAAGTTGAACATTCTTCGTCAACATTCGGATTTGATCAATCCAATGGAGAAGGATTTCAATTATGCCGAAGCGTTTAAGTCGCTCGATTATGAGGCTCTAAAGAAAGATATCGTTGAACTCATGACGAATTCTCAATCATGGTGGCCGGCAGACTATGGTCATTACGGACCTTTCTTTATTCGTATGGCGTGGCACAGTGCCGGTACCTATCGCATCTCCGACGGACGAGGAGGAGCCTGTTCCGGTACGCAACGATTTGCCCCGCTCAACAGTTGGCCCGATAATGCCAATCTCGATAAAGCTCGTTTACTTCTTTGGCCCATCAAACAGAAATACGGACAAAAAATATCCTGGGCCGATCTCATGATTCTCGCCGGTAACTGTGCCCTTGAATCGATGGGTTTCAAGACCTTCGGTTTTGCCGGCGGTCGTGAAGATGTATGGCAGCCGGAAGAAGAAATTTATTGGGGGGCAGAAACTAAATGGCTCGATGATCAGCGACATAGCGGTGATCGCAACCTCGAGAATCCATTGGCCGCAGTGCAAATGGGTCTCATCTATGTGAACCCTGAAGGGCCGGGCGGAAATCCAGATCCTTTATTAGCGGCAAAAGATATTCGAGAAACTTTTGGTCGCATGGCTATGAATGATGAAGAAACTGTAGCACTCATTGCAGGCGGACATACTTTCGGTAAAACCCATGGTGCAGCAGACCCCGGAAAATATGTTGGACCCGAACCTGCAGCAGCAGGTATAGAGGAACAAGGTCTCGGATGGAAAAATACTTTTGGGACAGGAAATGCAGGAGATACCATCACCAGCGGACTCGAAGGTGCCTGGACTACCACACCGACGCAATGGAGTAATAATTTCTTTTGGAACCTTTTTGGATACGAATGGGAATTGACCAAGAGTCCGGCCGGTGCACAACAATGGATACCGAAACACAATATGGGCGCCAATACGGTACCCGATGCTCATGACCCCAACAAGCGTCATGCACCGGTGATGCTCACCACCGATCTCGCCTTGAGAATGGATCCGGCTTATGAAAAAATATCTCGTCGCTTTCACGATCATCCGGATCAGTTTGCCGATGCCTTCGCCAGAGCGTGGTTCAAACTCACTCATCGTGATATGGGACCCATCACCCGTTATCTGGGCCCCGAAGTACCACAGGAAGAATTGATCTGGCAAGATCCGGTACCGGCAGCAAACGGACCCATGATCGATGAACAAGATATAGCGGCTTTGAAAGCATCCATACTCTCTTCCGGATTGTCGATATCTGAATTGGTATCAACTGCATGGGCATCAGCTTCCACTTTCCGCGGATCCGATAAAAGGGGTGGGGCCAATGGCGCGCGCATACGACTCTCTCCACAAAAGGATTGGGAAGTCAATCAGCCGGCACAATTGAGTAAGGTTCTCGTTGCTTTGGAATCCATACAACTATCCTTCAATGAGAACGGACAAGGTAAAAAAGTTTCCTTAGCCGACCTCATCGTATTGGGTGGATGTGCGGCCATCGAACAAGCAGCTGCCAATGCCGGTCAAGTAGTGAAGGTGCCTTTCACACCGGGCCGTACCGATGCAAGTCAGGAACAAACCGATGTGGAATCATTTGCTGTATTAGAACCTGCCGGTGATGGTTTCCGCAATTACTTTAAACCAACTCATGAAATATCTGCAGAAGCCTTGCTCATCGATAAGGCTCAACTCTTGAACCTCACTGCTCCTGAAATGACTGTACTCCTGGGTGGTATGCGGGTATTGAATACGAATTTTGATGGATCTGCACATGGTGTCTTTACCCATCGCGCCGGTCAATTGACCAATGACTTTTTCGTGAACCTCCTGGATTTAGGAACGACATGGAAGTCTACTTCAGAAAAACAAGATGTATTTGAAGGTCGCGATCGAAACAGCGGTGAAATCAAATGGACCGGCACACGTGTTGATCTCATTTTTGGTTCCAATTCAGAACTGCGTGCCTTGGCCGAAGTGTATGCCTGTACCGATGGTCGGGAAAAATTTGTACGTGATTTTGTCGCTGCATGGAATAAGGTTATGAATTCGGATCGCTTCGATTTACGATCTTAAAATGACAAACGACTTGATAAATAGCGGTTCGGTTTCCGGGCCGCTTTTTTTGGTTTCGTTTCTTCGGATTCTCCTAACTTACCGAAGCATGGAGATCTAATATAAATTGTTTACTTATCTGCTTTAATGTGATTAGAATGCATACACCACATCCAACCAAAGTTTGGCGCTATACGTCAAAGGATAAATTCATGGACATGAATAAGTTTATTTTTTTGATTTTGGTTTTCATCATCCATACAAGCACCTGTATTTCGCAGCAACATACCTTTATCAAATCGATCGATGATATCGGCGATATCCTTCATACAGTACCTGCACAAAACGGAAATTTTTACGTTGTGTCTAAATCACAAACCTGCCCGAATGATTATATCATCGTACGCTATTTTGACAATGCCGGTAATGTACTTTCCTCTGTTCAGTCATTCTCTTTTATTGGTAACATTTCAAATACACATGCAGTGGCTTTGCCCAATAATGATGTATTAGTCTATGTGAGGGCCAACCAGATCAACCATTATTTGTTTCAATTTAATTCCACGGGCACTTTGATGCTGTCAAGGCATTTTCAATGGAGTGGAGATACCGTAAAATATGTGAAAATCGTACCGGCCCCCGACGGATTTTATTTACTGGGCAACAGACAACCCTGGAATTGGCAAGACAGTGCTAAAGTGGTGATCAGCAAGTTTTCCAATACCGCTACACATCAATGGTCGAAATATTATAGGATCAATTTACCGGGTACCACTTCGACCCATTTTAATGATATGATTTATGACCAACATCAATTGATTTGTGCAGGAAGATATTATAGCATCAACGGTCAGGTACAATTCCGTCCTTTGTTATGCAAGCTCGATACATCAGGCAATTTAATTCAGAGCTACTATTATATGGTAGATTCGGCAGCGAGTTTTCCTTATTATGAATTTAAGGATATTCAAAAAACACCCAATGGTCATTATTATTTAGGGGCTCATACGTTTGGCCTGGAGCAAGCCATTTTCAGAACGTCACCCACATGGGATATCCAATGGGTCTTGGAAAATTATTCGGCACTTTATCATTCCATATGTGCAGGATATCAGGAGGATATATGGGTGGCTTCAGATGATGGTCCCAATGATAATTATGTCATGCATTTTGATTCCTTGGGACAATATCTTTCCAATCATATCACTAAAAAATCCATAGTGGGCGGATATGATATTACTTACGGCAATATCGTTAATCTGGTTCAACATGATTGTGGATTTTTGATGCGGAACAGCGATCAAATGTATGCTCATACCAATCAGAATTTTGATTATTGTTTGGACAGTACCTACAACTTGCAACTCAATTTTTATCCCCAAACGAATCATTACAGAAAAAGTGCCTACCTCTTACATGGCATATATGGTTACCCGGTGGAAACTACACCGGCCATTCAGTTCTCAACGATTTCGACCCTTATCCATACCCATTGTGCTTCCACTTATGCTTGTGTGGGCGCTAACGGTTTGAGCGATCAAAAATTGATGGAACTTAACATTTATCCTGTACTGGCTTTCGATCAGATCAATATCGTAGTACCTGCGAATAGCGTTGGTGCTTTATGCGATTTGTTGGATTTGAATGGCCGTATCCTTAGACAAGACCTTGCTTTGAAAAGCGGCATCAATCCCATTGATCTTCATGCAATTCCTTCCGGTATTTATGTTTTGCGATTCCGAAGTGATGGACAATCCCAGTATCATAAGATCGTGAAGGTCGAATAAAAAGAATAAATCGTTTAATCCTTGTTGGGTAAAGCCCCAATGGAAGAATTTCCCTGTTGAGTGTTCCGCCAAGGTGGACATCCGAGGTTCATGAGTGATTGTCTGAATCAGAATTTACTGAATTTTAGAATTTTCAGGATTCGAGATGCTTACCTCCTCGCGGAGTGTTCCGCCAAGGTGGACACCTTCCGTTCATAAAATAATTATAACCTTACGCCAAAGCCCGTGTAAGTTTTTATACATGAAAATTACCTTACCCTAAAGTCCGTAAACGTTTTTCTAAAGGCGAATAACCTAAATATTCGGCACTGTAATGTCCTCTAGGAAATCATGACAGGAATAAAAATATTCCGGAGTTAGTATTCTGAGTCTAAAAGATAATTTTCAGAAGATTTATCGCTCTCCTGAGAAACTGAAGAGTACTCCTGGGAGGATTTAAAGTACTCCTGAGAAGATTTAAAGTACTCCTGAGAAGATTTATAACACTCCTGAGAACCAGAGGAGTGCCCCTGAAAACCTGAGGAGTATCCCTTTAAATATTTATCAGGTCCCCTGGAATCTGAGGAGTACTCCTGAGAAGTGGAGGAGTACTCCTGAAAACTGAGGGAACACTCTTGAGAAGCAGAGGAGTACTCCTGAGAACCCCGGGAGTGTTCCTTAGGTTTAGCGGAACACTCCCGGGGTTTAGCGGAGCTTATGTTTTTTTCTGAGGGGATAGTATTTTCTCTTGAAACTTTTGTTTGAAGGATAGGGATATTTATTATTTTCGTTGAGGAGCTAGTTTGATTGATTCATGATTTCCCTGAGGGGATATGATTTAAAGAATAAAGGGCAGGGGATTTGACCGAAGAGGCCCCGAGGCGGGAGACACTGCGGAGACCAATGGGATTAATAATAATCATTGGATCGGTTATTATCGATGATTGATATTAACTTTGAGAGACCAATGTTGAACAAACAAAATGAAGGAACAAATTGTTATGGTTTTTGATGGAGAGTTGTGTCAAGAGTCCGCAGGGTGCTCGAGGGTGAAGCTAGGTTCGACCCAGAAAGCGAGACGTCTTGGGGAAGGGTATAAACTTTGTAAAGCCTAAAAATTTAATCATGAACCTATGTTATTTACTATTTTGTTATTTAATTCTCTTTTTATTTAACACATTAAATTGCTACGCGTTATTTCCACCTAGTATTTCCCGTTTTGAAAAATATTTTACTTGTGGTTATAAGGAAATAAGTACAGAGGATTCAATAATTCTTCAAACAGAAAGTTGTAGACGAGAATTTTATAATTTCATGTCGAATCGCTGGGATAATAGAAGTACACCAAGTTTTGATAGTACATACAATTTCATGGAGCTACATGTAGATCGTAAAAAACGAAACGGGTATTTAGTTCAATATTGTATGTTGGAAGCAAGTAAATTGATACTTGTATCTTTATCAAAAATTAGAAAAGGCAAATTGACGGGAGAGTCAATATTTTTTGATCTTTCAAATAATTTGGAGGCTGTTGTTGATTATTTGAATGGCAATAGACATGGCCGATTCATAAGATATGACACAAACAACGATAATAAGAAATACATTTCCTTATACATGGAATATCGAAAGGATAGATTAAATGGAACGGCTATACGTGTTGGCAAAAATAACGATACACTATACCACAGGATATATAGAAGGGGCAAAGTAGTAAAAAGAATAAATGAGAAATACCCCAATATGTATGCGGATTAAGTATTGATTTGTTTCTCCGCATCCTCCAAGGCGTGAGACACTTGGAGACCAAACGACATCCATATTCCGTACCGTACTCCCGCATAAGCGATAGTAGCGGAAAGCTCCCGTGAGGCTCTGCTCGCGGGACTTGTAGCGGATAGCGCGGTCCGCCGCGGCGGAGCATGCCCAAATAAAATTTCTAAGGGCTCAAACATATTCTGAGTAGAAATAGGATTTTTTATGCTTCAAAGATTTTATAGCATAAAAAAAATGACGAACCATAGATTCGTCATTTTGATATTTAAAATTTGAAGTGTGAATTATTTCTCCAATAAAAACGGATAGCGATAATCAGTCGGAGGGTTGAAGGTTTCCTTGATGGTACGTGCACTCAACCAGCGATAAAGATTCAGCATAGAGCCCGCCTTGTCATTGGTACCGCTCGCACGTGCACCTCCGAAAGGTTGTTGACCGACCACCGCACCCGTTGGCTTATCGTTGATATAAAAATTACCTGCACTGTGAGTCAGTTTCTTCATGGCTTTCTCTAATGCATAACGATCTTGAGAGAAGACAGCTCCCGTCAGCGCGTAATCGGATGTGGTATTGACGAGATCGCAAGTCTTATCAAATTCTGTAGCTTTATAAGTATAGATCGTCAGGACCGGCCCGAAAATTTCCTCGCACATCGTAGTGTATTTCGGATCGCTCGCTTCGATGACCGTTGGCTCAATGAACCAACCTTTGGAAGCATCGCATTTTCCTCCGACCAGTATTTTTACACCCTTGTCTTTTTTCGCCTGATCGATATATTTCTTAATGCTGTTGAATGCTTTTTCGTCGATGACCGCATTGATGAAATTGCTGAAATCTTCAGTGGTTCCCATTTTCATGGTTTTGATCTCAGCCACTAATTTCTTTTTAATGGCAGCGGCTAAATTGTCGGGGATATAAGCACGTGAAGCCGCTGAACATTTTTGCCCCTGAAACTCAAATGCACCACGGGCCAAAGCAGCCACGACCGCATCGACATCCGCAGAAGGGTGAACGAGTACAAAATCTTTACCGCCTGTTTCACCCACGATGCGGGGATAGGTACGATAGCCGGCAATGTTTTCACCAATGGTCTTCCACATGCCTTGAAATACGCCCGTGCTTCCGGTAAAATGCACACCGGCAAAATCGCGGTGCTTGAAACATACATCACCTACTACAGGTCCGCTCACATATACGAGGTTGATGACACCATCGGGAAGTCCGGCTTCTTTGAGGATGCGCATAAACAAACTGGCCGAATAGATTTGTGTATTGGCCGGTTTCCAAACCACTACATTTCCGCACATGGCTGCAGAGGTCGGCAGGTTACCACCGATCGCAGTAAAGTTGAACGGCGTCACCGCCAACACAAATCCTTCCAAGGCACGATACTCAACACGATTGTGCATGCCCGCACCGGAGAGGGGTTGCTGCTGGTAGATATCATTCAGGAAATGAACATTGAAACGGAGGAAGTCGATCAATTCGCAAGTACTGTCGATTTCAGCCTGAAAAGGATTTTTACTTTGTCCCAACATGGTCGCCGCCAACATATCATAGCGATATTTTGTGGCTAACAAATCGGCTGCTTTTAAGAATATACTTGCTCTTTGTACCCATGGCATATGTTCCCATTGAGCCTTGGCTTTTAATCCGGCATTGATGGCCGCTTTTACATGACTTGCATCGCCATTGTGGAATTGCCCAAGTACATGAGCGGTTTCATGCGGAGGACGAATCTCCGATTTTTTACCGGTCCGAACTTCTTCACTGCCGATATACATCGGGATATCGAGTTTGGTTTTTTTGGCTTTGGCCAGCGCTTCTTTCAGTTTGCGTTTTTCCTCAGAACCGGGTGCAAATTGCAGTACGGTTTCATTTTGAGGCTGTGGATAATGGAAATGTCCGTTGCTCATGGATATAATTTTTGCGAAGATAATTCATCCAAGGTTTATCCTTGATGATATTCTTGCAAAAGTGAACGGACCTTCAGGGGACGAAATGCGAAGGGACTATATTTCCTTGCCTTTCAAAGCCTCGCCAACGGCAATATCCATTACCCTTTCGGCAAACGGCGTCGTCAATTGATTGAGGGCCTCGGTAGCGGCCATGATGGCGTTTTTATCTTTTCCTTGTATAGCATCCTGTAATTGCGTCATACCTAAACGGGCAGAGGCTTGTTCGGCTTCGGTAATATGAACCTGATGTTTGTGCAAGAAGTTTTCAGTGAGTTGCAGCATTTGTTCTGCTTCGGTGGTAGCTTCTACCAGGGCTCTCAATTGAATGTCTTCTTTGGCATGGGTCATAGAAGCGAGCAACATGTTTTCGACCTCGGTGTCCGTAAGACCGTATTGCGGTTTCACTTCTATGGTTTGAGCGATACCGCTTCTTAATTCGGAGGCTTTCACTTGCAGAATCCCATCGGTATTGAGGATGAATTGGATATCCACTTTGGGCAGACCGGCCGGCATACCGGGGATACCACTCAAGGTAAATTCGGCCAGTTTGCGATTGTCTTTCACCAAATCTCTTTCACCCTGATAAACGGCAATCTGTATACCGCTTTGTCCATCTTTATGCGTGGTATATTGTCGTCCGGCCCGTGAAGGGATTTTAGAATTTCGGGGGATGATTACATCCATGAGTCCGCCCATGGTTTCTATACCCAGACTCAGCGGGGTTACATCCAACAAGAGAACCTCTTTATTATTGCCTGCGAGAATATCGGCTTGTATGGCAGCACCTAAAGCCACCACCTCATCGGGGTTGACGGTATCGTTGACGGCTTTACCAAAGAAATTCGCTACGGCATTTTTCACGGCAGGAACTCGGGTGGAACCACCCACCATCACAATGGTTTCGATATCGGCAGGGCTAAGACCACTGTCCTTTAAACTTTGGCGACAGGAATCCAGGGTCTTCTCAATCAAAGGTTGAATGAGGCTTTCAAATTCATCCCGGGTGATATGGACCTTTTCACCGCCGATCTCAGCAGAAAATGAAGTTTGATCGGACAAAGTTTTTTTGGCTTGCTCTGCACTTAATCGAATCGTTTGAGCCAAGGCTTTATGCGTATGTAATTCTTCTTCCGTTAATCCTAATTGTGCAATAAATTGTTTGACGATCAGATGGTCGAAATCATCGCCGCCGAGGTAGGTATCGCCATGGGTACTGAGGACCTCGAAAATTCCATCAGTGAGTTTGAGGATGGAGACATCGAAGGTGCCCCCACCCAAGTCGTAGACCGCTATGGTTTTCGATTCATCCTGATTCAGACCGATTCCATAGGCCAGACTCGCGGCAGTCGGTTCATTGATAATGCGCAAGACTTCCAATCCCGCAAGTTTACCCGCATCTCGTGTAGCCTGACGCTGGGCATCGTTGAAATAGGCCGGTACGGTAATGACGCATTTGGAAATATTGGTTTTGAGCACATGTTCGGCCCGGTGTTTTAATTCAGCGAGGATATAGGATGACAATTCTATAGGGCTGTAAAATTTTTGGCCCACCTGAATTTTGACCAAACGATCGCTATCATCGTCGATCACTTTGTAGGAGAAAAAACCACTGTTTTGGCTAATGTCTTTATAAGACTTACCCATCAAACGTTTGACACTGTAAATCGTATTGCTCGGATCGGTTTCCAGAAAAGGGCGTGCGCTATGGCCGACCGAGATACTTCCTTGTTCTCCGAAATGAAGAATAGATGGAACCAAGGTGGTTTGATCGACATCTTTCAGGGCTACGGGTTGCCGGGTATCGGGATGTATGACCGCAACCAGACTATTGGTGGTACCGAGGTCGATTCCAACGATGAGTTCCTCCTGTTGAAGGGTGCCTGTGGCAATATTGATAGAGACTTTAGCCATAAATGAAAATGAGAGTGCGAAGGTAATGAGAATGGGGCAAGCCCCCCTATAATTATCGTTGATAGGCGAACGGAGATGATCGTAAAAATAGGAATGACTATACTACTCAGTCCGGGAAAAGAAGCAATTGATATGGATAATTTGCCAAGTGACTTTAATTCATGAAGAATACAGAAGGAAATGGCTATATTTAGGCTTAAGTTTTACAAAATATGAAACAATTCCTCATCGGCGGTCTATGCCTTTTCATTTTTGCCTGCAATGAAGGCAATCAAAAACTTCAGCAAGAAGCCCAGGTTTTCATAGATGAGTATACCTCATCTTATGTCAAATTATACAAAGCATCGAGTGAGGCCCAATGGCGATCGAATATTGAGATCAAGGAAGGGGATAGTACCAATGCCATTGAGACCCGAAAAACAGGGGAGGCCATAGCAGCATTTACCGGAAGCGCAGAAGTGATTGAAAAAGCCAAGAAATTTATGGCGCAGAAAACCGAGCTCACGCCCATACAGGCCAAGCAAATCGAAGTGATTCTCTTTACGGCCGCCAATAACCCGGCTACGGTGGACAGTTTGGTGAAGGCAAGGATTAAAGCAGAAACGGAACAAACGGAGAAATTATTTGGGTTCCAATATCGTATCGGGACTAAGAAAGTCAGCACCAATGATATCGACGGCGTCTTGAAAGATGAGACCGATTTGGCCAAACGTCGTCAGGCCTGGGAAGCCAGTAAAGAAGTGGGTAAAGGACTCAAATCGGGTTTGCTGAATTTGAGGGAACTGCGCAATCAAACCGTACAAGCACTGGGGTACAAAGATTATTTCAATTATCAGGTGTCGGAATATGGCATGAGTACCGAAGAAATGATGGATCTGAATAAAAAGGTGTTGAGTGATTTATGGCCATTGTATCGTGAATTGCATACCTATATGCGTTATCATTTGGCTGAGAAGTATAAGCAAACCGAAGTGCCTGATTATATACCTGCTGATTGGTTGCCTAACCGATGGGGGCAAGACTGGAGCGGGGAAATCAATGTGGAAGGCATTAACCTCGACAGTATTTTGAAAACCAAAGGTCCTGAGTGGATTACCAAACAAGCCGAGGCTTTCTATGTGAGTTTGGGCTATCCGGCCTTACCGCCTGTATTTTGGGAAAAGTCGAGTTTGTATCCTTACCCGGCAGACAGCAATGTAAAAAAGAATAATCATGCCAGTGCCTGGCACATGGACTTGAACAACGATGTTCGCAGTCTGATGAGTGTTGAGGGGAATAGTGAATGGTGGGAAACAGCCAATCATGAACTCGGGCATATCTATTATTACATCACCTATACCACTCCTGAAGTACCGCCATTGCTGAGAGGCGGGGCCAACCGGGCCTATCATGAAGCCATGGGCACCTTGATGGGACTGGCGGCCATGCAGAAACCCTTTTTGCAACAAGCGGGTTTGATACCGGCCGGTGTGAAGACAGACAGTATTCAAAGTTTACTCAAGGAAGCCATGAATACCGCGGTGTTTATTCCTTTCTCCAGTGGAACCATGACCGGCTTTGAAAAAAGTTTATATGCCGATCGTCTGAGTCCGGATCAATGGAATCACAAATGGTGGGAACTGGCCAAAATGTATCAGGGTATCGTACCACCGACGGAAAGAGGCGAAGAATACTGCGATGCGGCTACGAAAACCCATATCAACGACGATGCCGCCCAGTATTATGATTACGCTTTGTCCTATGTGATCCTGTATCAAATGCATCAGCATATCTGCAAAAACATCCTGAAACAGGATCCGCATGCCTGCAATTATTTCGGGAGTACCGCCACCGGTGAATTCCTTCGTCAGATCATGAAACACGGTAGCAGCAGGGATTGGCGCCAGGTTCTAAAGGAAACGACCGGAGAAGATTTGAACGCAAAAGCGATGGTTGAATACTTTGACCCCTTGATGAAATGGCTAAAAGTGCACAATCAGGGGAAAAAATATTCACTTCCTGAGCATATATAGTCCCTTTATCCAAACTTTTAACACCCTATCTTCGTCTTTTAGTCAACTACCATGAATATGAATATCAGATTAATGACCAGAGTTTTGACCGTATTGTTCCTGATTTTTTCCGCTGCCGGAGTTCAGGCACAGGTGAACGGGACCATTTCCCTTGGACCGGATGTGATTTTACCTACTTGTTCGGGCTGTGACACTTTGAAAGCGGTGACCACATCGCCATCCATAGGCACGTCGAATTATATAGTCAGTCAGATTACTTATAATCCATTTCCCTACACGCCGGGAACCGTGATACCCTTGTTTACAGATGATCTATGGTCAAGCGTAATTAGTATGCCCTTTGATTTTTGTTTTTTCAATAATACCTACAATCAGTTTATTGTCAGTTCAAACGGGCAGGTCAGCTTTAATATAGCTCAGGCCGGAGGATATAATAGCTGGAGTTTCAGTGGGGTAGCTCCTTTACCCAATAGCACCTTTACTTATGCGTTCAATTCTATTATGTCGCCTTACCACGATATTTTACCTGCCATTGGAGGTTCCATTTCTTATGATGTATTTGGTACGGCCCCGAACCGAATACTGGTGGTATCCTGGAATGTAAACCCAATGTTCGCTTGTAATAGTATGTTGGCCACCCAACAAATTGCCATGTATGAAGGCACCAATGTAATTGAAACCTATATCGCAAATAAACCTTTATGTTCAACGTGGAATGGCGGTCAGGCCATCCATGGAATTGAAAACAATGGCGGAACCGTAGCCTATATAGTACCGGGGCGTAACTTACCTACCCAATGGAGCGCAACCAATGATGCTTGGTCCTTTACCCCAACCGGCGGCGGAAGCGGTGGTGGAACAGCCGGTGTAACCATCGATTGGTTCGATATGAACGGCGCTCCATTGGCGACCAATGTAGATTCGTTGGTGGTTTGTCCCGCACAAACAACATCCTACGTAGCCAAAGCAACCTTTGCGCTTTGCGGAGGATACGAATATCAATACGATACCGTTACCATCATCAAGCAGCCTCCTTTGGTTTTGCAAATTTCAAATATTGTAGATGTGAATTGTTATGCCGGTTCAGATGGGTCTTTCGATTTATCTTGTACCGGAGGGTCAGGTAATTTTACCTTTACCATGAATGGGTCACCAATATCTGCAGGTACTGTCAGTGGATTAATTGCCGGAACCTATTCCATTGTAGCAACAGATGCTTACAATTGTACTGCCACGACAGAAGTGATTATCAATCAACCACCGGAGGTGCAATTGTCGATTATTGAGCAAATCAATGTGTGGTGCAAATATCAAAATACCGGGTATGTTAAATTGGATGCCATTGGTGGTGTACCACCTTATATGTACCAAAATGGTGGCGGAGTTCCAAGTGCCATTCCTGAATTTGGATATATGTATGCCGGTAATTATCGCTTCTATGTGAGTGATGCTCATGGTTGTCTGGATTCTGTCGATACAGAAATTACACAACCTGACTCCTTGCTAACCGTTGAACTTGAGGCTCATATAGCAACGTGCATCAATAAAATGGATGGTTCAGTCGATGCTTACGCCAGTGGCGGTACTCCGCCTTACGGATATGAATGGAACTCACATCCTATGCAATATGGTGCTACCGCGACTAACCTCGAAACCGGTGTTTACCATGTCGTGGTAAAAGATGCCAATGGTTGTGTTACGGCGACTCAGGTTCCGGTAGAACAAGAACTTTGTTGTCGCTTGTTTATGCCGGATGCATTTACTCCGAATGGCGATACTAAAAATGATACGTATAAAATGGTTGAATATGGTGGCGGTGTGATCATGGGTGAATTTAGAATTTATAATCGCTGGGGACAAGAAGTATTCAGTACCCGTGATATCAGCAAGGGTTGGGACGGGACTTATAAAGGACAAGTGCAGAACAGTGATACCTACCATTATGTAGTGGTTTATCAGTGTAACGATAAAGGCGTGATATCGCAAAAAATAGCTAAAGGTGATCTGATATTGGTTAGATGATTTAGTGTTCAAAAAAGAAAGGAGGTCGAAAGACCTCTTTTTTTGTGTAGGGCCTGCTGTTTAATCTTCAACATACTCCCAACACTGACTTTTAACGATTATTAAAGTGAACTAATGTATAAGTTTTCGTATTAAGGATTCGAATTCTTCGACTTAACCAGCAGGCCCCAAGTATTACTTTTCGATTTATCTCAAAGGAAATGGTTGAATACATGGGAAATAAAAAAAAGAGGCACGTAGCCTCTTCCTTCAAAAATATGATTGACTTAATGTGCTTTCATAAAAGCCGTAACGCTTTCCATCATATGTTCGATTTGCGTATCATTCAAACCATGATGACAAGCCATGAGCATTCCGCCTCTCATCACTTTATCTGATTCAGGATATCCATTCGGACTCACTGCACTGATGCAGTTTTTGAAACCGGGTTGACGTAAAATGTTTCCGGTAAATACAGTACGGGTTTGAATATTTCTTTTCTCTAAGAAAATCTGAAGATCGCGACGAATGAATGGTGCAGTATCTCTGATGGTTACTGCAAAAGCCAACCAGCCGGTACGGGAGTCTGGTAATTGTTTGGGTAAAATAAAATACTCTTCATATTGTTCAAAGAATTTTCGAATGCGGGTATAATGTTCGGTTCTCAAATCGATATTGTGCGAGAGTTTGCCCAATTGAACTAAGCCAAAAGCAGCACCCATTTCTGAAGGTTCGATATTATAGCCCGGTTCTTCAAAAACAAATTTGGCATCATACGGAATGCCATCGACCTCAACATTAAAACGATTTTCGATTTTTTCGCTTTCAACAAACAGAGAAGAGGAACGGCCCCAGCTGCGCAACAATTTACCGCGATTGTAATAGGCTTCGTCATTCACACAAAGCATACCGCCGTTGCCTCCACAATTCATGATGTGAGAGCCATAGAAGCTCGTAGTACTCATGTCAGTAAAACGACCGCTACTGCCACCATTGATTTCAGCCCCAATGGTATCTGCACTGTCTTCCAATACAAATAGATTGTGCTTGTCGGCAATATCACGAAGCATTTTCCAGTCGGGCAAGTTGCCTATTAAATTAGGAATCCAAAGTGCCTTTGTTTTTGAGGTAATCATGGATTCCACTTGTTGAGCATTGATATTGTATGTACCTTCTTCTACATCTACAAAAGCAGGAACCCATTTCTTTTTGACCAATGGTGCCACAGTCGTAGAAAAAGTTAAAGCCGGTGTAATGATCTCACTGCCTTCTTCAAAGGGTAAAAGGTCGGCAGCCAGATAAAGGGCACTGGAACCTGAATTGACCCCGATGCCATATTTTTTTTGATAAAGAGAAGCAACCTTTTCTTCCAGTGTACGAACATTCTTGCTCATTTGTGTACTGGTTTTCAGAACTTCTACCACGGCATCGATTTCTTCCTGACCATGTACTGTCGTACCATAAGGCACGTAAGGGTATTGACTCATTTGATTTTTTTAATGTGCTGCAAATTTATTCTTTCCGATGGAATCTGAGTGACTTATTTACGGTTAAAATATCCTGAATTTACGGGGCTAGTCCTAATTCTTTCCGAATGAGTTTCTCCATATCGTACAGGCTCATATTGGCGCCGATGATTTTACCATCTTTGATTAATAATTTATTGGGTATAGATTCAATCTTATAGTCTTTACAAGATTTTCCGTTGAACCCATAGGCTTCATTCACAAGGATGAAAGGGAGTTTTTGTTTTCTGCATTCAGCCACCCAATTGTAATATCCCTTGTCGAGGGATACGGCATAAATTTCCAAACCTTGATTGTGATAGTTCTGATAAAGTTTCAACACATCGGGCATGGATTTGACACACGGGTAGCACCATGCTGCCCAAAAGTCGAGCAGGATGAGTTTGGATTTTACTTCACTGAGTAAGGTCCATTTTCCGAGTGAATCGGGTAGGCGTATGTCGGGGGCGGTATCGCCTATGGCTAATTGAGAATGCGCAGAGAGGCTACATCCTAAAAGGCAGACAATGGTGATGAGTTTCCTCATTCTGTGGGTTTAGTCAGGTTGGGATTATTGATAAAATCGTAGTCAGTTAGGGTTTTCAAGAAGGCAACCAAATCATCGATTTCTGTACTGCTCATTCTGTTTTTTACTTGGGTCTTCAGTTCAGGCGCAAGATTTTTGGTGTATTTGAAATTCGTGTTGTAATGCTCAATACATTCTCTCAAGGTATTGAATCGACCATCATGCATATAAGGTGCTGTTTTGGCAATATTCCTTAAACTGGGCGTTTTGAATTTTCCTTCATCGGTTGAAAGCAGGGTAATTAATGCCCGACCTTTATCAACCGGTATACTGTCTAATCCCGTATTACGGAATTCGAAATCCGTAAATGTGCTGCCAATGCCATGACAATGTCCGCAATCACCTTTGGTCTCATCCAAATAAATGTTCATGCCCCTCATTTCTTGTTCAGTCAGCGTAGTTTCATTTCTTTTCCATTGATCAAATTTGCTATTGGCAGATATCATGGTCCGTTCAAATTGGGCCACCGCTTGCATGATCAATTTTGAGGTGATGACATCTGTGCCGAAGGCTTTTTTGAAGAGGGATGGATATTGTGGATGACTTTGTAATTTACTGATCACATTAGTCATGGTTTCGTGCAATTCTACCGGGTTGGTAATTGGGCCTATCACCTGAGATTCCAAATTGGCAGCGCCACCGTCCCAGAAAAATGTTTTGGAATAGCCAATATTAAAAAGGGGCATTGAATTTCTGGTCCCGGCGATACCATCTATTCCTACACTAAGAGCACCGATGCTATCAATGGTATAATGACTGAGTTGATGACATGAAGCACAGCTCATGGTATTGTTTGCCGAAAGAATATTGTCATAAAATAATTTTCGCCCCAGTGCCACGCCTTCCACACTCATCGGGTTATCGGCAGGGATGGGCATAGGTGGCAATCCCGGAGGAATGTTTAAATCGAGATGGGTATGATTGTGGCCATCTGAATTCAGTAATTCCGGGTCAGGTTTACATGCAACCACTAATAGTAAAAAAGAGAAAACAAATATTTTACGCACTGTTAAAATGTTTGTACAAAAATAAAGGTTTTATGATTGCCATTCCTGACTTATTTTTATTGACTTATGAGGCCGGTTCGATTATTATTTCTTAATGCATATAAAACAATATTAAGATTCCCATTGCCTGTTTTGTGCGGTCTATTGACTTTTCTTATCAGTGTCTGGGAAATGCACTTTGCCTCTCGGGATAGCTATTTGGTGAAGAATTACGTGCTGGTGCGCATGGCGATGGAATGTATGTGCGGAATCTCTATGTTTATTGCATTTGAAATTTATGCTCAGGTCAAGCAGGTTCAATTCAGCAAGCGTTTGGGGTTTTTCTTATTGGGTTTTTGCATCCTGGGCTTGCATTATTACTCCGTCACCCCGGGGATGTTCGATTCGGAAACTATTTTCTTGTCCCGTTATTTACTCTTTGTGGCTTGTTTTCATTTGCTGGTTTCGGTCGCCGCTTTTCATCACGTAAACGATATATTGGCTTTCTGGCAATACAATTATTTCCTGCTAACGCGCATGATCACTTCAGTGGCCTATTCCCTGACTTTGTTTCTAGGCTTGGCTACTGCATTATGGGCCATTGATACGTTATTCAATATTCAGATCAATTTTAATTATTATATCGATTTACTGTTGTTGATTTTTATGATCTTCAATACCATCTTTTTTTTGATGGGCATACCGGCAGATTATTCTATTTTTAAAAATCAGACTGATTTTAAAAAGGCGATCCGAATATTTGTACAATATATCCTCTTGCCCATCATTGGATTATATATTCTCATTCTGTATTTCTATGCCGGTAAAATATTACTGAATAAAGCAATGCCGGAAGGGTGGGTCTGTATTCCTATTTTGATATTTTCAATTATTGGCATTTTAGCTTATGTACTGACCTATCCGATTCGAAAAGATGAACATAACCGAATCATTTATGTGTATGCTCGTTACTTCTTCTATATTCTGTTGCCATTATTATCACTTTACTTTATCGCCATCATTAAGCGCATCATGCCCTACGGCATAACGGAAGATCGTTACTTGGTATTGGTTCTGGGAATATGGTTGGTAATTATTTCAGTGTATATCATTGTCTCCAAACGGGATAATATCATTGTTATACCGGGAAGTCTTTTTGTCCTGCTTGCATTGAGCACAATGGGGCCTTGGGGGATGTATCAGCTCAGTATTCAAAATCAGGTCGTGAGGCTGGAGCATCTGCTTAAAAGAAATCAGTTGCTTCAAAATGGTAAGCTGGTCAGTCAGAATACTCAAACAAAAGTAGATAAGAAGGATGCTGCCAGTATACGATCCATTTTGTTCTATTTGAATAAACGTGGTTCCATAGACCGTATTCATCGTTGGTTAGGTGAAGAGGATCAGCAAAAGCTTCTCGATGCCATTAATAAAAATGAAACTTATTCCATTCACGCGATTTTTAGTAGTCTTGAATTGGATTATGAACAGCCTTTTGAATTGACCTATTTGTTTCAACCATCCAGACCCTTTGTTACGGATCAAGGGATTGATATTTCATCCTATCAGTATCTGTATGCTTTCACTGCCAAATCTGAACCTGTTGATCAGTTACCGGTTTTTCCTATGGATTCTATGGTGCATGCCCGTATTTTGGGTGATCATTTATATTTAATGCTTCGTCAGGATACTTTGTTTCAAAGCCGTTTGAATCTAAAATTGTTAGAATTCGTGCACGAGCAGAAAATGAAGGATAGTATTGATATGAAACAGGGTGGTTTGAAGTCGGCCATTAAAGTGATCAATACAGGAGAAATGAATATACTCCTGGAGAATGATCGTATGCTCATCAGTGATTCCCTACACCGATTGTTTTTGAATCGTTTTGAAGTAAAAAAATATGATACGATTTATCGTATCGAATCGGTACAGGGTTATATCGCATATTAGCTCATGGATTAACCATTCAACACGGGTAAATCGCATTTATCAAAAGTTTATCTCTGAAATAGTCATGCTTTCTTACTTTCGTTGTGTTATGGAAGAAGTCGTACACATACGGGATATTCAAAAAGCCTATACCACCGTGAAGGCACTTAAAGGAGTCACATTTTCTGTTCCCAGAGGATCGGTTTTTGGCGTATTGGGTCCCAATGGGAGCGGGAAGACTACTTTGTTGGGTATTCTGCTTGATGTATTAAAAGCCGATCAGGGCTCCTATGAGTGGGTGGGTTATTCAGAACCACATCAGGCCCGTCAGCAAATAGGATCTTTATTAGAAACACCGAATTTTTATAGCTATATGTCTGCGGCAGATAATCTGCGCATTTCTGCCAAGATTAAAGGACGTGGTGAGGAACAAATCGATGAGGTTTTGAAGCTGGTGAATCTATTTGAACGTAGAGATTCTCGTTTTAGTAGTTTTTCTTTAGGCATGAAACAACGTTTGGCCATTGCGGCTGCCTTATTGGGTAAGCCGGATATTTTGGTTTTAGACGAGCCAACAAATGGTTTGGATCCGGTCGGTATTTCGGAGATTAGAGATTTGATTCGTCAGTTGAATCATAGTGGAACTACCATTATTATGGCAAGTCATTTACTGGATGAAGTAGAAAAGGTATGCACCCATGTAGCTATCTTAAGGAAGGGCGAATTACTCACTACCGGTTCTGTATTGGATGTGCTCAACGATGAAGATCGGATAGAATTGGATGCTGCAGATCGAAAGGCATTGATGTCGGCATTGAGTCGCAATTCATCTTTAAAGAATTTAAGGGAAGACGGGGTGGTACAATGTTCCGCAGTGGATGGCTATACTATGAATCAAATCAATCAATATTGTTTTGAACAAGGAATCGTATTGACGCATTTAGTTAAAAAGAAAAGATCTCTGGAAAGTAAGTTCATGGAGATTACACAATCATAAATTATAGATTATGCAATGGATGATCATCGAATGGTATAAACTCAGAAAGTATACCGCATTTTGGCTCCTGGTTGGTTTGTTTGCCGGCTTGTTTTTACTTTGGAATTTTGGTTTAAGCCGAAGCTTCATCAATATGGGCTCGGGGCCGGCCAAGCTCATTTCGAGCAGCTATTCATTCCCTTCGGTATGGGGGAATATGGGATTTGTCTATAGCTGGTTTATCATTTTTCTTTCAGTCTTTGTGATCATGTCGGTGACGAATGAATTTAGTTTTCGGACTCATCGCCAACATGTGATCGATGGCTTGCGCCGGATTGATTTCCTGCATGGTAAATTAATGATGGTGTTTTTACTGTCATTATCGGCGACTGTGTTTTATACCCTAAGTGCTTTGGTCTTCGGTATGCTCAACGGCGGTGGCAATCCATTGGATGAAATCAACAAGGTGGCCTACGTATTTATTTACACGCTCAACTATTTGACTTTGTCTGCCTTGCTCGGATTTTTTATTCGTCGTTCGGCCTTGTCGATTATTTTACTATTCGCTTATATGATGTTTGAAAACTCATTTGGAATGTTTATCAACTGGAGATTTGAAACGCAGATTGGCAATTTACTTCCGTTGCAAAGCAGTGACGAACTCCTGCCTTGGCCCATGTTACAAAGCATGAAAAGTATGGTGCCGGGTAAAGTTGTTAAATCGATTTCACCTGTGGTCTACTTCGGGTTCAGTGTGATGTATATCGGCTTGTATTATTTCCTGATGCGACGGAAAATGCTGAAAACAGACTTATAAATAATGATTAATTTTTAATGATGAATGTTTAATGCTTTGCCACACGCTTTACTATCAACATTAGAAATAAATCCCGTGCATACGCCATTGACCACCGGTATTCCATTCTAACGCAGGCATCGGGAATTTCAACTTGATACCATTCAGCAATTGAAATATTTTGGGTTTTCTTCCTTTGATGGTGATCTTACTCAGATCAATATCCGGACTCAAATAGAATTGTCGTATTCTGGCAATATCGCGTCGGTCGTGATAAACGCCATTGGCATCTGTCCAATCGTTGGTATACCCGCCGAAGAGACCGGTACTGCCATATCCTACAGCGATATTCAGCCATTTAGGAATGCGTGAAGTTTTCGCAAATGAAGCCATGTTCACACTCAGCCAATAAGTTTGTCCGTTGTAATCTTTCAAAATTCTTTCGGGTAAGGATGCGCCATATAATTGGTTCGCTTTTTGTCGAAGTTCGGCATCCTGATAGTTGATACGGTGTGAGGAAAATTTAAATTGAATTCGTTGCTCTCCCCAGGCATATTCCTGTCCGGCATAGAGCAAAGATCCGCCGGTGTTAGCCGCCATATCGGCCAAACTAAAGCCCCATTCGGCACTAAATCCATCCAGGATTTCAATCACACTTTCGTAGGCTATACCCATGCCCGCACCATACAGGGCTGCTCTTTTTCGCGGTACACCCGCCCAGCGAAATAACCCACTGCTGAATTGCGCGCCCCAATATGCACTCCATGCATGACCGACCTTATCGACCTGATTCCATTCGCCGGTATCGTTGAATAAGTGAAATTTCGAACGCGGATAATTGGCATACCAGGCTTGGTTTAATGCGATCATGCTTCCTACCCATATGCCGGCCTGACCCGCACATACGCCAATTAATCGAGGGCGGTGAATAGAGTCGGCAGGCATGAAAACGTGGTTTTGTGCCAGCCCGCACAGGTTAATCGATGAAAACAGTAAAATGGCCCAGAGGGTTCTTAAATTCATGCCGGCAACAAATATAAAGCTATTGCATAAGTAGGAATGGAGTTTTCTTAAAACTATGGTCGTCTCGTTCCCTGATAGATGGCATTCAGTAACCCATCCTGAAACGAATCATCATACAATTGCCAAAACATGATGCCGCCCAATTTTTGTTGAAGGGCATATTGTGTTTTCAGTCGTACCGATTGATCATCGTCGTAAGTAGCGAGTAATTTTCGGGATTCATTGATCGCATAAGGTGCTTGGGCAATGTCATCCCAATAGCGAATAAATCCATTTTTTTCGGAAAGTGAATCATACATGTTTTTGTGAGAAAACCCATGGGAGAAGTGGCAAGCTTGGTACAAGCCCGTAGTATGACCATCGTCGATTTTAAAAAACCGACCATAGAAAGCTGCCCCAATAACGAGTTTATTGGCAGGTACTCCGGCTTTTAATAACATTTGTACTGCGTGATCGGTAGATTCGATTTGTTGCGGTGTGGAATAGAGTGGGGTATGGTGGCCGCTTGTTTTACTAAAGCCGTGTACAAGATCATAACTCATGATATTGATGAAATTGGTATATGGAAGAATATTCTTCCAATCAATGGCAGAGTCGATGTATGCAGTATAGCCTCCGGCAGCAAAACTGATTTCAAACGGCGCTTTGTTCACCCGTCTAATTTCTTTAAGCAAAGCCGTAAAATTGTCTTTGTCTTCGGGACGACGGGTATGTCCCGGAAACCCGCTCACAACAGGGTATTCCCAATCCAGATCCAATCCATCGGTTTTAAAATAATTACTGATCTCCTTCACTGAAGCGGCAAATTCCTTACGACCTTTTTCGGTATGAAATACATCTGAACAGTTTTGGCAACCGCCCCAACCACCCAGCGACAGCATCACTTTTAATGTCGGATGCTTGGCTTTTAATTTCACCATGCTTTTGATGATGTCACTGTCTTTAGCTGTATGAATTAGAAGGCGATTCCCTTTCAAGCCTCCAAAACAAAAAATTAAGTGAGTCAGTTTCTGAGTTTCGAAACTGTCAATCGGAATACTTCTCCCACTATAATAACCTACTATGCGAAAAGAATTGGGCGTTTGAGCAGATGCATCCTGAAAACACAATAATGTGATGCAGAAGATGGTGGTTATGAGTGCATTAATATTTTTCATTGGCAAAATTTCATTTACTGGTCGTCGTAAGGATATATTTCCGGTTTCCTAAAATTAAAAAGACTTTTTCCCGGCTCGTATCATTTCTGCATAATTCCATTTCATGATCATGGCGTTTAAAATTTGGGCTATCCGTTTGGCTTGAGTCGCGTCTGTTTTGGCTTCTTGTACATAGTTACTAAAATACCGTTGATGAGAGGGCGTTAAGGTATTGAACTGATTGAGTGCATCGGGTTCGTCATTCAGACATTCCATCAATAAAGGATGAATTGGCATTACCGCATCATCTTTTTTCAGTTGAACCATCACTTCCGCTCCTTCACTTTTTCTCAGTTGTTTTCGAATGCCGGCTTTCAGGGGCAAAATATAATTTCCTTCACCCATGGGCATCATGGCAATTTTCTCAATCTTTACCTCATCTATTTGTCCTTTTACCCGATACGCTTTTCGCTGCCCGGGATTTATTTTTTCGGCGAGATCAAAAGGGATATGAATATAGGTCCAACCGGTTTTCTCACCTTGTTGTGCAAATTTTTCCAGTATAGCCTTAAAGCTGATCATGATATCCTTAAAGGTTTGAAGGCGAATATACAAATTGAGTTGATGGTTTCGGAGCATTGAAATCACAAGTGTCTTATCTTGCATTCGTTTTTACTTACTTCTTCTATCTTTTGAGCAGCGGCATTCAAATCAATAAATTTATTAGTTCTACGGGATATTGCTCCCGTCGGGAAGCCGATGCCCTCATAGTGGCTCATCGGGTGATGGTGAATGATGATATTGCGCAGGCGACTACATTGGTCAATCCGGGCGATAAGGTTTATGTGGATGATGAGATTCTAAAAGCTAAAAAAACAGAACCAATTTATCTGGCCTTTAATAAACCCGAAGGCATCACGTCAACGACGGACCTCAAAGACAGAAGCAATATTATTTCCTATATTAATCATCCGAAGCGGATATTTCCGATTGGTCGCCTCGATAAAGATTCTGAAGGTTTGATCTTGCTTACGAATGACGGCGATATTGTAAATAAAATTTTACGTGCCGGAAATCGTCATGAAAAGGAATATATCGTGCATGTGAATCGGGCCATCGATCATTCCTTCATTAAGGCCATGGCATCAGGGGTGGTTATCGATGGACAGAAAACATTGCCGTGTAAAATCAAACAGGAAGGGAGTAAACGTTTTCGTATTATTCTCACTCAAGGTTTGAACCGTCAGATACGCAAAATGTGCGCTGTATTAGGGTATACCGTCGTGGGTTTACAACGGATACGGATCATGCATATTCGCCTGGACAAGCTGGCTGTTGGTAAATGGCGTTACCTGAGTGCACCTGAAGTGACTGAAATGATGCATCTTTTACGCGGTTCTTCCAAGACCCATGAGGCTTCTTCAGATGTTGATGAATAGACTGGTTGCTTTGAGCTTTTTTTAACTTAATTTTACGTGCAAAATTCACTTTAATGAAGCTCAATTATACTTCCTTATTATTCCTGATTGTATGTTCAGTCAGCCTCGTTTCCTGTCACACATTACAGCCTGTAAAGTCAAAATCAGGTATTGAAAAGCGTCCGAAAGAAGAAATGATGAAGGAAGCCTGGGAGTTTGAATGGCTCAGAACCAAAGATCCTGCCTTGAATGAAATTCCGATGGATCGCCTGAAAATAGCTTATGATTATGCCCTCACGGTGAGAGAGAAAGCGAAAAAGACCCGCACGGCCATCAGTTCGGTCAATTGGCAAGAGCGTGGGCCCAATAATGTGGGAGGTCGTACACGTTCTGTGATTTACGATCGCAATGACCCTACATTAAAAACCGTTTGGGCCGGAAGTGTTGGAGGAGGCCTATGGAAATCGACCGATATCACTGCGACGAATCCGAATTGGACGAAGGTGAATGATTTCTTTGACAATATTGCGATTACCACCATTGCACAACATCCGAAGAACTTTGATACTTTGTATTTTGGAACCGGAGAAGGATGGGGTAATGGGGATGCGATACGCGGACTTGGAATTTGGCGCAGCATCAATGGAGGTGTCAACTGGAGCCAATTAGCATCGACGAATAATTCTGATTTTTATTATGTGCAAAAGATAATCATCGACTCGACAGGTAATGTATATGCAGCCACCAAAAACAATGGGTTGATGAAGTCGACTGATCATGGGAATACCTGGACCAAAGTATTGGGCGATCTGGTAGGGCATACCAATAACCGTTGCGCCGATATTGAAATGGCCGGCGATAAAGATATCTATGTGAGTTTCGGTATGGGTAATGCGGGTGCCATTTTCAAATCTGATTTTGCTACCCATGGTGCCAATACCGGAAATGTTGGCAATTGGACCGATATTACGCCATCAGGAACATTTCTGCGCATCGAACTTTCTGTCGCACCTTCCGACCCGAATCGTATTTATGCACTTTGTGAAAACGGACTTGGTGGCACGCCTTTAATACGTCGTTCCACGACCGGTGGACTGGCCTGGATCAATTGTGCCAGTGCCGGTTTTTGCGATCAGGGAACTTTCAATAATGATTTTACCCGAAATCAGGATTGGTATGATTTGATTTCTGCAGTTGATCCGAATAATCCCGACATCATTTACATCGGTGGGGTGGATGGACTGAAGTCAACTGACGCCGGAGCGACCTGGAATCAAATTACTTCATGGACGGGAGGTGCAAGTGGAGCATGCAGTGCACCCAATGTATTTGTACATGCCGATCATCATGCCATCATGTTCAAGCCGGGTAGCTCAACGGAAATTTTATGGGGCACCGATGGGGGCGTGTTTAGAACCACGAATGCCGGGGTTTCTTTCGTTGAAAGAAATCAAGGATACAATGTGACCCAATATTATGCTTGTGCTTTACATCCTACACAAGAATCTTTTTTTCTTGCAGGAGCGCAAGATAATGGCACTCACCGATTGACCCAAAGCGGTATTGGCAATGGGGTATCGGTTACCGGAGGTGATGGGGCCTACTGCCATATCAATCAAACCAACCCGAATATTCAGGTCACTTCCTACATTTATTCAAATTACTTCTATAGCAATGATGGCGGTAATTCGTTTAATTCAATGGCCGGGAATTCCGGCAGTGGAAATTTTATCAATGCTACAGCATTCGATCATCAGAATAATCGGATGTACGGAACCTTTACGAATGGCAATTATGAATTGATCACCAATGTAGGTACCACCAATAACCGCAGTACAAAATCTATTTCATCTGTTATTGGAAATCGCAGGGTGAGCACCATTAAGATCAACCCGATCAATAGCAATACCGTTTGGATGGGATCCAACCGTTCCGATTCGAGCTTGAAGGTTTTGAAAATCAATAATGCTTCCGGTACCATAAGCGCCATCAACAAATCCAATGGATTGCCGACTACCAATGGCTTATTTGTATCCAATATCGATATTCAGTCTAATGATACCAATCATCTCATCCTGTGTATATCTAACTATGGTGCGAATAGTATTTGGGAGTCTACCGATGGCGGCGATAATTGGAATTCTGTCGAAGGTAATCTTCCCGACCTTCCGGTTCGCTGTGTGATGTTTCATCCGGACAGCAGCGATATGGCATTTATTGGCACCGATCTCGGTGTATGGAGTACCACCAATTTAAATGGTGCTTCCACCGATTGGACACAAACCAATAGCGGATTGGCGAATACCCGCGTAGAACAGTTTAAGTATCGCGAATGGGATCATGTATTATTAGCTGCGACACATGGTCGCGGATTATTTACAACGGTCATTCCACATACACCAAGAATCAATTTCAATCCGGGAATATTGCAAGTGAAGGAAGAAACGCAAAACATGCTCAATTGTCGTGGATATAAGGATTACACGGTTAACTTGAAATGTACTTATCCGCCTGTGGGGACTGTGAATACGACCGTACAAGTGGCTTTAGGTAATGCAGTAGCCGGTTCAGATTATCAATACACCACCAATGGTAGTTTTACGACCCCATCGACGGCTGCTGTTTTCAATGCCGGCACCTTGAATGTTCCGGTCGTCATTCGAATTTTTGACGATAATCAATATGAGCCGGTTATCGATTCTGTTCGACTAAACGTCGTAATCAATTCAGGTAATGCGCTTTTAGGAGATGTCAATACTTGTACGGTTCGAATTTCTGATAACCATGATGATCCATTATTAACGCGTAAAACTATTTGGAGCGAGAATTTTGAAAGCGGAATCAATCCCCCGGCATCATGGACCTATGCACAGTCGAATACCAATCGATGGGGTAATAAGAATTTTGTTTGCGCATCAGGTATCAATAATTATACCATGCAAATTTTCAACAATGCCACCAACAGCTGCGGATATGATAATGGCGCGACATCCAATGCAGTTGTCTATCGTTTAGTCAATGCAAACAATTTTGTCAATCTGGAAACTGATTTCGATTGGATCGGCGAAGCTGAATTGGGTTATGATTGGGCTGAATTGGTTTATTCCACGAATACAGTAACACCTTCATGGACCGTTGTCCCGGGTTCACCGGAAATGGTCAATGCAAACACGGTACAACATGCCAGTGTTACCTTGCCGGCATCACTCAACAATACTTCGTTCTTATTGGGTTGGCGCTGGGTCAATGATGCCGCGGTGGGAATTACGGGTATTGGAATCGATAATATTGTCGTGAGTGGGGATACGGCCAGAAATATCGAAAACACCTTATATAGTCAGCAACAGTATCTCGGACCGAATGAAGATATTTATTTCTATCATCCCGATGGAGATATTCTCGCCAGGATAGAGAATTTTAGTGCACATGATTATGGATGCACTACCCTGGAGACAGATCGTGCCGGCGCTAGTGCTCAATTCCTACCCGGCGAAACGAATGTACTCAAGAAAATTTTCGATAAAGCTTATCGTGCGGTTCCGGCCAACAACAATACCAACGGAAATTACAGAATTACTTTGTATGTGACCACGGCAGAGAAGAACGGTTTTGAAGCTCAGGGCAGAACCTGGACCAACGATGCCTTCCTCTTTAAAACAGCCAATTCGATAACCCTCGCGAATTCTACCACACCGCGACAATATGCAACGAACATTGTCAAAAATAATTTTCTGAATGGATATTCTATTACCGGAGAATTCAATACCGGATTCTCAGGTTTTGGTATAGGTAACCCCGGTGCTCTTTCAGCTCTTCCTTTACAATTGATTTCATTTACGGCCACCACGCAAGATGCCGCTCATTTACTTCAATGGGAAACGGCCAATGAAACAGATGTCGATTATTTTGACATTGAAAGATCGGAGAATGGTGTGGATTTTTTTAAAGTAGGTGATCATGCCGCAAAGAACCAAATCAAGAATCAATATCAATTTACCGATATTCAGGCCAAAGCCAATCAAACGGCTTCGATCTATTATCGATTAAAAATGATGGATCGCGATGGTAAGTTTGTTTACTCCTGGGTCATAGAAGTGAAGAATGATATAAATGGTGAATTGAGTCTCTATCCTAATCCTGTAACCGACCTGCTCCAAATTAAAGCTCAGGAAGACATGCACATCAGTTTATTGGATGTGCAGGGTAAAGTCATACGTCGTCAATTCATTACAGCAGGTATTCACTCAATGAATGTCAATGGTCTGAGTGCTGGCGTTTATTTTATTCGAAACGATAAAAAAGAGTCGCTCTATAAATTTGAAAAGAAATAATGAAGGAAGTAGAACGGTCAGTCGCCCTTAAGTTTAGATATATCATTTATGTAATAGCACTGTGTAGCTTGCAATCTTGTGCCAGTGAGGGTGGAAGTACCCCTAAGGTGCCGGATGTACCCGTCAGTCGGGATACGATCCCGCATGAAATGCCAAAGGCATCCTTGAATGATCTGGACCTGCCAAAGGATAGTTTGAATCTCATTCGAAAAAGAGATTCCATACTTTCCCTGCCTAAAGATACGGTCACTCGTTCCCATCGACAGTTGAGGGATGAACAAGTCGCTGAATATCTGTTCCGTTTGTCACAAATTAAAAGGGATACCACTAGGTCCAAAGATTGCCGGCAACAACAATGCGCACTATGGGCCCATGTGATTCTGTCGGAACAAAAACTCTATCTCTATGTGCAAGGACAATTGATCGATACCTTCAAAGTGTCGACCGGTATCAAAGGGAGAGAAACACCCGAAATGGACAAACGTCCCGATGGGAGAATGTATAAAAAATATACTTCAAATAAATTCCCGGGAGGCAACTATATGGGGTTGGGCAATATGCCTTATGTGGTATTTATCTCCGGAGGATTTGCAATCCACGGGACCACGAAAGGTAATATTAAAAAATTAGGCAAACGTGCTTCTCATGGATGCATTCGCTTGCACCCGGATAACGGTCGCATCTTTTATGAAATGGTGAAAGCCGCAGGAAACAAAAATACCTGGGTAACCATCTCCAAATCTTAAGCCGGCGGTTTTGTTAATGTGCTTGATGATGTAATTTTCGTGGAGTAGATTTGAATAAACATTCTGCCATGGAATTTAATCGTGTCATCGATACCATGTTGAAGGGTTATATGGAAGCCTGGAATCAGAAGAACACAGATTCTATACGTAGTTTTCTGGATGAAGAAGTTGTTTTAGAATCGGCATTTATTAAAAATATGTATCCCCTGCATTCCGGTTTTATCTATGGTCGGAACGAAGTCATTGAAGCTTGGAATAAAATATTTGAACTGCTGCCACAAATTCGGTTTGAGATCGATCAAACCACGCATAATCATAAAGATATTGTTTTGGATTGCAGCCTTTGTTTCCCCGACGGAAGAACTACTTCCGGCACGATATACATCACGGTGAATGAATACGGTAAAGTCATTCATATCAAAAATGATAGCTTCACCACGCTTGAATAATTAAACATTAAGCATTCACCATTCAACATTAATTTCTTACATGCTCCGTCTGTACTGCCCGCCTACCTCAAACAAGGCTTTGGTAATCTGACCCAGACTGCAATACTTCACGGTATCCATGAGGGCTTCGAAGATATTTTCATTCCGCACCGCTACCTCCTGTATATGATGTAAGGCGCTCATTCCTTTTTCACCACTGCGTTCCCAAAGATTCTGAACCGTTTTGATTTGCGCCTCTTTCTCTTCTGTGGTACTGCGAATCACTTCCTGAGGTAATACGGTAGGGGAGCCGTCCTTACTTAAAAACGTATTCACACCAATGATCGGAAAACGACCATCATGCTTCAGGGTTTCGTAGTACAAACTCTCTTCCTGTATCTTACTCCGCTGATACATGGTTTCCATGGCACCCAATACACCGCCTCTTTCGCTGATGCGATCAAACTCACTGAGTACAGCCTCTTCCACCAGGTCAGTCAATTCTTCAATGATGAAACTTCCTTGTAACGGATTTTCATTCTTTGCCAGTCCGAGCTCTTTATTGATGATGAGCTGTATGGCCATGGCACGCCGTACACTCTCTTCGGTCGGTGTGGTAATGGCTTCATCGTAAGCATTGGTATGCAGACTATTACAATTGTCGTAGATGGCATATAAGGCCTGCAGCGTCGTCCGGATATCATTGAAGTCGATCTCTTGTGCATGCAGACTGCGGCCTGATGTTTGAATATGGTATTTCAGCATCTGACTGCGTTCATTGCCGCCGTATTTGATCTTCATGGCCTTGCTCCAAATTCTGCGGGCTACACGACCAATCACGCTATATTCCGGATCCACACCATTGCTGAAGAAGAAGCTAAGATTGGGTGCAAAATCGTCGATATGCATACCCCGGCTCAGGTAGTATTCTACAAAGGTGAATCCGTTGCTTAAGGTAAAAGCCAATTGAGAAATCGGGTTGGCGCCGGCTTCTGCAATATGATATCCGCTGATGCTCACACTGTAAAAATTTCTCACCCCTTCATTGATGAAATATTGTTGCACATCACCCATCACGCGCAGCGAAAATTCTGTGGAGAAGATACAGGTGTTTTGAGCCTGGTCTTCTTTCAGGATATCGGCCTGCACGGTACCGCGCACTTGCTTCAAGGTGTCGGCTTTTATTTTTTGATAAATCTCGGCAGGCAAAACATCAGCGCCGGTTACGCCCAACAACATCAGTCCAAGACCGTTATTGCCGTTAGGTAGTTCCCCGCCATTTTCGGTTTCCGAATGATTGTAATATTTCGGTCTCAAATGTTCGCGCCCCTGATAGATGGCCGCGATCTTTTTTTCCACTTCTTCTTCAAGACCGTTCGCTTTGATATATAATTCACATTGCTGATCGATGGCGGCATTCATAAAGAAAGCGGCAATGATACTCGCCGGTCCGTTGATGGTCATACTCACCGAAGTTTTAGGGTCGGCCAGATTGAAACCACTATACAATTTTTTGGCATCATCGAGACAACAAACGCTCACACCGCTATTGCCGATCTTACCATAGATGTCCGGTCTGTGATCGGGGTCATTGCCATAGAGGGTCACGCTGTCGAAGGCCGTACTCAGACGGGCCGCAGGTAAACCCTGGCTCACATAGTGAAAACGTTTATTGGTACGCTCCGGTGCACCTTCGCCGGCAAACATACGGGTAGGATCTTCACCTTCTCTTTTAAAAGGATAAATACCGGCGGTGTACGGAAACGATCCTGGATAGTTTTCCTGTAAGGCCCATTGAAGGATCTCACCCCAGGCTTCAAACTTCGGCACGGCTACTTTAGGAATCTGAGAATGACTCAGGCTTTCGGTATGCGTTTTAATTTTAAGTTCCTTGTCGCGCACTTTATAAATGAAATATTCCTGTTGGTAATTTTCTTTATTGGCTTTCCATTGATCCAAAATCAGTTTGTTCTTCGGATCAAAGTCGAGCAGGAGTTGTTGTTCTACTTGTCTCAATTCTTTAATGAGTCTGTCCTTATCTTCAACCTTACTTTCTTGCAAGGTTTCTATCGTTTTATGCAGACCAAATAATTTCTGTGCAATAGCGCTTTGAGCGGAGGCCCATGCATCGTATTTACGATTGTTTTCGGCTATCTCACTCAGGTAGCGGGTGCGGGCCGGAGGTATGATAAATATTTTTTCACTCATTTCATTGGCCGCATGAAAATCCGTCGTCAGATTTTTTTGTCCGGTTTTTTCCACGATCTTATCAATGAGTGCCTTGTACAAGGTATTGGCTCCCGGGTCATTAAATTGACTGGCAATGGTCCCGTATACCGGCATGCTATCTGCATCCTGATCAAATAGTTTGTGGTTGCGCTGATATTGTTTTTTCACATCCCTCAATGCGTCCATGGCTCCGCGCTTATCAAACTTGTTGATGGCGATGATGTCGGCGAAGTCGAGCATGTCAATCTTTTCGAGCTGGGTGGCGGCTCCGTATTCGGGTGTCATCACATACAGACAAACATCGCTGTGATCGGTGATCTCCGTATCACTTTGTCCGATACCGCTGGTCTCCAGGATGATCAGATCGAAGGGACAGGCTTTCAAAATATCCACGGCATCCTGTACATGTTTACTCAGGGCCAGATTGCTTTGTCGGGTAGCCATGCTGCGCATAAACACTCTTTCGCTGCGAATGGCATTCATGCGGATACGATCGCCGAGGAGGGCACCGCCGGTTTTACGTTTACTGGGGTCCACCGATATGATGGCAATTTTCTTATCTGTAAAGTCGAGGATAAAACGTCGCACCAATTCATCCACCAGAGATGACTTGCCTGCTCCGCCCGTACCCGTGATGCCCAATACAGGGATGCTACAGGTCTTGGCTTTCTCTTTCACTTTTTGCATGAGGGCCCGGGTTTCCGGAAGGTCGGGGAAGTTCTCGGCGGCACTGATGCAGCGGGCTATGCTTTTATAGTCGTTTTCCTGTAAGTGAAGGAATTCCCCATTCAGATTTTGTCCGGTCGGGTAATCGCTTTTCTCGAGCAAATCATCGATCATGCCTTGAAGGCCCATGGAGCGTCCGTCATCCGGACTATAAACCCGGGTGATGCCGTATGCATGCAGTTCGTTGATTTCTTCAGGGAGTATCACCCCTCCGCCACCGGCAAAGATGCGAATATGACCGCATCCTTTTTCCTTCAGCAGGTCGTACATGTATTTCAGGTATTCTACGTGTCCGCCCTGATAGCTGGTCATGGCTATGGCATTGGCATCTTCCTGAACGGCACAGTCCACCACATCTTGCACACTCCGGTCGTGCCCCAGGTGTATGACCTCGGCGCCACTGGCCTGCATCACACGGCGCATGATATTGATAGAAGCATCGTGACCGTCAAAGAGGGAGGCCGCGGTTACAATTCGAATCTTGTTTTTGGGGGTATAAGACATTATAGATGAATATTTTGTATAGGAATGTAAAGATAATGGTTCAGCCGTATCTAAGGAAGGAAAACAGCATGAAGTCTGAATGGAAGGTGTTTTTTAGAGTTTCATTTTTTTATGCATCCGAGATCGTTTTCGTTCAGCCCGGGATGCCGTTCCGGGGGCCCTGAATCCCGCCTGGGCGGGCAGAGTGAGAGCGGAGCATGAGAGCGAGGCAGCACTTGCAATGAGTATACCGGCTCTTGCAACGTGTCAACTGGCTCTTGCAACGTGTCAACTGGCTCTTGCAACGAGTATACTGGCTCTTGCAACGAGTATACTGGCTCTTGCAATGGGTATACTGGCTCTTGCAACGAGTCAACTGGCTCTTGCAACGAGTCAACTCCCTCTTGCAACGGGTCGATTCAGTTGCGAAGCTTATAATACGCTCCCTACGGAGCTGTCATCCCGGTTGGCCCACCCACCACAACTAAAAACTAAAAATTAAACACTAAAAACTCCTCATCGCATCGGTTGCGAAGCTTATAATGCGCTCCCTACGGAGCTGTCATCCCGGTTGGCTTCGTTTCCTTTCCGCTTGCGGAATAAGGAAACAGCCAGACCGGGATCTCTCGTTTTGAATTGCGCAACTATCTCTACATCACCCCAACTAAAAACTAAAAATTAAACACTAAAAACTCCTCATCGCATGCTGCGACACACGACATCCTGAATAAGACCTCTTCCGGAATATGAAATAAATGCTCAATGACCAAAGAAGAATATTAACTTTGATAGACAGTTATAAAATGTCTGTTCTGTTTGGATCAAAAAATGTTTATGATGAAAAAGGTTGAAAAGCAAATCCAGGGTTCGCAAGAAACAACCTATATGATGATCACCATGAAACGAAACCTCCCGGAGAAAAGCTACGATCGGGACACTAACTCGGGAAGAATAATTAAGCCGTATCTCATTCTGTTGATATTTTTAAGTGTGACGATTAATGTTTTCGCTCAGAACAAATCCGGCTATACGTGGATTGTGGGATTCAATGGGTCATTTGCAAAATTTGATGGAACATCTTCAGCTCCTAGTAAAGGTCAATTATTCAATACTTCGCATCCAAATTCCCCCTTTATGTACCAAATTGCGCATAGCAATATATGCGATAGTATTACGGGCGAAATAGTTTTGTCTACAACGGGCATGATACTTTATAATGCTCAAGGGGATATTATCGAAAATGGGGACAGCCTGCAGCCCGAAAAAGCTTATTTGCATAATCCCCTTCCGCTCCTCCCTGTAACGCAAGGATCGATCATTATACCCAAAGGTACATACGGACAGTATTATGTATTTATTCCAACCGTAAGTGACAGTTTATACAATTTACTGTGGACAAACGTGAATGGGTACAAAGCACCATTTGATTTATTGAGATACAATATTGTGGATATGAACCTCAATGGAGGCGCAGGAAAAGTGGTTGTCAAGAATAAAGTGTTGTTAAAAGATATAGAACTATCTAAGGTCATGATGCAGGCATGTAAGCACAGCAATGGTAAAGACTGGTGGCTTTTAAAACATGCACTGAATGACAACATAATTTATCGATTTCTGGTAACCAAGGATAGTATTTTCGGCCCGTTTACACAGAGTTTTCCTCAGCCAAAATGGGGTTATGGTGATGTGTATGGCCAAAGCGCATTCAGTAAGAACGGCAAGAAATATGCTGCCGTAATGGGTTCGGGCAGCAAACTATTTTTAGCGGATTTTGATCGATGTAGCGGTGAGTTAATCAATCCGAATATTTTTAATATACCTATAGATTCCACTACCCATTCATACTGGGATGGCATGGGTGTTCTGGATAGTGTTTCTACGGGGGTATGTTTTTCACCAAATGATAATTTCCTGTATATTGATAAGATGTTTAATATCTATCAGTATGAGATCAACCAGCCTGATTCTAATTTGGCCTGGTACCATGTTAAACATGGATTTGACACCACCCAGGCAGCCTTTGAGGATTACGGGCAATTATACAGAGCACCAAACAATAGAATCTATATCGGAAAAGTTGGTGGCTCTCTCACCCAATTTAGCGTCATCGATTATC
Source organism: Chitinophagaceae bacterium (assembly GCA_016786845.1). GTDB lineage: Bacteria > Bacteroidota > Bacteroidia > Chitinophagales > Chitinophagaceae > OLB11. The sequence goes on along the minus strand of JAEUVB010000018.1, from coordinate 45,866 downwards.
CCAACAGCAAAGGTGCTGCCTGTGGCTTCTGCCGAAAATGTTTTCGCATCGATAATGCACAAGGTGGTCTTACTGCTCCGCCCAATATGCCCGATTATGATCTGGGGCCTGAGTTAGGGGTTACGTGCTGGCCTTTAGGAGAGCCGGAGATTATAAAAGTAAATACAGATTTAAAAGTATATCCCAATCCTGCCAGTACGATGCTGTATATCAAAACGAATAGTAAAGAAAAGCGAATGTTGTACAATGCTATTGGTCAACTGCTTTATGAAACGGATGCAAATGAAATGTATATCAGTGGTTATACTAAGGGGTTGTATTATATAAAAGTGGGTAGTGCGGTGAGTAAAATTGTGGTTGAATAATGTTGAAGGGAAGGGTAAGGAGTGAAGGAGTTTTAGAGATACTTTTGAAAAACGATGAAGCGAAATCCATGTAAAGAACTAGAAGGCACAGGCGTAAGCAGCAGTGTCCGAGGCGGGAGGCACTGCAGAGACCTCAATTAAACACAAAAAACAACAGCACTTATTGATTCGGGAGATCCCGGTCTGCCCCGGCATCAAATGTTTTGGATACGACAAGATTAAAGAAGCCGGGACAACCGGCCCGCCTGATTGACACCATCGGACAGGGATGACATTCCTTAATTTAAATTTCGTTTCGTTCGGGCGATCTGCGAATTGCTGAAGCTTACGATTCTCTTGCTACGGAGTTGTCATCCCAGGTGGCCCGCTCCCCCCAACTAAAAACTAAAAATTAAACACTAAAAACTCCTCATCGCATTGCTGCGACGTACGGGAATCTTGAATAAAAACGCTATTGTACCATTCGAAGTACGCTCTTTGTCGAGGATTCACCATATTAAACATTGAGCTTTCAACATTCATCATTGACGAAGTCAAACGCGCAACCGATCGTAGCGGATACCCCGCAGGCCGGGGCTCTGGCCGGACGAGGAGTAGCAGTGGAGAGCGGGACCCCGGCGGTGAACAGTGTGAGAATGAGTGTGAGAATGAGGTAGGCTTCGTAGTGAGCATTTCGGAGAATGATAACGCCGGGGATGCGCCCAAGACAGAAAGAAAATGAGAAAGGGAAAGAGAAAGAGAAAGAGAAAGGCTCCGTAGTGTAATTACATTAGAACACATCCACCGGCCACACGCCTATTAAACATTAACCATTCATCATTCAACATTCATGAAGCGCCTAATTAAACATTAAACATTCATCATTAAACATTCATCATTAAACATTCATCATTAAACATTCATCAAAACCAGGCTTTGATTCAAATCAAAGTAGTTATTGTAAATCAGTAAACGTTTAATCTTTTGATTGCCATGTCGACGGTCGTCTGCCGGGTGGTAGGCATATTCAGGAATCCTTTGTTGCTCGAGTATGCATCGACTCAGCCAGCAAGCGAAATTCGTGGCTGTATCATATTCACCGCACAAATGTTTGAAGTAGAGTGGGGTTGCGGAGGCTAAAGTCTGCTTCATCCAGGCATAATGTCCGGGCCGGTCCGTATCGCCATTTTCTCCCAGCATCAATAGGTCGATGTCTTCAGGCTTCAAATCATTCTCGCGCAATAAGGCCTCCAGCGCTATTTGCATATCTTGTTGGTCGGGCTTATACAAGGTACTCACATGACGAATGGCCGCGCAGGGTTTGTCATCCGGCGGGGTATCAGACAATAAATAAAACGATGTGCCCTCACCGGCTATGGTGCCCGGGGTTTCACTCAGCAACAACAAATCCGATTGTACTTTCTCCTGCTTCCAATATCCCCAATGTTTCTTCACGGTAAAATGTTCCCGCGTCATTTCATCAAAACTCCCCACCAATATATTTTTTGCATCGCCCTCCGCAAAATGAAGTGCGGCATCGAGCAGGGCATGTTCAAACGAAAAGCCGCGATGCACATAAGTCACATTGTAAGAATTAATTTTTTTATTGAGCGCGATCATGCCATTCAGTTGATTGTAAGTCGAATGGATAAAGTAGGTGGCGTTCAGGGCCGTTTCCTGATACTCCCGTATCGAGTGCAGAAATATTTCCGTATCCGACATACAACCTTTTCCCGTACCGATGATGATGGCTTCGGGTATGCGTTCGGGTTCTTGTTTCAAACATTCCATGGCCGCACTAAATCCCATCTTCAGGGCTCGGCTCATACGGCGTATTTGTACCGGGTTGATATACTTCGAATAGTCCGGCTCTACACAGGTCATCGAATTCGTATCACGGTGCAGGGCCAATTCAAACAATTCCCCTTGCCCAAAACTTTCTTGCGGCGATATACAGGCGGCCGATCGGATATACATGGGTTTCACGGCTTAGGGGAGGGGTTTAGACTGTGAAAAAATTAAACTGGCATTATTGCCGCCAAAGGCAAATGAGTTGCTCATCACATGCCGCATCCTCAGTCCGCTTTCAAAGTGAAGTTGCGGTATCAGGGCCGATCCCGGCATGGGCGTTTCAAAGTTCAGATTCGCATAGGCCAGTCCGTTTTGCAAGGCCGCAATCGACAGCACCGCTTCCACCGCACCGGCTGCAGCCAGGGTATGACCGGTATAGCATTTCGTACTGCTAAAGCGGGGCAATTGTCCAAACAACCTCAGCATGGCATTCGACTCCGATTCGTCATTCGTGAGGGTCGCCGTGCCGTGGGCATTAATATAGTCGATGTCTCCGGGGTTTAGTCCCGCCTTCTGCAGCGCCCTGTGCATCACCTGATATGCCCCTTCGCCCTCCGGGTTAGGTGCCGTCGCATGAAACGATTCGTTGAAGTTGCTGTATCCGCTCAGGATGGCCAGGGCTTCCGCGCCTCTCGACTTAGCCTGTGACGCTTTTTCCAGGATGATATAGGCTGCGCCTTCTCCGAGGTTCAGTCCGTTACGGTTCGCATCAAAGGGGCGACAAGCTTCACGATCGATATTTTTCAGTGCATTAAATCCGTTGATGGTAAATCGGGTGAGGGCATCCGTACCGCCGCAGATGGCTATGTCCAGCATATTTTGCTGCAGCATTCTTTCGCCCAGCATAATCGCGTTGGCCGATGACGAACAGGCCGTACTGATGGTGCTCACATGATGACGTATCCCGAAATGGTCCGCAATCTTGTGGGTGCAATCGGCACAGTCTATCGTGTCGGCATACTCGCTATAGTCGCCTTCCGGGTGTTCCAATAAATCAAAATAGTATTTTTCTACCTCACACATACCACCCACCGTGGTGGCGTTGATGAGGCCGATGCGCAGTCCTTGTTGGGGCCGTAATGATGCTTGTTGCCAGGCTTCCTGCAGGGCCATGATGCCGAGCAACGAGGTGCGGGTATAGCCCCGTTGTATGCTGCTGCCGGCACTTTGTATCAGTTCTTGGGTGCTCTGTTTAATTTCGCCGAAAGGAAAAATATTGGCGTGGGCCGTATTCAGGAAATCGAGGTGACTCAATCCGGCCTTCTCTGCCCGCAAGGATTGAAGAGAGGCCTGCACACCTTGTCCGATGGCAGTCACAATACCCAATCCGCTGACGACGATAGCTTCGCGCATCGATTATTTGGTACGATGCTCAGCAATATATTGCGCCATAGCATTCACAGATTCCATGGCTTTACGTCCTTCACGGGCGTCTTCGATCTTGATGCCATAATTGCGTTCCAGTAATACCATCAGTTCCAGCGAATCGATACTGTCGAGTCCCAGGCCTTCGCCAAAAAGGGGCGCATTGTCATCAATTTCATCCGGACTCATTCCTTGCAGGTTCAGCGATTCTATGATCTGAGTTTTCAGGGTCTGTTTGAGGTCTTGTAGTTCTTGCATCGGTTTATTTACTTAGTCGGCAAATGTAAGGACTCAGGCGTGAAATAGCAACTTTGATGCGTCGATAGTCTATAGACAGCGATGGCTGCTTTTCCGACGATGGATTTGGAGCACAACCACCGAATTCTATTGGCCCCCGTCCCGCCCTGCGCTGCTATCCCTCCCAGGGCGTCGGGGATATCCGCTGCGGTCGGGGCTATAGAGGGAAAGTCTTTTTCATCGGCACCGGCCTCACCACTCACCCCAACTTTATACTCCTACAACTTTCATGTTCAACTCTAAGAAACTCTGTGATTAACTCCGAGAAACTCTGTGTTGAACGCTGTATCCTTGTCTGAATCAGAATTTATGGAATTTTAGAATTTTCAGAATTAATACATAATGAATATATACCTAGGACTTGATGCCAGGCTACCTTTAACTCTGAGAAACTCTGTGAGAAACTCTGAGCAACTCTGTGTTGAACGCCGTATCCTTGTCTGAATCTGAATTTATGGAATTTTAGAATTTTCAGAATTTATACATAATGAAAATATACCTAGGACTTAGTGCAAGACTACCTTCAACTCTGAGAAACTCTGTGCAATACTCCGAGCAACTCTGTGATAAACTCTGGAAACTCTGTGTTGAACGACGTATCCTTGTCTGAATCTGAATTTATGGAATTTTAGAATTTTCAGAATTTATACATAATGAAAATATACCTAGGACTTAATGCTAGGCTACCTTTAACTCTGAGCAACTCTGTGATAAACTCTGGGAAACTCTGTGTTGAACGCCGTAACCTTGTCTGAATCTGAATTTACAGAATTTTAGAATTTTCAGAATTCATACATAGTGAAAATGTACGTAGGACTTAATGCCAGGCTACCTTTAACTCTGAGAAATTCTGTGTTAAACTCTGAGAAACTCTGTGTTAAACTCTGAGAAACTCTGAGATAAACTCTGAGAAACTCTGTGTGAACCAATAACAGCTACTGTGAACAAACACCCAAATCCAATGTTAACCCCAGTATTTCAACTCCGTCTGCCTAAATACAAGCAAAATTTCCGAGTTGCCAACCCAAATTCCTCATCTGTCAAAAACCTCTTTGTGAACCTTGACCGCCATTTTATATTTGTATTAAGGATCAAATTGAGTCTCGATGTTGCACCCTCTCATGGTTTCAACATCCCGGAGTACTTCGCAAATTGCCAGATTTTGTGACGGACTTCACTCAAAACGATCCGGGTAAATTATACACAGGGTTCAATCATTCCGACCACTATCCCGCCTCCGAATGGGCAAATCAGTAAGGTAGGACCATCTGCACCGGGTTGGCAGTCGCAGAAGGCATTCATCACCAACCAAACAGAAATTGCCTGATATGAAACAATTATTATTACTCGCCGTGATTAGCCTCTTCGCCGGTGCTTGCATCAAAAAACACAATGCCAACAATGTTACTCAGTTGCCACAGGCGACTCAAACCGGTGCCAATACCGCCGGATGCTATATCAATGGTAAATTGTTCGTGACACAAAACGATGGTTTATGGAGCGGAAATTCCGTGAAACATCAACGCCTGATCTTCGGTAGTGATACCACGATTACAATTACTTTGAGTGCTGAAAATCCGAACCGAACATTCTCAATGAAACTTAAGTACAGTCTGTGGAACCGTGATTTTGATTTGGCGGAGGATGAGCCTTTTACCGGCTTATATATGGAGTCCGGCTCAGGGATGTCCGGCTATACCAATCAGGACCACCATCTGAAGGTTCATCTTACTAACTATTACCCTACAGGTCTCTGCTGCGGTACCTTCTCAGGTGTCCTCGCCGGATCCACAGGAGAAGATATCGTCGTCACCGAAGGGCGATTCGACATTGCTTATCAGCCTTAGTGTGTTAGGGCAGAGCGCCTAACCTTAACTCGGAGGCAGCCCGTCACTATTTCGAAAATGATCTTTTAATCCAGGGTTCAATCATTCCGACCACTATCCTGCCTCCGAATGGGCAAATCAGTAAGGTAGGACCATCTGCACCGGGTTGGCAGTCGCAGTTGGCATTCATCACCAACCAAACAGAAATTGTCTGATATGAAACAAGTATTATTACTCGCTTTGCTCAGCCTCTTCGCTATTGCGTGCGACAAAAAATCACCTTCACAGCCCCAGTTGCCTCCGGCTACTCAAACCCTTGCTAATACCGCCGGATGTTATATCAATGGTAAGTTGTTTGAAACCCATACCGAAGGTTTCTGGAGTGGAAGTTATGTAAATCATCAGCGGGTCAATCATGGTGCCGATTCGGCCATACATATTTCGATGAGCTGTGCCAATCCGCAAAAGATGTTTTTTATCATCATGAAGTACAACTTGTGGAATAGAGATTTTGTCATAGGTTATGATGATCCTTTTGTCGTCACTTTCTTCGACTACACGGGATCTACTGCTTCCACAGGTCTCAATACTTTTAAATCTGATGCCACTCATCAATTCTATGTCCACCTCACCAACTATTACCCTACAGGCCTTTGCTGCGGTACCTTTCATGGCACACTCGTCAATGATAACGGCCAGGAGGTAAAAATCACCGAAGGCCGATTTGATATTGCGTATCAGTAGGAGTGGGGTTGCTCAGTGATGGTCCCTGCCGGCCATTTTGTGCTCGGATTCAGATGATGAGCGAACGATGTTTTTCTTATATATTTCACTTCATGTTTTTAGCGAGAATTCTTTTTTTGCGATAGGTGTAGTTTAATTATGTTTTTATAGATCTATCCTTAATATCGGATTGCAACACCTAAGGCTCTCGAATGTTTTATGTATTTCCTACAGGAACAAATCCGGCAAACCGATTTCTTCATTCTTTACATTCATTTCGTTTTGAACATTCAGTCCCGTTGGCCATAGCATATATAATACTCTGTTTTTAGTATTCAGGCAACGTTTTCTTAAACCTTTTAAAATTTACAATTATGAAACTCAAAATCTATTTGGGCATACTGTGTATGGCCCTGTTATTGAATCAAAACTTGAAGGCTCAGGATAGTGTAATCTATCTTGGCAATCAAACCTTTCCGGAGTTATTTGACCAATTAAGTCAGGGCCTGGAAAAAAGCAGAATTCCTTATGCTACTTTATACGATCGGGTCTATCCGTGGAGCAACTTGAAAGAATGGACCTCCGGAGCCACGTTGGATGAGTATAAACTTTATCAGTCTTGGTGGGACCTGGAAAACTCAAAAGTCTATGAGCAGGAGAGGGTCGGTAAATACGAGACCATGAGAGAAGATATTGATAAGGATTTAAGGCTTGCTAAAATACCCATCGTGGCCATCCATTATAATTTTGCTTCTATCGACCCGCAGGCATTGGTGGATGGACGCATTATTAAAAATGGAAATAATTTCGTCGATAAATTAGGCGATAGCCCTTATCTGACTCATCAGGTATGCCTGGCAGGTTTGCCAATTAGTGAGGTACAGGAAGGTCAATCCTATCAAATTGTCTGGGAACCTCAAAAGTACTTTCTAAGTAATTGTCAGGAGATCATTGAGTGGATACAGATACACAATCTGACGACGAATGAAACTTTTACGGTTTATCCCAACCAACCTATAGCTGTTGAATTTAAGGGTGACGAAGAGTCAAAAGAAATTCCATTGGAGATCATCGTACATCTGGCCAATCAAACAACCGATATTACCGGAATACAACCGATTAAATTTAAGAAGAAGCCTACCATGATTGATCCATTTTATGCATGTTCTCCAAGCAATGAATTAGTTGCGTCAGATATTCCGTTTCAAGGCTATGATGAAAATATTGCTACCACAAGTTTTGCCGATTACCATATTTATTATCATAAACTGACTAATACTTCTGACCAATGTGAGCCTATATTGAAAAAACCAATTATCGTTTTGGATGGTTATGATCCATTAGATAAGGCCAGGAATTATTTGACTTTCTATGACCAGTATTTCAAGGATTATGAAACAAATATTAACCTCGGGCAATTGCTCCGAACTAAAGGTTATGATGTCGTCGTATTAAATTTTCCAACACTGGGATCAACAATTCCCGGAATTGGTAACAATCCGATATCAGGAACACCTAATCAAGATTTGTTAATCCCCGAATGGGTCAACAATCAAACCGTTCATCGCCCGGGCAGGGATGGTGGTGCCGATTATGTTGAAAGGAATGCATTTATACTCGTGAAATTAATTCAAGAACTCAATGCCAAATTACTTCAAAATGGTTCCACTGAACAACTGACTATAGTAGGCCCAAGTATGGGCGGACAAATCAGTCGGTATGCATTAGCCTATATGGAGAAGCACAATATGAATCATAATACCCGCCTTTGGGTGAGTTTCGATAGCCCACATCACGGTGCCAATATACCTTTGTCTTTACAGGATAATATCTGGACCTTTGGCAACTTGTTAGGCAATTCTAAAGCTCGTGATACCTATAAAGAAAAACTGCAAGCCAAAGCGGCAAGACAATTCTTAATCGAACAAAGAAATGAATTAAATGGGGCTTCATCCTTCTTTCAAACCTACTATGCAAATGCACAAAATAACGGTGTTCCGGGATCTAACGGATACCCAATGAATCTTCGAAAAATTTCTCTGGTGAATGGTAGTGGAACAGGAATTAACGAACATCCGTCCGGCGCCATGATGATGGATTTGTATGCACATAATTATTATGGTGTGGTCAAAGTTTGGGATAAAGATTGGTTCATGCCCAATACCAATCAAACCGCACAAAATATGTACTTAAAAATCAAAGTGCTGGGTATGAATTTGATAGCGGCAGATCATTATGTAACTAATCTTAATCCCAGAGGTAGTATGGATGTGTTGCCCGGTGGGCTTCATAATTCCCAAAAGGAATTCTTCGATGCCATAGATCCGAAAATGGCCACAGATGGATATACCCGACATTGGTATACCTATACCCAAAATCATTGTTTCATTCCTTTGATCAGTTCATTGGGTTTTAATAATACGAATGTCAATTGGTCCCAATCCGTGGATGACAGGAATTTAGTCTGTACATCAGAAATACCTTTTGACAATTATTATACACCTACGCATAATGAGGAACATTCCTATTTCAGTACAGCAAGTGCTCATTGGCTGGAACAGGAAGTCGATTTCGGCACCCAGGGTTGTCCTTCCATTTGTGCGATGAAAATAAATGGACAAAGCAGCTTGTGCATGAACCAAATAGTAACCTTTAACTTAGATTACCCGGTGCCTTCAGGTATGACATATACTTGGTCCGTCAGTTCAGGTTTGCAAATCGTATCCTTTAATAATTCATCAGTGACAGTGCAGGCCATTGGCGGTAATCCGAACGCATGGGTAAAAATCATCATCACCCCTAAAACCAATAACCTCCCTTGCGGTGCCGATAAAGAAATTATAAAGGATATTAATTCAGGAAATATGCCAAACTACACCATCACATTTGCGAGCAATGGTGGAAATTCATGTTACTATCATGCGCAGGTTTCGCCGGCATTATCTGTGAATACCTATGAATATAGTGATGATGGTGGATTTACCTGGTATGGCTGCAATCCAAACGCATTTGGGTATTTTATTCCCTTGAATTTAAATGGAAACCAAGCCCAGGAAATAGATGTCAAAATTACCAATCCCTGCAGCGGCATCACTTATCTGTCCAAAACATTTAATGTACAACATGGGCCAATGGGATGTACGGCTAAGGATGAATATCAATTAGGTGCTAAGAGCAGAAACTATCGCATAGATGTCTATCCGAATCCTTCGAGAGGTGATTGGAATCTGATCCTGTATACATATTTAGACCGTGACATTGAAGTCTCTCTCACCGATATGCAGGGTAAGAAAATATGGCAGAAGTCATACCGAAATCTACCTTCCGGAAATTTGAATATTCCGAATACCAACCTTGCACCCGGAGCCTATATGATTCAAGTGAAAATGGATGGACAAATTCAAACCGCGAAGGCCATCAAGATGTAATCTTGAGTTAACACTACCTTTTTGATAGAAGGATTCTTGCGAATACTCTAAATAGATGGTTTTTCAAATAAACCTTGCCCGGCAAATTTGCACGGACAAGGTTTTTTCAATTCAGCTAATATTTTTTTGAAATGCTCTAATCCTTAATCTTATCCCATTTTAGTATGGGCAAAATTTTCCACGCCTTCTCCCTCCCTTTAAATATATTTGCACCTCAAATTTTTATACCCATGTTCAATAATCTGACCGAAAGGCTCGAAGGCGCGTTCAAAACCCTCAAGGGTGAAGGCAAAATATCCGAAATCAATGTGGCGGCTACCGTCAAGGAAATTCGCCGCGCCCTCGTCGATGCCGATGTCAACTATGCCATCGCCAAAGAATTTACCGATAAGGTAAAGGTCAAGGCCCTCGGCGAAAAGGTGCTCACCTCCGTCACCCCCGGCCAACTCATGGTCAAAATCGTGAAAGATGAACTCGTGGAGCTCATGGGTGGTACCGAAGAAGAACTCGATATCAGCGCAAATCCCACCGTCATCCTCATCGCAGGTCTTCAGGGTTCCGGTAAAACCACCTTCTCGGGTAAATTGGCCCACTTCCTCAAAACCCAGAAGAATAAAAAACCCCTCCTCGTTGCCGCCGATATCTACCGCCCCGCGGCAATGGATCAGTTGAATGTGCTCGCCGGACAAATCAATGTGCCCATCCACATCGAACGCGAAAACAAAGACGCGGTCTCTATTGCCTTAAACGCCGTAGCCTTCGCCAAACAAAATAACAACAATGTCGTCATCATCGATACCGCGGGCCGCCTCGCCATCGATGAAGAAATGATGACCGAAGTGGCCAATATCCGCTCCGCCGTCAAACCCCAGGAAATCCTCTTCGTCGTGGATTCCATGACGGGTCAAGATGCGGTCAACACCGCCAAAGCTTTCAACGAACGCCTCGATTTCACCGGCGTCGTCCTCACCAAACTCGATGGCGATACCCGCGGTGGTGCCGCCCTCACCATCAAATACACGGTCAAAAAACCCATCAAGTTCGTCTCTATGGGTGAAAAACTCGAAACACTCGATGTTTTCTACCCCGAGCGTATGGCCCAGCGTATCCTCGGCATGGGTGATATCACCACCCTCGTCGAACGTGCCCAGCAACAATTCGATGAGGAGCAATCTAAAAAACTTGAAAAGAAGATCCGTGCCAATAAGTTCGACTTCGACGATTTTCGCAACCAACTCGCCCAAATCAAAAAAATGGGGAATATCAAGGACCTTCTCGGTATGATCCCCGGTGTCGGTAAAGCCGTCAAGGATATCGATATCAGCGACGATTCCTTCAAAGGCATAGAAGCCATGATCGGCTCCATGACCCCCGAAGAACGTAAAAACCCCGAAATCATCGACCAAAGCCGACGCAAACGCATCGCCCTCGGCAGCGGAAAAGATATCAACGACGTCAATGCCTTCATGAAGCAATTCGAACAAATGAAAGACATGATGAAAATGATGAACAAAATGGGTGGCTTCGGTATGAAAATGCCGGGTTCCAGATAAGCACTAACAACTAAGCCTTTAAAAGAAATACTCCCTGGAAACGCTCCATATCTACACCGACGGTGCCTCTCGCGGCAATCCCGGCCCCGGAGGCTACGGCATCGTCATGATATGGAAAGGCTCTCGCAAGGAACTCAGTGGTGCCTACCGACTGACCACCAACAACCGTATGGAACTGATGGGCGTTATTGTAGCCCTCCAATCCCTCACGCGTCACCCCCTCAATATCCTCATCCATACCGATAGTAAATATGTCGTCGATGCCATCGAAAAAAAATGGGTTTTCGGTTGGGTACAGAAGCAATTCAAAGGCAAAAAAAACAAAGATCTTTGGCTTCAACTCCTCGATCTCTACAAAAAACACAACATTAAATTTGTATGGGTCAAGGGCCATGCTTCCAATGCGGAAAATAACCGCTGCGATGAATTGGCTACCGCTGCCGCTGACGGCCACCACCACCTCGTTGATACCTGGTTCGAACAAAATCAACAGGACGCGCTGGACTTCTGATCCTTCAATGCATTCACCTTTACCTTCCCTAGCCCTGAAGGGGCGACAGACATCAACGATGGGTATAGCCCATCGACACATAACCACGCCTGCAATGACTAATGACCTCAACGATGGGTTCAGCCCATCGCCCCCCACCACATTGTCAAGTAACTCTCATCATTGACTTTCCCACATCCCTCAAAATTCCCTCAACTTATTTCCCTACTTCTCCATTTATACATTATTTTTCGCATCCTTAACTCCTTAAAGATGAAGAGAATAGTATTCGCATACAGCCTTATTGCGTTGCTCAGCCCAATTAGTTTGTGGGCCGGCGGTTTTAAAATTGCCTTGCAGGGCATCAATCAATCGGGCATGGGGCATACCGGGGTAGGCTTTGCCACTGATGCGGCTACCCTGTATTTTAACCCTGCCGGTTTAAGTTTCGTCGGTAATCAAATCAATGGTGGTGTCAATCTCTTATTTCCCTCAACCTCCTTTTACGAAACTCATACCAATACCATCACCCATGCAGAGTCTCAGGTCTTCACGCCATTTTCCCTTTATGGAAATTACGCCCTGACCGACAAAATCAATGTCGGTCTCGGCGCCTATACACCCTTCGGCAGCGGCATCATGTATCCCACCGATTGGTCGGGTCGTTATATTCTTCATCGCATCGATTTGCAAACCATCTTTCTCCAACCTACTGTGGCCTACCGTTTAAACAAGAGCGTTTCTATCGGTGCAGGTTTTATCTATTCCTTTGGTCATGTCAATCTTGAAAAAGACCTTCCCATCACCAGTGGCGCCAATCAGGATATTGCGAAAGCCTCACTCAATGGTAAAGCCAATGGTATCGGATTCAACGCAGGTGTTTATGTCAAGGCCAATGAACGATTCAATATCGGAGTCACTTACCATTCGAAAGTGGTCATGAAAGTGAAACAGGGAGAGGCCACCTTCTCCAATATTCCCTCAGGTTTGAGCAGCAGCTTCCCGGCAAGCAATTCTTTCAAAACGGAATTACCTCTTCCATCTGAAATTGATGCAGGTATCAGTTATCAGATCAACAAGCGTCTTACCGCAGCCATCGATTTCAATTATACTTTCTGGAAATCCTTCGATTCTCTTGGCTTCGATTATGAAATCAATACGGCAGCCATTACCGACGATAAGTCACCGCGTCTCTATCAAAATGCGGTGGCGGTGAGATTCGGATTACAAATGAAAGCCACCGAGAAAGCGACACTTCGGGCGGGCATGTTCTACGATCAAACTCCCGTTCAGGAAGGTTATGTGGCCCCCGAATTACCCGACAATAATAAATTGGGATTCACCCTCGGAGCTTCTTACGCCTTCACACCGAAACTTAAACTCGACCTGGCGCTGCTCTATGAAAATGTACCGTCCCGTACCCAAACCAACCTCGAAACGAATCTTCAGGGCACCTTTCAAACCAAAGTCATTGCACCCGCACTGGGCTTGACCTATTCCTTTCAACCAAAGAAAAACGAATCACAGAATTAATTATGAAAAAGTTCTTTCTACCGCTCACTGCTTTCTCTTTCTTGCTGTTCAATGCCTGTAAAACCTCACTGGATCAACAGGATATTCAGCACGGGGCGGCCGACTTTACCCGGTACGTGGCCATCGGTAATTCTCTCACCTCCGGATTTCAGGATGGTGCTTTGTATCGTGAAGGTCAGCTGAATAGTTTTCCGCATTTGATGGCCCAACAATTCAAATTGGCCGGTGGAGGTGATTTCAAAATACCCTTGATGGATGAAGGTGCCGGAAACGACGGCAGTGGTAATCCCCGACGCATACTAGGTTATGTTACACCCTGTGGCAGTACAACGCCATCCTTGTCTCCAATCTTTGATCCAAGAGGTGGAACAGCCTTTAGTAATGTATCTGCTCAAGGACCCTACAACCTCGTAGGCGCCCCCGGAGCCCGTGCCATTGATGCTAATTTTACTTTATACAGTCTCTTTAATCCCTATCTCCAGCGTTTCTGCGAAACTCCGGGCAGCAGTACGCTGCTTTCCGAAGCCCTTCGCATCAATCCAACTTTTTATTCCTTGTGGTTAGGAAACAATGATGTGCTGTTATATGCAACCGGTGGCGCCGTGCCCCCAAGTGGTTTATTCAGTCCTGCATTGTCCGATTCTGTGGCCGTACGTCAGTCACTGACACAAATCGCCGATACGATGTTCAAGCGCGGAGTGAAAGGTGTTATCGCCAATATTCCGAATGTAACTTCAGTTCCGTATTTCACAACCATACCCTGGAATGGGGTTACCTTAACCCAAGGGAAGGCCGATACGCTCAATGCCTTGTATGCCTCTTTGGGTATGTCGGGCATCACATGGACCGCTGGTGCCAATGGGTTTCTTATTGTCGATAGTTTTGCCCCCGGTAATATGCGTAAAGCAACATCCGCCGATCTCATCTTGCTCACCACTCCGGGCGATTCGTTGAGATGTGGACAATGGGGTGTCGATCCTGCCAAGCCGCTCGGAGATCAATATGTCTTGGATCAAATTGAAACTTCAGTGATTCAACAGTATATCTCTGCTTATAATGCGAGTATAGCCTCCATTGCCGTACAATACAATTTGGCCTTTGTGGATATGAATACCTATCTCAATTCATTCAAATCCGGTATGGGCTATAATGGCATTTCGCTCAGTGCCGCATTTGTGAGTGGAGGTGCTTTTAGTCTCGATGGGGTGCACCCCAATCAGCGTGGTTATGCCCTCATTGCGAACGAATTTATTAAAGCCATCAACCATAAATTTGGTTCCAATGTGCCTCAAGTGGATGTAACCAAATACCATGGGGTCCTGTTTCCTTAAGGAGGGTTAGTCCATTGGTAACATCCACTTCATTCTCCAACGGATTTTCGTGAGGAACAGCGGCAACGATTGCAGTGGAAAGCCCGCAGTGACGACGCAGGAGGAGCGAGGACTTGGAACGGAAAGCGTGTCTGCCGCCCAAATCAAAAAATCATTAGGGAAATAGTCTAGGTAATACGAAGCGAAATCTGTGATGGGCGATTACGAACCTACACTGGCTGTAATCAATGAATGCGTGGTGCCAATCTTATGTTCGATGCTTTCAATTTTCAATCCGGCTCTTTCCATCAGTTTAATAAACACCCGGCTATCATACATCTGACTATTCCCATTCGCAATCGTGGTAAAATAGAGCGAAGTCATTTGTAGGGAATACATGGATGAGTGAAAAGGCTGTTTATCCCAGAAGGTTTCGTTAATCAATATTTTTCCTCCGGGAGCAAGAGCTTGTTTACACTTGCCCAGAATATGTACAATCTCCTCATCCGAAAAGCAATCTAAAAACTGACTCATCCAAATGATGTCATATTGACCCGGTATGGCTAAGTTGTTGTCTAAAATATTATGGGCAATCAATTCAAATCGATCCGGGAAGCCGGCCTCTTCAATATTCTTTTTCGCCATTTGCAACTGACCCGGCAAATCGAGTAAATGCATTTCTACCTCGGCATTATACTGCAAACATTGTATCGTGAATTTTCCGGTGTTAGCGCCAATGTCCAAAATGTGTTTCGGATTCGATTGGAAAACATAGGGCATGAGCAAAGGGAACACATAATCGGAATAATAATGATCGAAATTGAACCAACTCGTTTTTTCCTTAGGCGGCAGAACGGAAAGTCCTTCATACAATGTATCCCAAGGGCCTAAATAGGGAAGTCCTTTGGGCTTGCCTTCTTCAATGGATTCCTTGAGTTTGCCGGCACCTTCATAACAAATATCCCGCATGAAATCGGTATTGATACGTACCATGGCATCGCTGATGAACATCATGCCGGTCTTGGTAATGAAATACTTTCCCTCTTCCTCAAACAACAGACCGATGCCGATTCCGGCTTCTAGTAAGATGCGAAGGCCATAGGCACTGACGCTGACTTCAGATTTGAGGGTTTCGAAATCACAACCGTTTGAATCTTGCTGTAATTTATTCAAGATGCCATAGTCACGAAGCAACACGGAGGCCTGGAAAGCATAAGGCGCAAAGGAAATAAAATGCGCTTTTTCCAGCGCTGTGAAGGCATGGTAATCTTTATCCTGAAAAAATGATTTTTTTTGTGTAGCACTATTCATATATCCAACTATCAAGTTTGTAAATATAAACGCGGATTAGCAATAGGGTATAAAAAAAATCTTTAAAATTTGTAATCGGAATCGTCAAGACCGTATATCCCTTCATTTACATTATTTCAAATCCTATATATTTGCTGAAAATTGAATCATTCTATGTTGGATCTGTCATCCAAAACTATTGATGAAAGCGTGCAGGGTTCTGCATTGGAAAGTACACTGAACCCCGAATCGAAGAAAAAATTCTATATTGAGAGTTATGGCTGTGCCATGAATTTTAATGACAGTGAAATTATTGCGTCTATACTTCACCAACATGGATATGGATCTACCCAAAATCTAGAACAAGCCGATCTGATTCTACTCAATACCTGTTCTATTCGCGAAAAGGCAGAACAAACGGTTCGTTTCCGACTCAATCATTTCAAAGGATTAAAAAAGCGTAACAGATCTTTATTGGTCGGCGTTTTGGGATGCATGGCAGAACGTCTTAAGGACAAGCTGTTGGAAGAGGAAAAACTCGTGGATATTGTCATCGGTCCGGATGCATATCGTTCATTACCAAGCCTGATCGAAGAAGCAGAGGGAGGACAAAAGTCGGTGAACGTATTATTAAGCAGAGAAGAAACCTATGCTGATATCAGCCCGGTGCGCTTAGATCAAAATGGAGTGAGCAGTTTTGTCAGCATTATGCGAGGTTGTAACAACATGTGCAGCTTTTGTGTAGTGCCTTTCACCCGTGGCCGGGAACGCAGTCGAGACCCGTATTCCATTGTACGCGAAGCCACCGAGTTGTTTGAACAGGGGTATCGTGAAGTCACCTTATTGGGGCAGAATGTAGATAGTTATCGTTGGGAGGATGAAGCTCATCATACTTCGGTGAGTTTCGCTCAACTCCTTGAAAAAGTAGCCCTGATTGATCCTCTCCTGAGAGTACGGTTTAGTACTTCTCATCCTAAGGATATCACCGATGAGGTATTGTTTACGATTGCTAAGTATGAGAATATTTGCAATTATATTCACCTGCCCTTGCAAAGCGGAAGTACACGTATCCTGCAATTGATGAATCGAACCTATACCAAGGAATGGTACTTACATAAAATAGATCGTATTCGCGAGATCATCCCCGGTTGCGCCATCAGTACGGATATTATTTGTGGTTTTTGTACCGAAACGGAAGAAGATCATCAGGAAACGATATCCGTGATGAAATATGGTGTTTATGAATTGGCTTATATTTATGCTTATAGCGAAAGACCGGGAACCCTGGCCTCTCGTCGCTATGAAGATGATGTTCCTGCTGAAGTAAAAAGTCGGCGACTCAGTGAAATCATCGATGTACATCGGGAAAACAGTCGAATCAGAAATTTAGAAGAATTAGGTCGTATTCATACCGTTCTCGTAGAAGGGCCCGCTAAGAAAAATGCGGATAGCGATCATTGCGGTCGCACAGACACCAATAAAATGGTCAATTTTGCGAAAGGGAATTCACAAATCGGTGATTATGTCAAAGTGAAGATCATTGACTCCAGTTCCGGCTCCCTCAGAGGAGAAATCTTACCCTGATTTTATACTGCCTGAATGTTCTCCTGATGCAGCTCGGTGAGGATGGCTTGAATGCAACCCGGAGATGGTTCTACAGAGTAGCTCTGTATATCATGCAAGGATAATTTCATGCTGAGAACCTCATTCATGATTTGGGTACTGCTCACCATGGCATCCTCGATGGCCATTCGAACCGAAGGCTCTGCTTCTTCTAAAACGTACAGTAATAAATCGTTAGATGTAAAGTTGTGCATATATGAGTTTAGTTTGATATGGAACGACCACAGGAATAGATTAGTATAGACTCGTTAATTAATTAGCATTTTGTTAACAAATCGGAAATTCATCAAGTCTTGCCGTCCATACCTAGGCATTCCCGTTACATGCTCAAGGGATTCATTACTAAAGGATCATTTGTAAGATAAACTAACGTCTGTAATTATTCGGAAAATCCGGATTAAACGCCTTTTCATCCAATACCGGATTGATCTGGACCTGAGTGATGGTAATCTCTCCGCCGGTAGTAATAATCGTAGCAGGCATCATAATGCCGTCACCATATCGGGTATAATTCCTGTAATCCCGACTGTCTTCTATGGGTGCATTAATCAACACCCGTTTGTCGATTAGAAAGGTTTTACTGTCGAGATAGCAATACTCTTGCTTACCGCTCGGGTATTGGATTGAAAATTTATAAAATTCACGATCATCATAATATTCCAGACCGATCATGGTGATTTGTCTTTCTTTCTGGATATAGTTGAGAAAGGGATCTTCATAGTCCAGGTCATCTTTGTAATAAAGAATTTCTTCCGCATTCATCGGCGCCACCTTGGCCTGACCCGGTAAAAAGTACCATCCGCCTTTTTGATTGACGAGGATATAATATTTTTTGTCATTAACAGCTGCACTCCGGCCCTTATAAATCATATCGCTTCTAACGGCTTTGTTGCGAATCACTTGTCTTCTATGTTCAATTTCATCGCCTTCAATTCTTTGAGTCGATTCAATTAAAATCGTATTGATCTTATTCCAATTTTTTTCTCCCCCGATTGCGGTAAGATGTTTCTGTATAATTTCCTCCGTTGATTGGGAAATTCCGGTGAATGGAATAAGCAGAAAAAGACCGAAAATGAGCTGTTTGATCATAGTACCATTTGTTGTTCAAATGTATGATTTTTTCCGTTGAAAATCTGTTCCTGAATGACTAAAAGAGATGGGACGCTTCAAACAGATCACTGCATGAAAAATCGATCCATTCATGTTCGCCTGCTATTGGATGTGTGGTATTGAGGTAAATGGTCATCATGCCTAAATTTTTCCCAAATGCCATGTCCGAAAGGTTGTTTCCTATCATTACACTTTTGGAAAAATCGATTTCCGGAAAATCCAGTTTAGCCTTTAATCCCATGCCGGTATTCGGTTTGCGATCGGCATCATCATCGAATAAGGAAGGGGCATAATAACATCGGTCGATGCGCCCGCCGGCTTGGTGCACTTCTTGCATCATATGATCATGGATACCCTTGAGGTCGTCATGCGTCATGAGCCCCTTTCCGATACCGCGTTGATTGGTGACGACGATGATACGTCCGAAATGTTGATTGAAGCGAACGATGGCCTCTTTCGCATTTTCGTAAAAAACGAATTCTCCTGCATGACGTATATAATCCTGATTCTTTTCTACATTGATCACCCCGTCACGATCTAAAAAGAGGGTCCAGGTGTGATCTGTTTGATGAGGAAACTGCATCATGATTTCGAAGGGGTGAATAGGGTAGGGATTTCTTTTTGTGCTTTGGAATAATCTTCCGGAATCCCAATGTCAATGAAATAGTTATCCTGAACAAACCCATAAAGATATCTTTCGTTCAAATATTTTTCGAGATAATCTTTTTCAAACGAAAATTTATGCTGGAAGGGAATATTTAAAAAAGAATTTCTGAAGATGCAATAGATACCCCCATTAATCAGCCCGGATGCGCCTGCTTGTTTTTCTGAAAAGGATTGTATTTGTGCGTCGGGATTGATCTGAACCAGTCCATAACGGTCAGCCTTCTGCATGGGTTTTAACGCCACGGTACAATCCGCCATTTTAGCTTCCTGGAAGGCTTGCATTTGATCTAAATCCACATCAAAAAAAGTATCTCCGTTGATGACAAAAAAATCATCGGTATCCGAATAACTTAATGCATTCAGAATGGCACCTCCGGTTCCCAAAGGTTCATCTTCTTCGGCAAAATCAAATGCAAATTTAAATTCATCACGATGACTTAAAATATAATCCATTACGATGTCTTTTTTGTAGCCTACTGAAAAGATCACCTTGCAAAAATGAAATCGCTGAAGATATTGGCAGAGGTAATGGAGAAAGGGTTTGCCGTTGATGTCGGCCATACATTTGGGGACATCAGACACTACACTTTGTAATCGTGTACCCATTCCTCCGGCCAGGATAATGCAGTCTTTATGCATAGTTGAAATACTTTTCTTCCACCAATTGACAGATGATATGCCCCAACAATATATGTGATTCCTGTATCCTCGGGGTATCCTTACTTGGAACATCCAGCAGATAATCACTGATGGGTTTCATTTGTCCGCCACCTTCTCCGGTGAGACCGATGGTGATCATATTTTTTAATTTCGCGGCTTTGAAAGCCTCTACTATATTCTTTGAATTTCCACTGGTCGATAAGCCCACCAATACATCACCGGGATTGCCAATGCCTTTAATCATCCGACTGTAAATCACATCATAACTATAATCGTTCGCCACTGCAGTAAGGTAAGAGGTATTGCAATGTAATGCCTCGGCAGGCAATGCATCTCTGTCAGTATAAAATCGACCACTGAATTCGGCTGCCAAATGCTGTGCATCGGCTGCGCTGCCACCATTACCGCAAAACAAGACCTTATTCCCTTTACGAAAGGCTTCCGTAATCGTCTCCACGCATTGATGTACGGTCTCGATTAATTCCGGATTCTCCAATACCTTCTGCTTGGTTTCGATAGAGGCACTGATGATCTGTTTTATTTTATCGTTCATATGATTTTGTTATGATGAGTTCTAAATAATTATTGTGCAACACCCGCAGCCTGATACAGTTTCATGGCTTCTTGTTGATTGCCCATTTTCATGTATACATCGCCCATATATTTGTAGCAGGCTTGTTGGATCTCTTTATCCCGACTGGCCGTATTAAAGTTGTTTAAGGCCTGTTGAAGATTATTCAGATTCATTTGTGCAATGGCCAGATAAAAATATCCTCTCGGATAATCCGGATTCTGACCAACGATTTGAGTGAAAATATTTTGTGCGGTGGCAAAATCACCGGACTGCAATTTCACCATACCATACATTTGTTTGGTTTCGGTGAGACTGGTATCTAATTGATAAGATTGGTTGATATACTTTGCTGCACTTTCAATCCGATTGGTCTGCATCAGAATATTTCCGCAGATATTTAATATTGTGGTGTTTTTAGGGTCCTTGCTCAAATACTGATCAAAATGCATGATGGCACTATCCGGCTGATTTTTTTGTAAATAATCAAACGCAACTAAGTCTTCGAAGGAAGGTCTTTTAATGACAGCACATAAAGTTTGCCCCATCACCTGAGCCTGATAGACGGTCGAAGGCGGCAACCAGTTTTTCGATTTAAGCTCCTCCGATGGAATCAATGCAATATGAAAGATCACATAATCCCAATACTTTTGATTCCTTTCCGGATAGCGGATATAATCGATATACACATTCTTTTCCTTCGTAAAATATTTCGTCAGCAAATGGGCCGCATTGGTATAGATCTTTACCGTGTCGGTGGATTTGTATTTTGGTAATTCATGTTTTTTAAACCAATCCGCACATTGTTTTAAACTGTTGTAATAATAATCCACTTCATAATTTCCATAAGCTCCTTTTACGCCACCGGCAAATGAATTATGGTAAGTGATGGTATTTGGGAAAGTGGTGCCAATGAAGTAAAGGGGTTCCAACATCAAAAAGCCCATCATGCCTAATCCGGCCATTTTTATTTTTCGGGCATCAAAGAAGGCAACGATTTTTTCCCACCCAAACGCTGCTACCACCATCAGTGAAGGGAAAATAAACAGGATATGACGCCAGGCATGATAAACATTCGATTTGCCATAGATAATATAGGCCAATGGAAAGAGCGCTGTAAAGCCTATGAAATAAAGTATACCTGCCTGTTTGTTTTTTCTGAATGACCATAAAAACGGGAGAGATAAGACAAGTCCCAACAGGACTACATAACTATTGGTGATGACAAAGCTCTTTGGTAAAAAACGAATCGGCAATTCACCCGAAAATACTTTGGTGCCTTCAAAAGACTGACGAATATTGACTTTGAAATTACTCATTTCACTCAATGCGTTCAAAGGATTACTGATCGGATTTTGCAAACCGTATGGCCACAATAAACTGCCGGCAAAGTAACCCAATATGCCGGTGATGATGACCGGTTTGGCATAGTCAAATAAACTAACTTTCTCATCCCTGAAATATTTTCCGACGATAAACAAGATGACCGCAAACACACCTAAATAGGGAATGAGCAAAATACCCCCCACACGAATATTGATGGTGGCACCGATACTGAGTATGGCCCAGAGATAATCTTTGCGCGTAGGAGCGGGGAGTGCATCGAACAAGCGAATGATAAAATAGATGGCCATGATATAGGCCGCAGCAAACGGAATATCTTTCGGATTGTTCATGGCATGTCCTAAAAAGAATGGCGATAAAAACATGAGCCATATCAAGATGGAACCTGCTTGTTTGTTGAGGACGCGCACTGTTATTTTTGCCGCAAAGAAAATCGCCAAAAATCCGGCCCAGGCATTCAGGATATGTCGTGTGGTATATTCTTCTAATGGTGAAATTTTATTCACGATGGCGCAAATCAAATCAAATAAGCCGCCATAATACTGTATCACCCCATCGCGGTTGTATTCCTTAGGCATATTGAATACCGTCTGATCGCTGAAGAATGAAGTGAAATATTTCAGAATGGCTTTACCATATTCATTCATATCCACTTCATCACCACTGAGTCCGTACCAAAAACTCATAACGGTCATGGCCAGAAATACACTAATGAGACTGCCCGTAAATATTTTGTTCCAGGTATTGGAAGTTGTCGGAGTCGATGATGATATCTCTGAAGGCTTAGTCTCCTTGACTTCAAGCACTTTTTCGTTTTGAATTTTCTGTTTAGACATGCGGTATAAATTGCGAACGTGAAGGTACTAATTATCCATTATTGTTTCTGAGCCTCTTTCAATTGACGAAACAGTTTGAAACCGTGTTTCACAAATGAAAATGTTTTGACACTGGCCGTGCCGCCCATGCGGTCCCTAAAATGAATCGGCATCCATTTGATACGGGAAGCTTTATGACTACGAACCGTAACATATATATTCGCCAAATGAAAATCTGCCGGGACATCATCCACAAATGATTTCATGATATCGGCACGAATGAGACGGTAGGGGACATTCGGATCGCGCAACCACTGTCCTGTGGCCACAAATACAAATAAGGTCACAAAGTAAGATACGATAATACGCTGCATGCCATCATCTCTGGTCTTGCGTACACCATAGATGCAGGCATGTTTGTCGGTCATCGGAATAAATGCATCGAAGTATTTTGGATCACATTGCCCGTCGCTATCGATTTGAAAAATCCAATCGGCACCTTTTTCTAAGGCCAGCTTGTAACCAAAGACGCAGGTTTGTCCATGACCGGAATTGGCTTTGTCGTAGATGAAAATACGTGAATGTTTTTCCGCAAGTTGTTTGAGTTTGCTCAATGTACCATCCTTACTCCCATCATTCAAAATGCATAAGGTATAGTTGAGTTGCAGGGTGTTTAAGCGATGCACCCATTCTTCCACCACTTGTTCTATGGCCTCTTCTTCATTGTATACGGGCATGATGACCCACAAATTGCTAATGGCCATGTTTATTTTTTATTCGTTCAAATGTACTTAATGCATGTTCTAATACTTCATCGGTATTAAAATATTTATACTCGGCCAGGCGACCGCAAAAATAAACCTCATGTTGTTCGGTTTCCTGTTCAGCCAATTGTTTGTAACGTTCATACAGTTGCTGACTGTCTGCCGTGGGTATCGGATAGTATGGATCGCCTTCTGCTTTCGGATATTCATATGAAATGACCGTCTGCGGATGCTCTTGACGGGTTACATGTTTGATTTCCACAGTTCGGGTATAGTCATAGTCGTTTGAATAGTTGATCTGCACATTGGGTTGAACGAATTCCTGATCCACAGCTTTGAAATCAAAGGCCAGAGAACGCCAGGGCAGTTTACCATAGCAATAATCAAAATATTCATCTACGGGACCGGTATAGACTTTCACCGGTGCTTCATCGCTGATGGTTTTGTAATCAGTATTTAAACGAATCTCAATATTCGGATGATTAGTCATTTTGGTAAACAAAGCAGTAAATCCTTCTTTGGGAGTGCATTGAAATTCATGATCTACATAGCGGCAATCGGTATTGAGGCGAACCGGGATTCGGCCGCATACACTGGTGGCCAAATCGCGTGGATGCATGTCCCATTGTTTGAGGGTATAGCCTAAGTAGAATGTTTCATACATCTCGCGCCCAACCCGTGACAAGACAAATTCTTCTGAGTTTTTAGGATTTTCGATAGGTTCTCTTTTCTCGGCCAAAAGCGCCAGGGCTTCATCCGGTGTCAGACTATCCTTTTTGAAAAATTGGGCCAGTGTCAGCAAATTGATGGGAAAGGGAAAGTATTCACCTTTGGCATAGCTTGTCACAAAATAATTGCCCGGCACCCATTCAGTAAATTGAGAAAGATAATCTAATAGCTGCTTATTGTTGGTTCTGAAATAATGCGGGCCATATTGATGAATCAATACCCCGTTTTCGTGTGGCCGGTCATGGCAGTTCCCTGCCAAATGTCCACGCTTGTCGATCAACAGCACCTTCCAATTGAGTTGCGTGGCACATCGTTCAGCCAGGGTGCAGCCCACCGGTCCGGCTCCGGCTATGATAATATCGTATGCGCTCATTTTTTTATGAAAGGGCAAATGTAATACCTGAGGGGGTAAAAAAGTCACATTTCGCCGCCAATCCTTCACCGTTTGGCGCCGCTGTCATCAGCCTTTGGCGATAGGAATACTCAGGGTAAACGTCGATCCTTTCCCCAATTCACTTTGTACTTGCACCTTGCCATGATGGGCCTCAATGATACTTTTTACATAACTTAACCCAAGTCCGAATCCTTTTACATTATGAATATTACCGGTATGGGCCCTGAAGAATTTTTCAAAAATATGATACTGCACATCCTTGTCCATACCAATACCATTGTCAATAATTTTCACTTGCAGCATATTGGACGTACTCTGAGTGGCAATTCGAATTTCCGGATTTTGGCTGCGGTATTTAATGGCATTGTCGATCAGGTTGAAAAGAATATTGGTAAAATGGACTTCATCCACCATCACCTGGGTATCAATGGCCTTGAAATCAGTTTCAAATTTGATACCCGCTTCCTTCATTTGCAGATGAGTATGTTCGGCCACTGTATAGATTAAATCATGAATATCGAGCTTCTTGAGTTGAAGTTTGATTTCGTTTTTCTCCAGTTGCGCAGCCTGTAAGATTCGTTCTACCTGCAGGTTCATGCGTTGATTCTCTTCTTTGATCATCCCCGAATAGTATTTGATCTGATCGGGGCTTTGGATCACCTGTATATTGTTTAAGGCATCAGAAGCCAATTGGATGGTGGCAATTGGAGTCTTAAACTCATGGGTCATATTATTGATGAAATCGGATTTGATTTCGGATAATCTTTTCTGGCTCAGCATGGTGCGTACGGTTAAGAAAAATGCAGTAATAATGACTGCTGTGAAAATGATAGAGAAAAGTAGGAGGACGATGAGGTGATTGAAAAAGATATTTTCGGGCTGAATAATGAAAATATTGAGCTGTTCCGTATTGAACAGGGTATTATTTGATAAATAGATCTTGTAATTGTGTTCGCTGTCCAGATTTTCCAATTTATAACCTGTACTAAACATCACCGGGGTCATTGCTTCGTTGATAATACAAAATTCGAAGGGTTGACGAATATTCTTACGGCGAAATTCAAATTGAATGATATCCTTGAGCTGATAGGTGTTTAAAACAGTAGATGTTGGCACATAATCATTAAAAGTGAGGGGCTGGAAATTGAAATTGAAACCCAAGGTCTGTTTATCCTTCCAGTGATTGACGCTGTCGCGGATATTTTGAAGACTAACATACACATCATTTTCATATTGTTCTCTTTTCAGCTTCATGGCCCCTCGTATCCATTCTACCTGAACATATATGAGTCCGAGTACAGATAAGGTAATGAGGGTAATAATAATGGGAATGATGCGTTTCACCCCGCAAATGTAATATGCACCAGGGGTTCAAAGGTCCTTTGATATTTATTTAACGGATTTCTTTGGGAAAGGCAGCAGCCGGTATGCGG
The DNA here is from genome assembly GCA_016786845.1 of Chitinophagaceae bacterium. GTDB lineage: Bacteria > Bacteroidota > Bacteroidia > Chitinophagales > Chitinophagaceae > OLB11. Next base: position 19,747 of record JAEUVB010000018.1, on the reverse strand, counting down.
GTTTATTCCTTTACCGGAAGCGTTATATGAGTACACGCGCGAATCCAACGTATGCACCTGCGAATCCAACGTATGCACCTGCGCATCCAACGTATGCACTCACGCATCCAACTTATGCATTCACGCATCCAACGTATGCACTCGCGAGTCCAACGTATGCACTCGCGAATCCAACGAATGCACCTGCGAGTCCATCGAATACACTTGCGAATCCAACGAATACACCTGCGAATCCAACGAATACACCTGCGAGTCCAACGAATGCACAAGAGCATCCAACGAATGCACATGCGTATCTCATGAGTGCACCAAAGCCTCCAATAAGTGCACTAACGTATTCGGCGAGTGTACTAAAAGGCAAATGAGTTTCGGTCGGATGTAAATGCGTTTCGATCTCGTTTCATTGCCTTTCAAACACATATATATTTATTTAATTTGGAATTCATGCTTGATTTTTGCAAAAAAGTATTATTTTTATGGGTGTGAAACAAGCCTTTTTGTCGACGTACACGTCTTGCTAATGTTTGACACTATAAATAAACAACACTATGAAGAAATTTCTCCTCAGCATTTCTCTTACTTTAATTGCTTTTTCCTCACTCTTCGCGCAGTGCGATTTAGGCAATTACGCGGCTGCGTATCCAATTCCCATAGCTTCATACCCCTACACCAATACAGCAGGGATAACCGTTTCTGCAGCAGTTGTCAATTGTAATCCTCTGACGAATTTCACCTATTCATGCGGAGGGAATTCATTTGCCGGTGCAGATCCTGCCTGGTGGATCAATTCTGCGGCAGCTTCCATCACGTTTACGTTTTCTCAACCGGTCTGTAATTTTACGGTTTTGGTGAATGGAACCAATCAAACCGAGGAATTTTACTTTAATTGCAATAACGGGGCGGTCACGCTTCAAAATTATTGTACTGCAGGTTATACCACTACAGGTGCCGGTAACCAATTGTTATGTACAAACAATAACGCCTTAGGTACAATAGCAACTGCCGTGAATCTGGCCGGCGCTACGGTTTATACGATTACCCACAATGGTTTGGCCGCAGGATCCCGTTTGACCTTGTTAGATTGCTATACTGCTACGGGTTGTTCAACCCCTGCCAATACCATCACTTGCAGTGTGCCTAATCTGTCTTATTGTGCCGGAGAAACAACCTCTATCCCTTACGTGGCTACCGGTACGTTTAATGCAGGAAATATCTTTACCGCCGAATTGTCGGATGCTTTCGGAAGCTTTGCCGCACCGGTGGCTATTGGTACATTGGCTTCAGTAACCAGTGGTTCCATTCCGGTGACCATTCCAATCGGCGCTGTGACCGGTTCAGGTTACCGCGTTCGCGTGAACAGTAACAGTCCTAACGTTCAGGGAACGAATAATGGAATCGATTTCTCTATTCATGCCCTTCCAATTGTAACCGCTAATCCATCTCCGGCTTCTGTTTGTCAGGGTGGTAGTCTTACCCTGTCGGGTGGAGGCGCTTCAACCTATACCTGGAGTGGTGCGGTCATCAACGGTTCTTCATTTACACCTGCGGCAACAGCAACTTATACCGTAACAGGTACTGATGCGTTCAACTGTAGCAATACCTCCAGTGTAACCGTGCCCGTGAATCCAAACCCAACGGTAACTGCTACGGCGACGCCTTCTGCTACCGTATGTAGTGGTTCTCCTCTGACTTTAAATGGTGGCGGGGCCACAACTTATATTTGGACAGCCCCGGCAATTGATAATGTTCCTTTTGTACCGGCAGGTTCCGCTATCTATACGGTAACCGGTACCGATGCAAACAACTGTAGCAATACTTCAACCATTCAAATCGTGGTTAATCCATTACCGACCATTACCATTAATGCCACGCCGTCGAGTGCTATTTGTGAGGGAGAATCGGTGACCTTAACTGCAACCGGCGCCTCAGCCTATAACTGGTCTTCCGGTGTTCAAAACGGAATACCTTTTACGCCTCCATCTGGCACATCAACATATACTGTGGTAGGAACCGATGCAAACAATTGCAGTAACTCTCAAACGCAAAATATTGTTGTCAATCCTAAGCCTACGGTTAACCTCGGGAATGATACCAGTTTCTGTATTGGCAATTCTATTGTGCTCAATGCAGCCAATCCGAATTCAACCTATCTCTGGTCAAATGGTACCATGAACTCAACCTTGAATGTAACACAAACAGGTAACTATTTTGTAACCGTAAACATGAATAATTGTACAGCATCCGATACCATTAAGGTGGATGTATTCTTCTTGCCTTATGTTTACCTTGGACCGGATACCTCCGTTTGTGAAGGATCAGAAATTGTTTTTGATGCGACTTGTCCGGGTTGTACTTACCTGTGGCACGATAATACGACTAACCCAACCCATTCCATCGATAATCAAGGAAATTATTATGTACAGGTGACCAGCCAGGGATGCAGCAGCAGTGATACGGTTCATGTAGTCCAATTGCCTTTGCCGAACGTGGATTTAGGACCGGATGTAACCATCTGTAAAGGTGATCCGTTAAAGCTGAACGCGTATACCATGGGCGCTACCTATCGCTGGCAAGACAATACCGTGAAGCCTTATTATAATGTAACCGACTTTGGTACATATTGGGTGGAAGTGACCATCGGCGAATGCACAGCCAAAGATGAAATCGTGGTGAGCAATTCCAATAAATGTTTCTGCCCGGTTTTTCTACCTAATGCATTTACTCCGAATGGTGATTTGTTGAATGACGAATTTAAATTGATGAACTCAGATAATATTGAGATGATCAAATTCGCAGTCTACAATCGTTGGGGTGAAGAAGTATTTATGTCTACCAGTCCTATCGCTGCATGGGATGGTCATATCAAAGGACAAGAAGCGGAAATGGCTACTTACTATTATTTGATTCAATATAAGTGTCTGTATACCGGTAGAGAATACACCATGAAAGGAGATATTACTCTCCTGCGTTAAAATTGTAAATATCCTCTTCATACTGTATCTTTATTCAAACTTACAGCGATGATAGAGGATCTGCTCCGATTTAAAACTGATATCCAACCTGGCCCGGGTAAACTGCTCATTGCTGAACCTCTTCTGCAAGAAGAAACTTTTCATCGATCGGTCATCTATCTCTGTCACCACGATGAAAAAGAAAGTGTGGGCTATGTACTAAACCGACACGCACAAAAGGATTTATCTTTTTTAGTCGAAGGATTAAGAGGAATAGAATTTCCATTGTATGTAGGAGGCCCTGTCGATTTAAATTCCCTTCACCTGATTCATACCATGCCTGATTTGCTGGGCGGAGAAAAAGTGACCGATAAAATATGGTGGAGTGGGGATATCGATGCGGCTATTGAAGCCATTAAACTAGGTAAACTCACTCCTTCAAGTTGTAAATTTTTTGTCGGCTACTCCGGATGGGGTGAAGGACAACTGGATGCAGAGTTGGATATGAATTCCTGGTTGGTTTCTGAAGCTTCTTTAACTCAGATATTCGATGTGAGTGCCGAATTGCTTTGGTCTGAATCTATAAAACAGTTGGGCGAAAAATACCGGAGTCTGTTGTATGTGCCGAAGGATCCTCAGATGAATTAAGCGTACTGCTTTCCTTTCATCAAATATTCCAGAACATAATCCTTCACGCCTTGCTGCAATTCAGTGAATGACTGAGTATAACCTGCACCCATTAATTTAGACATATCGGCTTCAGTAAAATACTGATACTTATCGCGGATATCAACAGGCGTGTCGATGAAAGTAATATTGGGCTCCAGGTCCATCGCTGCAAATATTGCATCCGCTAATTGCAAAAATGTAGAAGCTTTGCCGGATCCCAAATTATACAACCCATTGGCAGGACGATGGGTCATAAGCCATTGTATGACAGACAAGATATCTTTTACATAAATAAAATCACGCATTTGTCCGCCATCCGAATAATCAGGATGATGTGAGCGGAATAATTTTAAACTGCCATTCGTTTTGATTTGATGGAAGGCATGAAAAATAACAGATGCCATTCGTCCTTTATGATATTCATTCGGACCATATACATTGAAAAACTTCAGGCCATACCAATGCGGCGGAGCCTCGTCTTGATGAAGCGCCCAACGATCAAATTCATTTTTCGAAACACCATAGGGATTTAAGGGTTGAAGCTGATCTACGATTTCATGATCATCTTGATAGCCCAGTTCGCCATTGCCATAGGTAGCGGCTGAGGATGCGTAAATGAGTGGAATCTTTTTAGCTGTGCAATACCGCCAGATCATTTTTGAATATTCAAGGTTCAGGCGTTCATGTATACGATAGTCCATTTCTGTGGTATCGGTTCTTGCACCCAAATGAATCACAAAATCAAGCGGCTCATTATCCTGCAAGTATTGTTCTAATTGATCCCGATGTACTTTGTCAAGACACTGTATGGTTTTATGATTGGCTATTTTACTTTCCGGCCCAAAGTCGTCAGCCAAAATTAAATTCGTATAGCCCAATCGATTCAGGTCGTGTGCAAGGCAGGAAGCAATGAAGCCTGCCGATCCGGTAATGAGTATGTTTGCGTTTTGATGCATGGGTTCAACTGAGAAATCCTCAAGGCTTAAAGATAGAAAACAGTCCCCAATAGGCAAATAATCCTGCCAGTAACCAAATGGTGATATTGCTGACCAGGAATAATCTCCTTGGAAATGGTTTCCATAATTTCTCTTTGATGATTAAATAATTAAGAATGCTCAAAGGTAATATAAGTAAGCCCATCACAATGGGAATATATGATGAACAGCTGATCCAAAACGAATACCTGTCCTGATAGGGTGCGGAAAAATAGTAAATGTTGATGTTTCGGAAGAGGACGTAGAGATAAGCAATCAAAATTAAACTCAGGACGGAAAGCAGAAGTTGCACTCGGGCGTACTTTGTATTCATTGTTTTAAACCAGGAGACCGGGAAATATATAGAAGTAAAGGCAAAGAATAGAGCGGCTATCATCAGAATCACACGCATGTAAGGAGTATCATGCGGAATTTTATAGTCAGCCAATTGTTGAAATTCAGGATTCGGAGGAAACAGTTTCGTGATATCCAACAGATGATCTCCTTTGGAAAGTTCCTCCGAAAGATTAAATCGAAGACTGTGTTGATAGTCGTGGTAGAAATAAAGGGTTACATTTCCCTCATTCGGATTCCAGATGGATGTGAGCAATGTGCCATCACCTTTTCTTTTTCTGCATACATGCATGGTATCAGACAGGGCCGTGAAAAATTGTATCGATGTATCGATATGGTGTTTCAGGAATTCCACACCATGCCGGTAACGATCCAGGCTGAGCGCATCAGCGGCAGAAGTTGCGGAAGGACAAAAATTGGAGAGTACATAATTAGCCTCGTTTCCAAGGGTCATGGTAAAAGGCTCCACCAACAAATATTTCCCGGATCGGTCGACATAGATAAATACATCTTCCTTGAAATAACTATGATCAAATTGATCTATACGTTGTTTAACTTCATCTACTGTGCTACAATGATGTAAGATGTCTTTTAAATATTGGGTCGGGTCTGTAATTTTCTTTTTATGTTGATTTCTGGCATATTGGTTCTCCGGGGTATGCGTAGCTAATCTTGAAAAGACCAGTCCGGCTTCATTCATGCCCGATTGTGGTGCATAACGGTTCACGCCATCCAATCTCGATCCGGTAAAAGCTGCCCCATATAAAGTGTTTGCAGTTTTGTTTTCAAACCAAATTCTTGGGGTCAGTCGCCATGCATCCTCATTACAGCCAACCCGGGTTTGTCCGTGTAAGCTTATTTTATACATACTGCACGAATGTCCGGTATCGGAATTAAGCAAGAGGAAAAGAAGCGTGATTGAAAGTATTCTCATCAAAGTCATCGTAAGGAATTCTTTTAACGAACTTGATTGTCGTTAAATTGTAAGCGTGTTCAAATCATATATTATTATGTTCATGGATACGGTAAAGAAACGCCGAAAGTAGGTTTATTTATTTCATAAAAGAATACCTGATCGGCATTAGATCAAGGCTTTGATAATCTCAATTTAAAAAGTAGATTTACAAATTCACAAATTCCTTCATTCGTAAATTAACTTCTTCGACTATGGGTATAAAAAATCGATTGACCGCCATGAGTTTTCTACAATTCTTTGTGTGGGGAGCCTGGCTGATTACGGTGGGTAATTATTGGTTTGCTACCAAACATTGGAGTGGGGCAGAATTCGGAGCCATCTTTTCAACGCTGGGATTATCGTCATTGTTTATGCCTGCACTCACCGGTATATTGGCCGATAAGTGGATCAATGCTGAACGATTATACGGGATACTGCATATCCTTGGTGGTATTGCCGTGGCATGTTTACCCATGGCTGAAAATCCTGCTACCTTTTTCTATATCATGTTTGCGGCTATGATCTGTTATATGCCCACCATTTCTTTATCCAATTCCATCGCCTATAATATTTTAAAGTCGAATGCTTTTGATGTGGTTAAAGTTTTCCCGCCCATCAGGGTATGGGGGACGGTCGGTTTTATCATCGCCATGTGGATTACAAATCTGACCGGCAATAAAGCCACACCCAATCAATTTTATATTTCCGCTATGGCAGCGATATTGCTCGGGATCTATTCTTTTACCTTGCCTAAATGCCCGCCGCAAAAACTGATCGCAGAAAATGCAAGCCTCACGGAAACCCTGGGCTTGAATGCCTTCAAACTCTTTACGAATTACAAAATGGCTTTGTTCTTTATCTTCTCCATGTTTTTGGGTGCGGCCTTACAACTCACCAATATGTATGGTGATACCTTCTTATCCGACTTTGCCAATAATCCTTTGTATAAAGATTCATTTGTTACGAAGTATTCCACCATCATCATGTCCATATCTCAAATTTCGGAGACCTTATTCATTCTGGCGATTCCGTTTTTTCTGAAGCGCTTCGGTATCAAACAGGTCATGCTCATTTCCATGCTGGCCTGGGTACTCCGATTTGGATTGTTTGCCTACGGCGATCCGTCAGGCGGATTATGGATGATCATTTTGTCTTGTGTAGTCTATGGAATGGCCTTCGACTTCTTCAATATTTCCGGATCCTTGTTTGTAGAAACCACCACCGATTCGAAAATTCGTTCGAGTGCACAAGGATTATTTATGATGATGACGAATGGAGTAGGGGCCATGTTCGGCAGTGCGGTCAGTGGCTATATGATAGACCGTTATTTTACCCACGAAGGCGCCAAAGACTGGCATCATATCTGGCTCAGCTTTTCCATTTATGCACTCGTCATAGCTGTGGCTTTTGCGTTTTTGTTTAAGCACAAACATGATCCTAAGGCCTTGGAAAATGTGCAACATTGATGAGGGGAATCTGAATTGACTGGATTTTGGAATTTACAGAATGGGTGATTGTCTGAATCCGAATTTACAGAATTTTAGAATTTACAGAATGGGTGATTGTCTGAATCAGAATTTACAGAATTTTAGAATTTTCAGAATGCGTAAGTCCGGGAATCTCTGTTAAACTCTGTGTTAAACGCTGAGAAACTCTGTGTAAAACCTCTGCACTGCGCTTTGCTATACCTCTGGGTAACTCTGTTTATAATCTACCGCATTAAACTTTCAACTCCCCTCACCGTGAATACCCCAAATAAAAAAGCTGCCCCAATTGAGACAGCTTTTTTATCAATTCAATAAAATTTATTTTCCTGTGAAAACCGCTTTACGCTTTTCCATAAAGGCACCTACACCTTCACGCATATCATCAGTAGCAAAGCACTCACCGAAGCGAGTAATCTCTGTCGCATATCCGTCCGCGGTTCCTGCATGGTTGATACAGTCGATGACTTTAGCCAAAGCCAGAGGTGCTTTACTGTTGATCGTATTCATGATTTCTTTGGTGCGTGGCAACAATTCTTCTTGTGTGGTTACATGATTCACCAACCCAATGCGCAGGGCTTCGTTGGCATCGGCCATTTGTGAGGTCATACACAGTTCCATCGCTCTTCCTTTACCCACAAGGGCAGTAAGACGTTGTGTGCCACCATAGCCCGGTATAAGTCCGAGGTTGACTTCCGGTTGACCGAATTTTGCGTTATCACTGGCCAAACGGAAATGACAGCTCATCGCCAATTCACATCCTCCGCCGAGTGCAAAACCATTCACAGCTGCGACTACAGGCTTAGGACAATTTTCAATTTTGTTGAAGACTTCCTCTTGACCTTTACGTGCAAGTTCCGCACCGCCTGCCGCATCGAGAGATAAAAATTCACTGATGTCTGCACCGGCAACAAATGCTTTAGGTCCGGCACCGGTGAGGATCACACTTTGAATGTCTGCGTTGGTATACACCTCATCCATCGCGCTGCTGAGATCCGCAATGACGTCTTTGTTAAGCGCATTCATTTTGTCCGGACGATTGATGGTGATGATGGCTGTGCCGTTTTCAATGGCAAAAAGTAAAGTACTGAATTCCATGTTTCTTTCTTTGTCTTGTTTTTATATGTGTTTGAAATAGTGTTTGAATCATTCAATTAGCTAGGTATTTTGTCGCTGTGCTACTTGCGATTGGATATACTCCGCAATTTCATGGGTGTGGGTACCCGGACTAAATAATTGTCCTACCCCCATATCCCTGAGCACTTTCATATCATCCTCCGGAATAATGCCACCGCCGGTAAGCAGAATATGATCGAGATGTTGTTCTTTGAGTAAGCGAATCAAGGCCGGAAAAACGGTCATGTGGGCACCGGAGAGTATGCTGACTCCGATGGCATCTACATCTTCCTGAAGGGCAGTGGCTACAACCATTTCAGGGGTCTGACGCAATCCGGTATAGATGACCTCCATGCCGGCATCGCGCAGGGCAGCTGCGATCACTTTGGCGCCGCGGTCGTGGCCATCCAGGCCCACTTTGGCGATTAAGACTCTGATGGGACGATTATTCATGTTGCGTATTGTGGCGCAAACGTAAGGATAAATAGGCTAAAATGCTAAAATTCTGAAATGGGAACACTTAAAAATCAATTTGTAGTGATGCAATGAGCTTTACTTAAGGAATCAATCGCTAAGGATATCAGAAAAGGGATTGATTCAATTTTGAAGTAAATGGAAATTAATATGGGATATGCCATTCAATCTTTTAGTTCCAAAAGAGGTAAATATATAAATTAACTAGGGTGGCTGATTAAGACGTATAAGATGAGGAATAATAACAAATGGAAAATGATAATGAAGTATTAGTTTATTGCAAAAAATAACTAGATTTAAACCAAAATAAATGAATCCTAATTAGCAAATGGTTAATAAATAACAACTATGAAAAAATTATTTTTTCAATGGGTATTAATTTTATCGATTGGTATATTTAAAACAAGTTACACACAAAATGCAGCTCAAATTTACACTAAGATAGTAAATTCCACGGTCACTGTGGAAACGGAAGATGCATTGGGTTCCGGTTTTTTTGTAGACGAAAATCTAATTGTGACAAATTATCATGTAATCGAAGGATCTGATAAGGCTTTTTGCTATAGCAACAATTCCTATTCAAAGTATACTATTGAAGGCTATGTGGCTGTTGATATTGAGAATGATTTAATTCTTCTGAAGGTTATTGATTTGAATAGGAATCCAATAAGATTCGCAACAGTTAATCCGACTCCAGGGCAGTCGATTTATGTTTTAGGAAGTCCCAAAGGACTTCCTGCAACAATTTCAGATGGCATCATTAGCGGCCTGCGTGATTTTGGCGGTCGCAAGTTAATTCAAATAACAGCCCCTATTTCTCATGGAAGCAGCGGAGGTCCGGTGTTAAATTCAAACGGGGAGCTAATTGGTGTTTCCGTTGGTCAATTTTCAGAAGGCCAAAATTTGAATTTTGCAATACCGAAATCTAATATAGAGTTACTATTAAGTTTCAAGAATGCATATTCTATGCCACTGTCAAATCTGCTCAGAAAATTTCCAATATCATATATTGATACAAATCAGATTGGAACTATTCAACTTTGGGAAAAATTTAGTGAAAACGATCGGGGTTGGAATTTAGGCTCAGATAACAATGTCATTCGCAGTATCGAAAACGGCAAAATGAAACTCGAATGCAAAAAGTATGAAATGTACAACGGCACTTTTAAAGGCAAGGGCGGTTATTGGATTCGTCTCCCGGATTTGAAACTTCCATCCAATAATTATTCGGTATCGGTGACTACACGCTGGATCAAGAATATGAAGACAAATGATACTTACAGCCCTTACGGCTTGATCCTCGGCGATTATTATTTTTTGATTTATGCCGATGGTGATCGCCGTTTACTCAAGTTTAATACGGTTGACAAGAAATATGAAACCATTGTAAACTGGGGAGTCAGCAGTGCGATCAACAAAAAAGGATCTGCCGACAATAAACTCGAAATCCGTGTGACTGATGGCAAGGCTGCTTTTTATGCCAATGGTCAGATGTTGTTTAAAAAGGAAGTGAGTATTCCCGATGCGACGAGTGTAAAACTCTATGTCGAAAATTCGGAAGTAGTGACTTTTGATGATTTGATTGTGAAGACGTTTTGATTTTAAACACTTAAATATTCTACACTCTCAATCTCCGTTTTCGCTTTCCTAAGGTGAGGGATAGAGCGTATAGCCCAAAGCGACGACGCAGGAGGAGCGAGGACTATAAGCGATAGCCCGACCCCGCCACCGCGCTCTCACTCTCCGCACTCGCTCTGCTCATGGCGGGGGCACCCCCAAAAATGATTACTTAATTAAATTTGAAATTATACGTAATGCTCGGCAGTATCGGAAAGATCGATACTTGTTTCACCTTCAGCTGTACACCGTTCGGACTGCTTACACCACCTTCCACATCGAGGAAAACGATATAAGGGTTTTGCCGGCTATACACATTGTAGATGGAGAAGGTCCAGGAGCTTTTCCATTTCTTTTTGCTATTGGGTTTCGGGGTGTATATGGCGCCCAAATCCAAACGATGATAGGGTGGGAGGGAGCGATTATTCAGCTTGTCGTAATTCTGATAAATCCCTTGTTCGATGAGGTAGATCTCCGTAGGCAGGCTTACCCGATTGCCCGATCCGAAGACAAACACGCCCGATAAGGTCCATTTTTTATTCAACTCATAGGAAGAGGTGAGCGAGATATTATGACGCTGATCGTATTTGGCTAAGTAGCGTTCACTGTTGTTGAGGTCCTTAAAGTTGCGGTAGGTCCACGATAAGGTATAGCCCAGCCAACCTGTCCAGCGTCCTTTGGTTTTGTTGATGAAAAATTCTGCACCGTAAGCATAGCCGAGTCCAAAAACAAAATCGTAATCGACATCGGTGAGGGTTGAAGGGGTATATCCTTCCCGAAACTCCAGCAGATTACTCATGTTTTTGTAATAGACCTCCACGGAAGTTTCAACTTTATTATTGAGAAAATTTTTGAAATAACCTAAACTATATTGCCACGCCTTTTGGGGTTGAACGAAATACGTGCTCGGTGTCCAGATGTCTGTAGGTAAAGTAGATCCGTTGTTAGTTACCAAGTTGAGATATTGATAGGTTTTGGCCACCGAGGCTTTAATGGAAGAGAGTTCATCAATCGTAAATCGGATATTGAAACGGGGTTCCCATCCGCCATAGGTCTTGGCTATTTGTCCGGGTGCATATACCGTACTGTCATTCTTCTTTCCATTCTGATCGAAGGTATAACGGGTATATGGGCCCACTTGCATAAAACGGGAATATCGAATGCCGGTATTGATCTTGATCCGGCTGCCGAGGTCAAATTCATCCAGGGCATATAGTGCCAGTTCATGCGCATATTTCCGGGCACTCTGATCAGGATTGAAATCCACTCCAGAGGCTTCACCTTCGGCAGTACTCGGCGTAAACGTATGATAGGTATACACAGCACCGGCTTTGAAATTATGATTGAACTTGCTGAAAAAATCGAAATCTACTTTGCCGGTCCAGTCTTTGATGCCGGAGAATAGCGTGAATTTAAAATCTTGTTGCTCACCGGTGAACGTAAAATTATAATCATTATACATGGCCGTGGCATTCATGAAAAGTTTATTGTTGAACTCATGATTCCATCTCAGGGTAGCGGTGCGATTGCCCCAGGGGACCTTTATCTTAAACGTTCTTTCCTTGCTTCTAAAGGTAAACACATCTTTGCCTAAATAGCCACTGAGATAAAGCCGGTCCTTCTTACCCAAAATATAATTCATCTTCGCATTAAGATCGTAGAAGTAATAACCGGAGCCTGCAAAAGAAGAATTTTTATTGACGAAAGGTTTCACCAAAGCATCGATATAAGTCCGTCTGGCACTCACCATAAACGAGGCTTTCTCTTTCAAGATCGGTCCTTGTATGGAAAGACGTGATGCGATAATACCAAGTCCGCCTTCCACCTGAAACTTTTTATTATTGCCTTCCTTCATCGTTACGTCTACTACAGAAGAAAGTCGTCCGCCATAATTCGCCGGAGGTGCACCTTTGATCAGGGTTACATTTTTAATCGCATCTCCATTGAAGACCGAAAAGAATCCGAAAAGATGACCGGTATTATAAACAACCGCATCATCGAGTAGGATTAAATTCTGATCTGGGCCGCCACCACGCACATAAAATCCGCTTTGTCCTTCACCCGCCGAACTCACACCGGGCAACAATTGCAGGGCCTTCATGATATCTACTTCACCCATGATGACCGGGAGTTTTTTAATGTTCTCCATCGACAATTGATGCATGCCCATTTCCGTGCTTTTTACATTTTCATCTTTACGGGTGTCTTTGATCACGATTTCTTTAGAGAGTACGCTGCGTCGCTGAAGGTCAATATTTTGTTTGAGATCCTGATCGGCATTGATTTCTAATAACTGGGTTTCAAATCCGAGATAAGATATCTTCAGGGTATATTTCCCTTTAGGGACTGAAATCGAAAAGAATCCATAATTATTGGTATTCACGCCGCGTTTTAATTCGACAACACCCACGGTGGCTGCCGGCAAATTCTCACCACTGGATGCATCGCGTACATGCCCGCTAATGGTCACCTTGCCTTCTTGAGCAGAAAGTGATTGATTCAGAATAAATGAGAAGAGGAAAAGTAAGCAGAAGAAATTTTTCATCGAAATGGAATAAGGCGCAAGTTACAGATTTTGAACCTTACACTTGAAGGACTATGGATAAAATGAATAGCTTGTTTTGATGGCCTATCGTTTAAAGGTCCCAAAATTTAATTCCACCCATACGAACCTCCTGCACATTGAGGATTTCGCTTTTACGGAAGTCTACATCGTAGCGATATACTACGGCTATGGCACGTGTTTGAAACACATCATAATTGGTGAGGTTGATGCCGGTAAATTGTTTATGTCGAATTTCACCTAAAGGAAAGTCTTCATTTAAATTGAGGGTATCACCTTCATACGATGTAAGAACTTCTTTCAATACATTTTGATGCTTGAATGTCGTGGTTCCACCTTGCTGAAAGAGCGCCGGGATATCATTTTGAACGATATAAACCAACAAACGAATATCGCCGAAAATAGCTTCTTTGTGTGCGATATTGACATTTACTGTGGCCTGATGCGCACTATCTACGGAGGTTTCCATTGAAATGGCTAAAAACGCCGGGGTGGCCATGGCTCTTTCGATAGCTGTGGTCCAATTTTCCGGAGATAAAAGAACTAAATTGTCTTCACCCAGAATCGTGCCCGAGCCTTTTCGTCGATTGATAGCAGCACGGGGAATACCTATTAATCCGCCTAGGCGATCGATGAAATAGGTTGTATAGGCTGTTTCCAGCCAATCATTTTGATGCAGGGTGGAGACGATGAGCCGTGATCCGAATTGAGCTTGAAGTTGTGCGACCATCACACTATTTTCGACCGTGGCTGCGTGCCATTCGCCCACCACATTTTCGAGGAGAACATTTCGTCTGAAATTTTGAGGGAAAACGTTGAGGGGATTGCTCGTCGGGACCACAATCGGCACTTTGTCCTGACAGGAACAGAAGAAAAGGGCTAACGCCCAAAAAAGCATGAAATTTCTCATGAGGAAGTAAAATTAGTTTAAAAAAGACAGAAATAGACTACTGAATTCGGTGATTTTAGCATTATTTTGTTTCCATGCTACTCTCCCTGAACGATATCACCTTTGAATTTGGATCCCGCACGATATTACAAAACGCATCTTGGCATATTTATGAAAATGAACGCATCGGATTAGTTGGGCCAAATGGAGCGGGAAAGTCTACTTTGTTGAAGATCTTAATTGGAGAATACTCCGTTTCTGCCGGGCAGGTCAACAAAGCGAAGAACTTATCCATCGGTTATTTTCATCAGGATTTACAGAGTTTGGATACCAATGACAGTATTTTGGAAGTAGCCATGGGGGCTTATGAAGAAGCGCTGAGGCTGGATAAAGAAATCAAAGAGTTGGAAGAGGAGCTCCACGAGAGCAATGATGAAGAAGGTTTGAATCGTTTAGCCCATTTGCACCACGATTTCGATGTAGCCGGTGGTTACGAAATGTCGCACAAGTCGGCAGAAGTACTGGAAGGTCTTGGGTTTAATACCATAGACCTGAACCGATCCTTCAAAGAGTTTTCAGGTGGATGGAGAATGCGGGTATTATTGGCAAAAATGATCCTTCAAAAGCCCGATATCTTATTGTTGGATGAACCGACCAATCACCTCGATTTGCCTTCCATTGAATGGATAGAACGTTACTTATCCGGCTATCCGGGTACCGTCATTATAGTTTCGCATGATCGTTACTTTCTCGATCGTATGGTGACCAAAATTGTGGAAGTGAGTCAGCAGACTTTGAATTTATATACCGGAAATTATTCTTTCTTTTTGCAGGAAAAAGAAGTTCGTTCGGAGTTTCAGCAACGCGAATATGAAAATCAACAAGATTTTATTCGTCAGCAGGAAAGGTTTATTGAACGGTTCAGGGCCAAGGCGTCAAAGGCAACTCAGGCTCAGAGTTTGGTCAAGAAACTCGATCGTTTGGAACGTATCGAAGCCCCGATCAGCGAATCTTCTAAAATTAGCATGCGATTTGAGGTGGGTAAACAACCCGGCAAAGTGATGACGACCTTACATCAGATAAGCAAACGTTTCGGCGATATCCGCATTCTCGACCATGCCGATGCTGAGGTCAACCGAGGCGATAAGATTGCCTTGATTGGTGCCAACGGGCGCGGTAAATCGACTCTCCTTCGGATTATTGATGGCATGGAACCTGTAGAAGGAGAGGTCGTGCCCGGTCATAATATAGAAATAGCCATGTATGCTCAGCATCAACTGGAATCATTGTATATGGAAAATGATATTCTGGAAGAACTTAAACTCTGCGGCAGCGGAAAAACTGAACAGGAACTGAGAGAATTGATGGGGTGTTTTTTGTTTAAAGGAGATGATGTTTTCAAAAAGATCAAAGTGCTTTCGGGCGGAGAAAAAGCGCGTGTGGCATTGGCCAAAACCATTATCAGTAAATCCAATTATCTGTTATTGGATGAACCGACCAATCACCTGGACATGAGTAGCGTGAATATGCTGATCCAAGCGCTAAATCAGTTTCAGGGAACGTTTGTTTTGGTTTCGCACGATCGTTATTTTATACAAGAAACGGCAAATGTGATATGGGAAATTGAAGACGGTAAAATCAATGCCTTCAATGGAGGTTACAAAGAATGGGAGGAACATAAGAAACGCAAAGCCCTGGCCGCCAAAGCAGAAAAGGCAGAGAAAGCTGAACCACAGGTAGCCAAAGTAGCCACGGTGGTGAAAGAACAGCCTAAGCCGGTCCACAACAATGCAACCCATAAAGAAAAGCAAAAAGAAGAAAAGAAAGTCCGAAATCGTTTCGAAAAATTAGAACAGGATCTTGAAAAATCGAATCAGGAAAAGGAAAGACTGGAAGCCTTATTAGCCGATCCTTCGACTTATGCGAATAAAGAATTGTTTCAGCGTACCGAATCCGATTATAATATAATCAGTATCAAAGTTGCGGCTTTGCAATCTGAATATGAAGTATTATTTGACCAATTATTATCATTTGAATCATGAATAGAATAATCATTCTAATAGCCGCATTCATACTGACCCAGTCATTATCTGCGCAAAAAAAGAATTTCACTATGGCCGAGGCGGTCAATGGAATGGGTACAACCTTTAAGTTGAAAAGTCTGAGCCAGCTTCAATGGATGGGCAGTGCCGAATATTATAGTTATGTGGTGAGTAATGACACAGAAAAGGTCATCATGGCTTATAGTCCCGAAACGTTCGATGCAGAAACGGTCACCTCCTTGGAGAAAATGAACAAACAGCTGAAAGGCATAGGAGTGAGCGAGTTGAAGGCCTTCCCCGCCATTCATTGGATTACACAAACGAAATTTTATATTAATCACGAACATAAATACATCTTCTTCAATACCACGGCCAGAGATTCTACACAAGTCAGTATTCAAAATGAAGAACCAGCCACAGCAGAAAATGTATTTTTTGATTCCGGTACCATGCGATTGGCCTATACCGATCAATATAATTTGTTTGTAAAATTGCCGGGCGCGTCTTCGGAAAAAATTACATCAGACGGCAGTAAGGATATGCTGTACGGCACATCGGTGCATCGCGATGAATTTGGTATTGATCATGGCATATTTTGGTCTCCCAGGGGCAATCATCTAGCGTTTTATCGAATGGACCAAAGTATGGTAGAGGATTATCCGGTTGTCGATTGGTCGGCCGCTCCGGCTACGGTGAAGTTCATCAAGTATCCTTTTGCCGGACGCAAGTCCCATCATGTCACCTTAGGGGTGTACAATATTGGAACTAAATCAACAGTCTATTTAAAAACCGGTGAACCTGCAGATCAGTATCTTACTACAGTGACCTGGAGCCCGGATGAAAAATACATCTATGTCTCGGTATTGAATCGCGATCAAAATCATTTGTGGATGAATCAATATGATGCTTCGACAGGAGAGTTGATAAAGACTTTATTTGAAGAAACAAGTGATCGTTATGTGGAGCCTCAGCATCAACTCTATTTTATCGGTGATGATGCTTCGCAATTTATTTGGTGGAGTCAGCGGGATGGATACATGCATTTATATCTCTATAAACAAGACGGCACCTTGCTTAAACAATTAACCAAAGGTCCTTGGATCGTGAATGAAATTCTGGGGTATAATAAAAAGTCGCAGGAGATCATTTTTACAGGTACTATGGACAGTCCGTTGCAAAAGAATGTCTATGCTGTTCAGGTTTCAACCAATAAAATGCGCAGCTTGTCCGGTACTAAAGCCAGTCATACCGCACAACTTAGCGCAGATGGCAATTATCTGATTGATCAGTATACTTCTATGTCGGTACCTAAGAATATTGAAATTACCAATGTACTTACCGGTGCGGAGAAGAGAATACTTACTGCAGGGAATACTTTGGAAAATTATCAGACCGCGCAGGTTCGCTCAGTGCAGCTCTATGCATCTGACAGTACCTTGTTGTATGGTAAACTAATATTGCCTTATGATTTTGATTCTACCAAAAAATATCCTGTGGTTGTATATCTCTACAATGGTCCGCACTTGCAACTCAACAGGGATGCTTTCCCGGCGAGTGGTAATCTTTGGTATGATTACATGACTCAACATGGTTATGTGATGTTTGTAATGGATGGTAGAGGAAGTTCGAATCGGGGATTCGCTTTTGAAAGTGCAGTGCATCGGCAATTGGGGACATTGGAAATGGAGGACCAATTGAAAGGGGTAGACTATCTGAAATCATTACCTTATGTGGATTCAACGCATATGGGGGTTCATGGCTGGAGTTTTGGAGGTTTCATGACCACATCACTGATGCTGCGCCATCCGGGTGTATTCACATGCGGTGTAGCCGGTGGTCCGGTATTAGACTGGAGTATGTATGAAGTCATGTATACTGAACGCTATATGGACACACCGGAACAAAACCCGGAGGGTTATAAAGCGAATAAACTCTTGGATAAGGTGAAGGGTTTAAAAAGTAAACTGCTCATGATTCACGGTACAGACGATGATGTAGTGGTTTGGCAGCACAGCATAATGATGCAAAAGAAGTCTGTAGACGAAGGCGTACAACTGGATTACTATGTTTATCCCGGGCATCCGCACAATGTAAGGGGTAAGGACAGGGTACATTTAATGCAAAAAATCACTGATTATTTTGATATGCACCTGAAATAAGAGTCATCAACAATTTGTTTTAACAGAAAGCCTCCAATTTTGGGGGCTTTTATGATTGCAGGATAATATGGCCTAAGATCACAATGAGAAATAAAAGTTGTAATAGGATTCTGTTAACAAGAAGGGCGTAAGTATTGTAAACAGGCAATTTCTAGACAATAGGTGCTAAACAAATGAAAATAATTTTAAATATTTCCCTCAATATATTTGGTGCTTTAAGTTTGATGATTACCTTTGCACTCCCAACGAAAAAAAACAGCTCTTTTCTTAGTTATTCACGCCGATAAAAAGGCGAAAAAAAATAAAAAAAAGTTGGTTTATTTTTTGGTAGTTTAAAATAACCTCTTACCTTTGCACTCCGTTAGAAAAACAACGGAAAAATAAAGTAGAAACAAGATCTTTGAAAGACGGAAACAACAGATAAAAAACGCAAGTTTTTTAACAGGTAATTCTTAGCGAAAATTAAAATTAGATCGCTAATTTCTTATGAAATTAGCCAAGATCAAAACTCATTTACAATGGAGAGTTTGATCCTGGCTCAGGATGAACGCTAGCGGCAGGCTTAACACATGCAAGTCGTGGGGCAGCGCGGGGTAGCAATACTCTGGCGGCGACCGGCAAACGGGTGCGGAACACGTACGCAACCTTCCTCAGAGCGGGGAATAGCCTCTCGAAAGAGAGATTAATACCCCATAGTATCGTACAAGGGCATCTGAGTACGATTAAAGCTCCGGCACTTTGAGATGGGCGTGCGGCTGATTAGGTAGTTGGTAGGGTAACGGCCTACCAAGCCGACGATCAGTAGCTGATGTGAGAGCATGATCAGCCACACGGGCACTGAGACACGGGCCCGACTCCTACGGGAGGCAGCAGTGAGGAATATTGGTCAATGGAGGCAACTCTGAACCAGCCATGCCGCGTGAAGGATGAAGGTCCTCTGGATTGTAAACTTCTTTTATAGAAGAAGAAACCCCGGTATTCTTACCGGGTTGACGGTACTCTATGAATAAGCACCGGCTAACTCCGTGCCAGCAGCCGCGGTAATACGGAGGGTGCAAGCGTTATCCGGATTCACTGGGTTTAAAGGGAGCGTAGGTGGGTTGGTAAGTCAGTGGTGAAATCCCCGAGCTCAACTTGGGAACTGCCATTGATACTACCAGTCTTGAATACTGTGGAGGTAAGCGGAATATATCATGTAGCGGTGAAATGCTTAGATATGATATAGAACACCGATAGCGAAGGCAGCTTACTACGCAGTTATTGACACTGAGGCTCGAAAGCGTGGGGATCAAACAGGATTAGATACCCTGGTAGTCCACGCCCTAAACGATGGATACTCGACATCAGCGATACACTGTTGGTGTCTGAGCGAAAGCATTAAGTATCCCACCTGGGAAGTACGTCCGCAAGGATGAAACTCAAAGGAATTGGCGGGGGTCCGCACAAGCGGTGGAGCATGTGGTTTAATTCGATGATACGCGAGGAACCTTACCTGGGCTA
>JAEUVB010000021.1 GCA_016786845.1 Chitinophagaceae bacterium | reverse complement strand
CCAAAGAGAAAAAGAATGCAGGACAATATGCCCATGATAAATACGCTTTCCGCAAATTCGCCTTTGAAATGGCTCAAGCCAACCCCCATTTATTACCCCCTGCAGAACCCTTACAGGAATGGGAATCAGATATAACCCTATTCGATACCCTGAGATTGATTTCTCAAGACCTGAAAGTACTCAATGAAGCTATCAGCGATACTCTTTTTGCATTGGGCATTGAATCGCATAAACATGCCATACATTTTTTGTTCATGGCCCGACTGGCAGCCAGATCTAATATAGCCGGTATGGATTCGGTGGTGGAGCGGCTTGAGACTGCTTTACACGGAAAGTCTTAATATCAAATTTATGAGTCCTAAACACCTGTTGGATTCCATTAAAAAAGCCACGCATGTAGCGTGGCTTTTTTAATAATATTTCAATGACCGTTAGTAGAAATTACTTCTGTTGTCGGTAATCTTAGCGTTCTTTTTCAACACATAATTGATCATTTGTTGTGCCTGGCTGGCAATCTGCATTTGCATTTGCATACGCTCCATTTCAACCATAGGGTTTGGTCCGGCTACGCCTTCATTCATGCTTTTTACTGTTAGAAAGTAAACACCTTGTTCGCCCGGTATACCCGGAGATACTTTGTTGACCAATGATTTGTTGAAAGCAGCACCAATAACCTTAGGTTCAAAACCAATCTCTGTATTACCTCCACCCATCATTAAAACGGTATCGGCGTTTTTAACTTCTACTTTAGCTGCTGCTGCAATATCAGCCAAGCTCTTACCTTTATACTGATCGGCCAGCATTTGACCTTTCTTTTCTCGCTTCAGTTGATTTTCAATTTGCGGGCGTACACTGGCAATATCCGGCAATGTGCCTTTTTCCTGACGAGATACTGCTACCGCAATTACATACTTATCATCCAAGGTATAAATAGGAGAAATACTGCCCGGTTTGGCTTCGAAAGCCCAGCGGGTCAATTCACGTGCACTTCCTAATCCTTGAATTTGTTGTTGAGTCTTCGTTAAGTTTTCAGCAACACGTTTGTCCTTACCCATTTTCTTAGCCGCATCGGTAAACGTTTTTGCGTCTTTAGCAGTAGCTGCAAATTCGCTGGCTTTAGTAAAGGCAGCCTGTGTGGTTGCCGTACCGGCTTGTAAAGCCTTGCTGACCACAGCAATTTTCACGGCAGGGTTAAAGTTTTTCTGATCGGTAATTTTGATCAGATGAATACCAAACTGAGTTTTAACTTGTTTGATATCTCCGGTTTTACCATTGAAACAAGCATCATTAAATTCCGGAACCATAGCACCCTGAGTGAAATAACCCAAATCACCACCCTTTTTAGCAGAACCCTGATCATCGGAGCGGCTGGCAGCCAATTGTCCGAAATCAGCACCACCATTAATCATTTGTTGCAAACTATCGATGCTGGCCTGGGCTTGTGCTTCAGTACGGTTTTCGCCAATGCCTACCAATATATGAGAAGCTTTTACGCTGTCCGGCATGGATTTTTTATCCAAAATTTTAATCAACTTATAATATCCGTTGAAATAAACAGGACCTGTAACACTATTTACTGCACCGGCCAATACTTCAGCAGGAACAGGTACTTCCAAAGTCTTTTCGGTATAGTAAATGTCCTTCATGGACTCTTCAGAATTCTTAGCCACAAACTCCTCGTGTTCGATCGTAGTTTCAAAATCTGCTTTAATGTTATTCAGAGCTCCCAAACTTTCTGCTGTATCTGCTGAAGAAGGAATGATATCAAAAGCCACATATTCAACTTTTGCAGTTGCTTCTTGTGAACGGAACATGGCATCGTTTTTCTCCATGAATTTTTTGATGTCCTCGTCTGAAACCTTCACTGCATTATCGGCAATGAGTGTGTATGGTAACTGTACATAGGTGATGGCTGATGTAGCAGTACGTTGCTTAGCCATATCATCCAACATAAATTTAGGAATATAAATACCCTTACTGATGAGGTCGGTATATTTTGTCATCTTGCGCGATTTGATCAACGCATCTTCAAAATCTTTCCATTGAGCACGTTGCTGTCCGGTTTTATCTTGAGACAAACTATTCAGAAACTGGCTTACGCGACTTGGATCGAAGATACCGGTATTAGGATCTCTGAAGTTTTGCTGAACCATTGGATCGGCAAAAGGACCGGTCAACATATCCTGTAATTCTTTATCAGTCAGGTCTATTCCCAGTTTTTCCATTTCGGCCGTCATGAGTGTTTCACCCACTACATCATTCCAAACTTGTTCCATAATTTGGGAACGCTCCATATCACTGAGAGTGCCGTCTTTGGAACGCGATTTCATATTCTCCTCATATTTCATGCGGAGCTGCTCATAACTTTTATATTCTATACGGGTGCCGTTGACTTCCGCCATCAGGGTTTGATCACCACCAAACAATCCGCGTACATTACTTTGCATGGCATCCATGACCAAAAAGCCGACTAAGGCTAAAACGATGGCTACGATGACTAAACCAATATACTTGTCTCTTATCTTTTGAATTACCGACATATTATTCACATTTTTTGAAGGATGGCAAAAATAGTCGTTTAGGATTGGTTTTTCAACCCTTTTTTCAGGTTTTTTTAGACATTTTTGGAAATTAACATATTCTGACTTGAATTTGGATTGTGGAAACTTGTGTATTTTTTCTTTCCTTTCCACAGACCGGCATAAGGGCATTTTCATTTTGTGGATGACTATGAAGTTTTAAAAATCTTTTCTGCCCCTTTCCAACAATTCACACCCAAATATTTTTCCTTGTGCATTTTAATCCACATTTTCATAGCAGGCTCTTGTATTTCACTTCCTGCGGGATTATTTACTGTGGAATAAATATTTATTTTTGTGAATTACCTATTAATAAAGTTTTTTGATTGACTTTTGCAAGGTGGATAACATGAACTTACTCACGTATTCACACCCTTAGTAGCAACAGTATTTTTTATTTTTTAAAAAGAAGATTATTATTAATACTATGACTGAAGCTGTGAATAATCTGAAAAATGTCGGATACCTTGATCTTGAAATTGATCCAAGTTTGGATTTGTTTGCGGAAATTGAAAAATTGAAAAAGGAAAAAAATGCCGTTTTGCTCGCACATTATTATCAGGAATCTGATATTCAGGATGTTGCAGACTATATAGGAGACAGTTTGGGATTGGCCAGACAGGCACAAAAGACCACTGCAGACCTGATTGTTTTTGCCGGTGTGCATTTTATGGCCGAAACCGCAAAAATTTTGAATCCAACAAAAAAGGTAGTTCTGCCGGATTTGAATGCCGGCTGTTCACTCAGCGACAGTTGTCCACCCCCTTTGTTTGCCCGTTTCAAAGAACAGCATCCCGACCACTTAGTGATATCCTATATCAATTGCAGCGCAGGTATCAAGGCCCTGAGTGATATTATTTGTACATCCAGTAATGCACAAAAAATTGTGGAAAGCCTGCCAAAAGAACAGAAAATCATTTTTGCACCGGATAAAAATTTGGGTGCATATATCAATAGGAAAACAGGCCGGAACATGGTTTTGTGGAATGGCGCTTGTATGGTACACGAAATTTTCAGCCTGGAAAAGATTACAAAACTTAAGGCCCGGCACCCTGAAGCCAAGCTCATAGCCCATCCGGAATGCGAAGAAGCTGTTCTGGCAGTGGCTGATTTTATTGGATCCACAACACAATTGTTGCAATATGCAGAGCAGGATGATTGTCAAACATTTATAGTCGCTACAGAAACCGGTATTCTCCATCAAATGATGAAGAATGCTCCTCATAAGACTTTAATACCGGCCCCACCCAATAATTCATGCGCTTGCAATGATTGTCCACACATGAAGTTGAATACATTGGAAAAGCTTTATTTATGCATGAAATATGAGTTGCCGGAGTTAACTATGGACGAATCACTGCGATTGGCCGCCAAAAAGCCAATCGATCGCATGTTGGAGCTGAGTGATCAGTTGGGTATAAAATAGGATGAGCGACAATAAGTCGCAGTTTCAATCATTTTTACAGAAGGGTTAAAGGATTCTTTTTTCAATGATTATATTTGTTGCTTATCCTTGAGTATCATGAGAAAAGTTCTTTTTTGTTTACTGCTGTTAACCACTGCAAAAGTTGGTGCACAGGGTAATCTTTCCGGTGACCTGATGATGAATGTTAATTTCTTTCAGCGGGACACCAATATCAATGCATCCAATAATCAATTATATGATAATTTTCTCAGTGGTGGCGAAGGCTGGCTGGGTTTGAGATATTCAGGATACGGTTTTACCGGTACGGTACGGTTTGATGCCTTTCATAATTCAAATCTTCAGAATCCGACATCTGCACTTACTGCTGCCGGTTTGGGTATGTTTAGTTTGAGTAAGGAATTTCAAAATCTGACCATCACCGCGGGGCATGTTTATGATCAAATTGGTAGCGGTATTCTTTTCAGGGCTTATGAAGATAGAGGCCTGTTGATCGATAATGCACTTTTTGGGCTACATCTAAAATATCGATTGAGCAATAAGCTCACATTAAAGGGATTCACCGGCCAGTCTAAAAACTTGTTTGAACGATACAAACCGATTATCAAAGGATTTAATGCGGAAGGAGACTTGGATTTGGGGAGTAAGGCCCATATCACACCGGGTATTGGATTGTTGAATAGAACCATGGATCAAGCCAGTATGGATGCCATTGTTTCTACCATTAATTCGTATCCGTCTGCCGAGCGATTTGCACCTCAATATAATGTGTATGCAGCTACAGTATACAATACCCTAAATGCCGGCGACTTTACCTGGTATGTGGAAGGCGCGATTAAATCGCATGAAGCCATTGCCACAGACAAAGGATTGAGAAATCATGGCGGAAATGTGGCTTATACCACTTTGGGATATGCTAAAAGTAAATTTGGGATAACAGCCTCTTTTCGTCGTACAGAAAACTGGGTGATGCGTACTTCTCCGAATGAAATCCTGTTAAAGGGCTTCATGAACTGGCAACCTATCATAGCTCAAATACGCCCACAGCGCTTAATTGCCCGTTATACCCCCCCTTCACAGGAACTTTCAGAAATGGGCGGATCGCTTAATTCCTATATTACACCCAATGATAATTTGAGTATTAATTTGAGTTATACCCATATTAATACCCTGGCCGGTGATGCACTCTATCGTGAAGGATGGGCAGAAACGGAAATACGGGGGATCAAAAATTTTATTTTACACCTCGGGGCACAATATCTTATCTATAATCAGGCGATTTATCAGCAGAAGGTGCCTGCTTTGTATCCGAATGTAAATGCGATTACGCCATTTGTAGAGGTTGTTTACAAACTCAATGAAAAGAAATCCCTCCGCGCCGAATTGCAATACATGAGTACCAAACAGGATTTTGGATCGTGGATATTCGGTTTAATTGAATTTAATATTGCACCGAAATGGAGTTTTGCCCTGTCTGATATGTATAATATTGAACCTAATCCGGTACATGTTAAAGAAGCTCATCATTATCCAAATGTATTCATAGCTCATACAAGAGGAGCTCATCGCTTTACTGCACAATATGTAAAACAGGTCGAAGGGATTAATTGTACCGGTGGGGTTTGCCGCTATGAGCCCGCCTTTAGCGGATTTAAAATAGGGATTACATCAACATTCTAATAAAACACTTAATTTTGAATAAAGTCATAAATATGAAGAAGGGTCTGTTGATTAGTTTAGGCTTTGCCCTATTCCTGCAATCATGCAAAGAGCAAATACCCAATGGATTAAATCTCAATTCGCTGATTTCAAAAGACACCACGTATGTAACGAGTGTCTTTGAAACGCCACAACAGAAGAAAGTACTCATTGAAGAATTAACCGGAGCGAGCTGTACCAATTGCCCTGCGGGAACAAAGCAACTTAGAGAATTTGATTCACTGAATCCCGGTCGTATCGTTATTACGGCTTTACATTCCGGATTCCTGACCGAACCACCGGCCGGGGCACTATATGATTTCAGAAATCCCGACGCTGATGCCCTTAAATTATTTTTCAACGAAGGCGATCCGGGTAAACCCAGTGCCACATTCGATCGAATACCTGCCACCTCCGGCACCAGTGCAGGAAAGTATTTTATTCTAAGGGGTCAAACCGGTACCGATTGGACCACCACATTGCCTGCTTTATTGGCCAAAACCACACCGGTGAATATACACCTGGAGTCAGCTTATAACGGAACGACGGGAAATGTGGAGGTTAAAATTAAACTGGCTTTTACGGCTGATGTTACAGATCAATTGGCCGTCTCACTTTTTGTTTTGGAAAATGGGCGAGTGGATATTCAGGAGGACAAAGATTTAGGAGAAATTGAAGATTATCATTTTAGCCATATTTTCCGTAAACTCATTACTCCCACCAGTGGAGAATTGATTTTGGATAGTTTGAGCACCAAAGTGAAAGGACGCGTTTTGGAAAAAACCCTTGTATTTCAACCGTCCACCTCGGGTATCAACGGATGGAACCTGGATAGCTGTATGATAGTCGGCGCTGTTCACAGAACCGGTACCTCTAAGGAAGTACTCCATGTGGAAGAAGTTAAATTAAAATAATTTTGAATAAAACAAGTTTACAAGAGCAGCTCGTCTGCTCTTTTTTATGTTCGGTCCTTTTTTCGTTATACTTTTGAACCAATGACTCATAAAATATTTTCAATGCTTAGAAATAGTTTGTTCATCTTATGTTTTGCCTTAAACACGATTGGATGTAATGATGAACCTCAATCCAATACGCCGGTAGAGGAAACCCCTAAGCCGTCTGCAATGGCGCCTGACTTTGATGCGGCAAAGGCTTATGAACATGTCAAAACGCAATTGGCATTCGGTCCACGAGTCCCCGGATCAACGGCACAAATAAAATGTGCAGCCTGGCTGGAAACCGAATTAAAAAAATATGCTGATACAGTTTACAGACAAGAGGCTATGCTGACTCAAGTTATTTCGAAAAAACAATATCGGTCTATCAATATCATTGGTTCATTTAACCCTCAAGCTAAGGATAGAATTTTATTGCTGGCCCACTGGGATAGCCGACCCTGGGCCGATCAGGATACCACCAATAAGGAGAAGCCTATTGATGCTGCAGATGATGGTGCAAGTGGTGTGGCTGTGTTGCTCGAGATTGCAGCTAAATTGAAACAACAGAAACCCACAGTGGGTGTGGATATCCTACTCGTAGATGCCGAAGATGTAGGCCGATCCGAATGGAGTGACCAGAGTTATTGTTTGGGCACGCAACATTGGGCACAGAATCCGCATGTGGCAGGATATACGGCGCGTTTTGGAATTTGTCTGGATATGGTCGGCGCTAAAGGTGCTCAGTTTCCGCTTGAAGGTTTTTCACAGGGTTATGCGCCTGAATTGCAACGTCGTATATGGGATATTGGAAATCGTTTGGGCTACTCCGATTATTTCCGATATACACAAGGTGGACAAATCACTGATGACCATGTCGTGGTGAATGAAATGGCAAAGATTCCTTGTATAGATATTATAAACCTGACTCCGCAAGGCGGTTTTGGAGAACATTGGCACACACATCAGGACAATATCAACATCATCGATCAGGCAACCTTGAAAGCCGTTGGTCAAACAGTGTTACAAGCCATCTACGAATAAAGATGATCAGGCTTAATAGATAAACAAGAATAAAATGATGCTGACGGTAATTACCATGGTTATCAGAAACATCAATCCATGAACGATTAAGTAGCGGAGAATGAGTTTGCCAATACCACTAGGTATGAATTTTTGCATGGCTATGCCAATATAAATTAAAAAATAACCGGTACTGAGCCAGAATATTGCAGAAGATAATCCGTCAGTGAAGGCATTATCAAACCAACCACAAATGTCTTGGAATAAGGTAGTGAAGATATAAAGCAGAAACAGAAAACTGTAAAGATGCATGGCAAAGATGAAGTGATTGACAAAATAATTTTCCTTTCGTCGAATACATGAAATAAACAACAAGAAGGCATAAATAGGTATCGTGCCAAAGACGACTTTGGGCAGAAGGTTCATGATCTTTTCTACAAAAAGAATTTTTAATTTCGAATAGTCACCAAAATACTTTTCATCAATTTCATCAGTCAGTTTATTCCGAGGCATGGATTTTATTTGTCCCTTTTCATCGGTGACGATGGAAAGTCCTCCATCCACGACTTCTAAGGTATCAGACAAATTGAAAAATTTGAATATCGCATAATCTATATTGTTATTCGTTTGTCCGATACTATCTGCTTGTTGTTTATAGTAGGCTATTCGTTTTTGCACTAACGTATCACGAAGCAATATGGAATCTTTCTGTATGATTTTTTTCAATATATAGTGCGTGCTTACCTGATCCGTATATTGTTTATTTAATGCGATCAACGCTTTATCCTTATTGCTTTGAAACAAATCTTCAATCTGATGATTGTAATGCAGGAAAATAAAAAAAACTGCGGAGAGAAAAACATATAGTTTAATCGGGTCAATATATCTTTTGCGTGCGCCTTCTATATAGGTTTTTGTAAGCATGCCCGGAGAAAATAGTAATTTCTTCGCCGTTGTAAATATCTTATGATCCCAATGAAATAAGTCACCGATATAGTGAAAAATGATAGTGAAAAAATTATGCCGGTGATCTAAATTGGCCTGACCGCAGTTATGACAATAGTTCCCATGAATAGGGATTTGGCAATTCAGACAGTGTTTTTCAATACGGTATTTTTCGAACTTTTTCTTACCCATTCATTATTGTCTTTTGCCTTTATATATTAATGAAGTTGAGGTAAAATTGCCTGTCCAGCCGCCGTAGTTGGTACAAATATACTTGATAGAGTCTTCTGTGAGTGTGAAATTAAGGATCCAATGTGTGCTATATATTTTGGTATAAATCCCATTTTCGGCAATAGGAAACAGGAATATTGAATCCGGCAATGCGCAGATATGATTTTGTGAACGGGTATAAAAAGTAATTTGTTGCTGATCAAATTCTGATAGTGCATCAGTATAGTCATTGTAAGTACTATCCCAGGTTATGGTATGTACGCCTAAACTATCGGTAAATTGATGTTGGTAATATGCCTGACTCTCACCGGCAGAAGTATAGTAAAATCTATTCAGGTTGGCTCTCTTGCAAGAATGGAAGGAGAGCGTCAATAAAAATAATAATAATATTAATCGGTAAGCACCTTTCATTGAATAAAGATAAGCACTTGCCGGTAAATTCATACATCGGGAATATTTTGTTACTTTGTATAAACTAATAAAATACCTATGAAATGGATGGGAAGAAGGGGCAGCGAGAATATTGAAGATCGCAGAGGCATGAGCGGTAAGCAGGTGGCTACCGGTGGCGGTATCCTTGCTATCATCATGTTGGTTATTGGATTATTGATGGGTGGAGATCCGCAGCAATTGATCAGCGATTTTGCACAACAGCAAAGTCCTTCGGCTGCTTCATCTTCCGGGCCTGTTGAGGAAACAAAAGAGGAAAAGGAGATGGTTGATTTTATTTCAGTCGTTTTGGCGGATAACGAGCAAATATGGGAAGGGGTTTTCACTCAAAATCAATTACCGTTTAAGAAGCCCGTATTGGTTTTATTCAGAAATGCAACACAATCTCCCTGTGGATCAGCCACGGCACAATCCGGTCCATTCTATTGTCCGGCCGATCAAAAAATTTATCTGGACCTCACGTTCTTCGATGAATTACGCACGCGTTTGGGCGCACATGGTGATTTTTCATGTGCCTATGTGATCGCGCATGAGTATGGACATCATATTCAAAACTTATTAGGTACTTCTGGTAAAGTTCAACAACTCATGTCCAGAAAAAGTGAGAAAGAAGCCAATCGTTTGTCTGTAGCCTTAGAGCTTCAAGCAGATTTTTACGCCGGGGTTTGGGCCCATTATGATCAAAAAATCAATAAAATGCTCGAAGATGGTGATATTGATGAGGCCCTCAGTGCGGCTAATGCAGTCGGCGATGACCGTTTGCAGAAAAACGCTCAAGGTTATGTAGTGCCCGATGCATTTACACACGGTACATCTGAACAGCGCATGAAATGGTTTATGCTCGGATTTAATACCGGTGATTTAAACCAAGGTGATACCTTTAGAGGACTTTAATGAAAAAGTCTGAACATTAATTCTTCACACCGAGGAAGCTATAGTTTTGACCATATTCCATCATTTGCGTAAAGAAGGATTTTGGATATTCTATTCTCACATCTGTGATTTTGTCGCCATCTTTAATAGCAACTAGTTTAGGCTGAATAAATCCGCGATATGGTTTGAGATTCAGTTTGGCATATCGATCTAAGATTTCTTTATGTAATTTTTGATCGACTTTTACACCATAATTTTCAACCAGGGCCTGTCCGGCTTTGAAGTCACCTTCACTTTTAATTCGCTGTATTTCACGCAGCAAATCACCGAATAGGGTACGGAGTTTTTCGTAGTTATTGATCTGAACATAAGTTTTTCCATCACGTTTAACCAACTCGATCACATTATCTTTTTTACCTTTTTCATAAACCCACTTTGCATTGAGCTGACGGTTACGCATATGTGCTTCTTCAATATCATCACCCAATTTTACGCGGGTCAACTGGGTCATTAATCCATTCATGATATAACTATCATATTCTGCTTTTGCTACATCCATATTAGGCATCACATTTATATCTATCAGCTTTTTATCCATGATATAATATAAGCCGACTAGATCTGCACGGGCTTCTTCCAGACAACTGGCGTAATTCTTCAGCGTTTTATCGGTGGTTTCCACACCCGGGTTAATTTGTCCGCTGGCATGGCCAATACATTCATGCATATCGGTATGCAAATCGGAGGCTAATGCGCCATAATCTCTGATTCGTTGTTTTACTTCTGCATTCAAACCAAATTCCTCTAAATTGCCTCCACCGCTGTTAGCACGGTTATAGCTGTAAATAATATTGCTTAGGGATACTGATTTACTGCCATGATCTTTACGAATCCAATCCGCATTGGGTAGGTTAATACCGATTGCTGTTGTGGGTGCCAAATCGCCACTTTCTGCGATTACAGTTATGGCTTTGGCGATAATTCCTTTAACTTCTTTCTTTTTATGTTCTCTCATCAGCGGAGAATTATCTTCAAACCACTGTGCTTCTTTGGCTATCGCCGCTATACGCTTGGTCGCTTCTTCATCTCTGATGCTCACATAGGCTTCATAGCTTCCTTTCTTACCTATAGCATCAAGGTATACTTCAATAAAACCATTGATTCCGTCTATTTTGCTTTCAGTATCCTGTGTCCAGGCAATGCTGTAATCATCAAAAGTTTTTAGATCACCTGTTTTCAAATAGCTCACCAAAAGTTCTAATGATTTTTTTTGCTTCGCGTTTTCAGCCACCTTTACAGCTTTTTCGAGCCAGTAAATGATTTTATCAATGGCCGGGCCGTACATACCACCGCTTTTCCATACCAATTCTTTCAATTGTCCGTTTTCTTTCACCACTTTACTATTCAGTCCCCAACTCGGTGCATTGCCTGTGGTGGGAAATTTTGCATAGAAGTCTTCCACTTCTTTCTGGCTAACGCCCTCATAGAAATTGTTACTGGACGATTTTATATTATCAATCCCTGAACGGAGGTCCACCAATTTGGGTTCCACTTTCAAATCATAAAACAGAGGTTCCACTCTTGTCCAGAAGGCATCGACCGATTCGCCCGGTGCCATTGGGAGTTTAGATGCATTGATACTGCTAAGAAGGGTTTTGAAGTAGGCGGAACTACATCCCGGAATAAATTTTTCATTACCATAGTGATGATGATTTCCGTTACTAAACCAAAAACGGCCACAGTATTCCTGAAACTTTCTAAAATCAGGACTATTTCGATCACCTTGATATCCGCCATAGATAGCTTCCAGGGTTTTGCGAAGCAGAATACCATTCTTACTTTTTTGGTCATAAATAATATCACGTCCACAAAGCGCTGCTTCGTATAGATAATAGGTTAATTCTTTTTCTTTCAAAGTAAGATTTTCGTAACCCGGTACCGAATATCGTAATACTTGCAGATCGGCGAATGCTTCAGCGGCTACATCAAATCCTGCACCGGGGCCTTTTGGATTCGGTTTATTTTGGGCGAAAGTGCTAAAGTTGGTCAGAAAAATAAAAGACGATAAGGTTAAAATTTGTTTTATGTTCATGTGTTTACAGATACTTTAAAAAGGAATGATTGTTTTTAGACGAGTAAATATAAAGCAAAATTTGTTTATTGGCTTGTCGAAACCTGTCATATAAGCTTTGGGGTTTTGAATATTCGATGGTTTTCTTCTGCGTCGAATTGCTTATTTTCGAATAAAATGTTGAAGAAGGAATGGATATTATTGGTGATGATGGTTTTACTAACCTGTGCATGCATTGCGCAGAAGGCCAACGTTCCTGTAGAAGTCGTTAAAATGGATTGGTATCAAAAACTCCGCAAATCTTCGTCAGATACAACTTATATCCTTAATTTTTGGGCTACATGGTGTGTGCCATGTGTAGCTGAGCTGCCTTATTTCGAGCAAATTCATCAGAATTATGCGGATCGTAAAGTAAAGGTCATTTTGGTGAGCCTTGATTATGTGAAACAAAAGGAAAAGTTATTGGAGCCTTTTATTCAGAAAAAGAAAATTCATTCAAAAGTTGTCCTGTTGAATGAACCTAATTATAATGCATGGATTGACCAAATCGACCCGTCTTGGTCCGGTACATTGCCTGCTACACAGATCTTTAATCCCAAATATTCCCGGCTGTTTTTTATTGAAGGGGAGACTACATTTGCAATATTAGATTCACTAACCCTTAATTCGATACGACCATGAAAAACACAATGATGTTCTTGATTTTACTGTTTACCTTTTTGGTAACTTCTTTTAGTCCTGATTCCCAGCGTCCGGGGTATAAACCGGGCGACGTCGCAGGAGATTTTAGTCTTAAGAATATAAATGGGAAAATGGTTTCTTTGAATGATTTTAAGGATTCCAAGGGTGTTATCGTCATCTTTACCTGCAACCATTGTCCGTATTCTGTGGCATACGAAGATCGTATCATAGCGCTTCATAAGAACTATGCCGGCAAGGGGTTTCCGGTCGTAGCGATCAACCCGAATGACCCGATTTCATATCCTGATGACAGTTATGAGAATATGAAAATTCGGGCCAAAGAGAAAGGGTTTAAATTTCCTTATCTAATCGATGAAACACAAGAAATTGCTAAGGCTTATGGGGCCATGAAAACGCCACATGTGTTTATCCTAAAAAGAGAAGGGTCAGGGTTTGTGGTGGCCTATATCGGAGCGATTGATGACAATTCCAACGAACCGGAATTAGTTCAGGAAAAATATGCAGAACAGGCGTTGAATGAAATTCTTAGTGGAAAGCCGGTTAGTCAGCCGCTAACGAAAGCCATCGGATGTGGTGTAAAATGGAGAAAATGATTCGTTGAAAAACATTAGCCTACAGGATTAACTTTTCAAAAGGTTTCATTGAAAAAATACTTTACTTTTGCCCACCAAAATTACAGACATGAAGTATAATGAACTTGTTGCGATTTCCGGCTTAAGCGGACTGTATCAATTATTGTCGACCAAAAGTGATGGCGCGATCGTAAAGAATTTAGATGATGGGCTGACCAAATTTGTAGCGGCTCGTTCGCATAATGTAACACCTTTAGATAGTATTGAAGTATATACGGATACCGAGAATGTACGTTTGTGGGATGTTTTCATGAGTTTTAAGGAGAATGAGGCTAATGTCGAAAGTTTAGACATCTCTAAGCTGGACAATAAAAAGGTTCAGGCATTGTTTGGCACTTTATTTCCGGCCTATGATAAGGACCGTGTCTATGTCAGCGATATGAAGAAAATGATTCGCTGGTATGGTATTTTGAAAAAACTGGATTTGCTCAATGTAACCGAGGAGGTAGAATCAGAGTCGACAGAACAGGCGGAGGGATAAAACTAGCCCGGATATTTGCAAGTACTAAAAATAGCTATAATTTTACCCTTCTTTATATAATTCAATCTTTACCCTAAAAATAACATACGAATGAACATTCCTTCCGAACTGAAATACACCAGCGACCACGAGTGGGTACGCATTGAAGGTAATACTGCTACTGTGGGCATTACCGATTTTGCTCAAGGCGAGTTGGGCGATATCGTTTTTGTAGATATCAACACTGTTGGTCAAACCCTGAAGAGCGGCGATATTTTTGGTACCGTAGAAGCGGTGAAAACGGTATCTGATCTCTTTTTGCCGATCGACGGTACCATAGCTGAAATCAATCCCGGTTTGGAGGCCAATCCTGAAGCTGTTAATCAGGATGCTTACGGTGCAGGTTGGATGGTGAAGGTTACGATAGCTGAAGGTGCGGATATGTCTGAATTGCTTGATGCAGCAGCCTATGGTGCCTTAGTCGGAGCATAACACATAATAATATTTTAAATATAATAAAAAACCCAAGTCATATGATTTGGGTTTTTTAATATATTAAAAATGACCACTAAATGCATAAGTTAATTTTATATATGTCAAAGAATAAGGGTTTTTCTTTGATATTAGCTATTGTTTGGACATTGATTATTTTTGTTGGATGTTCCACACCTGGTCGTGATCTTCCGTCTGTACATTTATTTGACCAATTTGATAAGGTCGTTCATTTTGTATTTTTTTTCTTTTTTTTCATTCTCTGGAAGTTCAACCTACTTCGATACCAAGCAGGGAGTGTCATCATTATCATTTTTGCGATTATATATGGTTTTGGTTTAGAATGGTATCAGTTGAATTTTGTTGCCGGACGAAGTTTTGATGTTTGGGATGGAGTGGCGGATGCTGTGGGTGGAGTGGCCGGGTTTATTTTTTGGATCATGTTCAAGAAAAATGGATATGAAAGAGTATAGATGGAAACTATGGAATTGGATAAAATCTATTATGTTTATTGAGCGGTTCAATCATTCACCCCTATCTTTGCAGCCATGTTTCCACACTATGATGTAATTGTTGTTGGCGCCGGTCATGCCGGTTGTGAAGCGGCTGCGGCGGCTGCGAATTTGGGTTCGCGTACACTCCTGATTACCATGAATATGCAGACCATTGCACAGATGAGTTGTAACCCGGCTATGGGTGGAATTGCAAAGGGGCAAATTGTACGTGAAGTAGATGCCCTGGGTGGATATTCAGGGATTGTTTCGGACAGATCCATGATACAGTTTCGTATGCTCAACAAATCTAAAGGTCCGGCCATGTGGAGTCCGCGAACACAGAATGACCGACATCTGTTTGCCTCTACTTGGAGGGAGATGTTGGAGCAAACACCCAACCTGGATATATGGCAAGATTCTGTAACCGGACTCATTG
Organism: Chitinophagaceae bacterium; assembly: GCA_016786845.1. GTDB lineage: Bacteria > Bacteroidota > Bacteroidia > Chitinophagales > Chitinophagaceae > OLB11. The sequence continues at coordinate 362,828 of JAEUVB010000021.1, read as the reverse complement.
TTTCACGTGGAACATTGCAAGGAGTAAAAACGGCTTTGGGTATCGAGATTTTGGGCAAATCGGTGGTGCTCACCAATGGAACCTTTCTCAATGGCATCATTCATATTGGCGAAAAACAATTTGGAGGCGGACGTATGGGGGAGAATCGGGCCACGGGAATTACTGAACAACTTTTAGAACTTGGTTTCGAAAGTGACCGACTTAAAACGGGGACACCACCACGCTTGGATGGGCGCAGTTTGGATTATTCAAACATGGAGCGTCAGGAAGGTGATGATGATATTGTTGGATTTTCTTATTTGAAAACGGATAAACCAAGTACACAAAGATGCTGCTGGGTAACATATACCAATGACGCAGTTCATGAAATATTGAAAACAGGGTTCGACAAATCACCCATGTTCCAGGGAAGAATTCAAGGAACCGGACCTCGATATTGCCCAAGTATTGAGGATAAAATCAATCGTTTTGCTGATAAGGAGAGGCATCAGCTCTTTGTGGAGCCCGAAGGATGGAATACCGTGGAAATCTATTTGAACGGCTTTTCTACTTCCTTACCTGAAGAAGTTCAATACAAGGCATTGCGTATGATTCCGGGGTTAGAGAATTGCAAAATGTTTAGGCCCGGTTATGCCATAGAGTATGATTATTTTCCACCTACACAGCTTACCTATACATTAGAGACTAAACTCATACCGAATCTATTCTTTGCCGGACAAATCAATGGGACTACAGGATATGAAGAAGCGGCTTGTCAGGGTATTATGGCCGGAATTAATGCTCATTTAAAAGTGGCCGAAAAACCCGCCTTCACTTTGAGCCGAAGTGAAGCCTATATCGGTGTGTTGATCGATGACTTGATAAATAAAGGGACGGATGAACCTTACAGGATGTTTACCTCCAGGGCTGAATACAGGACTTTATTAAGACAGGATAATGCAGACTTGCGATTGACCGAAAGAAGTTACAAAATGGGATTGGCAAGAGCAGATCGTTATCTGGCTGTAATTGAAAAACAGGAAAAAGTAGCTGAAATCCGTAAAAAAATGAAAAATATTTCATTCGAACCCGACCAAATCAACCCATATTTTCAATCAATTGGCACTTCAGATCTAATCGAGAAGACCAATTCCCTGAAAATTTTATTACGTCCTAATGTGAATTTGTCGGACTTAATCCAATATTCTGATGCATTGAAGGATCTGTTAAAAGATGTTCCACGTGAAACAATAGAACAAGCGGAGATACAGATTAAATACGACGCCTATATTGAAAAAGAAAAAGAACTTGTCACAAAGGCTAATTCTCTTGAAGAATTAATCATACCGGAAAACTTCGATTATGAAAATCTAAAATCATTATCGACAGAGGGAAAACAAAAGTTCATTAGAATCAAGCCAAGGACCCTTGGACAAGCAAGTCGGATTAGTGGGGTGAATCCTACAGATATACAAATTTTGATGGTATACATGGGCCGATAATATGTGTACTAATGTGCTTGATGATATTTAAATGGCAATTTAACCATGATATACAAGCTAATTGGGTCAGAGCCGTATTATTCTTTTTATGCCGGTACAGCAAAAATGCACTTGCCATACATAGAGCATGTGCGACATCGTTTTTATATAACCTTCCGGATTAAAAAGAAATCTGTAGTTAATCCATATTCAACATTGAATATAATTATTGTTCCTTGTATAAGTAAAATCCGGATGTGCGAATCAGATGACCGGAATCGACAGAGGGGTTTAGGTTTTCGATGCAATCAATAACATATTCATCTTTGCTTTGTTTTTGGGATACATATCGTGTACTCGATGAATCGGAAGTGGTATAGTTGAAGTTTCGATCATTCAAACTGAAATAATATTCAATTCCCGGTACAAAATACGCGAAACGATTACATTGATTATATACCCGGTCAATATGGTGTTCCATCATATCAGAAGATAAACTTAAAACCTCATGATCCAGGCGCTCACTCCAGCGAATGAATCGGTGATGGTGACTATGGATTTGCATCCACATCGCCAAGAGGATCAATATGGATGAACCTAAGAATCGTTTTTTGTGGCCATGTTCAGGAATTGAATCCAAATCCGGAGCCTGAAATTCCAATATCCATTTGAAAACTAAACACAGGGTGGTGATGGTTGTCAGGGAAAGGAAGCCCAGGGTTCGTTCCGCCGGATAGGTTTGAGTGAGACCGGGAATCAACCAAATGCCGGACAGTAAACACAAATTGAATAAAGCTAGGCGGCCCGTCGTTTTTCCGGGATTGAGTACAATCAAAAGAAAATTGAACATCATTAAGGCATAAATTCCGTAGCCATGACCGGAAATAAAATCAGAATAGCATTGAGTGGGTGCATCATGAAGGGCCAAAAAATTGAGGTGGCTTAATCCCGCCGAGATCCCGGAACCTATTCCCGTACCCAATACCATTGGAAGTAACAGAACGGAACTAAAAACTAAAGCAAAAATTCCGTATTGAATCGAAAAAACGATTTTTTCCCGATTCCTTTCTGAGAGCCCAATAAATAACATAGCCATAGTCGTTAAGGCAATAAAATAGACATGAGACAGCATGCTTAATGTGGCTAATCCATTCATGAATACTGTCGCTATAAGGGTTCTCTTGCTCGAGGATAATCCGGTGGAAATAAAAGGATAAAGTAAATAGATGATGAGCCCGGCAAAAAACACTTCCATCATGACCCCACGGGCATACAACATATAGAATACGGTATTGGGTAAGCAAAAAAAGAGTAACATGAACAGCATAGAAACGACCTTATGTTTGGTCAGTCTGTGTGACAAATGGAAGACGACCAAGCCGGCAGCGAGACCGGAAAGGATAGACGGAATACGTAAAATAATCACATGTGGCGATAATATTTTTACTAATGGCCAGGTCATCAAGTTATGTAGTGGATAATTATTATAAGCAAATAGAGAGAAAATAACATGACGTTTCAAAAAGTAATTGTAGTTCCACGCTTCGTCATATTGTATGTTGAATGTACTGGCATAGTAGAAACTTCGGATAAGTACAAAGCTCAAAATACACCCCAATACACATTTTTCCGCCACAGACAATCCGGTAAACACGCGCAAAAAACCCATTAACTTGTTGATTATCAATAAATTAATAGATTTAATGATTCCCAAAATATAATGTCGGCGCTTGAGATAATAAAATAAAAAGCCAATCGACAAAAAGGAAAGAATACCCACAAAAACTTGCAAACGGATCAATTTGTCGGGTGGAAAATAGCGACCCGTGATAAGGGTTTTTAAATCGGGGCGGTGTAGTGAGGATATAATGAATTCGATCAAATCTTCATAAGGAATAAAGCAAACCAGAAAACTCAGCGCGCCGCATAACAACATAATGATGCCAAGACCGTAGAAGATTTTATATAGGGGGAATTTCCTCATCAGGTTAAAGGACTTCGTCTATACTCTTCAGGATAATGTGGCAGGCCTGACGAATAGCGCTTTCATCTATAGTGAGTGGAGGGGCAAGGCGCAAAGCATGAGGGGCAAAAAGAAACCAATCAGTAAAGGCGCCGTTACGGATACACGCATCAATTATTTTTTTATTGGTTTCATAAGAGTCGAAATGCAGGGCCATGAGTAAGCCACAACTGTTGATACGAGTAATGGCCGGATGTTGCAGAAATTCATGGAAGAGGGCTTCTTTTTGTATGATTCCTTCGGTCAGGTTTTCTTGTTTCAAAAAGGATAGGGCTGCTAATCCGGCTGCGCAGCATACAGGATGCCCCCCAAAAGTGGTAATATGACCCAAAACAGGGTCGTGAGTGAGGGTGTTCATCAAATCTATAGAAGCAATGAAGGCGCCCATAGGCATACCACCACCAAGGGCTTTCCCAAGCAAGAGAATATCGGGTATGATACCAATTTCTTCAAAACGAAAAAGACTACCGGTACGACCAAATGCGGTTTGAATTTCATCGAGAATGAGCAAAGTACCTGTTTCCGAACATTTGCGTCGAATAGCTTGCAGCCAATGTGGGTCAGGAATGATGACGCCTGCCTCGGATTGAATGGGTTCGAGGATGATACATGCAGTTTCTGTATTGATAGCTTGCAGCACCGCATCGTCATTGTAAGTATATTGGTATACATCGGGTAGCAGGGGTCGGAAAGCTTGTTGCCAATATTCGCTGCCCATCACACTCAGGGCGCCCTGGGTAGAGCCGTGGTAAGAATTTTTGAAGGATAGTATACGGCTGCGTCCGGTAAAGCGTTTGGCCAGTTTAAGTGCACCCTCGGTAGCCTCAGAACCACTATTGGTAAAGTACACACTGTTTAAACTTTGTGGCAGACATTCAGCCAAGGCCGTCGCATATTGCACCTGAGGACTCTGGATCACCTCCCCATATACCATGACATGCAGGTAGCGGTCTACCTGTTCATGTATTGCTTTCAGTACGGCCTTGTTGCCATGGCCAATATGCGATACACTAATACCGCCGATCAGATCGATATGGGCTTTCCCGTGCTCATCGTATAAATAGATGCCTTCGGCTTTAGTCACCTCAAAGCATAGCGGGGTTTCGGAAGTCTGTCCTACGTGTTGGAGAAAAAGTTCGCGCTGCGTCATGTAGCGCAAAGGTAGTTATTAGTCGTTTTAATGTAATGCGTTTAGTTGGTACCCTGTGTTGTGTCCTCTGATTACAACTAGAGAAGTAATTTGCACACCATGCGAGGCCCGGGCAATTATTGGAAGATCGCATAAGTTGCAAATGCCATACCTGACATCTTTTTATAGGAAGCGCCATTCTTATAGCCCTGTATCATGTCGGCCGTACCCGAAGCGCCTTTACATTGAGATATTTGAAGGTAAGTTGAACTAACTGCTGTGTTACCTTGTTTTACTTCAATGATGTGTTTCTTGGCATCTAATATTTGAAAATTCATGATGGTGCTGTCATCAGTTTCGATGGCAGATACTGTCAATTTACCCTGATACTGATCATCGATGTACAGATCATACGCTCCGCCTTCATCGGCCGATGTATATGATGGTTGCAGGACGTAAAAGCCGACACGTGTTTGTGTGAGGTCTTGTTTTTTGCACGCACTGAACAGACCGATAAGCAATAGCAGAGATAAATGGGTGATTTTCATTTGAAATATTTTTTATTGAAACGAAGACGAATGATTTTTAGTATGTAAGCGCATTTTGGAATTTGAAATCAAGGGCAAGTCTCAAAAGCATGGATCTATGAGCACTTCAATCCTCTTCCGGACTTTCTGGTGATGCCGGGTTCCAATCATTCCCTTATAGGATCAATCGTACCAAAAATATACAATGATTTATGAGGCGTATTCATTCACGCGCATCATCATATTACAATAATATGTATGTGTTCGTAGCATGAATGTCAAAGATTTCAATGGAAATTACTCAGTTTGTGCTTGATACCTATGGACATCCTTTTCCTTTCGCCTTGCTTGGAATATTTGGTTATTTTCGCGCATTCATTTTTCAATTAATATTCTTCCAAATGGCCCTTCTACTTCCCGTCAAAGGCGTTCACCCGCAAATTCCTGATTCATGTTTTCTGGCACCCAATGCCACCGTGGTAGGCGATGTATTGATGGGGGAGGAATGCAGTATTTGGTTTAATGCGGTCGTGCGCGGTGATGTAAATAGCATCCGAATGGGCAACAAGGTGAATGTGCAGGATGGAGCCTGTATCCATTGTACCTACGAAAAGACCAAGGCTGTCATCGGTAATAATGTATCGATTGGACATAATGCCTTGGTGCACGGATGTACTGTTGAAGACAATGTGCTGATTGGTATGGGTGCCATCGTCATGGACAATGCACGAATCGGCACCAATACCATTATCGCAGCCGGGGCCGTAGTACTTGAAAATACGGTTTGTGAAAGTGGTAGCATCTATGCGGGTGTTCCGGCGAAGAAAGTAAAAGACATTTCACAGGAACTGATTCATGGAGAAATCGATCGCATCGCGAATAATTATGTGATGTATAGCGGGTGGTTTAAGCATTGAGTTTTGAGTGTTTAGTTTTTAGTTGGTGATGCCGGAAGATTCTTACTGTAGACATCAATCATAAAGAAAGCCTTTTAATGATTACCCCTCCATATACCCCTGCAACAGTATCGTAGCACTAATCTCGTCGATGAGTCCTTTGTTTTGACGGGCTTTCTTTTTCAGTCCGCTATCGATCATTGATTGAAAAGCCATTTTTGAGGTAAAACGTTCGTCCAGAGGCACAATAGGAATGTCAGGAAAATTCTTTTGAAAGATGCCGATAAAATGTTCTACCAAAGCCGTAGCATCGGTATCCTCATTGCTCAGACTTTTAGGCAAGCCTATGATGACTTTTTCAACCGCTTCGGTAGCAAAGTATTTTTTCAAATAAGCAATCAGTTCTAGTGTAGGCAGGGTGGTTAATCCGCTGGCAATGATCTGCAAAGGATCCGTGACCGCTAGTCCGACTCTTTTTTTTCCATAATCAATCGCGAGGATACGGGGCATATTCAAACTGAATTTCTTAAAATTGAAGGACTAAACCCATAGTGATAAAATAACAAAGACGGCATACACCATACTCGCAATACCATTGGTGGTAGCGAAGGCGATATTGACTTTGCTGATATCATGAGGTTTTACTAGGGTATGTTGATAAATGAGTAATCCAATAAACGCAAGGGCCCCGATCCAGTAGATCCATCCGGAAGAAGCAAGTACACCAATGCCAATAACAAGTAAGCCTGCGATCAAATGCAACAGTGTGGAAACATGTAAAGCATTACGACGACCTAATAGTGAGGGGATAGAATGAAGTTGATGCGCTTTGTCGAAGTCCTCATCCTGTAAGGCATACAAGATATCGAATCCGCTCACCCAACAAAGTACGAGTGCGGAAAACAAAATTGGCAGCCAGGTGAAATAACCGGTCACGGCCAGAAATGCGCCTAAGGGAGCCAGGGCCAATCCGACGCCCAATACCAAATGACAAAGCGCTGTAAATCGTTTGGTATAACTGTAAAACAAAATGACAAAGAGGGCCACCGGCGAGAGATAAAAACAGATTCGATTGATGAAAAACGTAGTGAGGATAAAGAGCCCACACATCACCACCACGAAAAATAAGGCGTTATTCTTCTGAATCACACCGGCCGGAATTTCCCGTACAGCCGTGCGGGGATTAAGTTTGTCGAAACGCTCATCGATATAGCGGTTGAATGCCATAGCGGCACTCCGGGCAAATACCATACACAGAACAACAGCGATGAGAATGCGTCCTTCGAAAGGTTTGTTCTCATATAATACACCCAATGAAAATCCGATGAGGGCGAAGGGCATTGCAAAAATGGTATGACTGAATTTGATGAGGGAAAGATATGATTTGAGAGACGATGCCAAGTCCTTTAGTTTGTGTGTAAAGGTAAGTCGAATGAAATGTTAATTTCATAAAAAGCAATGTCGAAATTAGCGACATTGTTGTCTTCTGTACTTGTTAATCAAGATTTCTCTCAGCGGTGCAGTGCGCCTTAGCCGGGGTTGGGCTTGCCTTCATGATCCAATGTTTCAATTCATCTTCCGACTATATCCCTTCTATTTTTTTGACCAAATTAGCACTACGGTCATCATCATTATTGACATTTCTATGTTTTTTATACATTGACTGAGAAACGGAAGTGATACAATCAATTTGAGGAGTGTTCATGCATTAAATTGCAAAAGATCATGATATTCAACTATTTTGACTCGGAATACATGGGCTTGGACATTCATTTATTCCAAATAAACAATGAGTTAATAAATAGAGAGCATTTAAGATAAAAGGTAATGCACTGTCGATGGTCGACCGTTTATTAAAAAGCGATGCATTAGGGAATAGGTTTTAAAGATACCGGTTTCGTATCGGCCCACTATCTTTTTAATACGATTGATTTGGTCTAACTTTGTATTTCAAAGTAAATGATATGCCTGAACAACAAGAGCCAATCGAACAGCTGCGGGAGATTCGTAACATGATGGAGCGAAGTAGTCGCTTTGTGAGTTTGAGCGGATGGAGTGGCATTACTGCAGGATTGGCCGGATTGTTGGGCGCTTTTTTGGCGCATCGCCGTATCGGACATTATTATGATGTTGAATACGGACAAGCGAATGCCTCACCGGAAAAATTATACAATGATCTGCTGTTGATCGCAGTCGGTATTTTTATACTGGCTTTTGTGCTGGCGATATTTTTTACCTGGCGAAAATCGCGTCATTCAGATTTGCCCTTTTGGGGCGAGGTCTCTAAGCGACTGTTGATGAATACGATGTTGCCCATGTTGGCCGGTGGCATCTTTATCCTCAGGCTGATGGAATTTAATCAGTATGATTTTGTAGCTCCGGCGTGTTTGATCTTTTACGGCCTTGGACTCATCAATGGCAGTAAGTATACCTTAGGTGAGGTGAGGTATCTGGGCATGGCACAACTTTTTCTCGGATTAATGAATCTCTTTTTTATGCGGGACGGATTATGGTTTTGGGCCGCGGGTTTTGGATTGATGCATATTGTATATGGTACGGCCATGTGGTGGAAATATGAACGAAAGGCTTGAGCGAAACGATGTCCATGAACCTGCCTATACATAAACTCAATAAAGCATTCGACAACCGCATTCGGTTGGGGATTATGAGTGCATTGCTGATGAATGAAGAAGTGAATTTCAATTTTCTGAAGGAACTCCTCGACATCACGGATGGAAATCTGGCTTCACATCTTAAACAGTTGGAAGAGACGAAATATATTAAAGTCACGAAGGGATTTCTAGGTCGTAAAACGAATACGACATATCACATTACGCCGGCCGGGGAGAAGGCCTTTCGAGAACATTTGAAAGTATTGGAAGAGATGATAGCCCGGTCGAAATAAAGACCTAATGACATTTAAAATAATCGAAGGGCTCCAGGCAATCTTTGCATTTATACAAAGCCTTGCAGGCAGTAGATCCGAATTGACTCAGCAGGGTCGTGTTTGTAGAGTTGCATAAAGGACAAGGCACGACGACATCTTGTTCGTTCTCCGGATTTTGTTTGGTCCGATATTGTGGAGGCGCGATGCCATATGCATTGAGTTTTGTCTTACCGGCTTCACTCATCCAATCTGTTGTCCAGGCAGGAGAAAGTTGTTCAGAAATTTTCACATTCGAAACGCCCCTGCTGATCAGTTCCAGCCGAATGTTCGTAGCAATCGCACTCATAGCCGGGCAACCGCTATAGGTGGGTGTTATAAAAATTTCTACGGCATCTTCTCCAAGAATTTTAATGTCGCGGATAATGCCCATATCCTGTATGGTTAAAACGGGAATCTCAGGGTCGGTGACCGCTTCCAGATAGTTCAATATAATTTCTTTCGTCAGCATGGGGGTTACCATTCAAGTCCGGGATAGCTTTTTTGCATGTATTGCATTTCGGCCAAAATAAAGCCAATGTATTCTGTATGGATTCCGGTTTTGCCACCTTTTTGAAACCATGCACCATCTTTTTGGATAGGATAAGATAATGTGGCCTCTTCAAACGTATCTGCAATTGTTTTTTCCCAAAGGGGTCTTAAAGAAGCGGGATCAACTGCTACACCTTCAGACATCATGGCTTTTTCGGCAGCAGAGGCGTCAAATAATTCGCCGGTATAAGTCCAGAAATCGGCAATAGCGGCTTGCATTTTTTGTTTGCTCTCAGCTGTGCCATCACCCAAACGAATTACCCATTCGCTACTAAAGCGCAGATGATAGGTGACTTCCTTCAAGGATTTTGTGGCAATGGAAGCGATGCGTTCATCTGTGCTTTTTTGAAGGGCAGTATAAAAATGAAATTGAAAGGCATCAAAGAAAAAGCATTTCATGAGGGTGTCTGAAAATTCTCCATTGGGCAATTCCAGCAACAAAACATTCCTGAATTCTAAAATATCCCTTTCGTATGGATATGAATCTTCTGTTTTACACTGGCCCTCAAGTTCAGCGGCGTACTGATAGAAACTTCGCGCAGCACCAATATTATCGAGGGCGATATTGGTGAGGGCCATATCTACTTCCAGTATCGGTCCGTGACCGCACCATTCACTCAGGCGATGCCCATGAATGAGGCTATTATCGGCCAATTGAAGGATATATTGTATTTTATCGTTTGTCATATTCATCATCATTATTACAACTAATCATCCACTACATGTGGGTGAGTTCATCCGGCAAATCATAAAATGTGGGATGTCTGTATATTTTATCATTACTGGGTTCATAAAAGCTTTCGGCATCATCCGGATTTGAAGCATGGATATTCACGCTTTCCACCGCCCAAATACTGATGCCTTCCATACGGCGGGTATACACATCACGCGCCATTTCGATAGCCATTTGGGCATCGGCAGCGTGCAGACTACCAACATGTTTGTGATCGAGGCCCGCCTTGCTGCGGATAAAAATCTCCCAAAGAGGCCATTCTTGATTACTCATAGCAATGAAATTTTAAGATTGTAAAACTAAACAATCGAAGATGAATATTCTATAGAAATTGACTTTGGGATATGGGTAGAAAAGATTCGGTAATTTCTACACCTTAATGCTGCTTTGGTGCACCGCCTCAGAAATCTCTTTGATCAGATTGATGTCCTTTTCAATGGCATTTCCCACCACAATAACATCGGCGCCAGCCTTACAATTGAGATAGGCTTTTTCAGGATCCGTAATACCGCCACCTACAATGAGGGGAATTTCGGTATTAGCAGCTACACGTTGTATCATAGATTCTGAAATCGGTCGTTTTGCACCGCTGCCTGCATCCATATACAGGATGTGTTTACCCTGCATTTCACCGGCCATGGCCGTACACATGGCAATATCATCTTTATCGTGAGGAACAGGCATACTATGACTCATATAAGAAACAGTAGTAGGTGCACCGCCATCCACCACGATATATCCTGTAGAGATGACCTCAAGTCCACTGCTTTTCACCATAGGTGCTGAAACCACATGGGCACCAATGAGCAATTCGGGATTACGGCCCGATATCAGGGACAGGTAAAAGAGGGCATCGGCATATCGACTCACTTGAGCCGGGCTTCCCGGAAAAAGAATGACCGGGATATCACTTAAGGATTTGAAATGTTTGATGCAATCGTCCATGTGTTGAGAAACCATGAGGCTGCCGCCCATAAAGAGGAAATCAACTTTCGCTTCATTACACTTTTGAGCCAGAATGCTGATTTGCTGCAAGGAAACTTTATCCGGGTCTACCAGGACAGCAAAACCTTTTTTACGCTGCTGGCGAAGATCAGTAAGTTTTTTATGAAGAATTCGGCTAGTCATGAACCCGACAAAGATATTATTTTTATCCGTTTTTGGGGTATGTTTTTGCGGCGGGTGAGTTGGGTTTGGCCTAAACATTGATAGGCTATCAGCAAGCGGTTACTCGCTACAGGAAAGAAAAGAATACTTTCGCAGGATGAAGGCTTACCATTTTATTCATAAGGCTCATATAACAGCGCTCACCGTGCTTATTTTAATTAGCTGCCTTGGTCTTCAGGCACAGGTCATTAAATGGAATCCAAATCAATTTCGAAAAGTGGACATGGCAGAACGGTCGGACACAGCTTTTGTTTTTGTATCTAATCGTCCCATCAGTGCAAACGGAATGACAGAAGTACCTGAACTGACTGATACCAGTCAGCGACATATTTTATACATCAGCAAAGAAGACTCCGGCTGGATGGTTCAGGAGATGCAATCTTTGAAGGAGGCAATGGCATTATTACCTCATCGCGACTGGGTGATTTATACTGAGGGTATGGGCAAGACCTTTAGCGGCAATATGAAAAGGGCTTACCTCATGCAAAAGCAATATCCCGTGAATGTGCTTTTGTTTGATTATGCCAGTATCAATCATGATCTAGGACTAATGAAGAATTTTCGTTTCTCTTTGAACAACGCAAAAAATTCTTATCGACAATATTTTCAAATGCTGGACAGTATCCGTTATTTCAAAATGAAAACGGAGTTGTTTAAGGAAGAAAAAATCACCCTATTCTTTCATAGTATGGGCAATTTGGTTTTTCGAGAAATGATGCTCCACAAGTTGACGGTATCATGGAAAGAAGTTTTTGTAGATCATGTGGTGTTAAATGCGGCTTGTGTGCCTCAAAAAAATCATATACAGTGGATACAAGATGTTCATTTCGCCCAAAGAATATATGTGCATTACAACCGGCAGGATGAAAAACTAGGCGGAGCCACTCTATTATCCGGTAACCGCAAATTGGGTCGAAGATTTCGTCCTCCCTATTCGAAAGTGATCAGGTATATTGATTTTAATTCAGCTGTGGGCAGTACCCATAATTACTTTTTAGACTTGCCGGAACGTAAGTATCGTCAATCAAAAATCATTCATCATTACTTTGAAGAAATATTACAAGGCAGGGAGGTACAATTATCCGACCCTGATTATTTTTCAGGCAGGGGAAGATTTGCCGGTGCGAGGATAAATAAAGATGGATGATTAAACCGAATTCAATTTTATACTACTTTTTATTCCGATAACGACCCATAGAATGATCACCACAAAAGGGAAAACAGAATTGTACGTAGCACCATTGCCAGAATAAATCAAGAATGACATTGCAGACAAGGGTAATGAAATTACAATAAGTTTCAGTAAGGTCCATTCTCTTTTTCGAATGAGTACATATAGCAACGGAAACAAAAGCCAGCCGGCCAATGGAAAAGGTAATGTGGTGGTCAATATGCGCAATATCCGTTGGATCAAGATAGATGCATACCATGAAGGGTCTTGTTGAATTTGATGAAGTACCTGCTCTTTCATCACCTCCTCATATTCCGGAATTTCATCGAACTTCTTGTAATAGATTTTTGCAGAGTCATAATAGGCATCTACATAAAGTTCGCCTGAATAAGGAATATCCAGATTGTATTTTTCTTTCAGAACGGGTATAGCATAGGCATAGGCCACGCGATCATCCCACCGATGTCCGTAGCGCTGATCAAAATCGCCGAGTCCGCAGGATACAGGATGCCAAAACTGATGTCCGCTAATGCGGGCACCGGTATACACATGTCCGCCTTTACTTTTTACTAAAGCGGTTGCTGCCTCGAATTTTTGATGGAAATAATATTGTATCATTTTCTTACTGAAGACAAAAAGTCCGCAGAATAGTATGATAGAAACGAGCCGATATATCCAGTGGAATGAATTCGCCAAAAGATAGAGCAGCAAGACCGATACCAGTACGATAGAGATTTCATTCCGGATTTCGCTTCCAAAAGCAATAAGAAGAACGGCAGGAATGCCCAAGGCTAAATGTTTGGGCGAAGGATTATTGGGGGCAAAAAGAACCGGCAGCAAAATGCCGATACAGAAATAAAAAATGGAATGCAGGAGTCCGAATATATTTTCATTTCGAAAAATTTCATAGTGATAATATGGGGTGCACAGTATCAGCAGACAAGCAAACAGTCCGGTTAATGGATAGCCAATTTTCCAACTGCCCCGAAATAGGAAAAGTAAACCCAAAGTAAAAAACAAGGCGTTGAATAAACGAACAGAAGGATTGGCCGGACTGCGTTTGATCCAGGCATCAGGCAGGAAAGCAAAAATACGTGCATGTTCGCCTAAGCGGGACCAATGCTTATATTCCATGATGAGTTGGTCACCGTGAAGCTCCAGTTCCTTCTCCGCCGCTGCACGATTGAATGTCAGTTCCTCATTCAAAGTGGCTAAGGGAAAATAACCGGTATAAAAATAGAAATAAATAAATTGTTTAGCATAACGATATTCAAAACCTGAAGCATCTTGCCGGGCCTGGGTACTACTGGAATATGCAGTGATAAAAGATAATCCGTATAATAAGGAACAGAAAAAAAAGACCAGAATCATGCCGGTCAAATATCCCTTCCAGGTCATGAAAAATACATTCATCTGTTGGATGCGGTCTTTCACGATCGTTTCAGATTTTTGATAATATAAATAGGTCGCTGCCTCATTTCATCCAAAACTTTTTCGAAGTATAGAAAAAAGATTGTCAGCAGGATGAAGAGCAACGAAAAGGAAACTGATAAAAATAAAATGATGGAGGTGTACCCGGATGGAGGTGTATTTCCAAAGAGATATTGGTAGATGCTGTAGGCGCCAAAAGCGAGCGTAAAGAGAACAAACAAGACAGCGATGAGAATAGATAAACGCAGGGGCTTATTAGAAAAAGTAAATATGGCATTCAGAGCCAATTTGGTGAGACGATAATAGGAATAATGACTTTCGCCATAAGCTCTGGCCGGAGCCTCGAAGTAAAGGACCTTTTTTTCGAATCCAAGGCTTTGAATGAAGCCTCTCAAAAAACGATTTCTTTCACGGAAGCTTTTTCTCAAGACTTCTGCTACTCTGTATGAAACTAAAAAAAAATCAGTGGCATTTGATTGAAACCGAAAGGAAGAAAGGGCATTGATCAGGCGATAAAATAAAGTCGAAAAAAACCGGTGTAATACGGAAGCATCCCGGCGTGAAGTTCTTTGCATCAATACAATATCAGCACCGGATCGATATGCATGCAACATTTCGGTGATGCTGGAAGGCGGATGTTGCTGATCGGCGTCCATACATAAAATGGCCTCACCGCTTGCCGTGTCCATACCGGCGAGCATAGCCGCTTCGTGTCCAAAATTTTTTGAAAACTCTATTTGTACATGCCCGCTATTTTCCGGCGTTGGGCCCGCACAAATAGACTGTATAATAGATTGCGATTCATCGACACTACCATCATTGATCCAAAGGATTTCAAAATTAAAATCGACGCATTCCGATAATGATTTTTTAAGTGCAGTCCAAAATGCAGTCAATCCCTCGGCCTCATTATAAACGGAAACAACAATAGAAATAGTCGGTGACTTCATAGAAACTCATGGGCTTATAGACCAAACGAAAGTAATATTTTTTCTATCTCTTTTTTCCAAATCAGATAAGCTTTCGCCGTTAAGTGTATCCCATCGCTTTGTGCATATTCGTCTTTCAGTAATCCGGATTCAGACAAAAGGGGATATAAATCGATGAGGGGCACCTGTTTTTGATTTGAAAGATTTTGTATATCCAAATTCATCGCTTGCACTTTTTCATTGATCAAAGCGGCATCGGGGTATGATTTTGCTACCGGAAAAACTGTATGCAGAATGGCTTTCACCCCATGGGCATTCAAGGTATCGAGGATGGCATTCAGGTTGCGAATGGTATTTTCTTTAGGAATACCAATGGCTATATCATTGATCCCTCCCTCTACAAAGCAGATTTTGGGATTGAGATTCAGCACAGACTCCATGCGATGCAAATAGCCTTCGGTGATATCGGCGCCAATGCCACGGTTAGCCATATCATTACGTTGGAGTAATTCATTCCATTGTATACGATAACAAATAGAATTGCCGAACATGACAATGTTTTTGCTTCCGGTATAGCTTGTATATAAATCACAGGCCTCTGTATAATTGGGATTGCTGAAATAGGAATAGGTTGCAGGATCCGGTTTTTCAATGGGTTGGGTCAACTTATTTATTCTCCATACACAAATGGTCAGCAAGGTCAAGGTCAACAAGTTGGTGACGATGAGCAGGTACTTCATAGAGAGGGATGAAGATAGTATTTCGTTTGCATATAACGAACATACCCAATGAAACAGAGGGGATTCAATTCAGGAGCTTATAACTTGATTAACTGCCGAGAGATCAATTGTGATCCTGATTGACAAACGATTTGATATTGACCGCCGGCAAGTCCATAAACCGGGATGGCTAAAGAATGAGACCCGGAATTCATCTGTGAGAAATGAAACTCACTGCATACCCGGCCACTATAATCAAAAACCATGATATCCACTTTCGAACGTTCATTCAAAACAAATTGTACCGTTACCTGATCTGTAGTCGGATTAGGATAAAGTCCTAAAGAATAATTTTGGTTGAGGGGAGCTATACCCAAAGCGGTTGAACCCCAGAATGTTGTACCGGTAATATTGAAATTATTCCCAATTTGTGTACCGTTTATTTGCAATACCGGAATTTTCATGCCCGGTGCCAACCATCTGTATTCAACAGGATTAGAGGGTATGCCTATAGGGAATATGCCGGTGATGAGGGAATCTATACGTTCAATGTTAGATACATGTCGTAGCACATCGTAGGTGCCGCTCGGGGTTGTCATACGGCCCCATGCATCCACTTCATTGACTCTTTTCTGTGATCGCTTCAATTGAATGTTTCCGATAATGCCGCCCAATGGAACGGAAACATCGAATCCGGAAACACAGCTATCCTTGTTGCCATACGCCAATGGAAATTCATAAATAATATCCGGGGATGAATACAAGGCCGGAAGAGGAACGGCAACGGTCTGTCCGGGAATCAGAATATTACCGCCAAATCCTTTGACTTGCAAGCGGGAATTAGAAGAAGCATAGTCATAGTACTCATACGCATCGCTTAAAATGTTTCCACCAAAATTGCTGTTGAGAAGGGGTTGCGCATAATCGCAGGAGAGAAACAACAATTGAAAAATCAGCGGAGTTGAGCTCATCGGCAAAAATTGCTGGTAGGCCGTCGTACCGCTGAGGGCTGATTCGTCCCAAGAGATATTGACTCCATTGATGGTATGGGCTGTGGCTGTATTGCCATTCACGTTGGTATACAGAACACTGTCCGGCAGCGGACTAGAAGAAGTTGGTTTGGGAAAATCGGCGCGTGTGAGGGTAATTTGTGCCCCGGCCCAAGCCGGTAAAAGTCCGGCTAATAGGAGTAAAACTGTTTTCATGAATCCGTTTAAATTGAATCTGAAAAAAGCCTTACATGGAATCCCTTCTCAGAATATCCTTTAAAGATAATCGCTCAAGGGGTAAATACAAATGAAGGTCTTTGCGATTGCGATGAATCCTTCAAATTCAATTCTAAAATGAAAATTGTTTGATTTATCCGACTATTGTTTGGCTGCTTTTTTTCTTTCCATCTCCAAAGCATCCTTTTCAATGAGGTTGAGCAAATCGGCTTCCATGCTTTTATTCACGGATTCAATGATGCGGCCGACTTCGCGATGTTGCATCATCACGATGATGGTGGGAACGCTTTTAATATTGTAAAATTGATGTTCGATATTGAGGGCTTCTTTTCTCCGATTCACCCCATACATCACGACGGCATTCATGTCGATATGTGCTTCTTTGAGAACTTTATGAAATTTTGGAAGCAAATTCCAAGTGTCTTCACACCACATGCCTGCAAAAACAACAAATCGATAATTACCGGCATAACGGCGAAGTCCTTCAATGGCTTCGGCGTCAGGATCATAGCCCTTAGAGCCATTTTCGAACCATTTGTAGATGCTCTCATCACGGATGTCGTCGAACGTGATTTTGCCGCGTAGGACCACTTTATCTGTTTTTTTATCTAATTCACGTACGAAGTCCTGTGCTTGAGCAGCCATAAAGGATAGAGCTATAATGGAGGATAAGAAAAGTTTTTTCATTAGGTATATATTTCAATTGAGGAGAACAAAAATAAGGTTTTCCGTCAACAGGAGATAATTTTTATTCGCGCATGTCATTTCTAACCTGACTTCAGATTCTTTTTCAGGTCCACCAAAAAAGTTCGAACGGCATTCAGGTTTTCAATCACATTTAAATCGTCCTTGGCTTTCTTCCTGTTTTGTTTCAAATACTCCCTGGCACCTTCCAGGGTCATTCTTTTCTCCTTCACCAAGTGAAAAAGCAATTTTAGTTTTTCAATATCTTGTTTGGTATAAAAGCGATCGCCTTTTTTATTCTTTTTAATGTGCCCTAATTGGGTTGGAAATTCTTTTTCCCAAAAGCGAAGCAAAGAAGCATTTACGTGAAACATTTCGGCCACTTCCATAATGCCGTAATATAACTTGGTCAGGCTTTTTTCGTCAATCTGAATCTCCCGCTTATCCTCTTTGAGGAGTTGCATTTGTTCGAAAAGGGAGAGTTGTTGCATGGTTGGGTAAAGGTATAAAAACAGAATAGATTGGAGAAGAAGTTTTAAAGCGGAATGATTAATCAAATGCCTGATTACCGGCCTGAGCCATCTGAACCATGCGGTCAAAGTCTTCCGGCTTCAAATCATTATAGAAAAAATGAATGGGGTCTATCTTTTCACCACTTTTCTCTACTTCGTAATGGCAGTGCGGGCCCGTGCTTTTACCGGTACTTCCTACCCAACCGATCACCATGCCTCGTTTCACCGTCTGTCCAGGCTGTGCTTTCATTTTAACCATATGACAATAATGGGTACGATAACCAAATCCATGACGGATCCAGATATGGTTTCCAAAACCGCTTTCATGGTAATCTGCACTTTCCACCACACCATCACCGGTGGCATAAATCGGCGTACCGGTGGGCGCTGTGAAATCGAGACCGGCATGAAATTTCCCAATTTTGTAGATTGGATCTATTCGATATCCGAAGCCGGATGCAATACGCTCCAATTGTTTATTGGAAACCGGTTGTATCGATGGGATACTCGCCAGCATCTCTTGTTTTTTCTCTATAAATTTCTGCAAGGTGTCGTACGACTTTTCCTGAAAATCCATTCTTCTTTTTAGGGAGTGCATGTTTTTGTCGAGGCTTGCCATGAGGGCATCATTACTGAAGGGGGATAATTTTTTCGCCAGAGTGAGATCATCCGGGTTGATACGTCCGGTTCGAATTTCTTTGGATAAGGGTTTGGCTTCGAAAATAACACGGTAAACCTGATTGTCTCTGTCTTCCAGGGCCGTCATTCTCTCTCTGCTTTCCATAATGTCCTGGCTCAACCGATCGTATTTTTCCTGTAATTGGCTCAGTTGTTTGTTCATCCGCTTTTCATTCGGAGACTGGATATATTGGAAAGCCAAAGCCACAATGATTGCAGCGGTTACAACCACGGCCGACATTAAACCAAAGAGGCGCAGTAATTTTTTCCATACCGGCACCCGGATGGGTTCGAATCGATGATTCTTACTGCTGTAATAATATTTGACTTTTTTCAAGACTTGGGTTGAAGAGCAAATTTAAGATACAAACAAACTGTATTGTGATTATTTATTCTCCTGGGACTATCGAATTATTCTCGAATTCTAAGTCCTCTTTAGCTTATTTTTGCTGCCTTTAATTCAATCTTATATATGCTTACATCTACTGAGATTCGCCAAACCTTCCTCGATTTTTTCAAAAGCAAAGGTCACCAGATTGTACCCAGTGCACCTATTGTGGTGAAAAATGATCCGACCCTCATGTTCACCAACGCCGGTATGAACCAGTTTAAAGATTATTTTCTGGGGAATGAGGTACCCAAGAGTACGCGTATCGCAGATACCCAAAAATGTTTGAGGGTGAGCGGCAAACACAATGACCTGGAAGAAGTGGGTGTAGATACTTATCATCATACGATGTTTGAAATGTTGGGTAATTGGAGTTTTGGAGATTATTTCAAAGCAGAGGCTATAGCCTGGAGTTGGGAATTGCTGACGGAAGTCTACAAATTGGATAAAGACCGATTATATGTGTCTGTGTTTCAGGGTGATGACAAGGAAGGGATACCGGCATCTAAAATCGCTTTGGAAGAATGGCAAAAATTAATAGAAGATAAAGACCATATAGTCTATGGTAATAAAAAAGACAATTTTTGGGAAATGGGCGATACAGGCCCCTGTGGTCCATGTAGTGAAATCCATGTAGACATGAGACCTGATGCCGAAAGAGCTTTGATACCGGGACATAAATTGGTCAATGCGGATCATCCACAGGTAATCGAAATCTGGAATAATGTGTTTATTCAATATAACCGGAAGAAGGATGGGTCCCTGGAGGAATTACCGGCACGTCACGTAGATACGGGTATGGGCTTTGAAAGACTGGTTCGTGTTATCCAGGGTAAAAAGTCAAATTACGATACGGATGTATTTACACCCACGATTGCCAATACAGAAAAAATTACCGGAATGCATTATGATTTCGGTGATTCAAAACAAGCTATTGCTTTTCGGGTCATTGCCGATCATATTCGGGCCATCAGCTTTACCATTGCCGATGGGCAGTTGCCTTCCAATACCGGCGCAGGCTATGTGATTCGCAGAATATTACGTCGTGCAGTAAGGTATTATTTTTCTTTCTTAAATTACAAACAACCCCTTTTGCATCAATTAGTATCCGGATTGGCGGATCAATTTGCAACTGTTTTTCCGGAATTGAAAAAGCAGCAAGAGTTCGTCACTAAAGTGATTTTAGAAGAGGAAAACGGATTTCTGAGAACGCTGGAGAATGGATTGAAACGATTTGAAGATTTAAAGGTTGAGAATAATACGTTGGCCGGTGATGTGGCCTTCGAACTGAACGATACCTACGGGTTCCCACTGGATCTGACTCAGCTCATTGCCGCGGAAAAAAATTGGACCGTTGATGTGGATGGTTTCAATGCGGAAATGGCACAACAAAAAGCACGCAGTCGAAAGGCCGCGGAAGTAGATACAGAAGATTGGGTCATCGTGAATGAATGCGCAGCGACGGAATTTGTAGGCTACGATCATCATGAAGCGAATACAAAAGTGTGGAAGTATCGAAAGGTAAGCGCAAAGGGTAAGACCCAATATCAGGTGGTGTTGGAGCAAACGCCTTTTTATGCAGAGAGTGGGGGACAGGTCGGTGATACCGGAAATTGTATAATGAATGATAATGAGTTTCCCATAGTGGATACCAAAAAGGAAAATGACCTCATTATCCATGTCATGGATGTGCTTCCGGAAACCCTGGAGGGGGAAGTCATTGCTAAAATTGATGCATCCCGTCGTCGTAAAATCAAAAGACATCATACCGCTACACATCTATTACAAGCGGCTTTGCAACAAGTCCTCGGCAGTCATATTGCGCAGAAAGGAAGTCTGAACAATAACGATTATATGCGTTTCGATTTTTCTCATTTTGCAAAAGTGAGTGATGAGGAATTGGCGGAAGTAGAAAAAATAGTCAATCAAAAAATCCGTCAGAATATTCCGGTGGTAGTTAAAACCATGAGTAAGGATGAAGCTCTGAAATTGGGAGCGATGGCATTATTTGGTGAAAAATATGGGGAGCTGGTGAGAGTGGTGATCATAGACCCGAAATATTCGATAGAACTTTGCGGAGGTACGCATGTGGCAAGTACCGGTGAGTTAGGGATTTTTAAAATCACGAGCGAAAGCGCGATCGCGGCCGGTGTTCGACGCATAGAAGCGCTTGCCGGATGTAAAGCAGAAGCCTGGATCAATCAACAACTACAAGCCTTCCAAAATATTAAATTGCTGTACAAAAATCCGAAGGATATTGTGAAGTCCATAGAAACGACATTGGAAGAAAAGCAGCACATGCAGAAGCAGCTTGAACGAATCGAAGCTAAAATGTTGGTGGGCTTACGCAATGAACTGTTGAAGAAAGTTGATAACATTCATGGGGTCTCTTTTATTGGTGACTTAGTTGAAGTCGGTTCGGCTGATTCTCTTCGTAAGGTTTGCCATGATATGAAGAATGAATTGAAGTCGCCATATCTTGTTTGTCTGGCTTCGAATATTGGAGGAAAACCTTCCGTAGCCATTATGATAGACGAAGCCTATGCGTCCGAAAAAAATCTGGATGCCGCAAAAATGATTAAGGATCATGTGTCGGGCCTCATTAAAGGCGGCGGTGGCGGTCAAAAGACTTTTGCCAATGCCGGAGGACAAGACGCCGGGAAGTTGTCAGAAGTTCTGCAAGTCATTAAAGGACTTGTGTAAATCGAATTGATGAAAATTAACCATGATCGATTAAGCGACCTCCTCCAAAGGGCCTATTCTGCTGAAAAAGCAGCAGCCTTTGCTTATCAGGGGCATGCGGGATCTTTAAGATCACCCGAAAAGAAACAAGCGGTTCGACAAATCGAGGAAGACGAATGGAACCATAGAAGGGAAGTGTTGAAAATCATGCAGGTATATAATATACCCATTTCGAAATATTATGAGTTCCGATTTCATGTCATTGGTAAAATCATTTCCTATTCATGCTATGTGATTGGCTGGTTTATGCCTTATTTTTTTGCCGGAAAATTAGAGAGCGGGAATGTATGCGAGTACTTTAGAATGATCCATTATTTTCATGAATTGGATATTCGCATTCATGATGAAATACTTTATGAAATGGGTATAAAGGAGAAGGAACATGAAGTCTATTTTTTAGAACAGATCCGACAGGCAAAATGGTTACCTTTCTTTGAAAAAGTTTTTCATTGGGGCGCTACATACAGTGCGAACGATATTGATTTGGACCATAAATATCCGGTCGATCAATCGGATCGGTATTGCAAAAAGAATTAGTTTTTATTATGCAGCCTTTTTTGGAATGCGTTTAAGTGTTTCTAATAGATAGCCCCAGAATTTTTGTACTGAACTGATCTGAACTTTTTCGTCGGGTGAATGAGCACCATAAATATTGGGTCCGAAAGAAATCATTTGCATACCCGGGTAGTTTCGACCGAGTATACCACATTCGAGTCCGGCGTGACAGGCATTGACGTGTGCCTCAGCTTGAAACAATTCTCTATACAAACCACTCATGAGTGTTACAATGGGCGAACTCGGTTCGGGCATCCAACCCGGATAAGAACCTCCAAACGTGGTTTTAGCACCGAGTCCGTCGAAGACCGCAGTAATGGCGTCTGCCAAATCTGTTTTTTCCGTTTCCACCGAACTTCTGGTCAGGCATTGAATGGAATATGTACCATCCTTCACCACCACCCGTGCAAGATTATTCGAAGTTTGTACGAGACCCGCAATATCGGGGCTCATGCGATAAATTCCATTGGGACATGTATAGATACTGCGGAGCAGGATTTGTTTAAATTCGGGACTCATCACTTGATCCGGTAGGTCGCAAGCTTCTATACGAATACATAAATTCGGATCTGTGGTATGGTATTCTTTGCGGAAAATGTCTTCAAAGCTTTTTACGATTCTTTGTAATGATTCGGAATCATTTGTGGTGACAAGCGCTACGGATTCGCGAGGAATCGCATTTCGCAAACTACCTCCTTCAATGGATGCAATACTGATTTCGCTCGACTTGTTGACATTCATCAATAGGCGATTCATCAACTTGTTGGCATTGGCTCTACCTTTATGAATGTCGATTCCTGAGTGACCACCGGTGAGTCCGGTTACCTGAAGGCGAAATGCAGCGGTGTGGGTGGGGGCGTTTGTTTGATAGTTGCCTTCTCCGGTGACATCTATACCTCCTGCACAACCGATGGTAAGTTCATTATCTTCCTCTGTGTCTAAGTTCAACATGATTTTTCCGCTCAGCAATCCTCCTTTGAGTTCGAGCGCACCGGTCATGCCGGTTTCTTCATCAATCGTGAAGAGCGCTTCCAATGCAGGGTGGGGGATGTCGGTCGATTGAAGCAAACACATGATGGCCGAGACACCAATTCCATTGTCGGCGCCTAAAGTTGTGCCTCGTGCTTTTACCCAATCCCCGTCGATATACATATCAATCCCTTGCGTGTTGAAATCAAACCTGGTATCATTGTTTTTTTGATGCACCATGTCGAGATGACTTTGGAGTACGACCGTTTCGCGATCCTCCATGCCTGCTGTAGCGGGTTTTTTGATGATCACATTGCCGGCTTCATCAACCTGTGTGGGCAGGTTCAGGCTTTCCCCAAAAGCTTTCATGAAAGCAATCACGCGTTCTTCTTTTTTGGAAGGTCGTGGAACTGCATTCAGATCGGCAAAATGGCCCCAGAGGGCTTGGGGTTCGAGTTGTTTTATAGAATCAGACATGATTATTTTTCAAATTTAAGAGGCAAGGTACTATTTTTTCTTCTTGGATTTCACGACTCCTTTTTCACCAAATTCCTGTGCATAGGCTATCCAACGACGTAAAGCTTTATCCTGATGGTAAGCAGGTTCTTCAATAAATAAAAATCCATGCATGGTTCTGCCGGTAAACTCCATAGGTTTCACATGATTGATCTCCAATAAAGATTCATAATGTTCATCCATGACCCGGAGCATGATCTCGTCTTTCAGGACACCGATACACATTTTATCGTTGATCATAAAGGCGATGCCGCCAAACATTTTCTTTTCTTCGAATGGAATCTTTTGATCCATGAGTTGTTCAGCGATACGGAGGGAAAGGGTTTCGTTGTATGCCATAGGACAAAGTTGAATGAATTAAAAATCATCCCAACCAATATGGTCCACCCGACCTTCTGTTAGATAAAACAATCCGGCCTCGGGATATTTTTCCAGCATGATATTATTTGCTCTAAGGATACCGGAAAATTCAAGGGACATTTTCTTGTGATATTTATCCACTGAAGTCACTACAATTCCTGCATTTCCCTTCACATCTTCATAGGCGGCAAAGTTATTAGGCATATCGGTCGGTCGGTATCCTTCGGGCATGTATACTACCCTACACACCAATCTGCGATCTTTATTGGAAGTATCCGTTTTCGCATGATGTGGAAACATTTCAATTTGAGAAAAATCATTGAGTTGCAGCCAGATGACAGAATGATCCTCGGCTTCAAAAAAGAGGTCCAAGACATCCGCACTTTTTACCCTCACCGGTTTGCTGACAGACAAGGCCGAATAAAGTCTTCCATTGACCTTGCAACTCAATTCGCCTTCCGACAATTGATTGGCAAATGTTCTGACCGTATTGCCGCTATACATACCCCGATTGCTGACCGCTTTTAAAACGGTTCCTCGTTCCGGAGAAAATTCTTTACACGTGATGCCGATAGAAACGCCTTCAGGTGCACCTGCAGCAGGAACTGAAGTGGCGGTTTTGGCTGAGATGACATTGGTGACGACAATTTTTTCGCCCGTTTCGAGATAATAAGTCTTTCCGCTTTCCACACGACCTTTGTTGATGACCCCACTTACTGAAAACTGATCCGAATTCTGTATGCGCATGGCATAATCAATGGTCAGTTCGAAAGCATACTGGGCCTTGAGCAGGGGAGAAAAACACAATAGAAGAAAGCACAACAGGCCTTTTTTAAAGATAAAAAAACCCTCCTTTTTTTGATCACAGTTCATACGCATGGTCCGACTTCAATTAGAACATGAAAGTTACATGTTTTTAGTATGGATAATGAAATTAAGGAACTTATTTTTGCAGAATGAATTTACTGGAGGAGATTGAATTTCAGGAACGTTGGATGGGCATTGAACAAATGTTGATAGCCCGGTTTGGAAAAAAACCGGATATGGAAGGCATCCTGTACCTGATTGGAATTAATGAATTGGGAGATGTACCCGATAAGGAATTTACCAAGGAACAAAAACAGGATCTCATTCATATTGCTACTTGTGCCCTGCTTGCACAAAGCGGTTACTATGAATACGACGGTCATGATAAAGATGGGTGGCCGCACTACAAATTGGTAGAAACTCCGCCGGCTGAATCTTTACAGAAACAGGAACATTTATTGAAGCAGCACATAATCGCTTATTTCGAAGATATCTGATCGGTATCGAAAGATTGGATCCTATTTTTTTCTTCGTCTATGAGAAATCGTTGATCGGGCAACATCGGCAATTTTTGGTTTAAAAACCGATTGGCAATGAACCTGAAAATATTCACATTGGTACGGATATTCCGAATCTCATCATATTGTTGATCCGGAAGAGAGATGGCCATAAAGTTATCGAATTTAAAACCATTGAGTGAATCCGGATAATCGCGGTAACCATGATCACTCAAAAGAAGTACGATCGCATTGGGGCGCTTATGTAAGGCTTTTGCGATTTCTATCATGCGTTTATTGGTATATCGGATATAATCTTTCACTTTGGTCAGACTGTCTTTTTGATCATATTGTTCATTATACAATCTCCCGGTACTATCGGTAAAGAAAGGTTCATGAGGGAGCATCAGATGGGTATAGGAGAAATGAGGACCTGTATGCTCCGGCCACTGCTGAGATAACAGGTCCTGAATGGCCCGGTTGTTTTGATGATGGACCTGAAGTAAATATCGTTGCACAAAGAAATCCATTTTGTGTTTGCCCACCCAGAGATTCCACAACACATCTTTTTTCAACTGCTGAAAAAAAGTTTTTTTCATAACGAGATCTGCGTTCTGCTTAAGTAGTTCAAACCGTTGTGGTGCCTCTTGATGGTCGAGATTAAATATGGAATGATTGTGAATGGAATAGCCTGATTTTTTTAGCAGAGAAACAAAATTGTTTTGATTGATGCTTCTGAAGCATTTCAGAAATAAACTATAATTATTCACTGGCATCAGTTTTGCCGTATCTACATATTGCATGTTGAGCAGACTGCTCATGGAGGCAACGGTGATAGTATAATTGCTTTGTATACTATCCTGAATGTGAAAGCCCTCCTGCTTCAGAGCGTTTTCAAAATTACGGGTATCCAATTTAAAGAACTCATGCTGTGACCGGAGACCGGGGTACTCATCAAACAATACCAAATATATATCCGGTTGTGAGGTTGATTGATTTGTTTGAAAAGACATATTCGTCGTGATGGCCGGTGCCGGTTTCAGGTAGCGGTTCATCACCATAAAACCTTGTATAACACATAGAATCAGCATGAGTCGGTTGAGAAACAATGAGACGTCCGAAAGTCGCGTATGGTATTTCTTAAGAACTAAAAAAAGGCCTGTGCACAGTATCAGCAACAGGGGGAGAAACAAAGTATACGATGATAAGGATCTAAGGATGACGGTTTCTTTCGCAAAGTGATGGATATCTTCAAAAAATAAATAACACACCAACAGAACGAAACTCATTTGATAAACCGCTTGCCGATTATCTTTTTTACGAAAACCCAAATGGATGATCAGGGCCAACAAACTGAAACAAGTAAATGGAACCAACAAACTGCTCAGGAGTATATAGGGTCCAAACTGACCCAACCCCAATAAGAAAAAGAATAAAACGATGAGGTAAAGAAACCAGGGATGGTTGCGCATCATCATCTGTTTTTCAGTTTGAGTAAAAACAAGGTACGGGTATTTTGTTGCAATGTTTTTTCTGCAAGGATGTCAAATGTATTGGAAGCCAACTGACGAAAATGATCTAACGTATAGTCCGGAAAAATATCTTCCCGATCCTGCAAGAGTATCTGCACTTTGGGATCGGTTTTATCCACGAATTCTACCAAAACATACGTTCCAAAAGAAGCAAAAAGTTCGAGACATTTTTCAATGGGTACATTTCGTCCGATAGCCAGATGGTGTATCAGCGCGAGTGCCATACAGAGATCGGCTTTCAATCGCGTAAGTAGGGCCGGCCTTTCACGATTATCCCATCCAATTGCAGGACTCATAGCAGTAAGATCAGCACAGAGCGCGAGGATGTGGTTTCGTTTTTCTGCCTTATTCTTTTCATACAGTCGGTCGATGCAAAACGCATCTCCATCGATGGAAATCGTTTGTTGAACTTGATTAGACAGCAAAAGCGAAAAAGCACCATCATTGGCTCCGAGATCCAGCAAGCTCTTTATGGAAATCGTATTCACCAGATCCAGCACCAACTTTTTCTTTTCATCCAAATAATGCTGACTCAAGATGGTTTCATCGTAATAATTATTCCAGGTCGATTTTTTTTCGACCAGACTTAAGCCAGATACAAAATCGTACAAGCCGTTGAGCAGGGTTAGTAATTTGGCTTTGCTGAAGAATTGTTTTTGTTGTTTCTTTTGTTCTTGTTTTCCGGCATATTGACTTTGCAGAAAAATATGCAGGTAGATATGCAGATTAAATTTGGCTTTGGATGGAAGCAATTTGCGACAGACCGAAAGCGGAATGCCTTCGGGATAGATCTGTAATAATTTATTCAAACTCACATCCGTGTATTTCATGAGTGCCAGTGGCGCCAGAAATTGTTCGCAAAACTGATGGTAGGCGATCCAGCTTTTTCCTTCCTCATAGATTTCGAAAGAGAGGGTATCGATCAACATTGGTTTGCCCTGAATAAATTGAATATTATAGGTGTTCGCATCTTTCAGTATCATGCTGTGGGACAGTGCCGCGCGAGCATTATCGAGGGTACATAAGGCCGCATCGCGCAACATGCCGAAGCTCCATTCCCAAGCATAAGATATGACAGAAATTTGCTGAGGCAGGATAATTTTATAGGCTATGGTCTCAGAAAATTGTGGAGTAACATCCTGATGAGGAATCAATTTCTCTTGTTGCACGAGGGTTTCATGCAATCCGGAAGTCATGAGGTGGTCGTAATGTTTTTGGTAGACCGGATTGACTTGTCGGTAATATTGATCCTGGTGGAGAAAGATAAAACCACTGGGATCTTTATAAGATGAAGGGATGGCTTGCATGGATGATGGCATTACGGTTGAACCGTGGGCTCGTCCTTTTGTTTAGATTTTGATTTGCCAAAGAAGGATTTGATCTTATACCAGATTGTTTTTACATAAAACAAACCGCCTAAGGCTGCTGCGGCAATCACCTGAATGATATAGCTGCTGCTACCGGGATCGAGATAAAGCAAATGGTGATGCATGATGCCACGAAAGTAATACAATTAAATTTTTCCGACGAACCTCAGTGCATATGAATCCGATCAGTTGAGCATTGAGCATAAAAAAATCCCGGTACCGGACCGGGATTCAATATTGTCTAATAAAAAATTTCTAGACCAGAGCTTCATAGCGACGCTGCACTTCTTCCCAATTCACCAGACTCCAGAAGGCTGAAATATAATCGGCGCGACGGTTTTGGTAATGCAAATAATAAGCATGTTCCCATACGTCCATACCGAGAATAGGCGTTCCGGGACATTCGGCGAAGTCCATGAGTGGATTATCCTGATTGGGGGTTGAGCAAACGCAAAGGGTTTTATCTGCCTTTACGCAAAGCCAGGCCCATCCGCTACCAAAGCGGGTCATACCGGCATTGGCAAAGGTTTCTTTGAATTTTTCAAAGCCACCTAATTGAGCATCTATTGCTTCGGCGAGCTTACCCGTTGGGGCATTGCCACCGGAAGGGGAAAGTATTTGCCAGAACAGGCTGTGATTATAATGCCCGCCGCCATTGTTGCGAACCGCCATAGGCAAGGATGACATGATAGCCATGAGTTCTTCAAGCGTTTTGTTTTCATGTTCAGTTCCTGCAAGGGCCTTGTTCAGGTTGTCGACATAGGCCTGATGATGTTTCCCGTGATGAATTTCCATGGTACGGGTATCGATGTGTGGCTCCAATGCATCATGTGCATAAGGGAGTGTAGGGAGTGTAAATGCCATATAATTGTTTTAGTAGAGCAAATCTATGTCATTCGTAAGAAATAATGGAATATCAAATAATGATGTTCTATTTAAAAGATTGAATAAATCCCCGGCGATTAAGAATATTCAATATCCATACCCAATTGATCCTTCAATATACGGAGGTTGGGGTTTTTGGCTGCCATTTCATCGAATACCTCGCGGCTGCTGAGGACCTTTTGGCCTTCAGTATTTTCTACTTCCAGTTTCTCGGAGAATAACACATTAATGGCTTCGTTATGAAACTTCCTTTTGAAAAAATCCAGCAATCGGAGTCTTTCCGGTTTAAGAAAATCCAGGGCCACCGTGGTTGCTGCAATCATGATCTCATGCTCTGTGAATGAGAGTGTACTTTGAGCAATGGCATTTTTATACAAAACCTTTTTTTCCGTGAGCATCAGGGAAATTTCATTCCACGCTTCAAGCAGGGCCTCCTCAGTAATACTGATCGGTTGATTTCGCCGGGCTTCTTCCAATTGTTTTTCCTTGGCTAACTCCTTGATGTTTTTAATGCCTGAAAGGGTTACGCCATACCCTTCCGTCGCTATTGGACCTTCCGCTTTGGGTACAGTCTTTGTTTCTGTAACAGGGATGGGTTTGGCAAGCTCCGGAATGACGGGAGGAATGGTTTTTTCTTCATGAACCTTTAAGACAGGAGGAGGAAGTTTGATTTCCCGAATGGGGGCATTTACACTTTTGAGGACTTTTACCTCACCGCTCAGGATTTTTTTTTTAAAAGCGAACCATCCTCGTCGCTCATGACCTGCACGGCCTGTTGTATGTAGATGAGTTTGATGAGTGCCAACTCGACATGCATGCGCTTATTGCGTGCCTGTTTGAAATTGATTTCAGATTGATTTAAAATCGACAGCGCGTTAATGATATAGGAGGTGTTGACCTGAATAGCCTGATGAAAATACCGTCCTTTCACCGAATCGGGTAAATCGAGCAGGATGGCGACCCGATCGTCTTTACACATGAGCAGGTTGCGGAAGTGTTCCGTAAATCCGTTCATGAACATATCACCTTCAAATCCTTTATTCATGATTTCATCAAAGAGAAGCAGTACTGTAGAACTGTCCTGCATGAGGAGGGCCTCTGTGAGTTTGAAATAATAGTCGTAATCGAGGATATTGAGATGTTCTACCGTCGCCGAATAGGTCAGGTTATTGCCACTAAAACTGGCGATCTTATCCATGATGGACAGGGCATCGCGCATACAGCCTTCACTTTTTTGGGCAATGAGGTGAAGGGCTTCTTTTTCGTTTTGGATATGTTCCTTTTCGCAAATTTCCTGGAGGTGTTCGATGGTATCCTTGGTGGTGATGCGGTTAAAATCGAAGATCTGACAACGGGAAAGAATGGTGGGCAGTATTTTATGCTTTTCGGTGGTAGCCAGAATGAAAATCGCGTAAGACGGCGGTTCTTCCAGGGTTTTAAGAAAGGCATTGAAGGCGGCAGTACTCAGCATGTGGACCTCATCGATGATGTACACCTTATACTTACTCCCGGCCTGTGGCGCATAGCGAACCTGCTCAATCAATTCTCGGATATCATCGACAGAGTTGTTGGATGCCGCATCCAATTCATGTACATTGAAAGATGTATTATCACGATAGGACTGGCAAGAAGGACACTCATCGCATGCTTCTATATTGGCAGTGAGGTTAGTACAATTGATGGTTTTGGCCAGGATACGGGCGCAGGTGGTTTTGCCTACACCGCGGGGACCGCAAAACAAAAACGAATGGGCCAACTGACCGGTTCGGATGGCATTTTGCAAGGTTGTGGTAATGTGCGACTGACCCACCACCGTATTGAAGTGTTGGGGCCTGTACTTAATCGCCGATACCACGTAATTCTCTGCCATGAAGGGCAAATATAGGGAAAAGGGATGGGGTGACAAAAGGTAAGATAAGTACAGTCATCAAGATTTAAGTAAACCAAACATCCGATGAAAAACGAATAAAGAATTTGTGGTGAAAAAGAGATGTACTAATTTTATCTGGATAAAATTAATACCCATGATGCTGATTAAAACCCTTCTCACGACGCTATTTATATTGTTGATTAGTATGGTTACCTTATCGGCTCAGAGTAAAAAGAAGGAGATATTGATCAAAACGAAAGTTTATTGTGACCATTGTGTGAAGTGTGAGAGCTGCAAATCAAGGGTCGAAAATAAAGTTTACGAGTTGAAGGGTGTTCGATTTGTAGACATGAACCCCAAAAATGAAACAATAAAGGTTGTTTATAATCCCAAAACGCTTAGTGAGCAAAAAATTAAAGAGCAAATTAACTTAACAGGTTATGATGCTGATGAATTGAAAGCAAGTCAAGCACAAATCGCCGGCCTGGATGATTGCTGCCGTAAGTAATAGAGGCGAATCAACTTCTGTATCAAAACCCGTATTACCTTTTATACTCCACATTTCATCGATGATGAATTTAGTGAAGGGCATGCTCCTCAGGTGGGTTACATTTTCATATTTCGCGGACTCCAATTTAGATGTAAGAATAGACCCGGCTGTGTTCCGTCAATATGGGATAAATATGGTGCAATTGGTCACTTATGGTTGAGCTCAATGGGAAATAGATCTAACAAACATGAAGAATAGAATATTTTGGTTTTTTCGGCATAAGGATACTAAAGGAAGGACGAAAAAACAGCATATGTAAAGGGTTTAAGCATCCTTTTCGAAGACAGAATCTGTTAGTTTCCACCAGTTTTATAAGACTATGATGGAAGAATGGATTGGAACCCCAAATAAATAGACCTTTTTGTCTCTACACTATTCGCCCATCCAAAGGGCTCCGCCTACACTATCCCTAGAGGCACCGGTCACCGATTGCAGCACATTGCTTTCTTCGCGCCAACGCAGTACGCCGATGAGGGCCATAATGAGGGCTTCTTTGTATTGAATGAGCGTAGAATCCGGCACGATGAGGTCGATTTGCCGGGCTTGAAGTCGGGACTGTAAACACTGAATCAAAAATGTATTTAAAGCACCTCCACCGGTGACCATCATTTGTTGATTTGTGGTATCTGTGGTTTGAAGTCCGGAAGGAAGGGCGCGCTCGACCTGATCCACGATATGCTCGACCATGGTGCGCAATTTGTCCTGAACCGAAATCTCATAGCCTTGCAGTATATTCATGATCACCTCTGATCCAAATTCATTGGCCAATGACTTCGGCGGTGCTTGCCGGTAATAGTCGAGCGCATTCAATTCATGAAGCAGCCGGACATGAACGGTACCGATAGAAGCTTCATGACCGTTTTCGTCATAAGGTTTTCCGAGTTTTTGAGCGAGCAGATTAAGCACGCGGTTGGCCGGGCAAACATCAAAAGCCAATCGATGCGGATGCGTGATACTGATATTAGAGATGCCGCCAATATTGAGAAAATAATCGAAGTCCTTCCATAATAATTTTTCACCGATAGGTACGATGGGGGCACCTTGTCCACCCAGAGCCACGTCCATGTTACGCAAGTCGCTGACGACAGGAAGACCGGTGGTCGCTGCTATGGTGGCACCGTCGCCCAATTGAAAACTCAAACCTTTGGCCGGGTCGTGAAATACGGTATGTCCGTGACTTGCTATGAGGTGGACCTTGTATTGCAGTTGGTGCGTAGAAATAAATTCGAGGATAGCCTCGCCCATCCAACGACCGAAGGCGGTATGGGCCATCATTAAATCTTTAGCAGACAAGGACGTCAAATTCGGCAAAGCATTTTTCCATTCCTCATGAAAGGGAATACAATCTGCATGTACAATTTCGTATTGCCATTGACCGCCTGTTTCTTCGAGTCTGCAATAAGCGATGTCTAATCCATCCATGGAACTTCCGCTCATGGTGCCTATGGCGTGATATATCATGCCACAAAGATAGGAGGAGTTTTGGGTGTTAAAATTTTAGAGATGAATAATATCCCTGAAATGATTTCAACTTAATAGACATGCTGTCCGCCATTGATACTGTAATTGGCGCCGGTAATAAAACTGGTGGCATCGCTGGCGAGGAAGGACACCAGATGGGCTACTTCCTGAGTGCCGCCGAGCCGACCAACCGGTATTTGGGCTACAATTTGGTCGCGCACTTTTTCAGGTACCGCCATCACCATATCCGTGGCAATATAACCGGGAGAAATCGTATTGACCGTAATGCCGTATTTCGCGACTTCCATGGCCAGGGTTTTTGTAAAACCATGCATACCGGCTTTGGCGGCAGAGTAGTTGGCTTGTCCAAATTGTCCGCGTTGTCCGTTCACCGAAGAGATATTGATGACCCGACCGAAATTTCGTTCAATCATACCATTGATTACATGACGAGTGCAATTGAATACACTGGTCAGATTGGTTTCGATGACGGCATGCCAGTCGTCGGGGCTCATTTTGGCAAATCGTCCGTCGCGGGTAATGCCGGCATTGTTGACAAGGATATCGACATTCCCGATGCGGGACTCGATTTCCTTGATCATATTTCCGACGGCTTCAAAATTGCACACATCCCCTTCTACCATATCGATATCAAACCCCTCGTCTTTGAGTTTTTGCTGCCATTCATCGGCTTTGGCTTTGTTGCGGTAATTTCCAACCACATGATATCCGTCTTGAAACAATTCCTTACACATGGCTGTTCCAAGTCCGCCTGTGGCTCCTGTAATAAGGGCCACCCGTTTATTATTCTGATCCATATTCTTTAATTTACAGGATGAAGATAGGAAAAGAAATGAAGGAAAGAAAATGCTTGGGATGAAATAAATATGAATAAGTTAAGGTCCTTTCCAAAATCGTCAGACCGGCCAATAACCCCCGGATGATTTACTGATAATAGCTCGACTTAAAAGGATGTCTTTCTTTCCATTTTTCTCCGATCTGATCACGGAATCCTGCCGATACCCGTTTGAAAAACCAGTTCACCAATACATGCCGAAGTTTGTAGAAGCCAAACATATATTCCGGTTCGCAGCCGAGTATGGCTTTGGCTTCAAGAGCGGTACGACCTACAACCAGTCGCTTACTTTGTGTGGCAATGGCCTGTTGCATACAATGAAACAGGATATTTAAATAAATGGCATGAGACTGATTAATGGCGTAATCAAATCCAATATAATTCATGTCGTAATATCCATCGTGCAGGATGGCGGAGGAGAAGGCGACCATGCTTCCGTCGAGAAACCAGCCGAATACCTTGTATCGTTCGCCCAATTGTTTTTTGAGGAGGATGAAAAAACTTTTCTTCAGTTTACCCATACTCACCAACTGCTTATTGGTTACCTGAAGGTAAAGGGATTCAATGGCATCGGCATGTTTGATGATGTCTTCCGTGTTCAATTCCTGAACGACGATGCCATCCAATTGCTTACCAATTTTTTTGTAACGCTGTAAATATTTGTGCTTGAGTATTTTTTCATAATCGGCCATACTCTTCCATTCGGGGGGCACATTAAAATACATGGATACATCATCCTGCAGCTGATGATAAGTATTGTCGGATTGTACATAGGGCGCAATTTCCTTTTGTACATCTTTCAAAAAAATGCCGGTGGCTTTGGCATGGTCGAGCATATACTCATAGGCCTTGATATAGATATCGGCCTTCTTTTTAATACTCAAAGAGTGATCGATAAAATAAGTATAGGGGGCATCGTGCCGAAAAAGATTACCGACCACTAAGAGGGAGGGCTTTACGATGCGAAGAGAAATGTTGAGGCTGTAATGTTGAAATATTTTATCCTTACAATTAAAGTGCTCCGGTGTTACATGCAGGTGTTGATAATAAGAATACATCACCGGCTGATCATTTTCATAAGTGATCACATAATAATATTCCAGGTGATCGAGGTCCGCCATTTCCTGAATACTCAATTCCCGGCTATGCATCGGATAGTCAGGTCGCATTTGTTGGTCCCATTCCGGGGGAAGTTCACTGACCTGTCGGTATACAGAAAAACGATAACTCATGAAGGCGTTAAAGGTATCATTTTTCGGCAGAGCAAAAAATTGAAAAAGTATATGCTGCATTGAGACTTAACTTTGCCACTGCATGATTACCCGCTTCATCACTTCTATATTACGCTTTGTGATAAAAATTTATCAATTGGTTTTGTCGCCCTTACTGGGTGCGAATAAATGCCGGTATACCCCAACCTGTTCGGAATATGCCAGTGAGGCTTTACAGAAGCATGGATTGATCAAAGGTTTTTGGCTCAGTGTGAAGCGTATTTCCCGCTGTGC
Organism: Chitinophagaceae bacterium; assembly: GCA_016786845.1. Lineage (GTDB taxonomy): Bacteria > Bacteroidota > Bacteroidia > Chitinophagales > Chitinophagaceae > OLB11. Next base: position 327,208 of record JAEUVB010000021.1, on the reverse strand, counting down.
GCCCTGGGGCGGACATGGATATGATCCTGTTCCGTAAACAAAGGTCATCCAAGACCATTTATCGAGGACTTAAACCCTTTGTCCTAATTGTGTCTGAATACGGTTGATACACTCTATTTTTATCGCAAATTTTAAGCCATGAGAATGATCAAAACATTGACCGCCATTTTACTTTTTAGTCTGCCATTTGGAATTTCGGCTCAACTCAATACCGCTAAAATGGACAGTCTGTTCGATCAGCTCAATCAGCATCAAAAAGCCATGGTGAGTGTTTGTGTGATGGACAAAGGACAAGTCTCCTATCAGCGGAGTATCGGTATGGCTGAGGTAGAACACCATACACCTGCCATCCCTCAAACATTATATCGAATCGGGTCTATTTCAAAAATGTTTACAGCCGTGATGATCATGCAGTTGGTGGAAGAGAAAAAATTAAAATTGGAAACACCTTTGAGTACCTTTTTTCCGGGCCTGCCCAATAGTCAAAAGATTACCATACAACATCTGCTTTCACATCACAGTGGATTGCACAATTTTACTTCCGACAGTGATTATTTGTCTTATCATCAGCAAGCGATATCGGAAGCGGATATGATTAAGCGTTTTGAAAAAATGACACCGGATTTTAAACCCGGTGAAAAAGGAGAATACAGCAATACCAATTATGTACTCCTCACCTATATCATCGAAAAGATCAGTAAGGATACCTATGCCAATCAATTACAAGAAAGAATTTGTAAAAAAATATCCTTGCAAAACACTTCAGTATTCACAGCGCCCAAACATGATCATCGCATTGCAAAATCTTATTCTTTCGAAAACGGACAATGGAAACGTGAAGCGGATACCGATGAAAGTGTACCGAGAGGAGCGGGTAATATTCAAAGTACAGCTACGGATCTTTGTCTGTTCATTACAGCCTTGTTTCAGGGAAAATTGGTGAGTAAAGCATCGCTCCAAAGCATGAAGACCTTGAAGGATGGTTATGGACTGGGGATGTTTAAATTTCCCTTCAATGAAGAAACGGCCTATGGCCACACCGGTGGTATCGATGGATTTGAATCGATGCTGGGCTATTTCGAAAAGGACAGTACTTGTTTTAGTATCGTCGGCAACGGCTTCAACTATCCGATGAACGATATTGCCATTGGTATACTGAATATTCGATACAACGAACCATATAGTATTCCAACGTTTCAGAAAAAAATGCCGGGCACAAATCTCTCCAGAGGTCCTGAAGGGGTTTATGGAAATTCAAAGGTCAGTATGAAAATTACGATCAGGGATACCGGATCAGGTCTCACCGCTCAGGGTACAGATCAGGCCGCTTTCCCATTGGAGAAGGTTGGCGAATTAGACTATAAGTTTGATGCTGCCGGGATTAAGATCACATTTGTAAGAGATGCAACTGATGCCATTTCTTCTTTTCATTTGTTTCAGGGAGGAATGGATCTTTTGTTTGAAAAGGAATAATTGATTTTGATTTAAGTTTACGAAATGAAGAATATAGTCTTACTCATTCTATTTGTTTTCTTATGTCCTGTTGGGTTATATGCCGTAACCTTAAAAGGAAAAGTGACCGACGAAAAAGGCGAGCCATTGCCATTTGCCAGTGTCTATATCAAGGGCACCACCAAGGGCACCACCACGAATGTGGAAGGGCAGTATAGTTTTGACATTGAGCCCGGCAAACACACGATCGTTTGTCAGTATGTGGGATATCAAAAAGAAGAAGTGGCCCTGGACATTCAAAGTCAAACGACGCGTAATTTTCAACTCAAAGCGAATGGGGTTTCTCTCAAAGAAGTGACCATCAAGAATGGAGAGAATCCGGCGAATGCCATCATGAAAAAGACCATTAAAAAAAGATCCTTCTACAACAAACAGATCGATGGGTTTAGGGCCAATGCCTATATCAAAGGAAATTTCAAGCTCGATGAGGTTTCCGATTCTAAAATGTTGTATGCCTTGATGGGGAAAAATGATGACGGTAGCGGAAAGTCCAACAAGGAAGAACTCGAATCACAGAAGGGGATTATCTACTTATCTGAATCCTTTACCGAAGTCGCCTATAAACGTCCCGATAAATTGAAGGTGTATGTAAAAAGCAGTAAGGTCAGCGGACAAAGCAAGGGCTATGGTTTCAGTGATCCGCTGTTTATCAACTTGTACGACAATAATGTAGACCTTGGCAAAGATTTTAATCAGCGCGGATTTATTTCGCCGATAGCAGAAACAGCGATGCTGAGTTATAAATATGAATTACTGAGTGCCTATATGGAAGACGGCAAACTCATCAATCGCATCAAGGTCATTCCGCGCAGAAAATTTGAACCCTTGTTTTCGGGTATTATAGATGTGGTTGAGAATGAATGGCGACTGCATAGTGCCGATCTTCAGGTGAGCAAAGAGTATCAACTCGATGTGGCAGATACGATTCACATCCAGCAAGTGTTTGTGCCGGTGAAGGATTTGCTGATGGTCAAGGATCAGAATTTCCTGATCAAAATAAAAATATTGGGTTTTGGTATTACCGGTCGTTTTGTGAATGTGTTTACCGATTATGTGTTTGATTACGATGCGAAAAATGTCTTCAACAAATTTGAAAAGGAGTATGAAGCCGATGCCCTCAAACATCAATCATCCTATTGGGATACTTTACGACCGGTGCCTTTAGACAAAGAAGAAGCAGCAGATTATATCAAGAAGGATAGTATTGAGGTGGCCGAAAAAAACAAACCCGATACCGTGAAGCCATCCAGGAATACATTGAAAGATATTGTGTTCAGTGGCTATCGACATCAAGTAGGTAAGCAAGGCCGTTTCAGCACCATGCCTGTTATTGGGTTGAATAATTTCAACTGGAATACTGCTGAAGGGTTCAACTATACCTGGGGCTTTCGCTACAACCATAAGATCGATGAGGACAGGCGCTGGAGTACCGGTATACGCATGCGGTATGGGGTGAGTAATGAACAGTTTAATGCAAAGGGGTATGCCCGGTATCAGTTTGGCAAAACCCATAAAACCAAAATTGAATTATCGGGAGGGCGTTATGTGTATCAGTACAACAATGAAGACCCGGTCAACGAACTCATTAATTCTTGTTATACTTTATTCTATGGCCGAAACTATCTGAAAACCTATCAGGCATGGTTTGGAAGGGCGAATGTCAATTACCGGCATATCAGTGGTTTTACCTTGGATGCAGATGTAACCTATCAGGATCGATATGGTTTAAGCAATACCAATTTGTTTTCCTTCCGTAAAAATAATATCGCCTTTACCCCCAACTATCCGATTGAAAAAATCAGCGGTATCGAACCTCGTCATCAGGCTTTGATGGCCGGGTTACAGGTCTCTTATCAACCGGGTCGTAAGTTCATCAAATACCCCGATCGTATCGAAGCCTGTCACTCGAAGTATCCTACTTTTTCGGGCGGTTTGACGGCGGGGCTTCCGGTATTGAACAGTGATGTTGATTATCTCAAATGGCGCATCCACATGCAAGACGATATGGATCTGCATTTGTGGGGAACGTTTAAGTATAATGCCTCGGTAGGCGGATTCATTTATAAGAATGCCCTGGCATTGGCAGACTATACCCACTTCAATGGTAATCAAATTGTATTGGCCACACCTTATTTAAATAGCTTTCAGTTATCGCCCTATTATGCCAACAGTAATACAGAATCTTTTTACACCACTTTGCATGCCGAGCACCATTTTTATGGTTTGCTCACCAATAAGGTTCCGCTCTTCCGAAATTTGAAATGGTATTTGGTGGCAGCATCGAATGCATACTATGTGAACCAGAACAATAATTATATTGAGGTGTCTGCCGGATTGGAAAATGTAGGATTCAAACTGTATCGATTTTTCCGTGTGGATGCTGTGGTGGGCTACACCAATTTCAAACTACCTGTGTATGGTATTCGGGTAGGCATCAGCGGCGGTGTGATTCAATTGGGCGGGGGAGCGGATGATTAGTGGCTAATCCGACGGAATAAATTCCATCGTTACAAGTCGGTCGTGCCGATGGCACTAGGCATTACGTAATGCCGTAGGCATGGCCGACTATTACCAGTGGATTTTAATCCGCTGCATAAAATCCACTACGCATAATCCGCTGCATAAAATCCGCTACTCACAAAAGATCTTCAAAAAGATATTTTGAATCGTAAGAAATGCTATGTTGGTTTAGCAATATCATTTGTTCTTCATAGACTGATGATTCCATGTGGTGAATTTCCTGATTTTTTATGTATTCCATGATGCCTTGTATTTTGCGGTAGTCACATGAAAATGCACTATATCCCTTTTGCCATTCAAATCGCGAAGTCAAAAAGTGATTTTCATTGATCCATTTTGACGATTTCGCCTTTACAATTTTCATTACCCCTGCAACTGAAATCGATGTTTTAAGCCGAAATAAACAATGAATATGATCGCTAGTACCATTGACGATAATACTAGGACATTCAGTTTCAAGAAAAAGTTCTGTGATGACTCCAATCAATTTTGATTTCCAAGAAGGGTCTATTAGTGCTTTTCTGTATTTAACAACAAATACAGCATGAATAACAATAGATGAATAGGTGTTTGCCATAACGAAGGTTTTTTCAATAACAATGAGAAATCAAAAATAGTGGATTCTTAGTAATATTTTCATCGTAAATGAGATTTCTGATGTACGATTATAGCAGGCTATAATATGGACATCATGAAATACCTGATGTTATAGGCATGCTCCATTAGTGGCTAATCCGACGGAATAAATTCCATCGTTACGAGTCGGTCGTGCCGCTGGCACTAGGTATTACGTAATGCCGTAGGCATGGTCGATTAATAACAGTGGATTTTAATCCGCAGCCAAGAAAGCACTACTAAATAACGGCTGCTCATGCGACGGAATAAATTCCATCGTTACGAGTCAGTCGTGCCGATGGTACTACGCATTACGTAATGCCGTAGGCATGGCCGATTCATAGCAGTGGATTTTAATCCACTGCATATTATCCACTATAAATTATCCACTATAAGCAACCCAACGATAAACATGGAGTTTACAGCCTATCTCTTATTTTTGTGCACATGCATCCGAAAGAAATACAGATCGCCGACTATACCTACGAGCTCCCCGATGATCGCATTGCAAAATATCCTTTAGCGGACAGAGACCAAAGCAAACTCCTGGCATATAAAGCCGGAGAAATACATGAAGACAATTATGCAAATTTGACGGATCATTTACCGGAGCATGCCCTATTGATTTTAAACAATACCCGCGTCATACCGGCGCGTCTTTTCTTTCGCAATTCAACGGGAGCCTTGATCGAAATTTTTTGTCTTGAGCCGGCCGACAAAAATATGGAACCCTCTACGGCCATGACCCAAACAGGATCGGTACGCTGGCAATGTATGATCGGTCGGGCGAGTAAGTGGAAGGAGAAGGTCTTGACCTATCAGACAGATGAACTCTTATTGGAAGCAGAAATCATCTCAAGGACTTCCGATGCCTTTGTGGTCGAATTGCGATGGCAGCCTGCTGAATGGTCCTTTGCAGAAATCCTCGAGCGTATCGGAAAAATGCCCATACCGCCTTACTTGAAACGGGAAAGTGAGGACAGCGATGCGACACGATATCAGACCACTTATGCCATGCATGACGGGTCGGTGGCAGCACCGACTGCCGGATTGCATTTTACACCGGCACTGTTTGATGCACTCCGTTCCAAAGGCATACAACAAAGCTTCGTGACCCTTCATGTGGGTGCAGGCACCTTCAAGCCGGTGAAGTCTGAAACGATGGAAGATCATACCATGCATGCCGAGTGGATGGATGTGAGCCGTGAGACGTTAATGCAAATGATAGAGGCTATGCAAGCAGGTCGACCCATTATCAGTGTGGGAACAACCTCACTACGCACCCTGGAATCTTTATACTGGATGGGGACGAAAGCGATACAGCATCCGGATTCTACTTTAGAAGATTTGGAAATTAAACAATGGGAGGCCTATGACCTTAAGTCAACCCTTTCGGCATTGGATGCCTTACAGGCACTGGTCTCTTGGATGAATCAGAATAGTCTGAACCGTATCCTCTGCAAAACACAAATCCTTATTGCGCCGCCTTACCGATTAAAAATAGCATCGGCCCTCATTACCAATTTTCATCAACCGGCTTCCACCTTGTTGTTGCTCATTGCCTCCATCGTCGGTTCGGATTGGAAGACGATCTATCAATATGCTATGGATCATGAGTTTCGATTTTTGAGTTATGGGGATGGGAGTTTGTTGTGGGGGGGTGACCGCTGAGTTTCCAAGCGTGAGGAAGCAGAAATTTTGATGAATATTACATCATTTCCGGACTAAGCGCCATTATATGGTTCAATAGGCTTATGAGCTATTCCCGTTTTTTGCCCTTAGAAGAATGCATGACTGTTTTCATGGCCTGTTCAAAATCGCTTTCGAAATTTTGGTCTTGTCCTACCCTGAATTTTGCATATTCTTTTTCTACGAGTTTCATGGCTACCTCATGGCTTACCGTTCCGGCATCTTTGAGTATTTCATATTCGTTGAATTGTAAGAAGGCATCCAGTCGGCTCACCCAGTCAGCCATTTTCATGGGTATCTGTCTTGAAGCCTGTAGTTCGGCAAAATCTAGATACATGGTAACTACCCTTTCTAACTCTTTGATTTCATTTTCTATGAGGTAGTTTTTAGCAATGCCGATATCGCTTTTCAGTACTTTTCCCTTTGGTGCATTTTTCCAGGTTTGCAAACCCATATTCGGTTTATCGGCACCGGCTCTTTCTGCAATCAATTCAGCTGCTGTTTTTCCGGTTATCGCCCAGTGCAATTTGTTTTGCACCGTTTTAAAAAACTGTTTTGTTAATTCAGCATCCTTCTTGTAGTCGATACTGCATTGCTCATAAATGTCGGTTATTTTGAGGTAAAAACGCCTTTCACTGGCTCTTATTTCCCGGATGCGTTCTAAGAGTTCATCAAAGTAGTCTTTGCCAAAACGCTTACCCTGTTTGAGCCTTTCATCATCCATCACAAACCCTTTGATAATAAACTCCCGGAGGGTTTTGGTCGCCCAGATACGGAATTGAGTCGCTTCAAAACTATTTACACGGTAGCCAACAGCTATGATTGCATCAAGATTAAAGAAGTCAAGCTCCCTGGCAACATCCCGCTTACCTTCTTTTTGAACAATCCGGATTTTCCGGATTGTTGCTTCTTTATCCAATTCATTGGTTTTGTATATGTTTTGCAAATGTTCATTCACTGTTCTAACATCCACCCCAAACAATTCAGCCATTCGCTTTTGAGTGAGCCAAAATGTTTCTTCATTAAAAAGCACTTCAACTTTTACATCACCGTTAGGGGAGTTGTAAAATATGATATCGTTAGTGTTAGCTTCGTTATTTGTTTTTGCCATATCTATAACTTATCCGGTGAGGTCGACTTCTTCCAGGTCATCTTATAAAAATAATTCTTCAAAAACAATTTACACTTTGAAGCCAAGTACTTACTCAAAACAAGATGATGATAAAGATTGTCCAGACAAATATAATAGAATATCCGTTACGGCAGGAAGTGGGCATTGTTATATGGAATCATCTTCCATTCTTCCCCATTCTCCCTTATTTTCGCACCATGTCCTTACCCAATAAAGATCCTTTGCACGGTATTACACTGGAAAACATCTTGACGTGGATGGTGGAAAATTATGGTTGGGAGTATTTGGCGGAGCAAGTGAAGATCAATTGTTTTCATTTCGATCCGAGTATTAAATCGAGTTTGACGTTTTTAAGGAAGACGCCATGGGCGAGGGCCAAAGTGGAGAGTTTGTATTTGTATTTGAAAAGGAAGCAGGGCTAGTTTTTAGTGTTTAATTTTTAGTTTTTAGTGGGTGCGATATTCTCTGATTCAGTCGAGATAAATTTCATCAGATCCCGGGTATTAAATTTTAGCGTTTAGTGGGAATGATTTTCTCTGATTCATTCGCGATAAGTAACGTCAGATCCCGGTCTGTCCCGGCATAAATTTATGGATACGACGAGACTAAAGAAGCCGGAACAACGGGATGACAACTCCGTAGCAGGAGCAAAGTAGGAATTCAGCATCGGGCCCTATTAAAAGTGAAACGGATTTTTTGAATGTTATTATTTTGAAGTAAAATGGTACAAGCTTATTTTTGAAATACCTTAAAAAATTCAAATAACTTGCCAGAAACATTACATCCTGATATCCGTCATTTCATTGCCTCTATACCGGAAACCCAATATCACCCTGATGAGGCATTGCCCTTTCCTGTACGCAATAAAACATTCCGCAAGAATCAGGTGATTACCCGATACGGACAAATAGAAAGGTATGCCTACTTTTTAAAATCAGGTATGGTTAAGATTAGTATGCGGGTAGAAAAGCCTGCACCCAAATCGACCAAAGGCAAATCGAAGAAAAAAGAATCCGTAATCATAGAACGCATTTTAGAATTTTTCTTTCCCGGAAGTTTTTTCTCTGCATATACATCCTTTCTCACCGGAGAGGCATCGGATGTGGAGGTGGTGGCGCTCACCGATTGTGAAGTAGAAGTGTTGGAGGTGAATGAAATGAAAGCGTCTTATAAACATTCTTTAATCGCCAATCAATTGAGAGCCGATCGGGCCGAATATTATTACAAACATAAAACGCGCAGGGAAAAAGAATTCCTCACACTATCACCCAAGGTCAGGTATTATCAACTCTTTCATTCCAGACCCGAAATGGTTCAGAAGTTGAGTGTGACACAATTGGCCAATTACTTGGGAGTAGCTCGCCAAACCCTGAGCCGAATAAGAAGTGAGGGGGAGTGATGGGTTGTCTGAATGCTTAATTGTCCGAATCAGAATTTACAGAATTTTAGAATTTTCAGAATGCGCAATTTGTCTGAATCAGAATTTTCAGAATTAAAGTACAATCCAATACATCTGTGCAATCTGTGTAATCTGTGATCCGAGTAATCTGTTAATTGTGTAATTGTCTGAATCTGAATTTTCAGAATTTAAGAATTTTCAGAATTAATTCTCCCACCAAATCATCCGTGCAATCTGTGATCTGTGTAATTGTCTGAATTTGAATTTTCAGAATTATAGAATTAAAGTGCGATCCAAAATATCTCTGCAATCTGTATAATCTGTGTTCCCTACTCAGTGTGCTCCTCCCTGAAATCCTCTGTGCTTATCTTTTTTATCCGTGGCCCGATTTTGTCACTTAAGTGACACTTTTGAAAAATACCCCCTTCTACTTTTGCATTGTACTTCTGAACGATAGCGCTGTTGTACGGAAGCACAAATATTTTTTAACTAAACAAATTTTATAACTATTTAAATTTTTTAAAATGCCTTACAACAATTTAAGCGGGACAATAACACCCGCACAAAACACCGCTTTATATGATGCAGTAGCGACCATCAAGTCAAATTTAAACTTTCTCATCAACCTCACCCCGGATGAGAGAAAGTCCTTCAGTAAAATGGGTGATGACGGTTACTCGTATGTAACGAAAGCCATAACCTTCGCAGAGCATAATGCCAACATCATACCGCCTGCGATGGATGTTGCCGAAGCAAGAAAAGACCTGCAATTATCTATGGACTTGCGAACATTCGAACAAGAGTTAACCCAATTACTCGAGGCCGTTTCCGACACACGCATGGCTGCCGGTATTGAAGCCAAAGCATTTTCCGACAATTTTTATCAGTTTGCGAAAGTGATGGGAGGTACCAATACACCGGGTATGAATTCACTGGCCGAAGATCTGGGGTCCTTTTATGAGAAGGCCCAGGCAGAGCAAGGAATTCCAACAGCGTCCTAAGTTTTTTTCTGATTTGTTTTCATATTGTTTAATTGGTTTTAGCCGCCCCGAAAGGGGCGGTTTTTTTGTGTGTATAAATAAACGAACCCAATTCCACTTTTTGATACATATATATTAAAGCCGGTATTAAAAAATTCCCAATTTTAATAGCTCCTTTTCATATTTTGCATAAGATTGAACACCGAGTTGAAACATCTTTTCCAATTTCTTAATATCTTTTTCGACCATATTTGTTCCAAATTCAGGCTCATTAAATGTATCGTTTATTCTTACCATTCTTAAATTCGGGAAAAGCAAATTGGCCAATACCTCAGTGGTATTAGAGCTTGCATTTAGAATCCTACTCACTATTTTAAATATTTTGAATAAGCTAATGATTCCATGAAATTTGAGAAGGGGTTTTTCTATATAATTTCCAACTCCAATACTTAGGACCCTAGTATTTTCTATACTATAACCTAGCGCCTTCTCCGAATCAATAATTGCAAATAAGGTTGGGTTGTTTGCAATAAACCCTCCGTCTATAGCGACAAGTGTACCCTTATTATTAGTATGTAGTATTTTCTCTTTGAAAATCGGTGTAGCTGAACAAGAAGCAATTACAGCATCTTTTATTTTTAAACCAAATGCTGGCTCAAAACTACTTTTTACTCCATGCGCCATTGCCGAATTGGTTTTAAAAATTAATGGTTTTTGCGTTTCATAGTTCATCGCTACGATACCAACATTTGTTTTGAAATCACTAAACCCTTTGTCCATATACATTTTCTCAGCAAACGTCTCCAAAGTTTTAGTTTTATTGCTTGAACGTGAGCAAGTCATAATAGCAGGAATGATTTCAAAATAATGTTTCTTAATTTCATCAACTCCCAATCCTAATGCTAATAAGGATGCAATAATTGAACCGGTGCTGGTTCCATAAATCAAATCAAATCTTTCATAAAGTTTACATCCGAAAGCTTTTTCTAATTCAGAAAGAACTCCAAGGGTGTATACACCCTTGGAGCCTCCGCCATCAAGGCTTAGTATATTAATAGTCTCTTTTTTCATTTAATAATATACAATAGATTTTTCTATACTTTCATTAAGTGGTTTTAATTCCTTTGCTATTTCAAATACCAAGGCTTCAACTTCCTTCTGAAGTTTTACCACCTCCTCTAACCTGGTCCCATCATTGCAAAAGAGCCTTCTTGTCCCATTCGCAACATATAAACTCTCTCTGAACGTTTTATCGTTTATAACCTTTGTTAGAAATTGATTAGTATTGTTTATTAATACAATTCGTTGATTTCTACTTGTATGTAAGTATGAATTATCCATGCGATAAACTAAAGATGCAATATCATAACTTGATACATTTATGTTTTCATCAGCATCAGCCTTTATACTTTTAAGCAACCTAATAACTCTTTTTTCATTGCCGCCCACTTCAATATCCTTTTGATTAATGCAGTGAATATGCATGAATGGAAAATTTAGTATTTCCTTGTTATTATCTCTATCTAATATCTTAACACCACGATAAACTTCATCATTTGAATTCTGATATCTAACAGTGTTATGCCAATTGCTTGAAATAATATCAATTTTCCTATTCAATGAACCACCAGAAATAGTCAATGCTTTACCTCCCGAATCATCTATATCACAACTTGTAAAAACAGTATCAAGTATTCTAAAAGCTCTACTTCTCAGTTCTTTTAAATCCGCTAAAGTATCTCCTAGATATGGGTATGTAGGTCGTAATGGAGGTTCTAAAGTGTAGAATTTTTGGTGTATTGCCAATAAATCTATATCACTATATAACTTAATATGAGTGTTTGTAGGAACTGAACCTTGGTATCTGAAATCTACATCAATTCCATATTCGTTCAAGCCGGGCTTCAAATGATTTTGTACCCTCATAACTTGCTTATAAGTATTATTTGTGTATTCAGCACTAATTTCTTCCATAGCTTCAAGGGCATATGTCGTACTTTCTCCATACGTTTTCTTGTTAAAATTTTCATTCAACGAAAATGCTTTCGTTATGATATCCTGTCTTCTATTTTTCAGTTTTTCTAATTTATTTGTATAATTTGCCATTATGTTTTTTTAATCGTTAATAAATATTAAACCAAGTAACAATGCAAGTAGCCCTATGCCCACTCCTGTCTTTGCTTGATGACTCACCGGTACTTTATATTGGACCACATTCGCATAATGTTCGCAATTGAATGCAAACAAATCATAGTTCTGCCCTTCCAAAGAGACGGCCAATTGTACAGCTTCATTTCGTTGATGTTGCTTTCCTTTAAATGGTTCAACTCTTGTAATTTCAATTACATCACTAAAAAATTCCGAAGCCGTAACTATTTGTACGCCCTTGCCGAATTTGTTTTCGGCAATCCAATCTGTTCCGTACTCATCTTTTCCTAAATAGATAGCATGGTGTTGTACCATACGTAAATCGCTCTTCGGCACCACAATTCTGTCTGCCGGTTGTAAATTCCATTTTTGTAAATTTCTATTCATATTATATTTTTTACCAGTTAGCGATTATCCAATTATAAATTTCAATTTGACTATGAATGTTCTTAGGCACATGTTCGTGAATCATTTTTTCAATTCGATGTCCAGAAGAAGCATGTATCCAATTTCGCTTCTCCATAGTTTTATTAATAAAATACAATACCTCGTAGCCTTCCTTTCTACTAAGTAATGTGTTATCAGGTTCACCTGAAATTTTAGGATTATCTCCGTTAAGTGCTGTCCAGCTATACTCGCTGAATTTCAAATCTGTTTTTTTAAAAGCCATTTTATTTTTTTTAAAAGTTGTGTTTCACATTTTAATAGCCGTAAAACGATATAGCCAGAGGAGATCTTCGGCAAATTATTTTGTTAATAACTCCACATAGAATTTGGATTTGTGGAATGTGGTACTACTTTTGCACCCTCAAACAAAACGGAGTGAATAGAGGGTGATAAGCCCCCGCTTAATTCAATATCCCATTGAATTTTTCACTTCCTTTTTACATCTAAGTGTTCCTTTAAGTTTGCCGACGGAGAGGAACATTTTTTTATTTATCTATATCATATTTTCTATTTTAGGATTTAACAAACTTATACGTAAGTCAAATCTTATGCCAACCAACAATCGGTAATTATGTATGACAAAAGAAGTATTTCACACTACCTTTTGTCACAAATAGCACAAAATGGTCGACAATCTGACGCTTTTTGTCAGTATAAAAATTGTAAAATCAAATTAAATTGCTTACATTCTGCGCAACAAGTTATAAAGAAGATTACCCCCCACATCACCCCTTCCCATTCAATGCCTCTTCCATTCTCTTCACGATTGCATCAATACCGGGTACATTGGTTCCGGCAGATATGCGTGCGAAGTTTAGAAAGTTTTTGGATGCACTATGCGATTCCATGCGAAGGGCCAAAACGGTATCTTCCAGGGCCTCTTTCAGGAGGTTTATTTCTTGTAGAATAGGCTGAAGGGTGGTCAGTAAGTTTTCATCTTTCGCCCAGGCTTCCAGGGGCTGAGCCGGAGGCAACAGCTCCGGGCGCAATTGGGCTGACTCCAAAGCGATGTGACGAAAGGCCGGTTTATTATGGGTGAGCCTCCCCATGCGTTTTTCCTTGGAGGTCAGGTTGATGAGAAAAGGAAGTTTAGTCCGGATCGTATTGAGTTGGTCGAAAATGAGTTGCTGATCCGTCGGTGTAAGGGTAGCTTCAATATTGTGGTAGGGCATAAGGGTCTATGTTTAAGCAGTTAATATATACTTAGGACGTGCCTTGTCCGGCAACTTTTAATTCCGTTTTTCTGAATTTCAAACGCAATATACTCACATTTTTAAATAATTATTATCACACTTTAAATAATTATTTAAATAGTAATTATTATTATTATTATACATTAAATAAATATTTAAAGGTATATAATATTATTTATAACACATAAAATAAATTATTAATGTAAAATAACATTTATTAAAAGATTGATAAATTATATTAAAACACATTAAATAATAATTTAAATAGATATAATAATTATTAAAACACATTAAATAAAAATTTAAGATAAGATAATAAATATTTTAAAATTGGAGCAAAATGCTAATTTGAAATACCAAATTCGGGGTTCAGTATAGTATTTGGGCAACCTTAATCATAACCAGCGCGATTGCAAACTAATTTCTGTTCATTTTCGAAATTGTCAGATTAAAAACAAGAAGATCCGGAATTATTATAAGCTGAGCATATTTTTTTTAGTACATTTGAAAAGCATGTTCTGTTGACTAATTATGGCCACATATCACCTGTTTACAGCTATTTAAGAGGATTTTCGTGATATACGATAGACTGACTGGTAAAATTTGTAGAACCATTACACAAAAATAAATTTGGCATATTGAAAAATTATCTGACCTTTGCTGAGGAAAATATAAATCATCAGATCTTGTTTCATAAACTAAAACATATCAGCAACATACAAACCGGAATCTTTGCTAAACCCACAGGCATTGGTGAATTAGTATATCTACAGTCCAAGCATTTTGACGAATATGGGCAACTTCACTCAGTTCTTCATTCTGATTTGATGGCTGAAGGGATTTCTGAAAAACACCTATTAAAAGACGGCGACGTGCTTTTTGCCGCAAAGGGATCAAAAAACTTCGCTACCGTTTTTGAAAACCACAATGAACCTTCTGTGGCATCCACCTCGTTTTTTGTGATCCGGCCAACTGACAAGAAAGTGTTGTCTCAGTTTTTGGCTTGGTTTCTAAATAACCATAACACCCAAACACTTTTAAAAGGTCAGGCCATCGGTACTTCCATTCCTTCTATTTCAAAACAGGTTTTAGAAAATCTTGAAATAAGAGTGCCGAGCATTGAAATACAAAAGGCGGTTCTGCAAATCACCAAACTCCGCAACAAGGAAAAATCCTTGAAACAGAAAATTGAAACACTAAGAGAAAAACAAATTCAACAACAAATCATCAACGCAATAAAATAAATATTATGGCTAAAATTACACAGAAAGACATCAACGATGCAGTTTGGAAAGCTTGCGACACCTTTAGGGGTAGCATAGACCCAAGCGTTTACAAAGACTATGTGCTCACCATGCTGTTCCTGAAATACCTCAGCGATGTGCATGACGATAAAATGGAAGGCTACTTAGCAAAATACAACGGTGATGTGGAACGAGCCAAACGTGCCATGCAACACGAACGTTTTATTGTGCCGGACCACAGCCATTTTAAGTTTCTGTACGATTCACGCAATGAAGCCAATATTGGTGAGCTCATCAATATTGCCTTAACAGACTTAGAAGAAGCCAACCGTGAAAAACTATACAGTGAAGATGGTGCCGGTATTTTCCAAAACATCGACTTTAATACCAGCAAGCTAGGCGAACCTAAAGACAAAAACACCCGTCTGAAGAATTTACTGCTCGACTTTAATAAAGAAAATTTGAATCTGCGTCCTTCGCATTTAGAGGGAAATGATATTATCGGAGGTGCTTATGAATATTTGATTTCAAACTTTGCCAGTGATGCCGGCAAGAAAGCCGGGGAGTTTTATACACCCAGTGAAGTATCTACCCTTTTAGCCAAGCTCACTCAATCAAAACCGGGTTCACGTATTTGTGATCCTACTTGTGGTTCTGCTTCCCTGCTCATTAAGGCCGGACAGGAAGTGGGTTCTGATAATTTCTCTTTATTCGGACAAGAAGCCAATGGCAGCACCTGGGCTTTGGCAGTAATGAACATGTTTTTGCATGGCTTCGACAATGCTACCATACGCTGGGGCGATACCATACGCAACCCCAAACTAAAAGAAGGCGATACCTTGATGAAGTTCGATACCGTAGTGGCCAATCCGCCATTCTCTCTGGATAAATGGGGTAAGGTAGAAGACAAGGAAGGCGACAAAACCACCATCAGTTACGATCCCGAAACGGATAAATACAACCGTTTTTGGAGAGGGGTACCTCCCAAAAGCAAAGGCGACTGGGCATTTATCAGCCACATGATAGAAACGTTGAACGAACACGGAAAAGCAGGTGTGGTTGTACCGCATGGTGTTTTATTCCGAGGTAGCAGCGAAGGCCGCATACGCCAACGAACCATAGAAGAAAACTTGCTCGAAGCGGTGATTGGTTTACCTGCCAACTTGTTTTTTGGTACAGGAATTCCGGCAGCAATCTTGGTTTTTAACAAGCAAAAATTGAGCAATAATGTACTGTTTATTGATGCCAGCAAGCATTACGAAAGTGCTAAAAACCAAAACAAGCTACGTGAAAGCGATATTGAACACATTGTAAAAACCTATCGCGATTTTGCTGCCGGTAAACTACAGACTGGAGTCGTGGAAGATAAATACAGTTATGTGGCTACACCCGAAGAAATACAGGAAAACGATTTTAACCTGAACATCCCACGATATGTAGACACTTTTGAGGAGGAAGCGGAAGTGGATATTGCTGCGGTGCAAAAAGAGATTGAACAATTGGAAGGTGAATTAGTGGAGGTGCAGGAAGAAATTGACATTTATTTAAAATCTTTATAAACAATGATAATGGTGTTCGAAGAATTTGTACCATTAAATAAGCTTTTGCAAAAAAATAAAAGCATTACATACGGTATTGTGCAACCAGGTGACTACAACGAAAATGGGATAGTGATGATTCGTAGCCAAGATTACTCCGCTGGCTGGGGGAAGATATCCAATTTGTTCAAGGTATCAGAAGAAATTGATCGACCTTATATCCGATCTAGAGTTAACAAAGGAGATATTCTGATAACTGTGGTAGGAGCAAACATCGGTAAAATAGCAGTAGTTCCAGATGAACTTGATTGCTCAAACATTTCAAGATCTGTCGCTAGAATTTCAATTGATTCTACTAAAGCTAATTCTGAATTTGTAAGATATTTTTTAGAGAATAGAATAGAAAGACTATTGTATGTTTATAAAGTAGGAGGAGCTCAGCCTGTTTTAAATCTCGATGATTTACAACAATTCAAAATCCCACTCCCCCCACACTCCGAACAACACGCTATAGCTCAAGTACTAAGCACAGCAGATGCCGCCATCCACACCACCGAAAAACTCATAGCCCAAAAAGAACTCCGCAAAAAATGGCTCATGCAGCAATTGCTTACGGGGAGGAAAAGGTTGAAGGGGTTTAGCGGGGAAATAAAACCAAAAGTAGTAGGGAAATTTATAAAAGAAATTTCAGAAAGAAATAAAGACCTAAATGTTTCAAGAGTTTTATCTGTTACCAACTCAAGAGGATTTATCAACCAATCTGATCAATTTGACAGGTCGGTAGCTAGTGAAGATGCGACAAACTATAAAATTGTAAGGAAGGGTCAATTTGCATATAACCCTTCAAGAGTTAATGTCGGCTCGCTTGATTTACTGAGGAATTTTGATGAAGGGATATTGAGCCCAATGTATGTTGTGTTTTCGACAGACGAAAAACATCTACTGGCTGACTTTCTTTACTTTCATCTAAAAACGCAATGGTTTTATGGTCATATTCCAATGTTTGTGCAGGGAAGCGTTAGAGATAGTTTATCATTTGATGGGCTTTGCTCAATGAAATTTATTATTCCAACGATAGAAGAGCAAACAGCCATTGCAAAAGTGCTGCAAATGGCAGATAAGGAAATCAGTTTGCTCAAAGCCAAAGCGGAGAAGTTGAGAGAGATGAAGAAGGGGTTGATGCAGCAATTACTAACTGGTAAAGTAAGACTTAAAATAAATTGATATGAATATAACTCAACGACAAAATATTTTGAATTCAATTGAGCAAATTGAACAACTCGATTTAATTGAACTATTAAACGGGCAACACCCTAATGAAGGCGATGCAACTAAAATTATCATTGGTAATTTTAATGCAGCTCAACTCATTCAACTGATACTTCGAATTATTAGCCAGCTAAAAACCGAATTGAATGATGGGCTTGGAATGCTTTTGCCTCAAAGCCAAAATTTTCAAAACGATTTTGGAACGGTAAATCTCGAAAGTGATTTAACCAATTTACATTCATGGCTGTCATCTGGTGATTTCAATTCTGCTTCTACAAGAGTTGAAAGTTTGATTTATTACCAAATAATCAACGGTTTTTGGGATAAAACCAGAACCAAAACAGACACTACAAAAACTGAAACGGAGAAATTATTAAAAGAGCTAAATGTAATTCAAGGTAAATTAAATGGTTTCATTGACCGAAATGCTACCCTTGTCCAGAATCTTGAAAAAGCAACATCTGATGTTACCGTTTTCTTAGAATTAAAACGTCAGGAATTTACAACTTTAACAGAAAATCAAAATACTTCTACAACCACACTTCAAAGTATAAATGAAGTGCTCACAAGAGCAACCTCTATTGAAGGTGAGCTAAAAACACTTTTAAAAAATCAAACAGATTCTGCAACTGTAGTAGAAAAGAATATTGAAACCAATCAAAATGATTTTGATACCCTTAATTTAGAATTAACTAATCTTCAGAAATTACTTACAGAAACATTAGGCACTGCCAAAACGGATTTAAAAACTATTGTTGACTCCAAAACAGAAGTTGAAAACAGGATAACCGAAGCGAAGCGTTTACTAGGTTTATCGGCAGATGCGGCTCTTGGTGGAAAATTTAGTTTAAGAGAAGGTAAAGTTTCAAAATCACTTATTTGGTGGAGAGTTGCAGTGGGGGTCTCTGTTGCTGTTGCAGTTGCATGGTCTGTAGTTGTATTCTTATGTTTAGCCACAAAAACATCATTGCCATATCTAGATATTATTGTAAATCTTGTAAAAACATCTCCCGGCTTTATTCTTATGGGCTACATCATGGCTCAATACAACAAAGAACGAGCTATCGAAGAAGAATATGCATTCAGGTCAGCAATTTCGGAAACAATAAATGCTTATGCGGATTTATTGGCTGGGCATGATGGAAAAGATAGTGTTAATGCAAGCCGCCAAGCAATGTTACTCGATGCGATTAAACAAGTTTATGCAAAGCCACAAATGCACAAAGAAGCTGACCCCAAAAGTTTTTATAAAAATAGCAGCAAAGAACTGTTAGAGGTATTAAGAGATATAGCAAAAAAATAAAACATCATGGCATATAAAATACCACAACTTCCTTTGGATTTCGATTTAGAAACCAAAGCCATAATGAAAAAAACGGCTGCAGCCGGTAGTGCATTAGCTGAGATGAAAGGGGCTGCCTTGAGCATTCCGAATGAAAGCATTCTCATCAGCACACTTTCCTTGCAGGAAGCCAAAGACAGTTCGGCTATTGAAAATATCATCACGACACATGATGATTTGTATCAGGGCGATTATCTGAAAAAGGAGTTCAAATCCATCGCATCAAAAGAAGTGCACAACTATGCCGAGGCATTGCGTTGGGGATTTGAAACCGTAAAGCAAACGGGAATATTGTCCAACAACTACATCACTCGGATGCAGGCAACACTGGAAGAAAATGATGCGGGATTTAGAAAAGTACCCGGCACGGAACTCAAAAATGATAAAACAGGTGAAATCGTTTATACCCCACCGCAAACCTATGATGAAGTGCTGGCCTTCATGAACAATTTGGAGCAGTTTATCAATGAGAATGAATTGTGCGATTGGGACCCTCTTGTGAAAATGGCAATTATTCATCATCAGTTTGAAAGCATTCATCCCTTTTATGACGGTAACGGTAGAACGGGCAGGATTATCAATATCCTTTATTTAGTAAAAGAAGGCTTGTTGAATTTGCCTATTCTATATTTAAGCCGCTACATCAATCAGAACAAAGCAGATTATTACCGTCTGCTCCAAAAAGTACGCACCGAAAACGCTTGGGAAGAATGGGTTCTGTACATACTTGAAGGTGTAGAACAGACTTCCTTGCAAACCATCAAAATCATTGAAGGGATAAAAAACCTGATGCTGAAGCACAAGAAGAAAATCAGGGAGACCAAGTTCTACAGCCAGGATTTAATCAACAACCTGTTCAAGCATCCTTACACCAAAATTGATTTCATCATGAAAGATTTGGAGGTAAGCCGCCTAACCGCTACCAAGTATCTGGATGAACTCGACCAGATTGGTATTGTGCAAAAGGTGAAGTTGGGCAGGGACAATTATTACATCAATACAGACTTATATAACCTCTTGTCGAACGTGAACCAAATAAAACATGTATAGAAAAACGCCATTTACTATATATGTTTTTGAAATATGTATAGAGTAAATTATTTAAGTAGGGGTTCTACAAAATGAAAAGAAAGCAAAATATCACAAAAAAAATGCCTTCATGTAAAGAAAAAAGGCAAAAATTACACATGAGCAACATAACATGTATAGAAAACCTCAATTTTCTATACATGACCATCGAAATAAGAAAATAATGGAAACACCAAGTTTTAAAGAAGATCATATCAGTCAGATTCCTGCATTACAAATGTTGGCGAATTTGGGCTATACCTATTTGAGTCCGGCGGAAGCAGACAGACAAAGAGGAGGCAAAACTACCAATGTATTGCTGGAAGAAGTATTGCGGAAGCAGTTGAAAGAAATCAATAGCATACGGGTAAGTGCCACTAAAACCAGCATTTTCACAGACGAAAATATTGAACGGGGAATCTTGGCCTTGAAAAACCTGCCCATGAACGAAGGCTATATTGCTGCCAGTGAAAAGGCATATAACCTGCTCACGTTAGGTCAGGCTTTGGAGCAAAGTGTAGATGGCGACAAAAAAAGTTTTACTTTACAATATATTGATTGGAAAAATATCAGCAACAATGTGTTTCATGTCAGCGAAGAATTTAGCGTCATGCGAAGCACCAGCAAGGAGCATTACCGCCCAGATTTGATATTATTTGTCAATGGCATTCCGCTTTGTATCGTCGAATGTAAACGCCCGGATATGAAAGAGCCCTTGAAACAGGCCATTAGTCAACATTTAAGAAATCAACAGGAGGATGGAATTAGAAATTTATATGTGTATTCGCAACTCACGTTGAGCATCGCCACACAGGAAGCAGCCTATGCCACCAACGCCACACCTGAAAAATTTTGGGCTAAGTGGCAAGAGAAATTCAACAGCGATGAAGATGAACGGAACTACAAAACAAAATTGCAGCAACTCAAAAACAAGTCCCTTCAGATTACTATAAAGGAACAATTGTTTTCGGACCGCTTCAAATATGTTCGACAATACTTTGATGCTCTGGAACAACAAGACATTCTACCAACTGAGCAAGATCATTATTTGTTTGGCTTATGTCGTCCTGAACGATTGATGGATATTATATTCAATTTTATTTTGTTCGACAATGGAGAGAAAAAGGTCGCCCGCTATCAGCAGTTTTTCGCCATTAAAAAATCCATGCAACGAATTAGGCATGTGGAGCATGGAAAACGAAAAGGCGGAGTAATATGGCATACACAAGGAAGCGGCAAATCATTAACGATGGTGATGCTGGCACAAGCTATTGCCATGGAACCTAGCATTCGTAATCCCAAAATTGTGTTGGTGACAGACCGAACCGATTTGGACAACCAAATTACAGGCACATTCCGCAAGTGCGGAAGGTTTGTGGAAAATGCTACAACGGGTCAGCGATTGGTTGAATTACTGGAAAGCAAAAGCGATGCTGTCGTAACCACCATCATCAACAAATTTGTGGCAGCCGTTAAAAAAATTAGCAAGCCTTTGGAAAGTCACGACATATTTGTGTTGGTAGACGAGGGACACCGAACTCAGCATGGAACGTTTAATATCGACATGCAAAAAACCTTGCCCAATGCCTGCTTCATAGCCATGACCGGAACACCGTTGTTCAAGAAAGATAAAAGTACAGCAGAGAAATTTGGTGGAATGATTGATGCCTATACGGTGGACCAAGCCGTAAAAGACAAAGCGGTTGTACCACTGCTATATGAAGGGAGGTTAGCCTTGCAAAATGTAAATGAAAGTCCGATCGATACTTTTTTTGGTATGGTTTCAGAACCTTTAACAGATTATCAAAAAGCTGACATCAAGAAGAAATTCGCTCGATATGATCATTTGAATTCAGCCGAGCAAAAGATGCGAATGATTGCCTGGGATATCAGTTATCATTTTCGGGATAACTGGCAAGGAAGAACGCCTTTCAAAGGGCAATTGGTTTGCGATAAAAAAGTAAATGCCATCAAATACAAGGAATATCTGGATGAAATTGGCATCGTCAGTAGTGAAGTGTTGATTTCATCCTCCGATGACAGAGAAGGTGAAGAAAGCGCGTATGAAAAAACATCGGAAAAGGTGAAATCTTTTTGGAATAAAATGATGGATGAACACGGCAATTCCAAAATATATGAGAAGAACATCATCAGCCGTTTTAAATTTCAGAAGGACCCGGAAATTATAATTGTGGTTGACAAATTACTTACCGGTTTTGATGAGCCTAAAAACACCGTCTTATATCTCACCAGAAATTTGCAAAGCCATAAACTTTTACAAGCTATTGCAAGGGTAAACCGCATATACCCGGACAAAGAGTTTGGTTACATCATTGACTATTATGGTGTAATAGAAAATTTGGATGATGCCTTGCAGATGTACTCCACTTTTGAAGATTTTGATGATGAAGATTTAGCGGGAACACTCACCAATATTTCGGACGAAATCAAAAAGCTACCACAAAAGCATTCAGACCTATGGGATATTTTCAAGACCATTCCAAACAAGCGTGACGCAGAGGCTTATCAACAATTATTAAAAGATGAATCGATAAGGGTAATATTTTATGATAAACTGGCAGCCTTTGCCAAAAGTTTGAAACTGGCGTTATCTTCGATTCAATTCCATAAAGACGTGGAAGAAAAAACCATCAAACGCTACAAGGATGATTTGACCATGTTCCTGAAACTACGTTTGGCCGTTATAGAACGATATAGTGACGAAATAGACTACAAACAATACGAAGGGCAAATTCAAAAACTAATTGATACTCATATTACTACAGAGAAGATTGAGACTATTACAGAGTTGGTAAACATTTTCGATAAAGACAAATTTCAGCAAGAAGTAGAAAATACTACAGGTAAGGCAGCCAAGGCAGATAAGATTGCGAGTAGAACTGCGAAGCATATCACGGAGAAAATGGATGAGGATCCTGCCTTCTACAAGAAGTTTTCGCAAATGCTGAAAGAGACCATAGCAGACTACGAAGCCAAAAGAATCAGCGAAGCACAATACCTGAGCAGGGCTGAGGACATCATGAACAATGTATTGGCTCATACCGACAATGATATCCCGGAGCAACTTTTAGACAGAGATATTGCAAAAGCATTTTACGGCTTGACCCTTGAGGCATTAACTGAAAAAATTCAGGACAATATAGTTCGTAAAGAAGTTGCAGTGCAAACGGCTTTACAAATTGACGACCTGATTCAAGCTTCTGTATTGGACAATGGCAAACCCATTATTGACTGGCAATACAAAACAAACATCACCGGAAAATTGCTAATTGAAATTGGCGACTATCTGATTGATGAAGTACGAGACAAATACAATGTGGACTTGTCGTTCAAAGAGATGGATAGAATTGCGGAAGATTGTATTGAAGTGGCTAAAATCCGTTATAAATAATGACAGCAGCAATACAGTTTGGGAGCAGAACAATAGAGTTTCGTTTAGAGTATTCCGACAGAAAATCGCTGGGCATAACGGTCACTCCTGAAATGGATATACTGGTAAAAGCACCGGTAGGCACTACCATGGAAATTGTAAAAGAGAAAATAAGAAAAAAAGCACCATGGATCATTAAACAACAAAGCTTCTTTCTTTCCTTTCATCCAAAGACGCCACAACGAAAATATGTAAGCGGTGAAACGCATTTGTATCTGGGCAGACAGTACCGATTAAACATTCAAATAGGCAAAGAGGAATCGGTTAAGCTAAAAGGCAAATTCATTGAAGTGATAGCCGGTGAAAAATCGAGAGCAAAGGACCTATTAGGCGCTTGGTATTTACAACATGCACGGACAAAGTTTCATGTTGTCGCAGCACCGCTCATTGAAAAATTCAAAAAATACAAAGTAGAACCAAGTTCTATTGTTTTAAGGGACATGCCGACACGTTGGGGAAGTTGCACCCCAAAAGGAAAAATCATTTTAAATCCTCAATTGATTAAAGCACCCAAAGGCTGTATCGAATATGTAATCATACACGAACTTTGTCATTTAATACATCATGACCACACACAGAAATTTTTAGATTTACAAACTAAGGAAATGAAAGATTGGGAAAAATGGAAAATGAAATTGGAAGTGTTATTGGCTTAGGAGAGTTAAATTGGTAACTTTATGAATTGATGAATAAATACTTTGTTTGCCCATCTTGTAGTGGTTGAGTTATTAATTCTTCCCCATTCTCCCTTATTTTCGCACCATGTCCATCCCCAATAAAGACCCTCTGCACGGCATCACGCTTGAAAACATCATGGTATGGTTGGTGGAGAATTATGGCTGGGAGTATTTGGCTTCTCAGGTGAAGATTAATTGTTTTCATTTCGATCCGAGTATTAAATCGAGTTTGACGTTTTTAAGGAAGACGCCATGGGCGAGGGCTAAGGTGGAGAGTTTGTATTTGTATTTGAAAAGGAAAGAGGGCAGGGGGTAGTTTTGAGTGTTTAATGTTTAGTTTTTAGTTGGCTCGATATTTCCATTGAATCACGATCAATTACATCAGATCCAGGTCTGGCTGTTTCCTTATTCCGTAAGCGGAAAGGAAACCAAGCCAACCGGGATGACAGCTCCGTAGGACTGACAGTTCCGAAGTGCCACAACATTTCGATAGGAGATACATTAAGTAACGTCAGATCCCGGTCTGTCCCGGCATGAAAATTTATGGATGCGACGAGACTAAAGAAGCCGGAACAACCGGGATGACAGCTCCGATACCCCATAAAAAAACCGGCCCTTTCGAGCCGGTTCCTTTTTCATTAAAGTATGAGTTTATTTAAACGTATCGTCGCTTACACTGGTATTCAATTCCACACTTTGCAATTTCATTTCCATCATTTGCGGACCTGCATTTTGCTTGATCATGTTCGGGAATTTTAATCCGCCCGGACCGTCTTTGTAATCCATGTAGTAAGTAGTCTGCGTCATGCTGCCTTGTGGGGTAGCCTGACTCTGTTCGCTTTTTACTTTGAAGCCGGTAGCCATATCATAATACTCTGTGATCTTGTCGCCATTGGCTTTGGTGATCTCTACCTGATAGGCATCCTGATCGTTCACTTTCTCGGTTCCTTTCAATTCAAGTTTCACACTCGGGCTCAAATAACCCAGGTCTTTATTCATCGTTGCTTCGTCGGCATATTCCTTGATCTCTTCTGCTTCCAGGTCTTTCTTTTGTCCCATTTGCACGGTATAACCTTTCGCACCATCGAACACAATCTTTTGGAAACTTTGTCCGGCAGCATTCACATCCAACATCATTTTATTGGGTGCCTTACGAATGGTTTTGATATTGATAGACATACCCTGCATATCGGTGGTCATGTTCATGGTGAGGTCTTGAACCTTGGCCCAGGCTGCTTCGCCACCTGTAACTTCGATATGCTTTTGAATCACTTGCTTCGCATTCAGGTTGGCCGGGATGGCTTTGGCGGGTTCGTCTTTCACCACATTGCCATACAAATCATAAACCGTTACAGGTCCAAATTTTTTCAATTTGTCTGCTACTTGCTTTTTGTCTCCCGCCACGGTAATATGAGCCACACCCGGCGTGATATATTTCTTAGCCACAGCCATCACATCTTGTGCCGTTACTTTTTCTACATTCTTCAAATAATTCTTGTAGTAGTCTTTCGGCATATTGTATTTGCGTTCGTTGATGGCAAAGCGAGCCAAAGTCTTAGGATCTTCGAGGCTAAGGGCGAACGTGCCGGCCATGTAATTTTTGTAACCATCAAGGTCAGCTTGTTTCACCGGTTCGGTGCGCAGGCGTTCCATTTCTTTGATGATCTCGGCTACAGAGCTATCGCTGGCTGAAGTGGTACTATTGGCCGTGGCCGAGAATACACCGGCATTCGGCAATTCATCGGTACGGAATGAAGAGTAAGAACCATAGGTCCAGGCATGGGTCTCACGCAGGTTTTGAAACAAACGACCTGTGCTACCGCCACCCAGGATACCATTGGCAACTTTCAATTTAATTTCATCAGGATCGCCCGGGCGCATATTGATGGGATAGGTCACATCGATGACACTTTGAACTGCGCCACCTTTGTTCACTACAGCCACTGCCGCACCTGTTGGCATTTTAGGGGTAGGATAGTTGGCGCGAGGCACATCTTTCTTTTCCCACTTGGCAAAGTTCTTTTCAATTTGTGCTTTCGCTTCGGCCAATGTGATATCGCCCACCACAGCCATATAGGCTACATTGGGACGGAAATAGGTTTCGAAAAATTTCTTGCAACGCTCCAGGGTGATTTTGTCGACACTCTTTTCGGTCATCACTTCACCATAAGGATGTCCCTTACCGAAGTTGAGGATAGAAGTGATGTTGGCACTCATGGCTTCCGGATCGTCTTGTTGTTGTGCCAAACCGGATTTAGCCTGCTTTTTCAATTTGTCTAATTCAGCTTGTGAAAAAGCCGGTGTCGTCAATACTTCACTCGCAAGGGCCAGTAATTTGTCAGAGTTCTTTTTCAGGCTCTGCATAAAGATACCGTCGCTGCCTATAGCCAAGGTAGCACCGAGCATGTCGAGCTCTTCATTGAATTGATCCTTGCTTTTGTTTTTGGTACCGGCGGTCAACAAATCACCGATCATGTCTTTAAAGCCCACCATGTCGCCTTGCAGTTCCGGACGAATATCGAAGTCGACTGAATAAGTAACGACC
Source organism: Chitinophagaceae bacterium (assembly GCA_016786845.1). GTDB lineage: Bacteria > Bacteroidota > Bacteroidia > Chitinophagales > Chitinophagaceae > OLB11. The sequence continues at coordinate 300,439 of JAEUVB010000021.1, read as the reverse complement.
GGTAGTTTATGATTTTCAACCACAAATACTTTGATGCCGTTTGAGGTGACGAAAGATTGAGCGGTACCCATTTGGATTTCCGGAGCCGGACCTGCCTTAGGGCGTATGCTGCGATCGAGGGTTTGAGCAAACAGCGAAGAGCTGATCAGGCCCGCTGCGAATATGGATAAAATGAATTTTTTCATTTGAATGTATATTTTAGAATGATAAGAAAGGGGGATTAGTTCTTGCGGCTATCAGGTAAATAATAAAGTACCAGACGATTGCTCTTCGTGAAATATTTTTTCGCGGCAGCCATCATATCATTGGTGGTCACTTTCATATAGCGGTCCAATTCTTTATTGATCAAATTGGCATCACCATAGTATACATGATAGTTGGCCAGATTTTCAACGATACCGAGTACGCGTTGGTTCTGAGAAATAAATTCATTTTCGAGCTGGTTTTTACATTTCTGTAATTCCTCCGCAGAGATTCCGTCTTTCAGAATTTTCTCCACTTCATCATTCATCGATTTTTCCAAATCTTCAGGCGTAACACCCATATTGCCGATACCAAACATCATGGCTAATCCCGGATCTTCGGAAGGTAAATTGAAGGCTCCTGCAGCAACTGCTTTTTGTTGCACATCCACCACTTGTTTTTGCAGACGTGAGCTTTTTCCTTGCGATAAAATTTTCGACACCATTTCCAAGGCATAAGCCTCCGGGGTTCCTTGTGCGGGTGTATGATAGGCAAACACGACCGCAGGCAATTGTACTTTATCGTAAAAAGTAACACGCTTCTCTTCGGTTTGTGCCGGTTCTACAATATTCGGACGAGGAATGGTTTTTGTGCCCTTCGGAATACCACCGAAATATTTTTCGATCCAGGCTTTGGCCTGAGCTACATTCAAGTCGCCGCCAACACTGAGGGTAGCGTTATTGGGCACATAGAATGTTTTATAGAAATCCATAAACTCCGGCAATGAAGCCTGATCGATGTATTGCGCTTCACCGATAGGGGTCCATTGATAAGGGTGTTTGGTATAGGCATTTTTGAAAATTTGCTCGAGCAGGCGGCCATAAGGCGTATTCTCGTAGCGTTGTTTTTTCTCTTCCTTCACCACTTTACGTTGGGTTTCGAGGCCGATATCATCGATCTTGGCGTGCAGCATACGCTCGCTTTCCATCCACAGGCCTTGTTCCAGCTTATTGGAAGGCAGGGTTTCAAAATAGAAGGTACGGTCGAAGGTCGTATTGGCATTGATGACGCCACCGTTGTTCTGGATGAGCTTCATGTATTCGCCACGCTCGATATTCTCGGAGCCTTCAAACAAAAGATGTTCGAAGAAGTGGGCAAAGCCGGTACGGGTTGGATCTTCGTTTTTAGATCCTACATGATAGAGCACAGAAATGGCCACGGTAGGAATGGTGTGGTCTTCGTGCAGAATCACGTGGAGGCCGTTGGGCAGGTCATACTCGGTAAACTTGATGTTCACCGATTGGGCATTCACCGACTGTATCGCCGTGAGTGTCAGGAGTGAAAAAATGATTTTTCGCATACGGTTATAAAAATTTTCGTCAAAATTAGGGCGAAAAGCCTGAATAAGCTAAGGCTTAAGGATAAAAGGTCTAAATGGGGTATTGGTGCAATAATCAAGGGATAGACCATGAAGGTTCGCGTTATTCTTAATTCTTCGTAATATTGTTGTAAATCTTGTGTCCATGATCAAAACCGGTTTATTGTTTCTGTGTTCGGTCCTGTTATTTCTGAATAGTTGCCGCAGGGCCGGAAATGAATGTAACGGTGTGGCTTGTACCGAAGAGTTTCGCAGCATCGGGGTACAATTGAAAACGCCGACCGATTCGTTTTATGTGCCTCAAAAAGTACAGGTGATTACCGACAAGGGGAAATTGTTGAACGAAGAAAGCAAGGCCGGATCGGACAGTCTGTATACCTTGGTCGATGACAGTCATATTGCGGATATCCGATTAAATGTCAACCGAACCTTTAATATCAAAATCTTTAAAGCCAATAAGGTGGTGAAGCAGCAGACGTTTGTGGTGAGGGCCGATTGTTGTCATATTGAGCCGGTGGATGTGCCTGCGGTGATTGTAGTGGAGTAATTTAAGGTAGCTATTTATTTTTTCTCCCGACAAAACGTAATAAAATCAGTCGAGGGAATTTTGGTCACACCCAGCATTCGTAAATAATTGACCAATTGCCCCCGATGAAAGGTGCTGTGGTTGCAGACATGTTGAAGGCATTCAGATACCTTGCTTTTCATGGGCTCTTTTTTTAGGGTGTGGTAAACAAATTCATGTTCGAGTCCACGGTCGTCATATATTTTTTCGCAGAAATTCAAGAGCTCTTTCGAAACCAGCTGCCAGGCTTCACCGGCTTCTTTCATTCCGCCATTGAAATGTTCGGTGGGTAAAATAATTGGTTCATGCATCATCAATCGTTGCCACCAAATACTTTCGGCGTTCCAGATATGAAGGGTCGTATCACGAACGGATGGAAAACTTCCGCCTAAAGACTGCAGGGATTGCTCTTCGGTCAGCATCTCTAATAATGAAATGATACGGGCATTGGCCCAAACGTTATAACGCAGCAGGTCGAGAAAAATCTGTTTCATGGTGTGAAGATACACCCTGTATTACTTGATGGAACGATTTCAAGCCGGTAACTTCGCGCCCATGAAAAAGAATCTTTCTGTCGGATTTGAATCGGCCTGTGTGCATGCCGGTTTTGAGCCTGAACAACATCGCAGTCACCTGACCCCCATCTATGCCAGCAGCACCTATCTCTTCGATAGTGCCGAGCAAGCGGTGGACCTGTTTACCGGAAAAGAGAAGGGATATATCTATGGTCGTTTCGGAAGTCCGACCACGCAACAAACCGAAGCCAAGATTGCCGCTTTGGAAGCCTTTGGTTTGAAAGACGAAAACGGACAAGCGCTTCAGCTCAAAGCGATCCTGCATGCTTCCGGTATGGCTGCCATCACCACATTAATGTTAGCGAATGTGAAGCAGCATGAAAAAGTCATCACGCATTATTCTCTCTACGGCGGCACACAGGAGTTGATCGACAAAGTATTGCCGGGCTTAGGCATAGCGACCATCATCGTGGATATGAAAGATTTGGCCGGTGTAGAAGAAACATTGAAATCTGATCCATCCATTACTCTGATGTATTTGGAAACCCCTGCCAACCCTACTCTGCAATGTGTCGATATGGAAACGCTCACGGCATTGGGTCAGCGCTATGGATGTAAGGTGGCGGTCGATAATACATTTGCCACACCTTATCTGCAACAACCTTTTCGTTACGGCGTCGATTTTGTGATGCACTCCACGACTAAATTTCTGAACGGACATGGTACTGCAATTGGCGGGGTCCTTCTCGGAAAGGATTTGGAGTGGATGAATACCAAAGTGACGAAACATCATCGCTTATTGGGTGGCAACAGCAATAGTTTTGATACATTTTTATTGAATACCGGATTAAAGACCCTGGCCTTACGCATGGACAGACATTGCAGCAATGCAGAAAAAGTAGCGGCTTTTTTAGATCAACATCCGCAAGTGGAATTCGTGAATTATCTGGGATTGGAAAAACATCCTGACCATGTGTTGGCGAAAAAGCAAATGAAACATCCCGGGGCGCTGATGAGTTTTGAAGTGAAAGGTGGATTTGAAGCCGGAAAAAAATTCATCAATCATTTACAGCTATGCACCAGTGCGGTCTCTCTGGGCACCTGCGATACTTTGATTTCACATCCTGCGAGCACCACCCATACGGGTGTGGCCCGAGATTTGCGCATCCAATCAGGCATTACAGATGGGTTGATTCGAATGAGTGTGGGGATCGAAAATGTGGAAGATATCATCGCAGATCTGGATCAGGCTCTTAATAGTACTCAGTAGTTAGTACTAAGTACTCAGTACTAAACGCATAAAAACAAAATGAACAAAGAAAAATTTAAATGCTCATCTAATCTGTCTTTCTACTAACTACTTAGTACTCCCTCCATGCACGACATAGAACCTTACTACAACTGGCGACATCTTTACACAGCAGAGGAAGACGAGCAATCGCCTTTCTTTGGACGGGAGTATAGTGAGTTTGAATTTTCGAATACGGTTTACAATTATTATATCCATCCGCAATGGGACGAGATTGGTTCGCGTACCTTGTATATGAAGCTCTTGTATGCCGATTATGATTTGAATTTTGTGATCATCGAATTATTAGGTGAATGGAATGATGCGATAGAAAATGATATACAAACCCTTAAGCGAAATATCATTGATGTATTAATCGACAAGGGCATCACTAAGTTTATTTTGATTGGCGAAAACGTTTTGAATTTCCATAGCGATGGCGATGACTATTATGCCGAATGGTTAGAAGATATTCGTGATCAGGGCGGTTGGGTAGCAGCCATCAATTTTCCGGAACAAACACAATATGACTTCCGAAAATCGCGCATCACCCATTATCTTAATTTTTTAGAAGAATTCAACTGGCGGGTGTATAAACCCGAGCTCTTCTTTCAGAAGATTGATATTGAGATGATCAAGGCATTGGAGGGATAGGGGGCTGCCGAAAAGCTAATATTTATCATGTTTATTAAAGCTTGTTTATGATTAGCCTCATAAACTAAGCTTGTGCATTGATACACCTTTGCACTATAAAACAAACAAACATGAAAAAAATATTTGCAATGGGTCTCTTCGCCTGCATGGCTTTCTTGTTGTCCTGTGGAGGCGGTGGCGACAAATCTTCAAACAATGAAGCGTCCTCCGGAGAAGCACCAAAAAGTATGGTTGCGGATGCAAGTTCTTATGATCCTAAACGTGGAGAAGGAAAGTTCGATGCAGACAATCTCAAAATTGAAGCCACATTGAATGCTGAGATGGCGGCTTCCGGGGAAAAAATACAAGGAACGAAATGTGCTTCTTGTCACAAAACGACTGAAGAAAAGTTAGTCGGTCCGGGTTGGAAAGGTGTGACCACACGTCGAACGCCGCAATGGATTATGAATTTCATCACAAATCCAGATCCAATGATTGACAAGGATCCTGAAGTTCAGGCTCAATTGGAAATCTGTTTGGTCCGTATGCCCAATCAAAGTTTGACGGATGATGATGCACGTCATATTCTTGAGTTTATGCGCAAGAACGATGGGTTGAAGTAGTTCAATCAGGATTATAACTATCAAAATTTTATCAATTATAAATTAAATCAGATGAAAACAATCTTAAAACAAAGTTTGCTGGCTGTAATGCTCCTTTCAGGATGGTATGCTTGCAAACCAAACAATGCCGGCAATGCTTCCAGTGGAGATGCATCAAAGGCTTATGTAGCGCCGGGCAAGTATGATGAATTCTATAATTTCGTCAGTGGTGGTTTCAGTGGTCAAATGAGTGTATACGGGCTACCGAGTGGTCGTTTATTGCGCGTTATTCCGGTATTCTCCGTAGATCCGGAAAAGGGATACGGATATAGTGAAGAAACCAAACCGATGTTGAACACATCTCATGGTTTTGTTCCTTGGGATGATTTACATCATACCGAATTATCACAGACCAATGGGGAAATCAATGGCAAATGGATTTTTGCAAATGCCAATAATACACCCCGTGTAGCCCGGGTGGATTTGAAAACCTTTCGTACGGCTGAAATACTGGAACTACCCAATAGTGGCGGAAATCACAGCTCTCCATTTGGTACAGAAAATTCGGAATATATAGTCGCCGGAACACGTTTCAGTGTGCCGCCCGATAATTCGAATGGTGATGTGCCGATTAGTTCTTACAAACAAAACTTCAAGGGACATATCAGTTTTATCAGTGTAAATCCTGAAAGTGGTGCTATGGATTTGGCGTTTCAAATTAAAACACCCGGTATCAATTTTGATTTGGCCCGTTGTGGTCGTGCAAAATCTCATGGATGGTTTTTCTTCTCGTGTTATAATACGGAGCAGGCCAATACTTTATTGGAAGTGAATGCTTCACAGAAGGACAAAGATTTTATCATGGCTGTCAATTGGAAGAAGGCTGAAGAATATTTGAAAGCCGGAAAGGGACAAAAAATGCCGGCCAAGTATGCACACAATACGTATAGTGATGTAACCCATTCCGCGACATCTGAAATGAAAACAGAGGTGGTTGTATTAGATGCATCAGTGTTGAAAGATATTTGTTACTTTATTCCTTGTCCTAAGTCGCCCCATGGCTGTGATGTAGATCCGAGTGGAGAATTCATTGTAGGTAGTGGTAAATTGGCAGCAATTATTCCGGTATTTAGTTTTGATAAAATTCAATCAGCTATTGCAGCGAAATCCTATGATGGTGAATACGAAGGTATACCTGTGATTAAATATGAAGCTGCTTTGTACGGAGAAGTAAAAAAACCGGGATTGGGGCCTTTGCATACCGAATTTGACGGTAAAGGAAATGCTTACACTTCCTTCTTCGTAAGTTCTGAGGTGGTCAAATGGAATATTAAAGATTTGAAAGTAGTAGATCGTGCTGCCACTTATTATTCAGTCGGTCACCTTTGTATCCCCGGAGGTAATACTCGTAAGCCATCACCGAAGTATTTGATAGCATACAATAAAATTACAAAGGACAGATATTTGCCTACCGGACCTGAGCTGTCACAGAGTGCCCAGTTGTATGATATTAGCGGGGATAAAATGCAGATGATTTTGGACTTCCCAACAATAGGAGAGCCACACTATGCACAAGCTGCCCCGGCAGATGTGATCCGCAACAACGGACAGCTTAAGATTTTCAAAATTGGAGAAAATAAACATCCTTATTTCGCAGATGGAGAGGCTAAATCAAAAGTGGTGAGGGAAGGAAATAAAGTGCATGTATATATGACTGCTATAAGATCTCACTTTGCACCAGATAATATTGAAGGGATTCGCATGGGTGATGAAGTATATTTTCATGTGACCAATTTGGAACAAGATTGGGATGTGCCACATGGCTTTGCCATCAAAGGTGCAGATAACGCTGAATTGCTTATTATGCCGGGTGAAACACAAACTTTGAAATGGGTACCGAATCGTGTTGGCATGTTTCCGATGTATTGCACGGATTTCTGTAGTGCCTTACACCAGGAAATGCAAGGATATGTGAGAGTGTCTCCCGCAGGAAGCAGTACACCGTTGTCTTATAGTGTTGGAAAAACAGCTCCTTCGGATAGTATTAAAAGCAAATAAGCCTATTTAAGAATAATAAGAGAAGGAGCAGGATAATATCTTCTGCTCCTTTTTTTTCACTAAAAGAATTATGTCTATGTCAACTCAAAAGGACCAACTAAGCATCAGTTCCAGAATTTTGTTAATCATATCCGGAGTGATGCTTACCATCTCCATTTTTGTACCTATCTGGCGCATTGAATTAGCTGCACCGCAGTATCCCGAAGGGTTATGTTTGTTGATTCATTCAAACAAACTGGCGGGCAATGTAGATATCATCAACGGACTGAATCATTATATCGGAATGAAAACATTACATGCCGAGGAGTTCATAGAGTTTACGGTTTTACCTTATATCATTGGATTTTTTGCCTTGCTTTCTTTTATTGTTGCGGTTCTTCGAAACAAGAAAATACTCTATATCCTTTTTGCCCTTTTTATCCTGTTTGGCGTCATCGCCATGATTGACTTTTGGCGATGGGAGTATAACTACGGGCACAACCTCGATCCAACGGCAGCAATTATTGTCCCCGGTATGGCCTATCAGCCGCCACTGATTGGTTACAAACAATTACTCAATTTTGGGGCTTATTCTGTGCCGGATATTGGCGGATGGTTATTTATAGTCAGTGGTATATTTATGTTCTTAACAGTACTTATCGAAAGGCACCTCATTTTTAAATCTGGAAAGAATCTTTCGATGATGATGTTCTTTTTGATACTTTGTTTCTTTTCATGCAACACTTCAGGTTCAGAACCCATTCAATTAAATCGGGATCATTGTGATTATTGTAAAATGTCGATTGCCAATGGTCATTTTGCGGCTGAATTTAAAACAGAAAAGGGGCGGGCTTATAAGTTTGATGATATTTCCTGTATGTCGGGATACCTAAAAGAGCAATCAAACCAAATAAAAGTAAAAGCATACTACATATCTGATTATACTGCTGAGAACACGCTGATCGCTGCAGAGAGTGCCTATTATATTACATCTGAGGCCATTGGCAGCCCAATGGGTGGCAATATCGCTGCCTTTCATTCGAAGGAGGCAGCAAAACCATTTATAGAAAAATATCATGCCACAGAAGTACAGTGGCAGGAGATACTTCACTAATATGAGATGGATATTAACTGTCGTGATGTTGATGTGTGGGTATTTTCACCTGGCTGCAATGACTATAACAGTCGGAAAGGACTTTCCGATCAAATCCATTAACCGTGCTATTGCAATGGCGAATGATGGCGACACCGTATTGGTGCATGAAGGGCTTTATCGGGAAGGAAATATTCTGGTGAATAAATCGATTAGCGTGATCGGCAAAAATAAACCCATATTGGATGGCCAGAAGAAATTCGAGGTCGTGACCATACGAGCAAGTCATGTAATGTTTGATGGATTTGTGGTACAACATTCAGGATATGCTACACTCGAAGATCCCGGTGGGATAAAAGTGTATAATGCATATGCGGTGACTATTTCAAACAATATATTAGAAGATAATTTCTTTGGTATCTATATTCATTACGGTCGAAAGTGTTTGATTAAAAACAATCGGATTCGTGCATATGGTGTGGAGGAGCAGCAAATAGGAAATGGCATTCATTGTTGGAAAAGCGACAGCATGGAAATCATTGGCAATGTGATTCGTGGGCACAGAGATGGGATTTATTTTGAATTTGTGACGAATTCCATTATTTGGCGAAATGTATCAGAAAGCAATATCCGTTATGGTTTGCATTTTATGTTTTCAAATCATGATGCTTATATCACAAATATTTTTCGACGAAATGGATCGGGTGTTGCTGTGATGTTTACGAAGGAAGTGAATATGTTCAACAATTATTTTGAAGACAATTGGGGCGATGCGGCTTACGGCATATTGCTCAAAGAAATATCGGACAGTTATATCATTGGAAATCATTTCAAAGAGAATACAGCAGCCCTGTATTTGGAGGGGGCCAATCGAATCATCATTGAAAAAAACGAATTTCAAAATAATGGGTGGGGAATGAAGATACAAGCTAGTTGTATGGATAACGTGGTGAGCGGGAATAATTTTATCGGGAATACTTTTGATATCAGCACGAATGGAAGTTTAGTGCTGAGTACATTCAATAATAATTACTGGGATAAGTATGAAGGTTATGATCTGGACCGAAATGGTATCGGGGATGTGCCGTTTCATCCGCTGAGTTTATTTGCAATGATTGCCGAAAAGAATCCACCCGTAATGCTATTGTTCAGAAGTTTTATGGTGAATTTATTAGATCGGTCTGAGAAAATGATGCCGAGTCTGACGCCTGAAAATTTTATTGATGAAAAACCTATGATGAAACCCTGTATACTATGATAGAAATTAAACACGTATCCAAGCGGTTTGGTAAACTGGAGGTTTTGAACGATGTAAACCTTGAAATGAATCGTGGGGAATGTATTGCATTGATAGGACCAAATGGCTGTGGCAAAACCACCCTGATTAAAAGTATTTTGGGGATGGTGGTACCGAATAGCGGAGAAATTTTATTTCAGGGCAAATCCATTGCAAAGCAGCATGACTACAGACAACATATAGGATATATGCCGCAGATTGGTCGTTATCCGGATAATATGAGTATTGGACAAATTCTCAATATGATGAAAGACATCCGAGGGTTTCAAGGGGGTTATGATGAAGAGCTGTTTCGTTGCTTTGAACTTGAAGGAATGTCGAATAAAAAAATGAGGACACTTTCCGGAGGCACCACACAAAAAGTGAGCGCTACATTGGCATTTTTATTTCGACCGGAAGTATTGATTTTGGATGAGCCCACAGCAGGGTTGGATCCCATCGCGTCGGAATGGTTGAAGGAAAAAATCATTCGTGAGAAAGAGAAACAAAAATTGATTTTGATCACCTCTCATCTGCTGAGTGAATTGGATGATTTAATTACTCAGATTATTTTTATGCAAGATGGTCAGGTAAGATTTCATAAACCGGTGGATGTTTTATTGGCGGAGACGGGCGAACAAAAAATCGCTAAAGCCATTGCTTATTATTTAAAAAGGAATACGCTATGAACAAGGTCATCAAATTTATTGTGTTAGATATTCTCAAGAATAAGTTTGTGGTGATCTATACTTTTATATTGCTTATTTTATCGTGGAGTGTATTCAGCCTGGAGAATAATTTTACAAAGGGGCTTTTGTCTTTGCTGAATATTATTTTACTCATTGTTCCCATGGTGGCTATTTTGTTTTCCACCATTTATATGTACAACAGTTCCGAATTTATTGAACTTCTATTGGGACAACCCATCAAGCGAAAGAAGATTTGGATGAGCATGTATATTGGATTGCTGATTTCTATGACATCGGCATTTCTCATAGGAGCAGGCATTCCAATTATACTATTTGCTTTCTCTTCCGTGGGTTTGATGATGCTGGTTACAGGCTGTCTGATCACGATCATATTTGTTTCATTGGCGATGTTAGCTTCGATTCTGATGCGTGATAAAGCTAAAGGTATTGGTTTGTCGATGATGATCTGGTTATTTTTTTCACTGATGTTTGACGGATTGGTTTTGTTTTTATTGTTTCAATTTTCAGATTATCCCATTGAAAAGGCCATGATAGGACTTTCATTTTTGAATCCCATTGGACTATCGAGAATACTCATCTTATTACAATTGGACGTATCAGCCTTAATGGGCTATACCGGTGCGATATTCAAAGATTTTTTTGGTACCAGCATGGGGGTGATCATATCCTTTTTATGTTTGTTGTGCTGGGCCATTATTCCGTTTTTAATTTCATTGTCACGTTTCAACAGAAAAGATTTGTAAATTACACGATATGATCAAAGAAATATTAACGCAACTTGAAACCAGCCTTCATCCTGTGGCTAAGGCCATACATAAAGGCAATCACTTCCGTGTTTTAGCGATAGCCTTTAAAGAGGGTATGGTGCTAAAAGAACATAAAGCACATTGGCCCTCAAAACTCACGGTGTTATCCGGGTCTGTTGTTTATCAGGAAACAGATCGAACCATCTCCTTATCACAATATGATTGCGTGGATATCTTTCCTGAGGTGACTCATCAAGTCAGCGCATTAGAGGATAGTCTGTGTTTACTTTCGCAAGGGGAAGGGTAAAAAAACAAACACCCCATAGCGGAGTGTTTGTCTTAAACAATAAAAATGAAAGTACAATTATTTTGCCGGAGGCAATAAGACTTCGTCAATGACATGAACAATTCCATTCGACGCAGGAACAGAAGCCACAATGGTAGCTTTGTCGTTGACCATTACTTTACCATCTTTCAAAGTTAGTTTTACATTATCCAGATTCACTTGATTGAGTGTTTGACCGTCTTGTACATTTTCGGCTTTGATAACGCCTACAAAGACATGATACTCCAGAATATTTGAAAGTTTTTCCTTGTTTTCGGGTTTCAAAAGATCTTCGACCGTTCCTGCAGGTAGTTTGTCAAATGCTGCATTCGTTGGTGCAAATACAGTAAAAGGTCCGGCGTTACTTAATGCGTCTACCAATTCTGCGGCTTTTACAGCTGTAACCAGGGTTGTATGGTCTTTACTGCCTACAGCCACTTGCACCACATTCGCATTAGAAACCTCGTCCTTAACTCCGGATTGTCCGGCTTGAGAAGTTTCGGATGTAGCTGAAGACCCACTTACCGATGCGGGCTCAGTAGAAGAATTACAGGCAAAGAAAGTCAACGCAATCATTGCGGCTAAAATGTTCAATGAATTTTTCATATGAAATAGTTTATGCATCAAAAGTAAGTCGGCCCCCGATCCTTATTTTATGCGTTCAATCATATTGACATTTATCATGTTTTTGAAACGTCAGGTCTGCCTATGATGGACAACATTCCTATACTTATGAACAATAGCAATGCGATGGCAAAAAGAATTTCGTTAACAAAGGGTATGAGTATATATCCGAATGATGCTATACCCTGGATCATGAGCATACATTCATTGAGAAAAATACCGGCACTAATTAGAATCAATGCCCATACAATTTTACGTGAATGACCCAGATAGTCGTTGGTATAAAGATGAACTAGTATAAACAAACTGATGAAGGCCAACAAAACCAGATGTAAATAGGCTATCACAATCGGCCGGAATCCGAAGGATAATTTGCTTATTGTTGGAATTGTGGAAAATAATTGGAGTAGAAACTTAATTGTTCCGGCAATGAAAACTAATGAAAAAAGGAAGCTCCCGAATTTACCAAAGGAACGATATAATATTTTCCGATGGTTATAGATGATACGTGTGCATTGTGCCCAGGCTATACATTGAATTATTGCTGCCACCACAACTATTGTATACAGCCACAGGGGCAGATTCGCCCAAAGCATGGATAGGAAATAGGCCGGTATCAATGTCCATAGAAATAAACGAAATATGGGTTGGTCTATTCGTTCGTTTCCTGTGAGAATACTCATTTTCTGCATAAATAATCCCATACATGCAAAGAAGAACCAGCCATTATATTGAAAATGCAAATAGTAGTAAACGGCGCCGAGATATTTACTCATATTCACAGTATGGCTAGCCATCAGATAGCCGAGAAAGAAAGTGCCAACTGAGGATAAGAGGTTAAAACACAAGGCTGCAGTAAACCATCTTTTGCCCGGACTATTGATTTGATGTTGCCGAAGGTCTTGAATATAAAGGAGTGCGAAGAAATACGAAACGATCACGGACAAGGTTGAAAATAAAATAGACAACCACCAATAACCTCCCCAGGTAAAACTGATCAACATGCCATATGCGCTTAGCAGATTGACCCCCATGAGGATATTGTATTTCTTGTTTTGCGCGAGGGAAAATCGAGATTTCAACACATCAAATAAAAGCACATAAAGCAAATGTGAGACCCAACCTGCAAAAGCAAAATGAGAATGTGCATGCTGTAAATGTTTCTGATCCAAAAAAGGAAATTCAAATCCGATTTTATAACGCATAAGTACGCCCAACAAGGCCACGATGCTAAAGTTGATCAGCCCAATTTTTACCCAATTGATGTCACGCATTCGTTTCTAGAAGTATAATTTTCGTTTGATAATTTCTACTTTCCCTTGTTGATGCATCAAGGTGAGTGCGCGGATGACAGTTTCTACGCGAAGTCCCGTAAAATCTGCAATTTCCTGACGGGTATAGGGTATCAATATGCGCATTTCACCCGGGCTTTTATCTTTTTTATAATCCATTAGAAAGGCTAAAATCCGATGTTCAGGACGATGATTAATAATTTCTTTGGAGGTCACAGACTTATTATAAACTCTTCGTGCTAAACAATAGATCAAGGCCATTTTTAGATCTTCATTCTTTTCTAATAGTTGCAGAAAGGCAGTGGCAGAAATTTTAATGATATATGATTTGGTAATAGCCATGGCCGAAGCTGGATATTTTTCATTTATAAGCATAGGAGGTTCACCGAAACAATCATTGTCTGTAAATTCTCCTTGTACGAATATCTTGCCATCATCATTGGCGCTTCCCATTTTTACACGACCGGTTATAATCTGGTAAAAATACCGGGCTGTGTCCCCTTCATGAAAAATGTATTCGTCTTTTTCATAAACCTTTTGAATACCTCCGGCTTTAAGTAATTGTTCATGAGGTATAAGCATAACTGAAATAATTTAGATTAGGAAGAAAAGTCATTTTTGGAAGTAAAATATTGAAGATTTTCAATAGCTAAGGTAAACCTTTTAAATTCAGACTGTTTATGATTACGGTCAGGTTTGTCAATGGGGTTTATTTCAATGAAGTAGATTCTGAATGGGTTCAACTTCATTAACTTTTATACAGTGTGTCATAGTTAGTTTAATTGCTTTTAATTGAATGATATCCTAAAGTCTAATATTTGACCGCATGACATATATCATAGTAGTTTTTTCTACCTTAAAATATTTTTGCTGCCCAAAATAGAATCATGAACAGACTACGAACCCTCACTGAGCCATTTAAAATTAAAATGGTAGAACCACTTAAGTTGACCACCGAAGAGTATCGTCATAATGCATTAAAAACGGCCGGATACAATCCATTTCTTTTAAATTCCGACGATGTTTTCATTGATTTGCTCACCGATAGTGGCACCGGTGCCATGAGCGATCGCCAATGGGCAGGTATAATGAGCGGCGATGAAAGTTATGCAGGGGCCCGCAGTTGGCGACACCTCGAATCTGTAGTGAAGGAACTTACCGGGATGCCCTATATTTTGCCCACCCATCAGGGAAGAGCGGCTGAAAAAATTCTATATACTTTGTTGGGTGGCAAGGGAAAAGTATTTCTAAGCAATACCCATTTTGATACCACACGTGCGAATATTGAATACTCCGGTGCGATGGCACTCGATCTGATGCCGCCTGAATCGCGGGATCCTCAAGTAGATTTGCCCTTTAAAGGAAATATTGATCTCGAACAATTGGTGCAGCAAATTACTACTCATGGCAAAGAAAATATTGCGGCCGTAATCATGACGGTCACGAATAATTCGGCCGGAGGTCAACCGGTGAGCATGGAGAATATGAAGGTGGTTAGAAACATCTGTGATCAATATGGCTTACTGATGGTGATAGATGGTTGCAGGGTTGCAGAGAACAGCTATTTTGTAAAACATCGTGAACCCGGATTTGAAAATTCAAGTTATGAAAATATCGCCAAGGAAATGCTTGCGCTTGGAGATGCATTTATCATGAGTGCAAAAAAGGATGGATTGGTGAATATTGGTGGTTTACTCACATTAAGGAACGAGGATTTGGCTATGAAATGTAAAAACCTTTTGATCATATCAGAAGGTTTTACTACTTATGGTGGTTTGGCCGGTCGCGATATGGAGGCGTTGGCCATTGGATTAAAGGAAGTATTTGATGATGATTATTTGCATTATCGAATTAGAAGTACAGCCTATTTAGGGGAGCACTTGAAGAATAAAGGAATTCCCGTGGTTTGGCCGATTGGTGGACATGCCGTGTATGTAGATGCGGCTAAATTGTACCCCAATATTCCTGTTGATCAGTTTCCGGGTCAGCGACTCGTTTGCGATTTGTATCAGAAGGGGGGCATACGATGTGTGGAAGTAGGAAGCCTGATGTTTGGCAAAACGGATGATGCGGGAAAACTTATTCCGGCTGCTGCCGAATTGGTCCGTTTGGCTATACCTCGAAGGGTATATACGCAAAGTCATATCGATTATGTATTGGATGTATTTGATGATATTTTAGAATTGCGTACACAAAGCAAAGGATTCCGAATTGTGTATGAACCCCCTTTTCTTCGTCATTTTACTGCACTGCTGGAGACCGTTTCATAAGTTTCCCACTATTCTTAAGAACAACCATCCCGGTTTTAAGGATGTGATATTGAAATAGATTTTATATCCTACTTTTGGCTATGATCAAACTCTTGTCGAATGTTTACGAAAGCATGTGAATATGGTATCCGAGCCATCGTATTCATTGCACAGAAGTCATTGAAAGGCGAAATCGCCAATCAGAAAATGATTTCAGAGGCTATCGAATCGCCTGCAGCTTTTACTGCGAAAATTCTTCAGACCTTGGTCAGACATGGTATCATAGAATCTGTTTTTGGTAAGGCAGGCGGATTTAAATGCCATCCGGATCGGTACAAAGAAATCACTTTACATCAATTGGTTATGGCGCTCGACCCGGGATTTAATCGCGATTCTTGTGTATTGGGATTGCATAAATGCAGCGAGGTTAACCCTTGCCCTGCACATCATGGATACAAAACGATTAAATACGAACTTCAACATTCTTTACTCTGCATTACCTTGCATGATATGGTAGAGCATATGGACTCGAGTAAAACTGTTCTCAAGGATAAACCCGTCATGAGAGAAAAAGTATAACACAGTTTGTAGCTTTGACGAAATCATTCTAACATACTATGTTTTCTATTTGGGAAAAAAACGCCTTTCTTTATTACGATTATATCGTTATTGGTTCAGGTATTGTAGGGCTTACCACAGCCTATTACCTGAAACAAAAACACCCAATGAAATCGGTCATGATTCTTGAACGGGGATTGATACCCAGTGGGGCAAGTACAAAGAACGCAGGGTTTGCCTGCATGGGTTCGGCTTCAGAATTGATGGATGATTTGCGCCATAGCACCACTGAAGAAA
Source organism: Chitinophagaceae bacterium (assembly GCA_016786845.1). Taxonomy (GTDB): domain Bacteria; phylum Bacteroidota; class Bacteroidia; order Chitinophagales; family Chitinophagaceae; genus OLB11. The sequence goes on along the minus strand of JAEUVB010000021.1, from coordinate 284,068 downwards.
TGGTCCGCTTATTTCTTTATCGTAAAAATGGATTACTAAGACTGCAATCTATTTTAGGTCATGAACGAATGGGATATCAGGCCAATGGCAGTTATGAGTTGCTGATGGAAAGTGATCTGCCTGTGTTGGATCGATTGGAAGAACTTAATCAAATCTTATTTTCTGAACTAAAAACCGGGGCATTTTCTGTTGTCCCTAATCAGGCTCTAGCCTGTGGATTTAATCCGGATGTGGTGAAGGGTATGATACAGAATCATTGTGAAGGAGAAATTGATACCGGCATGATGATGAAGAATCTGATTCTTCTCGTGATGAGCATGGGTGTAGAAATAAAGACAGGTTGTGAGGTTATGGCGATGGAAGATCAGTCGAAACATGTGATGGTGCATTGCAAAAATCCGCTGTCTTCTGAAGCGATCCTATTTAAAGCACGAAAACTGATCATTTGCAACAATGCATTTGCTGCTTCCTTATTGCCGGAGATCGATGTTATGCCTGGCAGAGGGCAGGTACTCATGACCAAACCTGTAGAGGGGTTGAGATTTAAAGGGATTTATCATTTCAACCAGGGGTATTATTATTTCAGGGAGTATAAAGGTTGTATATTATTTGGAGGAGGAAGAAACCTCGATTTTCAAACCGAAGCCACCATTGATTTTGAATTGAATGAAAGTATCCAAAGAGATTTAGAAGACAAGTTGCAGCACATCATTCTACCGAATCATACCGTCGACATTGAACACAGGTGGACCGGTATCATGGCTTTCGGGAAAACCAAACGACCCATTATAGAACAACACTCCGACAATGTATGGATCGGTGTGCGCATGGGTGGTATGGGTGTGGCTATCGGAAGTGAGGTCGGTTGGAGCCTGAGTGAAAAGGTCTGAGCCTAACGTGCTTTCTGTTCCAATTTCGACAAGCGCAAATCCATTTTTTCAATATTGCTTTGCTGATCTGCTAGTTTTGAAACTGAAGTTCTCAGTTCGAGGATTCCCAGATTTGCTTTAACCATTCGCCGTTCTAAATTATTGAAACGTTTGTCCATGAGATCAAAACGTCTGTCCATGACATCAAAACGTTTATCCATGGTTTCAAAACGTTTGTCTATGGCTTCGAAACGCTGATCAACATTTTGTCGGAAAAATTTCATTTCACGGGCTAAACCAATGATGGCATTCATCACTTTATCCATTTCGGTGTCTTTCATAACTGTTATTCTTTTTTATCTATATCAAAAATAGAATAATCTGTATAGAAACTAAAAACGAACATCAATTTTTTTCTTGCATCCACCACAGAAACCTTTATTTTTATACCCTCAATATTTTCACATGCAAAAAACGGCAGTTCAACACCTCATCGCCATCGTTATTTTTTTGGCGGTAGCTCTCATCTATTGCTATCCGGCCCTTCAGGGCAATAAACTCGCAGCTGGCGATACGATACATTGGATGGGCATGAGTCAGGAAGCGAAAACCTGGTACGAAAAGACCGGCGAAAATCCTTTGTGGAGCAATTCGATGTTTGGCGGTATGCCCACGGTGACGCATTACATGAGAGGTAAGACCAATCTCATTTATCCGATTCAGGAATTTTTGACGGATACCTTGCCCAGTCCGGTCTTTTTCTTCTTGATTGCCATGATATGCTTTTATATCCTTATGAATAGTATGGGGGTCAATCGATGGATTGGTGTGATTGGTGCTGTGGCATTTGCTTTTGCCTCCTACAATTTGCAGATTATTGCCGCGGGGCACAATACGAAAATGTTCAGTATCGGTTATATGCCGCTGGTTTTGGCGGGCATGCACTGGATATACAGGGGACGTTATCTCATAGGAGCTGGTGCAGCGCTGGTTGGCATGTCACTGATGGTTTCCAACGGCATGTATCAAATCGTTTATTATTTTGTCGTATTTGTAGCCACCGGACTTTTTCTAGCCTATATGTTTCAAGCCCTAAAAGAAAAAAAGGTTCGCGAATTTTTAATCGCTACCGGCATTATGGCTGTAGTAGCCCTTGTCTCTGTGGGGCCTAGTTTGGACATGCTATTATATACCAATGAATATAAAAAGCAAACCATGCGTGGGGGGCAAAGTGAGTTTACGCTTGGAAAAGACAAAAAATCCAATGGAGGATTGGATAAGGATTATGCTTTCCAATGGAGCGAAGGAATAGGGGAGACCTTTACGCTGTTAGTTCCCAATCTTTACGGAGGTGGCAGTATGGTTGACCTGGGAACCAACTCACATTATTATGAGGCCGTCAAAGGGCTGGGAGTGAATGACGACAATGCTGCGCAAATTTCTGCCAGGGCATCTACCTATTGGGGCGACCAACCATTTCTATCAGGTCCCGTATACTTTGGTGCCATCATCATATTCCTAATGGTTCTTGGCCTTTTCATCATTCGCCATCAAATGAAATGGTTCTTGTTTGGTGTAGGGGTTGTGGGAATCTTTTTGTCATGGGGCCGTCACTTCAGCGGGTTTAATTATTTTCTGTTCGATCATCTTCCTTTCTTCAACAATTTCCGTACCCCAAGTATGGCGATGGTCATACCTGGTCTCACTTTCTGTATCATTGCGCTATGGGCATTACAGGAATTTTTGTTCGGGGAAGAATCCGAGGAAAGACGAATGGATGCATTAAAGAAATCCGTCATCGTGGTGGCCGGGTTGTGTCTTGTGTTCGGAATTGGTAGTCGGGCATTCTTATCGTTTAAGGGACCCAATGATGATAAATTAAAAATGCAAATGGTGCAGATGACCGGTAATGAGCAGGCAGGTGCAACCCTCTTCAATGCCCTCGTGGAAGATCGACAGGATATTGCCATGTCTGACGGCATTCGCTCTTTGGTCTTTATCCTATTGGCTGCAGCCGTTTTGTGGTTTTTTAATCGCAAGAAATTAGGCCGAAGCGCAGCAGTTGCTGCAGTAGGAATATTGATTGCTGTAGACCTATTGAGTATAGGTATGCGATATATCGGACCGGCGAATTATATGCCTGAAGATGAATTTGAAGCTCAGTTTTCTCCAAGGCCGGTCGATACTCAAATCAAACAAGATCCCGATCCTTTTTACAGGGTGCTGGATCTGACTACTGATCCGTATAACGGTGCGATGCAGGCTTTTCATCATAAATGTGTAGGTGGATATCATCCGGCTAAATTGGAAACTTATCAAGATCTGATTTCCTATCATTTATCAGGCGGAAAAATGAATGCCGAAGTTTTGAATATGCTCAATACCAAATACATCATTTTTAATGGACAAAATAATCAGCCTGCCGTGCAACCGAATCCAAACCGTTGCGGTAATGCATGGTTTGTGAATGAGGTGAAATTGGTGCCTGATGCCAATGAAGAAATGAAGGCGATGACGGCTGAAGGATTGGGCGATACGACAGCAGTAGCAAATCCATTCAGGGCCCGTCAGACCGCCATTGTACAACAAAAATTGTGGAAAGGAAATACTACAAGTTTTGTAACTGACTCTAACGCTACCATTCGATTAACTAAATACGGATTGAATGATCTCAGTTATGAATCGAGTAATGCTCAAGCCGGGTTTGCTATTTTTTCAGACATCTATTATCCTTATGGATGGAAGGCCTTTGTAGACGGAAAGGAAACACCGATAGTCAAGTCTGATTATCTGTTGAGAGGCTTGAACCTGCCTGCCGGAAACCATAAAATAGAATTCAAATTTCATCCGGATACTTATTTCAAATGGAATACCGCCAGTTTGGCCTCATCCATTTTTATTCTGTTGATTCTTGCCGGAGGCATTGGCTTGGGCATCAGAGATGAAATGAAAAAGAAAGCGACTGCCTGATGCCTGAATTGACCATAAGGCCTGCAACACCGGAAGACCTGGGGCTGATACGAAAACTGATTGCCGAATTGGCGCTTTACGAGAAATTGGAAAATGAAGTGGTGGTCACTGAGTCCTTGCTTCATGAATATCTCTTTGTACAATCGATCGCACGATGTGTCCTTGCCTATGAAGCAGATGAACCTGTAGGTTTTGCACTTTGGTTTTATAATTACTCCACCTTTATCGGAAAGAAAGGACTCTATCTCGAGGACTTGTTTGTTCGACCTGCATTCCGTCAGAAGGGTTATGGTAAAAAATTATTGTTGCATCTTGTAAGTATAGCAGTAGCGGAGGATTGTGGCCGCATGGAATGGAGTGTACTCAACTGGAATACACCGGCCATTGATTTTTACAACAGTTTAGGTGCTGTGCCTATGGAAGAGTGGACCTTATATCGACTAAGTTCACAAACGATGCGAAAGCTGTGCAGTTGAACATCAAAGTTGCAGATGCCTGTTGCTTACAACCGTCAGAGAACCATTAATTCTTAGTGATGATTTGGGTATGATAAGAAACACCACGATCATCAATACATTTCAATGAATACATACCGGCAGGCAATGCAGCTAAATTGAGTGTCAGAATTTGAGACGGAGATTGATGTGCATAGCTTAAAATTTGTTTCCCGTTTAGGTCATAGATCTGAATATGAAGAGAAAGTTTGGAAAGTTCTTCAGACAACCTGACATAAAGTTGTTCATGCTTGATCGGGTTTGGATACACATCAACTTGTTGGCCGCTATGACCCTTGATGATGACCGTATTGCTGTATCGAAATTTACCATCGACATCCATCATTTTTAATCGATAATGTTTATTCAAAATTGGATTGAAGGACTGATCGGTAAATTGGTAATGATTCACAGCAGAAGTCGGAGGAGTCGCACCCAGTTTTCCAATGTTTACGAAAGCACCATCATCCTGCATACGTTCTACTTCATATCGGTCTACATTCGATTCGTTTTCAACGTTCCATTGGAGTTCTATAGTGGAGGAGTTTTTTAATTCCCCTTCAAAATTGAGTAATGTCACAGGAAGTGGAGCTTGCAATATATTGAAGGATCCAATACGCGTGGCCCAACCACTGGCAGGGCGATACATACCCGTGACCCAAAAAGTCGCATCATCACTTGGGTCGATTTGAAGATCGTTATAATCACCCCAGCGATTACTGGTTTGTGCTGCCGTTCCGGCAATCAGGGATTGTTCCGGTTCTGTCATCAACCCAAGGGGATCGCCATTTTTTCTTCCGGTAAAGCGGAAGGATGGGAACACTACTTTACTGCTCACATTATAGGCCAATCCGATATTTCCTGAATGGTCTATGCCTATTGTGGGCATCCATCGGCTATTGGTATCCGGTGCATAAGTACCTTGTTGATAAATGCTCCAGGCACCGAGACCGGTTCTGCGGATTTCATACCAACGCACACCGGCTTGATCCGGAGCCAGATTCCCCTGATCCACGGCATGGCAAGCCACTAAACTCTGATGGGTATTAAAATTTCGGTAGGCGACACGATTCATGATAATTTCGCGGATCGGATCAAGGCGGGTATTGGTGCCGGGTTGACGAATGCAATTGAGGGTGGTATATCCGCAAAGATCGGTGTCGAATGCGGCCGTATTCAAATCCGGTTGTTGATTCATGGTAGAATTCGCCGGGGTTACAAAATCGAGATTGAGATACCAAAGTTCCAGGCGATCCACATCAGCCGCTACCGTCCATAAATCATCGACCATGCGCATGATCATAGGTTGAGTGCCTACAGGAGGAAGGTTGGTACCACTAATATTTACCGGTGCTGCAGCTTGAAACCCGATAGACGGACTTGCAGGGATAGAAAAACTCAGCATGGATGTCACAGAGGCTCCGGCTAACATCTGAACCCGGTTCATCGCATAGACTTTATTGGTCGATTCATTGGATGTACAGATATAGGCATTGGGCCATATACCATATTTAGGATAATCCGGAAATTCGGGTGTGGTAAAGTCATATACATACCAACTTCCTGTGGGGTTATTGGTTTGGGAAATCATGATGATGAGGTGATTGCCGGAGGATGCAAATTCTGTAATCACAAAACGATCTGCAAATTGATCATACATGGCGATAGGGTCGCCCAATCCGGGTACACCGCTGATGGCATCCATATATCCTGCCGCTTGTACCACACCTCCGGTTTTATTATAAATGGCCCACCGTGCACCGGAAGAACCGTTAATCATTTGAATGATATGATTGGGCCCTACGCAGAGAGAAGGGTCAGCGGGATTGACACCCGTATTGCCTTGTCCATTGAAATTTTGTCCAATGGTTGAAATTCGTTTTTTACTGTAAAAATAATCCTGCAATACAGGATCTTTTCCCTGAGGAAGTGCTGTTGGGTCCACTGCAGGGTGCCCGCCATTTCTGTGTTCGCGATTGTCCTCGTCTCTACCAATGACGCCATTTTCATCACGAACCACTTCATCGATCCAAGCCGGGTTGGGTACAAACTCGGTCAACGGCGGTGTGATTTTGATCAGGACACCTTGTATCACATCCGGATTTTCAATAGTACTCAGCGTCTGGGCTTTGAGGGAAAATGTAAGTGAGAGAGATAAAAAAACGAAGGCCAGCTTCTTCATGGTAAAATTTTTTGCGAAGATAATCAGCCTGTTTTTGAGGATAGATTAAAAATAACGAAACGGGATTATTTTACGGTCAAGTGTGGAATGCCTATCGGGAATAGATATTCAGGAATCGATACCGAAAACAGACCTTGAAGAAAATATCATAATTTCGCAACATGTCCCATATACTTTATCCCGCTTCCGAACGAGGCTTTGCCGATCATGGATGGCTCAAAGCCGCACATACCTTTAGTTTTGCATCTTGGTATAATCCACAAAAGGTTCATTTTGGTGTACTGCGTGTATTGAATGATGACATCGTTTCGGCCGGTATGGGTTTTGGTATGCATCCGCACGACAATATGGAAATTATTACCATCCCTTTCAGCGGTACTTTGGCGCACAAAGACAGTATGGGGAACAGCGGCACCATTTCATACGGAGAAATACAAGTCATGAGTGCCGGCAGTGGCATCACACACAGTGAGTTCAATCATAGTCGGACTGAAGCGGTGAGTCTGTTTCAGATTTGGTTATTTCCTAATCAGCAAAATGTAACACCTCGCTACGATCAGATTTCATATGATACGGAGGCCATGAATGATGATTGGCTACAAATCGTTTCTCCTTCTCCTGAGGATGCAGGGAGTTGGATACATCAGCAGGCATGGTTTCATCTGGGGCGGTTTAAAGCCGGATCGACCGTACCCTATACCTGCAAAGCACCGAACAACGGAATGTTTCTGATGGTGATCGAAGGCAGTATCAAAACACATGATTCTACTCTTGGTCGGAGAGATGCGATCGGTATACGTGATGAATCCAATTTGGAGATTGAAGTTTTGGAAGATAGTTTTCTGCTGTTGATGGATTTGCCCATGGCTTGATGAATAAGGGGAATTAATTTTTCAAGGACCCCATCTGCATTTCATAGTCCAACTTTTGCTGACCATGGAGAAAATCAGGATAATAAAAGCCGTGCCCGGTATTTTCAACTCGTACACATTCATTGAAATCTTTCCCTTTAGCCATCAGCAGATCTTGTTGTATAGAGCTCAGAGGATTTTCAGCTTCATACCGTACCTCTTCACTCGTCGGGGTTTGCAATGCCCCGCTTGCGGGATTCAGGGCTCCCGAAACGAGACCCGTATTGAACGGGGTTTAGATCGGGAGCATAAGAAATTAAATTGTTTCCCATTTGCCTAAAATGGCTATATTTGTGCAGTTGAAGTGAATGATCATGGCTATGGGCCGATTCACGCAGTTAAATTAATACCGAGTTCCGCTTATTATTCGGGCTCACTCAAACTACCGCTTTTTATATCGTATGGAATACAATACAACCCGAGAGTTGATGCCTATTAAGGAATATGGCCGCAGCGTTCACAACATGGTCAAGCACCTGATGACGATCGAAGATCCTGAAGCCCGGCAGCGTAATGCAGAAGCCGTTGTGGAGGTGATGGCGATATTGAGTCCGCAAACGAAAAGCATTGAAGATTACAAGCAAAAGCTCTGGGATCATTTGTTTCTCATATCGGATTATAAATTGGATGTAAAAAGTCCATATCCCATACCGACCCAAGCCCTTAAGCAACGCAAGCCTGATCCGCTGCATTATCCCAAACAAAAAATCAAATGGAACCACTTTGGTGTGACCTTTGAAAAACTCTATACCAAAGCCATCGCAGAAACAGACGAAGAAAAGAAAACAGGCTATATACAAGTGTTGGCGTTGTTTATGAAAGTGGCTTATAACAACTGGCACAAAGAAAATGTGCACGATGATATGATCCGCGATGAGCTCTCTCAAATGAGCAAAGGGGCCTTGATTTGGGATCCTACTTTACGTTTTAAAGATTTTGTAGATATTGGAGACGGCACGATCATCCATGCCAGTCAGAAAGTGGCGAAGCCTTATGGAAACAATAATCGTTATGGCCGAAACAATAATAACAACCGAATGAACTCCAATCCGAATCCGAACCGAAACAATAATAAGTTCGTTCGCTTCAAGAAAAAAAATAACCCCATTTAGTATTCCGGCTTTCCTTACTGTAGTACATTAGCTACATGAACAGCTTTGAAATCTACGGAGGTACACCCCTCAATGGAGAGGTCATCCCGCAGGGTGCAAAAAATGAGGCTTTGCAAGTGATTGCGGCGACCTTATTGACCAAGGAAAAAATCACCATCAGTAATTTGCCCGACATCCTCGATGTGCGCATGCTCATTGAACTCCTCCAGGATCTGGGGGTCATGGTTGAAAGGGTAAATGCCAATGAATATATTTTTCAGGCCCAAAACATCAATCTGGAATACCTGATTAGTCCGGAATACAAAAAGAAATCCGGTAAGTTGCGTGGGGCTGTGATGTTGGCCGGTCCATTACTGGCGAGATTCAATAAAGCGTATATCCCTCAACCCGGCGGAGATAAAATCGGAAGGCGTCGATTGGACACCCATATTTTGGGGTTTGAAAAACTGGGTGCGAAATATACCTATAACGAAGAAGAACATTTTTTTACCCTTACCTGCGATCAACTTCAGGGCACTTATATGTTGCTCGATGAACCCTCTGTAACCGGCACCGCCAATATTTTGATGGCGGCTGTGGTGGCCAAAGGCAAGACTCGTATTTACAATGCTGCCTGCGAACCCTATATTCAACAGCTTTGTCGATTGCTCAATCGCATGGGGGCCCGTATTACAGGTATCGGTTCAAACCTGTTAACGGTGCAGGGTGTAGACAAAGATAGTTTTGGTGCCTGCGATCACCGCATCCTGGCCGACATGATCGAAGTAGGATCATTTATAGGCCTTGCTGCCATGACCGGCGGAGAAATCACGATACGCAATTGTGATGTAAAATATTTGGGATGCATACCCGATACTTTTCAGCGCCTCGGAATAGACATGGAAATTCGAAAGCATGATATTTTCATTCCTGCGCAAGAGCATTATCGCATCCGACGTTTTATTGGCGGTGATATACTCACGATATACGATCATCCCTGGCCGGGCTTTACGCCCGATTTGGTGAGTATTGCATTGGTGGTAGCCACACAAGCCAAAGGCACGGTACTTTTTCATCAAAAAATGTTTGAAAGTCGATTGTTCTTTACCGATAAGCTGATCGATATGGGGGCACAGATCGTACTCTGCGATCCTCACCGGGCTGTGGTTGTAGGGTTAGATAAAACATTCCCTTTGAGAGGCAATACGATGTCATCGCCCGATATTCGTGCAGGATTGGCCTTGCTGATTGCCGCATTATCTGCACAAGGGAAAAGCATCATTCAAAATATTGAACAGATCGATCGGGGTTATCAGTATATAGATACGCGTTTGCAGCAATTGGGTGCGAGGATTAGAAGGGTGGAGTAGGGAAACCTTGGATTTACGTAGGCGCTTAAAAAACCCTCCCGAATATTTTAAAAAATACTATTTTTAGGCTGTGAAACATCAACCTTTCCGTTTGTACCGAGTCATCGGACTTTTTTTACTATCCTTACTGTTGATGATGGAGCAAGTAGATGCTACCATTCGCCGGGTTTGTAATCTGCCGATTGGCATAGCTCCTTATAGTTCTGCCCAAGCAGCTGTGAATGATGCTGCCAATGGTGATACGATATTGATTTATGGCACAGCCAAGGAATATGATGCTATAATGATTGCCGATAAACGGGTAGTTCTGATTGGGCCCGGGATATCACCGCAGGGGTCGAATAAATTAACGGCAAAACTTAGTTCACTAACCATTCAGAATTCTTTGGCCAATGGGGCTCCCGATTACAGCGAATTTCATGGTTTGGAACTAACGTCCGGTTTTTTTGTGATGGGCTCAGTGATCACGCAACACCTGCTTTTCAATAGTTGTTATGTAAAGTCAAATTGTTTGATGAATCCGGGAACGAACTGGACCTATATCGGCTATCGTTTTACCAATAATTATTTTTCAAATGCTACGATTTCCTTCAGTTCTACGCCTGCCAATACTACTTCGGTAGATAGTTTCATCTTTTTCAATAATGTGGTGCGATTAATCAGTGGGAATTTTTTTAAACAGTTTTACCAAGGTTGGGAGAGAATCATTCAGCATAATTTGTTTTATGCACCGTCCTTCCAGGTTCCCATCTTTGAATCAGGGACTTGTCGGTTTTTCATGCTGAAGGATAATATTTTTAGTCAAAACAGCGACTTTGAAAACGGGGATCAGGTCACCTATTTTAACAACCTTACTTTTAACTGCGACAATAATAGTCCTTGGTTATTAACGGGTCATGTCGATTCAGGTGGAAATCTGTCGAATATCAGCCCATTACTAGGCAGTCAGGCGCAGGTAATAAGTACCTTACAAAATCCGGCATTGAATTTTGAACCTCAGTCAGGAAGTCCTGCGCTTGGTGTTTCGTCGGACGGAAAAAATATTGGGGTACTATTTGAGTCCTTTCCGGATCCCAATTACCGTCGTGGCTTAAACGGGGTATTATCCTATATCGTGCAAACACAGCCATTGGGAGAGGCCAACCCGGGAGGAACGATTCCATTACGTATTCAGGCAAATCATATTAAACGATAATACATGACGAAACAATATATCATAAGCTTAGGTTTACTACTCTGCTTAACCACCGACAACTTATGGGCGACCGTTCGAACGGTGCTCAATGTTCCTTCGGGCCTGGCACAGTTCAATGATATTCAATCGGCGGCAGATGCATCGGTCAGTGGAGATACGATCTACATTCATGGTTCAACGACCACCTATGCCTCATTTACCGTAACCAATAAGAAGTTAGTGTATATCGGGCCGGGTTACGCCACGCAAAAAACACAGGCCTTGTCTGCAAAGATTTTTCATGCCAATATAGAAAACTACAGCAATTTACCGGGCTCGGCCAGTGGTACTGAATTTCATGGCTTACAGGTTACCGGAACATTAGCATTTGGAGGGCCATTCACAAACGGAGTCGCAGTAAATAATGTATTGATTCAGCGTTGTTACTTCACGGGCAGTTCAGCAGGGGTGTCCATGACCAGAGGAAATACGACCTATTCGAATTACATTTTTCAAAGCAATTATTTTCACGCTACATTTTTTAATGCTAATGCCAGCGGAACAACTTACGTCAATATGCTTTTCAGAAACAATGTTGTATTGCATCAAGGCACGTCCAATACATTTATGCCCTCATTTAATAATTCTACAGGCCTCCATATAGATCATAATCTGTTTTACGGTACGGGGACTCTATTTGGTACAAGTGCCAATAACCCAAATTTTGCAACCATTACCAATAATATCTTTATCAATGTAGCTGGTATTGGGAATACGCAAAATAGTCTGTATCAAAATAATTTGACCTTCAGCACTAATCACAGTGCTCCTTGGACCATGGGTAGTAATTACGATGGGGGAGGTAATATGAACGCGAATCCTTTGATGGTAAATCAAGTTGCATTGACTGCCAATGCACTGGATGTATTAATGGATTTTAATCCTGGTCCGGGAAGCCCTTGTCTGAATGCCGGAACAGATGGATTGAATTTGGGCGTCATTTACCAAACCAATTCTCCGGATGATTGGGCGCAAAGTCGAAATGGGGTATTACCGTATCTGGTCAGTCTCAATGTCCCGAATGCGGCTAATTTAATTCAGGGAAGTACTACACCGGTTCAGATCAATGCCGTAAAAGGAAAGTAATTCTATGCGCTTCAGTACGATTTTTTTAATCCTGTTTTGCTTTAGTGTTCAAACGAATGCTACTGTATGGAGATTCAAGAATTCTTATTTTCTCCCAAGTTTGCAGCAAATAACCCTGCAGGGTATTATCAATGGAGCTTTGCCGGGAGATACGATATATATCGAAAATTCAACCACAATACATAGTCCAATAACGCTAAATAAACGTTTGGTGCTAATAGGAAGTGGAGCCTACCAAACCGGGGGAGAGCTGAATCTTGATCCTCCGTTAATTGATACCCCTAATCTGATCCGCGCTCCGTATGATTCCAACGAGTTCAGTAAAATTCATACTATCAATTTAAACCCAGGTTCCAAAGGGAGTATTGTTCGATCGCTGAGGATACAAAATGTAAAAATAGCAGATGATAGTATCACCGTTCAGCGTTGCCATGTTGAATCCGGAATAGGAATTACAAATAATGCGGTGGGGGTGAAAATACTCACCACCTATATACATGAACTTTTTGGACAGCATGATGAAGCATCTGCTTCATGCTCCGACTTGTTAGCCCAAAATTGCATTCTGGATCACGTGGTTCGCATCGACTCCAGTGGCGTCGATAACCGTTTTTTCAATTGTATATTTGGAGTGATAAATTACACCTCTTCGGTCCATTATCGGTTTAAAAACTGTGAAATCCACACTTCTGTATTCGCTTTTAATGGTTTAGACTCTGTTATTTTAGATAATTGCACAGGTAATAATAATGTGTTTTCAACAGAGTATACGTTGTTCCCTGCAGGTCAGATAAGCGGAGTAAACAATCATTACGGTTTTCAGACAACGCAGATTTTTAATAATAATGGTTTAACATATTCCGACCAGACCCTAACATCATTTATACATTCCGTGGTCTCACTCAATCTGGGTGTATTTGGGGGGAGTCATTCATTTGTAAGGGGGTATCTTTCTCCACTCCCAAATATCTGGCGATTTGAAATCATGAATAATGCGGGTGTGAATAATAACCAACTTGTTGCTGAGCTAGGAGCTAACAAACCACCGACTGGAATCTCTAATTCAAATCTGGTGGGACTGGAGTATTATATCGGTCCACTATCTGCTGACCCAGGTGTTGGCAATGCAATTCAGTTGCCACTCACCTCAGGTTCACTCATTAATGAAACACTCACTATTGATGTTTCCACATTGCCACCTCAAACCCTGCAATCAGGAAGTGGTAATCGTTTAAATGTTCGGTTTAAAAATTCCCAGGGCCAATGGAGCCACACCGCCACAAAAACATTTACTAGTTTTAAGTGGTTCCAGGATTCTGATCAGGATGGATTCGGGAATCCCCTCGTATCTTTATTTAATGCAAATCAACCGGTCGGCTATGTATCCAATAACCAGGATTGTGATGATAATGATGGTACAAAACATGACACATTCGCTTTTTATGTGGATGCCGATGGGGATGGTTATGGGGTATTACCACAAGTTCAGGTTTGTGCTGCTAACATCAATATACCCCCACCCGGTTACTCTAACACCTTTACCGATTGCAATGACAATGATTCCACAATGCACCAGGAATATTTTTTCTACTTTGATGCTGATTTTGACGGGTACGGTAGTGGCAGTCTGGTTTTAACCTGTGCTCAGGATTCTTTAACCCCTCCATCAAACTATTCAAATAATAATAACGACTGTGCACCTTTTGATGATTTGATACATGAGCCCATGCGCTTCTTTCGGGATTTAGACCAGGATGGATATGGGGATCTGACTCATGATTCAATAATTTGTACATTGATTCCACCGGTAGGTTATGTTGCAGATTCTACGGATTGTGATGATAATGATTCCCTGCGCTTCACTATACAACAATTATATGAGGATTCGGATGGCGATGGGTATGGAAACATAAGCCAATCACAACTTTTTTGTGTTGGTTTACCGGCATCCTATCCTACAGGATATGTGAATGATTCTTCGGATTGTGATGATAACGACAGTCTGGCACATCAGGAATACCTGTTTTATACCGATACGGATTTGGATGGATTTGGAGTTCCACCCCTCGTGACAGTCTGCGCCTCCAACCCTTTAGTTCCCCCAACAGGATTTTCTCTCGACAGTAGCGATTGCAATGATAATTTATCGACGGTGTATCCGGGTATGATAGATCTGGCAGAGTATTATTTTGATACCGATCCGGGACCCGGTTTAGGTAATATCATCAGTTTAAATCCCACCACAACAGACTCCATTGATGAGATACAAACTATCAGCATTCCATCGGCAATGCCTAAAGGTATGCATAAACTGATGACCCGGATTCATACCTGCGGAGGAACCTGGGGACACCCAATCCTCCTTCATCTTTACGTTCGTTCTCCGAATGAGATGACACCCATAGCGGCCATGGAATATTTTTTTGATATCGATCCCGGGCCAGGTAATGGTATCCCGGTGGCATTAGGTTCAGCACAAGATACGCTTCAGTGGACGGATAATATTACGCTGCCGGCGGGACTGCCACCCGGATTTCATGTATTGAGTTTCCGTGTAAAAACCACTGCGGGGCATTGGAGTATGATGGATCGTAAAATGATTCATGTTATTTCCACACAGGTGTATACGATGATTGAAGCGGCAGAATATTTTATTGATCAGGACCCGGGTGTTGGCAATGGCACGCCTATACCTGTTTTAACGATCGCTGATACAGTCAATCTATCTGCCAATGTACAAATTCCACCGGGTCTTTCTTTAGGAATGCATCGCCTGAGTATTCGTGTAAAAAATCAGTTTGGGGAGTGGAGTACCTTTTCCCATCAGATGATACGTGTACGTTCAGCGGCCGTTTCTTATCCCATAGTTTCCGGTGAATATTTTTTTGATACCGATCCCGGACCGGGAAATGGCATCTCCTTTAGTGTGACCATGGCGGATACGGTGCTTGAAGTAATATCTTGTTCCGTACCCGCAACACTGCCTATCGGAAGTCATCGTTTGGCCGTAAGGGTTCGTGATCAATCCGGATTGTGGAGTCATACCGAGTACCAGGATGTACAAGTGCAAATTCCTGTTACAGGCATCCTGAATATGAAAGTTTTCCTTCAGGGATTTTTTACAGGCAATCAAACCATGACTGCAGTATTGATGAATCAGGGACAGGGCAGCGACCCGGGTATAAGCGATTCGATTTCAGTGTTTTTACAGGAGGCAAACCCGCCTCATTTGATCACATTCAGTGATACTTCACTGCTACCTATTAACGGACAATTCAATTTCACATTTCCGGCTGCATTAATCGGAAGTAGCCAATATCTTGTTGTCAAACACCGGAATCATATTGAAACCTGGAGTGCTAACCCCGTAACCCTCAGCGGTAATAGCAACTATGATTTTTCTACATCTGCCACTCAGGCCTTTGGCGATAATCAGGTACAGGTTGCCCCCGGCATTTTTGCCTTCTACTCCGGTGATATCGACCAGAGCGGGGGGGTGGACGGCGACGACTTTAACCTCCTCGATCCCGATATTCAGGTCGGTAATGGGGGCTACCTCTCTACCGACCTTGACGGCAGCGGAGGTGTGGATGGGGATGATTTCAATATTTTTGATCCCAATGCGCAGAATGGGGTGGGAGCATTTTTGCCGTGATGAGTTTTTATTTTTTTAGTGGGTGTTCTCGATTTATTCAATAAGATCCAACCCAAATCAACACATACCAATCGCAGTATAGCCGAAGGTTTTGGATGAGGTTTTGTTTAGCTCGGGGGAGCGCTATTGTTTGTCATACGTATGGCGTAGACAGCTTTTGAAATAATGCAGGCCCTTTGAAGGGCCGATGGAATACAAGCAAATTCCGAAAAGTGGTTTGTTAAAATCGGTATGAAATAGATAAATACTTCTCTGTAAATGCCTATATTTAATACCTTTTTTCATATAAACATACCGGACTATTGACTCGAATATATTGTATTTTATTTTTCATATTGGTGCTGCAGCGATTGTCTGCACAACCCATTCGTTTTCATCATTTCGGTGTCAATGATGGATTATCGCAAGGGAATGTGACCTGTTTTATGCAGGATCATTTGGGACAGATGTGGATAGGTAGTTGGGGTGGGCTAAATGTATACGATGGTTTCAGAAATAAAATATACCGTCAAAAATTTAATCAGAAGAAAGGGTTGCAAGGAGATATGGTCTCTAACATTATTGAAACCAATGAAAATGAGATGGCAATTGCAACTTCGTCGGGATTGAATATATATTATCGGGACAAGGACTCATTTGCTCTGTTTACGACAAAGAAAGAAAACCAGGCTTTTGTCATTTTACGACGTGAACAGAATCATCTGGTTTTACTTCATAAAAATGATTTATTCCGCTTCAATCTCCAAACAAAAAAATTTGAAACGGATAAGCCTCAACATACCGAGCAATTTAGAGGCTGGTTAAAATGCTTAAAATCCGGGAAGAACCATTCTGAATATTTACACGTAAGATTATATGATCTATTTGTAAACAAAGTTTCTTCCAATGATACCATTAAGCTAATGTTGGAAGAATTTTTTATTAATGATTTATTGTACGAGGCATCCACTCATTGCATTTATCTGGCAACGTTAGAGGGATTTGTTCGATATGATATATATCATTCATCGAATTCAAAGACAATCATTAACGGACATATAAAGAGCCTCTTTCAGCACGGGGACTCGATTTTTGTAGGGTCTAAAGACAGTGGTATGTATATATACGCCCTAACAAAGAATGCAATTGTATCACACCATATAGCGAGGGACAATGTTCATCAAAACATATCCGGAAATTACATTAGAAATTTCTACGTCGATCGGCAAAAGAATTTATGGTTGTCGGCATTGGGCAGTGGGGTTAACTACTGCAAGCTTTATCCGGAAATTGCACAGACAAGATTTTCTGCAAGTCAAATAGAGACTCAATCGCCTTTGGTTCCGCAAATAGCGGCAATGGCTGTGGATCAGAATAACAAACTTTGGGCGGCAGATATTATTGGGAAAATAGTCTTATTGGATTCTCAGTATCAAATTGAAAAGACATTTACGCCTCGTGATATGGATCCGGTTCGTCTGCCATTTTCTATACAGCAAATATTTGTCAGTCAACAGAATGATATTTATGTCTTATATGATTTTGGACTCTTCTATACCCGTGATCGTAAGCGTTTTTATATGGCTAAAAACATCGATCAAAGCAGGCATGAAAATGTTATGTATCATATGTGCGCATTAACGGACAGCACGGCTTTGCTTTCAACACAAAGAGGTTTAATGGTCTTAAATACGGTCACTCATTGCATTGATACCACGATGAATCCAAGAATCAAAAAACGTCCCAGGTTTATTTTTAAGGATAATCGAAACAGAATTTATTTTAAAATAAATGATGACGACTTAGGGGTATACACATTTCATGGAAATGCACTTAAGAAAGATACGATCATAAAATGTTCGGCCAGCCTGCATGCTGCTTATGAAGAAACGGATACGATTTGGTTTGGTAGTCGAATGGGACTGATGGGTTTGGATAAATCCACCTATAAATATATCATGTTGGACGAGGAAGACGTATTACCCGACCCGGAAATTTTCGCCATCCGGCCGGATCCAATTCAGAAGCGTGCCATATGGTGTACCAGCCACCGGGGAATATTTAAATATGATTTGAATAAGCGACAGTATTTTTCAGTAGGTCTGAATGATGGCCTAACAACCCTGGCTTTTAATCATAATTCTTCTATACGGGGAAATGGAGATCTGGTATTTGGAAGTTCAGACGGTATTGCCTGGATAAATCCAAAGGAAATGCAGCCGGATGTGAAGTTGAATGATTTGGAAGTTTATGATTTTAAATTAAATAATCAATTGCCTGACCATCTGAATGATGAACATGGAGTATATACCATACCGTATGCATTCAACTCGATTTCTTTTCGATTGATGCAAATCAATTTTCCACCTTCGGAATTTCCAATCCGATTTAAACTTCTGGGATTGGAAAATGATTGGAATACAGAGTTAAATCCGATAGAAATCAGATATCCAAATTTAAGGGAGGGACATTATCAGTTTGTGGCACAGTATTATCATCGCAATGAGGGGTGGGTTGAAAAGAAATTCTTTGAGCTCCGCATTTTAGCACCCTGGTATCGAAGTGCGACGGCTTATATCTTGTATATTTTAATTGTGGTTATTTTGATTTGGATCATTTTTCAAACCTATGTCAAAATCAAACTGCATCAACAAAGCCTGACCATTGAAAAACAACAGGCTATTATGAATGAAAGAAGCAGAATCAGTGCGGATCTGCATGATGATATCGGATCTACACTTAGCAGTGTCTCAATTTACAATGATTTGATCTTAGCTAATGCAACAAAAAAGCCTCAGGTGATACCCCAATTGTCAGGACAGATTTCTAAACAAATACGGGAATTAATGATGCGAACGGAAGATATTATCTGGAGCTTGAAAATTGATCCGGGGTCGAATGAACATGAACCATTGGCCAAACGAGTAAGTGAATATGCAGCAGAACTATTGGAATCCATCAATATTCACGCTGATATCAGGATATCGGATGATGTCGAACAAATGCTACATCAACCGGAACAACGTCGAAATATCCTGATGATCATTAAAGAAGCCATGAATAATTGCCGAAAGTATAGCGAGGCGTCTTCCTTTATCCTGCATATGGAGATTGAAGACAAGTTTCTGCGGATGGATATGAAAGACAATGGCAAGGGTTTTGATCCGGAACAAATACAAGCAGGCGATGGCCTTGGCAATATGCAGGAAAGGGCAAGGGCCATGCGGGGAACGACCAGCATAGTGAGTGCGCCTGGAGAAGGTACGGATATCATTTGCAGAATACCAATAGCTATATTTAGCTATAAGGGCTAAAGTTAGAATGTTTAATTTTGGCCCATGATCAATGTATTTATCTATGATGATAATCAGGCCCGATGTGAAAGCTTGATCGCTTTACTGGAGTTGACCGACAATATGAATTGCGTGGGACATGCTTCAAATTGTACTAAGGTTTTGGAAGACATCGGTGCGGCTTTACCGGACATTGTGCTGATGGATATTGAAATGCCGGTGGTAGACGGAATCGAAGGGGTAAGACTGATCAAGCAACATTTTCCCGAGGTGAAAGTCATTATGCAGACCGTTTACGAAGATGAGAAAAAGATATTCGCTTGTCTGCAAAACGGTGCCGATGGGTATATACTCAAAAAAGCATCTATTCAAAGCATCATTGATTGTATCACGGAGGTTCACAAGGGCGGTGCATTTATGACTCCGAGTGTGGCTTTACAGGTGATGCGTTTTTTTAATAAACCGGACACCCGCGATGATAAGCTCGAGACCTTGAGTCCGCGAGAATTGGAAGTCTTACACAAACTGGCTGACGGAAAGAGTTATAAAATGATAGCCGACGATTTAAATATCAGTTACGGGACGGTGAATAATCATATTAAGAAGATCTATGAAAAATTGCAGGTCCATTCTTTGGGCGAAGCTGTTGCTTATGCTTTAAAAAATAATGTCAAGCGATAGTCATGGCTTTGAACGGACAGGAGATCATTGAGTATTTTGCTTTAGGCGCAGCGACCATAACCTGTTTTTATCATGCCATTCTTTATGTGCAGCAGCGAGATCGATTTATATTACTTTATGCGAATTATTTATTTGCTTTGGCCATCTATCTTTTATTCAGGCGAATCACTCATTATGATTCATTTGAGATTTCGTCCAATAGATTTGCCTATGCTTTAGATTACCCCATTATCCTTTACATGCTGGTGAGCTATGTATTGTTCATTTCTAAGGTGTTGCAAATCAACAACAATGCTGTGGTCATCAAACTGGCCGTTCAACTTTTTTATATTACTGCGGGGGTGTTACTGATGATTCATTTATATAAATTGATCTTTACAGACGAATGTTATTTAAGTCGAACTTTTTTTCTGGCCTCCAAATTGGCACTCTCAGGCTGTGCATTTTTAGGTCTTTTTGGTGCCTGGCATGTCCGTAAAACAATTTTCATCCGCACCATTATTACGGGTGGGTTTGCTTATGCGATATTTAGTTTACTCACGATATTCTCGGTCTATTTTCAAGTTAAATTCATAGGCTTATATCAGTACCAACTTTATTTTGTAGGCTGCTTGATTGACATCCTCATCTTTTCTTCGGCATTGGGATATCGGAATTATCTGAACCAGAAGGAGAAAATGGAAACCCAAGATTTACTTTTTGCCGAAGGTGAGAAAATGCAGGTGATGATGGAGCAGCAGCAAAGATTGTTGCGCGATGAAAATGCCCGGCAACAGAATTTGATCCGGATGCATCAAACCTTACAAGATGAAGTGGGAGCGAGTTTAAGCAGTATCCATGTGTTTGCCGATTTGTCGTTACAGCTTCAGGAAAAACATCAGGATGCAAGGCCTCATACGGTGAAGGTCGTGCAACAGACCAGACAACTCATGGATAATATTGGCGATATTATTTGGCTGGCCAATATCAATGTCGATGAGAATGCACATGAACAATTTATTACCCGGGTAAAAAATTATGGACAGGAAATTGTACAGTCCAATCATAAAATTTGTGAGTATAAAATCAATACTTATTTCCATCAATCCAAACTCAGCAAGGAATTTTTGAAGGAGAGTTTGATACAGATCAAGGATCGCATGAAACAATGCGTACAAGATATACAGAGTGACCGACTCACCATCGTTTTTGATTGCGATAAGCTGAAGCCTTTTGTGACCATCGTTTAAGGGCTTTTTATGCCTATATCTGATAGTCCAACCCATTGCTGTTTGAGTATAGCTATATCTAGATATTGTAAAAAAACAGACGCGCTTACATCTTTGTATAACCAAACAACAGATGGAGTATGCCGAAAATCCAATTCCAGAGTAGGCGAAAAAAATCAAAAATCAAATGGCAAGAATTAATGTAAGCGGAAGTGTCTTTTACAACGATATGACACCCGCAGGTAATGTAGAAGTTAAATTGATAGAGCTTGACTTGATGGGAGGAAGCAATGATTTGATCCTGACCAAGATCACAGATGGCTATGGAAAGTTTTCAGGCAGAACTGCCGAGTGGAAGGACCGCGAAGGAACAGGGCCTTTCGGTGTAGTGATACCGGATGTGTTTTTAATGCATTTTGAGGTGAATACACCTGCGGGTACTCACCGCGGTCCGTTCATGATGACCGGCACCGGGAGTGTACCCATTGTGCTACCCTTTGCACCCTTTAAACCTGTAGCACAAGCAAACCGTGAATTGGTACAAATCACTTTTTTGTCCGATGGATTGACCGATCCTGCAGAACGTTTTCTTTATGAATTTATAGAAACCGGTTCGAATGCTTTGGTTGATTTGCATTTGGCGAATGCCTACAGAAGGATACATCGTATTACCGGCAATCAGGCGACATTGGCCAACATGATCAGTAAATTGGATTTGGCTGCCAGTCGATCCAGTACATTGGCGGTAGACTTAGTGCTTTGTACACACGGTGGCACCCGCAGCAGATTATTTTTTAAAGATGGTGAGAAAACAGGCACACAGGTCAAGGATGCTATCATTGCAGGCATCAGTGCTGCTCGTCGTAATAAGCTGAGAATGGTATTTTCTACGGCTTGCTTTGGTAATTCTCACAATTCAAAATGGATACAGGCCGGATTCAAAGTCGTTTCCGGTTCCGAAGGGATCTATGCAGATTCACAGGCATCTATGTCGCCGTTTATGCATGCATGGAGTCAGGAAAAAACTTTTGAAGATTGTATCAATAAGGCCAATGCCGGTGATATTGGCAATGTTGCAGATAATCTTGCTAAAGAATTTTATCGTGCTAAGGATAGGGCGGATTTAGCGGATCTGGTCAACAGCAATCGTTTGATTCGCGGCAATCATTTTATCAGAATTTATTCATCACCTGAATAATAATCCTACCCAATCAATCCCGGTTCAGGCCCTGCATCATATTTATGCAGGGCACTGATCCCCTTTCATGCATGAAATACCAATGAACTCATAGCTATATCTAGCTATTGTACATCCCTCATCATCATATCATTTTTACATCTTAAAAAATACAACATGAAAAACTTCTTCTTCAGTCTTTTAGCTTTCACCGCATTCAGTGCACAAGCGACCATACGTACCGTCAATAACAATCCGGCGGGTCTTGCACAGTTTAATGACATACAATCCGCCATAAATGCATCTTCGAGTGGAGATAGTATTTATGTTCATGCAAGCGCAACAAACTATGGTAATGCCGATATCGTAGATAAAAAAATTACGCTAATCGGGCCCGGCATAAGTCCGGATCGAAGCATGTCTAGTCTGCAAGCGAATATAAATTTCATTCAGATTGTAAATATGAATTCTTTTAGTGCCGATGGCTCAGTCATTATGGGTATGCATATTACTCAAGAATTAAGAGTAAGCAACAATGGGAGTGGCAATGTGGGCAACCCGGTCAATAGCGTTAGGGTTATACGAAACAGATTTACAAATGCAGTTCTTTCTTTGTATGTGGGCAATAATTATGGCAGTATTATTATGAATAACCTGCTTGTAGAAGGTAATTATTTTCAAAACTCATCGGTAAGCGCCGCTAGTTCAAGCTATTATTTTACAAATTGCACAGTCATCAATAATGTATTTGCAAGATCCAATGGTTTTGGAGGTTCAATCGAGAATTTTAATAATTGTACGAATGTTGTATTTGATCATAATCTATTTTATGGAAATCAGGTAGATGGGAATCGTTTGTTCGGTAATTCAGCCAATGGATTTAGTTTAAAGAACAATGTGTTTGTCAACTGCGTTACCCATAATACGCACCCCAATGGTATGGCACCGATCAGTAATATTTATTTTCAGAACAATATTACATTTAATTGTACCAACAATTCCCCTTGGAACTTTAATACAAATATCGACGGAGGTGGAAATATTTCTCAGCAAAATCCTCAATTGGGCAGTCAATCGCAAGTAGATGCAGGAACATATAATCCGTTGCTCGACTTTAGTATTACAACAGGACCTGCCAACAATTCTGCGACCGATGGAAAAGACATGGGAGTTTTATTTGAAGAGACCAGTACAATGAACTGGGCATATGGTCGTAATACCCGACTGCCCTATATTCATACAATCAATTTGCTCAATAGCAGTGTGCCGGCAGGTGGTACTTTGAATGTGCAAATACAAGCCAGAAAAGCGAAGTAAGCGCATCATTAGCGGACCTTATAAAAGAATAATTATGAAACGACTATTAATTACCGTCCTTTTCATACTAGGATGTATGTATACCTTATTGGCGCAGCCCGCACCTGCCAATGACGATCCCTGTGTTGCTACATTACTGACTGCACAAACACCGGGCCTCATTACCGGCGGGACAGATGTGGCAGGAAGTTTGGCAAACGCGAACGGTGAAATTGATGCGGCGATTGATGTTTGGTACAAATTTGTTGCTACAAATCAGAGTCATATGGTACGAATAACCAGCCAAGGAGATTTTGAGCCATTTGTTCAATTCTACTACGCCAATACCATGTTCCCCTGTGCCACTATTCTCACTTCGTCGGGAACCTGTTATCTTGGGGGGAGTCTTAACAATACACCGGGCACATTTGTTTGCGGAATGTCTAATTTAATTATTGGCGAAACCTATTTCTTTAGAATTCAGAAGAGTACATTGACGTCCATTAGTGATAGTTTCTTAGTAGCCGTTCTGACACCCGAAAACGATGAGCCTTGCACCGCCATCACATTAACGCCTGATTCCCCCGGCAGCACCGTTTGCAGCAACCCTACTATGGGGAATAGTTTTCTGGCCACGACGTCAGCTTCTATCTTTACGTCCATAGCCGGTCAGACTTCGAATGATGTGTGGTATAAATTTACGGCAACTTCCACCAGTCATATTATTCGGGCAGACGGCCTGGGGGCGTATATACCTATGGTTACGGTTTTTGATTCATTAGGTTGTACTCCATATAATTTTACAGGAATAGTGAAGGGGCAATCAACTGCCAATTCCAGCGGAATGAATATCATTCATGCATCATCTTTAATTCCCGGTCATACCTATTTTATATCTGTCAGATCGGCTTTCAACCCTGTGGTAGCCACCCAAAATTTTTCCATCTGTGTGTTGACGCCTGTGAATGATGAAGCTTGTACGGCACAAAATTTAATTCCCGGATCCGTCGGAGACTCCAGCTGTTTGAATCCTTATTACGGCAGTATGCTGTTGGCAACACCTACGAACAATTATTCGCAGAACGATCTGTGGTTTGAATTTACTGCAAGTGCCCCGTCTCATTTATTAAAAATAGATGGGCTGGGAAATTTCACACCATCTCTGAATATTTACGAAAAAAATTCTTCCAATATTACTCCTTTTCCCACGGGTTGCCTTTTTGCACCTTCCAATATCACGGTTTATAATTTAATCAGCAGTCAATCGCCCTATTACGGATCCGGTGTGAATTATATAGGCGTTTCAAATCTCGTTACAGGGAATAATTATTTAGTTCGATTATCAAAATTGAATCCGACTAACAATAATAATACTGAAAATGAATTCTCCATTTGCATCCTGACGCCTACCAATGATGACCCGGCAACAGCGACCAACCTCATACCCGGTATGCCGGGTGATACATCGACGAACAATGCTGTTACAGGAAATATGTTCTTAGCCACGTCCCGGGAGGTTAGTTTTGTCACAAACTCAATTCATTTAACCACGCCCGAAGACCAACTCAATGACGTGTGGTTTAAAGTTACCGCCACTTCTACCAGCCATTACATAAAGATTGCCGGACTTTCGGATAATCTCAACAAACCCGGAATAACCCTGTTTGATTCAACTTTAGCAAGTGGTTACGCGGGACTATATTCCATGTTATGTAACAATGCTTCCCTGCCTTCTTATTTGTCTGTCCCGCCCTTAATGCTTGATGCAGATTATTTGGGTTATTCAGACCTTGTACCCGGACACACCTATTATATAAGAATCATGAAGCAATTCGGGGTCACGGATAAATTTGATTATACCATTAGCGTACTCACCCCCCTGAATGATGAGCCCTGTACCGCTATAAGTTTAATACCCGGGCTTCCGGGAGACACCGTAAGTTCCTTCTCCAGCACTGGGAATACATTTTTATCTACCAGCAGAGTACCATTCTATACGGGCCCTCATTCTCCCTATAGTTTAAATATGAAGGATACCTGGTATAAATTTACTGCCAGCAGTAATAGTCATTTTGTCAAGATCAAGCGCCTATCTCTGAACAGACCCTCCTGTCAAATCTATGATTCAGTATCATGCAGCAATCTGAGTAATTCTAACCAATATCAGGGAGCTTACTTAAATTATTTTTTTTTCCCATCTAATTCTGATTCAACTGAATACTACGGTATAAGAGATTTGATACCCGGTAAGGAATATTATATCAGGGTTTATCATAATAATCCGGCTCAATCCCTTCAAAATTTTGAAATAAGCATTTTAACGTCAAAAAACGATTTCCCGGCAACAGCATCCTTGGTTCAAACTTGTTCTAATATTACTGATAATGCCAGGCTTTCAACCGCTTCTTTTATCCCGGGAATTTGTGTACCACCGGGTAATGCCAGAGATGTCTGGTATAAATTTATCGCAACAAACAGGGAAACTTCCATTACCATTGATCCGTATATTACCGATGCAGCACTTTTATTCGGTTATTCTTTTACGGATAGTAGTTTAGAAAGCTCGGGCACATTGCTGGGTTGCACCGGTAATTCATCTTCCGGAGGAACAGCCCAAACACTGGTTTTGCAAAATTTGAATCCGGGTAGCACGTATTATATCCGGGCCTGTATTACTGCTTTGGTTACCCCGTCTCAATTCTCAGGATCCGCAAACGAATTTTCTTTATCACTATCGGTTCCTCCAAATCAGGCACAACTCAGTTTATTGTCGCCCGGAATCTGTTTAAATGAGAACATAATATTTAAAATGAGTGTTCCTTATCTGGGAAACCAGCCGGAATATAAATGGTATGTAAACGGAATTCATGTGGGACCCAATGATTCGATATTCAACGCCGGTATGATGAATAATGGCGATCAGGTTTCAGGATCTTTCACCTATGTTACCACCTGTAATGCGACTGAAATCCTGAATACGATTTTGTACACAACGAGTTTAAACACACCCACAATCTGGTATCAGGATGCTGATGGAGATGGGTTCGGAAACAATGCGGTCAGCATCCTGTCTTGTTTGCAGCCGGGTGGCTTTCTGGCCGATAGTACCGATTGTGATGATAATGATTCCGGCAAACATGGATACTTTACTTTTTATATTGATAATGATCAGGACGGCTATGGCATTAATCAGACAGCTCAGGCCTGTGCCGCCGACTCACTCACTCCGCCACTTGGCTATTCTCTGAATCATACTGATTGTGATGATAATAATACCCAGGCTTATGAAGAAGTTGGATTTTTTGTCGATTTTGATGAGGACGGTTATGTAGCCAATCTGGATACCGTTTTTTTATGTTACGGTATTTTTCAGTCAGCACTTAATCCGCCTCCCGGATTACGTTCAGAATATCTTCCTTTTCTCGGAATTGATTGTAATGATAGCATCTACTCAGCTTTTTTAATGGAACCATTCTATGTGGATGCGGACGGAGATGGCTATGCATTGAATATGGACACCGTATATGTCTGTTTTTCAAATTTTCCAAATTTTCAGAATATAGCACCACCCGGATATATACGCATGCATATAAGTCTGGGCATAGATTGTAATGATTCGGACTCCTCTATGCATGCCACCTATCCCTTCTATGTTGATGCCGATCAGGATGGTTACGGGACCGGAGCCCCGGTACAAGTTTGTGCTATAAATGCTTCTACTCCTCCAACTGGTTACAGTTTAACAATAGACGATTGTAACGATAACGACCCTGTGATTTATCCCGGAATTATCGATCAAATGGAATATTTTGTAGATGCGGACCCGGGTCCGGGACTGGGAATAGGAATTCCAATTTTACCCACAGCACAGGATTCTATTGCATTTACGGCTAATATCATAACACAGAATACCATCCCAACAGGAAATCATCTGTTGGTCATACGTGCCCATACCTGTGGACTGGGTTGGGGGCTGTTTGAGCATCGAATGTTTAGCATTACCCCCGGTGATATTTATACGGGCCCTGTGGAGTCAGGTGAGTATTTTATAGATGCCGACCCGGGTGTCAACAATGGAATACCGTTCACCTTTCCGGCTTCGGATACGGTCAATCAGACGCTGGCTTTCAGTATTCCTTCGAATACTGCCCCAGGCAATCATCTAATCGGAATAAGGGTTCGTGATAGCCTTGGTAACTGGGGCCATTTTGAAACCAAACTTATCCTTGTCCTTCCGCCACCTGAGCCAAGCTATCCTATAGTTGCTGCAGAATATTTTATCGATACAGATCCCGGAGTTGGTAATGCTACCCCATTGAATGTGTCTCAGGCGGATACTATTCTTCAGTCTTTTAACGTACCATTACCCGTCAATATCTCAGAAGGAATTCACCTTTTAGCGGTCAGAGCTAAAAATAGTAATGGCGAATGGGGTTTATTTGAATACCGTAGTTTTTATGTTTATCCTTCTGAGCCCAATTCAAATTCAATTGTGGCCGCCGAATATTTTATCGATACGGATCCGGGTCTAGGCAATGCCACAGCGTATCCGGTGGCCGCATTAGATACACTACTGGATACTTTAAATATTTCGCTTCCCAACAACCTTTCCTACGGACTTCACCGCATAGCGATTCGGGTAAAAGATCAATCGGGTCAATGGAGTTTATTTGAACAACAGCAATTCAATTATAAAGAGCCTCCTACGCTCTTGCCGGGTAGTGGACATGCCATTACCTTAGATGGCAATGATGATTACATTCAACTGCCACCGATCTTAAATGGCGCCCAACAGTTCACGATAGATTTCTGGATTAAAACAAGTGAGAACAGAAGCAATGGCACCTTTTGGCAAAAGCCTACCATAATTGGAAATGCAAATCCGAGTGCACCGGATGGCGACTTTGGCATCACCACAGATAATGGACAGCTGGGCGTGTGGAGTGGATTTTGTTGCGGCGATCAGTCTATGCAAACGAGTACATCCATCAAAGATAACCAATGGCACCATGTAGCCGCAGTGAACAATGGCAGTAATCTGGTGCTATATGTAGATGGTATCTTATTGCCGGGCAGTATACCCACTAATGGAGGCGCAGTTCAAAACGCGATATATCCGTGGCGTATCGGTATGAACAATTCCTGTTGCAGCGGAGGCTCGCCTCATGCAGGTACGGTAGATGAGTTTAGATTTTGGAATACAGCACTGAGCGAAACCCAAATTCGTGAACGCATGTGCCGTAAGATTACAGACAGCGATCCTTTGTATAACAATATGACGGCCTATTTTAATTTTGATGAAACAGGAAGCTCCAATGCCATCGATGGCAGCAACCAATCCAATATCGGGATCTTACAAAACGGAGCCAATAGAATACTCAGCGGTGCACCGATAGGCAATACAAGTGCATATGCATATAATGGCAGTAGCAGTACAGTGAATTTAACTCATCCGACTCGCGGCGATCAGATCGATGCAAGTGTAAGTAGCGGGAGCGCCGTTGGGTTGCAAGTATATTGTGTGACGGAGAGACCGAATACGCAAAATGGAATCGATACACTGACTGATAACGATGCCTATTATGGTGTATTTGCAGTGAATGGGAATACAGCACAGTTGAATGTAACGCATAACTATAGTGGCGTACAAAATATCACAAATGAGAACGGCCTCAATCTTTATCAACGCGATCGCAATGACAACAGTCCGTGGAGCAACAGCAGTGCAGCGCCGAATACAAACACGAATACCCTGAGTACCAATACAACCTATCGTCAGGAGTATATGTTGGGTATGATACAGCCAAGCTATGCCACTCTGAATGTGAAAGCGTTTATACAAGGCTTCTATGAAGACAACGAACAGATGCGCTCTGTATTGAACAATCAGGGACAAAGCAATCCAACGACGGATGCTGATACGGTACAAGTGAATCTGCATGAAGCGAACAGTCCTTACAATATGGCTCACACCTTCACGGGCATACTGCAGACCGATGGCACGATTACATGTACTTATCCGTCGAGTGTCAGCGGACAGTTGTATTACATCGCTCTGAAGCATCGCAACAGTGTAGAGACCTGGAGTGCGGCACCGGTATTGTTGAGCCCTGTGAGTATCTATGATTTTTCAACTTCGGCCACACAAGCGTATGGCAGTAATATGATACAGGTTGATAATGCACCTGCCATCTTTGCCGTCTACTCAGGTGACATCGATCAAAGCGGTGGTATCGATGGTGACGACTTCAACCTCCTCGATCCGGACATACAAACGGGCAACGGGGGCTATCTCCCTACCGACCTCGATGGCAGTGGCGGAGTAGACGGCGACGACTTCAACATCTTCGATCCGAATGTGCAGGTTGGAGTGGGGATCTACCTGCCCTGATCTGAAGAAGATAAACCCTAGACCAACCTAATATAAACCGCTGTCTGAATATATTTCAGATGGCGGTTTTCTTATTATACTTTCGTGAAACAAATACTTAAAGGGATTCATGAAGTACCAGAAATGCTTCCAAAATAAGACTCTAAATAAATGGATTGAATTAATCAGGTCAGCAATTTCTTGTTATGATTAAACCGGCGTTCTATCAGGAACAGGTTATATCAATGAGGTAGTATAAATACTTTCTCCCGAACCGAAAAAAGCACAGGGGGTAATTGAAAAGCTCATGGAATAACAGAATTTAGTTTCGGGATAAAATTAAGTAATGATAACTTATCCCCCCTTATTTATGTGGTAAATTATTATATTTAAAGTATGGAATATTGTACCATAATATTTCAATCCATCGAAGTATGATTTTTTACAATGATATAGGAAAAAAATGATAAATGTATTGATCATTGAAGATCATTTAGAATTTGCAGAAAGCCTGCAACAGTTACTATCAGATACTGAAATGATAAGAGTCGTTGGGGTATATCGTAATGCAAAGGATATAGTGAGACAAATAAACGCGTACAAACCGGATATCGTTTTAATGGATATTGATATGCCTGTATGCAATGGACTGGATGGACTGCGCAGTATCCGGGCTGCTAATCTGGATATGAAGGTAATTATGCTCACAGTTTTTGACGATAACGAACGTGTGTTTCAAGCTGTATGTAATGGCGCTTCGGGATATCTACTCAAGTCGTCCACCCCCGATGCTATTATCGAAGGAATTATTGGAGTGTATAATGGCGGTGCGACGATGACACCGAGTATAGCGCGGCAAGTATTAAAAATATTTTCTGCCCCTTATCAACATAGTACAGATATGCAAAATCTCACTTCCAGGGAGCACGATGTATTGTCTTTATTGGTAAGAGGCTATAGCTATAAAATGATTGCAGCTGAAATGAATTTGGGCATAGAGACCGTTCGATTTCATATCAAAAATATTTACACTAAATTACATGTAAACTCTAAAAGCGAAGCGGTTGCAAAGGCCTTACAAAATAGAATTGGTAAGTAGATCAATATTGTATGACTATAATCCCTTTTTTAAGGGAATGGCAATTTTCATTCTGGTCTTTATTTTTGTTAGTCATGTAACTCGGTGTCAAATTAAATCCTGGAATCACACATCTTTTAGGGTACAAGATGGACTCCCGTCTAATCTAATAAATAGTATACTTCAAGACCATAGAGGCTTTATTTGGCTCGTTACTCAAAGCGGATTATGCAGGTTTGATGGCACAAGATTTGACAGATTGCTTCATGATCCCGGAGACAGTACATCTCCTTCTACGGACAATGTAATCCATATAAAGTTATTACCGGATAGTAATATCCTTTGTACAACTACCAGAGGGTTATATGTATTTAACCCAATCACTTTTAAAGGAAGAAACATCTTGATCCAGTGCCCTTATAAGGGATGGGAAAAAATGGAAAGTATAGCAAAAGACATTCATTTGATTCCCGCTTTAAAAAAAATTGCTGTTATAACAGAAACGTCTGTCATATATTATGATTATAAATTGACTACTTCTAAAACCATACGTTTTCCGTACAAAACAAATGATATAGAGAAGGAGAGACGTTTTACAGATTACCAAGGGATAGTTGATTTTAAAGGGAATGTTCTCATACCAACTAACTATGATGATTGTTTGCATATTGCAGATTATGAAAAAGGGAAAATGTATCCGTTTGAAGAATATAAAAATCATCCTTATGAAAATTTAAAAAATCACCCACATCTAGACATAATGACTGTTGACAGTTTGGGAAATGTATGGTATCATCAATGGTCAAATAATATTGATACATTATATTGCTTAAAACCTTATGGAAAGAGTATCGGTTATAACATACCAAAGGAACTGAGAGGTGTAGGTTGGTACGGAGGTATCAGCTTTTCGGGAAAAGATGTTATGATATGGCATTATTTTAACGACACAAAGAAGGAGTTATATGAGTTGCCTTATTTGGAGATGCTTGAGAATCCGGGTATGAATATTTATGCAAAAAGCAACTCAAGTATTAAAGCCAGTAATTACACACTCATAACTGATAAAGACGATAATGTTTGGATTGGGCATAAATTTGGTATGGAATTCGTCAAAAGAAGGAATAATGTAATACAAAAAATTGAATTACCCCTTCGTTATGCTGACGATCAGGAATCACAATGGGTGCAGGATATGTATTTCATCAACCGGGACAGCATATTGATATTGGCTAACGTAGAGAGAGTCTTTTTATATGAACCGGCGAAAAACAATTTGACGAAAATAGAAGATCCCGGGTTCGTTGATGCTACAACGATGTGGAATCAAGTGTTAGATATGATCGTGCCTTTACAAGGAAATAGAATACTATTAAGAGGCTCTCAGGATTATACCTATCAAGACGGAAAGCTGACAAAAGGACTGAACCCAAAATCACCATTGGAAAAATCATTGTACAAAAATGGTAGCCGAGCTGTTTACGAGGATCAAAAGCAGTATACATGGCTGGCACTCTATAATAGACTAATCCACTTTAATACAATTAAGGCGGAAGAAGAAGTATTTATGGATTACGATAATTTCCTGTTTTCCAAAATATCAGGATTTACGGAAGATGAATCAGGTAATGTTTGGTTTGCAAATTATTTGAACAATGATTTGTATCGCTATTCTTATAAAAATAAAATGTTTAGCAAAGTGAAAATGCCTTCACAATCCTTTTCTTATATTTCAAGTATTGTTTATGCTGGTGATGGCATTTTCTACATAAGTGATATTGATGGATTTGGCAGATACAATTCGGGTACGAATACTGTACATAAATATTATTTAAAAGATGGATTGCCTACAAATGCAATCAATAATTTACACTATGTATCTCCTTATGTCATCGCAAGTTCTAGAAATGGTTGTTTTATTCTCAATACTACAAATGGTGTCACATATGCACTCAATATTAGTGACGGTATTGTCGAAAATATTGTTACACAGGCTGGCATATACGATACAATGTCGCAAACTTATTATATGGGCGGAAAGGGCTGTGTTTATAAAGTAGATATGAAAGCTATTTCTCAACCTTTGCCATCTCCACAAATCTTTATTGAAGACATACAAATTGGAAACAAGACTTACCGAAATGTAAGCCAACCACTTTCATTATCATCGAAACAAAACTCCATCTCTTTTCTTGCCGTAAGCGTCGATTATCATTCTGGAAAAAACAAGCATTATTTCTACCGGACTGTTTATAATGGTGATACATCAAATTGGGTTGAAAACAACGGAGCTAATTTTTCATTCAATAATTTATCCTCTGGCGAGTATACCATATTTATCAAGTCGCAAGATAAAAATAGACAGTGGAGTATAAATACAGCTATGCTTCAGTTTACAATTGCTACGCCATGGCATGGCAGCTGGTGGTTTTATTGCTTGTTATTCCTCCTCCCTATAAGTATCGTTTTATACTATTTTTATATCAAATTAAAACAATACAGACATATTGAAGCGATACGAAATCAACTCAGCAGAAGCCTTCACGACGATTTGGGCAGTACCTTAAGCAGCATTAATATCCTGAGTAGCAATAGGACGGATGATATGAGTAAAAATAAAACCACCTTATTGAAAATCAATGAATCCAGCCAAAGGTTGTTGTCAAATATGCGGGATATTATATGGAACATAAACCCTGACAATGATTCTATTGAAAGTATATTGAATCGGATAAGAGAATATTCTTCCACACTACTAGACTCCAAAGGAATAGATTATGTAATACAATTGCCTGAGCGGAATATAGATGGGAAACTGTCTCTGGAAGCAAAAAATGCGATACTGCTAATCAGTAAGGAAGCAGTAAATAATATCGCAAAATATGCTGCTTGCACATTTGTTGAAATAAAAATTGAGTTGGTGAACAATATAGTTAAGGGTTATATATCAGACAATGGTAAAGGATTTAA
Organism: Chitinophagaceae bacterium; assembly: GCA_016786845.1. Taxonomy (GTDB): domain Bacteria; phylum Bacteroidota; class Bacteroidia; order Chitinophagales; family Chitinophagaceae; genus OLB11. The sequence goes on along the minus strand of JAEUVB010000021.1, from coordinate 250,154 downwards.
TTACCATGCTTTAATCCATATCGGTGGTTTGAATAATATTCTTGACCGGGCTAAAGAGGCAAAAGGTGTAGCTGAAATAATAAGCAATATAAACCAGGGTACGAAAGTTATTTTTTCAATTCCTGTAAAGCGGTAAAGCATACTTTATACTATTTCGCCACCCTAATATGTAGGATTTACCGGGATGCGTTTTCCTTAGTTTTACAAAAAATCAAACTATGAATTCGTACAAAGTAAACATTGTGTTGGATCAACTTTATTGTTTCGAAGAAGGAGATGGATCCGGTAACGCAGAACCATATATATGGACTGCATTTTTTAAAATTGATAAGGATACTTGTGTAATCAATACCTATAGGATAGAAGGGATATCTTCCTTGGAAGCACCTGTGCTGGTCCACTTTGGAAGCGGAAGCCACAGCAATTTGAACAGCGCGCAAATAAATTTAGATTCAGAAGGTATGGATGCCGATACCGCTATACCTATTCCTGCAGAGGTCGGAAGCTGGATGACAACAATCAAACCGATGCAGATCGCGGATCCTTTTAATCACGACAACATATTGGAAATACCCGGGGTGGCAGGTGTATTTTATATGTTGCTTGAAGAAGATTCAGTCGCTAGTCATGGAGCAGAAGCAGGCCACTTAGCATTCAATTCTTTTTTTGCATCTAAGATCAATTACTTTTTTCGTTCATTGGACATAATAAAAATATTTTCAGACTTGAAAACTGAAATTGACCAATCTGACAGAGAAGATAAAACGATTACTCAACAAGACCTGATAAGTGCTGTTTATGCTAAAGTAGGTCCTTTTATCCACGAAATACGACAAGATGGAATTAAAGCAGTTAAGGATGGAGTCATGCATGAACTTTCATTTTTTGAACTTATCATGGCCGGTTACGACGCAGATGATTATCTGGGAGATGATTTACAAATTGTAAATTGTATGGATTTGCAGCAATTGCCAAATCGCAGATTTGAAAGTGCTTATCCTAAATTTATCCAGGATGGTTATGTAGCTGGTGGTGGTTATGAACTTGCAGGTGATGGTTCATTTAAAATTACAGGATATATCAATGCAACTGAGTTGCCTGTTTCCTTGCCTCCTTTCACGGATAGAAATCCTGAAGAAAAAGGCGCAGAGGTGTTTAGAAATGTAAATTTTGAAGGAGATAGAAAGTTCTTTAAGGAAGGAGAATACCGCTTGTCACCTAGGAATGCAGTTACTAATATATATGCCAATTCTTTCGATAACAATATCGATTCTATACGAGTAGATAGTGGTTATTTTGCGGAACTATTCAAAAGTCCCGATTTCACAGGAGAAATGCTCACCGTAACGCATGATACTCCTATCGCATGGTTAAATGATTCGTGGAGAGATCAGATTTCTTCTATCAGAGTGAAATCACTCACAAATAATGTACGATAAGTAAAATGCAAGTCCACTGAGTAAAACGAAATCGAGAATTTGATGACTGTGCACTGATATAACTCCAGGTACAAATCACCCCCCAAAAAAATATATTTCCAATATGCAATATTACAGCTATCACGATATGAGTTCGGATACTTATCAGAACTATTTTGCATCTCTGACCGAACAGGGATACAGGGTAATTTCCCTGAGTATCCATGGTGACGCGGAGGAGCCCAGATACACAGCCGTATGGGTAAAATATACCGCAGGCGAATGGGCCGGCAGGCATGGAATACAAGAAGCGGACTATCAACCAGTTTTTGATACATTTAAACATCAGGGGTATACCCCGATGATTGTCACAGCTACAGGAGAAGGAGGCGATGCTGTTTTTGCGCTCATAGTTGAAAAGGGAAATTTTGGGGCATGGAAGGCCAGACATGGCATGAATGACGCAGAATTTACGGCTGAGAATGAAGCTGCAAAGTCAAAGGGGATGATGCTGAAATCATATACCATTTATGGTACGGAGCATGTAAGATTCTTTGCTGCAATTTGGCATGAAAATCCCAATTGGTTTAAATCACACTTGCATGCTTATCAAAACATCAACGATTACCAGTCCATTTTTACAGCAGAAACCAAACTCAATCTTTATCGTCCATCTATTGTCGCTATTGCACCAGGAGACTTGTATGGTGCACATTTTACAGACAATATTGTAGGAAGAGTAAGGGCGCGTCATCACTTAAACAAGGATGAGTATCAAAATATCTTCAACGAGTATAGCCATATGGGACTCATACCTATTTGTATAGATGCTATAGATGCAGGAGAAAACGCACGGTATACTGCAATATTTGCCGAAACGTTTATTACGGAAGCCAAGCAATGGCAGATAGTTGGTGAAGGTTCAAGACAGTTATCAGATATAGATATTGTGGCTGAAAACTTTATGCGCAGGAATGCAGTTAGGGCTATGCAAATATGTGTGGGACTTAATGGAAATGCAGTCTTTAACAAGGCATTTAATTTGTCGGAAACCGCCTATAGAAAAGCATCGCCTCAAACACCATTTCTATTGGCAAGCTGCAGTAAAATGTTTGTATTGGCTGCCATTCAACGACTAATAGATACCGGACAATTGACCAATAACAGTGGCGTTTATGCGACTATTGGCGGGTTTAGTTCGCCAAAGGATAGCAGAAGTGATGATATAACCATACAGCATATCATCGATTTGCAAAGCGGTTATACGAAGGCCCAAGATCAAACCTATAATATGACTGCAATCGGCAGAACACTTACGCCAAATCGAACCGTCACGAAACAAGATTTGGCAGAGTATATTTATAAAAATTTTCAACTGGAATATACCCCTGGGAATATTACATCGGACTTTGATGGATATTGTAATCATGCATATGTGTTATTGGCTATGGTGGTTGAAAAAATTACGGGTCAGGATTATTTTACCTTTCTCAACAATGCTATTTTAATTTCTGATGGTATTACTGAAGTAAAACCCTGGGTCACCAATAAAAGTCCACGGGATCCGGATGAGATTTTACAGGAAGATGAGCATTTGGGAGAAAGCGCTATAGATGTTACAAGTAAGCAACTGACACCTACGATTTATGGCGGTGATGGTATGGTAAAAGAAGTAGCTTTAGGGAGTTGCAGCTTGGCGGCTTCTGCCCGGGCACTGACCCAATTTATTCATTTACATGCCGTTCAAGGAGTGGGAGGGAGGGTGGTAGACAGCAGAAGTGGCAGTACGGACGGGGCTTCCTCATGGGCTCAAAGTAGAAACGATGGAATAGATTGGGCCTACACGATCAATACGAGACAATTCAAAACTTCGGGAGATGTATTAGACAAACTCAGATCAGATATAAATACAATACTAGATACAAATTCAGATTTGCTTCATCTAATCAGAAGCATGGGAGGAAGAAGAAGGATTCGATAGAGCCACTGAAATTGGACCGGTATTATCGCGAATACCCCCTTTTTATGGGGTAATAAAAATCTTGTATTCCATGCAATTTTACCTATAAATCTGTTCTATGAAACGATACTATTTGTTTATCTGCATCTCTATTTTGGCCGGCTTATTTTCCAATAGAATAATGGCACAGCCACCCAATAAATTTTCCTATCAGGCTGTGATTCGGGATGCAAATGATGTGCTCTTGGTGAATACAACGGTGGGGATTAAGGTATCTATATTGCAAGACTTAGGCATGATGGGCATTGTACCGGTGTATATAGAAACCCATACCGCCACCACCAATAATAACGGCTTGCTGTCCATCCAAATAGGAAATGGAACGCCTATATCCGGTACCATAAGTTCTATTTCATGGTCGGTGTGGTCATATGCCTTAAAGACTGAAATAGATCCTGCCGGTGGAAGTAATTACAGTATCATTGGTACCGCTCCCTTATTAAGCGTTCCTTATGCCATGTATGCCAACTCATCCGGCGACAATAAATGGACTTCTACAGGGCCCAATCATATAGCCAATACAAATTCAGGAAACGTGGGCATCAACATCGGTATACCGCCTAATAAATTATCCGTGGTAGGTAATTCCAGCATTATTGGAAATGTAGGTATTGGTACTCATTTTCCGACGGAACAGTTGCATACCACCGGTGCGGTGAGGCATCAATCGCTCAGCGGTATAGGTACGAGAGCTGTCTATGCGAATGCCGAAGGAAAATTGGAAGTGCCCCTCAACTCAACTGCTACAAATAGTACAGTGCAAAATGGACCTGCCGGTAACTGTCAGATTGTGACTAGTACCATTACGCTATCCGGATTACCGACGTCTATTCCTTCTCAAAACATTTCTGTCAATCTGAATGTATCATGTTATTCGGCATCATGGATCAAAGCATTTATAGTGGCTCCGAATGGTGATATACTGAATCTTACCTCAAATGGACAAACGGGCGGATTTAATAACTGTATACAAAATATCACATTTACGGATTTTGGTTTTGGAAAAATGACTCCTTGGAATACAACCTACTTCAATTATGTAAACAGCAATGCAGTTACCGATATATCGCCACAACCGGAGGGTGAAATGACGACATGGTGTAGCATAACGCCCACGGTGGCTACATTTGGTGCGATAGCAGGAGGTAACATCAATCCAAATGGCATATGGACCTTAAAAATTCTTCAGGATTACCCATCTTCCTCATGGTCTTTGAATTCCTGGAGTGTAAATGCACCCTTAATAGCAACAGGTGTAAATGGTACATTCCCTAAATGGAATAATAATTTTCTGAGCACCAACAGCAATATTTCTGAAGTCAATGACAAAATTGCCATCGGTATGCCATTCCCAAGTCACAAATTAACGGTGAATGGAGACATCAGAGCCTTTGGCGCATCTGTATTAGCGAGTAATGCGCTCAAAGTACAAAATAGCGATTTGAGTTACAGCTTTGGTTTGGAAAAGGATAATATCAATGGCGGGCGGCTGTCAATTGCCGGTAACTGGAATATGCTTTTTGCGACCAATGGAATTGATAGAATGGTTATTAATAATGGTGGCGCAGTGGGTATTGCAACTACATCTCCTACAGCTACGCTTTCCGTTAATGGTTCGGCAAATAAACCCGGTGGTGGTTCCTGGGCTGTCTTTTCTGATCAGAGATTGAAACAGAATATCTTGCCTTATCAGGATGGTTTAGCAACCCTCACAAAAATATCTCCAGTTCGGTTTCACTACAATGAAAAGGCAGGATGTGATACAAAACCTGAATACATAGGCGTATTGGCTCAGGAACTTCAAAAAGTAGCTCCCTATATGGTCAGTAAATTTTTAATAGATGAAGTAGAGTATTTATCGGTTGATAACAGTGCTATGACTTATATGCTGATAAATTCGGTTAAGGAACAACAAACACAAATAGAACTATTAAAAAAAGAAAATGAAATACTCAGGCAACGCATGGATGCAATCGAAAAATAATAACCAACCGATCTTTTCATTTAAATAACCCGAATCCATCATCTTACAATTTGGCTACCTTAAAAATATTTAACGATGAATTTCAACAGACTTTTTCAATACTTTTATTGTAGTGTAATTCTTTCAATGGTTTTATGGAATCATGCGGCGTATGCACAAAAAAATACACTCAGTGCAGGTGGAGAGGGTACAGGTGCCGGTGGGAGCGTATCGTTTAGTCTGGGTCAAATCGACTTTGTAAACACAACAGGGCCCGGAGGCAGCGCCACACAAGGCTTGCAACAAGTATATAAACTAACCATGAATTTAAAAGCATATATTCAAGGTTACTATCAGGGTTCAGGACAGATGCGACCGGTATTGAACAATCAGGGTTTACAAAACCCGATAAATGAAACCGATAGTATTGTAGTTGAATTACATGATACAACCATACCTTACACATTGACCCATAGCTATACGGGCATCATAAAAACAGATGGGACGCTGGTCTGTACGTTTCCGAATGCAAGTGAAGGGCAAGCATTTTATATTGTTTTAAAACACAGAAATAGTATTGAAACTTGGAGTGCAAGCCCTGTTATACTTATGCAGTCAACCACTTATAATTTTTCATCATCCGCAACTCAGGCCTTTGGCAGCAATATGATACAGGTCGATAATACACCAACGGTCTTTGCGATCTACTCAGGTGACATCGATCAAAGCGGTGGTATCGATGGTGATGACTTCAACCTCCTCGATCCGGACATACAAACGGGCAACGGCGGTTATCTCTCCACCGACCTCGATGGTAGTGGTGGCATTGACGGTGATGACTTCAATATCTTCGATCCGAATGCGCAGGTTGGAGTGGGAGCGTTTGTGCCGTAGAGTTTTTAATTTTTAGTGCTTAGTTTTTAGTTAGGGCAGGCCGTCATTGCGAGGCACGAAGCAATGCCATGTTTGTACGTCATTGCGAGGCACGAAGCAATCCCATGCTACGAAGCCAAGTATACCCCAACAGATTGCTTCGTCGTGCCTCCTCGCAATGACGTGAAAAAACGAAGCAATCCCATGCTACGGAGCGTCATCTCGGACATTACCTAATCCATAAAGATTACACGAGAAGCATGGAACAATTAAAAACTTACTTCCTTGCAGGATGGTTAAATATCAGCCGGCAAAACTGGCTTCACCGGAACGTCGGAGGGCTTTTTGGTAAATGAAGAATTGTTTATATTTATCCGGAATTTAAATGACTGTATATGCTCACTAAAAGTTATAAACCCCTGATGGTACGGATGCGAAACTGTGTATTCTTATTATGTTTTATGATCTGTTGTGTAGGAGATGAGATATTTGCACAACCTAACATACAATGGCAAAAGTCTTTGGGTGGCACAGCCCAGGATCATGTTCAATCAATCCATCAAACCACCGACGGTGGATATATTTGCGCCGGATGTTCGGAATCCAATGATGGTAATGTATCCGGAAACCATGGCGGCGGAGGAGACTTCTGGGTGGTTAAGCTGAACAGTAGCGGAAATATAGAATGGCAAAAGGCGCTTGGCAGTAGTGGCTTTGATTTCGCCCAGGATGTGGTGCAGACCTCTGACGGAGGGTATATCGTGGCGGGGCTTTCAGATATGGCGAATGGCGATGTAACGGTTAATCATGGTAATAGCGATTACTGGGTGGTAAAGCTCAGTGCAACCGGAAGTATACAATGGCAGAAATCCTATGGAGGAACGTCAATCGATGTAGCATGCAGCATTAAGCAAACGATGGAAGGAGGCTATATTGTGGCGGGTTACAGCTTTTCAAATGATGTAGATGCCACCTGGAATTGGGGTGGTAAAGATTATTGGATAGTGAAATTAGGTGCAACCGGAAACCTGGAATGGCAAAAGTCATATGGCGGAGTGCTGGACGAACAGCCTGCTTATATTGAGCAAACCATTGACTCAGGATATGTGGTGGGAGGGATATCCAATTCCACGAATAGCGGTAATGTATCCAATGGTTATGGCTTGAATGATGTATGGTTAATAAAAATGGATAAGAATGGTGTATTGCAATGGCAGAAGGCAATGGGCGGCTATCAGCCGGATGGTTGTGAAATGATAAAGCAAACCCCGGATAAAGGCTATATCGTGGTGGGAGCCAGCGTGTCAACATCCGGTGATCTTTCGTTTACTTATGGGTTATCGGATTACTGGGTTGTGAAATTGGATTCTCTTGGAAATAAACAATGGGGAAATAGATATGGCGGTAGTTATAATGAAGGGGCCAGTGCGGTTGAATTGACACCGGATGGTGGTTATCTGGTAGCCGGACCAACGGAATCCTACGATAATCATGTCTCCTTCAATCATGGTTACCGGGATTATTGGCTAATCAAATTAAACAGTTCAGGTGGATTGGAATGGCAAAAAACCTATGGAGGTTATTATGACGATTGGGTGGTTACCATGGACAAGACTTCGGATGGCGGATGTATACTTGCGGGCTATTCAGATTCCAATGATGGGGACGTAACGGGGAATCATGGTCTGCGCGATTTTTGGATCGTTAAGCTGAATTCATTTCTGGGAACGACGGAGGAGGTATGGGGGCAGAATTTGACGGTTTATCCTAATCCTGTGGAGGATATACTATGTATACAATCCGATAAAACATTGAAAAATGCCCATTTGGTCATACACGACATCTTTGGAAAAGAGATATATACCGGTATTTTCTCCGGCATGAAAGTACAATTACCGATAAAAGTTGCGCCGGGAATGTATACCCTGCAGATTAGGCAGGATGGACAGGTAAGTGTGAAGAAGTTCCTGGTAGCCCATTGATAAGTTTAGTGAATTTTATCGCAATGCAGGAGAAATGATGCCGGATAAACCGGGTATCCATGATTATTGTCACTTACAGCAATGAACCTTGTTTTTCAGATAGGCACGTGTCCGACAGGGTATGCAGGACCTGCTGAATAATGTTTTAAATACGTAGTATCAAATACTTTACCAGACAATTTTTAAGATATGGATGAATCTCTTTTACATCATAGTGAGGCATGGTCTTTTCCGTCATCTCGAGGCACGAAGCAATCCCATGTTTGTACGTCATTGCGAGGCACGAAGCAATCCCAAGCTACGGAGCAATGTATAACCCAACAGATTGCTTCGTCGTGCCTCCTCGCAATGACGAACACTACGGAGCGTCATCTCAGACCGTCATTGCGAGGCACGAAGCAATCCCATGCTACGAAGCCCACATTCACCCCAACAGATTGCTTCGTCGTGCCTCCTCGCAATGACGAACACTACGAAGCGTCTTCTCGGAACGTCATTGCGAGGCACGAAGCAATCCCAAGCTACGAAGCAATGTATACCCCGGCAGATTGCTTCGTCGTGCCTCCTCGCAATGACGTGAAAAAACGAAGCACTACATTCACCCCAACAGATTGTTTCGTCGTGCCTCCTCGCAATGACGTATGGTGCCTCCTCGCAATGACGAAAAAAAAACCCGGAACACATTCATGTTCCGGGTTCATACATAACGGTTAAATATACCCTGTTCTAGGTGCTGATTAAATCCTCTCAGACGAGGCATTTAAATTTTTCAATGACTGAGTCTACTAGCGTAAATGAAGGAATTGAAAAATTCAAATAACGAAGTATCAGAGGATTTAATCAGTACCGTTAGGAAACGATTTTAGTACACACATCTCCCCACGGCCCTTGCCCCGCAGCCCCGATGGCCGCCACACGAATCCATACCTTGGTTCCCGGTGTGAGATTTTCGATCGAACATTTGGCTTTGGTGACGAGGGCCGCTTCGGTCCAGGTAGCCGCATTGTTCACATCGTCATTCATCTCTACCTTATAGATCTTGGCGCCTTTCACGGTGTTCCATGTACAAACGATCTCGCCTTCCTTAGGTCCCGCCTTGGCGAGCACATTTTCAGGAGCATCGGGCTTACCTGATTTTGTCGGTGTTTGTTTTAATTCAAAGCCTGCGTTTAAAATGAGGTTTTCATTACCCTCGGCTTTTGCCTGAACGAAATGACCTAAATTCTCCAGCATCACAATGAGTTTGTCTTTTTCATCATTCAGGACACCGGATTTTTCCTGATACGAGGCATAGCTGGCCTTCTGTTCAGTATGCAATTGAATGACTTTGTCGATCATTAATTGTATATCCGGCAAGCTTGGATCCGGATTAGGAAAATTGGTATTAGCGCTCATTTTAGATAGAATCAATTGAGCTTTGTTGATCACTTGATTATAGCTTGCAGCACTGAGATTAAAACTGATTTTTTTAGTTTTCATAAAAAGTAAAATTTAAATTGTTTATTGTAAAAAAATATTTGTTGGTCCTCCCTGTTTCGATGGTATAGTGTTTTGGCAAAGAGATGGTGGCAAGTCCTCACACTATTTTGTTTGTTTTGATCTATGTCATTTTATTCGTTTTAGATGTTTACAATTGATTGAATCACGATGCAAACATATCCTGACGAATTTTTCAAAACTTTATCATATGATAAGGTTTTGAGTATTTTATTTAAATGATTTGTTAACCATAAATAGGGATTAAAAGACGTCAAACATGCATCACAATTTGATCCAATCGAATCCGGCATAGCCCCTACACTATTCAGCTAAGCCTTTATTCATAAGGCTTAGGCCGCATTTTGTTGAAGTGAAATATTTTTCATTCAATGCCATATCAGGAGCGATTGGCTTAAGTTTTTTTCAATTCACTTAGCTTCTCTTCAAGCACGGGAATCTGTGGATGAAATAATAAAACTTGCTGATCCTGAATGAAGATGTTGGATTTTGACTATCCGGTATGCCCCCATTTGTTGAAAGTAGGCGAACTTTTGTCGGAAGTAGGCGAACATTTTTTGAAGTGTAGCCAAATTCCGTTGGGGTTGGTCTAAACTCTGTTGGGGTTTGATGAAACTCTATTGGGTTTAATGAAACTCTGTTGGGGTTTGGCGAAACTCTGTTGGGGTTTGATGAAACTCCGTTGGGGTTTGATGAAACTCTGTTGGGTTTGATGAAACTCCGTTGGTGTTTGGCGAAACGCTGTTGGAGTGAGACGAAATTCTGTTGTGGTTTGGTGATACTCTGTTGTGATTGGCGGAACTCCGTTGGGGTTAGACGGAACTCCGTTGGGGTTTGGCGAAACTCCGTTAGGGTTTGACGAAACTCATCAAGGTTTGACGAAACTCTGTTTGGGTTTGACGAAACTCGTCAAGGTTTGGCGAAACTCCAACGCGATTTGTTGAAACTCCAATGCGATACCACGATTCTCAAAGAAAGTCCGGCCATCCTTCATCCGGATGTCGCGAAGTGGAGTAAGGAATCCTGAAGAACGAGAGGAAGTCTCTGCCCCTTGGTGCGTCTCTTCACCTGAATAGAGGATGAGGGAATAGGGTGTGTGAAGACAAGCAACATAGGAAAGCCACAAGGCCTCACTTATTTTTTGATATTCCGGCTCCGGCTCTTCTTTTTCGCAGGGCGCTGCAACTGTTTTGCAATTTCAGGATCCAGGTCCTGAATGACACGATTGAAACTAGGTTGGATGACCCCGAGATACTTGGCCACCTCCACATTTTTCAACTCATCATACAGCGATCTGCGTTCGGTAATGAGTTTAATCAATCGTTGTTCCGTATTCAGCTCTCTGAATTCGGTTTGTTTTTTCACCATCACACCATAATAGTAGATCGAGACCTTGGCGAGGAGTTTGGCCGTGAGCAAATCGTGTTCGAAGGCTTGGGTGATACTCTGAATATGGATGCGTTGCAGGGTGCAAGGGCGCATGGCGATTACGCTTACCTGAGAGGGCAGGCGATGGGTAAAGGCATAAAACGAAGCGGCAAATTCACCCGCCTGAAAGATATCGATGATCTGTCCATCGGGCATGCAAATCTTCACCATGCCTTCGGTCAGAAAGTAGGCCCAATTCGGCACCTCACCCAATTGGGTAATCACCTCCCCGCGTTTTACTTCTACCTCACTGAAGCTAAACGCCAAAGGATCACCCACCTTGTAGCCCGGATCAATATGATCGTGAATAAAATGTTCGATATCGGGTGAAACGATTTCGGGATTCAGTAGAAGCAATGTTCAATGTTTAATGGTGAATGTTGAATGGCAGAACGAATTTAAAACAGGCAGAGGAAAATTGGAAAAGATGGAGGGGGTTTTTGGAGGCAATGGGGGCTCGCCTCAGGAAGCGAGGCAAGGCTCGCCTCAGGAAACGAGGGCAGGGCGGCAAATGTTAAAATGATGGAGAGGGTTGGGAGATGTGGGGAAATGGGGTAGATTTGTTATAGGGCTTGCTTAGAAACTACTTTTTTAGGGCTTTTAGTGGATTAGAAAGGAAAAATTAGGGTTATAAGTAAATTAGTGGAAAGGAAGGGTGATTGTCAAAGAAATATAATATAATAAATATGGCAACAAATTATCGGCAACTTACGGAAAGTATAAAAGGAAGACTAAATCCCGAAAATTTATCGATCCAGAAATCCTTCTCAGACGAACTTTCAACGATTTCTTATAGCGATGTTCTAACATATATTAGATTTGCAATGAAAGGAGTAGAGCCACAGTATACACAAAGAAGCAGAGAGGCTGGTGAAAAAGTAAAGGAACATCTTACAAAGGAACTTAAGGAGATCAGTTTTAGATATCAAGGTTCAGTAATGACAGATACTCACATCAAAGGGTACAGTGATATAGATTTACTTGCAATTTGTGAGAAATTTTATCAACCTGATAATTATAATATTAGAAAACTGTTGGAGAACTCAGAACAAAGAGTAAAATTCTTTGCCTATTTACCTAAACTTGAAAGGGAGGTTAATGGCTCCGCCTATCTAGGAAATGAAATAGAAGATTTAAGGAATATTAGGGTCGATAGTGAAAAAATTCTTTTAAAAGTGTATACCAAATGTGATATAACCCAACCGAAGTCTATCAAAATTGAAAATCTAAGTTTAAACCGGAAAGTAGATATAGTAGTTGCAAATTGGTTCGATGATGTTTCATCAATAATAAATGACAAGGGAGAGTACAGAGGTATCCAAGTATATAATAAGGACACCAATTCAAGAGAAAGGGCGGACTTTCCATTTCTGAGCATTAAAAGAATAAATGAAAGAAGTTCAATAACTAATGGAAGAATAAAAAAAATGATACGGTTTCTCAAAAACATTAAAGAGAAGTCAACACAAAAAATTGTTTTGAGCAGCTTTGATATAAATGCCATTTGTTACGATATTAGCGTCTATGAATATCAAAATTTGTCCTTTTATGAACTGGTCCCCGTTCTTTATAATCAACTAAAGAAAATTGCAAATGACAAAACAAAAGCAGACAGTTTAATTTCTGTAGATGGTAGAGAATTTATTTTCAATAACAATCAGTCCAAAAAAGAAAGTTTAAAAATGTTGTTGGGAGAAGTTGAGGGTATTTTTCTTGATTTTAAAAACACCTTAAGAATTTGATTAAGAAAAAACTATTTATTGGTTCTTCATTCGAAGAACTAAAGCTTGCAGAAAAAGTTAAGTCAATGTTAGAAAGTGACTATGATGTTACTATTTGGAATGATAATATTTGGGATAAAGCCATCTTTAAAATAAATCAGAATTTTTTAGCCGATTTGTTGAAAGCTTCATTGCAATTTGACTTTGGTATTTTATTAGGGACAAGTGATGATAAAGTAATTTTTAAGGGACAAGAAATGCTACAACCAAGAGACAACGTACTTTTCGAGCTAGGGTTATTTACAGGACGTTTGGGAACTTCTAAGTGTGCTTTTCTAATTGACATAGAAATTAAGCTCCCATCAGACTTTAATGGATTAACATTGGCAAGGTTTGATAGGGCAGATTCAACATCGCTAGAAAATTCAGTTAAGCAAATTAGTGATTTCTTTAAAAGTAGCTCTGAAGATGAAATTAATTTTTTCCCTTCAGCTACTCTTGCTTCTGTTTATTATGAGAACTTAATTATTCCTATTTGTAGATATATTATTGATAACGGGGGATTTATTAAAGACAATAAACTTTATCAGAAGTATAAAATAAATATTATTGTTCCAGATAAAATAAATCAAGATGTGAATTTGCAATTTGAAAAACTAAAAGCCTCTTTTGTAACTGAAAATGTTTCTTTTAAATATTCTGGTAGACCGAGACAAATTAGCATTGATACGCAGATAAAAAATGAGACACTAGAATTTATTGAATTTCCTACAGTTATTACTGGAATTAATCACGCCATTTCGAATTTATTGCCAAACGACTTTAACCGCCAAAGTCTCGATTATAATACAATACTTGACAGAGAATTAAGACGATTTATAACAACGCTTAAACTTCTATTGATAAAAGGAGGATTTGATGAAATGGTTACTGTAAAGCGTGAAAATGAGTTAAAATAAACATGAATTGACCTACCCTTAAAAGTGAATATGGCCTGATATATTTTGATTTGTTCTTTTCTTAGATTTTAATCAATCTTTGTAGCTTTAAATGACCTGACAACTATTATTATACAAAATGTTAACAGCATCCCTAAAAGACGAAAGAAATAAACACGAACTGGAAGAAAAACGACATGAAAACTAAGTGCCCATTTAGTACATTAGGTTTTGCTTGACAAATATGTAGGCTTTTCCAAAAAACCAAAATTCATTTTTTTGCCAACGCACCGACATTAGTATTAACTTTGAAACGAAAGAAAATAAGTAAATGAAGTTATCAGACCCGTTTAAAATATTGACACCAAATGAAAGGTGGGCACCGACACAAAGTCAAATGGACGCTTTTCAAAATGCCTATGAAAAGTTGTTGCCACCTTTGGTTTATAAAATCAGACTTGCAGTTGCCAAGTGGAGGGACGAAGGCTATCAAGGGGCTTCTGAAACTTCAAAATCATTATTAAACTTTTGGTTCAACCAAGAACATCTTATCGGGCAGACAAAATTTAGTTTTTTCTTTTCCCAACGTGAAGCAATTGAATCAATTATTTACTTATATGAAATAGCTAAGGCAAAAGACAAATACGAGTTAATGAAATTTGACTCTTCACAACGTGTTAGCACAGGTATGTTTGACGAAAACTGGACACGTTTTGTTGTTAAAATGGCTACTGGTGCTGGAAAAACAAAAGTAATGGGTTTGACTTTGGTTTGGTCTTACTTTCATAAACTCTACGAGGCGGACAGCACACTATCAAAAGACTTTTTAGTAATTGCTCCCAACATTATTGTATTAAACCGTTTACGCAAAGACTTTGACGGTTTGAAAATGTTTTTTGATGAACCCTTTTTCCCTGACAACGGCTATAACGACAAAGACTGGAAAAACGACTTTCAATTTACGCTTCACATTCAAGACGATTTAAAACCAATAACAGAATCGGGAAATATTTTCTTGACAAACATTCATCGTGTTTTCTTTAACGAAGAACCTGAACAAAATTTTGAAACTACTTTTTTAGGCGTTAAACCCAAACCCGATGCAGACACTTCAAAAGGTTTAGACCTTGGAAAAGTAATGCGAAGCGACAAGATTAAAGATTTGGTTGTATTGAATGATGAAGCACATCACATACACGACAGTTCTTTGGCTTGGTTCAAAAGCATTGAGGACATCAGCAACAAATTGAAATTGAAAAACGGCAATGGAATAAGTCTGCAAGCAGACTATTCCGCTACTCCTAAACATAACAACGGTGCTATTTTCGTTCAGACAATTTGCGATTATCCTTTGGTTGAAGCTATCAAGCAAAATGTTGTAAAGTCGCCAGTATTGCCTGATGAAGCATCAAGACAAAAAATTCAAGAAAAGGATTCTTCTGACTTTGTAGAACGCTACCGAGATTATATTCACTTGGGTTATTTGGAATGGGAACAGCAATATGAAGAACTCAAAAATCATAAAACACCTATTCTTTTCATTATGACAATGAGCACCAAAGAAGCAGATCAAGCGGCTGCATTTTTGGAAAGTAATTATCCTTCAATGAAAAATTCAGTGCTGACTATTCATACCAACAATTCGGGTGAAATAAAAGAAACTGCCTCAAGCAAAAAAGACAAGGAAGAATTAGAAACATTAAGAAAAGCAGCAGATGAAATTGACAAAGACCATTCGCCATACAAAGCAGTTGTTTCAGTTTTAATGCTTCGTGAGGGTTGGGATGTTAGAAATGTAACCACCATTGTTGGGCTTCGCCCATTCGGTGCTGATTCTAAAATCCTTCCCGAACAAACTATTGGAAGAGGTTTGCGAAAAATGTTTTCTTTGGATATGCCCGAAAAATTGGTTGTTGTCGGAACGCCAGCGTTTTTAGAGTTTGTAGAGAGCCTGAAAACTGAAGGTATAGAATTTCAATACAGTCCAATGGGCAAAGGTTCTAAAGGCAAATCGCCTGTAATTGTTGAAGTGGACAAAGAAAATCAAAACAAAGATTTAGATGCTTTGGATATTCCTATTCCGCAAATGAGTCCAAGAATTTATAGAGAGTTTAAAAATCTTGAATTTATTGATGTTAGCAAATTCAAAAACGAAAAAGTAATTCAGAAAAAATTCAACAGCGATGAATTGAAGGAAATTGTATTCAATGACATTGACGGAGATTTTTCACATAAAACAGTATTTAAAGACACAACGCCTGATTACAGAAATGTAATTGGCTTTTTTACTTCTGCCATTTTAAAAGACTGTCGTTTAGTAAGTGGTTTCAATATTCTTTATCCAAAAGTGGAAAGCTTTATCAAATACCAACTCTTTACCAAAGAGGTTGAACTAAGCGACCCGCAAACAATGAGAAATCTTTCGGAAATTTATCCGAAGGAAATTCTGAAAATGACTTTCAAAAAAGCCATTGACGAATTAACCATAACCGATAAGGGAACAGCAGAAGTAAAAAACTTCATTTCCTTGAAACTAACAAAACCAAAGGTTGCCGAAAACCAACCTTTCCTTGTTCCAAAGAAATCTGTATTCAATAAAATCATTGGTGACAATCCCTTTGAACTAGAATTATCTTCATTCTGCGAAAGCAGATTCAATGATGTTGTTTCGTTTGCTAAAAACACTTTTGGAGAAGGTGGTGTAAACTTTAGCATTGAATACCAAAAAGAAAATGGAAATATCGCTTCGTTCTTTCCAGACTTTTTTATCAAAACATCACCATCTACATTTTATATTTTAGAGACAAAAGGTCGTGAAGATTTAGACGACATACGAAAAATACAACGCCTTGCTACTTGGTGCAAAGACATAAACAATGCACAGAAGGAATACACATATACAGCAGTGTATGTGAAACAAGAGAAATGGGACGATGTAAAGAATAATCTGAAATCATTCAATGAAGTTTTAAAACTTTTTGGCTTAAATGATTTAAAAACTCCGCTTACAAAAGAAGAAGCAAGACGAATATTGAAAAAGGGTGCAGATGTTTCAAACTTTGGCGACCCAATTGAATGGCAGAAGAAAGACAGGTCTGACCGTAAAATTAATGGGCTATGAGATTAGTAGATAGCAACATATTAATTTACGCTGCAAAGCCTGAATATCCGCAATTAAAAGATTTGATTGTTGAAGAAGATATTGCAGTTTCTGAATTGACAAGATTAGAAGTTTTAGGTTTTAGAAATCTTACTGACGAAGAAGAATTGTATTTTAATGCAGTATTTGAATTAGTAACGATTTTCCCAATAAGCCAAGAAGTAATAAACCGAGCAATTGAATTGAGACAGCAAAGAAATATGAAAACAGGTGATTCTATTATTGCAGCAACAACTCTTTTGCATTGCACAGAGCTAATCACTAGAAATACAGACGACTTTGACCATATTCCTCATTTGACAATTAATAACCCAGTAGATTGATGAATTTGAACGATACAGATAAGAACAGAATTATTGAATTGATAAAGGCAGGAGAAAAACTGCCTAAAGAATTTATATATAAACTTTTTGCAGACGAAGAAGATGTATTCCTTTTTTGGAACGGCAGAAAAGAAGATACAACCAACATTGCTTTGCCTTTTCATAGCATTGAACATATTGATGAGCCGAGAAAAGAGGATAAAAAAGAAGGTGATATGTTTGAAATGTTTGACACTCGAGGCAGACAGCTAAAAGGTTGGACAAATAAACTTATTTGGGGTGATAATAAACTCATTCTTTCTTCTTTGGCAAATGGCCCTATTCGTGATGAAATAGAAAAAGAAGGCGGTTTAAAACTCATCTACATTGACCCACCATTTGCTGTTGGAGCAGACTTTGGCTTTAACATCGAAATTGGTGGCGAAACAGCCGAAAAGAAACAAAGTATCATTGAAGAAATTGCTTATCGTGATACTTGGGGAAAGGGTATTTCTTCTTATTTGTCAATGATGTATGATAGATTGAAGTTAATGCACAACTTATTAGCAGATGATGGTAGTATGTTTTTGCATTGTGATTACAGAGTAACCTCCTATCTGAGATTGTTACTCGATGATGTTTTCGGAGTGGCAAATCATAGGAATAATATAGTTTGGTATTACAGGCGATGGACAGCGGGAAGTAATAGCTTTCAAAAAATGCACGATGACATTCTGTTTTATTCTAAATCAGATTCTTTTGACCTTAACCCAGTTTTTATTGAAGCAACTGACGGACAAAAGAAAAAACACGAAAAAGGATGGGATAGAAACACGGCAAAAATAGAAGGAAGAAGACAACCACAATTACTTGTTTACAATCAAGAAAAAGTAGATGCAGCAGTAAAGATCGGTCAAATAAATCTAAATGATTATGCAAGAATTGTAAAAGTAAATACTGGAGAAACTATCGCACCTGATGTTTGGGAAATTAACTTTATCAACTCTCAATCAGATGAGAGACTTGGTTACCCAACCCAAAAACCCGAAGCACTTTTAGAACGCATCATTAAAGCGAGTAGCAACGAAGGTGATTTAGTTGCCGACTTTTTCTGTGGCAGTGGCACCACGGCAGCAGTAGCAGAAAAATTAGGGCGTAAATGGATTACAACTGATTTGGGCAGGTTTTCCGTTCATACAGCAAGAAAGCGTTTAATAGGTGTTCAAAGAGAATTACAAGCAAGCGGAAAAGATTTTAGGGCTTTTGAATTGCTTAATCTTGGTAAATATGAACGTCAGTTTTTTATGGACGACCTTACCAACGGTAAACGCAAAGCCAAAGAAGATTTATATGTTGATTTAATTTTAGAAGCCTACAAAGCAAAACGAATTGATGGTCACGCAACATTACACGGAAGCAAAGCAGGTCGTTTTGTAAATGTTGGTCCATTAGATGTTCCAGTAACGCAAAGCCGTTTGATGGATATTTTTGAAGAATGCCGTCAGAAGCTTTACACACAGGTTGATGTGTTGGGTTTTGAATTTGAAATGGGGTTAACGCCTCAATTCATTCAAGAGCTAAAGGAGAAAGGCGTTTCTGTGACATTGAAGTACATTCCAAAAGATGTGTTTGATAAAAGAGCCGTTGAAAAAGGACAAGTAAAATTCTTTGATGTAGCTTATTTAAATACCAAAGAAAAAGTAAAAGGCAAATCCATTACAATTGAACTTACCGACTTCGTTACTCACTACACACAAGACGATATTGAAGAACTGCAACAATCAATGCGAGCAGGAAGTAAAGTAGTAATTGAAGACGGACAAATTTTCAAAATTGAAAAAGATAAAAACGGAATTATTAATCGAACTGTGCTAACAAAAAACTGGTTCGACTGGATTGACTATTGGGCAATTGATTTTAATTACGAAGACAAAAAAGAAATCATCAAAGTAAAAAACGACAAAGGAGAAACAGAAGAAAAATGGAGTGGCAACTACTTGTTTGAAAACGAATGGCAAAGTTTCCGCACCAAGAAATCACCAACACTTGAATTTACAAGCATAGCCTACAATTACAATAAAACAGGGAAATACAAAGTGATGATAAAAGTGGTTGACATTTTAGGAATTGACACAAGTAAAATAATTGAAGTAAAAATTAAATGAGAAAAGAAGCGAAACACCTTTATCAGAAAGCAATAGATTCATTGACTTTGAGCATTGAGCTTTTTAACCGACCAAATGATTGCGGGCGGACACACGGTGTTTTAATTTTTCTTGACCATTCATTTGAAATGCTTTTGAAAGCCAGTATAATTGATAAAGGGGGGAAGATAAAGGAAAAAGGTGCAAAAGAAACTATTGGCTTTAGTGCTTGCTGTCGAAAAGGTTTTAGTGATGCATCAATAAAGTTCTTGAATGAAACGGAAGTTTTAACTCTTCAAACAATAAATGGTTTGAGAGATGCAGCACAACATTATACACTTGAAATGTCTGAACAATATCTTTATTTCCAAGCACAAGCAGGACTTACATTATTCCGTGATATTGTAAAACGAGTTTTCAATCTTGATTTAAAAACAGAATTGCCAGTTAGAGTTTTGCCATTATCAACTACCCCACCAATGGACATTCAAGCATTTTTCAATACAGAAGTTTCGGATATAAAAAAATTGCTTGCACCTAAAAGCAGGAAGAAATTAGAAGCAGCGGAAAAATTGAGAGCATTAGCAATAATGGAAAACTCAATTCAGGGAAATGAATCTCAGCCATCTGATACAGAATTGAAGACATTACAAACGAAATTGATTAAAGGTTCAACTTGGAATCAAATATTTCCGAGTGTTTCAACTCTTTCATTTACTCAAAAAGGTTACGGACCTTCCTTGGACTTACGAATTACTAAAAGTGAAGGAGTTGCAATTACTGTTGTTCCAGAAGGAACTCCTGGTGCTGGTGTAATAGCTATAAAGAGAGTAAATGAACTAGATTATTACAATTTGACTATGACAGACCTTTGTGCAAAAACCAAAGTTGGCCAAAACAAACTTTTAGCTGCAATTCGGGAACTTAAAATACAAGAAAATACAGACGCTTTTAAAGAAATTAAAATAAGTTCGCAAGTGCATAAAAGATATAGTCCATTGGCTTTGGATATTTTAAAAAAAGAACTTCCTAAAATGGACATGGAAGATGTTTGGCAAAGAAACAAACCAAATTCAAAACGCCTAAAAAGATAGCCACGGTATAGGTATAAGCACATTTGTAATCTCGCAAATCAACTAACAGACCAAAATTGCAAAGGAGCTTCCTCCTTCCTAATCATAAAAGATATCATTTATTACTACAACTGTCCGAATTACCATTTATTCTCTGTTGTGTGAGGCTCAAATCGAAGAAAATCCCCGGTGGGGGTGTCTCTCTAGAGCACCCTTCTGTTCATAATACATGATTGATTCTTTGCAGACAAATTCCATCTTTAAAAATCTTCTAGTTGTCTTGAATTCCAAAGGACAATTTCGTCTCGTGTAAACCATTTCACAAATTGAAAATTAATTTAATACAATTTTTCCCTAGTGCGTGCGGACACTCACTAGAAAAAAATATGAAATATAGGCAGTCTTAGAGGCATTTAGGTTCCGAAACAAACAGGTTTGAGTAAATTTTAATCTTCTATTCTTTATGAATCATTTTGTTCATGGTCGAAGTAGTTTATCTTTGATAACCTTTTTGAAAAATGCTCAGGGACTATGTATGAGGAAATTTGATTATCTCCTAAATGAATAAAAGTGTATTCAGAATCCGAATTAACTAGAGTGAAGTATGCAATAGCCATAGATAAAACTACTGGCGAATTAAAAGATGCAACAGAAGTGCAAAACGGCTTGAAGTGCAATTGTGTATGTTGGAATTGTTCTGAAGACATGGTAGCAATTAATAGCCCCCAAAATAAAAAGATTAAACATTTTAGACATTTTGTTAAATCAAATTGCAAATCAAATTATGAAAGCTATATTCATTGGCTTTCGAAAGAAGTGTTTAAATCAATTAATAAATTAAAATTGCCTCCAATAAGTTTTAGGGAGATATTAAGATTGAATGATCCTTTCATTGCCATGGTCGAAGCCGTCCTAAGAAACTCAGGTCTGAGATTGGACAAACTATATTATGATTATATTATTCAGCCTGCCCAATATCTTCAATTTGAAAAATATAGTTTTGAATCTCAAATAAGTGACATAGAAAACACAATTAGAACTGATATAGTTTTGATTTTTCAGAATAATGAAGAACTCTTAATAGAGCCATTTTACACAAATAGAATAGATGGCAAAAAACTATCGAAACTACAAACTTTAGATAGGTCGGTTATTAGTATTGATTTGATAGAATTTACAAATAAGAATCATTTTGCATTTAGTTTTGATAAATTCAAGTCCTTTATTGTCGATGATGTTATAAGTAAAAATTGGGTTCATATTCGGTCATCCAAAATTGAAAAATTGAAAATTAAGTATTTGAATTTATTAAAGAAGAATATTCAGGAAAAGGAGCCCCTTAAGTATTTGATTAGAAAATTGAACAAAGAAAATCATGACCTTCATTTAACAGTAAGTGAGGAGAATACATTACTTCATGAAATATTGGAAAGAATTGAGCAGTTGAAACATGAAATTAAAGTTAACAAAGACAAAATAGATGATTTAGAAAATCAATTTTATCTGAGATGACCAAGAGCTAAACATTGCGTAAACAATTTGCGGGTGAATTACCGATTCAATCATTTTGAATTCCAATGATCTTGTGTAATTTCGTTAAACTGTAGCTCTGTTACTAAACGCCCTTTGTTTAGGCAAATTGAGCCTCTCCCGTTTGTGCCTGTTCGTAAGCACCGGAAAGTAATGCGGTGCATGCGGACATGGTCCAGAGGAAAGAAAAATGGAATTGATAGCATTTCAATAAAATATTAACGGCTTTAACTAACCCCCAATTGAATATTATATGCCTAATGGTAATTTGCGATTTAGTAAATCTAAAGACATTTTAAAAAAGCTATTCAAGAAATCGAAGAAGCCGATATCCAAAACTGTCCCAAATGCTAAATGCCCTAATTGTAAGCGCCCCGTATTCTATTACCAGAATGAACTTGGCAGCAAAGTATATTTCGAGAATCTGGGTAAACCATGGCCAATACATTATTGTCACAAAAAGTATATTTCTTCACCCATTTCAAGAAATAAAGAGATTGTTATTGCGCATCATATGCCAGGAGATCGGGTAGAGTTGATAAGTCAAGAGAAAATAAACTCGGAATATATTCAAATCAATTTAAGATTTTTGACCGAAGGAAGAAAAATAAATAAACTGTATGTTATAAAACATTATGATTATATCAAGGGTATGTTATTCGTTGTTGAAACTGATACAGGACAATGTTTAAATGGGTTTTATAATAAAGAATTTGAGTATGAATTGTGGCCAATTTCTGAATTTCGCTCTTCAAATAAGAACTTGTTCCTTCACCAAATTGGAGATATTGTTGAAATAACCATAGATTCAAACCTGCAAGAGGGTACTCGTATTCAGATTGCAGAAATTAATTCAAACTGCAAGGCATATATATATCGCGGTGATCTTAAAAAGGAAACTAAGGACAGATTGAAAAATGAAACTAAGGTTGTCATTTTGGCACAATCATATTTAAATAAGGAAAATGAAATTATCTTTAAAGAGAAGTAGTAACCTTACTAAAGAGTATCAGAAAAGCTTTTATACATATAAAACAATTGTGTAGGGTACCAAAAATAAATTATGATTTTTAGATTTGCTTTACAGCGGTGTTAGTAATTTTAGCCCTATTACGCTGAAGCATAAAACAATGTAGAGGTAAAGAAAAACCCACCCCCGTTCAGAAATATAAACAGTTATATGTGCAATATTCACAATCAGGTTGGCTCGCTTACAAGCATCAAAACACGTTTGCATCAAGAACATATCCATGATTTCAAATCTATCAATGAATTACTCACGTTTCAAAGGAATTATACGGAAGCACAAAAGCAAATCCATTGCAATCATACTCAACGCATAGAAGAGGAAAAGGCTACATTGGAAGAAGTAATTGAACAACTCCAGGTATCCATTGAAAAAGGAAAAGAAGAAATAGAACAAAGATTACATGCAGAGCTGAATCAGTTAAAACAAGAGTTAAGCGACCTTAAATTCAAATCTTCATCTATTCTTGAAACTTGGATGAAATACTTTAAGAAGATTTGGATGAAAAGTAGGATTTGGCGCTTGGAAAAAAACTTTAACGCCAATGTTGAATATTTTATTCAAGCACAAAGGAATGCGCTTTCGGAGAAGAGTCAACGATATCAATACATCACGGCTTACTTTTCGGATGCTGTGAAGCAAAGTGGTTCAATGGAATTGAAGGAACTGGAAAGAAGGAAAAGCATTATCGATGAATTGAATTCTACGATATTAGGTGCTATAGGAGAACAAAAGGTTGCTAAGGAATTGGAACACTTATCGGACGACTATCATTTAATCAATGATTTTACTTGCACCTTTAACCCGCCTATCTATAAGCGCCAGACCGAAGAGTATATCACGTCCATTCAAATTGATCATATTTTAGTTTCACCGGCCGGTATATTTATGATTGAAACAAAAAACTGGAGTGAACAATCATTAAACAATCTTAGTCTCAGATCGCCCGTAGAACAAATCCAACGCTCAAGTTATGCCTTATATAAAATTTTGAATACAGATGTGATCAACTCGCTCAACAAACACCATTGGGGAGAAAGAAAAATTCCAATCAGAAACCTCATCGTATTAATCAACCAAAAGCCCAATGAAGAGTTTCAATATGTAAAAATATTAACCTTAAAGGAGCTGAGAAATTATGTGGCGTTTTTTAAACCCGTTTTTTCGAATGATGAAACAGCGTTGATTGCTAAATACTTGCTTGGAGTGAATGGGTAAAATGTATAATATCGAAAAATGGATTGCGTTATAAAACCTTGATGAACAGACAGAAAGATTCGGTGGAAATGTTATGAAGATTTGGGAAGGATGAAAGAAACAGAAAGAGAAACAGAAACAGGTCGAGGCTGCGCTCGCCCCGGGGCCCAACCTATACGATTTTATGTTCGATGGCTTTAGCTACCGCTTCGGTTCCGGATTGTACATGCAGCTTCTCGTAAATATGGGTGATATGCTTGTTGACCGTGGCATAGGTAATGAAACATTTATCGGCAATCATTTTATAGCTGAGGCCGTCGACGAGGTGTTTGAGAATTTCGATTTCTCTTTTGGTGAGTTGGAAGTCGGGGATGGCGGCCGGGGTCGAAGCTTTGCCCATCAATTGCAATACTTAACGGGCGATGCCGGGGGGCATAGGGGCGCCGTCTTCGAGTACATCGTGTATGGCCTTGATCATGTCGGTCGGGTGGGTCTTCTTCAAAATATAACCGTTGGCAACGGCACAGATGCTGTCGAATATCTTGTCGTCGTTTTCAAATACGGTTGTCAAACTTCAGTAAATACCGCTTAATAGATAAACGTTACCTTTCAATAGGCAGGGGAGCAAATCGATTGAAAATGATTTATCTTGACCCTCAAATGCGCATCATTCATCAAAAGCGTTCAGCGGATATACTGCGACCGACCACCCAATGGTTTGATCATTGGCAAGCAATAATTTTTGGCTTGCTGATGAGTCTGTTCATGATAAGTCCCTTCTTTACTAAAGAATCCAATGCACAATACAATCTTGAATTTCAACATGTCGGTATCGAATCAGGCCTTTCCTATGGCGTGATTAACAATCTATGTTTAGATAAACGAGGAAAGCTCTGGATTTCTACCAATCGCGGGGTAAATGTATTTAATGGATACACGATTGAAAAAATCATGACTGAGGATTATCCACAACTACGAAACAATTTTATATCCAATGTTTTTTGCGATCAGTCTAATCGAATTTGGATACAATCTGCTCACGGCCACCTTGCTATGATGGAAGAGTCCAGAAAAGTGTATCGGGTAACACTCTATCAGAAAGGGGTATTATTTCCATGTCAGCATGTACTGAATTCTCCGGATGGAGGGGTAATCCTTTCGACCAAACAAGGGTTTTACGCATTGAAAAAGGAATGGTCAAAGGATCGTGATTCCTTAACGATGTCTGAATTTGATCCGGTGTCCATCATCGGATTGACCCCAAAGGAGTTGGTCAAGATCCGGCAGGTATATCAGATAGATCCAAATCGATATTTCTTTGCTTCCTCATCCAAAGCTTATTTGGTTAATTTTAAAACCAAGCTTCTGGAAAGAACCTTCGCCTGGTCGAACGATAGGATTTTAACCACCATGGATAAGGACCATATTTTTGTTTATGATGGGAAAGCTGAAAAAGTAAAAATTTTCGACCTCACGAATCAGACATTTGAATTTCCATTTGAAAATTGCTTGGATCAGAATCATCAAACCATTCGATCAACATTCACCTTCGGTGCACGTTTGAATGCCAATGAGTATGTTTTTACCACCGATGGAGAGGGCATCTATATTTATAATCACCAACACAAAACCATTTTCAATCATCGCAATGAAATGGCAAATCCATTTTCCATTGGGAATAACCGACAGAAGGAAGTGCTGGTGGCGGGAAATGGATGGGTGTTTTTTGATTGTTCACCCGGAGGACTGAGTTACTACAATCAAAACACTGATATTAAAAGTCAGCATGTTTTTACGGATGAAGATGGGAAGTCTTTTGGCGGATATATTTCAGCCATTACTACCAAGGATAATAACACCTACTATTTAGGGTCTTCGGATGGCTTGATACGATGGGAAAGAAACAGCAATCGCACCAAATTTGTACAAATTAAGAAGAAAGATGGAAGCAACCTGTTTAAGAATGAAGAAGTACAGGGGGTGATTTTAGATCGTGAGGAAAGAATATGGGCGGCAACCACATCTCAGGGAATTATCGTATTGAATAAACAATTACAATTAGTCAAGCACATTGAAATTGGTACCGCTTCCCGTCAACAGGTCAAAGTAAAAACAAATCGTATGCTGACCCTTGGTCCGGATGGCTGGATCTGGACCTGCGGAGAATTTGGGGTCAGTAAAATCAATCCTAACACATTTGAGGTCGATAACTTCATTGGTGATTCTCTTTCAAAGTTTGATCATTCGTTTTGTTATCCTATATATTTTGAGGATGAGAATAATTTGTGGTTTGGCTCAAGATCGCACGGCTTGGTGCATTATCGCATTGATACCAAACAAACCAAAATATATACCAGAAAGTCAGGATTGATCAACAATATCATTTTTTCAATCAATATCGATCGGATGAAGAATGTGTATATAGGTACGATCGAAGGATTGAATATCCTGAATCGAAATGGGAAAATGCAAACGATAAAACCAAAAGATGGCCTGTTGTTTGACCGGGTGGAAGGGATATTGTTTGATCATCGTGAGAGAATATGGATAGAAAATGACATTGGGCTGATCTGTTATAATCCGAAAAACGGAAAAGCCAAGACCTTTAATGAGTGGAATGGTATCAGCATATTCGGATTCAGGGTAGATGCCAATTTTGTGGCGCCCAACGGAGAATTTGTAATGGGCACCCCAAGAGGAATACAATATTTTGAACCGGATTCTTTATATGACCAAAGCACCAAAATCAAAACATCTATTTATAAACTGAGGACTAAGAATGGAGAAATTGGTGTATATGGCAATCAAAAACGAGTTTTTCCGCATCATGAAAATAATGTCATTATTTCTTTTGAAACGATTGACTTTGCCAGACGCATCCGAACATTTTACCGTTACCGATTAGAAGGGGTGGATCCTGACTGGATTAAAGTGGCGGATCAAAATTCAGTGAGTTATTATGGTCTTTCGCCCGGAGAATATACTTTTCGGCTGCAAGTTAGCCGTGATGGATTGTCGTGGCAGGAAGCAGAGAATCAATTGACGTTTTCGATTTCGGCACCATTTTATAAACAACTCTGGTTTTTAATTTTATGTTCATGGATTTTGGTCGGTGTTATTGCCTATTTCATTTATCAAAACAAAAAGCGACACATTGAAAAACAAAAAATACTCGAAACGGAATTGATCATCACGTCCTTCGCTTCTACCATCAATAGTCATACAAATGTTGAAGCGCTCTTGTGGGATGTGGCCAAAAACTGCATCAACAAACTTCATTTTCATGATTGTATTATTTACTTATATGATGAGCAAAAGGAATTCTTAATTCAAAAAGCGGCGATAGGTCCGAAGTATGCCGGTAGCGATCAAATAGAAAATCCGATCATCATCCCTAAAGGACATGGAATCACAGGGTCTGTAGCATTGAAAGGGGTTTCGGAAATAGTAAACAATACAACAGCGGACTCCCGTTATATTGTAGACGATCGTAAACGTCATGCGGAATTGACGGTCCCAATTGTGGTTAATCATGAAGTGTTGGGTGTTATTGATACAGAACACCCGCAACGCGGATTTTTCTCCATG
Organism: Chitinophagaceae bacterium; assembly: GCA_016786845.1. Lineage (GTDB taxonomy): Bacteria > Bacteroidota > Bacteroidia > Chitinophagales > Chitinophagaceae > OLB11. Next base: position 222,293 of record JAEUVB010000021.1, on the reverse strand, counting down.
CGACATAAACATATTTTGGAAACTATTGCCTTCCTGTGTGCCAATCAGATTCAAAAAATAAAAGCAGAAGAGGATAAGCAGTCGGCCATGATCGAATTGCTGGAGAACAAGAAGAAGGCTGTGGAAAGTAAACTGCAAAGTCTTCGATTACAAATGAATCCGCATTTTCTGTTCAATGCCCTGAATTCCATACAGCAAATGATCTTGGCCAATGAGGATGTCATTGCTACAAAATACCTATCGCGCTTTTCAAAATTGTTACGTTCTATTCTTGTGCATAGCGATCAGGAATTGATTACCCTTAAAGAAGAAATGGATATTTTGAATTTGTACGTGGAGTTAGAATCTATACGGTTTAGAGAATCATTTACGTATACCATCACATGTGACCCTCATATTGAAATCGAAGAAATCATGATCCCCTCTTTGTTGATTCAGCCTTTTGTAGAAAATGCCATTTGGCATGGTTTGATGCATAAAGACGGACAGCGGATGTTGACCATCACATTTACAGAGGAGCCCGATTATTTGACCTGCGTCATTGAAGATAATGGCGTAGGCAGAGAAGCTGCAAGATTAGCCAATAGTCATTCCGGCAGAGATCGTAAACATAGCAGTAAGGGCATTTTAGTTTCAGAAGAAAGATTAAAATCAACAAAGAATGCGAACGGAAAACCAGGAAGCATTGAGCTAATCGATCTCTATGACGATTTGAACCGCCCTTCGGGTACGAGAGTAGTCATCAAATTTTCAATTTTAAATTAATACCCATGTTAAAAATAGTCCTGATCGATGATGAAGTAAGAGCGACAGATGCGCTACGAATTATGATTGAGAAAATGATACCTCAATCTACTTCTGTTCATGTTTGCAATGATCCTCGAGAAGCCGCTGCCCTCATTCAGGAGATTCAGCCTGCTTTGGTTTTTCTGGATATTCAAATGCCGCATATCAATGGATTCCAACTACTGGAATCCCTTCCGTCTAAAAATTTTAAAGTCGTATTTACTACGGCATATAATGAATATGCCATAGATGCCATTCGCTTTAGTGCATTTGATTATTTATTGAAGCCCATTGATGTAGAGGAATTACAATCTGCCATTCAACGATTTATTGAAAGTAAGGAAGATTTTATTCAACAATATGAATTGTTAAAAAATGTACTGTACAATTTTCAAATGCCTTCCTCCGAATCATTTCGTTTGGCACTACCCACTTCGGAAAGTGTTTACTATTTGTTGCCTGCTGAAATTATCCGTTGTGAAGCTGTTGGGAATTATACCCGTTTCTATACTGAGGATAACCGCAAAATTCTGATTTCAAGAACCTTGGGTGAATATGATGAATTGTTAACACCACACCATTTTATACGCACCCACCGCTCACATCTTGTGAATCGGGCTTTTATTTCTCATGCAGACCGCGATGGTTACATCGTCTTGAAAGATCAGACTCGCATAGAATTGAGCAGACGCAGAAAGGATATTGTTTTGGATTTATTGAAGTAACATTCAAAGCCATCTGTATAGCGAAACTGTTTTGTGAGTATACATTTTCCCTGCATTTTTCATTCGGTCAAACAACCGGATAGATCCGATTCACAATCATGTTATTGGGTTTCGTTTAATTCATTTATTGTATGAAATGCAATCAGCGATAAAGGGAGTTTTCTTATTGTATGATGATATTTTTTACCACTCAATAATTGATTGATACCATTGAATAGGTGCTTCTGAATGATTGATAATTGTGTTGTCTCTTTGTTTCAGAATTAAATTAAATCATTCTTAAAAATCAAAACTATGGTACTCAATAAAAAACTAAGCATTCTATTTGCGCTGTTCATTTTTTGCGTTCAATACCTGCAAGGACAGGTTCCGCAGGCATTTCCGTATCAAGCTATCGCCCGCGATAGTTCGGGTACGCAATTGATCAACCAAAACATTTCATTGCGATTCAGTGTGCTGGATGGCAATCAGGCAGGTCCTGTGGTGTATCAGGAAACACATTCTGTGCTCACCAATAATTTAGGTTTAATGAATGTCAATATTGGACAGGGTATCGTACAAAGCGGAGTATTCAATTCAATCAACTGGGGTAGTGGCTTCAAATATCTTCAGGTAGAAATGGATATCAATGGTGGCAATAATTTTATCGTCATGGGCACTTCGCAATTGTTGAGTGTGCCCTATGCTTTGTATGCAGAGAATGCAAGTGTTCCGGGTCCTCAAGGACCACAGGGAATACCCGGTCCTCCGGGATTGAACGGCTCTGCCAATCTTTCAGGGACTACAAATCATTTGATTAAGTTTACGGACTCTATTACCGGTGGAAATTCAGTGATCTATGAAGATGGATTAGGGCAAATAGGTATTGGCACCACTTCTCCGGCGGCAAAGCTTGATGTAATTTCTAACAGCGGCACCGTAGCAAATTTTGACGGGGCAACCGGGATGTATATCAGTTTGCATGAAGGAGGTGTTTACCGCGGTTATTTAGGATCTTATGCCGGATCAAATGAAGATATAGATTTCGGAACAGGGAATAGCAATACCAATGGTAATTTACATTTAACCATTAAGGCGATTCCTAAATTGACGATCAATACATTAGGCAATGTCGGAATTGGAACCACGACACCAAGTTCTCGTTTGGATGTGAACGGCCAGATAAGAATTCAGGGTGGGGCACCGGGTGATGGAAAAGTGTTGATGAGTAATGCATCAGGTGTAGGTTCGTGGACCACCTTAACAGCGGATGATGCAAATGCCTGGGGGAAAACCGGAAATGCCGGAACAGATCCTGCTAATAATTACATCGGAACCAGCGACAATGAATCCTTAAAAATGAAAGTGAACAATACACAGGTAGGATTTTTTAAAACAGATGGAAATATATATATGGGTCTGAACTCCGGTGTTTCTGCCATCAGTGCGTCTCGTAATGTAGGTATTGGCGTGGCAACATTGTACACCAATTCTACGGGTGACTATCAGGTGGCGATTGGAGATAGTGCATTATTTAAAAATACCTTTGGTACACAAAATATCGGAATTGGATATAAAGCAATGTACGGAAACACAGCCGGAACTTATAATACCGCTATGGGCTATAAAGCCTTAAGTGAGAATACGATTGGCGTTGGCAATACTGCTGTAGGATATCAGGCCATCCTTAATAATACGAATGGAGATTACAATGTTGGACTGGGATATAAATCATTAGAGCAAAATACCACAGGAAATAAAAATATAGCGATAGGTTTCAATGCCCTTCAATCCAATACAGCAGGATCATCCAATATTGCCATGGGTCAAGCAGCAATCTATAGTAATTTAAGTTCAAGTAAGTTGATCGGGATCGGTGATAGTTCACTTTATTTAAATACGACCGGTTCTAATAATTTAGCCATCGGACATAATACCCTTCAGGAAAACACGACCGGTTCCTCTAATACGGCCATGGGTGCACAATCCTTACATTCCAATTTTACTGGGAACTATAACAGCGCTTATGGTTTCCTAAGCATGGAAGCTAATACCACAGGTAATGAAAATTCAGCCTTAGGCTATATGGCCCTACGAAGTAATAATTATGGATCTTATAATCTTGCTTTGGGTAGCAGAAGTTTATTCAGTAATACCAGCGGAAGCAGCAATGTAGCTGTCGGATATAAATGCCTGATGCAGAATACATATGGTAATAACAATGTCGCGATGGGTTCTATGGGTCTTCATAGCCTATATTTTGGTGATGATAATGTAGCCGTGGGAAAGTGGACTTTATACGGTAATCTATATGGAAGTTTCAATACAGCTATTGGTTCGGAAGCATTGTACAATAATCAGGCAGACTTGAATACAGCTTTGGGGGCGAAGGCTCTAAGTACTAATGTATATGGTAGTGAAAATACCGGCATCGGATATATGAGTTTATCCAGTAATTCACAAGGAGATTATAACACTGCATCCGGAACATATAGCATGAATTCCAATAACACCGGGAATGAAAATAGCGGGGTTGGATATAGAGCGCTGGAAAACAATACGAATGGAAGCGGTAACACGGCAATCGGATTCGATGCGGGTTCCTATCGGCCCTCAAATGACTATTGTACATTTTTAGGTTATGATGCCGACATCAGTGTGGTGTCTACTGCTACTAATTCAACTGCTATAGGAAATGGAGCACGTATGACCGCCAGTAATCAGGTTAAACTCGGAAATACCAGTGTGATCAGCATTGGCGGTTACGAACCCTGGTCGAACTTGTCGGATGGACGTTTTAAAAAGGATATTACCGAGGGTGTGAAAGGATTAGAATTCATTACTAAACTTCGTCCGGTTACCTACCGTTTGGATGTGCGTAAACTGAATCAATTCTTAAATCCGGTTGATACCGCTTGGCGGGATGAGGAGGCCATTTCTAAGAAAGAAGCTATTCTGCGTTCCGGATTTATTGCTCAGGAAGTCGAAGCTGCAGCGCAAAAAACAGGTTATGATTTTAATGGGGTAGACAAACCACAAAATGAGCATGATCATTACAGCTTGCGTTATTCAGAATTCGTAGTTCCATTGGTCAAAGGAATGCAGGAACAACAGGTAATGATTGAAAAGCTGCAACAAACCAATGAATCGCTCATGCAACGCTTGCAAGAAATGGAGAAGAAGATGGATGCCATGGTCAAATAAATTGTTCTCAATCATATTGAGCCATCACAGGCACACATTCAATTTATAAATTCTAAAAAATCTATCATGAAAATAAAGACTTCATTCATTTCAGTAATACTAATGCTTACCATATTACAGACGATACTATTTACAGATGTAAATGGTCAGCAGGTTATAGCAAGCTCAGGTGGAAATTATATCCAATCTTCTTGTTCAATGTCATTTACCGTCGGAGAAACGGTTATACAGACCCTGAATAATGGAAACCACATGCTCGCACAAGGGTTCCAACAACCCTATAAGCTCACGCTCAATCTCAAGGCCTATCTCCAGGGGTTCTATGATGTAGCCATTGGTGAGATGAGAACGGTATTGTATAATCAGGGGGAATGGCTCACCCAGGGAACCGAATGTGATACCATCTTGGTTCAATTACATGAATCTAATCCGCCTTACAATGTGGTGCAATCGTTGAAGGGCATTTTGCAAACCAATGGCACCATCGTCCTCAGGGGCATGGGTCAGGCAGGGATGTCATATTACATTGGAATCCGACATCGTAATTCTGTGGAAACCTGGAGTGCGAATCCAATCACCTTGGTCGATAATACCTATTACGATTTCAGTACCGCGGCAACTCAGGCTTATGGTGATAATCAGGTACAAGTGGCACCCGGCACCTATGCCTTCTATACAGGCGATATCGACCAGAGTGGTGGTGTAGATGGGGATGATTTCAACTTGCTTGATCCGGATATACAGAATGGAAACGGGGGTTACCTTTCTACCGATCTGGATGGAAGCGGGGGTATTGACGGCGACGATTTCAATCTCTTCGACCCGAATGCACAGAATGGAGTAGGGGCATTCTTGCCTTAAATCATTTCAACAAGATCCAACCCAAATCAACCCATACAAATCGCCGCAGAGATAAAAGTCTTTGTGGCGGTTTTGTTTGGTACAATGAGGTGAGGGTATTCGTTCACATTCGAAAAAACGCTCGGAGGTTGGGTAACTTAGATTGAGATGCCGACAGAGAAAAGGATTATACCAATTTGTGGGATATCGCTTTTGCAACGGCTTCCGTTCCGGAGCTAACTTGTAATTTGGCATAGATATGTGAGATATGCGTATTTACAGTAGGGTAAGAAATATTGCATTTGCCGGCTATCATTTTGTAGCTACAGCCTTGTACCAGGTAATTCAGAATTTCTATTTCCTTACCGGTCAGTTGAAAATTATTTTTACTAAACTTTCGATGTTTGTTGTTGAATAGTAATAGGACCTGTTTGGCAACGATGGGAGTCATTGGTGCACCACCCTCCATCACTTCAGAAATGGCTTCGAGTAATTTTACCGGAGGCGTTTTTTTTAACAGATATCCGTCTGCTCCGGCCATAATCGCATCAAATATTTTCTCTTCATCTTCAAAAATAGTCTGCATCAATACCTTTACCTCTGAAAATTGTGTGCGAACTAAAGTCAACGCTTCAATGCCATTGACATGTGGCATGTCAATATCCATAAGAATCACATCAGGTAATGATTCCGAAACATATTTTAAAATATGACGACCGTCGGAATGCGCCCCAACGCAGGTTAAACCTGTACTTGAATTGATGAGCAATTCCAGTAAATCACGTCGGGCATTATTATCCTCGAGGATCATTATTTTTATCGGTTCCATATACAAATTTATTACTTTATATAGATGGTGTTCATCATTGGTATCAATGATTTTCTAAATGGCAAATTGAAGTATAATTTCTGTTCCTTCATTTGGTTTTGAATTCATCTTTAACGTGCCTTTTAAAACTTTGGCTCGTTTCTGCATACTGGGTAATCCATTGCCCCCCAAAGTGTTTCCATTTGTTTCTTTCATGCCAATGCCATCGTCTTTGATTTGCATAACCATGTTCTTTTTTTCAAGAACATGAATATCAACCCAAACATTTTTCGCTTGTGCATATTTGGCAATGTTGTGAATCGCCTCCTTAAAAATCAAATATAAATTTTGTCGTTGCTCTAGGTTGAGCTTGAGCTTAGTCATATGATCCGATACATCAAAATGAAGGGTGCAATCCTGTGGTTCTAATAATTCTATGGCAAAAGTCTTCATTCTGAGCAATATTCCTTCAAAGCCGTCATTGCGTGCATTGATGGCCCAAATGATGTCACTCATGGCTTCCATCATATTATCCGTATTCTTACTTATTTGAGAAAGTAAGGTCTTTACTTCTTCAGATTCGTCTTGTAATTTATTTTGAATGATTGTACTGGATAATGAAATGCTGCTTAATGTGCTACCAATATCATCATGCAAATCATCGGCAATGCGGTTGCGCAAGGAAAGAACTTTTAATTCTTGCTGCAGACGATAGCGATACAGTGCATACAAGCCTCCAATACCGAGCAAAAACAACAATGTGCGGAACCACCAGGTGGCCCACCATGGAGGAAGTATTATGATTTTGATGATAGCCGGTTCAGTATTCCATGGCCCACCATTTTTAGAAACGGTCACTTTAAATTCATATTCTCCCGGATCCAAATTCGTAAAGCTGGTAAAATTTTTCGACCCGTTATCAATCCAGTCCTCATTAAATCCGTCTAAAAAATATTTATATTGTTTCTTATCTGTACTGGAGTAATCCAATCCCGCATATTCCAGCGTAAACATTTTTTGATAATACGGCAAGGTAATGGAAGTGGCATATTGAATAGGTTTATCAAGTACACTAGGATGTGTGGTGTAGTTCACCGCTTGGTTAAATACCGTTAACCCGGTAATCCTAATATTGGGTGCCGATACATCCGTAATAAAATTCTTTGGATGAAATACAGTAATTCCATCAATACCGCCAAAAACCAATTCTCCGGTTTTTAACCCTGCAAATTCATATCGGTTGAATTCATTGTCGCATAAACCATCTTCTATTGTAAAATTTCTAAAGAAAAGTTCTCTTTTAGGCGTGAGATTATTTACATTGTTAACTTCCTGGTACTTATTTTTCGAAACACAGCTGATGCCATAATTGGTGCTCAACCATAATTGTCCGGCATCGTCACTTAAAATGCCATATACCACATTGTTTGGCAGGCCATTCTTATCGGTATATCGATAAAATTTTTCGCTTTCATATTCAAATTTATTGAGACCGCCGCCATTGGTACCGACCCATAAAATTTTCTCCGGGTACTTTGGATCCGGGCAAATAGAAAAAATGGTATTATGGCTTAAACTGTTTGGATTATTGGGGTCGTATTGCCAAATCTTATGTTCTTGTTTTTGTAAATCAACACGGATTAGTCCATCTATGCTGGCTAACCAAAAGATCCCCTGACGATCAAGCCAGCATTGCGAGATGGTTAGAGTTTGATCATAATTATTGTTTTTTAGTTTAAAACTATATTCTTGCGTAAAGCCATCCTGTGCAGGGTCAAATAGTCTTAATGTACAATGCTTTTTTGCCGGATTGTAAAAAATCACCCAAATCCGATTGTACCGGTCTATGTAAAAGGATTCAAATTGTTTGGGGTACTGATTAAGTGCAGAATATTTCTTAATGGTCTTCGTATTTTGATCAAAGGAGATTAGATAGCGTAATGAATCTGCAAATGATGATTTCATCCAAATTACGCCTTGAGCATCTTCCGATAAAAAAGTAAACTTATGACCGACAAATAATCCGGAAACTATATCCTCATAAGTATTTTTAACTCGGTTATATATTACCGGTCTCCATGATTTAGTTAACAGGGGATCATTAGAAAATGAATTTGATAACCTCTTTAGTGGGATGTTGGTCGTTTGGAAAAATTGCTTTTTGGGATCATATTTTGTCACGCCGAATCCGTTGGTCCCTAACCATATAATACCTTGTTTGTCTATGCAATAACCTAAGTTGGATAAATTAATCTTTTCGTCATTTGGACGAATTTTCATTAGCTTATTGTTCCTGGTATTCAATAAATAATACGTAGATGAAACATTAAATAAAATATTGCCATTCGAATCGCATCGGGGAACTGTATAGCTTGTGTTAAAATCCGTGCTCAATTCAAACTCAGTTTGATGCAATGAATCATTATAAACCAGAATGCCTTTTCGAAGCTGAAAAAAGTATTTAGGTTGACCATGAATTTTACATACATAAATAGAAGTGAAGTTATTGGGATTAATCCCAAAATCAGAGATGGCATACTCCGACAAGACCCACTTGTCCAGGCTGGCATTGGTTTTACAAATGGCAATACCATTTTTTCGACATACCCAAATATCCTGATTGGGCATCCAATTCAATGATTGACTCAATTCTGAAGGAGACTGATAGGGCACTTTGGGATTTGCTTTATTGTAGTCAAAAATCAACCGAATGTTCTGATTGCTTTTTAAATCTTCTGAAAATTTGAATCCACTGATATCAAATATGTATATATTATTTGAAGTAGCCAACAGCATATTTCGGCCCTTACATTCCAAAAATTTGATTTCCTTATTATGTAAAGACTGAAATTGAGGCACTATATCAACAGGATAAAAATGTTCATTTTTTTTGTCAAACAAAAGTACTCCTTTTGCAAAAGTACCTACCCAAAAGTTTCCATAGTCATCTTCTGAAATGTTTGTTATATAATTATCAGGCAGAGAATATTTATTGTTCAAATCATTTCTATAAACAGTGATGTGATACCCATCGTATTTATTTAGGCCATCCTTAGTAGCAAACCACATATAGCCTTCTTTATCCTGAATAATACTTCGTACCAAGCCTTGAGATAGTCCGTCTTTGATGTTGAGTGATTCAAGATTCAGCTTAACGGAATCCAAGCCTTGTTGTGCCCGCACAGTAGTTATACTCAATAAAAACAAGACCAGGCAGCATACAATAGACTTGTTGAAAATCATGCACTAAATATAGTTGTTCATGTTCACTAAACAAAGCGGTGACATGGAACCATATTTCCGGTGTGTATCGTTGATATGAATGATAAACGCCGGGAAAAGGTGAAAATATCATTGATATCAACAGTTGTATGCCCCTTTGAAACATTCAATCTTTGACCAATCAAATAGAATTAAAACCGCATATTATTTTCTATCATTCAAAGAAATTATTCCGTACTCCTTTAAACTTAAATGCTATGAACCAAAACGTTTATTCCTCGACTTTTTTAAATCCACTCAGTTCGAAATTGTCATTCATGAAGAGGATTTTCAAACAACGAATGCATCCATTTGCTTACGCACTAGTGGTTGCATTAGCTTATATGTTTATGAGTACAAGTTTGTTGGCTCAATCGCCCAATGCTATTCCCTATCAAGCAGTTGCTCGTGACATAAATGGAAATTTATTAGCCACCCAGGCCATCTCATTGCGATTCAGTATTCACGATTTAACGGCGGCCGGAACCATTGTTTATTCAGAAACCATCAGTACGACCACAAATACATTGGGGCTGTTCACGCATAACGTTGGAAGCGGTACGCCCATTTCAGGTACACTTGCAAGTGTGAACTGGAGTGGCGGAGCAAAATTTATTCAAGTAGAAATGGATGCGACCGGAGGAAGCACCTATGTGGATATGGGTACCACACAATTGATGAGTGTGCCTTATGCCTTGTATTCAGCAAAGAGCGGTAACATTCCGGATGGAACTGCGAATGGAAATACCTTGCGTTGGAATGGAACAGCTTGGGTGGAAGGAAGTAGTATTTTTAATAATGGTACCAATGTAGGCATTGGAACGATTACGCCGGCTACAAAACTGGATGTAGCCGGAACGACAAAAACAACGAATTTTCAAATGACCTCCGGTGCAACCAATGGGTTTATTTTAAGATCAAATGCCACGGGGAATGCCACTTGGATAAACCCCAATACCATCAATGCCTTACCCACAGGAGCCGCAGGAGGCGATTTGACGGGTACTTATCCTAATCCTACATTAACTACATCAGGCGTCATTGCAGGCACCTATCCAAAAGTAACTGTAGATGCTAAAGGAAGAGTCACATCCGGTGCATCACTAATCGCTGCCGATATTTCCGGCATAGAAACGGACCCTAAAGTAGGCGCCCTTACAACGAATGTAACACCCAAATGGAATGGGACTACTTTAATTGATGGTCAAGTATTTGATAATGGAACGAATGTGGGTGTGGGAACAATTACACCGGCCACCAAACTCGATGTAGCCGGAACAACCAAAACGACCAACCTTCAAATGACCACCGGCGCCACGAATGGATTTATCATGAAATCAGATGCCACAGGGAATGCGAGTTGGGTGAATGCAAATACGATCAGCTCATTGCCTACCGGTGTTGCTGGTGGAGATTTGACCGGTACTTATCCCAATCCAACCTTAACTACATCCGGAGTTATTGCAGGCACTTATCCTAAAGTAACGGTAGATGTGAAGGGAAGAGTGACATCGGGTGCAGCCTTATCGGCTGCAGATATTTCGGGAATAGAAACCGACCCTAAAATAGGTACACTAACCACGAATATAACACCCAAATGGAATGGAACCACTTTAATTGACGGACAGGTGTTTGATAATGGAACGAATGTGGGTATTGGAACGATTACACCCGCTACCAAACTCGATGTAGTAGGTACTATGAAAACAACAAACTTTCAAATGACCGCAGGGGCTACGAATGGTTTTATTTTAAGATCAAATGCCACAGGAAATGCCACTTGGGTAAACCCTAATACCATCAATGCTTTGCCTACCGGAGCTGCAGGTGGCGATTTGACGGGGACCTATCCCAATCCAACATTAACTACATCAGGCGTTATTGCAGGCACCTATCCTAAAGTAACTGTAGATGTGAAGGGAAGAGTGACATCGGGCGCAGCCTTATCGTCTGCCGATATTTCCGGTATAGAAACGGATCCCAAAGTAGGTGCATTGACAACGAATAAAACACCTAAATGGAATGGCACTAATTTGGTGGATGGTCAAGTATTTGATAATGGAACAAATGTGGGTGTTGGAACGATTACACCGGCCACCAAACTCGATGTGGCAGGAACTACAAAAACGACCAATCTTCAAATGACCACAGGCGCTACGAATGGTTTTATCATGAAATCAGATGCCACAGGGAATGCGAGTTGGGTGAATGCAAATACGATCAGCTCCTTGCCCACCGGAGCAGCAGGAGGCGATTTGACGGGTACTTATCCAAATCCTACATTAACTACATCAGGCGTCATTGCAGGCACCTATCCAAAAGTAACGGTAGATGTGAAGGGAAGAGTTACATCGGGTGCAGCCTTATCGGCTGCAGATATTTCCGGTATAGAAACCGACCCTAAAGTAGGTACACTAACCACGAATAAAACGCCTAAATGGAATGGCACTAATTTGGTGGATGGACAGGTATTTGATAATGGAACGAATGTGGGTGTGGGAACGATTACGCCGGCTACCAAACTCGATGTGGCCGGAACCACAAAAACGACCAATCTTCAAATGACCACCGGAGCCACGAATGGTTTTGTTTTGAAATCTGACGCTACGGGGAATGCGAGTTGGGTGAATGCAAATACTTTAAGCTCATTACCTACAGGAGCAGCAGGAGGCGATTTGACGGGTACTTATCCTAATCCTACATTAACTACATCAGGCGTTATAACCGGTACATATCCTAAAGTAACGGTAGATGCTAAAGGTAGAGTGACATCGGGTGCAGCCTTATCGGCCGCCGATATTTCCGGTATAGAAACGGATCCTAAAGTAGGCGCATTGACCACGAATAAAACGCCTAAATGGAATGGTACTAATTTAGTGGATGGACAGGTATTTGATAATGGAACGAATGTGGGTGTTGGGACCATCACCCCTGTCAATAAATTGGATGTTGAAGGCGGGGTAGCGATTGGAGCATCTTATTCGGGTACTACCGTTGCTCCTGCCAATGGTGTCATCATACAAGGCAATGTAGGGATAGGTACCAATGCCCCGAATGCCTTATTGGATTTAGGTAATACTGCCGTTAGCAGAAAAATTATTATTAATGGTGGTCAAAATAATAATCATCAGTTTACCGGTTTGGGATTTAATGCACCCGGAGGAGCCAGTAATTTTCGATATCAAATTGATTCAACTTTTGGAAACCATATTTTTTATGCCGGTCTGACCTCTACAACTTCGGCGGAATTAATGCGCATTAACGGACTTGGGAATGTGGGTATAGGGACATCTTCTCCGGATGAAAAATTACATGTTGCAGGAACCATCAAATCCACAAATCTTCAAATGACCGCAGGTGCCGGTGCCAATAAAATTTTACAAAGCGATGCTACAGGGAATGCCTCTTGGGTGAATACCAATACGATTTCTTTCAATGAATCTGACCCCAAAGTGGGTACCTTAACTTTGAACAAAATACCTAAATGGAATGGAACCACACTAACAGATGGACAAGTTTTTGACAATGGAAGTAAAATCGGTATTGGAACGATTACACCCGTGGCTAAGTTAAATGTGGTTTCTGTGCAGGATACTGCATTCTTAGCCCAAACGAATTCTTCATCGAATAAACAAATTGGAATGATGGGTACCTATAATGGCACGTCGGGCTATGGTGCCGGAGTTGTTGGAATAGGTTATCTGGGAATTATACCTCCTGCAAATTACGATATTGGTGTTTATGGTTCTGCAGGAACTGGAGGCACAGCCGTATGGAGTCAGGGCAAATTGAAAATCACTGATGGTACAGAAGGTGTAGGTAAAGTATTAGTATCTGATATAAATGGAACCGCTTCATGGGTGAATTCAAATACCTTATCATTGATAGAAACAGATCCTAAAGTGGGTACACTTACAGTAAATAAAATGCCGAAATGGAATGGTACGACATTGGTGGATGGGCCGATATATTCTGCTGGATTATACGTGGGTGTAGGAACTTCATCGCCCTCTGCATTCTTTGATGTTCATTCAGATAGCAGTTCCTTTAGAGTGTTCAATTTTTCAACCGGTAATAATAAAATTCTTGCAGGAGGATTTAAAGCAAATTCACTTACAGCAGGTCCACAATGTAGGTTTGAAAATCAATCCAGTGATTTTTTTGATATTGGAATGAATGGCACAACCGATTTTACGATCGAAGACAATGATATAGCAAAATTTACCATTAAAAATACAACAGGAAATGTAGGAATTGGAACAACTACACCCATGAATGCATTGGATATAGCGGGCGGGCTTGCAGTAGGGTCATCCTATTCAGGTACATATGCTGCACCTTCAAACGGCGCTATCATTCAAGGAATTGTAGGTATCGGCACAACAACTCCGAGTTTTACTTTAGACGTGAATGGAGCTATCCGATTGTCTCAAACGCCTAACTTGGCCGGAGGAAACGTAGGTGTAGGTAGTCTGCCATACAGCAATGTCAAACTTTATGTCGAAAGTAATCAGGATTATGGTGTATCTATACTCGCGCCAACTTCACCCGGGGCGGCTTTATATGTAGATGGCATAGCGGCGAAACCGGGTGGTGGTTCATGGACCGTCGCATCCGATGCACGATTGAAAAATGATGTGAAAAAATACAGCGAAGGTCTAAGTTCCCTGATGAAGATCAATCCGGTGAAGTACCATTACAATGCTGAATCCGGACTGAACACGAACATTGAATATGTAGGGGTAATCGCACAAGAATTACAACAAGTGGCACCTTATATGGTTGGAACATTTAAAAGCTTGAAAGGTCAAAAAGAATATTTGAATGTAGATAATAGTGCCATGACCTATATGCTGATCAATGCAGTAAAAGAACAACAAGCCCAAATTGAAAGTAAGGATAAAAAGTTGGAGGACCTACAAGTACAAATTAATGAACTGAAGGACTTGATCAAAACCATTAGCCAATCTCTACCTCAAGCGGAACAAAGCAAATGATGAGATAGTACAATTAAAAGAAGTTTTCAAATTTCTGAATCCTACCGAATTCCTATCTATGATGACCACAACCAATAACAGAATCATGAAAAGAAAAATATTCATCTTCATCCTATGGCCATTAGCCCAAATGATTGCCGGCCAAATTCATGCACAAAGCCTGTCCCCTCAAGTGATTGCCTCCTGTGGTGGATATCAATCCAACGCTTCCGGATCTCTGTCCTTCACAAGTGGGGAAGCCAATACAAAAACCTTGACTTCCGCCAACCACATGCTCACCCAGGGATTTCAACAACCTTATAAACTCATTCTCAATCTCAAAGCATATCTACAAGGCTATTATGACGCGACAGTAGGCGAAATGAGAACGGTATTGTATAATCAAGGTGAACTGTTGACGATAGGGACCGAGTGCGATACCATATTGGTTCAATTACATGAGTCTGTTGCACCTTACAATGTAATTCAATCGGTAAAGGGTGTGTTGCAAACGAATGGAACGCTAGTCTTAAGCGGTGTAGGTCAGGCCGGTATGTCCTACTATATCGGTATACGTCATCGCAATTCCGTAGAAACCTGGAGTGCGAATCCCATCACACTCGGCGACAATACAACCTACGATTTCTCAACAGCTGCTACACAAGCCTTTGGCGATAATCAAGTCCAAGTTGCACCAGGTACTTATGCTTTCTATTCCGGTGACATCGACCAAAGCGGTGGTGTGGACGGCGACGACTTCAACTTTCTCGATCCCGATGTTCAGAATGGGAATGGTGGTTATCTGTCCACTGACCTTGATGGCAGCGGTGGTGTGGATGGCGATGACTTCAACATCTTCGACCCGAATGCACAAAGTGGAGTGGGGGCTTTTTTGCCTTGATGAGTGTTTAGTTTTTAATGTTTAGTTTTTAGTCGTTGTTCCCGATTGATTCAACAAGACCCAACCCAAATCAACCCATAAAATATCGCCGCAGAGATGAAGATCTTTGTGGCGATTTTGTTGAGGATTTCCAAAGAGTACTCTGTATTTATAACCTTCATTTAAAACAGTATTATCTGCTCACAAAGTACATATCAATCTCTCCTTTGCCTTTAGCTTGAATTTTACCACGGTGAGTACAAGTGAATTGATCCCTGACCAATGCATAAGTACTTTCGCTGATGTTTACACTTCCTACTTCTCCACTTGACTCCATTCGGGATGCTGTGTTTACGGTATCTCCCCAAATATCGTAAGCGAATTTTTTTACGCCAACTATTCCCGCCACAACAGGTCCGGTATGAATACCTATTCTGATTTCAAAATATAGTTTGCCTGCTGCTTCCATTTTTTCTTTATGGTCCAGCATAAATTGTTGAATATCTAATGCGGCATTCACGACATCCATGGCATGTGTTTTATTCGGAGTTGGAATGCCGCCTACCGCCATATAGGCATCACCGATCGTTTTAATTTTTTCTACCTGATGTTTTTGCATGATGTGGTCGAAAGCTGAAAAGCAATGATTTATTTCTGCAACCAATTCTGTAGGTGTGAGTAATTCTGAGAGTTGTGTAAAGCCTTTAAAATCAGTAAACAAAACGGTGACTTCATCAAAATGTTTGGCAGCTGCACTCCCTTTCTCTTTGAGCTCTTCAGCAACTTCTTCGGGTAGAATATTTAAAAGCAATTCATCGCTGCGCTTTTTTCCTTTCTGGATTTTATTTCTTTGGGTAAAAAAGATACCCGCAAAAACCAACACTAAAGCCAGTCCGCCCATTAATGCATTACGCACTATTTTTTGTCTTTCGATTTCCTGACGTGTTAATGCGTCTTTCTTTTCTTGTTTGGCTTTTTGTGCAGCCTGTTTGGCTCTAAATTCGGTTTCTATCGCCAGCTGCTTTTGTTTATATTCATATTCAACTTGTTTGCGTTTTAATGCTTCTTCATAGCGCAACTGCTGACGCTCCTTCTCTGATTTTGCTGCAGCTTGCTTCTTTTCGTACTCATAGGTAATGGATTTGAGCTGCATCTCCTTTTGTAAAAACAATTCACGTTTCGCATTTTCATACTTTAGTGAATCTTGTTGTCGCTGAAAGGTTTGCTTCGCAATGGCATCTTTTTTATCAAAATCGTACTGCATTTGCTGCTGAACAATTTGTTTGGCGTTTTGTATATTAATGATACTGTCCTGGTAGATTACCGATAATCTGAAATGCACTAAGGCCTGATCAAAGTTTCCTTGTATGCTGTCCAAGGTCGTCATGTAATCATAGGTTTGTTTGATATAAGGCATATTCCCGGTCTCTTTTGAAAAGGATAATGCCTTATTCAAGTATTGACTAGCCTCATTGTATTTTTTCTCTTGAGTAGAAATATAACCGATGTTGATATAACATGCAGCCATCCCATTTTTATCACCACGTTCTTCATGTAATTTCAAAGATTGTGTCAGATTCTTTAATGCTTCTGTATAATTATTCTCATTTTTATATAGTTCTCCTATATTGTTGTAGGCGCTGGCAATTCCATTTTTATAACCGATCTCTTGATTGATATTTAAGGAAGTGGTATAATGACGTAGAGCCTCCGGGAAATTTTTTTGGGCGTCGTAAACAATTCCAACCGCATTATAGGCTTCAGCGATTTTAAATGGATCGCCCAGTTCTTCTCTAATTTTTAAAGCCGATAAGAAATTTTTTAAAGCTTCGCTGAAATTGCGTTGCGCTTGATAAATATTTCCAATGCCTATATATGAATCGGCGATGCCTTCCCGGTTATTGATTTCTTCCATAATTTTTAAAGCCGAGAAATAATTCTTCAATCCCTCTATGTAATTACCTTGTTGTTCTTTGATATAGCCTATATTATAATACGCATAAGCCATTCCATTTTTGTCATTAATTTCTTCTCTAATTTTCAGTGCTGTAGAATGATTTTTTAGCGCTTCCAGATAATTTTTTTGATTCTCATAGTTCAACCCAATGTTCAGATATGAATTGGCTATTCCAAATTTGTCACCGATTTCTTCATTGATTTTTAAAGAGGAAAAAAAATAGGTTAATCCTTCCTCATAGTCTCCTCGAATTGTATAAATATTCCCTATCTCATTATATCCGTCTATTATCCCCTGAAGATCACCTGTCTCTTCCAATAATTTGATGACCGCTAAATAATATTTGAGCGTCTCTTCAGCATTATTTAACTTTTTGTAACTCGCTATAATGTTTCTGTAGGTTTTGATACTTCCCGGTTTGTCGCCTAATTGCAATCTGATGTTCAGGGCTATTTTCAATTGTTCAATAGCTTTATTGTAGTTGCCGGTTTGCATGTTGCCATATCCGTTTGCGTTATTTGCATTCCCAATTCCTCGGGTATAGCCAATTTTTTCAGACAAGGACAAGCATTGATTCGCAAAGGTCATAGACTGGGCAGGATTATTGGTCGAGTATGCTCTGGATAGTGCATATAAAATATCCGCCTTGCTGCTATCTTCTCCTGTTTTGTTCAATGAATTTTGAAGGGAGTCAATAAGATGTTGGTCCTGCGCGAAACTAAATTGACATCCTATAAAAAGGAATATGGTTGAGAGAAGTGAAAATAGTTTCATGGTCTTAGGCAAAAGGTTCAAATCATGAAAGCAAAAGAGAATATTCATGCATTGCTTTTGTTTTTTGTGAATGAATGTGTGTTTCTGCTATTCAAAGATATTGTCCTTGCCTACCCATTAGATCATTTTACATTAGGTCAGTTTGGAATTCACATTCATACGGTGAAGTTAATATGCTAATGTTAATAATACTAATGTGCGGAATAGAAGGCCCGGTATCATTTGAGGATTAAGCTCAATGAATGCAAACAGGGCTCAATTTTCCAAGGAGCATATCATTGATATCAATGATAGGATTGCAAAATGAATATGATCATCTTTGTATAGTTTTCAATGGAAATAATTAACCATTTTTTCCAAAAAGGCTAAAAAACCCTTCAACATGAAAAAGATAATTTTCTTTCTAATTATTTTATGCAGCCAATATATAAGCCATGCACAAAATATTGCTGCAGGTGAATACCATTCACTATGGTTGCCCTGTAGCCAGAATATACCTCAGTCCTGGGGCATAAACACTTACGGACAATTGGGTGATAGCACCTTGGTATCCAAAACGGAACCTGTTAATGTGAGTGGCTTGAATAACATAATAGACGTAGCCAGCGGAGATAAGCATGTCATTTTCCTGAAAAGTGACGGAACCGTATGGGCATGTGGTTATAATTTCTATGGTCAATTAGGTGATGGAACCACCGCTAATCGAACCACTCCGGTGCAAATAACTTCTCTTTCTGGAATCATCGCTATTTCCGCCGGCGGAAGCCATTCTTTGTTTTTAAAAAGTGACAGTACCGTTTGGTCCTGTGGCTATAATAATTCTGGTCAATTAGGTGATAACTCTACCACAAATCGTAATACTCCTGTGCAGGTTAGCGGACTAAGCGGGATTGTTGCTATATCCGCCGGAGATGTGGCTTCGCATTTCCTGAAAAGTAATGGCACGGTATGGGCATGTGGTAACAATACAAATGGAACTCTGGGTGATGGTACAAATATCAACCGCCTGGTATCGGTTCAATTGAGTGGAATTTCCAACGTAA
Source organism: Chitinophagaceae bacterium (assembly GCA_016786845.1). Taxonomy (GTDB): domain Bacteria; phylum Bacteroidota; class Bacteroidia; order Chitinophagales; family Chitinophagaceae; genus OLB11. The sequence continues at coordinate 203,060 of JAEUVB010000021.1, read as the reverse complement.
CGGCCATTTCAGGGGGAGGTAATCATACCTTATTCTTAAAAGCCGATAGCACGGTTTGGTCTTGTGGATATAATTCTTTTGGCCAATTGGGCGATGGGACTACCATCAACAGAAATACGCCTGTTCAAATTCCGGCACTTAGCGGTATTACAAATATTGCTACGGGTTTATATCACTCACTTTTTATAAAAAATAATGGTACAGCGTGGGCCTGTGGTTATAATGCCTACAGTCAATTAGGAGATGCTACTATTACGAATCGTACTTCTCCGGTTCAAGTGATCGGCTTAAGTGGAATCATCTCGTGTGCGGGAGGAGGGTACCATTCCTTATTTTTAAAAAATAACCAAACAGTATGGGCCTGTGGGATGAATTCATATGGCCAACTGGGAGATAGTACGATGGTTAACAGAAGCATTGCTATTCAAACGCATACAACACTGACGGAAATCAATGTTAAAGGCAACAATGTCAATATTGTAGACGGCGATGTAACCCCCGCTGCAAGTGATCATACCAATTTTGGAAACGTTGTTGTAGGGACTAGTCCTACGCGCGTTTATACGATTCAAAACCTTGGTAATACCGAGTTGTACATCAGCAGTATCACCTGCAGTCATGCGATGTTTTCCGTGGGAGCCCTCACCCCATCAGGTCCCATTGCACCGAATGCCAGTGCAACTTTTGTCCTGACGTTTTCACCCACATCAACAGGAATAAAAAATGGCACCATCACGATCAATAATAATGACTGTGACGAAGGTGTATATACTTATGCCATAAGAGGGACCGGCGTAACGACCTGCCCTACTTTAACCTTTAATGAAACGCATGTGGAAGCCTGTATTGGTAATACGAATGGGGTGATTACTTTATCCGGATCGGCAGGTGGTTCAGGGCCTTATAGTTTTTCCAAGGATAGCGGAATTACCTATCAAAGTAGTAACATATTTTCAAATTTGGCACCCGGCATTTATCAAATGAGGAATAAGGACATGAATGGTTGTGAAAGTGCGGCCATGGCAGTGAATATCAATGACTTGACCCCACCGACGATTATTTGTCCTCCGGATACGTTTATTTATCTGGATGTTTACTCGAATTGTACAGGAAATTACACACTCCCCCCGCCCATCGTGAACGATAATTGTGGAGCGTTTTATACTGAACCGGCCACGCTTGGTTATCGTGTAAATTCCGGAACTGTCACAACTACAACATCCGGCACCGGAGCAAATATTAGCTTTGCGCCTATTGACACCAATTACATTACTTGGTTTGCAACTGATCCCAATGGCAATACCGATTCGTGTACTACCATGTTTGTTATATATGACACCATTCCTCCTTTATTTGAGCCGGTATTTAACAATTATGCCTTTGAAACAAGTACCGGAGTCTCATTAGAAGATTTAAGTACAGGTGCTACAGAAATTATTCCTTCAGGTTCCGATAATGTAAGCAGTGCCGTACAACAAATTCCGTTTAACTTTGATTTTCACAGTGTGGTCTATCAACAATTTTCTGTGTCCAGTAATGGCTTAATCGGATTTGGAACAACACCGGTGACTACATCGGCAGCGAACAGTACAACGACTAATCAACATAATAAACTATACGCTTTATGGGATAATTTACACACAGGTACCAATGGGTCGGTTAAATATAAAGTGGTCGGTACTAGGCCCAATCGAAAATTAGTGATTGAATTTAATGTTCGCAATGCAGCCGAATTGGGGAACTATACCAAAACATTTCAAGTATGGTTGTGTGAAGGAAGCCACAAGGTGCAATACGTTTATGGTAACGGGACTAATATGCCTTCCGCCACTATTGGTGTAAGAGGCAGTAATGCTACGGTATTTAATGATGTGACAACGACCAATCATAGTAGTTCAAAAAGTATCATCAACGATAATAATACAGACTGGCCCGGGGCCGGTCGTTCGTACAGCTTTACCCCCGCTATATTTGCCACTGCAGCTGCCGGTTCATGTGGTGCAAATGTGACATTTGATTTCCCAAATTTCACAGACTGTAATATCGTAATGTCTTTAGGTTATTATTCGCCCGGCAATTTTTTTCCGGTAGGAACAACCCAGATGGCCTTTCTGGTCTCGGATGCGACACCCGCGCCGGATTATGATCCCATCAATACGGTCACTTATACGATACCGGTGATTGTAGAAGATACTGAGTTGCCGGTTATTACATGCAGTGGGCCGGTTAGTATAAACACAACACCCGGACTTTGTACCGGAGCGGTTACTGTAAATCCTCCCGTGGTAACGGATAACTGTGCTACATTAACTCCCAATAACGGACTCAATTTTGATGGCATCAATGATATCGTGAAAGTTGCTCCAACGAGTGTGATCAATACGATGGATCAAACTCAGCGAACAGTAGAAGTTTCATTTAGAGTAAATGATAAAAATATCAGTTCGCACAAACAAGTTCTTTGGGAAGAAGGTGGAGCCGGTAATGGATTAAATTTGTATGTATACGATGGTAATTTGTACTATGGTATATATTCAACCAACAATGGGTGGACCGGCACCTGGCTAAGCACTCCCAATATTCTGAGCGGACAATGGCATAAGGCGACATTGGTGTTTGGCGGAGGTTATAATCAGAATGATTATTTAATGGCTTACTTAGATGGAAATTTAGTTGGGTCGGCCGATTCAAGTGCAACTTTAGGTGCTGAATTGGCTTTACATAATATTGGCCAAAATGGCATAGGAGGTCTGGCCAACAATGGTCGTTTTCATGATGGCACAGTCACATTAACGGAAGGTCATTACTTTGGCGGTGATATTGATGAATTGCGCATTTGGAACACGGCCCGTAATCCTATAGACTTATTGGGCACTAGTCTTCTACATTTAACCGGTATCGAACCGGGCTTAGTGCTTTACTACAATTTTAATCAAGGGGTCGCTTGTGGTAATAATGCGGGAATCAATTTTTTAGATGATAACTCCTCAACAAATTTAAACGGAGTACTTACGAATATGACCTTGAATGGATCCTGTGTGTCCAATTGGACCTCAGGTTCTCCCGCTTTAAATAGCCCAATTACCTTGACAAATAGTTTCAATAATACCAGCAATGCATCCGGTAATTATCCAATTGGAACAACCAATGTGGTTTGGACCGCCAGCGATGCAAGCGGTAATTCAGTGACGTGTACACAAATAGTCACCGTGACAGATAATCAAGCGCCGACCTTATTGTCACCCGGCAATCAAAATTTAAATGTGATTGCTAATACTTGTGCAGCGAATTATACCATAGCGGATCCATTTACGGATAATTGTACAGGCGGTACATGGGGTTATTCTACTACAGGCGCAACAATATTAACTTCATCCGGCAATACGAATATAGACGGAACGAGCAGCGGTGTGCTGTCCTTCAACAAAGGAACAACCATCGTGACCTTAACCGGAACAGACGGAACGAATGCAGCAGCCTCAACAACTTTTACTGTAACCGTCACAGATAATCAAGCGCCGACCTTAGTGGTACCTGCAAATCAAAACTTGAATGTCATTGCCAATACTTGTGCAGCGAATTATACCATAGCCGATCCATTTACGGATAATTGTACGGGAGGCTTCTGGGGTTATTCTACTACAGGGGCAACGGTATTGACCTCATCGGGCAATACGAAAGCAGATGGAACCGGCAGCGGCGTGTTGTCCTTCAACAAAGGAACTACTATTGTGACTTTAACCGGAACAGACGGGACGAATGCAGCAACTTCAACAACTTTTACTGTAACCGTCTCGGATAATCAAGTACCGACCTTGAATTGCTTCAATAATCAAATTTTAACGGCTTCAAACTGTACAGCCAATTATACGATACCGGATCCGATCAGTGATAATTGCATAGGTTCTACCTGGAGTTATATCCTGAGCGGAGCAACGATAGATACCGTAAACAACATTGCAGATGGAACAGGTAGTGGTCCAATCGCCTTTAATGTCGGAACCACTAATGTTTTATTAAGTGGTATCGATGCATCTTCCAATCAGGCGATAACCTGTACACGTACGGTGACGGTCAATGCCCCTGAGGCCAATGTTCAGGGTAATGGTCTCACAATTGTCAATGGTGATATTACTCCCAGTGCCAGCGATTCAACGGATTTTGGTATTTGTCTGGTTGGTAACTCGATGATTCGAACCTTTACCTTGCAAAATACTGGTACATCGAATTTAAATATAAGCAGTATCAATAGCAACAATGTAAAATTCACTGTAAGTCCGCTTACGCCGTCAAGTCCTATTGCCCCCGGCAATTCGGCGACGTTTGCAATTACTTTCACACCGACTGCAAATGGTATCATTTCACCTACGATAAGCATTCAAACCAATGATTGTGATGAAGCTTCATATACTTTCAAATTGAAAGGTACCGGCATAGTGTGTTCTAATATTACTTTCACCCAAAATCATGTTGAAGCCTGTATAGGTTCATCAGACGGATCAATCACGATTACTAATCCATTGGGAGGTACATCACCTTATACATATTCTAAGGACAGTGGATTAATCTATCAAAGCAGCAATGTTTTTTCAAATCTTCCTCCTGCCATTTATCAGATTCGATTAAAAGATGTGAATGGTTGCGTCAGTTCCATATTAGCCGTGAATGTAAATGACCAAACACCACCGACCATCGTATGCCCATCTAATATTACCGTCTATCAGAATTTTGATGATTCTTGTTTCGTGACCTATGCAGATTCTTTGCCTGTTATCGCTGACAATTGTTTGTTGCCGATTGGAACATCGGATTCTTTTGCAGCCATAAGAGTTCAGTTTAATAATAGCGGCAGTTTTTTTAATCCCTCTGGCAACTTTGGAGGTACTTCTGGATCTCCGCTGAGAGAAGATTTGCCGCTGGGTATCAATACCATCACATATTTAGCCACAGATTCAGCAGGTAATTCTACTTCTTGTATTCAAACCATTACTGTATTGGATACTTTGGCTCCACTATTCGAGCCGATTTTTAACAACTATAAGTTTGAAAATTCAACATCCTTTGCTTTGGAAGATTTAAGTACCGGGGCTACAGAAATTATACCTGCAGGTTCTGATAATGTTAGCAGTGCTGTACAGCAAATTCCATTTTATTTTGATTTTCATAGCGTTGTGTATCGTCAATTTTCTGTATCCAGCAATGGTTTGATCGGTTTTGGGACATCTGTAGTCACTAACTCTGCAGTTAATAGCACAACGGTCAATCAACACAATAAGATTTATGCCTGTTGGGATAATTTACACACCGGCACGAATGGATCTGTAAAATATAAAGTAATCGGCACCATGCCTAATAGAAAGTTGGTGATCGAATGGAATGTACGCAATACGCTGGAATCAGGTAACTATACTAAAACCTTTCAAGCCTGGTTGTGGGAAGGAAGCCATAAGGTACAATTGGTCTATGGATCCGGAACAAGTCTGCCTTCAGCCACAATAGGTGTACGTGGACCGAATAGTTCTGTGTATCACACCGTGACTTCCTCGAATCATACCGGTTCCAAAACGGTCGTGAACGATACGAATACAGTCTGGCCGGGAGCAGGTCATTCCTACATTTTTTCACCTGCTATTTTTGCCACAGCACCATCTGGTTCTTGTAATACCAATGTCACGTGGGCTGATCCTCAATTTTTAGATTGTAATACAATTGTATATACCGCGAATCATTTATCGGGGGATAATTTTCCGGTAGGAACAACACCGTTGGTTTATACTGTGTATGATGCTACGCCAATGCCTAATCCGGTATTCATGAATTCAGCAACTTATAATATACCAATCATTGTTGAAGACACTCATATACCAATATTAACAGCTCCTTCAAATCAAACATTAAATGTGGTGGCAAATACCTGCGCCGCCAATTATACCATTCCGGACCCAATCAACGACTTCTGTAATGTGGCCGGAGGTATTAAATGGGGCTATACCAGCAGCGGGGCTACGGTTATAAGTTCGGGTGGTAATACCATAGACAATGGAATGAATAGCGGCGTGTTGTCCTTCAACAAAGGAACAACCATCGTCACCTTAACCGGAACAGACGGGACGAATGCGGCGACCACAACGACCTTTACCGTAACAGTCACAGATAATCAAGCACCGACCTTAGTGGCACCTGCGAATCAAAACTTGAATGTCATTGCCAATACTTGTGCCTCGAATTATACGATTGCAGATCCTTTTACAGATAATTGTACAGGAGGCTTGTGGGGATATTCTACAACAGGGGCAACGGTATTGACTTCATCGGGCAATACGAAAGCAGATGGAACGGGCAGTGGTGTGTTGTCCTTCAACAAAGGAACTACTATTGTGACCTTAACCGGAACAGACGGTACGAATGCAGCAACCTCAACGACATTTACCGTAACGGTCACAGATAATCAAGTGCCGACCTTATTAGCACCTGCAAATCAAAACTTAACTGTGATTGCCAATACTTGTGCAGCGAATTATAATATCCCGGACCCAATTAGTGACAACTGCGAAGGTCAAGGAAGCATTTATTGGGGTTATACAACCACAGGTGCTACGATATTAAGTTCGGGGGGTAATACCAAGCCCAATAATAATGGTAGCGGCTTGTTATCTTTCAACAAAGGAACTACTATTGTGACCTTAACCGGAACAGACGGTACGAATGCAGCAACCTCAACGACATTTACCGTAACGGTCACAGATAATCAAGTGCCGACCTTATTAGCACCTGCAAATCAAAACTTAAATGTGATTGCCAATACTTGTGCAGCGAATTATACCATAGCCGATCCTTTTACGGATAATTGTACGGGAGGCTTCTGGGGTTATTCTACTACAGGGGCAACGGTATTGACCTCATCGGGCAATACGAAAGCAGACGGAACGGGCAGCGGTGTCTTATCTTTCAACAAAGGAACTACTATTGTGACCTTAACCGGAACAGACGGAACGAATGCAGCGACCACAACGACCTTTACAGTCACTGTATCGGGGTCTGAAATGAATGTAACAGGCAATGGCAATTCGATCGCCAATGGGAGCACCAATCCTTTAACGACGAATCATACTGATTTTGGAAATGTGACTTTAGGTTCAACGACCGTTAAAACCTATACGATCCAAAATACAGGGAATTCTAATTTGACGATAAATTCTGTTATTTCATCCAATCCGGCATTTACCATCGGTGCGGTAACGCCTGTTGGGCCAATTGCCCCGGGTGGCTCAGCCACTTTTGATGTCAGTTATTTAGCGGCAAATAACGGCCTTCAAACGTCGACCATCAGCATCAATAATACAGACTGTAATGATGCGAATTATAATTTTGCGATCGTCGCAAACAGCGCATGTGTAGGTAATCTGTGCAACGGTCATCTGGATCTGACCCTCTTCTTACAAGGGTTCTATATCGGAAATTCTCAAATGACCACAGCCTTATTCAATCAGGGAGAAAGTCTTTCGACTACGGTGAGTGATACCATTACCGTAGAATTGCATGACCCTGTTAATTATGGTTTGGTTCATGCCATTAAGACCTTGCTGAATACAAATGGAACAGCAGCCTGTGATTTTCCATCGATCGTGGGTAATTACTTTATCGTAGTCAAACATAGAAATAGTATGGAAACCTGGAGTGCAAACTCGGTCATCATTACACCAACGACAACTTATGATTTTTCAAGCGCTGCTTCTCAGGCTTATGGTAATAATCAGATACAAATGCCCGGTGGGGTTTATGCTATCTATTCCGGTGATATCGACCAAAGTGGTGGAGTAGACGGTGACGACTTCAACCTCCTCGATCCGGACATTCAATTTGGTAATGGTGGTTATCTTTCTACCGATCTGGATGGCAGCGGAGGTGTCGATAGCGACGATTTCAATCTCTTTGACCCGAATGCACAAAATGGAGTGGGGGCCCTGGTACCATAGATTTTTTTCAACAAGCCCTTTCCAAATCAACCAAGCAAAAATCGCCGCAGAGATGAAGATCTTTGTGGCGGTTTTGTTTGTAACTAGATCGTCTCATGTCTAGTTTTTCGGTAAAGCAGTTATGGTTGATCAATAGGCTGAATCCGTATGAGTCTTGCGCAACCGATCGAAGTGGATAACCCGGAAGGGAAACAGCGTGGGAAAGAGATTGAGGAGCGACCTAAAACGTTCCCTCGGTGACATAAACCCTGAAGGGAATGCGCCATAATTGGGACTCACAAATATCTATTCAATAAATACATTGAAAAGTAGAAAGGATGTATATTTGCATTTAAACGACAAGAACCATGGCTTCAAATGTTTTTAAAGATCAAGTGTATACCGAATTGGCCAGAGTGACCACAGCGATTTCCAATCCCAAGCGAATGGAAATCATAGATGTATTATCTCAAAAAGCATATTCGGTTGAGGAATTATCGAAGGAGGTGTCGATGTCGGTGGCGAGTACTTCACAGCACTTACAAGTATTGAAGTCTGCTAAAATGGTGGTTACATCGAGAAACGGAAACTTTGTTATTTACAGTATATCTGATGACGCCGTTTTGAAATTAGTCTCATCTGTCAAGGAATTTGGTTTTCGAAAGATTGCTGAAATTGAACGACTGATTCAGGATTTTAAAACGGGCCAAGAAGGGTTAGAGACCTTGACCTTAGATGAGCTCAGGGTCCGTTCTAAAAAGAGTAACATTCTTTTAATTGATGTGAGGCCTGAAGAAGAATATGAAGCCGGCCATATAACGGACGCATTGTCTGTTCCATTAGATCAATTGAAAAAACGAATGAAGGAATTCCCCAAAAGCAAAACAATTGTGGCCTATTGTCGTGGACCTCTCTGTGTAATGGCCGGGGATGCCGTAAGCATATTGAAACGAAATCAGTTTAAAGCCTTACGTATGGAAGAAGGCTATGTGGAATGGAAATTAAAACAATATGATTTGAACTAAGGGAAGCTCTGGTTTTGTGTAAAGAACCGGATGAACTAAAGCTAAAAGAGATTACTGATGATGAGAATGCATCAATGGAGTCATTTACATATTTGCTCATCATATAAACATCAATATACACCTCACAGATATGACCATGGAAATAAAATTAGGATTAAAGGAAAATTTGAGTCAGTTTATCATTCTCATCATCGTCAATTCATTCGTTGGAGGTATGATCGGGTTGGAGCGATCGATTTTACCGCAAATTGCGGAAGCTGAATTTCATATCGCAGCCAAAACAGCCATCTTGTCTTTTATCGTGGTCTTCGGAATCGTCAAAGCTTTGACCAATTATTATACAGGGGTACTATCAAGTAAAATCGGACGAAAAAATTTATTGATCATTGGTTGGTTGATTGCGATTCCGGTTCCCTTCATTTTGATGTGGGCCGACCATTGGAATTGGATTATAGTAGCCAATGTTCTGCTTGGCATTCATCAGGGATTGACATGGAGCAGTACAGTAGTGATGAAAATGGATTTAGTGGGACAGAAGGATCGCGGACTTGCCATGGGGCTCAATGAATTTGCCGGTTATCTTTCTGTGGCGATTGTGGCTTTTGCTACTGGATTCATTGCGAGTCATTATGGACTAAGGCCTTATCCATTTTATATCGGTATTTTTTTATCCATAGCCGGCTTACTCGCATCGTGGTGGTTGGTGAAGGATACAAGGCATCATGTGGCTATGGAAGCGATGAGCAGTTCTATTCCCCGATTGAATAACATATTTTGGGATACGACTCTATTCGATCGCAATCTGGGCTCCGTGACTCAAGCCGGTGTGGTCAACAATTTGAATGATGGAATGGTTTGGGGGCTGCTTCCAATTCTGTTGGCACAAAAAAATTTCAGTATTCGGGACATTGCGATCATCGTAGCGGTTTATCCGGCAGTATGGGGAATAGGTCAACTGTTTACCGGAAGAATGTCTGATTTCTTCTGCAAAAAAAGTATGTTGTTTTGGGGAATGTTTTTACAAGGCATAGCCTTGATTCTTTTTGTATGGGCATCGACGTTTTTTCATTTTGTGATTTTGGCTGTCTTACTGGGTTGGGGAACGGCCATGGTGTATCCGACATTTTTAGCCACTATTGCCGAACATACCCATCCGCACGACAGACCTAAGAGTTTAGGTGTTTTCCGTTTGTGGCGGGATATGGGATATGCTATGGGCGCTATACTCACCGGTATCATTGCCGATGCATTTGGTCTTTATGCATCTGTGATGGTGATTGGAATCCTGACTCTAGGCTCCGCAATACTGCTTGAAAAAAGAATGAAATGCAGAACCAATTCACCAAAATTAACGGATTGGATGTTTAATCCCTCGCATCCCATTGAAGATCATCAAAGTCGAAATCGAAAATGTCAGGTGGAAGTTGCGGTTTAGGTAAGCGCAGTAGTTTAAGTTGTCATGTAAAGTAAGGGAGTATGCCGTTGTGACTTCAAGCCTATACCGTTCAGCATGAATAAGGGTCCTTCATCATCCATATTTGACGATCAGGATGATTTAAATGATAAGGACTTTCAGAACATCTATTCTGATACATGGTATTGGGCTGATCTGCATTAGACCAATTTCAAAAAAATAATTCAAATCAACAATCATGCATCGACGAGAATTTATATTCCGTTGTAGAGACAGCATTGAGCGGTTGGAACCTAGAATGTCGTTTGTCTTTTGCGGAACTTCATCATTCACAGACATTAATCTACTCTGTTTCCTTTACTTATGGTAATTTTAGGCTCATAAGTGTCTTTTTGAAAAACCAAATCAACATACCGCTTACAACCTATAGCATACTTTTGCTCCTATGTCTGTGTTCACTTCAAGGGGTGTCTCAAAGTATTCAACCCCGTTTTGTGACCTATACTACCGCAGAAGGCTTAAGTGACCAAACCATCAAATGTTTGCTTCAGGATCGAGAAGGTTTTTTGTGGGTTGGAACAGAGTTTGGTCTCAATAAATTTGATGGCACTTATTTTCAAACCTTTTTGCATCAGGCATCGGATACCCTATCTATTTGCGGAAATAAAATATCGGATTTGCTGGAAGATCGTGACGGTAATTTGTGGGTAGCTACTAAAGATGCGGGGGTTTGTAAATTGGAAAAGCGGCAAGGGCGTGTGCAATGGACCAAAATTAACTTGGTCATTCATGGACCCATTCTGAAATCGGTAGACCGCATCAATTGTTTGTTTGATTATAACGACGAATACATCATCGCCGGAGCGGAATTGGTTCCGGTGATCTTCATTCATAAAAAAACCCTAAAGGCGAGCTATTGGATTCCGCGTTTAGATCGGACGACATGGTTGCCCCTGAAGCCTTCACTTGCAGAAAAATCATTTAGAGGATTACAAACATGGGTTCATCAATTTGGCGCCTGTACGAACGGAGATCTGTTGATGAGTATTTTGGGGACAGAGGGGATTTATTGTGTATCGAAAAATAAAGGGATTAAAGTAGCTACCTATACCCAAATTCCGCCATTTAAAGGGACCTATGTTTGCTTTATCAATGAGGGAGATACACTCTACTCCGGAGGCTGGGCCAATGGAATGGCCATCTTGTATGAGGCCATACCGGGTGAATTGAAGCCGGTTTCCAACACTCGTTCAAAAAGTAAATTTGTTGACATACCGGATGAAGTGACGAGTATTACAAAGTATAACGATAGTTTAATCGTTGCCGGCACTAAAAATTCAGGACTCTATATCTATCATAAGTATACTGGCAGCCTGACTCACTATGCTTATGATAAACTAAACAAAAATAGCGTGGCTTCCAATGCCGTTAACTGTGTATATAAAGGCAGGGAGGGTATATTATGGGTAGGTACAAGAAAGGGACTTTGTATGTATTCGCCACGCGACTGGAATTGTAAAACCATTCCGTTAACGCCACCTAACTCGAATGCAGATGTTACCATGTTTAATCCTTATGAAGATGAAGATGGGACCTTGTATGTCTGTTCCTCTTCCGGGTTGTTTGTGAAAAGAAAAACTGAGAATGAATTTAAATGGATAGCATTGTATGATCAGGGTAAATCATTGTCGCCCACATTGATCACCCGATTGTCGAACGGTCAATATATCCTCGGCAGCGAATCCGGTTTTTTTTATTTTGACAGAGACCGATTGAGTATTCGTCGATTCGAGCCTTATCATTTTCTATCGAACGAGGGGAAGCTATTTAATCAGTATCAAGTTTTTCAGGTTCGAAGTATATTGGAAGACACCCTTTTGAGTCAGCCTACTTTGGTGACCGGAGTATTAGGCTATGGCATCTATGCTTTCCACCAAGGCATCAGACTGGTGACCGGTTATTATACGGACCAAACATTGAAATCCAGTTTGAAAGATAATATGATCCGAAAAATCATTCAGGATAAAGATCGAAATTATTACGTGGCTACAGCCAATGGCCTGTTTTTTTGGAAGTTGAACCGTAAACAACCGAAAAATGATTTTGCCGCCTATCAGGCCGGAAGCGGACTTTCTAATAATGATATCCGGGATTTGTATTGTGATGAAGAAAATAATATTTGGGTGGCGACTTATGGTGGTGGATTGAATCTGTGGAATGGCCAATCCTTTCAAAACTTTTTATCGCCGAGAACAAGAGGAAATATCATGCTGGGTATACTTCCGTCACGTAACCATCTGTGGATCACCACTGCCGATGGCATGGAAGTGTTTGACAAGGGCACTAAACAGTTTTATCATGTGACCATCAATGACGGCACCGAACACACGAAGTTGACTTCCTATATCGATTTACTTAAAGATAGCTCATTGGCTTTCGCCGTCAACAATCAATTGCTGATATTGAATCCATCGTCCTTTGATTTAAAACCGGTGAATAGTCTGAAGCCTTACCTGATCGATTTCAAAGTGATGCAACAAAGCTATCCGGTCGATTCAACATCAGAGATTATAAAATTGCGGAATCAACAGAATTATGTTGAATTATCCTTTTCTGCTTTACATTTTCAAAGTAGTCAACAAAGAAGTTATGCGTATAAGTTGGAAGGGGCAGACCAGGATTGGATACAATCGAAGGAAGGGCATGCGGCCTATACCGGATTGCCGCCGGGAGAGTATCAGTTTTATGCCAAAGTGAGTGATGCGTACGGGGTATTCAGTCAGCCCGCATCATTGCTTCAATTTGAAATACTTCCTCCTTTTTACAATACGTGGTGGTTCTACACTTTATGTATCCTTGGAGTCGCTGTACTTATTTATACATTCGTACATTATCGGGTCAGGCAGCTTTTACAAATACAACATATACGCAATAAAATCGCCAGTGATTTGCACGATGAAATTGGATCGGCATTGTCCAGCATCTCTATGGGAAGTCAATTGGTGGAAACTATTATGGAATCCGACCAGGACAAAGCACATAAAATTCTGGAACGCATCAAGCATACTTCAAAATCATCGATTGAAAGTATGAGTGATATTGTTTGGGCCATTACGCCAAAGAATGATCAGGGCTTGAATATGATACAGAAAATACAACAGATCGGGAAAGATCTGTTGGAAGTGAAGGGCATCCGTTTCGATTTGCAAGCTGATGCGGAATTCAATAGGCTCATCTTAGGTATGCATGCCCGTAAGAATATGATTCTGATTATCAAAGAAGCCATTCATAACATAGCGAAATACTCCGAATGCAAAAGCGTAATCTTGACTTTAGCTCTGGATAAGGAAGGGCTTATTTTAACGATCACTGATGATGGGAAAGGCATGGATATGGAAACCATTCAGCATGGTCATGGTATCTATAGTATGCAACAAAGGGCGAAAGAGTTATCGGCTCGTTTCGACATCGTTACGGCATCGCAAAAGGGATGCACGATTCGAATGCACATACCTACTACGAGATTACGGGACTAGAGATGTCCCTTCTTTTCTGTTATTTTGTAATTAAATTACCGGAGATGAAAAAAATTAAAGTACTGGTGTTTGAGGACCATGAAGATATGAGGATGATGTATGAATTTTTAATTCAGTCTCAGCAAGACATGGAATTGGTCGCCTCTTTTCCAAATAGTCGAAACGTTTTAGAGTCTATCAAACAGTATCGTCCCGATGTCATCCTTATGGATATTCAAATGCCCGGCATGAATGGTATAGAAACGGTACGCTTACTCAAGACGCATTTCCCCGAATTGAAAATCATCATGCAAACCATCTTTGAAGATGCCGATCGCATATTTGATTCTATTTGTGCGGGTGCCTCAGGATATATTTTGAAGAAGAGTACCAACGAAGATATCCTACAAGCCATTCGCGAATGTTATGCCGGCGGTGCACCCATGACGCCTGTCATTGCGCTCAAGGTTCTGGATTTATTTCGGAAAAATAATCCTCAGTCACAAAGCGTTGATTTTAAACTCACCGACCGTGAAAAAGATATATTGGGTTTGTTGGTTAAGGGCAAGTCGTACAAGATGATCGCATCGGAATTAGATATCAGTTATCATACCGTAGATGCTCACATTCGTAAAATTTATGAAAAACTGCATGTACACAATGCCACTGAGGCGGTGAGCAAGGCCATTGAGAATAAGATTGTATGAATAGTCCAATAGACTTCGTTTTTTGCTTGACCAATTGATTATCATGTTGATTTTCGCCAATTAAATTTTAGCAGATAATCTACCCCTATGTAATGTAATCTGTATTATTATTCTTTTTAGATTACATTTACCTCATCTGTATTTCACTTAAATCCTTTCCATGATTTTTACATTTATTGTTTTGCCCGAGAGATATGCAAGGGCCAAGGTCTGCTATGCCTTTACATATAGTAAATGGTCATACCTCATGGGATGTGGAATACTACTTTTTTTTCTAATCGGTTTATTTAAGGATGGAAAGGCACAATGGTCAGTAAGCCCCTTGGTCAACTATATTGTTTGCAATGCAGCGAACTATCAAAGTGATCCCCAAATAGTTGCAGATGGTAGTGGAGGGGTAATTATTGTTTGGCCGGATTTTCGATCAGGTGTAAATGATATATATGCTCAAAGACTGAACTCGGCCGGCATTCCTCAATGGACCTCTAGTGGGGTATTGATTTGCGGTGCTGCTAATGCACAAACGCAACCCCAATTGATTTCGGATGGTATGGGAGGTGCCATTATCACTTGGACGGACTCTCGAAACGGTTCGAATAATAATGATATTTATGCACAGCGGATCAATTCAGCCGGACTTACCCTATGGACTTCGGGTGGCGTTTCCTTGTGCACGATTACCGGTGATCAGGACAATCCTCAACTCGTTTCGGATGGACTGAATGGTGCCATCATTACTTGGAAAGATAAACGTGGTGGAAGTGGAACGGATGATATTTATGCCAGAAGAATTAATGCATCAGGAGTACCACAATGGACGGCCAATGGGGTAGCATTATGTACGGCAACGTTTCAACAACTTTATCCTCAAATTGTTTCCGATGGTGCAGGAGGGGCTATTGTGAGCTGGTATGACTATCGAAGCAATTCAGTATCAGGCACCAATATTTACACACAAAGAATAAATTCTACCGGCATTCCCCAATGGACGACCAATGGTGTAGCCGTTTGCACAAGTCCCAATAATCAAGTGTCGCCTAAAATGGCGATTGATAATTTAGGGGGAGTTTTTATTTCCTGGCGCGATTATCGTAGTGGTACATATTCCGATATATATATGCAACATCTCAATTCGGCCGGTACAATCTCATGGACAACCAATGGTGTGCCCATTTCCACGGCGACCTATGATCAGATAGATCCGGAAATGATTCCTGATGGTTCAGGTGGTGCTTTGGTCGTATGGAACGACGGTCGATTCGGAAGTTTTCCCCCCGTAGATGTCTATGCACAGCGGATCAATAACTTGGGCATTGTGCAATGGACCTTAAATGGTGTGGCGATCTCAACCGCTGCAAACATTCAAAATTCTCCTAAAATAACGAGCGATGGCTCGGGAGGAGCGATCATTTGTTGGCAGGATTATCGTGCGAGTTCTTCGGATGTCTATGCTCAACGGATCAATGCCTCCGGCATCGTGCAATGGACAGTTAATGGTGTGGCCCTATCTACCAACATAGACGATCAACAACATCCGCAGATTGCCTCTGACGGTGCCGGTGGTGCAATCATCACATGGGATGATACAAGAAATTACGCAGCTTCTAATTATGATATTTATGCTCAGAACATTTGTGCCGGAGGGACTTTAGGTACTGCCAGCACAACCACCACCGTGACAGCTTGTAACAATTATATATGGCCGGTGAACGGACAAACCTACACCGCATCCGGTACCTATCAGACGGGAGCAGTTTGTAACACGCAGATATTACAGTTAACGATTGTTCCTTCTACCATAACTACGAATACTATTTCTGCATGTCAAAGTTATACATGGCCTACTCTCCTTGGTGGAAATGGACAAACCTATAATGCCTCGGGAAATTATACGCATGTCAACGGCTGCGACACCCAAATTTTGGTACTGACTATATTACCGCTGCCCTTAATTGGGGCGAGTAGTTCTATGGCCAATCCCATTTGTGATTCAACTTTGATTACATTTTCAGGTTCAGGAGGTCTATCTTATATCTGGAGTGGTCCTCAGGCGATCACGAATGGAAATACTTTTTTAGCAAGCAATACTTATGCAGGAACTTATACTGTGACAGGAACCGATGCGAACGGATGTAGCAATACTTCGAGTCTTTTATTACAATTCAGCAACTGTATGACATCTTATTTATCATTAGAAACCTATGTACAAGGATTTTACATGAATGGTGGCATGATGAGATCCGTCTTATTCAATCAGGGTCAATCCAATGCAACCACGGATTGCGATACGGTTTGGGTGGAATTACATGAACCGGTATACCCTTATGCATTGGTTACGACATGTATGGGTGTGCTTCAAACCAATGGACAGCTAACTTGCACCTTTAACTTACCGGCCTCAGGAAATACTTATTATATAGCCATCCGTCACCGCAATGCTGTAGAAACTTGGAGTGCCGTGCCGGTCGTTTTTTATCATACCGCAAATTATGATTTCACAGGGTCTGCGATGCAAGCCTTTAGCAGTAATCAAATTGAAGTGGAACCCGGCATCTTTGCCTTATACTCCGGCGATATGGATCAAAGTGGGGGTATAGACGGCGATGATTTTAATTTAATCGATCCGGATATTCAGTCAGGTAACGGCGGCTATCTCTCTACCGATCTTGATGGCAGTGGCGGTGTAGATGGCGACGATTTCAACATCTTCGATCCGAATGTGCAGAATGGAGTTGGTGCATTTCTCCCCTAACTTTTTTGCCAAAATTTCAACACGCCTTTCATCTCTTCCCCGACCACTTTGTATCCATTGGGAATTTCTTCTTCCATACTAAAGTAGGTGACAATTTTTGTGCCTGATGGTCTTTGGGATAGTTTCAAATAAAGTTCATGACTGTAGGCATGATACTTTTCGCTGGAGTAATCGATCCGATAGCCATCCTGATCCATGCCAATCAGGTTTTCATAAAAGGAATTGAAAAAATAGAAATGATCAAACTCCGAAAAATCTATGGCCTTGAAATTTTTGTGTAGAAAATTTACATTCGATAATCCAAGTTTTTCTTTGGCCTTATTGGCATGATTGACCAAATTTTTCCGATGCTCTACGCCGGTAAAAAAAGCATTGGGCATAAAATGGGCAGCAGACAAACAAAATTTACCCGTGCCGCTGCCAATATCCAATATGTGAGCCTCTTTATCTGAAGCAAGAAACGCTGCAGCCTTTTTTGCCACCTGTATTGGCGTCCAGTGCTGTGATGCAAGCTCTCGTAAAAATGGGGGGTAAAGTTGGTCGAATGCTTCATCGGAAAGGAAATACTCAGTGGACAGGGATGTTATTTCCGAAAAGGCCATGGAAGTTATTATAAATTGACTAATCTAAGTTTGAATGTGCAAAGATAATTTTTAATTCAAAATTATCCAGTCCAATTCAGTCGTGAGCATGATGTTGGTTGAACCCTTTTTGAATTAGCGGAGTAATTGATTAATAACCTGTAATACTTCATCTTTTTTTCTGCGACTTACTTCAACTTCATGGCCATCACTTAAAATGATTTGTCCACCGTCTCCCTTTATATACCGAACAATGCAATGTGCATTGACCAGATAGGCGTTATGAACCCTGATGAAATGATACTCACTCAGCATTTCCTCAAATTCTTTAATGATACGGGAAACCACCATATTCGATTTATTACTGAAATAAATACGGGTATAACTACCGAGCGCCTCACACCAAACGATATCGCTGATATTCACAATGTGAATGCCATCCTGATTCGATAAAGCTAATTTTTGATCCATCCTCCGATTCACAGCAGGCCTGTCATTCATTTTTTCCCAAAGTTGTGTCAACAAGCTGAGTTGTTCAGGACTAGTTGCCTGGTTTTGACTTTTTTTGAATTTATCTACAGCTTGAACCAATTCATCCGGATCAATGGGTTTAAGTAAAAAATCTATCGCACTGAATCGAAATGCCTTGACTGCGTACTGATGAAATGCAGTCGTAAATATAACACTAATGGATTCAGGCTGTAATGCACTGATCAGATCAAAGCCATTTTTGCCCGGCATT
This sequence comes from Chitinophagaceae bacterium, assembly GCA_016786845.1. Lineage (GTDB taxonomy): Bacteria > Bacteroidota > Bacteroidia > Chitinophagales > Chitinophagaceae > OLB11. The sequence continues at coordinate 184,369 of JAEUVB010000021.1, read as the reverse complement.
TCTATATCCAGAAATATCAGATCCGGTTTATACAAACGAATCAAAGCCAAGCCCTCTTCCGCTCGTGTCGCTTCCGCCAGAATTTCAACATCAGGACATAGTCGGGTTAATAAATTACGCAGGGTATTTCTGCTGTTGGCTTCGTCGTCAATAATCAGTGTTTTCATAAGTTTACTTTTCGAAGGGTATGTTGATTTCAATACGAGTACCTGCAGGCATGCCCTGTGGGTCTTTCAGATCTGTGATGATGATTTCAGGATCCGTTTGACGAAGATGTCTCAAGGCGTCCATCATACCCTCAGTCAATTTTTGACCTCGCGACTGATGCCCCTCCCTTGGATGTCCGTATTCCCTGCCCACGCCATTATCTTCAATAAGGCAATGGAACATGGGAAAATTCATATAAAGCTGTATGCTCAGGTGTTTGTCACCCTGTTTAGGCATAAGCCCATGCAGTATAGCATTTTCAACAAATGGTTGCAGCAACATCGGTGGTAACTCCATCATATGAATACGGTCATCGGATTCATCCAATGACAGTGTATAGTGGAATTCATGATTGAAGCGAAAGGCTTCAAGTTCCAGATACATTTGCAAGCTTTGTACAATTTCCCCAATGGGGATTAGTTGATGATGGGAATGATCCAGTGTTTTGCGAATCAATTTAGAAAATTTAGACAAATATCTTGCGGCCTCCATTTCATCATGCTGTAAAATATAATTTTGAATAGAGTTCAATGCATTGAAAATGAAATGAGGATTCATCTGGCTCTGCAAGGCTTCCAATTTTAATTCACTTAATTGCATGGCGATACGATTCTCTTTTTGTTTTCTTTTGTCTCGTTGCCGTATCATATATACCAAAATCGTAAAAGCCAAAATACCTAAACTGATTCGGAACCACCAGGTTTCATAAAGTGCCGGTTGTATATGGAAGGCAAATCGATAAGGTATAGTGGCACTCGAATCAGCAAGGTTCAAACTCTTGCATTCCAACGTATAGCTGCCGCTACTCAGGTTATTGAATTGTATTAGATTCCCCTGCAAAAGGGTTTTCCATTCTTCATCCTGTCCCAGTAGCCTGTAATGATATCGAATGGCATGATCAAATCCATAATATACCGTGCCCATTTCAAAACTTAATTGCCGAAATGTAGTAGGAAGTTGCAGCGTATTCTTATTCCAAACAGCAATACCATTTTTCAACAAACCTTCTATTGACTTTCCATTGGCATAACCGGCTACCTGATAGGTTAATAATGGTTTATGACGTAAAACCATGCTCGAAGTGTTCAATATCATGATTCCCCCGACACCGACAGTATATAATTTATCATGACTATAATTTATTCGATCGATCATAGGTGCATCTATACCGGATAAATGCAGCGGGATTTTTCTTGAGTAGTATACCGGCCCTTTGGCATTTTTTCCGCATTGCAGCCAATACAAACCGGTGAAAGCATTAATCCAAAGATTATCATCTTCGTCAAATTGTATGTGATTGCCATTGGCGTCTAACAATCCGTTTTCTTTTCCAATAGATCGCAGTAAAATCAATTTCATTCCATCGATGGCATACTCCCGAAGGGCTATTCCATGTATCCATATCCACAAATGATCTTTATGAATAAACAGAGAATAATCCCGATCCTGAATCTGCAGTTGTGGTGTGAGATCATATATTTTATGATTTATCAAAGCAAACAATAAACGATGATTGCCGGAAAAGAAAACCCTACCATCCCGGGTATAAACAAAACTGTGGTAACGAATATCATGGTTCTTGACATGAGGCATATACCTTTTGATACTATCCGGACTTATGCAAAAAACAGTATCATTTCTGGCAGTGTAAAACCGGTTTCTAATGGTATCATAATTGGAAGTCAGAATGAGGCGATCGAGATTTCCGACTTGAGGGTTAAAAACTTCCAACTTTTTATTTTTCATGAAAAATATCCCGCAACCCCTAACAAATACAAATAATTTTTTGGGATCTTTTGTCGGAAAGAGCTGGCAGTTTCTTAGTTCCTCAAAATTTATTGCAGCGCCTGTTTCGATGGAAAGATCAAATGTTTTTTCACCATCGCAGAGCCTCAATTTGTTTCTGGCTATACCATAGCAAAATGTATCCGGGCTGTAAAATGAACTCATAAAAAACATGTTATATGAATTCATGGATGCTATCGGTATTTCGCGATAAGGGCTTTCACGAAAAACACACATGCCATTCATAAATTGAATGAAAATATTTCCGCTGCCATCTTCCAGATAATGTGGCAGTATAGCCTTGGGGGCATTATATTTCTCAGACAAATTAATATATTGTCCGTGGTCACTCTTCCATAGACGATAGGAATTATCGGTAAACCATATCTCGTCTAAATGGTCGCGATAAATAGAGGTCAGAAAACCGCCACCCCGGTATCCCTCGGGAAGATACGGCAACAGTTGTTGGTTTCGTAAGATGCGCATACCACTGCTCAGGCCAAGAAAGATATCCTTACCCAATACAAAAAAATCATATAGATATTCATCAGCACTCAGTGGAATTCGTGTCAACAGATGATCCGAATCGATGATAAATACCGCATGATGTTTATGAGAATAAGCCAACTTGCGGTTATTTTGAATCGGACATATCGACATAATGTCTGAGGATAACAGGGTGTCATATTGAAAGCTTTGATAGGTACTATCGTTTATCCATTGAAACATCCCACCATTGGTTTGTAAAAAAATTTGTCCTTCAGGGGTTCGGATAAATCGATCCAATACCAAATGGTCCGGGAGATTTGTTCGAATTTCCGTTAATCGGTTTTCAACCATACTAAACAGATGCTTTTCATTGCAAATCAAAAATGAATTTTTTCGTTTTTCCAATAAGTCGGAAATCTGATAGTGTCGGAAACCTTTACTATTGTCCAATACATGAAATAAACTACCGTCAAACCGAACCAGACCGCCATAACTGCATATCCAGATAAAGCCGCTTGAATCACGATAAATGGCATTGTTGCTGGAAGAGATGAGACCATTATTTGAAGAAAAACTACGCATCACATAACTATCTGCCCATACGAGTTGTACAGTGAACAGGATAGATAAAAGAAATGGCCAACGCATGAGGATGAAAAAATACTACAAACTTTCTTGAGTTAAATCATGAATCCCAAACTTAATAATAGAAAGAGTATACAGGCCAATATAAAATAAAAACCTAATTCTGAATTGGCGATTTTCACTTTTATTCTTTTCAGGTAATTTACATATTTGTAATGTAGCATATTGTTATATTCTAATCAAAAATACCCCTTACCCGATTGTTACGATATGCCGACTGATAGATGGCAGCTTTTTACAAACAGATGGCCGGTTAAAATGTATGAATGGTTTATTGCAGCAAAACCACAGGCAAAATCTCCAATTTAACCGAATATCAATCCCGAAATGCCGGATACCAAATCCTGATTTCCGAATATCAAATGCTTCAAAAATGGACTCCGGCAACGAATAGATTTGCTCAAAATTCCAACTATGAAAAAGATTTCCTGTTTCATTGTGCTGCATTTCTTGGTTATCCTTTTATGGCCAATATTAGGCAGTGCTCAAACACCCCAGTATTTCAACACGGATGGAGTACCTGCTTATAATTTAATTCCGCTCAACCCTTCAGTTAGTGGTAATCAGCGTAAAGTTCAATATCTGTATCCTCCGAATACTTTTTCCTCTTTGGGTACAGGAATGGGTACGCCTGCTCCTGGGGGAGTAATTACTACAGTTTATTTCAAGGTTGGGTTTACGGTTACACCAGGTGCCAGCTATTCAGATTTTACTATTCGAATCGGTCAAGTAGCAGGCATTCAGTCTGATTTTGGTTCGGGACCCATACTCAATAATTATTCTTACTTTACCGGACTAACAACGTGCTTTTATGCGTCAAACTATGCTTTGAATGGCATACAAGCCGACACTTGGTATCCTATCACTTTACAAAACGGATTCAATTACAATCCCAATCTTTCTTTGATAATAGAATTTACCAATACCAATGGTATAGGAAATAGCGTAGCTAATGTAAACAATGGTACTATCCGCCAACGTATTTGGGGGCCCAATAATGGGAGTAGTACTGGCAGTGCAAGTTCGGGTATTTTAAAGACAGGAATCAATATAACTCCGGTTATACCTTGCAATGCCATGCCCACTCCCGGAAATACATTGGCGAGCTCAACAACAGTATGTTCAGGTACACAGGTGACTCTTAGTTTACAGAATCCAGGCAACCCCGGCAGTAACACTTTTCAATGGTATAATAAATTGGGCATTGTAGCAGGTGCTACCGGAAGTACTTATTCACAAACTATAAATTCAGCCGATTCTTTCTATTGTCAGGTTACTTGTCCGAATACCTCACAGTCAACCTATTCAAACCCTGTTCAAGTTAGTATGCTCCCTCCTACATATTGTTATTGTATACCCGCCACGACCAACGGACCAGGATACGGGCGAATTAAACGTGTTAGACTCTTTGACCTGGATGATGTTCATATGGTTACTCAGTCGCCCCCTTATTATGTTGCAAAACCAGATATATTGGGCAAGTCGGCCAATCTGGTGAAGGGATCAAGCTATTCTTTAAAAGTCACCACCGGCACCTACTCTGTCTTGTCAGCATGGTTCGACTGGAATCAGAATGGTGTATTTGAAGTTTCAGAATTTCAAACGATTGGTACAAATCCACTCTTTAACGTCATGGATTCCACTCCGGTATTAAACATAACCGTTCCGACAACAGCACTTGCCGGAATAACAAAAATGCGTATCCGGGGGTCTAGTTATGGCGACGGTTTATTGAATGGCGGACAGGCATGTTCTACTTTGCCTTCGGGGGAGACAGCCGATTACTTCTTGCATATTCAGAACCTGTCTACCTGTGTATCTAATCCAACACCACCGTCCATACAAAGTAATGTCTCCGGAGGGATGTGCATTGGTCAGGATCTTCTTTTAGCGCTGAATCCAATCTATCAAGGTAGTGGCTCAAGCTTTCAATGGTATAAAAATAACACACCGGTTTCGGGAGCTACTTTACCTTATTTATACACTACGGTAACAGGGCCGGATAGTTTTAAATGTGCTGTATCCTGTAGTGGCGGTCCTGTTGTCTTTTCTCAAACGATAAGTCTGTCGATGAATCCGCCATTGAGTTGCTACTGCATTCCACCTTCCCAATATGGTTGTTCAGGTGGTGATTATATTTCAAAAGTAGTATTGAACACCCTCAACAATAATAGTGGATCATTTTGCAATACGAGTAATCTGGGATATGAAAATTACTCTAACAACATGTCGCTATCGACAACACTCCAACGAGGACAGACCTATACTATGGAAGTATGGCCAGGACCTGTTTATGGTCAAACTTTTTCGGTATGGATGGATTTTAATGATGACGGCCTTTTCAATCAGAATACCGAAAGACTCGGGTATACAGCCCAAATTCAAGGTGGAGGTATAGGATATATTTCCGTTATCATCCCTTGTTGGGTTAGCCCGGGCGTTCACCGCATGCGCGTACGTTGCGATTATTCCACAGCCGGCGGAGGTGTCAATATAACACCTTGTGATATGCAAGTTTTCGGGGAAACAGAGGATTATTCGATTACCATTTCTCCAAATCAAAACCTGAATCTGTGTTATTCTCAATTACAATTAAATTGTATGATTCAGGGATATATGCAAAACAATACAACCATGAAGCCGGTATTGCAAAATGCGGGAATACCCGGAGCAATTTCTACAATGACCGATACCATTACAGTAGAGTTACGTGAGCCTGTAACGATGAACCTTCTTCGAACCAAGAAAGGGATTTTGAGTACCACCGGTGTAGCTACCCTGACCTTTGATTATTATAACGGCCCTGCCTGGATCGTAGTGAAGGGTCGTAATTCCGTACCGGTGTGGAGTGCCTCTCCACAAAATTTTACCCCTCATGCCAATTACAATTTCAAAACAGCAGCCTCACAAGCTTATGGGAATAATCAAATTCAAGTGTCGCCCGGAATTTGGGCCATGTACAGCGGAGATATTGATCAGAGTGGCGGGGTAGATGGTGATGATCATAATCTGTTGTTTCAGGATATTATTTCCGGAAGTGGTGGATATCTGAATACTGATATCGATGGAAGCGGTGGGGTAGATGGCGATGACTTCAATATTTTTGATCCGAATGTGCAGGCAGGAGTTGGGGCGTATGTACCTTAGAGGAGTTGTTTGTTTTTAATTTTTAGTGAAGCGCTGTTAAATGTGTATGTAGACGAAAGTGTTACTTCTGTTTTTATAAAATCTCTTATTCCTTCATCCATTTCACCACACCTATACTTATTCCCCACAGGGAAATCCTTCGGAATGTCGGACGTCGCCCTGTGGAGAATAAATATCATTTTTCTGTCCCAATCATGAATCGGTAATCATTTGTTGCGGTGTTTGATTTTTTACATTCATGAAAAGAGTGGCATTTTTCTTTATTACTGTCCCTATTGCAGAAGTAATTGTCGCAAATTTCAATGGATTGCTTTCACCGCTTTTGCCGTTTTCGCATGACTGATAACAAAAACAATAATCTAGTAATTGCTTGTAACGGCCTCAGGGTTGATTTACCATAAATCCTTTCGATTCTGCTAAATGCTCATTTTGTATCACCATCTACTCATTCATAATCCATAGGGTTAGCATGCTTATTAATTTTGTTTTACAGTAAATCCCAACCCTATGAAAAAGTTTTATCTCTTCATCCATTTTCTGTCTGATCATTCAGAAAGAATATCTGCCCTCCGCAAGTCCTTGCTGTTCGGGCTATTAACATGTTTAATCCTGATGCTGCCAAACCCCTTACTGGCACAAAATCTAACTCCACAACAGCAGTTTGAATCCATTACAGAATCGGAGTCGACCATGGATTTATTTACCATCAAAAAGGATATTAATATTACCAAAGAGGAATTTATATCCAAATATATTCAGGTATTAAATCTTACTGAAGGCAGTGAAATGAAATTTGTAAAATCGGAAACTAATGAAATAGGGATAACCCAGAATTTTTACCAGCAATATTTAAATGGTATCAAATTGGAGGGTGCCGAAATGCGAATTCATGTACAAAATGGCCGAGTTAAATACATCAATGGAATGTATGCTCAACGCAATCCCTTGAATAATCAAGTATTAGTAAAAGATAGTATTGCCTTGTTGAATGCTCTTGCAATCATTCAATCCAAGGATTATTTATGGCAAAATTTAGCTGCAGAAGATGCATTAAAGGAAATAAAGCATGATCCTGAGGCGAGCTACAAACCCAAAGCGGAATTAGTTTATGCTGCAACCCATACCGGTGCACCTAACGAGCTTGAATATGTGCTGTGCTGGAAATTTGCAATAAATGTCGAACCGGCCATTGAATCTTATATCGTCTATATTAATGCGGCAACCGGTGAAGTGTTTAATAAAATTCCTTTGGTATATGCTTGTTCCGCCGGCTCCGGGACTACTTTGTGGAATGGTGTACAAAATATTAATACCCAATTAAATGCAGGTGTTTATCGTGCTATAGATGATTGTATCAGTGCTCAAATTATTACTAAAAATGGTAATGGGGCAAATACCGGAGTTGGTGCTACGGATTATACCGATGCCGATAATGTATGGCCGAGTACCGCATTAGGCAAGTATATTGTTCAAACTCATTGGGGTATGAGAGCTACCCGTGATTATTTCTTTAATATACATGGACAAAATGGTTTTGATGATTTAGGTCATGATTATACCTCTTACCTTAACCCCGGGTTTTCGAACAATGCTTATTATAGTAGTTCAACAGAAACCTTTTCATTTGGAGGAACTAGTACCGGTGGTAGTCCTATTGTATGCTTAGATGCCTCAGCCCATGAAGCAACGCACGGTATGATTGATTTTTCGTCCGGACTTGCTTACCAAAATGAATCAGGAGCCTTGAATGAATCATTTGCAGATATTTTTGGAGAGTCATGTGAAGCCTACATATTACCATCACACGATTGGTTGATAGCGGCAGATTTATCCATCGGACCATTACGCAGTATGAGTAATCCAAATGCTTATAATGATCCTGATACCTATCATGGTACGAATTGGGTAACTACCGGTTGTGCTTCACCTTCTTCCGCCAATGATTATTGTGGTGTTCATACCAACAGTGGTGTACAGAATTTTTGGTATTATTTATTGGTTGAAGGTGGGAGTGGAACCAATGATAATGGAAATGCCTATAATGTGAGTGGCATCGGTTTTACACAAGCACGAGCCATTGCCTGGCAAACTATGCGTACATTAACTTCAGGTGGAACCTATGCGAATGCAAGAACAATATCTATTCAAGCGGCAAAAGATTTTTACGGTGACTGCAGTAATGCAGTGGTTCAAACCACCAATGCATGGTATGCTGTTGGCGTAGGTGCGGCATATGTGGCCCCGGCTCCTTTAACGATTACGGTTTCTACCACGTCCAGTTATTTATGTCCTGGATCATCAGCCACCGTCACCGCGTTTGGTGCCAATACTTACGCCTGGTCTAATGGTTTAGGAAGTGGCAACCCCAAGGTGATAGCACCTTCCGGTACGACCACGTATACGGTTACCGGTACCGATGCGGAGCAATGTACAGGAACAAAATCGTTTACTTTAAACATAACACCGGAGCCAACAGTGACCCCCTTTGCCGTGGATAATGATTTGTGCCCCGGAGGAAGTACTTTATTGTCGGCCGGCACAAACGAAACGATAACATCGTTACAAACAACCTTAGCCGGAGGCAATGGTTTGTCCGGTAACGCTTTCAATATTCATGCTTATAATTCCATTACCATTACAGATTTTAATATGAATATTGCCATTGGTGCTGCGGATTCTGCGGAGGTATATTATAAAACAAGCTCGTATGGCAATGCCAATGTAACGAGCAATGTCGGTTGGATTAAATTAGGGTCAACTGTTGCTATAACACCAATGGGTTCAGGTAATTTAACTAAAATTCCGACGACCTCTAATTTAACGATCCCTGCAGGTTCTACCTATGGTATCATTATCTTGGTTAATGGAAGCAATATATATACAAATGGAACATTGGTGGGTTCAATAGAAGCCAGTAATTCGGATCTTTATATTACAGAAGGTCATGGTGGTTATGGATTTGGCGGTACATTTAATTTTACAATATCCCCAAGAGTCTTTAATGGCAGTGTAGAATATAGAGTGAATTATACCAATTATCTTTGGAGCCCTAGTTCAACACTGAATAGCGCCACGTCATCGGTTCCAACGGCTACGCCAACATCTTCAACAACCTATACACTTACTGCCACTGACGGGAACGGCTGCACCAATACAGGTACAGTTAGGGTGAATATTAATTCATTACCTGATATTAATAGTATCACGGCAACACCGACCTCGTTTTGTATTGGCGGTAATACCCAATTAAGTGTTAGTGCGTCTAGCTTGGAAAATGATTTCTTAACGACCACTTTAGCGGGTGGAAATGGTTTTGCCGGTAATGTATTTGATATAACGGCACAAAAGAATATCACCATTAATTATTTGTATATGAATATTAATACCGGTACAAATGCGGAGGTATGGTATAAAGCCGGGGGTTACGGGGGAACTAGTCTTACTAGCAGTGCAGGTTGGACAAAATTGGGAGCCACAGTGGCCATTTCACCGGCCGGTGCAGGATCATTAACTTACATTCCTATAACCGCTAGTTTGAGTATTCCTGCCGGACAAACCTATGGCGTGGTCGTTGTTTGCGATGGTTCAAATAATTATACCAATGGTAATAATGTAGGAGATGTCATTGCCCAAAATCCTGATTTAATGATTAAAACTGGTCATGGTGGTTCGGGAATGGCAGGTGCTTTTAGCTTCACCAATGCATCTCGTATATGGAATGGACAATTTAATTACCAAGTGGATAATCAAATAACCGGATATACTTGGTCTGGCGGCAATTTAAGTAGTTCAACTATTTTCAATCCTATAGCATCTCCTTTTACCTCTACTACCTATACCTTAACGGTTACGGATGGCAATGGGTGTACCAATACGAATATTGAACGAGTATATGTAAATCCTGCACCTCAAGTACAATTAGGCGTTTCGCCAAACTCTGCTTGTCCGGGAAGTAATCAAACATTAAGTACAACCATGGGTAATCCTACTAAATCAGATGCGATACTAACCACGGTTAGCGGAACGAATGGTTACGGACCAAACGGGGGTGTTGTTTTTGACGTAACCACTACGAAACAAATTACGATCACAGGCGTTAAAATGAATATAGACACCGGAGCTACGCAAGCAGAAGTTTGGTATAAATCAGGTGGTTATGGTGGTGCATCTTTAACTTCTAGTGCGGGATGGACTAAATTGGGAGCTACCGTTGCTATTACACCGGCTGGAGCAGGCGCCTTAACCAATATTCCAATTACCTCCAACTTAATTATCGGTTCCGGTCAAACCTATGGACTTGCGGTGGTGTGTAATGGCGATGTGAACTATTCGAATGGAACATCAGTGGGTAGCGTTTATGTAAACAATGCAGACCTTTCCGTTAAAGAAGGACATGGTGGTGCCGGTTTTGGCGGAACCTTCAATTTTATAAACTCTCCTAGGGTATTCAATGGTGAATTGGCCTATAATGCAGTTACCACCTTATCCGGATATGCCTGGACACCGAATACGAATATATCCAATACATCTATAAGTAATCCGGTGGTAACACCATTAAGTTCAACAGCCTATAGTGTTACAGTAACAGATAACAGTGGTTGTACGGCAACAGGTTCAATTGGAGTAGAGGTCATGTCAACACCATTAGGAACAGCAACTGCTTCACCTTCCACACTTTGCTTAGGTTCAAATATTAACTTGAATTATACGGCACCGGCAGGTTCACAGTGTAATGGGGTGGTTCAATCCGGTTTTGCAGGAAGCTTTGCACCGGCAACTTGGAGTACTGTTTTAACCAATTCCAATGGTACAGTAAATATCGCAGCAGCGCCTAATTCAATTACGATGACCTCCAGTAACGGATTATCTGGGAATGGAGTTACGGGCTACCAACATGTGATGCCATGTTCAGGATTTGTAACGTTTAACTGGAGTTATACTACGGCCGATTCAGGTCCTCAATACGATTATCCTCGTTATTCCATTAATGGTGGAACAGCCGTTGTATTTCCAGGCTTCAAAGCGCAAAGTGGACACCCATTAACTCAAGTCGGTACCTTTAGTGTGTACTTAAATGCCGGTGAAACCTTACAACTTCAAGCATATTCTTCGGATAATGTAGGTGGAGCCTGTTCTATTGTTCTTTCTAATTTTAAAGCACCTTATCAAACGGTTTCTGCCCAAACGGTACAATGGTTTGCTACGGCAACAGGTGGTCCTGTTATGAGTTCATTAAGTTCCTATACGTTTCCATCGACCACTGCAGGAGCTCAAACCTATTATGCACAGGTGACCAATGTAGCTACCGGTTGTTTGGGCAGTACACGTGTAGCAACAAATATCATCAATGTAGATGCTCCAAATACAGCCGTATCTGCATCCGCAAGCACTATCTGTGAAGGATCATCAACTACGATTACTGCAAGTGGAGCTGTTAGTTATAGCTGGGCTCCGGGTGGACAAACAAGCGCAGCGATTAATGTATCTCCAACAACGACAACTACTTATACGGTAACCGGTACTAGCAGTTTAGGTTGTACAAAAACAGCGGTGATTACAATAACCGTCAATCCTGCACCTGTTATTGCGGGTTCGGCTTCTCCCGGTATCGTTTGTCCTGGTGGTGCAGTTACCTTAACCGGCACAACACCCGGTGTAACTTGGAACTGGCAGCCGGGTAATCTGAATGGATCACCAGTCATTGTAAATCCTCTGCTCCAAACAACCTATACGGTAACGGCTACGAGTGCAGCGGGATGTACGAAAACTCAAACCTTTGTCATCTTAATGAATCCGGTTCCATCCGTATCTACATCAGCATCACCATCGGCAACCTTTTGCGCCGGAGGTAGCGCAACCATTACGGCTACGAGTGCAACGGCAACAGGTTATACCTGGTCACCGGGAGGTGGTACCGGATCAACATTAATTACAACATTAGCGAACACATACACGGTAACAGCAACCAATGCACAAGGTTGTACCGCAACTGCTACACAGGTTATCAATGTAAATGCATTACCAACTGTAGGAGCTACGACTACGAATGCCACTATTTGTGCGGGTAGCTCTACATCCGTGACCGGAACGGGTGCTACATCGTATTCTTGGATGCCCGGAAGTTTAACTGGTACGACAGTTAATGTGAGTCCAACGACAACGACAACATATACTGTTACCGGAACCAATGCGAATGGCTGCACACAAGCAAGTACGATTATGATTACTGTGAATCCTGCACCTTCCGTGGGAACGACTACACCATGGCCCTCAGTATGTGTTGGACAATCTTCAAACATCACGGCGAATGGAGCAAATACATATAGTTGGAGTCCGGGCGGTATGGCCGGTACGACAGTTTCAGTAACCCCTTTGATAACAACCACTTATACGGTCACTGGGACCACTACTGCTACCGGATGCACTGCTACTGCTACAAGAACTATTGTCGTCAATCCTTTACCAAACGTTGGGGCTTCGGCTAGTTTAAGTACAATCTGTTCCGGAAATTCTACCACCCTTACCGGGGTCGGGGCATCAACTTATATTTGGGAACCGGGTAGTATAGCGGGCAATCCAATTTCAGTTTTTCCGGGCGCAACAACTACTTATACCGTTACAGGAACGAATGCAAATGGATGTGTGAATACCGCCACACAAACAATAACGGTCAATAATTGTAACAGTATCGTAAATGTAAAACTCTTTATTGAAGGTTATTATATCGGAGGGGGTCTAATGAATCCGGCTTTGTTAAATCAAGGAGTAGGTATAAGCCCGACGGTCGCCGATACCATAGAAATTCAATTGAGAGATCCTATCACTTTTGCTTTGGTTGCAACAGCAAAGACCTTGCTCAATACCAATGGTAATGCAACCTGTAATTTTGCCGGTTTTACAGGAAATTATTATCTGGCTATTCGACATAGGAATGCAGTAGAAACCTGGTCTATGTCTACAGTCACCTTGGGTGCAATACCGGTGAATTATGATTTTTCTGTCGCAGCCGCTCAGGCTTATGGTCTAAATCAAGTAGAAGTGGCCTCGGGTATTTTCGCCTTCTTTTCCGGAGATATCGATCAAAGCGGTGGAGTAGACGGCGATGATTTCAACTTACTCGATCCTGATATACAATTTGGAAATGGCGGCTACCTTTCTACCGACCTCGATGGAAGTGGTGGTGTGGATGGCGATGATTTTAATATATTCGATCCAAATGTTCAGAGTGGAGTAGGCGCTTTTTTACCATAACCAAAATCCCCCCCAATACAATCACATCCCCGTAGCAACTCGCTGCGGGGATTGATTTTTTAGATCGTGTCAAATTTTACCCAAACATAAACCTGACCAATATCACGTGTACGGGAGTAATTCCCAAAGCAATTTTCGTATCTTGTGAGCATGAAATATCTATTGAGTTTAGTTTTTCTGTTAAGCATGCCTTTTTATGGTTTGGCCCAAGATCATAAGGAGTCACCCGATTCGAGTGGGTACCACTTCAATCATAAAATCAATGAATTGAATATGGCTACTCGTGCGCTTGGATATGATTTACAACGAGAGCAAATGCTGAGTTCAGACAAACGGGAAGTGTTGGTCATTAATACACCCCTGAAATACGCAAGCAGATATCATTTCATCATTGTAGGTCAACCTCAATCAGACAAGCTGAAAGCTAAATTATCCAGAGGCACGATTTCAGAATACTTCAGCAAAACCATACAATCTGACAAAGACACAGCATACTGGATGGAATTTTCATTTACTTGTCCTGAGTCAGGGATTTATTCTCTTGAACTGCAGCAACAAGGCAAAAAATCCAAGTCATCCACCTATTTAGCCTTATGGGTCAAGCGTTTGGATGAGTAAGCATTTGGATAAGACAGCAAGATTCAGCTAAGCATTTTTTTAAAGAAGTTCCGAACTTTAGATGCCGCTTCCAAAATATACCACGAAATGGGTATATGAATATGACCTTCCCGGCGGTAATTTTGTGCATTCAATAATATTGCAAAAGTTAAATTCCCTTTGATATGAAAAATTTTCTATCCTTTTCCATGCTGACATTGCTGACCTTATGCTTTTTTAAGATGAGCCTCAAGGCCACAGATCTCGTAGTTGCTGCCGGTGGTGCAGGAGGCACCTATGCCTCTATTGGTGCTGCACTCACTGCTGCGAGTCCGGGCGACCGTATTATTGTCTATCCTCAGGCAGGCGGGGCCTCCTATTCTGAAGGAACATTAAACATAACGAAAAGTATACAAATCCTTTCAGCCAATGAAGGGGCCTATTATTCAGTGGATGGAACTATCAATATTTCGCCCACCACAGCAGGATCCAGTATCACAATTATTGGTATGAAGTTATTTACCGGAAATATATTGTCTACCCTGACAGCGCCGGTAGGGAATCGATGTGTTGTAAATCTGCTTAACGACTCTCTAGCCCAGGGTTATATCAGTATTAACCATGATAACTATAATGTAACTGCCGCGGCTAATTATATTGACGGGGGGCTAATATTTAAGTTCGGAAAGGCTATCGGAAATATCTGTAACGCAGGAATCAGTGTGAATCATGATGCATCTGTTAATAATCCTACAGATACGACTATGATCATCGGTAATCGGATAACAGTCTATTCCGGTACATCCACATACGGATGTATTAACTGGTCCTCCAGCGCTCAGTATTTTTCCATTCAGAATAATTTTTGCCTGCTCACTTATCCTGCAAATGGATATGGAATAGGTGTATATGTCACGAATTCTAAAAATAATGCTTCCGGTGTCAATACGGTATTCAACAATACCGTGCATAAACCTGCGTATACCATGTATTCAGCTTATACATTTTCAACATCAGCCAACGCTATGACGGAAATACAAAATAATCTGGCTATTGGCACTACTTCGTATTATTCATACTATACTTCTGGAGGTACTTTTAGTGTGCACTATAATTTTTCCAATAATCCGAACAATCTTGGTTTCACCAATGACGGCACCAACATAACCGCAACCAATACTACCCTCAACAGCGTAGGACTGAACACCAATGCCTTATCCAATACCATCAATGGCGGTAATCCGGATTCGGCCTATGCCGACATCAATCTTACCCGTAACGATGTGGGTTGCTATGGCGGTTCGTTCACCCAGGACAATTTCTTTCCTTTCACAGCAAACGATTGGGCTCGTGTGATTCTCGTCACCGCACCTCGACGCATTCTTGTCAATGGCACCATAAACGTAAAAGCACTCGGATTCGATAAATAATTTTTTCATACACTTCAGTTAAATAACCTTGTATGAAACGATACATTCGATTACTCTTACTCTTGTTGCTATGCAGCTCTGCGATGCAGGCTCAAACCGGTCGCGGTAAATTAACCGCGGCAGAATACTTCTTCGATACCGATCCCGGTCAGGGCTCAGGCATTGCCCTCAACTTACAAGGTGGTATTAATGATGCATTGCGCACAGCTTTGCAAACAACCACGATCAAT
The DNA here is from genome assembly GCA_016786845.1 of Chitinophagaceae bacterium. Lineage (GTDB taxonomy): Bacteria > Bacteroidota > Bacteroidia > Chitinophagales > Chitinophagaceae > OLB11. Next base: position 168,588 of record JAEUVB010000021.1, on the reverse strand, counting down.
TTGTCCCCCGGTTTGCATACCCTCAATGTTCGGGTCAAAGATTCTCTGAGTCAATGGAGTCCGGTGTTTAAAACAACTTTAAACGTAGAAACCCAAATGTATGGCCGAAGCATCAATGTGGCTTTTGCTCGAATGTATTGGGATGCAAACGTCGCCGGTGCCACCAACCTCATCATCCTCAATGGTAATGTGACCGATGCGGTGAATACCTTCATCAATGCATCACCCATATCCAGCTTTGGGACTGCCGGTATGCATAAGATCAATCTGCAAGTGATGGATGCCACCGGAAATTATAGTCTGCCATTTACCACGACGATCTCTGTAGAAAATCAACTGACTTTAAATCGTTTGATATCCGCAGCATTAGGCAGAGCGTATTGGGATAACAATACCGGTTCTTCTGTCGGTTTGATTATCCTCAATGGTAATGCAGGTTCTGCCGTCAATGAATTTTTAACGGCCACACCAATCAGCAGTTTTGGTACACCGGGCATACATAAGTTGAATGTACAACTCCTCGATCCGAATGGTGGGGGAAATTATAGTCCCGCCTTTTCAACAGCCATTACGTTTGAGAATGCCATTGATACCGTTCGCCCCCTTCGTGTAGATGCCGGTCGTGTTTGGTTTGATAATAATGTACCCGGTTCTCCCAATATGATTGCCTTTGATGGCAACTTCAATCAGGCTATTGAATCGGCCATTCATACTTTAAATGCGCCTTCTTTGGGATTGCATACAATCAGTGTACAGTTGCGAGATTCGTTGACTTCAAACTGGGGACCGGTTTTCAAAACAACCCTCATCGTTGAAACACCTATGTCCTATCGTAATATCAATGTGGCCACCGGTCAATTGTATTGGGATAATGACACCAACAACTTAACACAAACCTTGCTGGCTTTCGATGGCAACTATGATAATGCCATTGAAGATGCGTTTAAAAGTAATGTGCCCGTTCCGAATACCGTCGGACTGCATACGCTCTGTGTTCGTTTCAAAGAAGTGGCCAACAATTGGTCGGCTCCTTTTCGCATGAGTGTGAAAGTCGATGACAGTCTTTTCGCCCGCGATATCAAAGTGACTCAAGGTGAAGTACGCATCGACAATACACCGGCCATCATGATTGTGGCACTCAGTGGAAATTTCAACAATGCGCTTGAACAAGCACAAACCACGTTGCTCAGTACCGGGGTCTTGCCCGGCATGCACAAAATTATGACCCGTATCAAAGGTACGGGAGGTAATTGGGGGCCTTTCTTTACGACAGCCGTTTTGGTTTCGCCATGTGCGACTACACCTATGCCAACCGTGACGGCTTCATCGCCCATCACTTTTTGCCAGGGAGATAGTACAATATTGACAGCCAGCAATGGGTTCTCTTCTTATCAATGGATTCGTAATAATACCGTGGTTGGAAACGGACAAACCATCGTAGCAAAAGACTCCGGCGAATATGTTGTCATCGTAACGGATGTAACGGATTGTCCGGGTGTTTCTTCAGCCGTCTTGGTGGATGTACACCATCCGGTTGTGACGATTGCACCCAATGCTACTTTATGTCAAGGTACTACTGACAGTCTCATCGCCACTCCCGGCTTTTCAAGTTATGCTTGGTCTGCAGGTTCAACAACCAATAAACAATACGTAACTTCTGCCGGCACTTATTCGGTTACGGTTACAGATAATATCGGGTGCAGTGCATCCACATCAACCACGATTGCTCAATTGTCTCAACCAACCATACCGGTCATCACGGCCAGTGGTCCCACTTCATTTTGTTATGGATCAAACGTGGTTCTAACTTCCAGTGCAACCTCCAATATTGTTTGGAATACCGGACAGACAACACCTTCGCTCACCATCGATACTTCAGGATATTACAGCGTTACCGTCACCGGCGCCAATGGATGTCAATCCACTTCTGCCGGAGTTTACACTACAAGATTTCCTGTGCCTCAAGTGTCTGTTTCTGCAAGTGGTCCACTTACCTTTTGTGACGGAAACAGTGTAACCTTATCTGCCTCACCATCCTTATCTTATCTGTGGTCTAACGGGTCAACCGCTTCTGCCATCAATGTTGGTGTCGGTGGTAATTATTCTGTAGCGGTCATCGATTCAAATGGTTGTCCGGTTTCATCGAATAGCTTGTCTGTGACCGTCAATCCAAATCCTCCTGTGCCTGTGGTTAGTGCCAGTGGTCCATTGTCGTTCTGTAATGGAAATAGTGTAACCCTCACATCCAGTGCCGCAAGCAATAATCATTGGAACAACGGCCCAACCACACCATCTCAAGTCGTTTATTTATCCGGTGTCTTCAGGGATTCTGTTACCAATGCTTTTGGTTGTTATTCTGTTTCAGCACCGGTCACAGTAGATGTTCATCCTGTGGCCAGCATTACAGCCAGTGGACCAACCACCATGTGTTTTGGTGAATCCGTGACGCTGACAGCTCATCCTTCTACCGGTGTCAATTATTTATGGAGCAATGGATCGACTTCATCAACGGTTACATTATCTTCTTCGCAATTAGCATCCGTCATCGTCACCGAACCGGGTCCTGCTTGTAAGGATACCGCCTATGCCAACATTGTCGTTCATCCTTTACCAACAGGCACTATCGCCGCACAAGGACCCACTACGGTCTGCTATGGCAATGGTGTGGTATTGAATGCAACAGGTTCTGCGAACACGAAATACAAATGGTATTTTAATGGTAGCCCGATTACCTATTATTCCTATAGCATTTATTGTAGTTGCTTAGTCCCCTATAATATTTATGGCAATTCCTATACTGCAACGACATCCGGCAACTATTCAGCACAAATCATCGATACGCTTACAGGATGTACGTCCATGACGAATAGCATCAATGCAACAGTGATTCTTCCACCTAAGCCTGTGATTACTGCCAATGGAGGAACTACACTTTGTATCGGTGCGAATACCGTACTCAGTTCAACACCGGCATCTGCTTATTTGTGGTCTACCGGTGAAACCACCCAAACCATCATTGCCGATTCTCAAGGGTATTATTCTGTAACGATTACCGATGTGAACGGTTGTACAAGAACTTCTGATACAACACTCGTGACCTTCTATCCGGTGGCCAGTATCACCAGCAGCGGACCAACAACTTTTTGTGCCAATGAAAGTGTGAACTTGACAGCGCATCCTGCAGGAACTTATCTGTGGACGAATGGGAATACATCGGCCAGCATCAACAACATCAATACGAATGGTACCTATGGTGTCACTGTGACCGATGCCAATGGTTGTACCTCTACCGCACCTCCGGTGAATATTGTCGTGAATCCTTTGCCTACAGGTAGTATATCTGCGGCCGGACCAACGGATGTGTGTAGCGGAAATTCCGTGACCCTCAACACAGCCTCTGTACCGAATACCATTTACAAATGGTATGTCAATGGCAGTCCTATTTCTTATTCGTATTACAGTGGTCAGTGTTCTTGTTCCATCACTGTGTATACTTATGGATATTCATACGGGGCGACAACATCAGGCGTTTATTCAGCAGAAATCATAGATACATTAACAGGGTGTTCTTCTATGACCAATAGTATTCCGGTCATCATTTATCCTTTACCGACAGCAGCTATTACCCAAACCGCTACGATTCCTTGTTATGGCGGTAACCAGGCTGCACTCACTGCAGTGGCTTCGGGCAGTACAGCACCTTATACCTATTTATGGAATACCAATGCAACCACAGCCTCTATCACTAATCTGCCTGCTGCTACGTATACGGTTTTAGTTACCGATGCACATGCATGTAGTTTCGATACAACCTATACGATACAGCAACCTTCATTAGTTTCAGCCTATATTTCAAGCCCCACCAATACGCGAGGATATCAAATCTCTTGTTATGGTGGCAATAATGGCAGTGCAACGGCTATCCCATCGGGCGGTACAGGTCCGTATACTTATCTCTGGAGCACCGGTGCTACCACCCAAAGTATCTCCGGTCTTACGGCAGGAACGTATTCCGTAACAGTAACGGATGCCAACAATTGCTTACCGGCGACAGCGACTTTCACCCTCACGCAACCGGCTCCTATTTCACTGACTTTGAGTCCGTATGTATTTTACGGCGGAACGAATATCAGTTGCTATGGCGATTCCAACGGATCAATCACCGCATTGCCAACGGGTGGTACGGCCAACTTTACTTTCCAATGGTCTGATGGACAAAACTTACAAACTGCCGATACCTTGCCGGCCGGTTTCCATTCCGTAATTGTAACCGATTCAGTAGGATGTACGGCTATGGCGGGCACTTTCCTGACCCAGCCGAGTGCATTAACGCATAGTTCCTTTGTTTCAGGGAATATGGGCTATAATATTCCCTGCCATGGCGATTCGACTGCATCCATCTTGACAGCGGTGATAGGGGGTACATCTCCTTATCATTTTGCATGGTCGGATACGGCCCTGAGTTTACAAAACCGCTTCGCGATGCCGGCCGGAACCTACCAACTAACGATCACCGATACGCTGGGTTGTATCAATACGGATACTTTCACTTTAGTTGAACCGGATTCTATTATGATTAGCATGACCGGCTCCCTGCTCAACTGCAACGGGGATGCCAATGGTACTGCCACGGCAATAGCCTCCGGGGGTGTGGGGCCATATAGCTATCTCTGGTCCAACGGTACGCCTTCACCTAATGCGAATGGACTGAGTGCAGGGTATTATCTCGTTACTGTAACCGATGCCTTTGGCTGTACCATGGTAGACCAGGTTCAGGTAGAAGAACCTACGGCGGTTACAGCCTATGCCTTCGGAACTTATATCGGTTGCGGATCACAAATCGGTCTCTTGTCTGTTACGGGCAGTGGCGGAAACGGTCCTTATACTTTTGCCTGGAGCAACGGATCTACTGCGGCTTTTCAAACCAATCAACCCCTCGGTATTTATGGTGTGATGATTACAGATACCCATGGTTGTCAGGATAGTGCCGATGCAATTATTCTCAGCCCGCCTGCCATCAATGCAACCGTTACGAATTACAGTACCACTTGCGACAGCATCACTACGGTACCTGCCGGTGCCGTGAGTGTGAGTGTGAGCGGTGGTGTGCCTCCTTACATGTATCTCTGGAGCAATGGCGCAACGACACCATCGATCAATAATCTCATTACCGGATATTATACCGTCATCGTAACGGATGCGAATGGATGTACCGCGAACCCTGTGGCTCATGCCTTCAACAATGATCCAGCGGTGATCTTTGGTGAGGATACCATTTGTTTGGGTACTCAAGCCAATCTTTCTACCATACCGGGCAGCAATTTCTCCTGGTCCAACGGCATGAGTGTAGTCGGTACTACGCAACAAGTAACGGTACCTCCGGGATCTTATACCTTGTCTATGATCAACTTGAATGGCTGTCCGCAATCGGCCGCTGTTACGGTTGTCGATCAGCAATGCTATGCTGATCTGGATTTGAAAATGTATATTGAAGGATATTATGAAGGAAGCGGATTGATGCGACCGGTACTGATGAATCAGGGTGTGGGCAGTGATCCATTGGTGACGGATACCATCATGGTAGAACTGCACGAACAATATCCGCCTTACAATTTAATTGCTTCTACAAAAGGCATACTGCATACCAATGGAGCAGCCTTCTGTACCTTCAGTGCGGTGAATGATACTTGCTTCATCGTCCTCAAGCATCGCAATGGTGTGGAGACCTGGAGTTCCGTACCGGTTTACCTGAGTCCTGTTCCTGCGGTTTACGATTTCAGTAATGCAGCGAGCAAGGCTTATGGCAACAATCAGGTGCAAATGGCACCGGGTATCTGGGCCATCTACTCCGGCGATATCGATCAGAGTGGGGGCATAGACGGCGACGATTTCAACATCCTCGATCCGGACATTCAATTTGGTAATGGTGGTTATCTCTCTACCGATTTGGATGGTAGCGGCGGCGTAGACGGCGACGACTTCAATATCTTCGATCCGAATAGTCAGAATGGGGTTGGGGCGTTTATGCCGTAGAGTTTTTAGTTTTTAATGGAGTTTTTAGTAGCTGTCTGCGATTTTCAAGCTCGTACCCGATATAATGAACAATTAACTCGTCATTTGTCTTCTTTCTAAGCGACTCGAAGAAAGCCCGAATGAAACGGAATTTAAATTAATGAATGTCATCCCGGTTGGCTTTGAGGCTTTCCACGAAGTGGAATAAGCCGCAGCCAAACCGGGATCTGATGAGGTACTACGCGCATACGGCTTGCTGAGAATTTTAGCCAAATGGTCTCACGACGGAATAAATTCCATCGTTACATGATCGGTCGTTCCTACGGAACTATGTCATACTTAGTGCAGTGATATGGACGAAGAAACATGATGGTTTTAATCGCGGGCACAAGAGGTAATACAGAAACGGTTTTAGTTGATTTGCTAAGAGGTTCAAGTAAACAAAGTATGCCTTGATGATAAAGTAGAATAGTATGCTCCCGATTTAAACTCCGGTCAATTCATCACCTATTTCGGGAGCCCTGAATCCCGTTCCGGGGTGCACGTGAGGCGTATCCTAAGGGAAAGTAGGGGTAAGGGCCAAAGATATCCTAATGTTTTTCAAAGAATGCGGCGCGCCAAGGAAAGAAAGCTGATGGCCATTTGAAACACACTGAATGCCATACAAAGAACACTGAATGCCATTTGAATTTTTTCATTTTTCACAGATACTGCATCTTAGTTTAAAGTTGATGCCATTTGGGGTATGGATGGGATGCTCACTGTAGGATTTCTGCTAACTTTTCTGGATGGATGTGTAAGGTTCATCGATGTTGTCTGTACTCTATACATGACTCAGGAGGAAAATCAAGTTGCAGACTCGCGGTAGTATAGAAATACTGCACCATTGGTCTGCAACTTGCATGGTTTAAATGATTGCTTAAAACGTCATTCTATTTAGGGCCTGCTGGTTAAGTCGTAGGCGCTCCAAATTCAAGGAAGCGTTAAAGGGATAGTACATGGGTACAGCCCTTTGACGCTGACGCAGAAGTTGGAGATGAATACGACTAGTTCAAATCTGTAAATTACATGCATGGTTTTTAAATCCTATGTAAGTATACTTGTACATGATATCATTTTAGAAATCATTAAAAGGCACTATTTTGGGTAGGTTGAACGTTAAACAGCAGGCCCTATTTACGCTCATCTATTTGCTGAGCTGCCGTATGACAATGTCTGTCATGATGCTTCATCATTGGAGGTTTACCCAAAAAGGCAAATAAGGTGGCAAAGGTGATGCCTGCGGACAGCATGACGATCCAAAATTTCGGTTTTCTTTTCATGATTGAATTTTTTAGTAGTGATTGTGATGCTGACAGCCTGAATTATAGCGATTCGCTTTTTCTTTAAATGCGTTGAACTCTTCATCGCTCATGGTCCTGATTTTATCGGCCATCGCAAACCGCATTCCGGGCGCATAGCCCCATGGTCCACGGTATCGCTGATACATCATCATTCTGCCCATACCAAATGGTGTAAAGATGAATTTGAGCAACAATACAATCAATAATAAGGGCCCTGTGAAGAACACAAAAGCGCCAAGTAACACGCCGCCAATAATCGGCTTTAACATTCGTCTGTTCATTGTTTTCATTTTATTTAGTTTATACAAGAGTAGACGAACAAGCCTTTGTTTTACTTTATGAATCAACAACTATTTTTTCTTTTCTGCCATTCTGTTTTCATTTGTTCTCTTTCTGCCGCATTCATGTGCATCCATTTTTCACCAAAACCTCTTGCTCCGGGTGACATCCGGTGTTTAGGTCCCCAGCTGAAGCGGCCAAACAAAATTCGGCAAAGGACAAACAAGCCCAGAGCCTGCAGATAGTTGATACTCTTGAACGCAAATAAGTCCATCACGATATGGTTCCATAACTGCATGACGGCATATGGAAGCGCTGCAACAAAAATGATTGGAATCAGGATGAAGAATTTTTTAGATCGCATGATGATTTTATTTAAAAATGATTTCTTGATATAAGGGTAAGAGGCGCTTACGGAGATATTTTACGGCATATCCTTTTCTACTGATAATGGTTTTCAGATTCTCGCCGGCTTCATCGGCAATTTGCTGTAGGGTCTTATCTTCTAATTCATTGGCAATGAAAACTTGTTTTTGATTTTCAGGCAAATCATTCAGGGCGAGGGTCAATTCACGCCAAAATAATTCTTTATACATGGCCCATTCCGGATTGGCACTTTCATCCAGTAAAAGGATGTCCTTTATCTCAAAATAGCCATCTTCATCTTCGTATGTATAATCTTCCAGCGAATCTGTTTTTTTCTTGCGATACAGATCCGTAATTTTATTTCTGCTGATCGCATACAACCAGGCACTCACATTTTCCAGATCCGCGATATTGGTCAGTCGACTCAATTGATACCAAACCTCCTGCAAAATATCTTCGGCATCTTCGATGGAATTGGTTTTCCCTTTGATAAAGCCCAACAACTGCTGACCATATCTTTTTACAGTATCGCTAATGCCGGTTGTGGGTTTTTCTGCCATGTTGAATAGCCTGTCCATTCTTCTGTAGACGAATGAAACAAGAATTTACTTTAATGACTTCAAAGTTATTGGATTTTAATCGACTGGAGCTGAGACTTCATCCACTCGGTGACTGAACACTCAGCAGCTGATTCCTTCGGTCTCCGCAGTGTCTCCCGCCTCGGGGACACTGCGGCCTCGGAATTTACAGCCTTGATTTTTTTTGCCCGCCACGAACGCAGCCTCATGGCTACTTTTTTCATCTAAGGAAAAAAGTAGAAAGCATATTAAATGTTACGAAGAGGCTTTTCGAGGGACGATTAAACACTCACCACCTGATTCCTCAACAAATCTTCAAGCGTCTCGCGCTGACGAATCAGATGATGCTTTCCTTTCGAGTATAATACTTCTGCCGGTCTGGTACGGGAATTGAAACTCGATGCCATTTCGAACCCGTAGGCTCCTGCGTTTTTGAATAATAAATAATCGCCTTCGCGAACTTCAGGCAATACCCGATCCCAACAAAAGGTATCGGTCTCACACAAATTGCCGACTACCGTATAAATACGTTCGGTTCCTTTGGGATTCGACAAGTTGAGAATTTGATGATAGGCATCGTAAAGCATGGGTCGTATGAGGTGATTGAAACCGGTATCGATGCCCGCGAAGACGGTAGCCGGTGTTTGTTTCACCACATTCACGCGACTGATGAAATACCCCGATTCACTCACAAGGTATTTGCCCGGTTCAAACCAAATCTCCAAGGTCTTACCGCTTTCTTCCTGAAAGGTTTGCAGGGCAGACTTCATTTTTTGTGCAAGCAATTCTACATCCGTGGCTTTTTCATCGGGCGCATAGGGCACCTTGAATCCACTGCCTAAATCGAGGTACTTGATGCCGGGGAAATGCGCCACCATATCGAGCATCACATCGAGTGCCTGCAAGAAGACACCAATATCTTTGATCTCACTGCCGGTATGCATGTGCAATCCTTCTACATTCAATCCGGTTTTTTTCACGATGCGTTCGATATGTCTGAGCTGATGAATGGAAATGCCAAACTTGCTGTCGATATGTCCGGTAGAGATTTTTAAATTGCCTCCCGCCATGATGTGGGGGTTGAGGCGTATCATCACCGGATAGGTATCGCCGTATGTATTTCCGAATTGTTCGAGGATGGAAATATTATCGAGGTTGATATGTACGCCCATATCTTTCACCGCTTCGATTTCAGAGAAGTGAACACAGTTGGGTGTATAAAGTATCTGCTCGGGTTTAAATCCGGCCATCAGTCCCAACTTCACTTCGTTGAGGGAAACGGTATCGAGGCCCGCACCCATCTTACATACGATCTTTAATATATTGATATTCGACAAAGCCTTACAGGCATAAAAGAATTTGGTCGGTGAACCTTTAAAAGCATGGGTCAGTTTCTTATACTGACTTTCTATTTTTTCTTTCTGATAAATATAAAGCGGGGTGCCATAGGTTTCCGCCATCTCCAATAAATGTTCTCTGCTGATCATGGGGCAAAGATAGTTTAGGGCGGGGGGAAAGGAGGGGATTCTGTGCGCTAATTTACGATGGGCTGCACCCATCGATGATGCCTTTCGCCCTTTCAGGGCTGGGTGTACCGGCGATGTTTAATGATGAATGATCACTGTTTAATAGTACTCCGGAATGTAATGCTGGTTAATAATTAACCCTCATGATAGCATTCTTTGTTGCAACGAAACACTCCAGCTCCAGGCGAACCCCAACTAAAAACTAAAAATTAATCACTAAAAACTCCAAGCGACCCCGCTCTCACTCTCTCGCACTCACTCTGTCCCGCGCAGCGGGATTCCGGGTCCCCGAAACGAGACATGAACTGACCGAACTTAAACTCGGGGGCATAAAAATAGAGCTTCCATTCATCCGCACATCCGAATCAGATGCCGATGCATTAAGCCTGATAAAACGGCAGCTTCACCACCTTGGCCTTCAGCAGCTTGTCGCGCACTTCAATGCAAATTTCACTGCCAATGGCGGCATGCGAAGTGGCTACATATCCAAGACCAATGGCTTTGCCCAGACTCGGACTTTGGGTACCACTCGTGACCACACCCAGATCGGCGCCTTCTGCGGTTTTAATATGATAATGATGACGCGGTATGCCTTTGTCGATCATTTCAAACCCGACCAGTTTGCGAGAAACGCCTTCGGTCTTATGCTTTTCAATGGCAGCACGGTTGGTAAAGTCTTTGGTGAATTTGGTGATCCAACCTAATCCGGCTTCAATCGGACTCGTGGTATCGTCGATATCGTTTCCGTACAAACAGAAGCCCATTTCGAGTCGGAGCGTATCGCGGCAACCTAATCCGCATGGCTTGATGCCAAATTCGGCACCGGCCTCCATGATCTTGTTCCAGACTTCTGCAGCATGACCATGATCTTCAAAATAGATCTCCACGCCACCGGCACCGGTATAACCCGTAGCACTCACCACCACATTGTCGATACCGGCAAAAGTGCCCTTACAAAAAGTATAATAACCCAGATTGATCAGGTCCATATCGGTCAGTTTCTGCATGGCTTTCACGGCATTGGGTCCCTGTATGGCCAGGAGCGCAGTTTTGTCGGAGATATTGTGCATTTCCACACCGGCAGTATTGTGTTGCATCACCCAATTCCAGTCTTTTTCGATATTGGAGGCATTCACCACCAGCATATAGACCTTGTTTACTTCCACACAATAGACCAACAGATCGTCTACGATACCGCCCTCATTGTTTGGAAAGCAGCTATACTGGGCCTTTCCGTCGGTGAGTTTGGCAGCGTCGTTGCTGGTCACACGTTGAATCAGGTCCAAGGCACCCTCTCCTTTCAGGATAAATTCGCCCATATGGCTCACGTCGAAAATACCGACGCTGTTGCGCACCGCAGCATGCTCATCATTGATGCCGGTATAGGAAATGGGCATATTATAGCCGGCAAATTCCGCCATTTTAGCCCCGAGGCCGATATGTATATCTGTAAAAGGAGTGTTTTTCATGCTTATTTTGTTTATGAGTTCTTAAAATTTTCACAAAAGTATAGGTTTGGTTCGTTTATTGTATGTTTTTGGCAAAATAGTCAATTTGAGCCCCATATATTTGCAAAAATCTAATCTATTGCTGCGCATCATGCGATTGACTTCCCTCTACTTATTGCTCATCTTAGTTACGGTATCCACTTTCGCCCGGGGTGAGAAAGAGAAGCCGGATCAGTCTCCTGTCGGTTATTTGAAAAAAGACATACAGTTTCTCACGGCCGAGCAAACAGAAGGCCGCCTCACCGGTTCAAAGGGCGAGCAGATTTGTGCAGATTATATCGCCGGGCGATTCGCAGGAATGAAGATAGACCCCTACCAATCGAAATATATTTGGGACTTCACCGCCAAAATGGGCATGCAGGTAGGCAATAGCGGCTATTTTAAAGTATTTGGAAAGAACCTGGTCATCGGTCGCGATGTCGTGCTGATGCCCTATAGCAAGGGTATACATTTCAACGGATCGGCCATGCCCAATGTCGATGAAGCCGATAATGTATGGCTGGTATCGCTGAAAAAAGTAAAAATGGATGCGGCCAGTCCACAGAAAGGCATTTATGAATATGCAAAAAGCTGCGAAGCCAATGGTGCGGCCTCGGTGGTGTTTCTCAATGATGTGAATGCCACCCTGGATTTGTCGCCGAGCGCACTGACTTCCTTTGAATCCATCAATATACCGGTGGCGGTAATGAATTTTAAAGCCTATACCGAGAACATACAATCCAACCTGAAAAAAGACTGGATCGATATTGATGCCCGCATGGGTTATGAAGAAGCGACGGTGACCGGGCATAATGTAGCGGCCATGATCGATAATAAATCTCCGCTCACAGTGGTGATTGCGGCCCACTACGATCATTTGGGCAATATGGGCGAGCGATATGTAGGGGCCGACAATAATGCCAGTGGTGTGGGCGCGCTTTTGCTGATGGCTCAACTCATCAAAGCGAGCGGACTAAAGGGATTCAATTATTTATTTGTGGCCTTTTCCGGCAAGGAGCAGGATTTTCAGGGCTCAACCGCTTTTCTCAAACAGCATGACGGGCAGCTTGGAAGTTTTGCCTGCATGATAGACCTCGATATGATGGGGCGCTATAGCAATACATTAAAAGAGATCAATATACAAGGAGCCGGAACCGCGGCCGAGTGGATGGGCCTGTTGCAAAAAGCCAATAAGGGATATAATCTTAAAGTGGATAGTTCGGGCATGAGTTTTTCAGACTCCAGAAGTTTTTATCAGCAGGGCATACCGGTGTTACGTTTCAGTACCGGCTACCATATTGATTATATGAAACCCAGCGATACCGAAAACAAAATCAATTACCTCGGTGAATTTGAAGTGATCGGTTTGGTGCACAAGACCGTGATCGAACTGGATAAACTCAACAAGCTCAGTTTTCGTAAGACCGATGATTTGGTGGCGAAACTCGACAAGCTCAAATCTAATCTCGGCATTATCATCGATCCTACCTATACCGGAAACGGCATTCGCATTGCGGCTTGTTTTGCCAATCAATCGGCAGCGATATCGGGTATGCAAAGCGGCGATGTGATTATGAAAATCGGCGACTATCCCATTATAGATACAGACGATTATGTCGATTGCCTCACCCGCTCACAAAAAGGAAGAGAAGCAGGCATATTGGTGAAAAGAGACAAGAGTGAGTTTAAGTTTTTCCTGACGTTGTAGGTTGACAATAGATTGTACGGCTGTCTACAATAACGCTTTATTAAATACCACTTGGGCGGCAGACACGCTTTCCGTTCCAAGTCCTCGCTCCTCCTGCGTCGTCACTGCGGGCTTTTCACTTCAATCGTTGCCGCGGCACATGAATGATTCGAAACCATCCCCTGGAAACAAACTATACTAAGCTTAAATTTATTGACCCATCAACTCCTTCAACTTCATCTCCAAAGCCGGGCCTCTCAAATCCGTTGCGATAATTTTGCCGGTCTTGTCGAGCAATAAGGTCTTTTATATTCTCCAAATAAGTTGTAGTTCTCTTGCATTTTAGTTTACCTTCATAGTACAGTTAGTGATGATAGATTTGTGATTTCGGCTAATCTGTATCTAAATCATTGGGCGTATGTACAGAATGGATATAAATTATTGTGACTGTATTGGGAATCATTATTTATAATCCGAATAATGATATGCTAGTTTCTATAAAATCGACTCTTTTTCTATCAAGCGCTTATTAAAAGTTATGAAAATCATTTAATCATATTGTTCACATTGAATGGCATTCATCATGCATTTTCTCAAAATCATTATGGGTTTGATACGACTATCTTGGTAGGAAAGGATATGCAAATTTTTAGGCCTAGACAAATTAAAATAGATCACTATAATAACAAGTTTGTTGTAGGATGCTTTAAAGGGGCCCTTACTATTGATACATTTACCATTAGTACTAGTAGTGCAATTACAAATAATCCATATGAATATGCACAAGGTATTTTCGTGGCTAAATATGACAGCTTAAATAAGATTCAATGGATTAAAAAATTTGCTGAAGCCGATACATTATACGACATGGCTATGGAAATTGATCATTCAAATAACTTGGTGGCCAACTATGTGTTTTTTTCTAAAGCATGGTTATTAAATGACAGTATAGTTTGCAATGGTAGTAGTTGCGTCAATATTATTAAGTATGATAATGATGGAAATATTATATTTAAAAAGGTATATGCAGGAAATGGTAATGAGGGCATAGGCACTAGAGGGTTAGCAATTGATGAAGATAACAAGATTTATGCATGCGTAAATTTTGGCATACCAGGAGTAAATAATTACGAGTATATTTTTGGTAATGATACCTTGATTTCAAATAACCTTGATCCATTTATACTAAAATCTGATTCAAACGGAAATATTATTAGTATATATCAATTTGGTGGGCCTGAAATGAATAGTTTTTCATCCTTGGAATTTGAAAATGGTTATATATATGTAGTCGGTAGAACAAATACCGATTCAGCGCATATTAATAATATTGTACTTAATTATCCGTCGAACTACGATCAAAAAAAATTTATTGCTAAACTTGATACTACTGGAACCTGTATTTGGGCAATACGTTTCGGAACTAACTATTATGGTGGTATGGGGTCTGCCGGGATTAGTAAAATAGCCATCACAAAGAAAAGTGTATATTTTGCTGGAGCAGGATATGATCAAACCCAGTTGGAGTTTCTTTTTGATGGTGGAGGGAGTTTGATGGGCATTGGAGCTGGCAGTTATAACAGTTTTATTGCCCGATATGATTTTGATGGTCATTTTAAATGGAGCAAAATGGTTCCGAACTGTGAAACTGCCATGCAAATTGACTCCGATAGTTTAGATCAAATTAAAGGAGTAGGTAGTTTCGGAAGCGGTAATACGGACATTTACATCATCAGCTATGATAGTTTAGGGAATATTAAGTGGAATATTCAAGGTGGAGGATTTGGTATCGATAGGGGCAGTGGTATCGCTTCCGATTCTCACGGAAAACTATTTATCGTAGGCGGCACCACCAGCAGCGGCGGTTGTTATATGGGGAATGATACACTTTATCCACCCGCCAACCAAAGTACCCTGTTTTTTGCCAGCTTAGATAGTATTCCTACACTAGCACCGGATGGAATCAGGGAGTATCAAACAAGGGATAATCTGATAAAGGTCTATCCTAATCCTGCTTATAATATATTGACCATCGTATTAGAGACCGATGCGATACCATTCGCTCAGGAAGCCAAAATAGAAATTTATAACACACTCGGGCAAATGATACAGCAATTGGATGTTTCAAAGAAGAGTCCCTATCATCAACTGGATGTCTCAAATTTTTATAATGGTATTTATTATATGAAGTATATAGACAAACATACCAACAGCACTAAGAAATTTATCGTTCAACATTAAAAACCAAAATTGGCATTCTAATTCCCCATCAACTCCTTCAGCTTCATTTCCAAAGCCGGGCCTCTCAAGTCTGTTGCAATAATTTTGCCGGTCTTGTCGAGCAATAAGGTCTTGGGTATGGACGGTACATGATACAGCTCGTTGACGATGCTGTTGAATCCTTTTACATCGGAGACATGGGTCCAGGGCATTTGAAATTGTTTCAGGGCCGCTTTCCAGGCATCGCCTTTACTGTCGAGAGATACACTGAGGATTTCAAATCCTTTATCGTGAAACGCTTCATAGGCTTTTTTCAGGAAAGGAATTTCTCCCTTACAAGGACCGCACCAGCTGGCCCAAAAATCGACCAATACATATTTACCCTTGAAAGAGGAAAGTGCAATTTTCTTTTTACCGGATGAATCAGGTAAAGTGAAATCGGGCGCCATATAGCCGACTTCCACGGCACGGAGTTTAGATAATAACTTACCCAATTCCTGTCCATAAAAACAAGTCTTGGCCTTGCCGCTTAAAAAACCATACATGGTGTCAGCAATTTTTACATTCATGCCTTTGTCATTCATCAATGAACTGTATACCACAAAGGCACAGACTTCCGAACTGCCATTCTCTTTCAGAAAGGTGAAGAAATTTTTACGCATTTCACCATTCACATAATTCATCTGCGCGTTCAGACTATCTACATTGGCACCGGGCTTTTTATATTCTTCTTGAAGCTTTTGAGCAAATTGCTGAGGGGCATCCTGAGAGATAATGAGTTTACGAAAAATTTCATGTGCAGCCGATCCTTCGAGCATGGTCACCATCATCTCTTTACGCTTGAGGGTAATTTTGAGGGTAGAATTGGGTTCGCCAAAAAACAATTGATAACGATTCTCAAAGTCAGACAGCACCATAGGCGTCGGTTCGTTCAGTTCGGTGGTATAGGTAAATTTCCCATCCACAATTTTCACGGTATCAGGCGAAGGCTTGGTGAGGTTCTTTACCAGAAGGACACCCTTCGTAGTATCGGTGACCGTACCCATGACGGTACATTTTCCTTTGGCCTCAGCCGAAATATTCATAAAGGCAAAGGCACAGATGGCCAGTATAGACAGAAGCGTTTTTTGCATGCGATAAAGGTAAGGATTATTTTGATTCAGGTTTGACACTATAGACGGGCTGATGGGTCGGTAGGTTAGCTGAACCCTATTTAGTCGATCCCGCACGTGCGGGGCAATCCCATGCTAAGAAGCGCTTTTACTAACCGTCATTGCGAATACGACACTCCACCATCCCTATCTGAATCGAATATTCCTTGTCGTATGAAGCAATCCCATGCTACGAAGCGCTTTTACTAACCGTCATTGCGAATACGACACTCCACCATCCCTATCTGAATCGTATATTCCTTGTCGTATGAAGCAATCCCATGCTACGGAGCGCTTTTACTGACCGTCATTGCGAATACGACACTCCACCATCCCTATCTGAATCGTATATTCCTTGTCGTATGAAGCAATCCCATGCTACGGAGCGCTTTTACTAACCGTCATTGCGAATACGACACTCGACCATCCCTATCTGAATCGTATATTCCTTGTCGTATGAAGCAATCCCATGCTACGGAGCGGTTTTTTCACCCCATGAGATTGCTTCGTGCCTCGCAATGACGTAAAACTTTATAGCGCGCTTTTTCTTTGTTACTTTCTTTTACTAAAAAAGAAAGTAAGAAAACCCCAGGCATCCCCACTTCTCAAACAATACCCCACTCTCCCTCGCTTCCTCATTCATTCTCTTTCCCCGGGGCGAGCGTAGCCTCGACCTCCCCGGGGCGAGCGTAGCCTCGACCTCCCCGGGGCGAGCGTAGCCTCGACCTCTTTCTGTCCTCCCTCTCCGTCCCCAATTAATAATATGTTAATCCTCTCCAATCTTATCACGTGATAAGAAGCCTCCTTTTCATCACCCCTACGTTTGTCCTTGTAATCAACAACGATGAACAACGACAACATCCATAATATCTTCTGCAGCACCCGGGTTACCGTGGCAAGCATAATCCATGCGAGGAGGCAAGCATCTCAACAAGTGCTTCAAACATGGAAGGATGTAATTCAAGTATTAAATATTTCATCTCAAGTTTTGAAGAATGTACTTCAAGTTTTGAATATCTCACTTCAAGTTTTGAATATTTCACTTCAAGTATTGAAGAATGTACGTCAAGTATCGAATATTTCACTTCAAGTATTGAACATTTCACTTCAAGTATTGAACATTTTACTTCAAGTATTGAGGGATGCACTTCAAGTATTGAACATCTCACTTCAAGTAATGAAGAATTCACTTCAAGTAATGAAGAATTCACCTCAAGTAATGAACATCTCCCTTCAAGTATTGAATAAAATCACCCAAGTATTGCATTTTTTACCTGAAGTATGGTCAGTCGTCGGACAAGCCATAACCCCAAACTTTCAAGTTGTTCAGTTCTACTTTCATCCCATTCGCGCTCCGAATACCAATCATTGGGGTTATAGCAGCCGTTTGATCAACGAGGCTATAGGGCAATTACGCCGCCCCCTAACAGAATCCGATCATTTAATCACTCATTAAACATTATTCAATTTTAAAACTTATATTTTATGAACAGTAAATACGAATCTAAACTCAATATGTATCGCGCAGTCAAACAAATATGTGACGAATACAATACCACATTGAGTACAAACACAGGGATGTCTAATGCCCTGAATACCTATAAATTGAAGCTGACTAGCCTCATCAACACGGTCGCCTCTGAAGCAGAGATCATCAAAGGTATAGCGATTGATAAAAAAATGGCGAAGTCCAATTTAAGTCAACTCAGCACCGAAGTAGCCGCCATCATTTGGGCCTATGCCAGTGAAATTGGAAATTTTACCTTGCAACAATCGGTTCATTATTCCTTTACCGATTTATCCCGAATGAAAGATGATCTGCTGTCACCCATTTGCCAAAATATCTACAACGTGGCAAATGATAATAGCGCCGTTTTAATCGATTACGGTATGACCCCGACTTTACTTGTGAGTTTGCAAACCGCCATCGACGACTATAGTGTGGCCGTACCCAAACCACGAAGTGCGAAGTCAATCAAAATGGTGTATACGCAGAATATTGCCGCATTAATCAAAGAGATCAATTCCATTTTGAAGAATCGTTTGGATAAACTCAGCCTGTCCTTCAATTCAACCGACCCTGATTTTGTGAAGGCTTATTTCAACGCCCGCATCATCATCGATCCGAATACCACGACGACCCAACTCAAAGGTAAAATCACCGATGCCGAGGGTAATCCTTTGAAAATGGCTTTGGTCAGTATCGTCGGTCAGTCGATCACACCGAAAAAAACATCGGTATCGGGCAACTTTAGCTTCAAACCGATTCCACATGGAAGCTATCAAATCCAGGTCAGTCTCGAAGGATATGAGCCGATCACCCTTTATGATCAACAAATCAAAATGGGTCAAATCAATAAGCTGAATATCATCCTGCAAGCCGCCTAAGTCCGCTACGCTTCAACCAAAACTGTCGTCCATTCCGGACGGCAGTTTTTTTTTACCATGGTGCATGTCTCGAGGCACCATTTCCTCCCTACGGGGCTTTCATCCCGGTTCGGTCTCCGTCTCCCGCCTCGGGAGCACTGCGGCCTAAGAATTTACAACCTTGATTTTTTTGCCCGCCACGAGCGCAGCCTCATGGCTACTTTTTTCATCTAAAAGGAAAAGTAGAAAGCATAATAAAAGGTAAGAATAGCCTTTTTGAGGGACGCCTATTTAAATATCTCAGCCAACTTCTCCTTCAGCGCATCACCCCTTAAGTCCTTAGCGATAATCTTTCCGTCTTTATCCAACAGAAAATTAGTGGGGATCGATTGTATGCCATATTGTGTGGCAGCCGCAGAACTCCATCCTTTCAGGTCGCTCACATGAGTCCAGGTCAAATGATCTTTTTCGATAGCCGTGAGCCAGTCTTCTTTGTCATCATCCAGCGATACGCCCAACACATCAAATCCTTTTTCATGAAATTGTTTGTATGCTTCTACCACATGGGGGTTTTCGCCGCGACAAGGTCCGCACCAGCTTGCCCAAAAATCGAGGAGTATGACTTTGCCTTTAAAAGAGGACAAAGAAACCGGTTTGCCATTGACATCATTCAGGGTGAAGTCGGGAGCCGGTTGCCCGATTGCGGTGCCTTGCATTTGTTTAGCCATCTCGGCTAATTTTTTTCCATAATAAGTCTTCTGTATGGCCGGCTCAAGCGACTGATAAACCTTCTCCACTTCTTCCAGGGTCTTACCGCTTTTTTCATTCAGGTAGTTGATGGCGATAAAGGCAGTTGCTACACTATTCTTATTCTGGTCTATAAATTTGACTTGTATCCCCTTCAGGATGCTGTCGAGGCGGAAGAATTCCGTTTGCAAATTGCCGAGTAAAGTTTCGTCGTCTTCATTGGCCGCCGCAATTTTACCGATAGAGTCCATTTGTCCGAAAACGGGTTTGCATTGTTGCAGAAAGGAATTGTAAATCTCCTGGTCTTTTCCGCCTTTCACCTCCAGACTGTTCAGTACATTCATTTCATAACTCAGTGTGGTATTGCCCTTGTCCAGAATCACAAAGGCCGGCTGCTGATTGGCGCCAAAGTTGACCATATAGACAGTAGGCTCTTGCAAATTGGTGCTGTATTCAAACTGATCGTTGCTCACCTTCACGGTATCGATCAGTTTCTCATCGCCCGACTGAATGAAGTAAAGTTCTCCGTTGCCAAAATGTTTGACCGTGCCTTTGACGGTGGTGTTTTTTGTTTCCGTTTTACAGGCCGCAAACAAGAAGAGTAGAGAAGCGATCAGGAATATTTTTTGCATAGCTCGAATTATTGTGGCGTAAAGGTAATTATTAAACATTCAACATTTAGCATTTCGGTCTCCGCAGTGTCTCCCGCCTCGGGGACACTGCGGCCTAAGAATTTTAGCCTAGATTTTTATTGCCTGCCACGAGTGCAACCTCGTGGCTACTTTTTTCATCAATAGCTTGCTCCGCCTTAGCGGAGGAAAAAAGTAGAAAGCCCATTCAAAGGCACAAATAAACTTTTTGAGGCACAATTATTAAACATTCAACATTTAGCATTCAACATTTGACTAAAGGGTCGGTACAATCTCCACCTGATACTTCATGATGCAATCTTTGATGATTTCGATGGCCTTTTCACGATCGAAGAATTCATCCACTTGTACGGTTTTGTGTTCGAGCTCCTTATAGCGAAGGAAAAAATGTTTGAGTTCGTGGGTGAAGTGGGGCGGGAGTTCATCGATATTCCGGATATGGTTTACGCTCATATCATCGGCACAGACTGCAATGATCTTATCGTCTTCGCCTTTATCGTACATCCGCATCACCCCGATCACTTGGGCCCGCACAATACTCAGGGGTTGAAAATCGATTTCAGAGAGTACGAGAATATCTAAAGGGTCTCCGTCTCCGGCATAGGTTTGAGGTATGAAACCATAATTGATGGGATAGTAAAAGGCGGTATTCAGTACCCGGTCCAAACGAAGAAGTCCGGTCGGTTTGTCCACTTCGTATTTTGCCTTACTGCCGCGACTGATTTCAATAATCGCATTGACGGTATTCGGGGTATGGTCGCCGGAAGGGACATCGTGCCAGGGGTGATTATTCATGGTTGAATGGTTAGTGTTTAATGTTTAATGATGAATTATTGAAATGATTTTATGAGCGCGAATCCGCCCGCTGTGGCTGCGATACAAATCAATACACTGAGAATTACATATATCGCAAAGAGTCCCCATTGCTGTTGCTGCATGAGGTTGAGGGCTTCGCGACTAAAGCTGGAGAAGGTGGTGAAGCCGCCGCAAAATCCCGTTGCCAGTAAGAGTTTCCAGTGAGTATTGTCGGTATGCTCACGGCCAAGGTATCCGAGCACTAAACCGATGAGTAAGCAACCTGCTATATTCGTAATGAAAGTGGCTTTTGGAAAGGCATCCTCTTTGGCCGTAATCGCTAAACTAATCCCATAGCGCAATACACTGCCCAGGCCACCGCCGATAAATACATAAACAAAAGGAAGCATGGGGTAAAAGTAAGGAAAATTGACTATCCGAAACATCTTCAAAATTCGATTCAGCCTAAGGCCTTCAACCCGGAAATCTAAGCTGCTGACCGGGATCGGTGGTTTTAATCATTAATGGGTTGCGGCTCAGGATACGGGTTGGAAATGGTCGTACTCGTACGAAATCTTCAGTTCGTATGCTTCTATCCTATCCTTGTAGCATAACCATGCCTTCTCCAATTTTTTGGCTCGTGTTTTGTATTCCTTTTTACCAGGTATAAAACACGAGACCCACATGAAATACATTCTCTTCTTTACGATTTTTCTCTTATGTGCAAAACAACTGAGTGCCCAAAATAATGAAGCCAACTATCGTACCCAGCCTTTGTGGGTAGCGATGATCGATGATCCGGGTACCAATTATTATGAAGCATTGAAAGCCTATAAGCTGTATTGGGAAAATCGTATCGAACCCGATGACGAAGAAGAAGCCATGGATCGAGATCGTATAAAGGGGCCCAAGGATAAGGCCAGAGAAGCTATGCTAGCGAAAATGATGCCCGCCGAAAAGGCAAACTACGACCGGCTCAAGTATCAGTGTAAACGATTTGAAGGGTGGAAGAAGGAGGTCAGACCCTTTGTACAGGAGGATGGGCGCATTCTGACCATCGCGGAACGAATTGCCATCCGCGAAAAACAAATTGAAGAATCTAAACCCCAAAACAGATAAGCATGAACCGCAAATTGATACTTGTCTCAGTCCTGTTGTTCATCGCCATCAGCAGCTTCGCACAAACCGCCAATTGGTCGGCCGTTTTACCTGCGGCTTTTCCCACCAATGTCAGCGGGCAAATTCATGGCATCAGCCGGGTCAGTCAAATGAAGTTTCACCCGAGTAATGCCAATAAAATTTATGCCGTCAGTGCCCGGGGCGGACTCTTTATTTCTACCAATGCCGGACTGACTTGGTCGGTAGCACCCGGTACAGATTTTATGCCTTATGCCCGATTGGCATCAATCTGCATCGACCATACCAATGACCAGATTCTGTATTTGGGTACCGGCGATCATAACTATTACTATTCCGGCAATGGGGTGATGAAGTCTACCAACGGCGGGCTCACATTTACCCAAACCGGATTGAACAATACCCTGGTGGTCGATATGATCATGCATCCCGTAAACAATAATATTATTGTAGCGGTCACCAATGCCGGGATCTATAAAACGACCAATGCCGGAGATACCTGGACGCTGAAATCTGCTGCCAGACCTTTTGACGATATAAAACAGAAGACACCGGTATCTCAGGTGCTATACGCATCTACCACCGACTCTGCCTTCTTTAGATCGAATGATTTTGGAGAGACCTGGACTCAAATCACCAGCGGTATCGTATTGCCTGCTGGTATCACCAATGGCGATGGATGTCGAATTGCGGTTACACCGGCCGACAGTAATGTGGTTTATCTCGGAATGGTGGCCAACGGAGGCATGATCTATAAATCGACCAACGGAGGCACATCGTTTACAGCCATGAAAACTGCGGCTTCTCCCTATCTGACCTACTATAGTAATGTCAGTACTTCATCCGGACAGGGCGATTACAATTTCGGTTTGGGTGTCGATCGTGTCAATGCCAATATCGTATACTTCGTAGCGCACAACAATTGGAAATCGACTAATGGCGGTACAACCTGGTCTCAGCTCACCAACTGGTGGGAAAAATGTCATACCGACATGCATCAAATTCTGACTTCTCCCTACAACAATAATAATCTGTATAATGCCAATGACGGTGGCATCTTTCTCAGTACCGATGGCGGCAATAACTGGACCCCTAAAAGTGACGGGATCTATGGTTACGAAATTTATCATGGTAATTGTAGTCCCACCCGTAAGGACATGATCAGTATCGGAACCCAGGACAATGGCGAGCTGTATTCAACGACTACCGGATGGTTTACCAACCGCGGGGGCGACTGGGGCTCACAATGCGCATTCGATTATCGCAGTAATAGTTCCATGGTATACTATTATGAAAATAATAAACGCCGCTTAGTGAATGGCAGCGATGCGACCTACGGATTGCCGGCACAAGTGACCTACTTACAGGATATCGCTTTTCATCGCAGCAATGCCAATTTGGGATTTGTGGCGGATTCTTTTATTTATCGCACGACCAACCTGACCAATGCAGTTCCGACCTGGACTCAAATTGCCAGCACCGGAAAAATTGTGAAAGCGATGCATGTAAGTTATGCTGATCCCAATCGTTTGTATGTCATCACCAACGATGGTGTATTGAGGGTGAGTACCAATGCACAGGCAGCTACGCCTACCTTCACCACTTATACTTTACCCAATTCCACCAACATCAGTGCGAGTATAAATACCATCAAATCAACACCGGGTGTAGTGTATGCGGCCTTAAATACGAAAGTCTATCGTTCGGCTGATTATGGCGCTACCTGGACCGATGTGACCTTCAATCTTCCACCGGTGAATCATGTACGTTTGATTGCCGATGAATTTTATGCAGGCGCCAATAATGAATTGGTGATGATCGCCAGTGCCAACACCGTCTATTACAAAACCCGTTATGCTTCACAGTGGACGATTTACACAGACAATCTGCCAACACGTACCAATGCGGTAGATTTTTCTATTTTCAATGACAGTACCTCAAATACCATCCTGCGCTATTCGAGTTATGGCAGAGGAATGTGGGAAACACCTATTGACACATTACGTAAACTCAAAGCAGATTTTGCCGTCAGTAATAATAATCCATGTGTCGGAAATGCAGTGACTTTTTCTGATCTGTCGACGGGGAATGTGGTGAGCCGAACCTGGTCTTTTCCGGGTGGCACACCTTCCAGTTCTACCGCCACTAATCCAGTTGTGACCTATGCCGCCAACGGTATATATAATGTGACACTTACAGTGAGTGACGGTACCAACAGTAAGACCTTGACCCAAAATAATTTTATCAATACCAATGGCTCCACTACGCTCGTCAATGAGGGCTTTGAAGGGGCCATCAATCCGCCTACAGGATGGCAGAACATAGATAACGGAACAGGCGGTGTGGCGTGGGCTAAAACCAATCTGGCCGGAGGTTATGGCAATTCGGCTAACTCGATGATGTTCGACAACTATTCCTGGAATGTGCCGGGCGAAACGGATGATCTCATCACCTATCGGTTTAGTCTCAATGGATATAGCAGTGCCAAACTTTATTTCGATGTAGCTTATCAGGTATTTACCGGATATTCCGATACGCTCAAGGCTTTTGTGAGCAATGATTGCGGAACGACCTATGCCCAGAGTTATGTAAAAGGAGGAACCGTGCTTTCTACAGCCGGTAGCGGAGGCAATAATTTTGTACCGACCGCCGCTCAATGGCGAACAGATTCTGTGGTCCTGAATGCATATCTCGGACAAAATGTATTGGTGAAATTTCAAAATCGAAACGGATATGGAAACAAGTTGTACCTCGATAATATCATGGTGAAAGGTGCACCCACATCCTCCTTTACCGGAAGTCCACTGAATCCGTGCGCAGGTACGAGCGTGACCTTTACCAATACCACAACGGGTGCTCCGGTCAGTTATAGCTGGACCTTCCCCGGTGGAACGCCTTCCACATCCACAGCAACAAATCCTGTAGTGACGTATAATATCCCCGGAACTTATGCCGTCACACTCGTGTCTACCAATGCAGGAGGTTCACATACCACCACACAAAATGGGTATATCACAGTATCTAATTCGGTAGTTCCTGCAATCAGTATTTCAACGGCCACGACCACCATCTGTAGTGGAGCTTCCACAACCTTCACCGCTACTGCTGTGAACGGAGGTTCTACACCATCCTATCAATGGAAAGTGAATGGGGTCAATGCGGGAACGAATAGCCCGACGTTTACAACCTCTGCACTAACAAACGGACAAGTGGTTACATGTACACTCACGTCCAATGCCACTTGTGCCGTGCCAACCACGGCCAATTCCAATAGTCTCACCATGACGGTAAATACCACATTGGTTCCATCAATCAGTATCAGCACTGCCACCACAACCATTTGTAGCGGAGCTTCCACAACCTTCACCGCTTCCGCTGTGAACGGAGGTTCTACGCCTTCTTATCAATGGAAAGTGAATGGGGTAAATGCCGGAACGAATAGCCCGACGTTTACAACCTCTGCACTAACCAACGGACAAGTGGTTACTTGTACACTCACGTCCAATGCCACTTGTGCCGTGCCTGCAACAGCGAACTCCAATAGTCTTACCATGACGGTAAATACCACATTGGTTCCATCAATCAGTATCAGCACTGCCACGACAACCATTTGTAGCGGAGCTTCCTCAACCTTCACCGCTTCCGCAGTGAACGGAGGTTCTATACCTTCCTATCAATGGAAAGTGAATGGGGTAAATGCCGGAACGAATAGCCCGACGTTTACAACCTCTGCATTAACCAACGGACAAGTGGTTACATGTACACTCACTTCCAATGCAGCTTGTGCTTCGCCTGCAACAGCGAATTCCAATAGTCTTACCATGACGGTAAATGCCACATTGGTTCCATCAATCAGTATCAGCACTGCCACGACCACCATTTGTAGCGGAGCTTCCACAACCTTCACCGCCTCCGCTGTGAACGGAGGTTCTATACCTTCCTATCAATGGAAAGTGAATGGGGTCAATGCGGGAACGAATAGCCCGACGTTTACAACCTCTGCATTAACCAACGGACAAGTGGTTACATGTACACTCACTTCCAATGCAGCTTGTGCTTCGCCTGCAACAGCGAATTCCAATAGTCTTACTATGACGGTAAATACCATATTGGTTCCATCGATCAGTATCAGCACAGCCACCACAACCATTTGTAGCGGAGCTTCCTCAACCTTCACCGCTTCCGCAGTGAACGGAGGTTCTATACCTTCCTATCAATGGAAAGTGAATGGGGTAAATGCCGGAACGAATAGCCCGACGTTTATAACTTCTTCATTAACCAACGGACAGGTCGTTACTTGTATACTCACGTCCAATGCAGCTTGTGCCGTACCTGCAACTGCCAATTCCAATAGTCTCACCATGACAGTAAATCCTTGCGGTTCGAATATGACGCTCAACCTGACCTGCTTTATTCAAGGTTATTATATGGGCGGAGGAATCATGCAAAAAGTGCTGTTTAATGAAAATGTAATCACCAACCCACTGGCGAATTTGGTAGATACCCTCACGGTTGAACTGCACAGTGCTACTTCTCCTTATGCTATGCAGTATTCTTTCAAAGGGGTTTTACAAACAAATGGAACTTTGGCTTGTACATTCCCTGCAGCAGCAGTCGGATCTACCTATTATATCACCGTTAAACATCGGAATACCGTTGAAACATGGAGTGCATTGCCTGTCCTCATGGCCACCACCGTAAGCTATGATTTCAGTAATGTACAAACCAAAGCCTACGGAAATAATATGATTCAAATGAGTAGCTCACCCACGGTATGGGCATTTTATTCCGGCGATATAGACCAGAGTGGAGGCATAGACGGCGATGATTTTGTTTTGCTCAGTGCCGACATGCAAGCCGGAAACGGAGGATATGTAGGTACTGACATTGACGGTAGTGGAGGTGTAGATGGAGATGATTTTAATATTTTTGATCCAAATTCCAGTATCGGTGTGGGCGCTTTTATGCCCTAATCGTAATTTGAAAGGAACGGAATTGTCTCTAGAGATTTTTTAAACCCGATATTGTTTTCTTTCTTTTATTTTTGTGGCCATGGCCTTTAAATCTCTGCTGGCAAAGCCCTTTGCATCGCTTGTCTATCAATCTATCCGTAATGGGATGCAACATGCAGTGGCCGACCAGGATAAGTGGCTGAAAAGCCTGACGGCTAAAGCTGTCCATACTCAATTCGGCAAGGATCATCACTTCGATCAAATCAGGGATCATGCTTCATATCAACAAGCTGTTCCCATTCGTGATTACGAAGATTTCAAGCCCTATATCGAACGCATGTTGAAAGGAGAGAGCAATATCCTCTGGTCCGGCAAACCTCAGTACTTTGCTAAGACGAGCGGAACCACCAGTGGAGCCAAGTATATACCCCTCACGCATGATAGCATTCCATATCATATTAAAGCTGCCCGAAATGCACTTTTATGTTATATCGCAGAAACAGGTAATGCCGCCTTCGCTGATGGCCAAATGATTTTCTTGTCCGGTTCACCTGAATTGGAAACAACTAATGGTATACAAAGCGGAAGACTTAGCGGTATAGTCAATCATCATGTACCCGCTTATCTGCATAAAAACAGATTGCCTTCATATGCTACAAATTGTATAGAGGATTGGGAAACCAAACTCGATGCCATCGTGCAGGAAACCATGGGCAGAAATATGACCCTCATCAGCGGCATTCCACCATGGATGCAAATGTATTTCGACCGCCTGATGGAAAAAACCGGCCAGAAGGTGGGTGACCTGTTTCCGGAATTTTCATTATTGGTTCATGGTGGTGTGAACTTTGAACCCTATAAGGCTCGCCTGTTTGAAAGCATAGGTCGGGCAATCGATACCATCGAAACGTTTCCGGCCAGCGAAGGTTTTTTTGCTTTTCAAGATTCGCAACAACATGAAGGTTTGTTATTGCTTACCAATGCAGGGATGTTTTATGAATTCGTTCCGGCCGATGAAATTTTTAATGAACACCCCACGCGACTCACTTTAGGCGAGGTAAAGACAGGGGTGAATTATGCCCTCATCATCAGTAGTAATGCCGGACTATGGGCCTATAATATTGGCGATACCATACGATTTGTTTCTCTGGATCCATATCGCATTGTGGTCACAGGCCGTATTAAACATTTTATTTCAGCATTTGGGGAACATGTGATTGCCGAAGAAGTGGAACATGCCATGCGCTTAGCCAGCGAAAAATTTTCAGTACAAACGATTGAGTTTACCGTGGCGCCTTACATTGCTTCGGAAGCAGGGCAGAGCTATCATGAGTGGTTTGTGGAATTTGAACACGAACCGAATGACTTGCAAGCCTTCGCACTGGAATTGGATCAGCAACTCCGGTCAAAAAATATTTATTATGATGATCTGATTCGCGGTAATATTCTTTCCAAACTAAAGTTGACCCCATTACGCAAGCATGCCTTCATCGATTATATGAAGAGTATTGGAAAATTGGGCGGACAAAATAAAGTGCCAAGGCTGAGTAATGATCGGAAGATAGGGGATGTGCTGAGTGGGTATCGAAATTAAGAAATGCCTTCGTGGACTTCCATAGTCTGTATTACAGAACTATGTTTTCCCTTACCTTCGCCTCCACAATATTTTACATGCAACACAACGCCGATATTCAAAAAATCACTCGCCATTATTTACCTCACGATTTCAGTATCGTGAATTGGGAAAGTCTGCAATCATACTTTGAAGAACTCAGTCAAAGACCCCTTGATTCATTGCAAGCATTGGAACAATGGATGAAGGATACGAGTGAATTGCAAGCTGTCATCAGCGAAGATGTTTGCTGGCGACAGATCCGCATGACCTGCGACACGGAGAACAAATCTCTTGAAGAAGCCTTCAACTTTTTCTGTATGGAAATTGAGCCTAAGATCAAGCCTTACGCCGATGCGCTGAACAAAAAAATGATGGCCTGTCCTTTTGTGAAGGAACTGGATCAGAAGTTATATTACACCTATTTGCGTGGCGTAGAAAAAGAGATCCGATTGTTTAATGAAAAAAATATCGAACTCAGCGCCGAACTCAATGTACTCGCTCAACATTACGGCAGTATCACAGGTAAGATGAGTGTGACGATAGAGGATAAGGAATACACTTTACAACAAGCTGCTAAATTTCTAATGCTCAGCGATCGAAACAAACGATTGGACGTATATACCAAAGTCAACGAAAGAAGAAAACAGGATGAAGATGAGCTCAATAAACTTTTCGATGAACTGTTGGCCAAAAGGCATCAGGTAGCCTTGAATGCAGGTTTTCAAAATTACAGAGATTATAAATTTGAAGAACTCGGCCGCTTCGATTACAGCGTAAAGGATTGCGAAAATTTCCACGACTCCATCAAACAATTTATTACACCCATCGTCGAACAACTTTACGAACACAAACGGAAGCAATTGGGGCTCGATCATTTGAAGCCCTATGATGTCGATGCAGAACCGGAAGGACAAAAACCATTAGAGCCCTTTCAGAATGGAGAGGAACTTCTGGAAAAATCCATTCAGGCATTTTCAAATCTGCGACCATACTTCGGTGATTGTTTGCGCAAAATGAAAGCCCTGAATCAATTTGACTTGGATAGTCGTAAAGGGAAAGCTCCGGGAGGTTATAACTGCCCCTTGGCTGAAACCGGTGCCCCCTTCATTTTCATGAATGCAGCAGGTACTGCAGATGATGTGGTGACCATGATGCATGAAGGTGGACACGCCCTGCATTCCTTTTTAAGTCATGATTTGTCGCTCAGTGCCTTCAAGGAATATCCGATGGAGATGGCCGAACTCGCCAGCATGAGTATGGAATTATTCAGCATGGACCAATGGCCCGTATTTTACACGAATGAAGCCGAACTCAAAAGAGCCAAAGCTGAAGAATTGGAAAGGGCCTTGTCGATTTTCCCATGGATCGCAACCATAGACAAATTTCAACATTGGTTGTACACTCATCCGGGCCACAGTGTGGCAGAACGTACTTCAGCCTGGCTCGAGATTCATCAAGAATTTTCACCGAAAAATATTTTGTGGGATGGCCTGGAATCATACCGTGCTATTCTTTGGCAAAAGCAATTGCATTTATTTGAAGTGCCATTCTATTATATCGAATATGGTATTGCCCAATTGGGAGCATTGGCCATGTGGAAGCAGTATAAAGCCGACAAAGAAAAAACGCTCGACCTTTACATGCTGGCTTTGAGCAAAGGCAATACACAAACATTGCCTGAGCTATATAAAACCGCAGGCATTCGATTTGATTTCTCGGCGGAAACAGTCAGGGAATTGAGTGAATTTGTACAAGTTGAGATGAAGGCGGTGTTTGAGTAAAGGATTATTGAGTCTATAGAATGATTCTATACGGATAATCAATTTTTCGTAATTATTTATCGCGTATCTTTAGGTATGTTTAGAAACCGTATGAATGCGGAACTCTTTGCGCGTCAGATTGTCACTGACTGGAACAGTATGGTGCTGGAGGAATTTCTTCAGTATTTTACAGAAGATGTTGAGATCATATCCAATAATATTAAAGCTTTTATCAGTGAATCGAATGGCCGACTACAAGGCAAAAAAACACTCAAGCTGTATTGGGAATATACACGTGAAAAATTCCCTTACTTTAAATACAAATTGTTTGATGTTAACTTTGAAGACTATAAACTAATCCTTCGATTTATGAATGATACCGACCAGGTTACATCGATGGGGATTTTATATTTCAATCAGGAAATGAAGATTTATAAAATGACCGTGAGTTATGTGTGACCCATGACTTATGGCAACTGTTTTTTGAGAGAGCCATTGGAATCAAAAAAGTGTTCTATCCTTTTTTCTACCACTGTATCTTTTTCCAATATCGGTGCATGATGGGGTTTGATACGTGCATCGAGCAATACCGGACCCCGACATCCCCAATGTTTATTCTCAGTAAATGCCTCAATGCCATGCACATCGTGAGATGGATTGCAGCGGGTAAAACTCACCCATAAAAAATTATTCAATGTTTCGGCTACAAATGAAGCATCATCGCAGAGTATGATCATGGGGGTGGTATGCAGGTCAGACAAATGAGCAGATAATTTTTGAGATAAATAACTGACTTCCTGATTCGCATATTCATAGTCACGGAAGGGAGGTAATTGCAATGCGATAATGCCGGGCATCACCCATACCGTCTTCCATTCTTGTAAGCAATCAGGTACAGTGGTACATAATTCCCGAATCACATCTCCATATGCTGCAATGACTATTTTGCTACCCGTATTCAATCCGTCTCCGGAATAATCCAGGGTGTCGATACTGGTTTGGGTGTAAAAATGGAGATCACGTTTTTGATCCAGACGTTTCAGAATGTATTGAAAAAATTCAGGGATATGATGTGCGTGAAGGACTTGCGTATCATCGGCAGTAATGAATAAAAATTTAGCCAGACTCAATTGTCCGGTGCCGAGTATATGATTCGCAATCGTGAGTAATTCTGCGGGTTGACGGGTCTGTAAATAAGGTGTATATCGTTCACTGCCAATGGCCAGAAGCAAAGGATGTACACCCGCTGCATCCACCGCATGGACTTCCTTCAATCCCGGTATTTCGGCCTGTAAAGCACTTCCTGAAATCTCATGAATGAGTTGGCCAAAGCTGGTATCTTCTTGCGGTGGTCTGCCTACAACGGTGAATGGCCAAATCGCATTTTTTCGGGCATAAACCTTATGCACACGCATCAATGGAAAGGGATGTTGCAGACTGTAATACCCCAAATGATCACCAAAAGGACCTTCGGGCTTGACTTCGCCCGGGTATACCTCTCCGGTGATGACAAAATCGGCATCTGTGCTGATACAATATCCATCGACATAAGTATAACGAAATCGGCGATCCCCAAGTACACCGGCAAATGTCATTTCACTCATGCCTTCTGGTAAAGGCATAACTGCAGCAACACTGTGAGCCGGTGGTCCGCCCACAAAACAACTTACTTTGAGTGGAATACCCTTTCGGTTCGCTTTAGTTTGATGTACGCCTATGCCCCGATGCAGTTGATAATGCAATCCAATTTCCCGGTCCGTTTGGTATTCATTGCCCGTCAGTTGGATCCGATACATACCCAAATTGGCCTGCATGATGCCCGGTTGATCCGGATCTTCTGTATAGACTTGCGGCAGCGTTACAAAAGCTCCGCCATCATTTTTCCAATGATGAATTAGCGGCAAATCACTGATTTGAATTTCTTCAAACAATACCAGCTTTGATGAGGGGTTTTTGAGCGGAATGGCTTTTAAAGCTGCGAGCCCTGAACTAAAATGATCTATAGGGTGTTTGAGGGCTTTTAAGGGATTGTTTTTAAGTGCAATAAGCTGTTGTACTTGCGCTAAATTCTTTCTGAAAATAAAATGACTTCTCTCCAAAGTGCCGAAAAGATTGGATACGGCCCGGAATTTACTACCCTTCACTTTTTCAAATAAAATGGCCGGACCTCCTGCTTCATGTACCCGAAGATGTATAGCCGCCATTTCAAGATAAGGATCTACTTCTTC
Organism: Chitinophagaceae bacterium; assembly: GCA_016786845.1. Lineage (GTDB taxonomy): Bacteria > Bacteroidota > Bacteroidia > Chitinophagales > Chitinophagaceae > OLB11. The sequence goes on along the minus strand of JAEUVB010000021.1, from coordinate 135,688 downwards.
TTTGATCCGTATCAAATGACCGTGCTTCTCCAAATCAAGCAAACATTCCTCCAAAGATGAATAACCCATATGGTAAAGATTGGGTGCAAGTTAGGGCATTCATATCTCGGGATGAAATAATGAATCTAAATAGACTATTTTTTAGTCTTAGAGATTGGTTGTATTAGTTGGCAGGCTGGGCTTCCGGAACCATTAGTCTGAATCCAAGGCGGCTATGCGTAACGATATTCACGGATTCATCTTCCTTGAGATATTTTCTCAGGCGCCCGATGAATACATCCATACTGCGACCATTGAAATAGGTATCACTGCCCCATACTCTTTTTAGGGCTTCTTCACGGGTCAACAAATCATTCATTTTTTCACAGAGGACCTGCAGTAATGAATTTTCTTTAGGGGATAATTGTATGAGTCTACCCTCAATCACCAATTGGTGAAGAGCACTGTCATATTCATATTTACCCAATGTAAATTTGGTGACATCACTCAAGGCATTTAGAGACTCTGAATTCCGCTTGATCATGGCTTTAATTTTGTGCAAGAGGATCTCGCTGTCAAAGGGTTTGGTCAGATAGTCGTCAGCACCGAGGTTATAACCTGTCAGCATATCGTCTTTTGAACCTTTCGCAGTTAAAAAGAATAACGGAATTTCAGCATCGAGCTTGCGAATCTCATCGGCAAGGGTAAACCCATCCATATTAGGCATCATCACATCCAGGATACAGAGATCAAATCTTTCTTCACGAAAAGAAGCCAGTCCAAGAATCCCATCTCTTGCCAGAACAACAAAATAGTTGTTGAGTTCAAGGTATTTCTTCAGGACTTCTCCAAAATTGGTATCATCTTCAACGAGCAGGATTTTTGATTTTACAGTTTCCATGGTGTATGTGTTTGAATTCAAAATTAGAGAAAGGGTATGGTTGAGCCATGTGAAAGGGTGTAAAAGAATGTTAAAAATCAAAATTCATCCGGAGTCTATCCTTGCGGTATCATCGCTTTTTAATGTATTTTCACCCCCTGATGATTCTACAATTTGCATGGCGATATTTCAAGGGTAAAAAATCTACCCGTGCCATCAATATGATTTCATGGGTCAGCATGGGTGCTATGGCCGTAAGTACCGCTGCGCTGATTATAGTGCTCTCTGTATTCAATGGTTTTGAATCTTTCATCAAGAATTTATACAGCGGATTTTATCCCGATATCAGAGTCGCCGCTACAGTTGGAAAAACCTTTTCCGCAGATTCGATTCCGTGGAATCAAATTCGTGCAATGAATGAAGTGGCGGATTTTAGTCAGACACTCGAAGAGAAAATTTTATATTCATTTGATGAAAATCAAGCCGTTGCCACGCTAAAAGGTGTGGATCAATTTTATGATACCGTCACGCATATTCAAAAGTCTTTACAGTATGGTACCATGTTTTCTGCAGATACGCAAGAAGTGCCCGAATTGATCATTGGCAAAGGATTGTCCAATCGATTAGGCGCCAACGATGAATCTGTGTTGCCCCTGAGTTGTTATTCGTTTAATGAAGAAAGTTTGTCGGAGACCAATTTGACGCAATCCTATAACAATTTGTTGTTTATGGTGAAGGGTGTTTTTATGCTTCAGGAAGATATAGACAATCAGTATGCTATAGCTCCACTGAGCTTTGTACAGAGTTTGAGTGGAAGAGAAGGACGAATTTCAGCCATAGAAATCAGGTTAAAAGAGCATGCAGATGCAGACCGTGTAGCCATGAAATTACGGAGCCTGCTGCCTGCATCGTTTAAAACAGAAACACGATACGAACAAAACAAAACGCTTTATTTTATTATGGCTTCTGAGCGTTGGGCCGTATTCGCCATACTCACCATGATGTTGATCATTGCTTCTTTTAATATCATAGGCTCTTTGTCTATGTTGGTGATCGATAAAGAAAAGGATATCGCTATTCTCAAATCCATGGGTATCCGAAACGGGGGCGTTCAAAGGTTATTCCTCACCACAGGATTATTCATTTCCATGAGCGGAGCGCTCATCGGAATGGCTTTGGCATGGCTGATCTGCTGGGCACAAAAAACCTTTGGCATCATTAAGCTGGGTAGCGGCGGATCCTATTTAATTGATGCTTATCCGGTAGAAATGCGACTGCTTGATTTTTTGTTGGTCATGGCGACTGTATTTCTCATTTCATTATTGGCTGCATGGTTCCCGGCTTACAAAGCTGCCCAAAAACCTATCGAGCTGCGCGTAAAATAGGTCCTGTTGTTTAACATTCAAATTTTCAGAAATAATCATTTTGAAATTCAATTAATGCATAAATTCCCTAACCAAAAATTCTAATACCATTTATTCATTTTATGCCTTTTACTAGTCGTATGCATCTCCAACTTGAACCTAACTGAAATGCCGTGTGCTAAAATAGGTTGAGAGCAAAACTAGGCACGACGTTTTGCACGATTACCTATTTCACTTCGGTATTCTGCGTCAGCGTCAAATGGCTGCCCGCCCAGGCGTGGCTATCCCTTTAACGCTTCCTTGAATTTGTAGCGCCTACGACTTAACCAACTGACCCTAAATAACTTTATCTTTACCCCGTGAATGTGAAAAACTCGTCGATCCGAATTCTTGCTTTAATTCCGTATAAGGTTTTTCCTGCGGTTATGGGCGGACAAAAAGGAATCGCGCTTTGCTACAAATCGTTAAGCAAATTGATTTCTTTACAGGCTATTACGACGCAAAAGAATGAGCCGAATGAAAGTTACCCGGTATTTCCCATCCTTTCCAATTCAAAATTTCGATACCTTAATACCTTTTTGTATTTCATCTTACAAAAAAAGAGAAAGGAACAGCAAAGCACCCATATCCTGTTCGAACATCCTTATTATGCCTGGTTACTTTGGTTGACTTCTAAAACATCTTCCATAAAGACCATTGTGCATTCCCACAATATTGAAAGCGAAAGATTTCACAGTATTGGAAAATGGTGGTGGAAAATCATGTGGTATTACGAACGCTGGGCTTATCGTACTGCTGACCATGTATGGTTTAAAACCGATGAAGATCGGAACTATGCCGTTATTCATTATGGCCTAAAGGCGGAGCGGTGTGTGACGATTCCTTATGGCATAGAACCCAATGCCCTGCCTGAAAAGACGATCATTCAGGCTATGAGAGACCGCATTCGGGAACGTCATCAAGTCAATCAAGATGAGAAAATTATCTTGTTTAATGGCACCCTGAGTTATAAACCCAATTTGGATGCCCTCGATCATATATTACACAGGATACTACCCCTGCTCAATCAAAAAGGACTACGGTTTAAGATTTTGGTTTGCGGAAAAGGACTTCCGGATTCTTATGATGAACTGAAGGCATTTATTCAGGAAGGCATGGTGTATTGCGGTTTTGTGGATGATATTGATGAGTACTTTTTAGCAGCGGATCTTTTTCTGAATCCGCTTCAGGATGGCGGGGGTATAAAAACCAAACTCGTAGAAGCCCTTGGATTTGGGATTCCTTCAGTGTCCTCAAAAAATGGAGCAATCGGTGTACCCGCAAACATCACTGCCGGAAGATTACAAGTGGTCTCTGATAAGGATTGGCCGGCGTATGCTCAAGCCATAGAAGAATTGTTGCTCAAATCATTTAACGATGATCATGACGCATTTTACCGGATGTTCAATTGGGATCATATTGCCGCAAGGGCAGTAGAAAGCCTCGGTTAATTTACTTGGTATCCAGAATGATATTGCCGCCTTTATCCGGCATGATGATCACCTTGGTATTGGGTGAAGTGGCAATTTCACGGTAAGCTTTTATTTGTTCATAACGTAGTTGTTTGTCGGAAAGTCCTTCATTGATAATCCGCTGATAATCCGCTATACCTTGTGCTTCGACACGCTTCCGTTCTGCTTCCTGTTTTTCTTTTTGCAAAATGAATTGCATTTTTTGTGCATCCTGTTCTGCATTGATTTTACTTTCTATGGTTAGCTTCACTGTTTGAGGTAGTGCAATATTCCGAACCAATAAGTTTTCCAAAATCAAGCCGCGTTTGACAAATTCTTCATCGATTGATTTGAAAATACGTTGTTGGAATTCATCTCTGCGGGTAGAATATAATTCAATGGCATCATAGTATACAGCATTATCTCTGATTTTGGTGCGGGTCACCGGACGAATGATTTTATCTTTGAAGTCTGTACCGATTTTACGCATCAACTCCGGGGCATTACCGGCATTCACTCGATACAATACAGACAGGTCTATAGTTACTTCAAGACCGTCTTTGGTCAAAACCCTGATGGCATCGTCTCCTGATTTATCTCCTTCATCATTCACACCACTCATGGTATAATTTTGGGTGCGGACATCAATATGTTTGATAACGACCAGTGGATTAACAAAATTAAGACCACTGTTTAAGATTCCGGGCTTGATGCTTCCAAAGAGCGATTGCACGCCCACATAACCTGCATCGATTTGCTTCACACAAGAAGTCATGATGCCGATGCCTATGATGAGGAGGCCCGAAATTCTCAGTCCGTTTTTTACTTTTGACGGATCTTGAAAGCGCGCGAGTGAAGCCGGTAACCGATTGGAGAGGGCCAATAACAAGAGCCCAAGCAACATTAGAAACATGTTTAAAAATTTGTAAAGTAAATGTACGCCTGATCAGGGTCTTAAAAAAATAGATTCGAAACCGACGCTTTAACTTTCTTCCAGTCGGGGAGTGCATTGATAGGTATCAATCAAATAGTTGTCGTAATAATCTGCCTTTTCAAACAAGGCCTTCATCATGATTTCCCCATTTTCAATGGTGAGGTCCATATCATAGGTCAGACTGCTCAGCACAATATCATGTTCGGCAACACTAAACAACATACTCTTCAAATTGTAATTTTCCTTCATTAGAAATTCATACACCGGCCCCAGATTTTGTTTGGGCAACTGACATAAAAAAGCATCTCCGACAATAAAAAACGTATCCGGATTATAATTGATTTTGATGGTCGCGCTGCCGGCTTTTACCTCCCAGTTATTCGTCGACATCCGCGCCAGTTCTTTATCCTTACCCAATCGTTCGAGTATGGTTTCTATGGTCTTGGCAATGCCGGTCACTTCCACCTGATTTTCTTTGGGTTTGATCATCTCAATTTTAGTCCCGCAATTGGGGCAATATTCACCATCGATGTTTTGATCCGTCACCATGGTGGAGCAAGATGGACAGCGGACCACTATGGTTCCACGAACGGTATTGTATTCTTCCAGGGCTTCTTTGAGATAACTGGAAGGAAGGGCAAATCCAAGATTGTCGCCACCACGAATGATAAAAGTATTGACACCAATCACCTCGCCATTCAGGTTGACCAATGGCCCGCCGCTGTTGCCGGGATTGATGGCCGCATCAATCTGAATATATTTCAGCCCGTTTTGTACCCGATCTACCCTTGAAATAACCCCCTGTGTAGACGAGTAATTGAGGCCATAAGGGTGGCCAATGGCTAGTACGGAATCGCCATCCCTCAGGAGGGTATAGTCTCCCAAGGGGATAACCGGAAAGGCAATTTGTCCTTCCGGTGGAGCCAAGAAAGCGAGGTCATGTTTGGCATCAGAGAATAATACTTTCGAAAATTGTTTTTCGAAATTCTTTCCTTTAATGGTTACGTCGCCGGCATCGCGAACTACATGGTGATTGGTCACGATGAGGTTGTACTCGGCAATATAAAATCCTGTTCCCGTCGACTGTTGGGTAGCAATTTGTATGACTGCAGTTTTAAACTGTTCAATAATCTCGTTGAGGTTCATAGTTTATTTGTTGTCAAAATTCAGTGCCAGAATTTCGGTTAAAAAAGAAAGATCGAAGTCGATGAGGTTATTGAAATTGAGTCTGTCTGTATCCAGTTTCAGATGAGGATACTTGTCTTTAAATTCACGAATGATTTCCTGTATTTTGTTTTTAATATCGGTAACAGCGAATTCTTCATTTTTATAATAGTTCTCTTTGAACCCGAGTTCCTGAAAAAATTCTCCATAGTTGATATGCATATACAGGCGAAATAGATCACTGACAGGTTTGGGTAAGCTGTATGAAAACTGACCATAAGCAAAGCCATATTCCATCACCTGAAGTGCAATGTCCGGATACTTATTTTCGCGATACCAAAACATGTTTTCATTGGACGCACGGATACTATCGGCCAATACACTGTGTGGCTTGGGTGCAGTGATGGCAAAGGTGGCCTTCGCCCGATAAAAATATTTCAGTACTTCTTCTTTGGGCCAGGTCAATAATTTTGAAAAGGCATCTTTCAGGATTTGATTCCGTTCCACAGCGGTCTTTTCTTCTTTATTGGACCAATAAAGATTATTGATCCGTTCTATTTCGTTCAGCAATTTTCCTTCAGGAGTGATCATGAAGTCGATGCGGTAAATGAGCGATAAAAGCATATAGCCAATACCACCGGAAAAACTGTCCTGATTGAGTTCGTCGATGCGTTTTAAAGTCTGTTCGATCCATAAACGAAAATAACGATACTTCACTTCGCTTTCAGCTTCCGGGAATTTTTCAACATGTGAGTCATCCACAGACTTTAAAGTGGCAAAATCTGTAACCAGCAGATCATCTTGCTTATCGGCTTTCGTGGCCAGTTCTTTCAGACCGTAATAGAGCTTATTGGGCGAACAAACATCACGGTGAGAGTCGAACAACATACAGAGGCGGTCTTCGTGCAGTGCATATCGGCTGTAATACAGACTGTAATTCATTTCCAGCAAGCGACGCATGACCGGGATGGAGTTTTTTTCCATACGGGCCAAAGAGACCGATGCGGTAAATTCTTTATCATCGATTTGCCCTTTGACGATCTTGGTTCCCTGATAAATTTCAAAGGTATATCTGCCGTCAGCTTCTTTGGTGAGTCTGACATTATCCTCTTGTTCGTCACGCAGGTAATCGAAAAAGGTGACAATGCTTTCTTCCACCTTTTTCTGCTTGAATAAGTCTTCGGCTTCGTACCAGCGATTGGTCTTAGCCAGTGATTTGTTGTTGTCTGAATAGCGTCCAAAACGGATTCTGGACAAGCCGGCAGCCCTTTCTACTTCGGCAGGGTCGCTTTTGCCCAACCCGAATAATTTGTCGAATAATCCCATAGGAATGCTAAGGTAATTAAAAAGTGAATGTAATGAAAGGTTGAGAAAAACTGCCTGAACAGGCTGCTTGAGCCGACCACTTGGGTATTCCCTTTTTTGTCTATATTTGTCCTTTCAATACTCTAAAACAGACCCTTCATGAGATTTATCGTTTCTTCCGGAACACTCCATAAAAACTTGCAAAGTATCAGTGGTATTATTGGTACGAATAACGTTTTGCCGATTCTGGAGTCCTTTTTATTCGAACTGGAAAAAGACAAGCTGACGATTGTGAGTACCGATTTAGAGACCATGATGAAGGTAACCATGGATGTACAATCCAACGAAAGTGGCAGTCTTTGTATACAGGCCAAGGTGCTGTTGGATTATATGAAAAACCTGCCCGAACAACCCGTAACATTCGACATTAGCCCAACAGATTATGGTATCGATATCACCAGCGAACAAGGGAAATACAAGATCGTCGGGGAGGATGCCAAAAATTACCCGAAAGAGCCCAAGGCAGAGGATACCAGCAGTTTTTCCATGTCTGCAGCCGAATTAAGTGATGGTATCGCTAAAACCGTTGTGGCCGTAAGTACGGATGACCTCCGCCCGGCTATGAGCGGTGTTTATTTCGAATTGAGTAAATCTAACCTGACCCTCGTGGCTACGGATGCTCACCGTTTGGTACGTTGTATCAAAACTGACGTGAAATGCCCGGCCAATGACAAATTTATTGTTCCGAAAAAGGCCTTGGCGCAGTTGAAGAATAATTTAGGGGCATCCACAGAGGTGAACCTTTCCTATAACAGTAATCATTTATTTGTTCAGGGAGAAAATATCAATTTAAGTTGCCGACTCATTGATGCTAAATTTCCTGATTATAAAGTCGTTATTCCTGCAGATGTTCCTTATAAAATGACGATTAGTAAGGAATCCTTCGTGAGTGCGCTTCGCAGGGTGAGTGTATTTGCCAACAAAACGACCAATCAGGTTGTACTGGATATAGAAGGGAATAATTTGCACTTGTACGCACAGGATGTGGATTTTTCATTTGAAGGTAACGAGCGCATGCCTTGTCAGTATACCGGCGAAGACATGAAAATCGCTTTCAATTCTAAGTTATTACTGGAATTGCTGATGGTGATGGATAGCGAAGAAATCGTTTTTGAACTCAGTACACCTACCCGTGCAGGTTTGGTAAAACCCGTAGACAAAAGAGAGAATGAAGATTTGCTGATGTTGCTGATGCCACTGATGATCAATGTCTAATGTCTTGGTGTCCGGTTCCTGAGGATCGTTGGACCGTATATTAAACATCTGAATTCAACCCTGAATACATTCTAATGTAGAAAGGCAAGGTGTCTTTCTATGATAAAATCTTGGCATTTCAGCCTTTCGTGTGAATGATTATTTGCCGGCCAGTATTGAATTGTACCTTGCCGGATCAGCCAATACTTTAATCGCTTCTTTTAATTCATCATCATCCATCAACTGATTTTGCAAACGACCGCGTTGAAAATAATAGCGGGTAATGATTTCATCCTGTAATAATCGTTTGATCTCTTTTTTGTTCTTCAGTAAATCCTGCATTTTATCGTGAGACAAGGTATGCTGCAAGGTTTCAAAATCTTTTTTAATGGCATCGTAATAGTTTTCCTTTTCAGCCACTTCTTTAAATTTCACCAGGGCTTCTTCGGTCTTGGTTTTATAGGAATAGTCTTTAGTGTCCAGCCATTTCACAAAATCATCGAATTCAGCATCGCTGAGCGTAAAGTCTTTAGCCGAAGCAATACTTGGATGTTTGGAAACATATTGTGTGGCATAATCAAAAACAAATGATTTCGAATTCAGGGTAGAGATGATGCGTATCGCTTCCTTGCTTTCCGTTTTAATATCCGGGTCTATTCCGCCGCCGTCCATGACCGTACGGCCACTTTTGGTTTTAAACTTGGTTTTGATCGAATCCGGAATTTCACCTACGCTGCCATCTTCGTTTCTGTGGGTATAGTCTAAAGCCTGTATGCATCGGCCACTCGGAGTATAGTATTTGGCGGTGGTTACTTTCAGTTTGGCATTGAAGCTCAGGTTGCGGGTAGTTTGTACCAGGCCCTTACCAAAGCTGCGTTGACCGATCACAACGCCCCGATCGAGATCCTGCATGGTGCCGGCAACGATTTCTGAGGCTGAAGCAGAATTTCGATTGATCAGAATGGTTACAGGAATCTTTTCATCCCAAGGAGTACCCGATGTTTTATATTCTTTGTCCCACTCTTCGTTTTTACCTTTTGTACTCACTACCAATTGCCCGCCATTCATAAAAATATTGCAGATATTCACAGCTTCATCCAATAATCCCCCGGGATTGTAACGCAGGTCGAGGATGACGCCTTTGGTATTCGGATTGGCCCGTTTTAAACTGTCGTAGGCTGCACGCAGCATAGAGCCGCAACGTTCGGTAAATTGTGATAAACGCACATAGGCATATTCATTATTTGGTCCCACCATACCTGAATAAGGTACGCTGCTCACATTGATCTCCTCACGGGTAATGGTTTTCACCGATTCGGCACCAGTGATGGCTTCTCTGATCTTTACTTTAAGTTGTGTGCCCGGTGAACCTTTTAAAAATTTACTGACGTCTTCAATTTCTTTTCCCTTGGTGCTGTGTCCGTCTATTTCAATGATGAGGTCACCGGCCTTCAATCCGGCTTTGATGACGGGACTGTTTTCATAAGGTTCACCTATGGCAATGTAATCGTCTTTTTTACGCACTGTGCTGCCGATACCGCCGTATTTACCTGTTGTTTGAAAGCGGTAGTCTTCAATATCTTCTTCAGTAATATAATTGGTATAAGGGTCCAATTCATTCAACATGGCATCAATACCTGTCTTCACAATTTTGCCCGGTTGTATGGGGTCCACATAATAAGTGTTCAATTCCTTAAAAAGGCTGGTGAACACTTCCATGTTTTTGGTGAGTTCAAAAAAGGAATCCTGCTCTTTGGCCTGAATAAAGAACATGAGGGAAATACCTCCTAAAAGACCAATCAAATATTTTTTTCCGTGTTTGAATGTAGGGCGCATAGAAAATGAATTGTGTACGCAAGATAGGATAAATGTGCAGAACCTCGCTCAGGGAATGGATGAACGGCGGTTAATCATTTTTAAATATCGTATCTATATTTTCAAAGACAAGGTAGGGGGCGACTTAATTTTTTCTTCCTAAATACATTCTTCTGATTTTAACCGCTACGTTGAAGTACTTACTACAATATTCCCATTAAGCTAACTACCTTTGCTGCTTATGATTGCGACAGAACATCTGATCTGGTTTTTACTTTTGGCATTGGTCGCAGAGATATTAGGTACCGTAGGCGGCTTTGGCTCATCCTTGTTTTTTGTGCCCATAGCCGGTTATTTTCTCGACTTTCAATCTGTGCTCGGAATCACGGCGCTGTTTCATGTGAGCAGCAATCTCAGTAAAATCGCATTGTTTCACAAAGGCATAGATAAACGAACGGTCTTATATCTTGGTATTCCCGCCGTTCTATTGGTGAGTCTGGGTGCTATCCTCAGCAAGTATATCCGATCGGATTATTTAGAGATGGCACTCTCGGTATTTTTGATCTTATTCAGTTTATTCCTCATTATTTTTCGACAATTCAGGGTTAAAAAGCGTGCGGTGAATTTGATGGCGGGAGGTGCGATATCCGGTTTTGTGGCCGGACTGCTGGGTACAGGAGGCGCCATTCGGGGCATGGTATTGGCTTCTTATAGTTATGGCAAAGAGGCTTTCATTGCTACTTCTGCCATGATTGATTTATTTATCGATGCCAGCCGAAGTGTGGTGTATACCGCCAATGGTTATGTTCATTGGCACGATCTTTACTTAATTCCTTTTCTGATTATGGTCAGTCTTTTAGGTTCCTATATTGGAAAACGTCTCTTGGTTTTTATTTCCGAAAAACAATTCCAACTCATTATTCTGTTCCTTATTCTCGGGGTCGGATTGGCCACCTTGGTGAAGCCTTTATGGCAAATGAGTCAGGCATCATGAAATAGTGTTACAGGGATTTCTTTTAAGGGAATCAAAAGTTTAATGTCCTTGTATTCAAAACACAGAGGTACAATTCGGTTCTCTGAGAATCTTATCATTCAGCACTTCATCGAAGTCCATTTGCCCATCGCCCTCTTACTACTTACTACTAGCTACTACCTCTCCACCCAAACCCCATTCTCCTTCAGCAAGCCAATCAATTCATCAACCGCCACTTCGCTATCAATATTCCGCTTCACCACTTCCTTGCCTTTATACAAGGTAATTTTGCCCACACCGCTGCCTACATATCCGAAATCCGCATCGGCCATTTCACCCGGTCCGTTTACGATGCAACCCATGATGGCAATCTTGACGCCTTTGAGGTGATGGGTCACGGCGCGTATACGTGCGGTTGTTTCCTGTAAGTCGAACAGGGTGCGTCCGCAACTGGGACAAGAGATATATTCCGTTTTAGAAATGCGTGTGCGTGTGGCTTGCAATATGCCAAAGCCTATGGAGTTGAGACTGCGAATTTCTTCGATGGCTGTTTCACGCGGAGTGGCTTTTCCAAATTGATAACCCAGACAAATGCCCTGCAATACATTTTCGAGCAATAAAGATCCTGCTTCTACACTGTACTTGATCAGTGCTTCGTCGAGGGTGGCGGCTGGGCTGTCTACAATAATGCTTAAGGGTAAATGAATGCCGTTCGCTTTCAACCAATGTGCCGTGTTTCGACAATCTTCGATGGGTGTAGCAGAAGTGCTGCTCAAACAAAGAATAGCAGCGGTATCATTTTTTAATCCTTGTAATATTCTTTCTTTTACGGCTTGCGGGTAGGCCGATGGATTGGCTTCCAGCATCACAAAATTCAAACGGTCGTGTTTGATATAAGAAGGTTCGAGATATTGAAGGATGTCGAAGAGGGGAAAGCAATGCGGATTCACACAATAATAAATCCACTGCTGATAATAAGTGAGTATACCCAAAGTGCCGGGCAAGGCAAAGGAAGGCACTTCATTACAAAACACATAATCGGCGGCCTGATCGGCAATGCTCCATTTGTCGAGGTTGGCATTGTAGGTATAACCCACAGCCTGCAAGTCTTCGGGTGTCAGTTCCGGTATCTTGGCCAGGTCGGCTATTACAATCGGTACTTTATCGCCACCGACATTGAGTATGGTTTTAGGTTTCTGAAAGGTGTCGGCTTGAGTGAGCACAATGGAGTTGCGCGGAGTCACATTTTCGGGAATCGCATATTGTGCCACAATGTTTTTACACACCGGCAATTCCGCTTCCGGTTCTTCAGTGAGAGAAACCCGTATGGTATCGCCTATGCCTTCGGCTAAAAGGGTGCCAATGCCGAGCGCACTTTTAATGCGACCGTCTTCGCCGTCTCCGGCTTCCGTAACACCGAGGTGGAGGGGATAGCATTCGCCAAACTCATCCTGCATATGTTGTACGAGCAATCGATAAGCTTCTATCATCACCTTGGGGTTGCTGCTCTTCATGCTCAGCACAATCTGATGATAATCGTTGTCGCGGGCAATGCGCAGAAACTCCATGGCACTCTCTACCATACCGATAGCGGTATCGCCGTAGCGACTCATGATGCGATCGCTGAGCGAACCATGATTGGTACCGATGCGCATGGCGGTGCCGTGTTCTTTACAGATGAGCACCAAAGGTGTAAAGCGCTCCCGAATGCGTTCGATTTCTTCGGCGTATTCGGCATCGGTATATTCAATTTGTTCAAACTTTTTCTTGTCGACATAGTTACCCGGATTCACGCGAACCTTCTCGACTATTCGGGCTGCAATTTCAGCAGCATTGGGTGTGAAATGGATATCGGCCACGAGGGGCGTGGTATAACCCCGGCGATGCAATTCATCTTTGATGGCCTGCAGGTTTTCCGCTTCTTTTTTACTCGGAGCGGTGATGCGCACCAATTCGGCACCGGCTTCAATACAGCGTATGGTCTGGGCCACGGTCGCCTCCGTATCGAGGGTGTCGGTGGTGGTCATGGTTTGTATGCGAACAGGATGATTGCCGCCAATGAGCAATTGGCCAATACGGACTTCACGGGTGAGTAGACGATGCATGGGGCAAAAGTAAATGAAAATGGAGTAAGTATGGAGGACGCGGTTCATGATTGTAGTCTCCGCAGCGGTCTCTCGCTCTGGAGGACCCTGCGGTTCATGATTTTTTTGCTCCCGATATAAACCCCGGTCAATTCAACAGCGATTTCCGGAGCCCTGAATCCCGTACCGGGGCAGGGTGAAGCAGAAAGAGAAAGAGAAAGGGAAAGAGAAAGAATGAGCATGAAAATGAGGTCGAGGCTGCGCTCGCCCCAGGGAAAGAGAATGAATAGGAGATGATGGGCGAACAGGTCAATGGTATGAGGCACCATCCTTTCCGTCATTGCGAGGAGGCACAAGGTCGTGTTCGTCATTGCGAGGAGGCCATCCCGCACGTGCGGGACAATCCACCGCTACGAAGCGATCTGCGTAAGCTCGAATGAAACGGAATTTAAATTAAAGAATGTCATCCCGGCTGCAACCCGCACAGCGGGCAGAGTGAGAGCGGAGTGTGAGAGCGGGATGACAGCACCGTAGCAACAGTATCGTCAGCCTCAGCATCTCGAAGAGCTCTCCAATCCAACGGAATTTAAATTAAGGAATGTCATCCCGGTTGTCCCGGCTTGTATGGTCTCGTCTCTTCCACAAAATTTCATGCCGGGGCAGACCGGGATCTGCCGGGGTGAGGGAGTTTAGAACGTATAGTTGTTGATGGAGGAGCGTTTAGATTCTGACCTCACCATTTCAAATTAGAATAACTCCTCATCGGCTATACACAAAGGCCCGAAATGCATGAATATTAACCATCCCCTGAACACTCCCGGGAAAAAACTAACATTTTGTTAAAATCCAAAACCTTCACATAGGTGAACGTTTTTCCATACCCGGCGAAATACGTTTGTCCCATCAAAGCGAGATATAAAAAACAAATCATGAAATATCTAATCCTGATGAATCCTTCAACAAACGACATCGCAGTCGGTATCTTATTGGTATTCAATCGTTTCATCGGGGCTGCTATCCGTGTCGCATTCATTATCAAACGTGTCGCATTCATTATCAAACGTGTCGCATTCATTATCAAACGTGTCGCATTCATTATCAAACGTGTCGCATTCATTATCAAGCGTGTCGCATTCATTATCAAGCGTGTCGCATTCATTATCAAACGTGTCGCATTCATTATCAAACGTGTCGCATCCATTATCAAACGTGTCGCATTCATTATCAAGCGTGTCGCATTCATTATCAAGCTTGTCGCATCCATTATCAAACGTGTCGCATCCATTATCAAACGTGTCGCTTCGATTATCCAACGTGTCGCATTCATTATAAAGAATGTCACATACCCTATGAAACATCAAAAAATGATTGTAAATATTACCTGTTTACCCACACGGGCCCCTCCTTTAAGATATAGGCATATCGCTGCTCAGGTATGCAAATGATCGGATGCTTTTCGTCTTATTCAATAAGGATAGGCGAATAGGGTAGCAGCAAAATGGCTTCTTAGAAATGAAGTTCACCCTCAGGCATCCAACCCTCGATCGGATTCTTTGAAAGCAGAAAATTCGGTCATTACATTCAATGACTATTTCAAATATTTAATAAACACACTTAAATTTTATAAAAATGCTAAAGAAAACATATCCGTGTACTCAACAAGAAGTATACACCATCGCTCGCCTCGGCTGGAGCTCATGCCAGGAAAATCTCTCCGATTTTACGGCATTCAAACCCAAATACACCGCTGCCTTTATCGCAGCAAAATTGACAGAGCTTGAAGCTGCCGAAGCCCTTCCGGCCGAACAACAGCGCAATGCCATTCCCGAAAACCTCAGGGTGCAATTGAAAGAAGCTGCCAGAGTTTGTATGAATCATTTCCAATCCCTGAAAAGCTATATCGAAGACAGCTTCCCCGCCAATCAACTCAAGGCGGAGTATGAAGCTGCCGGACAAGAGCATTATATCTATTGTCAGCGAAACAATTGGGACTCCGTCGTAGCCCTGATGAATTTCTGCAATACCTATGCCACGGAAAAAGCAAGTACCCTCTCGGCCAACGACGTCATGCCTGCCAACTTTCCTGTAAAGGTCAGTACCGCACGCGCAGAGTTTATTGCCCTCCATCAGGATTTTCTGAAAGCCGATGAAGAAGCTGCCAAGCAAACCAAGCGTAAGATCAAAGCCACCAATCAGGTCTACCGCGATCTGAGCAAGATGTTGGCCGATGGACAGGAAATCTTCCGCAACAATGATGAGCAATTGCCCGACTTCATTTTCAGCAACCTCCTCTATCGTGTCAGCGGTGCCGGTGCTGCCGGTGTGCGTGGTGTGGTCACCAATGCCATCAACAACAAGCCTGTCCCCGGGGTGTCCATCACCATCGATGAAACGGGCGACAGTGCCATAACCGATGATGTGGGCAAATTCGAAATCGCCCCTCTGGCTTCCGGTAACTATACCCTCCTCGTCACCGCCGATGGTTTCCAACCCCAAACCATCCCCGGCCACAAGGTCCTCGTCGGTACCATCTCCACCCTCAACATCAGCTTAAGTCCTTCTGCAGTAACTGCTTAAGTTGAATACTGAGTGTTCTGCTTCTCCGGGAGGCCGTCGTAAGATGGCCTCCCTTTTTTTGTGGGGGGGATGTATCCATGCTCAGGTGTTTTCAGGCATGGCGATGTTTTTAAGGATACAGCCATTGCTTAGTTTTAAAGATGAGCATCGGATATAACAAAGGACGGAGAAATGGGCAAGGGGGGGAGGGAGTTTTTGGTGGATAGGGCGAATGGGGGGTAAGTCGGGAAAATTGGCTGTGGATGGGGGGCAGGGCATAGAGGTTGGTATCCGGCAACATTTGTTAATAGGCTAGCAGGGGTTTGGATATGCAGGGTTATTTGTTAGATTTGTATAGAGCTTGCTGAGAACCTTATGAGCCTATTGAAATAGGAAGCATAGTATGAAAAATGAAAGGGATAAGTGAGTTAGCTGCAAACCACAAAATCCTACACAAAATGAGCAATAACATATGGACATACATATCTGCACTTGGAAGTGTGGCATTTGGTTGGCTCTTAAATGAGTTAGGACAATGGTTTAAAACAAGAAGAGAGGATAAACGAATTAAGAAAAAGGTACTATTCTATTTGCTAGAAACTCTATATGCATTTAGACAACTTGATACTTCCGAGGATATTGAAATTATAGCAAAAAAAGTTTTAAAAAGGCTTCCCAAGGAAGCTCAAACAGAAGAAGGTAAAAAGTACCTTGAGTCATTTTATAAAAGGATAATTCCTGATTTAGCGGAAGATGATGTTGCAGATAGGCTTGAAGAATTAGAAGATAGTTACAAAAAATCTATAGATGACTTGTCATTAGTTGATCCTATTTCTGCTTACAGACTTAAAGGGAAAAATAGAATCATTGAAACTTTTGACCAGTTATCTAATTACTTTGACAAACTGAAGGAACATTTCCCAGATGAATCAGATGAGATACAAAACCAATCTGATACTGCAATTGAATTCTTAAAGCCCGAACTTTTGAATGCGGCAATATTAGATTTAGTGATTGAAATTAAAAATATCTCATTAAGTATTGGATTGATAACAAGATATAGAGCAAATGCAATTATTAATATTTCAAGTACCCGTTCATTAAATATGAACAAAAATAGAATGGACAAAATAGATGCCTTGCTAGACAAATTAATACAAATTCAAACAAATAGCGACTCATTAAATTAATAATATGGATAAAATTATTAATGAAGCAATTTCCACAATATTAAGCTCTAGAAAAGATATTATGCCTGTCTTCTTGAGACAGAAAGCTAAGTTCGAGGGATGGCTTAAATTTGAACTTGCACATAAGTTGGAGAAACAAGGAATGAAAAATGTTGAAGTAGAATCGAAACATGAAAGAAATAGATCTAGATGTGATATAGCTTTTGAGTATGAATATCATAATTACAAAATTGAACTTAAAACGCCTAATACGAATTGGAAAATAGCAGGAATAAAGAATAGCATAAGACCAATTACAAAGAATATTCAATCCATAATTGACGATACGCGAAAACTTAATTCGTCTTATGGGATTGTGGCTTTTGTGTTATTTCCAATCCCAATTCATAATACCAGTTGGAAATCATACATAGAAAGAATTAATGAACGGACAGGAATTGAAATAAATGAATCTAATTACAGATTGTTAGAATTTCAGATTAACAAACAAGACAAGTGTAAACTATTAGTATGCTCTTTTAAATCAAGAGTATTCAATGAACTCTTTTAAATTGGTCTTCAACTAACAAATGGCCATTACGCAATAGCGGAGATAAAACCCTTGCTTTTCTTTGATGGATTACTTATAATATTCAAATCTTCGTCAATCTATTTATCTCGCTAAATTTTCTCATTCTTGCCGTATCAAAAAGTATAATTATTAAGTGTTATTTTTGATAAACTACTCTATTTTAGGAAATAATTTTATATGAAGAAGGTATCAAGGGCTAAAAGTCAAAAATTGGGAGCGGACTTTGAAAAAGTTGTAAAAGACTTTTTTGTATGGCTATTTGAAGAAATAGGATTCGTTGTAACAAAGTCTAGATTGCAGGAAGGAGGGTCACAACATGGATTTGATATATTAATAGTGGTCACTCATCATTATACAGAAAAAAAAATATTTATTGAGTGTAAAAACTATAGTAATGATTTGGATATTGGAAACATTATCAAGAAAGAATGGGATTTAGAAAAGAATTATTACCCAACTGAAGAAGATTTATTTTTAGCAATTAATCCCCGTTCAAGATTTAGTAATGAGGATAACGATGAAAAGGCATCAGCACTTAGGAATAAAGTATTTAGAATTAAAAGCTATTTGCTGGACATAGATAATAGGATTAAGGAATTATTTGCCTTGAACAGGGAATTTTATTTCGCAATATATAATGAGGAGCCTAACTTTTATATTGATCATGAAAAAGAAATAAATAGGTTTAAAAACTATATTTTCTCGAAAAAGCCCTTTAAAAAAATTGTATTAAGGACGGAAGACAAAGAAAAGTATCTAACTAAAATACAGAAAAACATGAATTATGTTTTGAGGTCATTTTCTGTAGATGTTGATAAGGCAAAAAAAACATATTCTGTTCGAAATGAGTTGAAATACACGTTAGCTGAAATAACAGCCAAAGAAAACAGAATTATCATTCTGGGAAATCCTGGTTTAGGTAAATCAACGGAGTTAAAGGAATTGGCATTGTCCATGTGGAAGGAAGGAGAGCAAGATATTTTCCCGATATATAAAAACTTAAGAAACTTCACGTCTTCTTGTCAATTAGAAACATATTTGGACATTAATCTAACAGAATATTCAAGCTACTTTATAGTATTAGATGGCATTGATGAGATTAGAGATATTGAAGACTTTCTTTCAAAATTTGAAGAGTATGTCAGGAAAACAAGTAAACATAGTAATTATATCAAATGGGTACTAAGTTGTAGAACAAATGTGTATGAGAGCTATGTAAAAAGGATAGATGACTTCAAAGTATACTTTCTCAATGATTTATCGCTTGAAGAAGGAATGATATTATTGAATACAATAACACAAAGAGAAAATGATAATTTGCCAAATGAGTATTATACTTTCTTGGCTAATCCTTTTTTGATTGAAGTTTTGGCAAAGTATATTCAAAGCCATAGTACGTATCCTCAAAATAAAAAAATCCTATGGGAAAATTACATTAGTGAAAGATTAAGTTCTGATGAAAACGTGAAATTCAAAAAACTTCATTTAAATATTAATCAAATAAAGAAGAATTCTTCTAAAATTTCACTTATTAATGAATTAATGCATGCTAATACAATTAGTGATGAAAATTTAAATGAAGTTGTTCCTGATGGACAGCTGTCGGAGTTCAAAATAAACCCGCTCATCGAGAGAGAACTCAATAATGGTGGTTGGTATTTTGAACACCGAAATATACAAGAATATTTCGCGGCGGATATGTTATCAAAAAAAAGTGCTGAGATAGTTATCAATTTTATACAGATTGCTGATACAGGCAAAACACATCCTCTACTTTTTAATACGATAACGTTCCTCTTAAATATTTTAGAAACAAAAAGGAGCGAGCCAATTTTTGAGTTCCTGATAGAGAATGAACCGGAAATGATTTTTAATACTGATGTTGAAAGAGTTTTACTAAAACACCGAATCCAAGCTTTTCAAAAATATTTCAAATCTATTTGTATCGACAATACATTTTGGATCGGCCATAATAGGAATTTTGATATTAAAAAAATAGCCAGATATGGTGATTGTATCGAAAATTTCAAGTATTTATTAGAAGTATTAAATAATAGAGATTATCATTTTAGGACTATCATATCTGGCTATCGATTGTTAGCTAATATGAAATGCTATGATGAATTAAGAAGTGCTGTAAAAGGTACATTTGAAGATAGACTAAAGTATGTTAATAATAATTCACAGGAAAATGGGGACAAGATAAAATCAGAAATTCTTAATTGTTTATATTCATGGGGCTTCCATCTGAACAACATACAATATATTCAAAGAATAATTAGGATATTTAAACATAATGATGATAGGGAGATTAATTCAAGAATTCTGAACATGATATATGACCAGAGTGTCATTGATCCATTTTTCGATTATATTTATCAGGAATTCAGAAGAATTTATAGAATAATCCCTAGAAAAAAAGTTGATAATGTTATATACTCAAACTACACTATTAACAACTTGGTTCTTAGAATTGAAAATCAGAAGTACTTCTTGAAAATACTTTATTATTTTTTTGATGAAGACGATATCCGATTTAATCACAGCAATGATGACATAGATAATTTTTTTGAAAGATGTGTTTATTTCATATGCAAGGACGATTCTTTCATATTAGAAATATTAGCTCTAATTACAAAAAGAAAGTATTGGTTTATTAGAGACCAATTTATTATTCGGTTAATAAAAGAATCCAATACTCAACTTTTAGTTTTGAATACGTTTTTCCATAGAAATATTAATATTGATAATGGCTTAAGGGCCATTGTTGGATTGTTTGATTATGGCAATATTGATATTGTAATAAATAAATTTAAAGATGATTTGCAAAATCAAAATATTGTATATATCCGAAATATATTAAGCTATCAGGTTGAAACACAAGATCTTGCATATTATTTTGAGAAATCCATGCGAAATCATGGTACGACCTTTCAAGAAAACCTGCTAACATTAGAACAGATTGAAAATCAAAAAATAAATTATATAAGGAATCAAAAAGAAAATTTTAATATGTTGTTTCACAAGGAGATTCTAATAGAGGGTATTAGGAGGATTTACGATGAAATAGGTAAGGATGAAATTGATTGGATAACTATCTGTGATTATAATCATCAAAATCGGAATTATGAGAATCCTTCATCGATTATTTTAAGAAGACTTATTAGCAAGCGTGAAAGTTTATCATTTGAAGCAGTAAAAATAATGATTGAAAACAATGATAATTTTCGATTATCAGAAATTAGAAATCAAATAGAGCATATCGAAATAAATAACAAGTCATATGTAGTATCGAAATTCCATGAGGAGTACATATTAAATTGGTGCTTGCACGCCTTTGGTTTAATTAACTTTGAAAAAGTGATTGAGACAGATTCAGAAGGAGAAATTCGCACTTTTGGAAATTTTAATATTATTAACCTCATTTGTTTTTTTCAAAAATATTTTGGTTTTGATTTTAATCAAGAGTTTTATATAAAGTCCCTTCAATATTCAGATTTTACAAATCATGGAATACAATTTGATTATATAAAAACAAAAATTAACAATAAGGAGATATTCGATTCTCTAGTGATAAACAACATTAGTTCCAAGAGTCTAAATTATTTTACTTTGAAATCTCATATTATCTATGCTTTGGGTAATCAATTGACAGACTCATATAAATATATTGAGGAAGCAGTATTAGAAGATGAAAATTTGTATAATCAGGACAGAATACTTGAAAAATTATACATTGAAATAAACGATATGAATTTCCTAAGGAAATGTTGTAAGAGTAATAATAGCGGTTTATGTTGGGCAGCAGCGAAAATATTATTGGATAATTTGCCTACTGAAACTGAAGTTGATGAAAAGAGCTTCTTAATAGATTTAGCTATAGAACATCTGAGATCTCCAGTGCAAGATTATTATATGAAAGCACTAGACATTCTCTTCAAGTTTAATCATGAGGATGCATTTAAATATTTTTATAACGGTATAGCTGAAAATAAAGATATTGCTGTGAATTTCGATTGCTTTAAAAACTATTCAAACGAAATAGGTATTTCTAATATTGCAAAAACATACAGCGTGTTGTATGCGAATGAGAGTTTCGATAATCATGAATTGCATAGTGCAAGGGAAATTTTCAGGACTTATTTGATTAATCTATCTACAAATGATATGCATTTCAATCTCGTTAAAGAAAAATTGAGCAGTATTAAGGATAATCTAAGTAAAGCCAAGAAAGAGTTACTCATTATTAATCTTTTAATACAAGAATGTCATACAAGCAATATTAACTCAAAATCTATACCGCTATCCTTTGAGGACGCAAGGAGAAAGGTTGAAGAAATTTCAAATTAATATTATTGGATTCCATGCTGTTCGCGATTTGCAATCACATCCCCAGATAAACAAGATTTTCAATCTTGCACATTATACATCAAATGAAACAAACAAGCTCATTATATAGAAGATGGAGATGTCAGATCGCAGATCTGTTTTATCCGGGTTCAGGATTACAAATCCAGAACAGCGAGGTTCGCAGCTTATTCATTATTCTTTCCTGAAATGAGATGCATAAATACAAGAGGATTGCTTGGCTTTTAAAGTTGATTATTGTTTGTTAGATTTGTGTCAGTTTATTGGAGTTTTTTAACAGACTACGTTAGCTATAGGATAAATAGATATCAACCATAATCAACCGTAAACCCGAATGCTAAAATGAATTATTACGAAAAGCTAAAAGCTCAACAAGACTATAATAACGAACAAGAAGAATGTATATTAAATACAGTAAAACTGCTTAAAACGTCTGTAGGAAATATCAATAAACCAGGGCTTTTATTTGGTGAAATTCAAAGTGGTAAAACAAGAACATTTATAGGAATTATTGCGAATGCATTTGACAATGGATATGATATTTCAATCGTTTTAACCAAAAGCACAATAGCATTAACAGAACAAACATACAAACGGCTGGATTTGGATTTTCAGGAATTCGTAGATGATGGTTATTTGACTATTTATGACATAATGAAATTGCCTTTAAAAATTGCAGGCAAAGTTTTAAATAATAAACTAATAATTGTAGTTAAAAAGCAAAAACACAACTTATTAAGACTTGAACAATTATTTGAAAAGTATGAAAAGCTTAATAATAAAAAAATATTAATAATTGACGATGAGGCTGATTTCGCATCAGTAGGCTTTAAAAAAGACAGCACCAAAGATGATGGTGTAACTGTAAATGTAATTATGTCAATGTTGAATAATTTAAAAAAACGTTTAAATGAATTTTCATTTTTGCAAGTCACGGCCACACCTTATTGTTTATATCTACAACCTAACGAAAATCAAACAATAAATGGAAATGTATATTTCCCCAATAGGCCAGAAATAACTTCAATTGTTCCAACGCACTCAAAATATATTGGAGGAAAATACTACTTCGAAGAAAGTGAAAATGAAGATAGCCCATCAAGTAATATGTTTCAAGAAGTTTCGGAAAAAGAAATTAAAATTCTAAATAAAAACAAGGGGAGGCTTAATAGTACGGAACTTGCTTCATTGATAGTTTTTAAACAATCACTAATAAACTATTTAATTGCCGGAACAATTAGAAATATACAAGAGGAAACGCAGGATAAAAGGTATAAATCTAGTTGTTTAATTCATATTGATAAAAAAATTGATCAAATGAATTTACAGAGCGAACTAACTTTTGACTTAATCAATGAGATAACAGAAGCTTTAAAAAATAATTCAAATAAATTTGAAACAGAAATCGATTTTGCAATAGAACAATTTAGCGTTTCAATTTGTAAGACAGAATATTATCTTCCAAGTAGAGATGAAATATATACAAGCTTAAACAGAATACTACTAGATGAAGATATTTCCATTACTGTGGTGAATTCTGAAAATGAGGTTCTTAATCTTTTAGATAGAAAAGGGCAATTAAGACTAGATACAAAACTTAATATATTTATAGGTGGTGATGTTCTTGATAGAGGAATAACTATTGAAAATATGATCTCTTTTTTTTACGGAAGAAATCCTAAAACTTTTCAACAGGATACAGTTTTGCAACATTCAAGAATGTATGGTGCTAGAAAATTAGAAGATTTAGCAGTTACAAGGTTATATACCACGGCACGAATATATATCGCAATGAAAAAAATGTATGAGTTTGACCAAGAGTTAAAATCCTCATTTTTAAAAGGGAAAAATAATGATGGAGTAATATTTGTAAACTATGATCCTACAGGCGCTATAAAACCTTGTAATCTTTCGAAAATTTTAATTACTTCCACACAAACAATAAAATCAAATAAAAGATTTTTGCCTATAGGGTTTGATATAAAAAATAAAAGAACATCAGAAGAGTGTTATCAGGAAATAATTAAAATATTGGAAGATAAGGGATGCACTAAAGGACAAAATAAAATTATTGAACTTTCTATGTTTGAATTTACTCAGATTATGTTTTACTGTAATAAATCTTATGACTATTCCCAAAATCTATCTTATAAGTGGGATATAACATCATTTCTTGCTATTGCAAAACAAACATCTGAAAATGGTATTATAAAATGTGCAGTGAAATGGAATAGAAAAGTCGGTAGGTTAAAAAATAAAGGATACTCGTTTCAGGACAGTCCGGAAGATGGAAATAAAGATTTGCCAGAGGCGCAATCAATTGCTATTAATAATCCATCACTAATTTTATTGCATCAACTAGGTCTAAAAGAAAACAATTGGAATGGAGAGCATGAATTCTTTTGGCCGGTAATGGTAACACCAAAATCTACAAAATCTGCAATTTTTGCACCAGAAGAAAATTAAATTCCCGCTGTTCGCAATTTACTATCACATACCCGATGATTAAGATTTGCAATCTTGCACTACTAGCCGTCGACTTTAAACAAACTGTGGATTTCTTTCATGATGCAATTGACCCCGCCATTCCAAGAGAAATATTAGCTACCCCTACTTCTCCTTACTAAACCGTTTCAGGTACTGGGTATTTTCAACATAAATTTTCAGAAAGTAGGCGCCATTGGGCAGACTGCTGATATCGATGGTGGTTTCAAAATAGCCATTGGGTTTGGTGATGGTTTCTGTGATCAGCACCTTGCCGTCTGAGTCCTGTACATCCATTCTGACCTGGAATTTGATGACCTCACGGGCGTATACACGCAATTCATCCACAGCAGGGTTCGGACTCAGCACAAATAAGATATTGTTGAGATCCACCTCAGGTTCGGACACTAAGACAGGCTGCTTGGCCCGCTCCTGCTCCTTCGCAAGTTGCGCCTGGCGCTCCTTTTCAATTTTGGCTTGTCGTTCTTTTTCCAATTGCACTTGCCGATCTTTTTCTAATTGCGCCAGCCGATCTTTTTCAAGTTGCTCTTTTCTATCCTTTTCCAATTGCGCCAGCTTTTCTTTGATAATTTTGGTTTGACGTTCTTTTTCTAATTGCGCCAGCCTCTCCTTTTCCAATTGCGCTTGTCGCTCTTTTTCCAATTGCGCCTGGCGCTCCTTTTCAATTTTGGCTTGTCGCTCTTTTTCTAATTGTGCTTGCCGTTCCTTTTCTAATTGTGCTTGACGCTCCTTTTCTAATTGTGCTTGTCGCTCCTTTTCCAATTGCGCTTGTCGCTCTTTTTCCAATTGTGCCTGCCGTTCCTTTTCCAATTGTGCTTGCCGCTCCTTTTCTAATTGTGCTTGACGTTCTTTTTCTAATTGCGCTTGTCGCTCTTTTTCCAATTGTGCTTGTCGCTCCTTTTCTAATTGTGCTTGTCGCTCTTTTTCCAATTGCGCTTGTCGCTCCTTTTCCAATTGTGCTTGACGTTCTTTTTCTAATTGTGCTAGCCGTTCTTTTTCAATTTTGGCTTGTCGCTCTTTTTCTAATTGCGCTTGCCGCTCTTTTTCAATTCTGGCTTTTCTTTCCTTTTCTAATTGCGCTTGTCTTTCACGTTCGGCCTTCTGCTCCTTTTCTAATTGTGCTTGTTGTTCCTTTTCCAGTTTCGATTGCTGTTCACGATCCGTGGCCGATTCCCCATCCTTTACCGGTTGACCAAAGGGGTCGTCCAGCGGATCCGTTTGATCATCCTCTTCTTGTCTGCGTTCCTTCTGTACTTTTCGCACTGCTTCCCGCGCCGGTTTCGGGTCTTCCACCGGATTCAGTGCAAATTCCTCCCAGGGATCGGCTTCGGGTTCCGAAGGCAGGTCCTCACAGCAAACCAATTCGGTGACCTTTCTGGTGCCCACGGCCCCCAAGGGGAACCTGTAGGTTGTGGAGATGCCGCTCCGAAGTGCCGTGACCGTTATGGTATCGCCGGGTTGCAGTTTGGCTACTTCAGCGATAAAGTAATTCATATTCGGAATGACCTTCCCGTTAAAATGCGTGAGGGTATCGTCCAGTAAGATGCCGTTTTTTTGAGAGGCGCCGTTTTTTACCACTTCCACCACACGAACATAGAGTGAGTCGGGCAGGGTTAAGGTACGCAAGCCCATTAAGGGTCCGTAAGGGACCATCTTCGTTTTCTTGCAGGTTTTTTTACATTTACTCAGGTCCTGTGCCTGCAGGATACCCAAACCCAACACCATGCAGGCGGTCAACAATAGTCTTAATTTCATGAGGCGTTTCATGTGCGTTTCTCCTGTAAAGGTAAATGCAAAATGGAATGCTGAGGCTTTCGGGTGGTATTAATTTAATCTCCGGAGGGGAGCTCCCGTTCCCAAGAATTTCCTCCGCGCTCTTCGGGATTGCAAATCCTGAACAGCGAACGGTATACCTACCCCCAATTGTAAGAAAAACAGTACTTTTGTATAAACAACTTGCCGTGAGAACAATACAATTAAATATCCCTGATAATGTCGATTTAAGAGATTATGAATTGTCAATGATCATTGCAGCAAAATTGTATGAAGAAGCTAAGCTTTCAGCAGGGCAGGCCGCGGAGATGGTAGGGTTGTCTAAAAGAGCATTTATTGAGATGTTGGGAAAATATGGTGTGTCTGTATTTAGTACATCTATATCCGATTTACAATCCGATATTGCCAATGCCTAAAATTGTAATATCTGATACAAGTACACTGATCCTATTTCGAAAGATTGATGAATTTATAATTCTCCAAAAGGTATATGGCGAATTACTGACCACACCTGAGATCGCAAATGAATTTGGAGAAGATTTGCCAAATTGGATAAAAGTTCAGTCCGCTTCAAATAAAAAGTATCAGGACTTTCTTAATACACAATTGGATAGTGGTGAAGCAAGTGCGATTGCTTTAGCTACTGAGTTTGAAGATGTTTTGCTTTTGCTTGACGATCTAAAAGCTCGAAAACTTGCAACACAATTGAACTTCAAAATGACGGGTGCGCTGGGTGTGATTGTTAAAGCAAAGCAGTTATCCATTATAGACCGTGTGAAACCCGTGATAGAGAAGCTATTGAAGACAGATTTTCGGATAGCGGATCATATGATCAAAGAAATATTAAAACTGAATAACGAATAATAACACAGTAGACGATCGGTGTCAGATCGCAGATCTGTTTTATCCGGGTTCAGCATTACTATTCCTGAACAGACCCACTTGGTCCATGCTAGCTCGCCACAGGGAGGTCGAGGCTACGCTCGCCCCTGGGAATGGGAATGAGGTCGAGGCTACGCTCGCCCCGGGGAATGAGGAAGAAAACAGAAAGGGAAAGGGAAAGGGAAAGTCAGCCGGGTGTCTTGGGCATGCTTGGCCCGAAGGGATTCAGGGCTCCCGAAACGGATGATGGGATGATCGAATGTGAAATTGGGAGCATGAGCAGAATGAGGTCGAAGCTACGCTCGCCCCGGGTTATAATGAAGTGTCTGCCGCACTCATCGTTCACTACTTTTGATCTTCTGCCCCTCGCCGTATTTCACGAACACATATAAATACAATACCCTTGAGTATCGCATGATCCAGGGTTGAAGGATGAGGATGGCGCTCACCATGACCCCGATGAAGTAGAAGATGGAATTGTCGCGCCAGGAGAAGCCGACCGTGAGGGCGTAGAGAACGGCAATGATGAAGATGAGTCCGACACTGATGGCATAACTGACATAACCGGTACCATACCAAAACCCAACTTCAATTTCATACTTCTGTCCGCATACGGGGCAGTTTTCGGGCATGTCCAGCAGTTTGCCCAGCGGAAAAATGCTCTTGTGTGTATACATATTTCCTTTGTGGCAGTTGGGGCATTTCATGCGAGCCATGCTGAGAAATCGGTTGGGTTTTTTATCGGTGGGCATATATCTGATTTAATCTGTTAACTCCAATTGTCGTTCGCCAATCTGCTGACGCCACATGGCATAGTACAAACCTTTTTCATCGACCAGGGTTTGGTGGGCTCCCGTTTCCACGATCTTGCCTTTTTCCAGTACATAGATGCGATCGGCATGCATGATGGTGGAAAGACGATGGGCAATGAGGATATTGATTTGCTCACGCTCACCGGAAATTTCTTTCACGGTATTGGTGATGGCTTCTTCGGTGAGTGAATCCAGGGCCGAAGTGGCTTCGTCGAACACAAGTAACTTGGGATGACGCAGTAAGGCACGGGCTATGGACAGTCTTTGCTTTTCGCCCCCGCTGATCTTCATCCCGCCTTCACCGATTACGGTATCCAGACCGTTTTCGGCCCGGGTGAGGAGATTATCGGCAGAAGCTTTCTGCATGGCTTTCAGCATATCGTCTTCGGTGGCAGAAGGGTTCACAAACAAAAGATTCTCGCGTATACTGCCGGCAAAGAGCTGGGTATCCTGGGTCACGAATCCGATTTGGTGACGGAATTCTTCGATATCCAGATCGCGGAAGGAAACATCATTGTAGAAGATGGTACCCTCGGCTGGTCGATAAAGACCCACAAGGAGTTTCACCAAGGTGGTTTTGCCCGAGCCCGATGGACCCACAAAGGCTATGGTTTCGCCACGCTTCACACTGAAGGAGATGCCGGTGAGGGCATTCTGACGGGCGGTTTGATGTTTGAAGGTCACCTGATCGAAACGCAGGGTTTCAATACCGTTGATCTTCACGGGTTGAGCCGGCTTTTCTTCGACCGGGGTATTCATCAGTTTTTCAAAATTATTCAGGGAAGTTTCCGCTTCGCGATAGGCTAAGATGATATTGCCCAATTCCTGCAAGGGCCCGAAGATGAAGAAGGAGAAGAACTGGAGGGTGATGATTTGTCCCATGGTCAGCACGGTATGAAAGGCCAGATAGATGAGGGTAAACAGAATGCACTGGCGTAAGAAGTTGACAAATGTGCCCTGTACGAAGCTCAGGGCGCGTATGCTTTTCACTTTCTTCAATTCGAGTTTCAGAATCTTCTGGGTAGTGATATTCAAACGGCGGATCTCCTGGTTGGTGAGACCCAGACTGCGGATGAGCTCAATATTGCGCAAGGATTCCGTGGTGGCGCCGGCCAGGGCTGTCGTTTCGCGAACAATGGTCTTTTGGATGATTTTGATCTTCTTGCTCAGCACACTCATGAGCGACGACAATAAAATGGCCCCGATAATATAGATGAGCACCAGCTTAGGGTAAGTTGAAATGGAATAAACCATTACAAACACCACACTCACGATGACACCAAAGAGGACATTGATAAACAGGGAGATAAACTTTTCGCTGTCGATGCGCACCTTTTCGAGCACGGCCAGGGTCTCCCCGCTGCGCTGATCTTCAAACTTTTGATAAGGGAGTTGCAGTGCACGTTTGAGTCCATCGGTATAGACATCGGCACCGAAGCGCTGAATGACGGTATTGACGGTATAATCCTGAAAGGCTTTGGCAATCCGCGACAGCATGGCCACGCCCACCATACCGCCAATGATCATGAGGAGGTGGAGGATAAACTCCTTTTCGGAAAAATCATAACGAAGGATTTTCTCTATACCATCGACACTGCCCTTGACGGCATGTTTTTCGAAAATGGATTTCACATAATCGATCAACTTACCAAAGAGGATGGGATCGCAAAGGGAGAAGCCGGTATTGAGGGCCGCCAGCAGAAAGGAAAGAAAAACCAATCCTTTGTAGCGGGACAAATAATGGAGTAAAATTTTCATGAAGCGGCAAAGGTAGGGCTATTCGGGTAATAATTATTTGGCATTGCGTAAATTGATAGGGGATAGTCGGCAGCAATCCGGTTTTGTGCCTACATTTGCGTCATGCAAAAAAACAGGCGTATCAAAAGCATCCTATTGGGCGGATTGTTCAGCCTGTTTGTGCCCCTGGCGGCCTATTTATACCTTAGATATGAAGGTCACGACGGGCATATCAAGCTCCCCCCGGTATATGGTATTGAGAAAATAGACAGTCATGCAGTGGAAGGGAAAATGGTTTACGATACCAGTTACCACACCCTATCCAACCTGACCCTGGTGAATCAACTGGGCGATACCCTTAGCCTGAATGAAACCCTGAAGGGGAAGATATTGGTATTGGGATTCTTTTTTACTTCATGCCATACCATTTGCCCGGTCATCAACAATAATATGAAGTTGCTCAACAAGGCCTTTCTGAAAAATGATACCGCCATCCGATTCCTGAGCATATCGGTGGATCCGGAACATGATTCTGTTTCGCAACTGAGAGAATATGCCGATCGTATGCATGCCAACCACGACAAATGGTATTTTCTGACCGGCGATAAAAAAGCCATCTATGATTTTGCGCGGAATGAGTTGCAACTCAAATTACAGGAAGGCGACGGGAGTGCAGATGATTTTATTCATCCGGAACAACTGACCCTGATCGATAAGTATCGCAATATCCGAGGTTATTACAATGGATTGGATTCAGATAAAGTGAGATTGTGTGCGGAGGATATTACCTATTTGTTGGTAGAAAAAAATAAACTTCACGAAAAAAGAAAACGAGATTAAACAAGACCTATGCTATCACCCGCAATTACTCAAAACGACAAAAAAGCGCATATCCTGATTTGGATTTTTTCGGCCATTGTATTTCTTGCCGTCACGGTACTGGATCGTATCACCCTCGATGTGGAGTTGGGATTTGATCCACATATTTTTGCCCTGCTGAGTGCCTGCATCAATTCTATGGTAGCCATTTTGCTGGTGGTTGGATTAATGATGGTGAAACAAAAAAAATATCAGCAGCACAAAAACGTGATGATGTTTACCATGGTCTTGTCGGTCTTGTTTCTGGTGTTTTACATCCTGCATCATCTCTTTACCGGTGAAACCAAATTTGGCGATACCGATCATAATGGATTGCTGGATGCTACGGAGAAGGCGGCGGCCGGTGGTTTGCGTTATGTTTATTATTTTATTATCAGTACCCATATTACGTTAGCGGGAATTGTGATGCCATTCGTACTCTATAGTGCTTATCGCGGACTCACGGCACAATTTGGTCTGCATAAAAAGTTAGTTCGATATACATTTCCGATCTGGCTCTATGTGGCGGTTACAGGGGTGGTGGTGTATTGGATGATATCGCCGTATTATCAATAGAGGATTGGATGTTTAATGGGTGTTGCTCTAAATGATAGTTTCAATGATGGCAATGACCTTTCTTTTAAATTCGGGTAGATCATTTTTTATAATTTCCCATAACAATTTGGTGTCAACACCATAGTATTCATGGACAAAAACATTTCGCATTCCAACTATCTGAGTCCATTCAATTTCCGAAAATTTATTTTTTACATCTTCCGAAATATGATTGCTGGCTTCTCCAACAATTTCCATTTGCTTTATGCAAGCGAATCTCATCATAGAGTTTCCCATGAAAGTTTCGAAATCGACTTCGTTCAAATAACTTTCAATTTCCAAAATGGCCTCTAGGATGTGATTAAGCCTTATTTTGTCTCCTAAATTACCGCGCATAAATCAGAAGTTTCTCGCTTTCAATGATAGGTCGGATATGTTTGGATAAACCACCGGAAGAAACCAAATCAACCTTGGCATTAAGCATTTTCTCAAGGTCAATTTGCATTTGAACAAATCCTAATCCAATTCTTTGGCTGTAGTCCAGATCGACTAAAATGTCAATGTCACTTTGCTTGTCTGCTTCTCCGCGTGCGTAAGAACCAAACAGGTAAGCTGTCAAGACGGGTCTTGTCTTGAAGTAGTTTTTTATGGTTTCTATGCTGGTGTTGTCAAGATGCATTCAACAAAGATAGTGAATTTGAATAAATGCTTTATGGAACAAGTCTGCAGCCATTTCTGGTCAGATCAAGAATGATTTCACCGTTTTTTAATAGAGGATTTGATGGAGTAAATAGTATTATTTTTTTAGGGCGGCAGACACGCTTTCCATTCCAAGTCCTCTCCGCCGCGGCGGATGCGGGCTTTCCATTGCAATCGTTGCCGCGCGATATCACCGCATCAATATAAAACACATTGTAGCATTTCGTAAACGGCTTTCCCTTATCTTTATGCCTGTAAACTAAATCCACAGGTATGAGTCTCGAATGGCAAACCGGCAAAGTCGTCAGCATTATTGACGAGACCCATAATACCCGACGTTTTTTTATTGAGACACCTTCGAGCGAACCTTTCGTATTTAAGCCCGGTCAGTTTGTGACCTTGGATCTTCCCATACATGAAAAGAAAAATAAACGTTGGCGGAGTTATTCTATTGCTTCGGCGCCGGATACAACGAATATGTTCGAGCTCGTTGTTGTATTGGTAGAAGATGGTGCCGGCAGCGGACACTTGTTTCGGAATGTAGTAGTAGGCGATGAAATGGTCTTTCGTGGTCCGGCCGGGGTGTTTACATTGCCACAAGATCTGGAACATGATTATTTTATGATCTGCACCGGCACAGGCATTGCGCCTTTTCGAAGCATGATCCATCATATCTATAACTATCAGATACCCTGTAAAAATATCTATCTCATTTTCGGCACCCGCACCCAAAAAGATTTACTCTATCATCATGAACTAAAATCACTGACGGAGAAAGTACCTCATCTGCATTATATACCGGTACTCTCGCGCGAGCAATGGGAAGGTAAAAGCGGATATGTACATGACGTATATAAAGAACTTTGCGCCGGCAATACAGATGCTCATTTTTTACTTTGCGGATGGAAGAATATGATCGATGATGCCAGACATCATCTCGAAGCAATGGGCTATGATAAAAAGCAGGTGCATTTCGAATTGTATGGATAGAATATCAAATGACACTTATACGATGATTCCTTTTTTCAATTTTACATTTTCCATGAAACCATTTTTTGTTTTCGTTGTCTGTCTGCTGACTTTAAATGTCTCAGCACAAATTACCGTGCACCGCAAGATTGCACAACGGCGCGATGACTTTGTCAACAACAATTGGAAGGGTATAGACTCATCGGTGTTTACCTATAACAATCAGGCCACACTCAATTCAAACACCTATTTGAAAACCGACACGAATTCGAATTGGACCTATCAGTATCGTTATACGTATCAGTTGAGTTTCACAGAAAAAGTGCTCGAGCAAATACGGGAAAATAGGATTGGGAATACATGGGTGAACAATACGCGTTATACGTATACCTATGATGCCAACAATCATATTACATTGATCCTGTATGATGTTTGGAATGGCAGTGCATGGTCGCCTTCGGGTAAGATTACCTATACCGGATATAATTCTTTCGGGCAATTTGGCGAAGAGATTGCTTACATCTACAGTGGCGGAGCCTGGAACTATTTATCGAAGAAAACCCAACAGATACCCGGCGGTTCAAATCTGGTGTCGTCACAGGAGAGATTTACCTGGGATAATAACAATGCGGTTTGGAAGAAGTATGAACGGATATTCATGAGTTACAATCAGGATTCTGTTTCTATTCGTACCCGCATGCTACCCGATACCGGCGGCGTATGGGTAAATAAAACACGTGAAATGTTTAACTACGGCACATCTCCGTTTTTACTCAATGAATATGTCACTCAGGTTTGGGATTCCATTTCCGCACAATGGGAGAATGATCAACACATCTTGTATAGTTATACCGGCAGCAACAAAGTGGATGTGATGATTTATGAAACCTTTAATGGGGCTTGGAATCCAACAGAGCGTTCAAAACATATTTATAATGCTTCCGATAGTCTCATAGAATTTTATGATGAATTGAATAATGGCGGATGGCAAAATCATACACGCAGTACTTATACTTATACCGGGCCGAATGTGACAGAAGAATTGCAATATCTCGGATCGGGCAGCAATTGGAATTTGGATCAAAGACTGAATTGGAGTTTTGATGCCAATGGTAATAACACCTATCGATTGATAGAAGATTACAATGGATCGGCTTATGCGCCTTTGCGCCGCGATTTTTATTATTACAATACTTATACGGTGGGATTGCAGGAAACTCTTTTGAATCTCTCTGCACTTCAACTCTATCCAAATCCGGCGAATCAACAGGTGTATGTGAACTTCGTGACCGAAGAGGCGATGCCTGTTTCAATTCGTGTGATCGATATGAGTGGTAAGACGAGAGTCCTGATTCAGGATTTCTCTTCTGCCGGAATTTCTAACCAAGTTTCAATTCCTTGCGAACGCCTGAATGCAGGCATCTATCTTTTACAGATCACCAATGATCGCAATGGAAAATCACAAACCAAAATGTTTACCATTCATCATTAAAGTATGCTCATCCCTTTAAGCGAACTGCCCTATTACGCGGTCATATTTACATCGGTCTTAAAACCGAATCATCCCGGTTATCATGAAATGGCCGGGCATATCGAAGAACTTTCCAAGCAAGAAGAAGGTTATCTGGGTATGGATAGTGCCCGCAGTGATATTGGCATTAGTGTTTCCTACTGGAAAACGGAGTCCGACATTCTACGCTGGAAACAACAGACCGATCATTTGTTAGCTCAAAAGTTAGGTAAAGAAAAATGGTATGAATGTTATACCGTTCGTATTTGTAAGGTGGAAAGACAATATGATTATTCTTCGTAGAAAACTCTTTTGACTCGCTGAGAAATGTCGGTGAGGATTTCATAGGGGATCGTTTGGGCCCACTGTGCAACTTGAATGACGGATAATTCCGGTCCGAAGACGACCACTTCATCGCCTTCTTCTATACCCGGTGCATCGGTGATATCGAGCATACACATATCCATACATACATTGCCAACAATGGGAACCAAATGGCCCTTTACATACATTTTTCCTTGTCCATTGCCGAGACGACGGCTAATGCCATCGGCATATCCGATGCAGACCGTACCGATTCGGGTGTCACGATGCAAAACCCCTTTGCGGTTATAACCAACAGTTTCGCTTGCCGGTACCATTTTGATTTGAGAGATGATGGATTTTAATCGGCTGACCGTCCGTAAGTCTTGTTGTATGGTGGCGCTGCTATCCACACCATATAATCCTATACCCAAACGAACCATATCGAAATGCAATTCTTTATGTCTGACTATGCCGGACGAATTACACAAATGTCGCAGGAAAGAATATCCTAAAGCCTTTTGCAATTTGTCGCTCATGCGGATAAACAATGTGGATTGATGTCGGGTAAAATCATCGAGTTCTTTTTCTTCGCTGCCCGACAGATGGGAAAAAACAGAGGCTACTTTAATTTCCTTATGCATATGTAAAAAGGAAATGAGATCATCCAGTTCTGATTCTTCAAAACCTAAACGATGCATGCCGGTATCGAATTTAATATGGATGGGATAATCCTGTGTTTCGGCTTCAATCGCTGCTTCCGTCATTTTCAGGAGGGAGCGCTTGTTGTAAATTTCCGGTTCGAGATTCCAGTCGATCAATAAGTCGAATGAATGCTCGTCGGCATTCATCACCATGATAGGGCGTTCGATACCATTTTTTCGTAGTGCAATTCCTTCGTCGGCATAGGCTACAGCCAGATAATCGATTCCTTCAAATTGTAATTTATTCGCAACCTCCACACTACCGCTGCCGTAGGAGAATGCTTTGACCATGGCCATCACTTTCGTATTTTTTTGAAGGAGGGCCTGATAGGTTTTTAGATTTTCGACCAGGGCATTGAGGTTAATTTCCATCACGGTCTGATGGACGCGTTCTTCCAATCGTTTGGCCACTCTTTCAAATCCAAACTTTCGGGCGCCCTTGATGAGGATGCATTCATTCACAAAAACGGTGGTATCGAGTTGGTCGAGGAATTCTTCAGTGGTTTTAAAAAAATGCGATTCCAAAGAACGCATGGTACGAAACACCGATTTGTTTCTGGAGATGGATTCGCCAATACCAATAAATCGATTGATCTTTTTTTGTTTAAGTAACAGGGCCACTTCATCATACAATTCATTATCACGACCACTTTGCAAAATGTCTGAAAGAATAACCGTCTTGGCTTCATGTTGCGTTTGCTGCATCAGGAAATCGAGCGCGATGGAAAAAGAGGATACATCCGAATTGTAACTGTCGTTGATCAACGTACAATTATTGATGCCCTTCATCAATTCAAGTCGCATGGCGATATGATTGAGACGGAGCATACGCTCACCGATGATTTGTTTGGGCACTTGCAAATGCAACATGAGCATCCAGCAGTGAATCGCATTTTCTATCGAGGCATCATCCGTAAACGGGATGGTAATTTGGATTTCAGCATCTTCATATCGTGCGCGGATGCTTGATTGATGGGAAGTTTTTTCAACCGAAATGATTTCCAGTGTTGCTTCCGACTTTCGGCTCCAACTCAATAACTTGGTATCTTTATTAAGATTGATTTTAAGTTGATTGGCAAATTGTATGATGCATTCATGCAGCTCGTGGTAGTCTTTGCAATAGATCAAATATTCCGTGTCTTTAAACAAGATCAATTTTTCATTGATCTTGTGACGTATGTTCAAGAACCCTTCCGCATGTGCTTCACCAATTCTGGTAAATATACCGATGGTCGGCCGAATGATTTTTTCCAGATGTTCCATTTCACCACTCTGCGACACCCCGGCTTCGATCAAAGCCAATTCATGTTCTTTGTTCAGGAGCCAAACAGAAATGGGTACTCCTACTTGTGAATTAAAACTTTTGGGACTCCGAACAATTTTATAATCAGATTCAAGCAACTGATAGAGCCATTCTTTGACGATGGTTTTTCCATTGCTTCCGGTGATGCCCACTACAGGTAATTGAAACTTAGAACGATGCCATGCTGCGAGCTGTTGCATGGCAATCAAGGTGTTTTCTACCTTCACAAACCAGGCTTTTGGATAAAACGTAGTGTCTATATTTTCACTGACCAAAAAACAGCGAATACCTGCAGCATATACTTCGGGTATAAACTGATGGGCATTTCGACGATCAGTCACCAGTGCAATAAATACGGAAGTTCCCGGGCGGTTGACCTTTCGGCTATCCAGTAAAAATTTTTCGATGATAAAATCTTCACCTTCACTCAATAAGGTCGCTTTCAATACAGATTGAAGGGCAGAGGCATTAATCATGGTGATGGGTCAATTTACTTTTACGACGGTTATGATAGTGGGAATATAAAATTCCGCCACCAATACAGAGGATGATTACGGCCAAAGATACCCATACCGGGATTTCAATATGAATAATTTCCAGAAACATTTTGGCTCCGATAAAAATCAAAACCACGGCAATTCCTTGCTGAAGGTAATCGAACTCGTCGGCAGCTTTTTGCAGAATAAAGAATAAAGCTCTCAGTCCCAATACCGCAAAAATATTAGAAGAGAAAACCACGAGATTATTGGTGGTGATAGCAAATACGGCCGGAATTGAATCGAGTGCAAAGACGATATCAGTAATTCCTATCATCAATACGGTGAGGGCCAGCTTTGTAAAATAGGCCTTGCCGTTTTTTTGAAGTATGTATTTTCCATTGGGCTCAACATCGGTATATCGGAGATAACGACGAATAAACTTATAGATTCGGCCATCTTTCACATCGTGCCCTTTTTCCTGATTTTCAAAAAAGAGTTTGAAACCGGTGATCAAAAGGAATACACCGAATACATACATGATCCAATGAAAGCGCGAAACCAACACAATGCCGACGGCTATAAAAATGATTCGGAAAAGGATAGCCAGCACCACCCCGATGAGCAATACCCGTCCAACATTGTCTTTATGCACTTGCAACGACGTGAAAATCAAAACAAAGACAAAAATATTATCAATGGACAATGACATTTCCATGAAATAGGCCGAGAGATAATTAATGGCCGTATTCTGATCATATTCAAACCATAAATAAACACAATATCCGATGGCGATAGAAAACCAGAATAAATACTGACGGGTGGCACTTTTAACACTGATGGGTTTATCCTTTTTGTTGAAGACAAACAAATCCAGAACGAATGAAAGGATTAGGGCAATAATAAATATAAGGTAACTCAAAAAATCCTTGCTCATTGCTGCAAATCTAAAGGAAAGAAGGTGGTTTAAAAAATTACAATACGATATTCTGTAGCAGCTCGCTTTTGACCGGATAATCCAAGGTATAATGCAGGCCGCGACTCTCTTTCCTGAACTGTGCCGATTTGACGATCAGGTAGCCGATGGTAATCAGGTTGCGGAGCTCGCAAAGCTGGGGTGAGAGGGTAGTTGTTTTATAGAGTTGCTCGGTTTCTTCATGAAGTAGATCGAGGCGCTTTAAGGCCCGGGTTAAACGCACATTGCTACGCACAATACCTACATAATCACTCATCGTGAGTTGCAACTCTTTGATGCTTTGGGTGATCAAGATCATTTCTTTTGGATCGCTGGTGCCGGCGGCATTCCAATCGGGAATGCCGGATTGAATGGAGTATTGATCTATTTCCTTCAGGGTATGTTCAAAACATCGATGTCCAAAGACCATGGCTTCTAACAGGGAATTACTGGCCAGTCGGTTTGCCCCATGTAATCCGGTACTGGCTGCCTCTCCGCAACTATACAATCGCTGAATAGAGGAGAGGCCCATAGCATCTGTTTTTATGCCACCACAACTATAATGTGCTGCAGGCGCTACCGGAATCATATTCTTATGGATATCAATCCCGAGGCTCAGGCATTTTTCATAGATGTTCGGAAAGTGGTCCTTAAATTTTTCCGGATCCATATGCCGGCAATCAAGGTAGACATGTTCATCACCCAAAATTTTCATTTCATTATCAATGGCACGTGCAACAATGTCGCGCGGCGCCAAAGATCCACGCGCATCATATCGAGGCATAAAGTCTTCCCCTTTGCTGTTTCGCAAGATGCCTCCATCTCCCCGCACCGCTTCCGTGATCAGGAAGGCTTGTCCGAATCTTTTGCCGGGTTCAAATAATGCCGTCGGATGAAATTGAATAAATTCCATGTTCTCAATACGACCTTTGGCCCGATAGACCATGGCCACACCATCACCCGTAGCGATACGCGGATTCGTTGTGGTGCGATAGACCTGACCACAACCGCCGGTGGCCAGCAAGGTCACTTTCGATAAAATTTTTTCAATCTGATGGGTTTCATGATTCAATACATATACGCCATAGCACTCAATGGCCGGTGTCGCTTTGGTCACCAATACGCCTAAATGATGTTGGGTAATAATGTCGATGACAAAACAATAATCGATCAGGGTAATATTTTTACATTGGTCTGCCTGATGTAATAAAGCCCGTTCAATTTCCTTACCGGTCACATCTTTATAGTGCAGAATTCGGTTTTCGGAATGCCCGCCTTCTTTACCTAATTTGTATTCTCCATCTGCACCACGATCAAACTCTGCCCCCCAGGCAATAATTTCTCTCAATCGTACAGGCCCTTCTTTGATCACAATATCCACGATCTCCGGATTACACAATCCATCGCCTGCAATGAGGGTATCTTCAATATGTTTGTCAAAACTATCTGTTTGTTCGTTGAGTACGGCGGCAATACCACCTTGAGCATATTTGGTATTCGTTTCGTCTTCATTGGTTTTGGTCAAAACCGTAATATTTAAATCCGGCCTTGCAGCAGCAGTTTTCAGGGCATAAGTCAGTCCGGCGATTCCCGAACCAATTACAAGTACGTCAGTGGTCATAGTGTTTCTTATACAACCAAAGGTAAGGCAAAAACCCTAGGTGCAATGTTGGGGCTGATGGTCTTGGATTTTCTATGGACCGGATGCCTTCCTCCATTAATTTTTGCCGATGGTCAAACCTATGGCATTAGACTTGCTGTTTATGCTATCTTTACAGACCGGTCCTACAATACATACTATTTTTTCTATTACTTTTGTCTCTTATGATTGCAACGTTACGTATTCTGTTTGTTTTGATTTGCATGCTCCCCACCATCATGCTTTATGGGCAACAAAAAGGGCGTTATCGTCCCACGAAATTCGATTCTGTCAAAAAAGTGATTCCACAACAAGTTTATGGCAAGCCTCAGCCGAAAAAAGTGGTGGATTCGGTAAAGGAAGTGACATCACCAATAGAAGCACCTATTAAAACGAACTTGAGCCAGGAAGAACTGGAAAAGCGTTTAATTAAAAAATCAAAATCTGATGCGGCACCCAAGCAGGAGGTGAAGCCCAAAAGCAAACCGCTTCCAAAGCCAAAACCGCCCGTAAAAAAGGAAATAGAAATACAAAGTTCGGAACCGGATGAGCCGTTGATCCAAGAAGCTGAACCTGAAAAAGTTCGGGAATCCTATTTAACGAAAGCTTGGACTTTAGAAGAATGTATTGCCTATGCAAGAAAAAATAATTTGCAGGTTGCAGAATCAGAACTGAATGAACGACTAGCCAAATTGGTTTATCAGCAAAGCAAGAGCAGTCGTTTGCCCAACCTGAATGCAGATGCCAGCTTGGGCGATAGTTATGGACGTTCGATAGATCCGACTTCCAATCAGTTTGTAACCAAAGGATTCTTGTATAATTCCTTGGGTCTTTCTTCTCAGGTTTTGGTTTTTGGCTGGTTTCAAAAACAACATCAAATCGAACAGAATCAATTGGAGATTAATGCAGCTAATGCTGCTTACAATCAATTGAAAGATGATATTTCTTTGAATGTAGCCACAGGATATTTAAGGGTGTTGTTGGCGCGTGAACAAGTGAAAATCAATGAATCTCAGGTTAAGTTGGATAAAGCACAATATGAGCAAACGCTCAAGTTTGCCAATGCCGGCAAACTTCCCGAGTTGAATGTGTATCAAATGAAGGCCCAACTTTCCGGCGACAGTGCGAGTCTGGTAAGTGCCAGAGCGGATGAGCGCATCGCTTTATTGCAGCTTAGAGCTTTGATGAATTTTGATTTGAATCAGGCTTTTGATATAGAAACGCCGAATACAGACCTGAGTGAACTGAGTGCTCAAATTCTGCTCACTAATCCTGAAGATGTATATGGCACTTCTTTGAAAAATCAATATCGGATGCGATACAATGAATTGAAGTTGCGCTCCGCAAAAAAGTCATTGGATCTGGCGAAATCAGTACAATATCCGCAATTATCCATATTTGCCAACTTAGGAACCAGTTATTCTTCTAATGTAAAGGATATTACAGGTCAAACGTATGTGGGTGAAGTGCCGTTAGGGTATTTGAATTTCAACGGGAGCAGTTATCCCATTACCCGTCCCGACTATACCTATTCTACTCGTACACGAACTTTATTCAATCAATATGGCGACAATATTCGGGCGAATGCAGGCATCAGTCTGAATATTCCGATATTCAATGCTTATACAGCCAGAACCAATATT
This sequence comes from Chitinophagaceae bacterium, assembly GCA_016786845.1. Classification (GTDB taxonomy): domain Bacteria; phylum Bacteroidota; class Bacteroidia; order Chitinophagales; family Chitinophagaceae; genus OLB11. The sequence continues at coordinate 94,438 of JAEUVB010000021.1, read as the reverse complement.
CAAAAAGCCAAGATTGGATTAGTGAGTCAGCAGATTGCCATGGACAATGATAAGCAAAAGTTGAAGCAGGATATTTACAAAGCTTATGAAGAAGCCCGTGCCGCCAATCAGAAGTATCAAGCCGCAAAGAGATCAGAAGACGCTTCTAAGCGAGCACTGGATTTTGCGATAAAAAGATATGAAGTCGGCATGATCAATACTTATGAATATACCTCGACGTTGAATAGTTTGTACAATGCAAGTTCATCTGTATTGTCGGCCAAGTACGATCTTATTTTTAAGTTGAAGGTATTAGATTATTATATGGGCAATTCCCTGAAATTAGATTAGACTATGTCGCAAAAAAGAATTTATTGGATCATTGGCATATTAATAGGCGTTTTGCTAACATGGGGCATCTTAAGCCGCATGGGCATTTTAGGTCCGGATAAAGCGGTGAAGGTAGCTATCGAAAAAGTTTCGAAAAAAGACATTATCGAATCCGTTTCTGCGAGTGGAAAAATTTATCCGGTTTCAGAAGTGAAAATTAGTCCGGATGTATCCGGTGAGATTACAGAACTTTTTGTGGAGGAAGGAGATAGCGTGAAGGCAGGGCAGGTAATGGCTACCATCAATTCAACGATCTATCGTTCTATGGTGAATCGGGCGAATGCACAGTTGAATCAGACCCGTTCTACGGTATCGAATGCCTCAGCGTTGAAACAACAGGCCAAAGCGCAATTGGATCAGGCGAGTTCAACCTATCGCCGTAATAAGCAATTGTTTGACGAAAAAGTGATCAGTGCCATGGAATTTGAAACGGCTGAAGCTGCCTACAAATCTGCGAAGGCGGCTTATTATGCAGCCTTGGAAAGTATCAAGGGTAATCAATATGGTGTTGCCGGAGCTCAGGCTAATGTATCTGAAGCTGTAGAAAATTTAGAGAAGACCACGATCTATGCGCCTATGTCCGGAATTGTATCCAAACTTTTTGTGAAGAAGGGTGAACGTGTAGTCGGGACCGTACAAATGGCCGGTACAGAGATCATGCGTGTAGCCAATATGAGTAAAATGAAAGTCGATGTGGAGGTGGGTGAGAACGATATTCAAAAAGTGAAATATGGCGATACGGCCAATGTAGAAGTGGAAGCTTATCCGTCCCGTAAGTTTAAAGGCATCGTGGTACAGATATCCCAATCGAGCACGGCCACAGGCAGTCAGCAGGCTATTAGTTCGCTAACTGATCAGGTGACCAATTACACGGTAAGTGTCGAGCTTTTGCAGCAGAGTTATCAGGATCTCCTGGAGATCGATACCCGTCATTTTCCTTTTCGTCCGGGCATGTCTGCTACCGTTGAAATTCTCACAAAATACCAAAGAGGTGTTTTAGCTGTTCCTATCAATGCCGTAACGACTAGAGAAGATGAAGATTCTGTGGATACAGGTGATAAAAGTGATCAGATCCTTGAATATGTATTTGTGGTCAATGAAAAAAACAAAACCGTATTGAAAGTTGTGACAACGGGAGTGCAGGATAATCAACATATTGAAATCCTCAGTGGTTTAAATCCCGGTGAAAAAGTGATTGTGGCTCCTTTTAGTGCTATAGCCCGCACTTTGAAAAAGAATATGGACGTCAAAATTGTGCCTAAAAAGGACCTGTTCGATAAAAAGAAAAAGGACGAAGACGAAGAATAGGATTTATCTTACGAGTGTGATATCACCTTTGCGGAAAATTTTACCACAAGTAGTTTCTGCTTTCAGATAATAATAATAGGTGCTTAGTTCAGCTTCTTTGTTTTTGAAATTTCCATCCCAACAAGCATCTGCTTGATCCGTTTCAAATACCAATTCACCATAACGATTATAAATGCCCAAATAATAGGATTTAAAATTCGCCCGATGGAGGATTCTGAAGCAATCATTTTTGCCATCTCCGTTTGGTGAAAATGCCGTTGGGATAAAAATGCTGTTTGCATCATTATTGTAGCTATAGACGATGATCGAATCATTGGCGGTACATGAACCTACGATTCCCGTTACATAAAAAGTGGTTGTTGAATCAACAGTAGCCATGGTTGTCGCTCCATTCGGGTTGCTCAGTAAGCTTACCGGCGACCATACATATTGCGCAGCACCGCTCACCTGAAGTTCAACTTGATTTTGTTTACACTCGGCATCGCCGCTTTTCGTGACATTAAGATTCACTTCGTCAATAACTGTAATGGTTACGGCTACAGACCCACTGCATCCATTGGCATCGATACCCTGAACAATATAGGTTGTGGTATACTGTGGGTAGCCCCAAACCGTAGCGCCGGAACTCGAACTCAAACCCTGAGATGGCGACCATGAATAAGTATTGGCACCATTGGCAGTCATTTGTACACTATCGCCTAAGCAAAGAAGTGGGGCTGAAGGGGCAACGGTCAGATTTAAATTTTGAATCACCGATACCGTTACTGTGCTGGTATTGCTGCATCCGCTGGCATCGGTACCCGTGACGGTGTAGGTAGTACTGGTTTGGGGTACAAAAGCGATGCCGTTGACTACTCCTCCGGACCAACTATAGGAGTTGCCTCCGCTACCGGTGAGGGTGGTGGGCGAGCCGGCACAAACGGTTGACGGACTGGCGGTTGCTCCGATCAGAGGAGCAGGTAAAGTGGAGATTGACACCGTGGCAGTATTTGAGCAGCCGGATTGATCTGTTCCAGTAACGGTATAGGTTGTGCCGGCCAGAGGGGTGGAAAGAGGATTGGAAATATTTGTATTGTTCAAATAAGTTGCCGGTGACCAACTGTAAGCGGTCCCTCCGGAGGCAATCAATTGAACCTGAGATCCGTTGCATACAGAGGTGTCCGGACCCGCTAAAATGGTCGGTGGTGTTTGAAGTGTAATATTTATGGTATCACTTTGCGTAATAAAGGGAGCGAATTCGATATCATCTATAGCGAAATCATTTCCTGAGGCTATCGTGTTTTGATTGATGATACATATGGTAGCCGTGGTATTTGCGCCGGAATTCCAGGTTTGAAAAAACTGTTGCCATAAACCGGCTGTTGGGGTAACGTTAAAAGGCGTACCGAGTAAATTGCTGTTGATAGAGAATTGCAAAATGGGTGGGTTGGAGGTAGCACCCCAAATATTGACGTTTTGCAGCCAGGCGCTAAAAGAATAATCCGTATTGGGAGTAACGTTTACGGTTTTGCACCAAATGCTGGTATTTGCAAGCGGGGCACCGTTTACAATCAGCATATTACCGGTACCGGTTGTATGATCACCGAATACGCCAAGTCCGCCATTCCACGCTTGCGGGTTTGGGCCGACAAAGTACTCACCTTCGATGGTATTGTTTGCAGCATAAATATAGCTGGAACTAAAAGCGGTGTTACCACTTTCAAAATCACCGTTGTCGATCAGGTTGCAGCCTTTATGAAGTACGTTGAAGACGTAGGTGGCATTAGACGAAACGGTGGCAGTCGGATTCAATGATGTTGAATCGCTGAGGCCGGTGGTAGGGCTCCACCAGAAAATAGAATTGGTATCAATATTGGGATCTGTGTTCAGTTGTATGGTTGCTGTGTTACAGATGCTGGTATCAGGGGAGAGGAGGAGGGGGGAGGTGGAGAGGGAGGGTAAGCAACCACATAATGTGTTTATTTCCTGAATGTTTAATTCCCTGTCATACATTCGAATCTCATCCATATCACCTGTGAACCAGTATGGATATGTAGAGCTATTTTTTCTGCCAATAAATAAATCGTGGACATTTGTGCCCATTGGCCCATTGATTACCTGCGTACTGACCAAAATTCCGTTTACATATAATTTCAAAGTAGATCCATCAGCAACAGCAATTACACAATACCAAGTATTTGGAACAATATAAGGGGTATATCCAGAGCCGCTAAAAGTAAGATTGTTCTGCTGAGGATAAAAATTCTGTTGAGTTACATTCAAAGGGGAAGAGCAATTCGTAAAAGTTGAACTATAGGCATCGGAAAATCTTAATGTGTACCATCCATTTATGAAATCTGCATCACCCTTATCTATAATATCATTTCCATGACAAGTTCCACCATAAAATCCTTGAGGCCTTACAAGTGCATAAATGGAGTATACGCTATTTTGAAAGTTAAGACTCGCAGAATTTGGCACTTGAATCCAACTGGAACCATTAAAAGAATATGCAGTATTGGGAATGCCTGCCTGACCTGCGCTAAGTGTGGCGCCGTTCACAATGCCGTTGTTATTGTTGCCACTGACATCATTCGCATTTCCACTAAAATCCCAATGGGCGACAAGTCCCTGAGAAAGATTAACCTGTGAATAGCATGAAAAGGGGAATAACAATGATAACAGAATTAGAATTCGCATAAAATACATTTAGAATGTAAAAATAAATATAAAAGCTAGATAATGTTACTCATAGTCATATTTATTACAGGGGAATAAAAAAGTTTACACAGATGAAGCTATAAAAATTCTGATAGAAGTGCATTTCGTACTTCATGTAATAAGGCCATTGAATGATTGATTCTATTATTATTTCCTAAAGCTCCATTTTTAATATAATTTCGGCTGTTAAACATTTAAAGGTGATTGTAGGCAAAGGCTTATTGGCTCAAACATTTGAACTCTTCTCTAAAGATAAAGATGTATTACTTTTTTGCTCCGGAGTCTCAAACTCTACATGTACTTCTGAATCTGAATTTGAAAGGGAAAAAATATTATTGAAGGAAAATTTGTATTTGCATCAGGATAAACATTTTATATACTTTAGTACATGCAGCATTTATGATCCTACATTAAGAGGTCAGGCTTATGTAAATCATAAGTTGATGATGGAGGGAATTATACAAGAAAAACATCCTCGTTATAGTATATTTAGATTATCGAATTTGGCTGGACAGACAAGTAATCAATTTACAATTTTAAATTATTTGTATAGTGCAATTCGGGATGGTATAACTTTTGAATTGTGGCAACATGCGGAGAGAAATATTATAGACGTTACAGATGTTTTTAAAACAGTATCTTGTATATTAGATGATAAATTATTTATTAATAAAGTGGTTAATATAGCGAATACTCAGAATTATCCTGTGGTAACTATCGTGGAAGTTATTGAGAAATTCTTAAGTAAAAAAGGAGTGTATAAATTAATTGACAAAGGTGCAGGATTCCCAATATTATTGAATGAGGTAATGCCCATTTATCAAAAAATGAATATTCGCTTTCAGGAAAATTACCTATATGATATTTTGTATAAATATTATTCAAGATGAATTATGCTCAAGCCATTTTTAAAAGAAGGGTTGAGGCAGCAATCAACTTCCCATTTGTTTTTATAGGTAAATGTATAGGTCGATTATTTCCATTAAAAAACAAATCAAGGCATTTCTTATTCTTTCCTTCCGCTGATATTGGAGGGGGGCCTAAAGTGAATGCCGATATTCTGAAACTACTTCAGTCTAAATCGCCCATTGTCATTTTTTCGAAGAAACCTAAAAACAATGGTTTTCAATCCCTCTTCTATTTAGATTCTATAAATGTAATTGATCTACATCGTTATATAGACAACAAGTATTTTCATTTTTTGAATGTCATATTTAGAGGTATAATATCATCTTGGATAAATGCGGCGGATCGCCCTGTAATTTTTGGGGGAGAGTGTATGTACTTTTATAAAATTGTTCAACATGTAAAATCTGAGACTCTGATTGTTGAACTTTCCCATTTAAACACCTGGATAAATTTTAATCAGGCCTACATCCCATTTATAGATCGCAGAATAGTGAGTACACCAAAATTGAAACGATATCTTGAAAAACAATATACGGAAAATGGAGTGCCTGAAAAGTATTTTCAACGAATTGTTTTTATCGATAATTGGGTTGAGATTCCTGAATTTATGCCGAAATCCAATTCGGATTTTAATGTATTATTTGTTGGTCGTGGAGCGCCTCAAAAAAGAGTTCATATCATTTCAAAAATTGCAGAAACCATGATTCGAGAGGGCGACCCTGTATCATTTACCTTTGTTGGAGATGTTTCAAATATTTTATCTGATGAGATCAAGCAACATGTCGACGTGTTTGAATATATCACCGACAAACATGAGCTGGATTCTTTGTACAATAAAGCTCATGTACTCATTCTAACTTCCTCCTATGAGGGTCTTCCAATAGTTGTGATGGATATGATGGCAAGGGCCAGAGTGGTTTTATCCACCGCAGTAGATGGAATACCTGATTACATCCAGCACATGAATACCGGTTTGCTTATTGATGAATTAAATAATGAGCAAGTTATTCACGATAAGGCAATTGAGTTGATTCGAATGTTGGTTCAAAATCCTGAACTAAAATCATCAATAGGCAGAAATGCCAGAATCTTGGCATTAGAGCGTTTTAGTCGTCATTCGTTTGAAGAAAAATATCTGGACTATCTCGATTGCCAAGATTAAACTTTCACTGCAATCCTTCCAGAATAATCTATTTGATTTAATAATAAAGGAATCTTATGTTCAAGCAAATATTCATCGACCGCTTGTTTGGCTCCAACCCAATGGCCATAATCATCAATAATTAATATCCCCTTTTGTACTAATAATGGAAATAAATAAATGAGCTCATGACGTGTCGATTCATACCAATCTGTATCCAATCGTAGCATTGCTAAGTTGCCTGTTGGTATATATTTCGGAATGGTATCTTCTACTTTCCCTTTGATGAAATGAATATGATCCGCAGGATATTTTGTTAAACTAAGATTTTGCTTTACTTCTTCTAGGCTTGAATAACACCAAACTGAAGATTGTTCATCTTTAAGGGCATTTTTTAATAATTCATCGGCTCTTACGCCACTTTTATCGGTATCTTTTTCTGTAGGTTCGCTCATGCCTTCATAAGTGTCGTACATCCAAATATGCCTATTTGTAATATCGAATTTTTTCAGAGTCAACGCAATGAGCATTGAACTGCCGCCTTTCCAAACTCCACATTCGACAAAATCACCCGGTATATTATTCTTTATGATATATTCGACACCTTTATATAAAGCAAACATTCTTTCAATGCTGGTCATTGTATAGGGTTTGCAGAATTCATAAAGATCAAGAAACTCCGCATATTTTTCTCTAGTATCGTCTTTGATGATTTTGAAACCGAACCCTTTTAAAACTTTATTAATCGATTTAATTACCATTTTGCGGATTATATTTGTTTTGTGAATTCCCCTAAGGACAACAAATCTACAGTTTTTTTTTCCAAAAAGCGGAGGAGCATGTTGTTCAATCCATTTTACTTTTCAAGAAAGGAGCTTTATAAATCGATTATAAAATATGCACCCTTATTCAACGGTAAATTAGTTGATTTGGGTTGTGGAACAAAACCCTATGCACATGCCTTTACACAAGTAGATAATTATATAGGGTTGGATATAGAACAGAGTGGAAATACGGATAGTAAGTCTATGGTAGATGTTTATTATGATGGAAAAAAATTCCCCTTTGACGATGGAAGCATTGATGGGGTGTTTTCTTCTGAGACATTTGAGCATATTTTTAACCTGGAAGAAATTATCATAGAAATTAATCGTGTATTAAAGAATAATGGAATGTTGCTGGCTACTTGTCCGTTTTTGTGGCCTGAGCATGAGGTGCCATATGATTTCGCAAGATATACATCCTTTGGACTTAAACACTTATTGCAAAAACATGGATTTGAGATCATTGCATTTGATAAAACCGGTAACTATTTCACGGCTATGCTGCAATTGAGAGCATTGTATTTTTATTTTTTCATTAATCGTATCCCTATTCTAAACCATGTATTTTTTGTAGTATTCATTACCCCCATTTTCCTTTTTGGATCTTTTGTAAACAGAATTCTTCCGGGATTCATGAAGCGAAAGGACCTCTACCTAAACAACGTTATCTTAGCCAAAAAAATTAGCTGATGGGTATCATCAAACGCCAGAGTCTAAAAACCAGCATGGTCAACTATGCCGGCGTTTTGCTGGGAATGGCGTTCTTCAATTTCGTCTTCCCTCATCTGCTCTCTGAAGAATACCTCGGGCTTATCGGACTCTTGCAGTATATGATGTATGTACTCTCGCCTCTGCCTGCTTTGGGTTTGGCCCATGTGATGTATAAGTATTATTCCACCTGGAAGGAAACCGACACCCTGCCTCAGTTCAATGCCTTTTCCATACTCGTGATGGCTGTGGCATCCCTTCTTTTCGCGGGCCTGTTTTTCATCTTCCATGAACCCATTCTTCACTTTTATAAAGCCCGTTCAGCCCTTTTTATACCTTATTACTTTCTCATTATTCCATTGGTTGTTATTCAGGTCTACAATCAATATTTTGAAATGTATTGTACCATGAAACTTCGAGTTGCTTTCCCCGCTTTCCTAAGAGAAATCGTTAGCCGCTTATTGCTCATTATCCTCATCTTTTTGTTTATTTATCAATTCCTGAGCGAAAAGCAATTCATCTACGGATTGGTATTGGTCTATTTGCTTAGCTTATTGATCCTGTTGTTTTATACCATACGCGGACTTGATTTTAAAGCCTTTTCGCCGCTAAAATACTGGCAAAACAATCCCAAACTGAAGGAACAACTCGGATTCGGCGGCGGCATGCTATTGGTATCAGGCCTTTTTAGTCTCCATAATTTCCTGGATGGGATCCTCATACCGGCTTTTCTAGGGCTTGGAGCCTTTGGGATTTACGCCCGACCATTGGTGCTCGGACAAATGATTCATGTGCCTTTCCGGGCTATTTCGCAAATCTCTTTGCCGATTATACGTGAAGCTTGGGTCCAGGGAGACCTTAAGAAAATCCGGGATCTGAATAAGAGTACGGGCCTAATTATTTTTTTAATCGGAAGCTTTTTGTTTACCCTTTTGGTCGTTTCCGCCGATGCCCTTTTCCTGTTGTTACCGGAAAAATATAGTATCGCGAAACCGGTTTTATATATTATCGCCCTCGGCAGATTGGCCGATATGGCCTTTGGACTCAATACCGAAATCCTCTACGCTTCGAAATATTACCGCTATATTGTTTATCTTTCTTTGGTGGTTGTGCTGATGACCATCGGTCTGAATTTTATGCTCATTCCGCCATACGGAATGAACGGCGCCGCCATGGCCGTGTCTATTTCTTTAATCATTTTTAATATCCTGAAGACATCTCTAATCTATTATAAATTTAATTTCCACTGTTTCAGCCGGCATTATATCACCCTTCTGATCATCTCCGGACTCATCATATTTTTGGTTTCGTTTATTCCGGACATTTTATTCGTAAAACATCACAAATTTCTCAATCCCTGTCTCAATATATTTTTCAGATCAGGTGTGGCCGCAGTATTGTTTTTGATACCTGTTTATGTGCTTCAAATTTCTAAGGATTTCAACGATTTTGTAAAACTTGCGCTCAGTGGCAAAATCTTTAAAGGCGGACATAAAATGAATGAACTTTAGGATATGGGATTCAAATCAATAAAATTTGGGCGGCAGACACGCTTTACGCTCCAAGTCCTCTCCGCCGCGGCGGATGCGGGCTTTCCGCTTCAATCGTTGCCGCATCACGTTCATTGAGCTAGGTTCGTTTCTTGTTCGACAATATACGCCCACCCCTCACAAATCGTTTCAGATGCCATGCCGATCTCAATTCACTGATCACAACACCTTTGGAAGTCGAAGCATGTGCAAAATATTTTTCATCCAAACAAATACCTACATGCGACACGCCCTTGCCTTCATAATCGAAAAATACAAGGTCACCGATTTGAAGCTGTTCTAGCTTAACGGGGTTTGTAAATGCATACATGGCCTGCGAAGTTCTGGGTAGTTTTATACCATAAACGGATTCATAAACGGCTTGAACAAATCCCGAACAGTCTGTTCCTTGTTTAGTACAGCCGCCATATCGATAAGGCGATCCTACCCAAGCATCCACTTCACTTCTTAAACGCTTTGAAATGGGCTCCACACTTTTGGTATCCCGATGATTCACTTTGGTTATTTCCTTACGGGTATGACAAGCCGTAGTCATGATCAGCATCACACCGCAGAGTAAAGTCATCAGTAAGGATGAAAATTTCATGGCAACAAGATACTTCAATTATAACATGCTATCAAACCTTACATTTGTAAAAAAAATAAAGTATGAGTCTGTTTGACAAATTGTTTCAAGCGAAAGAAGAAAAACTGAAAGCTAATCTCGAAGAGGGTTTGGCCTTTTTGGAAGAAAATAAAAAACGGCCCGGAGTCGTCTGTTTGCCGAGTGGATTGCAATATGAAATCCTAATAGAAGGAAACGGCAATAAACCTGCGGCAACTGATGTGGTCACCTGCCACTATCATGGAACCCTGATTGATGGAAGAGTTTTCGATAGTTCGGTACAACGTGGTCAGCCCGCAAGTTTTCCGCTCAATCGCGTAATCAGCGGGTGGACAGAAGCCCTGCAACTAATGCCGGTTGGCAGCAAACGGAAGTTATTCTTACCACCCCATTTAGCTTATGGCGAACAACAGGCCGGTGCATTGATCACACCTAATTCTACGCTGATATTTGAAGTGGAATTATTGGGTTTTTAAAAATATTACCCTATTTTCGCACCTCGTTACAAAAAAATCGTTCTTACAATATTACAAAAATGATAGTGGGTGAGGTGGATGAGTGGCTGAAATCACCGGTTTGCTAAACCGACGTACGGGTCAAACCGTACCGGGGGTTCGAATCCCCCCCTCACCGCTCTATTTTTGTGGAACAGAAACCTGATTTCTGTTTTCGTTTTATAATCTTCACACAAACTTTCTAATCTTGCTGTTAGGAATGTTTAGAATCGTGTCGTATTATTGCGCCCTTGCCAAACGAGCGGCAAGGCGTTTATTAAAATGTATACCTTATTCGGGAGGTAGTTCAGCTCGGTAGAATACTTGGTTTGGGACCAAGGGGTCGCAGGTTCGAATCCTGTCCTCCCGACAAATTAAAAAGCCTTTCTGCGATAGCAGAAGGGCTTTTTAATTTGGGAGCGCCACAAGCGCAGCTTGATGGCGGTCACAAATTAAAAAGCCCGGTCGCGCGCAGCGGGAGGGCAGAAAGACTTTTTACTTTGATCCACCCCACCTCCAGGATCATGAAATAATCCTGAAGGTAAGATCGCTTGGGAACGCCACAAGCGCAGCTTGATAGCGGGCACAAATTAAAAAAGCCCTATGGCGCGCAGCGCGAGGGCAGAAAGACTTTTTACTTTGATCCACCCCACCTCCAGGATCATGAAATAATCCTTACTTTATCCTTAAATATCTTTCAATACAATCAATATACATATAGGAAAAGTTACGCAAAAGACTTGGCCATGTTACACCAGCCTGAATTCCCCCAAATGATATCCCCGTATTCTATCCAAACCATGCAGTAATTCCCGCTTTTTGGCACTTTCCCATGTAAAATATTTTTATATAAGCCTAAATACCGCCATAATTCAGGAAAGAAGCCAATATTAACCTATTTGGATTTGGAAAAAATAAAATTCGGGCTATCTTTGCACTCCCAAAATTTAAAACATAGGTTATGTTCGCTATAGTAGACATTGCAGGACAGCAATTCAAAGTCAAACAAAACGATAACATTTTTGTACATCGTTTAGAAGGAAATGTAGGTGACGTCGTAGATCCGAAAGTATTAATGACTTCTACCGGTTCTTCCATCTCCATGAGCGGATCTGCAAAAGCAGAAATCCTGGAACATCTTCAAGGTGATAAAGTGATTACTTTTCACAAGAAAAGAAGAAAAGGATATACCAAGAAAATTGGACATCGTGAAGCTTTGACAAAAATAAAAATCACTGCATTAGCATAATCAACCTCAAAAAAATCAATAAAAATTTAAATTTTTTTACTCATGGCACATAAAAAAGGTGAAGGTAGTGTAAGGAACGGACGCGACTCTCAGAGCAAGCGTTTGGGTGTGAAATTATTTGGTGGACAAGCCGCAATCTCAGGAAACATCATACTTCGCCAGCGTGGTAACGTTTACCACCCGGGTGTGAATGTTGGTCAAGGAAAAGACTTTACGTTGTTTGCGTTACAGGACGGAACAGTTACATTTAGAAAATCGAAGCAAAAAACTTACGTATCTATTTTGTAATTATAAAATATATTTTTATATATTTGTCCTCATAAAGTTCTTTTTTTACTAACCTTAAAATTCAAAACAAAATGGCAACAGCTAAAAAAGCAGCACCTAAAAAGGCAGCAGCCAAGAAAGCAGCTCCTAAAAAAGCAGCAGCTAAAAAAGCAGCTCCTAAAAAAGCAGCAGCTAAAAAAGCAGCTCCTAAGAAAGCAGCTCCTAAAAAAGCAGCAGCTAAGAAAGCAGCTCCTAAAAAAGCAGCAGCTCCTAAGAAGGCAGCTCCTAAGAAAAAATAGGAACTTAATTTGTTCTAACGTAGAAATTACGTCAGAAAACCCGCAACAGCGGGTTTTTTTATTTTAGGACTGATTACGGGCTTATTTTAAAGTGATGTAAAAACGAAAAAGTAAGGCCAATTATCTGTAATACGATATGCCGTCTGCAGAATTTATGGCTTGAATTGGATACTATGACCTCCAATGAATAGTCACAAGTGGATATGGCTGAGTAAGGGTATTTGATTTTCATCATATGGAACACCAAATCATTAAAAGAGAAAATATGACTCCATATTATATAACGGTTATATGCACCGGTAGTATAAAATGATGAAAAATGTGAAGATGCTAGATTTACTTGCTAAATAGTCAAATGGCAATTTCAACAACAGCTCCATTTTCATTATAACATTTGAGGTCAGCTTGTATTATTTGAGCCATGTCGTTAATTATAAACCAGCCATATCCATGATATGAAGAATTTATGTCATTCAAGTTAGAACTTAAGAAGCTATTAGAAAATCCCGGACCATTATCTGCAATAGTCAATATCGTTTTGGTTTTCACTTGAACAGCTGTATATGTAATAACCGGATTGTGGACTTTCTCAATCGCTTTAATTACATTGGACGTAAGATTTGAAAGAATTACCCAAAGAATATTTCTATCCGTGTATACAGTAATCTGTTCTGAACAATCGATATTCACCAATATAGAGTTGGGTAAGCCCTTCGAAATTTCTTTTAACAACGGGTAGAGTAATATCCTTTCAGGAACTATTTTAAATTGCTCTGAATTGCTCTTGCTCCATAAGAGCAGTGATTCCATATTTGATAGTAGTGTAGTGGCAGAGGTTCTAATATGGTCTTCAATCATTTTTTGATCGGTTGCATTTATTGCTTCCGGAAGTTCCTTTTGCAAATTCAGAAATGAAACGAGACGAGCAATGGGGCTTCTAAGATCGTGAGAAAGAATGCTCAGAAATTTTAATTTAATTTGATTTGATTCTTCCAATTGGCGATTTAAAATGGAAAGTGTTTCATTGTGAACTTTTCGATCACGACTCTGTTTGGTAAGTGCAAAAAGTATTCCCAATAGCGATAATGCAGTAGCGCCCAATGATAGAAGCAAATAATTTCTATTCTTCAATGCTATTTCCTTGTTCTTGATTTCCGCATTTTTTATATCAATGGTGTGTTTGCCTTCAATTTCGGCCAATTGATTTTTATATTCCTGAGAATATATGGAATCTTGATAACTCTGAAAAATTCTAAAATTTAAATAAGCATTTCTAAAATCACCTTGAGTCGCCTGAAGTTCAGCCAAACATCCTGTGAAATAGCTTGCATCTGAGGTGTTTCCGATTTCGTGACACAACTTGATTGTTTTTGAAAGGTATTCCTTAGATAATTTTAAATAGGTTGATTTTTGAGAAGAGTTTAATAGTTTGGTTGAAGAATCTTGATACCTTACCGCATCATGATATGCAATGCCAAGATTTCCCATGTTGGTGATAGCATTTGGATGAGTTAGGTTGCCTAATTCGAAAAGAGCTTGTGCCTCAAGTCTTAGCTTGATAATGCTGTCGAAGTCATTTTTGATCAATAGAGCCAAAGAGGCAATGCAATCCGCTTTTTCCAAGCGCATTTCATTTGATTGATAAATACTTAATGCCCGTTTGAGATAATCACTTGACTTTGAAAGATCATTGGATAATAGTAATCCTTTGCTGAGAATACGACAAGAGGCGGCCACACCTATTGAATCTCCTTTGAGTTGACTTTCATCAAGTCCTTTGCTGGCATATGAAATGCTTTTATTAACATTAGATTGATCTAAATACAATGTAGCCAAATTATTGTATATGGTACTTCTATGCATCGGGGCATTGTGTTTTTCGCTTAATGCAAGCGCTTTAAAGCAAAATTGAGTAGCAAGAAGATAATCTGATTTACAATTTTTGGCAGATGAACTAAGGTTAATGTAATTGCTAATTAAATTGTCATAACTGGATATCCTTTCATTGATATCAATAGCCTTATAATAATATTTAAAACTAGAATCATAGAAACCTAAATTGGCAAATGACTCAGCAATGTTTGCAAGCATTACAGCTTCACCTTTCTCCCATTTCATTTGTTTGGCTATGTACAACCCTTGCTTCGAGTAAAGTATACTCTCTGAATCTTTATATCCAAGAAGAGACTGATGCAGTTTATTATATAGCTTTACTTTATTTGAATCATTCGACTCTCTATGGATATTAATCAAATTGGAATCCAGAGGTGCGTTTTGAGCAAATCCATGATAACCGATAGTAAACCCAATAGCAAATAAATATATATATTTTTTCATTCTCCTAGGCCATTTAGATTCGATTTATAGCTTCTGCCTATCGGTAAATGAGTGCCTCTAATCAGCACTTCTTTAGATGTGAATTTTTCAATTAAATTAGGTTGCACCGCATAACTTTTGTGAATTCTTACAAAGTGTTTAAATGCGTCTTCCTGTATTAACTTTCCAAGATTATTTAATACACAATGATTTTTTTCAGAGGTAATTACTTTAGTATAGTCCTTATAAGCTTCTAAATATAGTATTTGATGCGTTGGAATTCTTATTTTCTGTATTCCATCTTTTATCATAATATGATCACTTCCCAATTTATAATCCAGCAGGTGCGCTTTGTCCTTGATTTCAAAATAGTATAACAACCTGTCCATCGTTTTATCTATTCTTGCCATTGTCAATGGTTTAATAATGTAGTCAAATGCCGCAAGTTCAAAGCCTTCCAGAGCAAATTCAGGATGAGAAGTGATGAATATACAAACCTCAAGCGTATGAAGTGTTTTGCGTAACTCTATCCCGTTCATGCCGGGCATATCAATATCCAAAAATGCTATATCCGGATTTAATTCATTAATTTCGGCAAGCACTTCTTCTGCACTGGAGAAAGATTTCAAAAATTTGAAATTTTTGTATTGACTGAGTAATGCTTTACTCATGAGGCAATCGGCTTCATTGTCATCAAGAATAATATACGTGCGTAACTGACTCATGGTATAAATTGATATGTTTCTTAGAATCTTTATTTTATTTGACTAATTCTGTATCATCGCTAATGTACACTATTTTCATTTTGTACAAAATTTTAACAAGTTTGAACAGTTTTATAAAGTAATAAAATAGGTTTAAAAAGATTAGGTTGTCGAATCATGTCGATGGTAGAGAATATAAGTCGTTCGTAGAGTGATGGAAGCTTAAAGCCTTATTTCATAACATTTTTGTAAAAAATTATACAAAAATGAAATCTTTAATCTTGACTTTAATGGCCTTCGCCTGTTTGAGTGCTTCATGTAAAAAGAATAAAGTTGATGCCCCTGCAACCGTTCCACTTATAGAAAATGGCACCTATTCTATTATCAATGTTTCAACGCAGGATGCACTAACACCCGTAATGCTGACCGCAGGTCAAAATGTTTTTCTTCAAAATCAAGTTACCACTGATCTTTTGCAGCGATGGTATATACAATTTGATGGTCTATACTACACCATTAGAAGCCAACAAGAGAACACACTTTTTTTTCAACCCTTTCCCGCAGGAGAACACACTTCTATCATTAGTTCTAACAATGGTGATTCAAGCCCAAAGTTTCTACTAGAGAAAATCGTTGAAAATGGTGCGGTCTATTTTAAAATCAAAAGCGTATTGCTTGCAGGGCAGGCTTTATATCAATTCACAAATGGCCTTTACGAGGAGGCTCGTTTCAAAGCATTTGAGAATACAGATTTGTTTAAATGGCAAATTATAAAGTATTAATCGAGAAAAATAAAGCATATGAAAAAATTACTCTTGTTTATTGCCCCTTCTATCGTATTAATCGTTTCTTCTTGTAAGAAGAAGATTGATAATTTACCACCCCTTCAAACTTCGGTCGTTTATCATCAAGTCAATTTGGTTTTAAATCATTTTGTAAATCCTACAAATTTGAACCTGGATATTGACAAAGATGGCATAGTTGATTTTGTCTTGTATATGAACTACGGTTATACTAATTCTTCCAGTTTTCAGTTTTTCTGTAATATAGGTAGTGCAAATGGACATTTCTTATCTATTCAACCCGTATCTGCACCTGTGAATGATCGAATCAGAATCTATCCTAGCGGAGCCATTCAGGATACACTTAATTCAATATGGAAGTCATATACATTTTTATATCACAAGGCCAGTATAGTAGGTACTGTCATTAATGAAGAGGCGATTGTTACAAATGGAGATGTTTATACAGCCTTCAAATTAAGTAAGAACGGAGCTTATCATTATGGATGGATGAGGATGGCCTGCTTGACAGATTATAAAACAGTACATATAAAAGATTGGGCTTATGATACCATCCCTAATCGGCCGATTCAAATAGGACAAATACAATAAATGAATACAATGAATAAACTATTTATCATCTTTTTCGCAGGAGTATTGTTTTTATTCTCCTGTAAAAAGTCTACACCATCAATGGATACTCCTCAAAGTACAATTAAACATATAACATTGAATTTGTTCTTTGATGCATCTTTAAACGCAGTGCTCCAAAATGTTGATTACAATAAAGATAGTAGTTATGATTTTGAACTACTTTGTGATCGGCATGCAGGATTTAGCAGTTCTAAGATTTCATTAAGCAGATTAGTTTCCACTTTTTTTCCTATGGATTTTGCCATAAAAAATGAAGGAGTTGGAACGAGTTATCCGGTGAATGTGTTGTTGAATGTAAATGATAACATCAACGATCAAGCCGGTGTCTGGCAGTCCAATTCGGTATTGTTTTTAAGTGACGTATTAAATTCATCATTAGGTTTAAACAACAAAGGTCCGGCTTATATCCCCATTCGATTTCGGAATATTCAACTATCATCCTCCGATTATTATTATGGCTGGATAAAAGTGGATGTCTCGGACAAGTACAAAGTCAATATCATGGAAGCAGCGTACAATACTAAGGTTAATGCCGCCTTAAAAGCCGGTGAAAAATAAGGGCAAAATGAAAATAAGAACATTGCTTATTATATTAATATTACTGACCATCTGTTTAATGGCTTGCGTGGTTGCCAGTGATCCTATCCCTGCCCCCCCCAAGGAGAATTATTTAGAATTTACACTAAATGGGCAAATTTGGAAGGCTGACAATGGAATCTTTGGAAGTTATCATTTTTCGGAGGCACTAGGGCCTAAACTTATCCAAATTTCAGGCAATAAGGGCAATGGTTCAATGCAACAGTCATTCAACATTAATTTGTTTCATACTGCGGATGAAGGGGAGTATGTAATTAATCTTCAAAATGATCAGAAAAGTGTTGCTCAACTGGCAAATTTTACACCATCAAATTACCTATGCGGAGGTACATTTCAGGCACATCATATAAAAGTCAAAATTATTAAAGTAGAAAAGAACCCTCAACATGTCGAAGCTACATTTAGCGGAAGTATGCAATGTGTGGAGGGAAATCAAATACAAATTACAAATGGCAAATTTTACTATCATGAAAACTAAAATCATTTTCATTATGACCTCTTTAGTGCTTACTGCCAGACTTTTAAATGCTCAAATACCGGATAGTAGCTTTGGTGTAAATGGAATAGTTCGCTATGGCTTCTCAAATTCCTATCATTCTGAATTACAAAAATCAGTTTTACATCCCGATGGAAAAATCAGTAGTGTAGGTTTTTCAGGAGCTGTAGGGTTTACTTCTCATATTTTATTGAGCAGGCATTTATCTTCAGGGGCTTTGGATAGTTCCTTTAATGGTGACGGAAGTTTGGTATTTTCCTTTGGTGGTAATAATGAACAAGCAAGATCACTGGCCTTATTACAAAATGGCAATGTGATGGTAGGGGGTGTTTCCAATGGAAAGCCTGTATTGGCTGTTTTAAAGCCCGATGGAAGTTTTGATGCAGCGTTTAGTAATTCCGGAATCAAATGGATAGATTTAGGCATAGGCAACGGAGGGCGAATCAACAAAATCATACAACAAACTGATGGCAAAATTCTGGCGATGGGTTATGGTTACAATGGATTTGATTTTGATATGATGGTTTGCCGCATGCTAACGAATGGAGATTTGGATACTGGTTGGGCTCAAAATGGAATAGGTCTTTATCCGACCGGTACCTACCACAATTTTTGCAATGATGCTGCACTACAGTCAAATGGTAAGCTTGTAATAGCCGGTTATTCCTCCTCTGCATCAGATTATGTGACAGTCATGCGATTAACCTCAAATGGCTTAGTAGATTCTTCCTTTGGAGTAAACGGTCGATATCACCAAAACATTGGTTCATCTATTAATGAGCTGGCTGCAGTCCAAATTCTTTCCAATGACGATTTATTGTTGGCAGGTTCAATTTCCGGTTCGCCACTCTCAACTATTGATCATTTGACGATTAAGTTAAAATCCAATGGTTCAACAGATCATACTTTCGGAAATATGGGCGTGTCCATTAATGATGTCCGTAATACCGAGGATCAGACTTATGGCCTTCATGTAAATTCGGATGGTAGTTTTTTTCAATCAGGATTTAGTTACAATACATCAGGAATTACTGAATTTGTATGTTTTAAATGTAAACAAAATGGTTCTATTGATTCTAGTTTCGGTGTTAATGGGATTTATATCTTTCCTTTTGCCGGGAATGGTTGGATCAAGTCAATTTTGAAGCAATCTGATGGTAAATTACTTTTTTGCGGACAATCATCCTCTACTTTGGCATCAATGGGTGAGTTTACATTATTACGGCTAAAATCTACGGTAGCCAATAACGTGAACGAACATGAAATGAGTATAAAGGGTGTAACCATTTATCCAAATCCCTCAATGAGTTTTTTAAATGTCAGGTGTTTGCCATGTGAACAAAATCCAATGCAAATATTATTGGGTGATAATTCCGGAAAAATGATCTTGAAGAAATGGATACAACAGAATGAAAGACTGGATCTGTCAGGATTGAAGTCAGGAATATATCAGATTTCAATATTTTGTAATGAGCAACTATTTAAATCCTTGTTTTTGAAAAATTAAACCTGTTTAATTTAAATATTGTTACAATTTTTTTGATTCATTAAGATAGCGGTGAAGAATGATGAATACAGCATGAATCGTATTTTTCCAATTCTGTCAGTCATTTATTAAAGTATCTGTAATTCCATGCTAATGGAAAGTCGAGTTCAATAATCAAGTAAGTCAAATTTAATACCTAAACTGACCATGTTCGCCCTTTATCAGGACTTCCTTTTTTTCGGCTTCTTCTACATAGCCAATAATTTGAGCATCTACATTTAGTCCTTTGGAAAATGCAATGATTGCATCAGCTGTTTTCTGATCCGTATAAATTTCCAAACGGGTACCCATATTAAACACCTGATACATTTCTTGGTAACTGATTTGAGAGGCTTCCTGAATCAAGTCAAAAATCAATGGAGCCTTGAATAAATTATTTTTCACGATGCGAACCGGATAGTTAAAATATTTCAAGCACTTGGTTTGAGCGCCACCGGTGTTGTGAACTATACCATGAAGATTTTTTCCAAAATGCTCTACGGCATATTTAATTATTGGTGCAAATGTTCGAGTTGGTGAAAGTAATAATTTGCCAACTGCCATACCATTGGAAGCAATATCAGTTAGTTTATGTTTGCCGATATAACATACCTCTGGGGGAAGATTCCCATCGTAGCTTTCGGGAAAGTTTTCTGCATAGCTCTTACTTAAAATATCATGTCTGGCACTGGTAAGGCCATTGCAACCTATACCACTGTTATACGCTGTTTCATAAGTGGATTGTCCAAAAGATGCTAGACCCAAAACGACATCCCCGACTTGGGGTTCAATCGAAATGACCTGCTTCCGTTCAAATCGAGCAAAAGCCGTGTACCCCACATCGATGGTTTTGACTAAATCGCCTACATCTGCGGTTTCACCCCCTGCCATATGTAAATCTATACCATAGGTTTTCCATTCCTTTAGTAGTTCGTCACAACCTTGTATAACCGCACTGAGTACCTCGCCCGGAATCAATTTTTTGTTTCGGGCTATAGTGGAACTTAGAATAAAATGGTTGGTCGCGCCGGCACAAATCATATCATCAATATTCATCACGATCGCATCTTGAGCAATGCCTTTCCACACGCTCAGGTCACCGGTTTCTTTCCAATATAAATAGGCTAAAATCGATTTTGTACCTGCTGTGTCTGCGTGCATGATACAGCAATGGTCCTCACTACCGGTAAGATGGTCGGGTAAAATTTTACAGAAAGCGCCCGGATATAAACCTTTGTCCAGATTTTTGATCGCCTGATGTACGTCTTCTTTTTGTGAGGAAACTCCTCTTTGATTATACAAATCACTCATGAGTTAAATAAAGTGCAAAGGTGCAACATGAAGGCAAGAATGTCGAAGAATTTTTATGAATACAAATTTTTTTTCTTTCATTGATGTATTTAATTGTTTCATAATATGTTCCATATTTTATGTTTAAATTTTATCAGTAATATCATTTTTATTGTATTTTGTAAACATAAAAATTACAATCACCATGAAAAAAAATGTATTCTCCCTAATTCTGCTGTTTTGCTGCATGTCGGTATATCAGCTGGCCCATGCTCTTCCAATTGGTTGGAGTTATGGCCAAATGGTGCAAGTATTTAATAATACTGCCAGCACCG
This sequence comes from Chitinophagaceae bacterium, assembly GCA_016786845.1. Lineage (GTDB taxonomy): Bacteria > Bacteroidota > Bacteroidia > Chitinophagales > Chitinophagaceae > OLB11. The sequence continues at coordinate 73,317 of JAEUVB010000021.1, read as the reverse complement.
TAACCGATTATCAAGTTAAACTGACTGTGAACACTCAAGCTTTAATTTCGGCAGGCCAAATGAATCCGGATGGAAGCGACTTGCGTTTTAGCCCGGATTGTGATGGTACAGTATTGTTTAATTACTGGATTGAGTCCGGTATTAATACTACTACCACGGCCATTTGGGTAAAAATGGATGTCTTGGCTGCTTCATCAACCACGAATATGTATATGTTTTATGGTAATGCCGGTGCTGCAGTAAGTTCCGCTGTGGTGGGAACTTTTTTCGGGCCACATTCTTCCACGGATAGTGTTGCTTCAGGTGGTTCGGGCGGAGTGGGCAACTCTCAACGAGGATTCCGGTTCACGGCCAATGAAGATTTATTAGTCACTGCATTCGGGAAACGTGATCCGAACGGAACAACCAGATATGTCACGCTGTTTAATTATCCTGCCGGAACCATAAATACTCAAACTCAGGTAAGCGGTGCTGCGGCACAATATAGTTATAGCAATTTGACCAACCCAATATGGCTCACACAAGGCGCCCAATATGTTCTTGAGCTTTTCCAAGGTGCAGGAGATGGATACTATTTCGGTACTTCCAGCCAAATTGGTCAACATTTAACTTATGGCGATATGCGATTTTGTAATAGCTGTACTCAAAATACTTTTCCAACCAGTGTGTTGACCAATTACCACTACGGATATCCCGATTTATGGTATTTTACCAAAACCAACATTGCTACTTTACCAACGATAACCTATACGGACTTAACGCCAACAGTGAGCATTTCTTCCACAGCATCAGGTGCGGTTTGTTCAGGCACTTCGGTTACATTAACTGCTTCCGGAAGCGGCTCCGGTTATACATGGACCGGAGGAATCAGCAATGGCGTTCCCTTTAATGCAAGCAGTACTCAAACTTATACGGTAACCAGTAGCGGAACATGTAATGTTACCGCATCAGCCAGTACAACAGTCAATGTAAACGCTGCACCCACAGTAACGGCAACAGCCACGCCGGATAATCTTTGTTTGGGATCGAACACGACCCTTACCGGCGGCGGAGCCAGCAGTTATTTATGGACAGATGGCGTGAATACACCATTGGATGGGGTAGCATTTGCCCCTGCAGCTACAACAACCTATACCGTTACGGGTACAGATGCCAATCTTTGTACTGCTACTAGTTCAGTGACTGTCACTATTAATCCAGCACCATCTGTAACAGTCACCAATGACGACAATTGCGGACCGGGTGTGGTCAATTTGGGTGCTACGAGTTCGGCTTCTTTTATACAATGGTATGATGCCCTGAGCGGTGGTAACCTTTTGACCACAGGAACGAGTTATTCACCTAGTATAGCTTCAACGACGAGTTATTATGTTCAAGCGCAAAACACATCCGCACCGGCAACGATTCCTTTGCCGGCGCAAACCGGAACCTTTCCCGGCAGCGTAAGAGGGTACTGGTTTACGGCACCTACCGATTTCATTATTACGAATGTGCATGTGCCAACAACCGCTAGTAGTGGTAACCAAAGTATCGCAGTGGTTAAATTCACAGGAAATGTTCCGCCACCGCTTTACTCGGCTACAACCAATGCTTTTACCACTGCATTCTTAACCCAAAATGATCCCACCCCAGGCCCTATTGCTGTCAACATACCGGTAACTGCCGGCGAAGTGATTGGTATATTAGGATATCGTGGAACCACAAATTCTTATGCAGCCACCCCTACATCGACAACCATAGCAGGATTTTCGGTACCCCTGGCTCGTATGGGTATGCAATTCACACTTACCACAACTGCACCTCAACAATTGTGGACAGAAGCAGCAGGATCAATTTCTCGTGTGGAATTCGACTATGTCGTTCCATCAGGTTGTGTAACGAATCCAAGAGTTCAAGTTACAGGAACAATAAATACATTACCAGCCGTTACCGCATCGGCAACCCCTTCAGTGATTTGTGCGGGAAATACAACTGACTTAAGTGCCGGTGGTGCGAACTCCTATGTATGGGACAACGGACCAATGACTGCCAATCAAACAGCTATGCCGAACGTAACAACAACCTATACAGTAACCGGTACCGATGCCAATACTTGTACTGCTACCTCTACTGTTCAAGTCAGTGTAGGCGCACTGAGTACCGGCATTGCAGCTTCTACCGGAAACAATACGAATAATCAGCCCGACGGAACCTCCATCAATTATACCAATGCATCTTGCGAACTGATTGCCAATGTAAATGATGGAGCCGGTGGAAATATCTTAGGCAATACGCTTGCTACGGTTACCGTTTCGGGATCCACTTTATTCTATAACGGACAACCTTACTTACGTCGCTGGTATGAAATTACCCCGGCCAATAATGGTGCTGCTACTGTCACACTCTACCTGAATCAAAGTGATTTTGATGATTATAACAGTAATAATGGAGCTTACCCTGATCTTCCAACTTCAGGAAATAACAGCGATCCGAATATTCCGAATATCCGTATCACTAAAGTTGATGGAACCTTGGGCAGCGGCACGCCTACAGTGATTACCCCGACGATGAACTGGAATGGGAGCTATTGGGAAGCAACTTTTGGCGTCAACGGCTTCAGTCAGTTTTTCTTCCATGGTGTTAATCCGGGCAATATACCCTTGCCTGCAACCCTTGCCAGTTTCAATGGTAAAAAATTGGAGACTTCTGATTGGCTGACCTGGAGTACCTTGAATGAACAAAACAATAGCCATTTCAATCTTCAGTATAGTCAGGATGGAACGAACTTTAGTACGATAGCCAAACTGTATTCTAAGGCTGCTCAGGGAAATAGTAGCATGCCGCTGAACTACAGTTTCGAACATTTGCAACCGCAAACCGGCCACAATTACTATCGCCTGCAACAAACAGATATAGACGGACATAGCAGTCTGTATGCACAGGTTATTGATCTGATCTGGAATGCTGATGGCAGTATGGTGAATATCTATCCGAATCCGGCTGAGGATTTGCTGAATATTGATCTGCAGGCAGTGAAAGCCCAGCATACGACCATCAAAGTGTTAGACATGAGTGGTCGGGTGATTCGTCAAGTACAGGCCCGGACTGAATCCGGACTGAATCATATGGTGATCAATATGGAAGGACTTGCTCAGGGAATTTATTCCGTTCAAGTAATGGGGAATGATCATATGATCTATACCGGCAAGGTGTCGAAACAATAACATGAATCCTATCAATGATACGGGAAGAGGTCTCCACTTAGGGGACCTCTTTCATTTAGTGTAATTTCTGGATAAGTGAATCCATGCTGAATTTCGTCAGGTTAGTCAATTTAAATGCTGATTCATTCAAAGAATTCATTATTCTAACTAACTTTATGCTCGTAAAAAATTAAAATTCTATATTAAAACTCATTTCATGCAAAATAAATTAACTGTTCTCGCCAATACGAAATTCACTAAAGGGCTGCTAAAAACAAGTTTAGCATTAACATTATTGTTATCCAATATTCAGGAAATACAAGCACAAACTATTTGGAATGGGATTAATACCACCTTTACAAAAACCGCTGCGGGTCAGCAAGATTGTATAACCCCTCAAACCTGTCTGACAAGAGGTACCAGCGTAATATATAATGCCATTTGTCAAACAGTGAATGGATCAGTGGGATGTATCTACGCCGGTCCATGTAATACCGAATGGGCCTATGGATCGCTGGCCAATTACAGTACCCTCACGTATGACGAATTGTATAATGTCAACGGATGCTTTCCAAATAGCATGATCGGAAACCCATTGGTTCTTCATCTGATTAATGAGAACATTTATCTTCAGGTCACTTTCAACTCATGGCAGAGCGGTGGAGGTGGAAATTTTTCTTATACCCGTTCCACGAATTTACAAGCACCTCTCCCGGTGATCATTTCTGAGTTTAAAGGGCACAACGAAGCCGGTGTGAACATGCTGCAATGGACCAGTAGTCAGGAAATAAACAATAGCCATTATATGATCCAGCATAGCACAGATGGAATCCATTTTAGTGATTTGGAAAAAGTGAATAGCGCTGCCATTGGTGGGAATAGCAGTATCAGCTTACAATACAATTATGCACATGTAAATATTTCAGAGGGACATCATTATTATCGATTGGCACAAACCGACTTAGATGGTGCCATCACGTATTCTGAGATTATTGATATTTTGGCCAAATCACAATCCGGTACATGGACGATTTACCCAAATCCTGCGAAGGATATATTAACCATACAAGGAGTAGATTTGATGTATACGAGTATACAGTTATTAGACATGAGTGGTCGTGTTGTATTAAGCCAAGAAGTCAATGCCAGTCAGGCTAGCATGGATATTAAAAATATTGTTCCGGGTATATATTCTTTGCAAATGGTACAACAAGACCGTATCATAGATCAAAGAAAAGTACAGATTCTTGGACGATAATTTACACGATGATTTCTGGCAAGTTTGGCATGAATTCGTAATAGTACACCGTTTCTTAGCATGTGCGGCAACGATTGCAGCGGAAAGCCTCCGGGTCGGCGGCTCTGCGACGGCATCGGAGCTTGCAGCGTAAAGCGTGCCCGGCCGCCCAAAATCAGCTAGGAATGGGTGCCTGATTTAAAATATTCAATCTCTCGATTCAAATCCAAATGAGGATGTTTATGTTGTAAATCCAGACATAATTCCGCATGCGTCTTCATAAATTCTTTGTGAGCCTGACTTTCGGTACTAAAGGGTTTGTGGTTAGCCGCCTTGAATATTCTATCCATTTCTTCCATTAATCCATAGCAGGAATGGTCGATACAATGCTGAACAAACTGTTCCCAAACATATGCTGTGCCGGCATAATTAGGATGCACCAGATCTGCATCGTAAAAACGATAATCGCGAAGCACATCAATCAGGAGTTCGTAGGCAGGGAAATAATAACTGTTTTCCATTGAATGAGCCAATTCAATGAGTCTGGCTTTGCTCCGGTTATTCTCTACTACGCCATCACGGATATGCCTGACCGGACTAACGGTATAAATTATTTTCAGTCCGGGATTAAACGCCTTCAGGGCAGATGTCATGCGGTCCAGTGCTTCCTTCATCACATCCACACTTAGCAAATCTTTTCGAAACCATGCTGCCGGTGCCCGATGATTATTGCTGACGTAAATATTTTGATCCACTAGATTATATGCAAAAGAGGAGCCTAAAGTGATGAACAGGTAATTCGCCTTTTTCAGCATGGCATGATGTGTTGAAATGCTGTCATTGATTTTTTGAAGTGAAATGTTTGGATTCAAATCAGAAAAATCACTATGATGATACCAACTATGCCAGTATTCATTCAGTAAAAACAGGTCTGAGTGTGTATAAACGCGCTGATCTGCCACATCGGTGAGGGCCCTGGCAATGCTTAAGGGATTGAACAAAATGCCATGCGAATTGCTGCAATTGCTGAACTTCAGGCGTGTAAACCGTGCAGCCATATGTTCCGTAAAACAGGAACCGACTAAAAGGATATGATCCGAATACCGAATTCGCTCGGATAATGGGGAAATATATAAAGGGATTAGAAAATCCATAAGATTAGATGCAAAAGTAGTCGAATTGGGCATTCTGCAACCTGAAAACCGGATAAGAAACGGCTTCCTTAGAAAAACGCAGATCTGCAGAAGACAACTGCTTCAAGTATTTAAGAAATTGTCAGCGCTAATTTGCGAAATGACAATGTGGTGACAATCGATTCGTAATATGTTTCGAAATATTGAATTTTGCAAGTAAATACAGGAGAAATAATTTTTAAAATGTGTATAATTTTTAGGTTTCACTCACTACATTTGCAGACATTCTGATTTAACACAAAATTATATTTAACTGATGTTAAGTTTACTACCCCGTATGGCTAAAGATATCAAAGGATTCATACTACTTGCAGTTTTCCTTCTCACTTCTACTTACTTCAGTTATGCCGCGCCGGACGGAAAAGCCTTATTTCAGGCCAACTGTGCAGCCTGTCATAATCCCATCAAAGATGCTACAGGGCCCGCTTTGAAAGGCGCTGACTCCCGTGTTCCATCGAAAGAATGGTTGTACAAATGGGTGAAAAATTCCGCTGCAGTGATTGCCAGTGGCGATAAATATGCCAATGAAATTTACAACAAGTACAACAAAACGGCCATGACCGGTTTTGCCAACTTGAAGGATGATGAAATTGACGCGATCATTAAATATGCGAATGATTATGCACCACCGACGGCAGCTGCCCCGGCAGGTGGCGCAGCCGGAGCTCCTGCACCAAGCGATAATACATTATTATATACTATTCTGACCATTGTACTCCTGATCAGCATCTTAATTCTGACTCAGGTGAATAAAGTACTCAGCCGTGCTGCCAATGTGAAAGCCGGTTTACCTTCTCCCCGTGATGTTCCTTTCTTCCGCAATAAAGTGGTTATCGCAGTGATTGCCACCATGATCATTGTTTCTTTTGGCGTTTGGCTCACGAATGCCTCAGAATTTGGACGTCAGAAGAACTACATGCCAAAACAACCGATCTACTATTCGCATAAGGTTCATGCCGGTATCAATCAAATCAATTGTTTGTATTGTCATGCCGGTGCTGAAAAAAGCCGTCATGCTATGATTCCTTCTACCAATGTGTGTATGAACTGTCATAAGCAAATCAATGAATATACCGGTGCTGCCACTCATCCTTTAACTACTTTGGAAGGAAAATCCATCGATGGTACGGCTGAGATTAAGAAACTGTATGAATATGCAGGATGGGATCCGGCTAAGAAAGATTATATCCGTAATGCAAAAGGGGAAATAAAAGCCACTCCGGTTGAATGGGTGAAAATCCACAATCTTCCTGACCATGTTTATTTCAATCACTCCTTGCATGTGGTTTCAGGTAAAGTGGCCTGCCAACGTTGCCATGGCAATATTGAGCAAATGGATGAAGTGTTCCAATTTGCCGACCTGAGCATGGGATGGTGTATTAACTGTCACCGTAATACCAATGTGCAGTTTGCCGACAATAATTACTATTCAATCTTCCAAAAATACCACGATGAAATTAAATCCGGCAAACGCCAGGATGTGAAAGTGAGCGATATTGGAGGACTGGAATGTCAACGCTGCCATTACTAATTTCTATCATAAACGAAAAATACAACGTCAACTGACTACCACTAATATGAGTAAAAAACAATATTGGAGAGGGCTTGAAGAGTTAAATCCGACTTCACAGTATACAGAAACTGTTGCCAATGAGTTTAAGGAAGACTTACCTTTTGGTGATGTTGAATCCATAGCAGAAGCATCTACGTCGCGTAGAGATTTTCTGAAGTATTTAGGATTCAGCACTGTTGCTGCAACCATTGCGGCCAGTTGTGAAATGCCGGTGCGCCATGCCATACCGTATGCCATTAAACCGGAGAATGTAACTCCGGGTGTACCGCTTTTGTATGCTTCAACCTATATAGATGGTGGAGAGGCAGTGCCGGTCTTGGTCCGTACCCGTGAAGGTCGTCCAATTAAAATTGAAGGAAATACAGACAGTAAATTAACTGAAGGTGCTACAACAGCGCGTATTCAGGCCTCCGTATTGAATCTTTATGATGCTGCCCGACTGAAGTTCCCGATGATAGACAAAAAGGAAAGTACTTGGGAAGCAGTCGACAAAATGGTTAGTGATGCGCTGAACGGAATGGGCGGTGCTCCTTTATATATTGTCACGTCTACGATTAATAGTGCATCCACTGCTTCAGCAGTGGCACAATTTGCTGCAAAATATCCGAATACCAAACATGTCATGTATGATGCTATTTCATATAGCGGCTTGTTGGATGCCAATTTAGCTTGTTTTGGAAAGCGTGCCATTCCGGCGTATCAATTCGATCAGGCTAAGGTCATCGTCAGTATCGGTGCAGATTTTTTGGGTACATGGATTTCTCCTGAAATTTATACCCGCCAATATGGTAAAACCCGTAAAATCAGTGCCAAGAATCCTACGATGAGCAAACATTATCAGCTGGAAGGCATGATGAGTTTGACCGGAAGTAGTGCTGATGAGCGTTATACTTGTAAACCATCTCAATATGGTGCGGTCGCTGTAGCCTTATTCAATGCCTTGAACGGAGGCAGTATTTCAGGTGTGCCGGCTTCCATGACAGAAGCACTGAAAAAAATTGCGGCAGACTTAAATGCCAATAAAGGAAGTGCATTGGTTGTATGCGGAAGCAATGATGTCAATGTGCAAACCGTGGTTAATGCCATCAATAACGCCATTGGAGCGATAGGAACGACTGTCAATTTCGGTGTCACCAATAATAGCAAGCAAGGAAGTGATGCTGAAATGAATGCATTTACCGCTGCTTTAAGTGCCGGACAAGTAGGAGGAGTTATGTTCTTCGATTGCAACCCCGTTTATGATCATGTGAATGGTAAAGCCATTGCAGATAAACTCGCATCACTAAAATTAAGTGTTTCCTTCAGCGAGAGAATGGATGAAACCACAGATAAATGTAAAATTGCTGCACCAACGAATCATTGGTTGGAAAGTTGGGGAGATGCTGAGCCTTTCTCCGGTTACACCTCCATGATGCAGCCAACCATATCACCTTTGTTTAAAACACGTCCGTTTGCGGAATCATTGTTGACCTGGAGTGGTAACATGACCAATCAATATGATTTCGTAAAAGCCTTCTGGATTTCCAAATTAGGTAGCCAGGAAGCATTCGATGCCGCTATCCAAAAAGGATTGGTGGAGCCTGAAACGATGACCGTTTCCGGTGCCTCATTCTCCGGAAATGTAGCTGACGCTACAGCTAAAATTGCCGCTATTAAGAGTAGTGCGGAAGGTAGTCCCGAATTGGTCATTTATGACAAAGTAGGGATTGGCCGCGGAGCATCGTGGAGCAATAATCCATGGTTACAAGAAATGCCTGATCCCATTACCAAATGTACTTGGGACAACTATATATTAATGTCGCCGAACCGTGCCAAGAAAGCCGGGGCTGAACATACTGATTTGAATGAAGTTGATCGCGAGAAGAAAGTATTTACCCTCAAAGCAAACGGTGCGACCGTAAAATTACCGGTATTGGTATTGCCTGGTATGCACGATGATGTGATAGCGGTTGCGGTTGGCTATGGCCGTGCCAAGAGTGTGGGAATGGCTGCTGCAAATACCGGTGTGAATGTCTATCCTATGGTGGGTAAAGATGCAGCAGGAAATTCTTCCTATACTGTGTCTACCGTAGAGATTGCAAGTACAGGAGAAACCTATCCATTAGCGATCACTCAAACACACCATTCTTACGAATCTAAGCGTCCTATCATTCATGAGTTTACCTTGGATTCATTTAAGAAAAATCCAAATGAATTATTTGAAGAGCGCAAAGCAGAACTGGAGCATTACACCAGTCCGAATGGTATAGTCGCCCACGGTGGTGAAGCACATGGCGAAGCCCATGGTGATGCACACAAGGCAGAAGCCCATGGTGATGCCCACGCTGCGCCAACCAAAGCCGATGAAGATTGGCAGGAAGCGTATCGTCAAAATGGTACACTTTATCCAACATACGATTCTTTGGGCATGAAATGGGGAATGAGTATTGACCTCAATTCATGTGTGGGTTGTGGTTCTTGCACCATAGCTTGCCAAGCTGAAAATAATGTATCCGTTGTAGGTAAAAATCAAGTGTTAAAAGCACATGATATGCATTGGATCAGGATAGACCGCTATTTTGCCGGTGATCCAACGAAGCCTGATTCTATTCAGACTTTGTTCCAACCCATGATTTGCCAACATTGTGATAATGCACCTTGTGAAAATGTTTGTCCGGTAAATGCCACCAACCACAGTTCGGAAGGTATGAACCAAATGGCTTATAATCGCTGTATCGGAACCCGTTATTGCGCGAATAACTGCCCTTATAAAGTACGTCGCTTCAACTGGCGCGATTGGAATGAAGCAGATTGCTTTGATGGCAATGCGTATTCCGACGGCCGTCGTGATGATATGAATAATGATATCACCCGTATGGTCCTCAATCCGGATGTAACCGTTCGTAGCCGTGGTGTAATGGAAAAATGCAGCTTCTGTATACAACGTACACAAAGTGCAAAAGCAACGGCAAAAAAACAAGGTCGTACCATGAAGGATGGGGAAGCCAGAACAGCTTGTCAGCAAGCTTGTCCTACTGATGCTATCGTATTCGGTAATGTAAACGATCGTGAAAGCGCCATCTTCAAATTACGATACGAAGAGCAGAAAGAACGTGTATTCCATGTATTGGAAGAAATTCATACCCTCCCGAATGTAAACTATTTGTCTAAAATCAGAAATGCTGAGCACTTGCAAAGTGCACACGCTGAGGAAGGACATGCTGAAGCGAAAAAAGCCTAAACAACAAACTCAATTGTCGACATACCTAATAGGAAAAATAATAAGATATGCATTTAAAGTACGAATCGGTTATCAGGGAAGCCTTAGTAGATGGTAACAAGGATTATCATCAGGTAACTGAGGATATCTGCGCACCTATTGAGAACAAACCCACGAAACTTTGGAAAATAGGTTTCGGACTTTCATTCGCCCTGTTGATGTTCGGGGTGTTCAGTGTAGGCTGGGAAGTTTATTGGGGTACTGGGGTTTGGAACCTGAATAAAACTATCGGATGGGGTTGGGATATCACCAACTTCGTATGGTGGGTAGGTATCGGTCATGCCGGAACCCTTATCTCTGCGATACTTTTACTTTTCCGTCAAGGCTGGCGTACCGGTGTAAACCGTGCGGCTGAGGCGATGACCATCTTCGCGGTCATGTGTGCGGGTCAATTCCCGATTTGGCACATGGGTCGTGTATGGGATGCATTTTTCGTATTGCCTTACGGAAATACCCGTGGTCCACTATGGCCCAACTTTATATCTCCACTCCTTTGGGACGTATTTGCGATCTCAACGTATTTTACGGTTTCACTCCTTTTCTGGTATTGTGGTCTCATTCCTGATTTTGCAACCATTCGTGACCGTGCAAAAACCAAATTTAGAAAAATGTCTTACGGTTTGGCTTCTTTCGGCTGGACCGGTACAGCTAAAAACTGGCAACGTCATGAAATGCTTTCATTGGTATTGGCCGGTTTGAGTACACCGCTTGTATTGTCTGTACATACGATAGTATCCTTTGACTTCGCCACCTCAATTGTTCCGGGTTGGCATACCACCATCTTCCCGCCATACTTCGTTGCTGGTGCGGTATTCTCAGGATTTGCCATGGTACAAACTTTGTTGGTGATTACCCGTAAGGTACTTAATCTGCAAGAGTATATCACTATTGGTCATATCGAAGCGATGAATAAGGTAATCGTTCTTACCGGTTCTATCGTGGGTGTCGCATATCTTACTGAACTCTTCATTGCCTACTATAGCGGTGTGCTTTGGGAGCAAGAAGCATTCCGTTTACGTGTATTAGGACCGTATTGGTGGGCTTATTGGGCCATGATGACCTGTAACGTGGTTTCCCCTCAGCTCTTCTGGTTCAAGAATTTACGTCGTAATATTTGGTTTACATTCTTCATGAGTATTATCGTAAACATTGGTATGTGGTTCGAACGTTTCGTTATCATCATGGCATTGCACCGCGATTATCTGCCGAGTAGCTGGAGTTATTATACTCCAAGTTGGACAGAGGTCGGATTCTATCTCGGTTCGTTTGGATTATTCTTTACCTGCTACTTCTTGTTTGCAAAATACTTTCCGGTTATCGCAATCGCTGAGATCAAATTTGTACTCAAGACCAGTGGTCAAAATTATAAAGATAAAATGCAATCCATTGAAGAACAGAACGATGAACATTTTATTGAAGAACAATCTCATCATCATTAATCGAATCATTCAAAAAAGTATATATCCATGAGTGTTAAAAAATTTGCAGTAGCTGTTTACGATGATGAAGCCGTCCTTTTTCCGGCGGTGAAAAAAGTCAGAGGTTCAGGCTATAAAATCCACAATGTTTATACACCGTTTGCGGTGCATGGACTGGATGTAGCATTAGGGGAAAAAGAAAGTGATCTACATATTGCAGGCTTTATCTATGGTATCACCGGTACCTGTACAGCGTTAGGCTTTATGGGCTGGATCTTTACCACAGACTGGCCACAGAATTTTGGCGGTAAGCCTCACTTCCCATTGCCGGCTTTCATTCCTATTGTGTTTGAATTGACTGTATTATTTGCAGCTGTTGGAATGGTATTGACATTTTGCTATTTGAATCAGATCATGCCGGGAGTAAAGAAACACGTGTTTCATCCCCGCCAGTCAGACGATAAGTTTGTCATGGTCATCGAAGTGGATGATCACAGTGCAGCTGAAACTGAAGCTTTCCTGAAAGCTACAGGGGCTGAAGAAACAAATATTCAAATGGCTGAATCTGAGTGGTGGTATGGCCGATTTGATAAAAAAGAAGATTACGAAATACAACAACAATTAGTATAAGCTCATGAAGAAGATATCGCTTTTTATTGTATTCCTGCTGACCGTTACGGTTATCATTTCCTGCAATGAGTATAGCCGTAACCCCGGCCGAACCTATGCACCGGATATGACCTATTCTGTGGCCAGGGATTATTACAATTCAACGGATGCCGTTGAGAAACAAAACGGTTCGTATAATAAAATGCCGGCACCGGGTAGCATTGCTCGTGAGCAAGCATTACCTGATCATATTGGAGAAAATGACACCTTATTGGCTAATGCCAATGTATGTAAATTTGATCTGACCGAAAAAGATCTGGATGAAGGCAAACGCCTGTACCAAATTTATTGCGCCATTTGTCATGGTACTGCGATGGACGGAAACGGTCCTTTATATGCAAGTGGAAAATTTGCAGCGATGCCTGCTAATTTAAAAAGCGGTGAAAAATATTTAGCGATGAGTCAGGGCCGTTTGTATCATGGAATCGTTTACGGAAAAAACATGATGGGCTCCTATGCCAGTCAACTCGATACCAAACAACGCTGGATGGTCGTAGCCTATATCAAAAAAATTCAAAGTGAAAATGGCGGTGAAGCGTTCACGATGATTAAATCAGCGCCTAAAGATTCTATTAAAGTAGATGTAAAAGCTGAAGCTAAACCGGTCGAAGCCGCAGCTGCAGAAAAACAACCAAAATAATTACAAAGAAATATTTATAAAATAGCGTAGACGATGTTAAACCAAGAATTCAAAGTACCTGCCAAGCTGAAAACGACCAGTCTGGTATTGCTCGCCATCGGTATAATCACTTTACTGGCCGGCGCAGGCCTGTTGCTTTTCTCCCATGATCAAATGAGCCAGAACAGGTTTTGGGCCGTCTTGCTTCAAAACAGCATTTTTTTCCTACTCATTTGTTTGGCCAGTGTGTTTATTCTGAGTGCAACTACCTTGGCACAAGGCGGCTGGATAGTGGCATTCCGTCGTATACCGGAAGCCATCGGAAGTATTGTCTGGATACTGGGCCTCATTTGCGGAGCCGTATTGTTGACCCTGGTATGGACCGACAATCATCATATCTACAAATGGCTGGATCCTAATCACATACCGAAAAATGAATTGAACGGACTCAAGAATTTCTTTCTGAGCAAGCCTTTCTTCACCATATGGACCGTAGTGATTATCGGACTTTGGGGTTGGTTGGGAGTTAAAATGCGCGACTTATCTATTAAACAAGATTCAGAACCTAAAGGGTCTACAAAAATCTATTGGAAAAATTTTAATTATTCTGCAGGATTTGTGTTCGTATTCGCACTTTCATTGGCATCTACTATTCCTTGGCTTTGGATCATGAGTTTGGATGCACATTGGTTTTCAACCATGTTTAGCTGGTATACTTTTGCTTCTTCATTTGTCAGTGGTATGAGTATGATCATGCTTTGGGTTTTGTATACCAAGCGTCAGGGTTATTTAGAAATGGTCAATGACGAACACGTACATGATGTCGGTAAATTCATGTTTGCCTTCAGTATCTTTTGGACTTATCTGTGGTTCTCACAGTTCATGTTGATCTGGTATGCCAATATTCCTGAAGAAACGATTTATTTTAAAATTCGTATGCACGGGCCTTATCAGTTCTTCTATTGGACTAATATTATCCTCAATTTTGTATGTCCGGTTCTCATTTTGATGCCTCGTCCAAATAAGCGTAATTATTTCGTGGTTACTTTGGTAGCGATCATTATTTTGGTGGGTCACTGGATTGATTTTTACCAAATGGTAATGCCGGCCACAGTGGGTGAGCATTGGCATATAGGTTGGTTTGAATTAGGTATAGTATGTGGTTTTATTGGATTGATCATTTTCTTGGTCAGCAACAAACTCAGCAAAGCACCATTAGTGCCGCAAAATCATCCATTCCTTAAAGAAACGATTATTCATATAAGCTAAAAAAGAAAAGATTTATGTCAGGATTATTATTAGTACTTCTCGTCGCACTGATCTTCGTGGTCCTCTATCAGGTATCGCGTTCAAGCGAAATGGTGGCCAGCATTCAGGGTGAAGAAGTTTTTGATAAGAAAAGAAACAAATGGCTGGGCTATTCTATGCTGGTTCTATATGTAGCCTTCATGGCCGGAATTTATGCGTGCCATGTATATATGATGCCGTTGATGGGGCCTGCAGCCGCCTCAGATCATGGAGTTCAATATGACATGATGTTTACCGTTACATTAGTTGTTACCGGTATCGTCTTCCTGATCACTCAGTTACTCCTTTTTTGGTTCGCATTTAAATATCAGCGCAGAGACAATCAAAAAACGGTATTCTTTTCTCATAGTACAAAATTGGAATTGATTTGGACGACCATCCCGGCATTGGCTATGGCCGTTCTGGTTGCTATCGGTTTGAAGAACTGGTTCGCCATGACCTCCAGCGCGCCTAAAGGAGCGATGCAAATCGAAATGGTTGGAAAACAATTTAACTGGATATCCCGTTACCCCGGTCCTGATGGAGTTTTGGGTAAGCGTTATTTTACGAATATCAATGATCAGGATAATATTCTCGGACTCGATTGGAAAGATGCTAAGACAAAAGATGATATTGTATTGGCGACCGGTGAATTGCGTTTGGTAAAGGGTAAGCCTGTGGAACTCATTATCGGTTCACGAGACGTGATCCATGATGTGGGTCTGAGTCATTTCCGTCTTAAGATGGATGCGGTACCGGGCATTACGACCACTTTGTGGTTTACTCCATTGTATACTACCGAGGAGATGAAACAAAAAACAGGTAACCCTAATTTTGTCTACGAAGTTTCCTGCGATCAGATGTGCGGACGTGGTCACTATTCTATGCGCGCTGTTGTCATTGTAGAAACACAAGCGGAACATGATGCATGGTTAGCGAAGCAGCAATCATATTATGCTCAAAATCATCCTGAGGAATTTCCTGTTACTCCGGCACCCGCACCGGCAGATTCAGCGAAGAAAATCACCATGAATACACCCAAATAGTATTTGAAAAAGAACATCAACTAACTCGAAATAAATCAGTAATAAAATGAGTAACGAAGCCACACTTCATCACCACGACGTTCATTCCGATGATCACAGCCATGGTCATCACGATCATGGACATCATGAGCATAAGCAACATTTCCTGACCAAATACGTATTTAGCCAGGACCATAAAATTATCTCACGTCAGTTTCTGATCACCGGTATTTTCTGGGCGATTGCAGGAGGTCTCATGTCCGTTTTCTTCCGACTTCAATTAGGTTTCCCGGATGAAACCTTTCCTATCCTTCAAAAGTTTTTAGGAGAATGGGCTAGAGGCGGAAAAATGGATCCTGAAATGTATTACGGATTGGTAACGATACATGGTACTGTACTGGTATTCTTTGTATTGACCGGTGGGTTGAGCGGAACGTTTAGTAATTTCTTGATTCCGTTACAGATAGGTGCGCGAGATATGGCTTCGCCATTTCTGAATATGCTGTCTTATTGGTTTTTTGCAGTAGCAGGTGTTATCATGTTTGCATCATTATTTGCTAATACAGGACCGGCTTCCGGTGGATGGACCTCATATCCACCATTATCCGCTTTAAAAGAAGCTTCTATGGGTTCAGGTATTGGTATGGATTTATGGTTGGTGAGTATGGCCCTCTTTATTGTATCTTCACTCCTCGGTGGTTTGAATTATATCGTTACGATTTTGAACATGCGTACGAAAGGAATGAGCATGACTCGTATGCCGCTCACCATTTGGGCATTCCTCTTTACCGCAGTACTGGGTGTATTGTCTTTCCCGGTATTATTATCTGCTGCAGTATTATTATTATTTGATCGCCATGCAGGTACGAGCTTCTTCTTGTCTGAAGTGTTTATCGCCGGTAAGGCATTACCAAATGTAGGTGGATCAGCTATCCTTTTCCAACACTTATTCTGGTTCCTCGGACATCCGGAGGTGTATATCATCATGTTGCCTGCCATGGGTATGGCCTCAGAAATTTTATCGACGCACTCCCGCAAACCTATCTTTGGTTATTTTGCGATGATCTTGTCCCTGATAGGAATTACCGTACTGGCTTTCCTCGTATGGGCGCACCATATGTTTGTCACCGGTATGAGTCCTTTCCTTGGCGGTGTATTCGTACTCCTCACCCTTCTCATTGCCATTCCTTCAGCGGTAAAGGTATTTAACTGGCTCACCACTATCTGGAAAGGAAATATTCGCTTCACCGTACCCATGTTGTTTGCTTTAGGATTTGTATCTCTCTTTATCTCAGGCGGTCTTACCGGTCTCTTCCTTGGAAATTCAGCTTTGGATATTCATCTGCATGATACCTACTTCGTCATAGCCCACTTCCATATTGTAATGGGTATCTCTGCATTCTTCGGTATGTTCGCAGGTATCTACCATTGGTTTCCAAAAATGTATGGCCGCTTCATGAATAATACCATGGGCTATATCCACTTCTTCATCACCTTCATTGGCGCTTATGTTATTTTCTGGCCTATGCACTATGAAGGTGTTGCCGGTATGCCTCGTCGTTACTATGATTATTCAAGTTGGGAATCATTCAAGCAATTTGCTGATTTGAACCAAATGATTAGCGTTGCGGCAATTATCGTATTCTTCGCCCAATTGCTTTTCGTCTTCAATTATTTTGTCAGTATCTGGAAAGGTAAAAAACTCATGGATGGCAATCCTTGGAAAGCCAATTCACTCGAGTGGACCACACCAATTCATCCCGGCCATGGTAACTGGGAAGGTGAAATCCCTGAAGTACATCGTTGGGCATATGATTACAAAGACGATGGAAACGGAAATGATTTCATCCCTCAAAATGTTCCGCTCAGAGACGGTGAAGAATCACATTAATCTGTGAAGATTAATGCATGTATAAGACTTCAAAATTTAATCTGTCAATGCCATCGCTGATAGTACAAAAACTCAAAGACTATCAGCAACTCATGAAACTCAACCTGAGCATGTTGGTTGTGTTCTCGAGTGTAGTCGGCTATATCATCGTTCCCAGCGTCACGGTCGAATGGTTCTCCCTCCTGCTGCTTTTTCTTGGCGGACTATTGGTAACGGCCGCGGCCAATGCAACCAATGAATTATTGGAACGCAGAACCGATAAACTCATGAAGCGAACCATGAGCCGCCCTTTGCCCGATAGCCGCATGAGCATGACTGAGGCCAGCATATTTGTCGCTTTGACCTTATCTGCAGGTCTGTTTATTCTGGGTTATTACTTTAATACCCTCTCCGCATTATTATCTCTTGCTTCATATTTGTTATATGCTTTTGTATATACACCATTAAAGACCGTCAGTTCGGTTTCTGTGCTGATCGGTGCCATACCCGGCTCTTTGCCATGCCTGATCGGATGGGTTGCAGCCACCAATCATATGGGCTCTCTGGCCGCATGGACCCTCTTCATCATTCAATTTTTTTGGCAATTCCCTCATTTCTGGTCCATCGCATGGGTCGCCCATGAAGACTATGAAAGAGCCGGAATGAAAATGTTACCGAGTCAGGGTAAAGTAGGTCACTTCACCGCGGTTCAATGTGTACTGTATAGTGCCATCCTGATTCCAATGAGTGTATTACCCATGGTTGCCGGTATTGGTGGATGGATTTCTGTGGTTGGCTTAGGCGTCGCTGCGATTTGGTATCTATATAATTCTGTCTTGTTTTTAAAAGATAATAGCGATGCTAAAGCGCGTAAGGTAATGTTCGCATCATTCGTGTATCTGCCGGTGGTCCTGATCTCTTTGGTGATCGATAAATATCTGTAAAATCTCAGATCCTCTAATTGAATGAGGATAGGCGACCGCATCGCCTAAAACATCAAAAACTCAAGGCCGTATAAATCTGCAAATCCATCCCTTTCGAGGCATATCGATTCACAATGGCACCTAAACTATTGGTCGCAAAACCAAATTTAACCGGTCCTAAACCCAGGTGCATATGTGCACCAAGAAAGGATCGTGTCAAACCACCCACACCGGCATTGATACCAAAGTTAAATGCATGTCGATATTGATAACTGTAGCCCAGTGAAACCAAAGGAGAAGTTGTTGTATTGAGGTAATTTCTAAACCCTTGGATATACAGGAAACTGATGGTATGCGCATAATAGCTTTGGCTCTTGCCAATCTTTTTTTCTTTGCCTAAGCCATAGCGCCCGCTCAACATCAGTTTGCTTCCAATAGGCACCGCATAGCTGGTCTTGGCAGAATCTAATTCCAACAAATCGCTTTGCTCGAATAAAGTATCGATCGGTTGATTGAAATCATATCCTTCCCATCGAACGGTTTCATTCGAAGTAATTTGATAGGCATTGTCCTTGAAAGTAATACTGCCATTGTCAAACAAGGCCAATCCTACTTCCAGCTTATCCAACATTTTGACCGTAACACCAAGGTCTACCCCAAAGCCCTGACCATTCCCTTTAAACAAAGCGCCATCCACACTTTTATATTGATCCGGATCAAAACCACATGCCTTTACATCGCCATTTAAGGTTGCTTCTATATAACGACCTTCCGGAGCGGTATAGATAGAAAGACTACTGTTCTGCATATTCAAATTGGCCGTGCCCACCAAATACCGTAATCGTATGCCCGGCTTTACAGACAATAAATTCTTTAGAAAAGGGAGCTTCAGTGAAAATTCCTTGGCCGCTGCCACCGAGAAATCGCCGCATTGTAGGACGTTCACTTTCGGTAGGATGTCAATGGTTTGATCTTCGTAATACGCATTTCCTTTATACATCAAATACAACAATTCTTTATTGAAGACCATGCCGGCTTGCAAATGTTCACGGGCAGCAAAATTCAATTCCAGAAACTTCTTTTTCTTGACCTTAAGGTTGAATCCTATATTGACAAGGGTCAAATCCAGTCCGGCATAGATCTGATTTTTGTTTTTCAATCCCTTCATGATACGGTTGATCGATGACATGGAATTCGCATCCAGACCTTTATCCAGATCACGATAATAATCGTAGATATCCGCCGCAGAGGTAAAATTATTTCCAATATGAAAATACAGGGGCAGTAAAGAGATCTTCATCGTTCGGTACTCCTGACCGATCATTGAAGCGTTATAAAATGAATTCTCCAAATCCGATTCGGAATTGTGCAATCCCGATACATTGATCTGCGCATGGGTCAACAATACACCCAAAACACTCAGGATACTCAAGCAATATTTCATCGTTTAAAGTTGAAAGGGATTAAGCATTAGCGCAATATCGCTCACGATCTGTAAGGCCAATTTATTCTGTTTACCCATGATTACTTGTGGAGAGGTATACCCATCTGTATTGATGCTGAATGAATAGATCATACGGTCACAGCTTTCAATATTTTTTAATTTGACTTTGCGTATGGCCACACTATTCTTTTTGGCATCTATACTGTTTGGAATGCCTGCGGCATCGACACCGGCACCATTCAGGATGAAACTGTTTTCAAATACCGAATCAACCGGTAAATTATTTTTCAAAAAAGTCATCTGCATGCGCAAATTGACAGGCAGACCATTGTCTGTAAATAAGTTCAAAAACCCTGACACTGCTGAATCGGCCAGTGTATTGCCTCCTGCATCATAGATGCTGCTGAGATCGCCGGAAGAAAATTCTACCGTATCACTGATACTAAAATTTTTATTCGGAAAAAATGCCAATTCATTCAGGCGAACTTTATCGATGGTAAATTGAACAGGCACATTCTCATTGAATACCACCTGATTGAAGGCATCAATATTCAGATTTTCAATGTAGAAATACAGGGAGTCGGCAATGGTGACATTATGGATGGACAAGGGCAATGAATCTTGCGATTGAGCCGCAATGGCATTGGAAAACGTTTTGCTGAACAAGACATTGCTGCTGCTGGCTGTATTATCCGATGAACGAAGGGTAACGGTAAATCCGGACTGAATATTGACCGGAAAAATATTTTTCAAATGGATACCCAGTTCAATGCTGTCGACTTTGAGATATTTTATAATGTCTTGAGTGGGCACCGTAAATGGTCCGATGAAATCTACCGTGAAGGCCGGCGAACTGACGGGGGTATTGGTTGGTTGATTAATCTGTGCCGGTGTGATGACATAATCGAAAGTCGTGCCTTCAAGTCGACTGAGATCGTTCAGGGAAATATTTCCTTTTACCAATGGGAGTAACCAATTGGATTCGAGTGGTGTGTTGTCTACTATGCGTTTGCCGCAGGCGCTGAGCAAAAACAGGATGAAAAAAATAAACAGATTTCGCATAGCAAATGATTTATGATCATGGAAAGAGACAACATAAAATTACGATAAATTCCGGCAAGGCGGCTTATAATATCAATGCATGAAGCAAGGATGCTTCTGTTACCGAGTATCTATTGTCTCGCCTGAGCCCTCAAGGCCTTCGCCTGCGGTACCAGACTCTTGTAATAGTCTGCCATTTTAATATCGCCTTTCGCGCGGTAAGTGATATCCAGAAATTGCAAAGAAGTGATATCTGCAGGGTCGAGACGTGAAGCGACCTTAAACCAATAGATGGCACTGTCCGGACGCTGAGTGGCGCCATAAATGCATCCAATATTGTTGGCGAAATCAGGTTCAGTGGTATCGCGTGCAAACGCTTTCACGAAATAAGGAAAGGCTTCCATCACCCGGCCTGAATTGTATTGCACCGTGCCTAAGTTGTTCATGAAAATCGGATTGGTACTATCTTCACTATAGGCTTTCATATAATACTTCTGTGCCGAATCGAGGAAGTTGGTATGCTGAGCATCCGTGATATTGAAATAGGCCTTACCCAATTGATTGTATCCGTCACTCGGAAGCGCAGGATAAATGCTGAGCGATTTGGTGAGGTAGGCAATGGAGCGATAACTCTCCTTCTTCAGAGAATCAGCAATTTGTTGAGGAGTAAAGTTTAAAGCCGTCAGTTGATCGGTGAGAATTTCTTTTCTTTCATTTCCGCTCAAGTGGTTACCAATGTAAAACAACAAGTGGGTTGAATTCGGATAATTTTGCACATCCTTAGAAAAGAGATTGAAATCACTGCTCCAATCTTCATTGCGCGAATAGGTTTTGTAGGAATACAAAGCAGCCACCAAAAACAAAATGCCAAATAGCACCGGCGATTTGCCCAAGGCCGACATGAAATTGTTCTCTTCTTCTTTTTTGTGAAAGAAACGAGCCAGCAACAGCACCACCGATAAACACAATCCTAATGATGGCACAAAAAACAGACGTTCACCAAAGGAAGTACCAATGAGGAAGAATACATTGGAGGTGATAGAGATGGTGACAAAAAACCAAAGGAAGCCAAATCCTATAGGTTCTTTTTGTTTGAACTTCAGAATGGCATACACAAACATGCCCGCGAAAAGTAAAAAGGAAAGAATGAAACCCGCATCGGCCATCGTCACAGGCATGAGAGAAGAATAAGAGTAATCGCAAGACAAAGGGTGGGGCACAAAAAATGTTTTGATATACAAGCCCAGGGTATTGACGGCCGAAGCAAAACGAGAAGCCCCATCGGTACACAGCACCATATAGTTGTCGAGTGCACTCAGCGGACTTTGCTTATAACCATGCAAAACAGCCTGACGGCATATCAAAAAGAATATGGTACAGGCGCCCATGACGGATGAAATGATGATATTCTTTTTCACCGAAGCATCCGTGAAGTAATAAATGAAAAGCGGAAACAATCCCATAGCCACCACCGTAGATTCTTTCGAGAAGAGACCCATCAGTATGCCCGCGATCGCCAGGCCGAAATACAGTTTCTTATCTCCGCTCAGGTAGAGCTGTATACCCCGTAAGGCTATGAGGATACCGAGCAAACTCAACACCTCATCACCACTTTTTACATTGGCTACGACCTCGGTATGTATGGGATGCACCAAAAAGAGCAGGGAGACTAAAAACGGTACGACCCACTTCTTCTTCATTGCATCGAAGAGAATGAAAAATAACAGTACACCCGTAAGCGCATATAGCAATACATTGATGATATGAAATTTATGCGGATCTCCGCCAAACACATTCCATTCGATATTGAATAATAATTTGGTGAATGGACGATACAATGAATTTTCCAGATCCGAGAAATCCCCTTTACGCAATGGGGTGGTGAAGATGGTTTTGGTATTGTCCAGACTAAATGCCGCCTTGGTAATTTTATTGTTTTTGATGATCCCGTGATCATCCAATACAAAACGATGTTTGAAGGTATTGCTGTATATCAGTACGGTGATCAGCAGTAAGGACGCGGCCAATAGCCAATGCAGCATGGGGCGGCGGGGAGCTGTATCATTTGTTTTGGATGCTGCAGGAGCCGGTTTAGGTTTTGGCGCCGGTGCAGGGGCCGCCGTTTGAAATTGCTGTTTATTCTTTTTAGCCATAGGAATTATTCGTTTTCCAGTTTCCGATCTGTTTCGCGGGTACGTGAGGGATTGTCCATGGGTTTCAACACTCGAGGTGTTTTGTTTTGGACAGGTGCCGTTTTCGCATCAGGCGTTTTCTTCTCCTCTGCTACAGGCGTTTCTGTATCGGCAGATGCGCTCGCCTCGCGGGTAGAATGGCATGCCGTAAAGGCCACGCACAGACAAAAAGAGATCAGGAAGACGGAAATTTGTTTCATCATATAAAAAAATATCGGAAGCCTCATTAGCCTCCGATAGCAAATATAGTTTTTTTGAATCGGTTTTTTATTCCCTGAAAAAATACCTTGCCTGAAATCAAGCAGCTCCGGACATACCGTTGATGTAAATCGGATGTTTGGGCGTGCCCCCGTTTGTGCGGGGTCGGGCTATCCGCTGCAAGTCCCGCGAGCAGAGCCTCGCGGGAGCTTTCCGCTACTATCCCTCACGCATCACGTTCCACCCGGGGCATAGTGTTTCAATCAAAATCATAATGTATTCATATGCCCCTGAGACTGGATAGAAAGTTCGATAAGAAGGCATGCGCAGTGCGAAAAAGCGGAGTCTACTATCGGTAAATGAGCATTTTTCGCACCAGCACAACGCACTTAGCGGGCTTTATATACAGTCTTATTAAATACCGTCGCCGTCAAGTAAATTTCCTAGCCCTCCAAGTATACTTCCTTCTTCCTTCCTGCGTCCGAAACTGCCATAAGCCAATATCCGCGATGCCAGTCGGCTGACCGGTAATGATTGTATCCACACTTTCCCCGGTCCGCGAAGCGTAGCAAAGAACAATCCTTCGCCGCCGAATATGGTATTCTTGATGCCGCCCACCATCTGTATATCGAAGTCGATGTCTTGAGAATAGGCCACCACACAACCCGTATCGATTTTCAACACCTCACCAGGGGCCAGGGTTCTTTCAAACACATGTCCGCCTGCATGCACAAAGGCCAATCCGTCGCCTTCCAGTTTTTGCATAATGAAACCTTCACCGCCGAAAATACCGGTACCGAGTTTGCGTTGAAACTCTATGCCCACACTCACACCTTTAGCGGCACAGAGGAAGGCATCTTTCTGGCAGATGAGTTTACCACCCATCTCCGACAGATTCATGGCGATGATTTTGCCCGGATAAGGCGAGGCAAAATGCACTTTCTTCTTGCCTTGTCCGATATTGGTAAAGGCCGTCATGAAGAGGCTTTCACCGGTGAGCAATCGTTTGCCCGCCGAAAAGAGTTTGCCCATCAGTCCGCCTTGCTGCTGGGTGCCGTCGCCAAAAATGGTTTGCATTTGTACGCCTTCGTCCATCATCATAAAGGCGCCGCTTTCGGCAATGGCCGTTTCATTGGGGTCCAGTTCGATCTCTACGTGCTGCATTTCTTCGCCGTGGATCTTGTAATCGATTTCATGTGCTTCCATGAGGTATATTTTTTTGCAAATATCCATGAAAGCCGAAAACGGACCTTTCCTTATTTGATGAATGGTTGATATTCTCCATCAGATTTAATTGGAATTTACCGCTATTTTAAAAAAGCGTTGTATTTTTCCCTCAAATTACTTCTGATGCAGCCACAGAACATGATCAACTGGTTTGAGATTCCGGTCACCGACTTCGATCGGGCCAGATCTTTTTACGAAACCATCTTCGACATCGAAATGAGTGTGACAAGTATGCAGGGTTATAAAATGGCCTTCTTTCCAGCCTTCGAGGGCAAAATCAGCGGAGCCATCTGCTTTGGTGAGGGCTATATCCCTTCCGGCGCCGGATCGCTCTTATACCTCAATGCCAATCCGGATGTGAACCTCGTTCTCGACCGGGCCATACAAGCCGGTGGCCGCATCATCGTCCCTAAAACCCTTATCTCTGCCGAAGTGGGTTATTACGCCTTCATCGTCGATACGGAAGGCAATCGCATCGCATTACATTCAAACCGATAATTACTTCTATTCTATATGCCTTCAACCCCTAAAACCTGTCTCTGGCCCGGAAATGATGCCCTCATGAATCAGTATCATGATGAGGAGTGGGGGGTAGCGGTACACGACGACCGTAAACATTTTGAATTCATCGTGCTCGATACCTTTCAGGCAGGGCTCAGTTGGAAGACCATACTCCACAAAAGAGAAAATTTCCGCAAGGCCTTCGATGGTTTCGACTTCGTGAAGATCGCCCGCTACAAAGAAGCGAAAATCGAAAAGCTGATTTTGGATGCCGGCATTATCCGTAACCGCCTCAAGATTTTGGCCACGGTAGGCAATGCCAAAGCCTTTATCGCCATACAGCAGGAATTCGGCAGCTTTGATGAATATATCTGGCAGTTTGTAAAGGGCAAACCGAAAGTGAACAAATGGAAGGCCCATTCGCTCATACCGGCCACTTCTGCTGAAAGCGATGCCATGAGTAAGGACCTCTACAAGCGCGGATTTAAATTTGTAGGATCCACCATTTGCTATGCCTATATGCAGGCCGCCGGCATGGTGAACGATCATCTCACCGATTGTTTCCGATACAAAACATTAAAATAATTGACGAATTAAAAATGCCTGTGTATTTTGGGAGGGTGATTGTAAAGCGCAAAAGCGGACCATGTTTTCCATCCTGAATTATATTTAAGTATTCACATATAAATTTTCCAACGACCAACAAGATCCTATGAAACTCCTCGAAAATAAAGTAGCCCTCATTACCGGCGGTAGCCGCGGCATCGGTGAAGCCATTGTGTTGAAATTTGCCGCACAGGGTTGTTCGGTGGCCTTTACCTATATCAGCGACAGCAGTGCCGAAAAGGCGATGGCCCTCGAACAAAAAGCCACGGCCATGGGTGTAAAAGCCAAAGCCTACCAAAGCAATGCCGGTAGTTTTGCCGACTGCGAAAAACTCGTGAACGATGTACTCACTGATTTTGGCACCATCGATATCTGTGTCAACAATGCCGGTATATCGAAAGACAATTTATTGCTGCGCATGAGCGAGCAGCAGTGGGACGATGTGATGGCCATCAATTTGAAAAGTGTGTTCAACATGACCAAGCACGTGATGCGCCCCATGATGAAAGCCAAGTCGGGCAGCATCATCAATATGAGTTCGGTGATCGGCGAAATGGGTAATGCCGGACAAAGCAGTTATGCCGCCAGTAAAGCCGGGGTAATCGGCTTTACAAAATCCATTGCCAAAGAAATCGGCAGCCGCAATATTCGTTGCAATGCCATTGCACCGGGCTTTGTAGAAACCGACATGACCAGCTACCTACAGGAAGGTGAAGGCGCCGAAAAATATAAGGCGGGTATTCCTTTAGGCCGCTTCGCCAGTGCCGAGGATATTGCCAACTCTTGTTTGTTCCTCGCCAGCGATATGGGAAATTATATTACCGGGCAGGTGATTAGTGTGTGTGGTGGGTTATGTATATAGGGGGGATGATTTCTCATTCTCTTTTACTTTCCCTTTCTCTTTCTCGCAAGTTGGGTTGATACTCAGTCACAGAAGAATGCCACTGCTACTTGTCGTTTGATTACCAATCTTTCGCTTTACTAGGTATTTGGTTACTTAAGACAAAATTTTTCAAGCTTAAATTCAAGTCATTGAAATAGATAGTTAATCTAGTCCACTCATCCTTATAACGGTTTTTGATTTGACCCTGTTTATCGAAGTATTTGCCGGTATTTATAATGTCAAATTTTTTCCAATAAGGCTCATTATATCCAAAAAGAATATTTTCAGCTTCATTCCAAAATTGGATATCAATGATATCAAATTTATATTTTCCTTCTTTAAAAGATATTTCAATCTGGTATTTTGTACCGGTACCGATTAATTTCGTAGCAGACCCTTCAATTCTTATGTATTCATTTTCAATTTGACTCTTCAAAACTGCATTCGGAGAATTGTAAGTTACCGCAATCCAATCTAGCGTCTTTTTATAAAGTTCAGATTGAGTCTTTTTTTCACATTCTACGACCACGTAGTCGGTGAACCCTTTTGCTGAAAAATTGAATTCAGATTCTTGCGATAACACAGATTGAGAGCTGGTCAGGAAAAGTAGAAATATTAAAATGTACTTCATAAATACCGAGTAATATGATTACAAAAAATAGTTGTTTCAGTATTGGCGGTAATAGCCGGTTCGGTTTAAAAATACAAAATTCATTTTGAAAGTAAAATTTGAGGAAAGAAGATATTTACAAACGTAGTGGCATGTCACAATAGCTAGTATGCAGTATGTAGGCTACGTCACATGCCTATTCTTTTTCCAATCTTTTAATTAATATCAATATTCTTTCCTTTACGAATTCTGCATCGTTTTCATATGTAATCATATACATTTCAGATCCCCATTCTCCCTTTTTTTGTTTCATTAGAAATTCTTTATTCTGTTTAGCTATAAAAACATCTCGCCTTTTTAACCAAGCCTTTTGTTCTTTTTTTAATCGTTCTTTTTCGGTTACGTTCAATTGGGATTTCAATGTATTATATACTTGATTCAAAATACTATCCATATTAGAATAATAGATTCTTGAACATCCTAACATGTCAATTCCGGAATCTAAACACTCTTTGTGCTTGCTTGTAATTTCCTCAATAGTTCTAACTGTTTGGCCGTGTGATATTAAGGAGCAAAAAATCAAAGTACAAATGAAGAGGATTCTCACTTTATTAATTTTAGTTCTTTTTGCAGTTTGATTATACTTGATTCCCGCCATCATCATTGTCCACCCTCACTCACCCATATCACTAAACAAAGTACGTTTCAGCCAGCCTCCCACAAATCTACCCCTTTTCCCTCATCCATCCTATCCCCACCCCCGTTTTATCCCTCCTTCACCCAAATAACCATTCCTTTATAAATAGCCAAAAGGGTTAGCAATATCCATCCCCCCCATCCCAACCACATCCAAATTTCCCTATCCACCCGCCCATATGACCTGTTTATAAAAAAGTACCCCACATAGTTAGTCAATTTCAAGTGCCTGATTATTTTGCCAAAAAATAGTCATTCATGTTGCATCCCTTTTCTAAAATTACTGCCTATCCGTCTATCAAGCATTTTGTGAGGGCTCGTGTACACGATGGGTTTTCGATCGAAGATGATGAGCTTCCATTTCCTACCGTCATTAAAGAATTTAAAAAAGATGATATCATTACCCAAATCGGGGATATAGAACATTGGGCCCACTACCTGCTGGAGGGTCATGTGCAGATCTATTCCGTGACCGATAAAGGAAAGGAGCGCATCGTGGAGTTCTTTTCTCCCGGGCAGTTTTTCTCTTCTTATATGTCCTTCAATTCGCGCACGCCCTCTACCGTCATCGTAAAGGCCCTCAGCGATTGTACTGTAGAATCGATCAATTATCATGCGGTCATGAACACGCTTAAGGACGGATTCCTTACCGGTCTGCTGTTTTTAGTGGTGCTGAACGAATATTACAACAGTAAAAATATTCGTGAAAATGACCTTGCCAATCTGTCTGCTACAGAACGTTTTTTGAAATTTGAACAAGAAAGGGCAGGCCTGCTCAAATGGGTAAGCTCTAAACAGATGGCGTGCTATTTGAATATGGAACCGGAAACGCTGAGTAGAATTAGGAGGGATAGGAAGAAGGGGAAGGGCCCCGCGTAGCGGGCAGTGTGAGAGCGGAGCGTGAGAGCGGGTTATAATGAAGTTCGAACAGACGAATACATTACAGCAGATCCCGGTCTGGCTGTTTCCTTATTCCGCAAGCTTATTATTGTCTGAATCAGGATTTACAGAATTTTAGAATTTACAGAATTTTGAATGTGATTGAAAGATGGATATTCACTTATGTTGTGCTGCGTGAGATTAAGCATTTAGTAGAGTCATCGAATTGAACGAAATCTAAATTAAAGAATGTCATCCCGGCTGTTACCCGAAAGCGGGCAGCGTGAGAGAGGAGAATGAGAGCGGGATCTTTTGAGGTGATATCAGTCTAGGTCTGTGCAGTGTTTGAGAGACTATCTACAAGTTGTATATGATTATCAGTTTCATTTTAAAGAACCATAGATGTATGAACTACATTCAGGCTACAGCAGATCCCGGTCTGGCTGTTTCCTTATTCCGCAAGCGGAAAGGAAACCAAGCCAACCGGGATGACAGCTCCGTAGGGTCGGGATCCTCATCCTAAGCAGCACGAAGAACGCTCGAATGAAACGGAATCTAGCTTATAGACTGTCATCCCGGTTGGCGGGAAGGCTTTCCACGAAGTGGAATAAGCCTGAAGCCAGACCGGGATCTTTTGAGGTGATATCAATTTAGGTCTCTGCTGAGTTTTCGCACCCATCAATCACACTCCCATAATTTTAGCCCAAGCCGACTATGAATTTGTTGTGTGAGATCATGTTACATATCGTGTGCTGCATGAAGAAACCCACCATGGGTTAAAAAAAATTCCACTTTCTGAATTTCTTGACATATGTCAATGTTTAGGTTATACCCCCCAAATACTTTTGCCCTCGAATCAATCATTCAGATTTATTCCTCAATGAAAAAAATAAATATCCATATCGTTCAAACAAAAGTTTTAACCGTAGAAACTATTTCTTCAGGAAAAAACATAAACTCCGCGAATCCTAAAAAGTGTTCCGCTAGAGTAGCGGAACACTCCTTGGATTCTCAGGAGTACTCCTTGGATTCTCAAGCACACTCTTTAGGTTTTCAGGAGTACTCCTCAAATTTCCGGGAGTGTTATATAAACTTCAAGGGATGCTCCTTAGGTTCTCAGGAGTACTCCTTAGGTTCCCGGGGATGTGATACATATTTAAAGGAGTACTCCTTAGGTTTTCAGGAGTACTCCTTGGGTTTACAGGAGTACTACCTTTTTTCTCAGGATTATCATTTAGGAATTGAGCATCAGTGCAAACCTTTTACGGAGTATATAGTTAGACAGAAAAAGTGCTCATTATTCCACAATATCGTACGCCGTTTCGCTGTGAAGTACATTCTTCATGCAAACCATGCTTCAGGGATTGGACGTATACGATGCAATGCATCCCATCCTAACCTGAATCTTCAACGTGAAACGAATTATGTGAATATACTGAAAGCCATACCCCCATAGCGTCCCTTCCTTTTATGAACTCCGGATCAATGACTGATCCAAATAATAACAAACAATTTCATTTAATCAATTTTAAAAAAAATACATATGAACCAAGATTTCATCAAGAAAAGCGATAATGCCTTTTCTCTTCAATTAAAAAACTTCAGCGATAAATTAGCTGATCATCAAACCCTACTCGGATTGCTACCCGACGATTTAGCGGATGCAAAAAAAGCGAGCGACTCCTTTCGGTTTGCACAGGACATGCAATTGGCCCATGCCGAAAGATCTAAAAACTGGACCAGTTATAAGGATCTCTTAAGGACTGCCGATAGTCATAGTGCTGCGGTCAACGAAGCGCCTGTATCCCTCGTCGTTCCCACACCTCCGCCTTCACTTTCAACAAGTATAGAGGCGTGGTTTCGACAAATCGTAAAACGCATCAAGGGTAGTAAAAACTATACCGAAGCCATCGGCGATGATTTAGGTATACTACGAATCCCATTCACCATCAATCTGGAAGATGCCAAACCTTCTATCTCGGTCAATCTGATAGCAGGACAACCCCAGATACTATGGACCAAAAAAGGGTTCGACGGTATCGAAATTTTCAAAGACAAAGGTGATGGCCAATGGGAATTGCTGAAGTATGATACCCGTCCTCATCATCTCGATACGAGTCAGTTGCCCCCTGTTGGCGAAACGGCCATTTGGAAGTATAAATGCATCTACCGATATCAAGACGAACGCGTCGGTGAATGGAGTAATGTGCTGAGCGTAATCGTGACCGGTAACGTCTAAACCGACGGCTTACTGCTCACACCTACAGATTCAGGTCTGCTAAAACCCTCTTGGAAACAAGGGGGTTTTTTTGTGTTGTGTATGGGAGCCGGGGAAGTGCAGGGTTGGATGTTACATCCGGTTTATCTGCGTACGTGATTTCAAATCACGAACAGCGTCTTTATTCCTCACAGTTCATTACTTCCTTTGAGGCATCACCCTATAGCGAATGAATACGATCACTTGTTCTTGACGCAACGCACCGCATTATAGGTATATTTAAAATCTGAACCGGTGATCATGAGTGATAAATCATTTTTGATGGTCCAGGTTTCGCCGATTAAGGGCGTTACCTCTGTCGCACTCCACCAGATGGCTGTTTTGCCAAGGTTATAGCACTTATCGAAATCGTAACAATTTCCGCCGGGCAAGGCGTTAAAGCCCGATTCGTTAGTCCCCTGCTGGTTGTCGGCCCATCCTTCCTTGCTTTTTATCTTAAGCACGGTTTCATTTTTACCTCCTAAATGAATATCGAGTTGATCCCATTCCATGAAAGAGGGGATGTGCCAGCCTTCAGGGGCTAATCCTCTGGGGTCATTCACCGCGTACCAATTGTATAATTTACCGTATTTCATACCATACTCGAGGCTATTGTTGCAATACATCCAGGCAGCTTGTTTTTTTGTTTGGCAGATTCCCATTCTTCCAATGTTTTTACCTGAGGAATTAAATCGCCGTTACGAAACCGGTCTACATTGAGGTTCTCGGACATCCAAGTCTGGGTTCCGATATTTACAGATTTAAAGAGCGACGGACGCTCTGCATTTTTGGACATTTTGGGCATCACGGCATCTTGCGGCATAGCATTCAGTTCATTTATCCATGCGGACCTTCTGGTTTTCCAACTTTCGTCTACTGCCGACCATTTTATGTTTGATTCGAATGCTAACAGGAGTTTGATGAACTGTCCATTCGATTGAACCTGTTTGCATTCACTGACCCAATCATTGCGACGATTTTTCCAATTTGCTTCAACGGCTTCCCACTTTACATTGGATTCAAACTGAAGGAGTAATTGTGCACTGTTCTCCGGCGTATTTTTCAGTTTACATTGAGCGACCCATTCATTTCTCAGGTCCTTCCATTTGGTGTCAACGGCTTCCCATCGGGTATGGTTTTCCAATTCCAGCAGATACATGGAGGGGCTTTGTGCCTGAGTACCCAAGCCTGCCATCAAGAAGAGCAGAAGCAACAAGAAATTCGGTTTCATAGGTATGGGTGTTTGAATGATCATTTTTGTTTTGCAATGAACGCGTAAGAGCTTAGTCCGCTTGCTATTCAATGACCTAAGCACCAAGGTCAGGTAAAATTACAAATCTTCAATTAAATTTTATAAGGATGAACATGCAAATCCTCGCGGTAAGAAGTCTTATGACATGGGAACGTTTCGCTTCCCGACTCCGGGGTATGCTGTGTTTTTATAAAACGTACAATTGTATTCGTTCCCTGTCCGGTTACACCTATACCCCGGAACGGGTTTCAGGGTTCCCGCACGAAATGTTTCGGCCGAACGAAAGCCCGACGGGAGCATAAGCTTGACTAACAATCACGTCCGACAGAGACTCGCATTATACCGCTCATCGTGAAGCCCGGGAAATATGAAACAGATGAATTATTTGATTCTCGTCCAGTTGTCCGTTCTCCCTATCAACGATATCCCGATAAACCCCCTCACCTTGAGGGTATTGGCATCCTTGAATTCCATTTTGCAGGAATATTCTTTGCCGTTTTTAGGATCATAGATTTTTCCGCCCTCCCAAATCTTGTCTTCATCATTGTATTTAAATCCATGCATATTCACCATGTTCAAAACCGGCTGGGTACACTTGGCCTTGTCGGAATTGTGTTTGTCTAATTTCGGTTTGCCGGTATCCGGATCGATCGGTTCCTTGAGCCAGATAATCTTACCGGCATAATGCCCCGAGGTGGTTTTGTAAATTTCAATATGCCCCGTGCCTTCACCATTTTTCCATACCCCCAATACGGCATCGGCCGCTTGCTGAGCGTGTAGAGAAAATGAAAGTGCGATGAGGGAAAAAAATGTCAGGAGGAATTTCATATTCGGGATGTTTTGTGTCTGCAATGTAAAAAAAATCTGACAATCCGAATCGGGTATGCGTTTTTTCTATGGCCGGAAGTCGACAACAAGCCCGGGAGATATTACCTTTAAGGCATCAACCTTTATTCCCGCACACGATGATTCATCAAATACTTAAAGACCGCCCGGTGAAACTGTTTATCATACTGGCCGGTATTTTCATTACCAATGCCCTGGTGGCTGAGTTTATCGGCGGTAAAATATTTTCTCTGGAAAGCACCCTGGGATTGGATCCTGTTTCTTTCAGTTTATTGGGCGAACAAGGTTTATCCTTCAATCTCACTGCGGGTGTATTGCTATGGCCCGTGGTTTTCATTATGACGGATATCATCAATGAGTATTACGGGGTCAGGGGGGTGAGGTTTTTGTCTTACCTCACGGTGGCCCTCATTTCCTTTGCCTTTATAGCCGCTTACTCAGCCATACAATTGACGCCTGCTCCATGGTGGATAGGCGCCAATGCGGAAAAGGGCATACCGGATACCCAAAAAGCTTATGCACAAATATTCGGACAGGGTATGTGGATCATACTCGGTTCCATCACCGCCTTTCTGATTGGGCAAATTTTGGATGTCTTTGTGTTTCACCGCATCAAAGCCATGACGGGCGAAAAAATGATCTGGCTGAGGGCCACAGGTTCTACCCTCATCTCTCAGCTCATCGACAGTCTGGTGGTCATCTTTATCGCCTTCTATCCTCAGGGGTGGAGCCTGCCGAAAATACTGGCCATTGCCCTCGTAGGGTATGCCTATAAGTTTTTGGTGGCCATATTGATCACGCCGGTGATCTATGCCGTACATGGCCTCATCGAACGATATCTGGGTCATGATTTGGCCGCCAAAATGAAGCGAAGTGCCATGGGTTCCGAAAAGCACCAATAGTCATACAGCCTGTCGATTTTCGATTATCTTTGCCCATTCAAAAAACTGAGCGTTTCTGTCATGACCACACCCCAATTTCATTCCCTGCGCGTAAAAGATATTCGTAAAGAAACAGCTACCTGTGTATCGGTGGCCTTAGACATACCGCAAGACCTCAAGGAAACTTTTGCTTACCAGGCCGGACAATATATTACCTTCAAAAAGGATATGGACGGTGAGGAATTGCGTCGTTCTTATTCTTTGTGCAGCAGTCCGCTGGAAGATGATTTTCGGGTGGCCATTAAACAAATTCGCGGCGGAAAGTTTTCGACCTATGCCAATAAAACCCTGAAAGTAGGTGATACCCTTGAGGTGATGCCGCCGATGGGCAATTTTGTACTCAAGCCGGATACCGCTAAGGCGGGACACTATCTGGCTTTTGTGGCGGGCAGTGGAATCACGCCGGTATTAAGCATGATTAAAACCACTTTACAACAGGAGCCGGAGAGTCGCTTCACCCTGGTGTATGGCAATCAAAATTTTCAGTCCATCATTTTCCGCGAAGCCATAGAAGCGTTGAAGAGTAAGTACCTTCATCGTTTACAAGTCATCCATATCCTCAGCCGGGAAAGAATGGAAACGGAGTTGAATTACGGACGCATTTCGACTGAAAAATGCGCCCAGTTATTTACGCGTTTGATCGACCTGGAAAGCATCTCTCAGTTTTTACTTTGCGGCCCTGAAGAAATGATACATTGTATCAAAGATTATTTAATCGGCAGGGGAGTGGCCCAGGAGAAAATTCGTTTTGAATTATTTAATACAAGCACTTCGGCCAAACAAAAAGAAGAATACCAGGCTGCGCATGCCGAAGATGCCGGGAAGATGTGTTCCCTCACCATCAAAGTAGATGATCGGAGTTTTGATTTGCCCCTGGCCTATACCGGCGAAAGCATATTGGATGCGGCCCTCAAGCATGGTGCCGATTTGCCCTTCGCCTGCAAAGGAGGCGTATGCTGTACCTGCCGTGCCAAGGTGATTGAAGGGGAAGTGGAAATGGAAGTGAACTATGCCTTAGAGCCCGATGAAGTGGCCAATGGATTTGTCCTCACCTGTCAGGCCCACCCCAAAAGTGATCGGGTGGTGATAGACTTTGATGCGAGATAAGTGATTGCGAGTCCTTAAGGTTTTAGCATACCTATACGAATAGGTTGCCGAACCAAATCTTACTATGATTCATGTTGCCTAGATAGTTTTTTAGACTAAATAGTCGTCGCTCAAAAGGTTTGTTCGTTCCTTTAAATAGTTTCTACTTTTTTCCATTGATGAAAAAAGTAGCAAAAAAATCTAGGCTAAAATTCTTAGGCTAAAAATGACTCATCCGGCTATCATTTTCCAAACTCCTTCGTCGAACAGTGAAAAATGATTGCGCCGGATTTCATCATTTTCTTAACGCCACGAATTTAAGGCCGTTCCAAAATGCCCGGAAATTGGTTTAAAGAATGAAAACCTAGCAGATGGAAATACATGTGCATGCACCAAGAATTCATTATTTACAAGTATATAGGAGTTTTTGAGTATCGACTAAATAATGGATCTATTATAAATATCACTTCGGTATCATTCCATCTTTTCTTCTTCGTTTGTTTCTGTGTAATGATGCAATGCCGTAGGCATGGACGATGAATAGCTATAGGTTTCAACCTATAGTCACGAACAAAAAAAGGGAGCGAATCGATTCGCTCCCTTTTTTATTTGATTATACCCCCTTATTTCTGGATGGTGAATTTCTGAATTTTGCGTTCTTCGTTATCAATCAATTCCAGAATATAAATACCATTGGATAAAGATTGTAAGTTGAAATCAAAATTGTTTTCACCTTCTATGGTTGTTTGATTTTGAGTCAGCACTTTCTGACCTAAAGTATTGTAGATATTGAATACCAAATTTTGATTGGCTTCTGCAAAATACTGCATTACCAATTTGTCGTTGGCCGGATTAGGATAAATATTCAATTCAGCTTTCTGTGCTTCGAGTAATTCGCTGCCATCCGTACGCCAGTTGGTCGCGCTGGTATTAGCGATTAAGTTGTAGCAAGAGGTAGTACTGAAAGCACCATTGTATCCGTAAACATAGATATAATAGGTAGCACCGGCAGTGGCTGAGTTATACTTAATGGTTTCGGTAGAAGTTCCACCCAATACAGATGAAGCCAATAAAGATCCATTTGCATTGTATAATTTCAAGTCATAGTCGAAAGGCAGATTGCTCAAGGTTACTTTCAACTTAGGTGCAGCTGAAGTGGTGGTCACTTTGAAATAATCTTTATCGGTGCTTGTACCGATCATTGAAGTGATGTTGGTATTCAAAGCAATGGTTGTAGCGGTTTGACGCGTGTTGTTTGACTCGTAATTGTTGGTGCAAGTTCCGCCACCACCTGTAGATGTGGTGGAGAATGTAGCAGCAGCAGAATAAGCACCTGCGCCTGCTGTACAGATAGCCTGAACCTGGAAGTTGTATGCAGATCCTGCAGTCAACCCGGTCAGTGCCTTAGAGTTGGTGCTGGAAGTGGTGGTGGTCCATGTACCTGAGCTGGCTAATTTGTATTGAACATTATAGCTGCTTGCACCGCTAACAGCTGTCCAGTTTAATGTAGCACCGGTTGTAGTAATACCAGTAGCATTCAAACCTGATGGCGTAGCGCATGATTGTCCGGTAGGTGCATTACAGCCAATTGAAGTCAACAATGAAGCACGACTTCCGCCGG
Source organism: Chitinophagaceae bacterium (assembly GCA_016786845.1). Lineage (GTDB taxonomy): Bacteria > Bacteroidota > Bacteroidia > Chitinophagales > Chitinophagaceae > OLB11. Next base: position 36,782 of record JAEUVB010000021.1, on the reverse strand, counting down.
TTGCAAACAAGGCATCCATACGTGTTTTTTGTCCTGCTGTAAACATAAACATACAAGCGTCATCGGTATAGTCCATATAGTTCATGAACATATCCCCATTGGCACCGTTGCTGCAAGAAATTTGCGGGAAGGTAGGGCAACCATAATTTTCATTCGCCTGATTAGGGGTATCACCCACTAAATCGCTACCGGTACAGCCGTTTCCATCATCACCCCAGATATGGTAGAGATTCAGCCAATGTCCCACTTCATGTGTGGCAGTTCGGCCCTTATTGAAGGGTGCACTCGCTGTACCAATGGTACCAAAAGCGGTATAGTTAATTACGACACCGTCGGTAGCAGCAGGTCCCCCCGGAAACTGAGCATAACCTAAAATGCCACCGCTGATATTACATACCCAGATATTGAGATATTTAGAGGCATCCCATGCGTTGTCGCCACCTTGAGCAGTATACTTCACCGCATCGTTGGTACTGAAAGCGGTTACCGTTGTGCTTTTACGGACTATCCCTGTTGTAGCCGCTCCGGATGGGTCTTGCTGTGCCATACAGAATTGTACTTCGCAATCAGCCACTAAACTTTGAAACGCAGCAGGGGTTCCGGTCCAGTCGACATTCAGTTTACGGAAATCGTCGTTCATGACCTGAAGCTGAGAAGCGATTTGAGCATCACTTACATTTTGGGCCGTTGTGTTGTAGACGATGTGGAATACGACGGGAATCGTCTTCACCACACGTTGGTGCTGAATCGGATTTTGCGTGTAGGATTCCGTTTGTAATTCGATTTCTGCTCTGCGCTTGGCAAATTCAGGATCGGTTTGCATCATGTGCTGATAGTGATCAGCAGAACCACAGATCCGTTTGTTCTGTGCTTGGGCCGTAAACAGCATCGCTGATGCGGCCAATGTTAATAGGATTTTCTTCATACTACATATTTTTTGATGTTGAAAGATATTAGAATCTGTACGAATTGCAAAACAAATGCCAAAAAATGTCGATGAAATAGGGATATTCTAAATTGAGACGATGTGATATTCCTGATGAAGAAAATGGGATGGATAGCATGAGGATTCATCTTTTAATAAATATTTTAAAGGGATATGATACTTGGTTGATGAATCGGACTGCCAATTGTGAACGTTGCGGCAACGATTGAAGCAGAAAGCCTCCATAGCAGCGCTCTGGCGCTATGGAGCTTGTCGCGGAAAGCGTGTTCGCCGCCCCAAAATCCACTGTTCAAAACTCATACGGATAAAAAAAGGCGACCCAAAGGCCGCCTTTTGTATTGAATGTAATTTATTAGCGTATTCCGAAGTAGTTGTTGATCCACAGCCAGAATGAACCATCCCACAGGAAGGCCACAATAAACCAGAAGAACAAGGTCAATGGAATTAAAATAGTGAGGATCATGTTTTTGAATTCATCACCCAAGTGCATGAAAACTTTGACGATATATCCTGCTTTAAACAGAGTTAATGCAATGAAGAAGCTGTTGATGAGCCACTTCGGCATACCGGCATGACTACCATATAATCCGAGGAAAACCTCCACAATGGTAACGACTGTGAGGATAGCGGTAACTACCCAAATCTTTTTTACTTTGGATTTGCTTTCTGCGCTATTGGCATCCTGATGATGACCTCCTGAATAAAGGGCGGATTGATCGCCTTCGTAATGACTGAAACCTGACATATAATGAATGTTTAAAGTTGAATGATGAATATTTAATTAGAGGAGGTAGAAACAAGTAAATACGAATACCCATACCAGATCTACAAAGTGCCAGTAGAGACCTACTTTCTCTACCATTTCATAATGGCCGCGTTTTTCGTAGGTGCCATTAATGGTATTGAGCAAAATGATGATATTAATCACCACACCTGAGGCAACGTGGGCACCATGGAAACCGGTAATGGTAAAGAAGAAGTTGAAGAATTTGTGGGCGGCATCGGCACCACCTGAGGCAAATAATACAGGATCTACATTATGCGTAAAGAAGTGCGGAAGAGATTCTGCACCGGCTCCATTTCTGAAAGAACCCCACCAGGCATTATGATGATGAAGGTGGGTCCACTCCCAAGCCTGACAGCTTAAGAACGCAATACCACCAATGATGGTCCAGATCATCCATTTGATGACGCCTGCTTTATCGCGGCAATGTCCGGCATGCACGGCAAGTACCATGGTTACCGAACTGAGGATGAGGATAAAGGTCATCAAGCTCACAAACATGAGGGGCAGATTCATATCACCCATCCAAGGGAAAGATTTAAAAACAGAATTCGGATCGGGCCATATGGCGCTAAAAAAACGGGTGGTACCGTAAGAAATCAGAAAGGCTCCAAAAGTGAAGGCATCACTCATCAGGAAGTACCACATCATTATTTTACCATAGCTCAAGTTAAAGGGACTTTGACCGCCCCCCCAAACTTTCTTCTTGTCTACTGCAACTGTACTCATATCTTGTCGCTGTTATTTTTGATTAATGAAAAAAAAGAGAAATAAATATATCCAAAGGATGTCTACAAAGTGCCAATAGGTACTGAGAATTTCCAGTCCCGTACTGCTGTATACCTTGGTGTGCCGACGCATTCTTACACGAATAAATACGATCAAGAGTGCAATGACACCGCCCAACATATGCGCTAAGTGAACCGAGGAAATAACATAAATAAAACTGCCCGAAACGCCTTCAGCATTGCTGGCCAGTGTAATGCCCGCATGGTGCATTTCATAGAATCCCCAAAACTGAAGAATCATGAAGCTTACACCTAGAAATGCAGTTAAGGTAATCCATTGTTTATAGGCCTGCATATTTCGTTGCTGCAAGGCTTTAACGGAAAAATGCATGGTTACGCTACTGATCATGACAACGGCTGTAGAAATCCAAAAGCCAACCGGCATGGTAAACAACAACCAGTTTCCCTGAGCTTTACGGACTAAAAAAGCACTGGTCCAACCTCCAAACATCATACAGATGCTGGCGATGGCAATCCACATCAGTAATTTGTGCGGATGGATGCGTTGGCGTTGTGCTGAAAGTGTACTCATGTATAGGAAGTAATCCCTTTAAGGGAAGCAAATTTAATCTGCAAAAGCGTAGAATCAAAGTAAAAAAACATTTTTTATCCGGAGGGTAAAGACCTGTATAAACCCTTCAATTTATTAGGTTGCAGGACCCTCAGATTCGGAATCCTTGGTCCTCTGCGAGCTAATAGGGCCGAGGCCACGGGCAGGGGTACTTAATTGTTGACGGACAATAGCGCTTTATAGTAACCCGTCGATGTATGAACCCGAAGGATATAATTGCCCATGCTCAGGAATTTAATATCTAATAGAAGGCTGCTTGCGCCCGGGGTTAGCGACTGCCTGCGCATAATCCGTCCTGTCAGATCCTGAATAACCAATTCACCTGACTTGTCTGAACCGGGTATATCCAGAGTAACCTGCCCTGAAGCCGGATTGGGAAAAAGGTGCAAGGTGCCGGTCTGATAATCCGTAACACCGCTTGCATTTACCACTACAACTTTACACATCGTGTCTGAACAGGTTTGCAGATTCGAGCTGTTACCGTTTACATAGACGCACACGTTGTAAGAGCCACCGGTAGTGTAAGTGTGGGAAGGGCTTGTCAACCCGGAGGTTTGTCCGTCACCAAAATCCCATGTATAGGATGTCGTATTGCAATTGCTGCAGGTGCTGGAATTCGTAAAATTGGCTGTCAGTCCCGACACCGCAGCACTGAAATTGGCGGTTGCCAAACAAGGATTGCCGGCCGGAGGTACCGTAATAACCATACAGGTGTCATCCACGCAGGTATTGAGCTGATTATCCACGCCGGTTTGGGTCAGGCATACCGTATAGGTACCCGAAGTGCTATAAGTATGCGAGGGTGATATGGCATTGGATATCGGACTGCCATCTCCAAAATCCCAGGCATAGCTGGTAGAGGTACAATTGGTGCAGGTACCTGTGTTGGTAAAATTGGCCGTCAGAGCACTTAGGATGTAAGAATAGGAAGCCAGGGAGGTACAGGGGATGCTGGCGCTAATGGTGATATTCATGCAGATGGTATCCGAGCAGGTCACCGCATTGGGATTTACCCCGGTAGCGATCAGGCACACGGCATAAGTACCCGAAGCAGCGTAGGTATGCGTGGGAGATACGGCATTGGATAGCGGGCTTCCATCCCCGAAATCCCAACTATACGAAATACTTGTACAAACGGCACAGGTCGAGGTATTGGTAAAACTGGCGGTATTACCGGAAACCGTGTTGGTATAACCGGCATTTACGAAGCAATTATTACTGGCGGGAATAATGATACTATCGCAATAGGTACAGGGTATGGGCACGCCCGGATTTCCCAGGGAAGATATATAGCGGATGATACAGGCATAGTAGTTCCCCGGACCGGGATAAGTATGCAGGGTACTTACACCGATATTGGGGGATACTTTAAGTTGGGTGGTAGCATCACCATAATTCAGGCGAATACTGTCCAGTGAATATATCCCGGCTAAAGGCCACATATGGTTAAAGGTTACATCATAGCCTGAAATAGAGTGTGTCCAGGCACAGTTTTGCGCACGGGATATGCTGGAAAATAATATAAACAGCAAGAGAAATAGAGGTAAGATTCGTTTCATAGAAAATGCATTATCGACTGCAAGTTATAAATTAATCATATAACATACTATACAGGAGTCGTGTTAAAGACTTCCTCAAAATAGTATTTGATTTTTTGGACCACTTCGTCAAAGGAAACCTTCCCACCCAGCTCTTTTTCCATGCTGGTTACCTGTTTGTGTTGTATCCCGCAGGGCACTATCATATTAAAGTACTTCAGGTCGGTATTGACATTGAGGGCAAAACCATGCATGGTGATCCATCTACTGGTTCTAACACCCATGGCACATATTTTTCTGGCCAAATGAGGCTTGTCTGTATCGAGCCAAACACCGGTTTCGCCTTCGCTTCTTTCGGCGCTGATGCCCCAATGGGCCAATGTTCGAATGATGATTTCTTCCAGGTTCCGCATATACCACACAATGTCAGGCTTAAAACGTTCGAGATCCAATATGGGATATCCCACAATTTGTCCGGGACCATGAAAGGTAATGTCTCCGCCACGATTGGTTTTGAAAAATGAAATGCCCTGATCGGCCAGGTATTGGTTATTGACCAACAGATTCTCGATATGTCCACTCTTGCCCAAAGTAAATACCGGATCATGTTCGCAAAAAAGTAAATGATTATGGGTGATCTGTGGTGTTTCTGAAGATTGAGCCAATTCTCTGTCGCGATTTCGTTTCTTAATATCCAGATTTTCGGCCAACAACTGTTCCTGATAATCCCAGGCTTTTTGATATTCTATTCGGCCTAAATGTTTATACGTGACGGGCACCTTCATGCGGCAAAAGTAAAGGGGATTTGTGACAGCCGAAATAATATCTTTTCATAGACATCGCCGGTCGGTGTATTTTTACGCAAATCCGAATCGATATGGTCGATATCCTGAATAAAATCACTACCCTCAGAAGCTCAACGGCTGTTGCAGAATTATATGTGAGTCGCCCGGAAACCATACAGGCCATTCTGAATCGAACCGTCCCAAAAGGTGATGTGATGGAGTTTTCTCGTGCCGCCGGGCTTCTGGCCATTAAGAAAACCAGTGATGTGATTCCGGATTGTCACCCCTTGCCTATTGAGTACGCATCCTTCACCTATCAAATTGAAGAAGACAAAGTGATCATTCAGGCAGAAGTAGCAACCATATACAAAACCGGTGTGGAGGTAGAAGCCATGCATGGCGTTTCTATAGCCGCTTTAACGATGTATGATATGTTGAAACCTATAGACAAGGGCATTGAAATTCGTAACATCCGATTGCTACACAAGAATGGGGGCAAATCGGATTTTAAACTAGAAAAAGTTCGCCCCCTAAAGGCTGCGGTCATCGTTTGCAGCGATACAGTTTATGCCGGAAAAAAAGAGGACAAGGCCGGGAAAAGCGTCTCTGACCTATTGCAGCAGCATGATATAGAAACCGCTTCATTTCAAGTGATTGCTGATGAGGCGGAGATGATCCGAGCGTCATTGCAAACTTGCATACAGGAATCCTACGATTTGGTTTTATTCACCGGAGGTACAGGCCTTTCGCCCCGGGATATAACGCCTGAAACGGTTTTGCCCATGCTCGATCGGGAAATTCCCGGACTGATGGAAGCCGCCAGGGCATATGGTCAGGAGCGAACTCCCTATGCGATGTTGTCGAGAGGAGTGGCGGGATTTGCCGGAAAAACCTTGGTCATTACCCTGCCCGGGTCCACCCGGGGAGCCGTAGAAACTATGCAGGCATTGTTCCCATATGTCAAACATATATTCAGGGTTTTGAGCGGAATGCAACACGAAAGTTAATGTGGGTGATCTGCTCTCAAATGTGATGTTTCCCGTCAGTTTTTATTTTAGATTTGTTCACTCAAACGCATATATGTTAGACCAGTTATTTAAATTGATACAAACCGAATCTCAAGAAGAAATTATTGAGAACCCTGCTATTCCAAACGAAATGAATAATCATGCAGTTGGATTGGCGACGGATTCGGTATTCGGTGGTTTACAAAGTGCATTATCCAATGGCGGGCTCAAAGACGTGCTGGGGATGTTTACCGGAAACAGCGAATCAGGGGCGAATAATCCCATCGCGTCCGGCATCAGTGGCAATTTGATCGACTCGCTCATGAAAAAATTCGGAATCGACAGTCCTGTGGCGACACAAATGGCCGGTTCGCTGATTCCTAAAGTTTTATCTCGTTTGGTCCAGAAAACCAATGACCCCAATGATAGTTCATTCGATATCAATGGTGTGATCGGGAGTTTAATTGGCGGGGCGCCACAAGGAGGAAGTGGAGTTCAAATTCCGGGTCTTACACCACAGCCCAATGGCGGCGGTATCGATTTTGGCGGCATCCTGAAGAACCTTTCTCATGGTGGGTTAGATACCAATCATGATGGTGGAATGGGGCTCGACGACTTGACGGGCCTCATCGGACAAGCAGCAGGAAGTGCCGGACAGCATAACGGACAGCCTCAAGGGGGTGTGATGGATATGTTGAAGGAACTTATGGGAAATTAAGTAATGATATTGCGGAAAATCCCTGTTCATCAGGATTTCCAACCTTTTTTGATAAACATTAAAAACTAAACTGTTATGAAAAAATCAATGATCTTCAGCTTGCTGCTCTTTTGCGGAATCACGGCCTTTACCCAAACCTACAAACGAAAAACCCCCGAAGAAAAAGCCAGAAAATATACGGATGAATTAACCGCGGTGATTTCTTTGGATACCCTTCAATTGGATAGCATTTTTCTAATTAATGTTCAGGTTTCAAAACAGTTCGATTCTATGTACGCTTCCAAACCCGACCCTGCATTGCAAAAGAAAGCGACCATAGCGATTCTCAAGCATCGCGATACCTTGTACCGAAATGTGATGCGCCCGGAACAATTTCTCCGATATGATGACTGGCAACGCGAAAAACGGGAACAAAAGTGGAAAGAAAAAATGGCGAAAGAGAATGCCATGAATGATTTGTCAGCAAAGGATACGCTAACTACCCGAATCCTTCCGCAGTCAGAAAATCCTAAAGAAAAATAACTATTTCTTAGAAAGGGTTTGGGACAAATAAATGTCGATAGCCGCTACCATAGAAGGCGCTTTAGGCATAGGAGCCTTGATCTGCAAATTCAGTCCGGCATCTTCAGCCGCTTTGGTGGTAATAGGTCCAAAGGCGCCAATCACAGTGCCGTTTTGTACAAACTTAGGTTGGTTTTCAAATAAGGATTTTACACCGCCCGGTGTAAAAAATACAATCATGTCATGTTTCTTTGCCAATAAATCCTTTACATCATTGCAAACAGTCTTGTAGAGTACGATTTCAGCGTATTCAAGGTTGTTTTTTTGCAAACAATCCAAGGTTTCATTTCTGCAGATATCGTTTACCGGCACCAAATATTTTTCTTTGGACTTGTGTTTGGCGATAACTTCCAACATGCTATTGATGGAACCATCTTCACCATAAAAAATTTTACGTTTCCGGTAAACTATAAACTTCTGCAAATAAAGCGCAATGGCCTCCGTAATGCAGAAATACTTCATTTCCGGTGAAATCTTGATCTTCAGTTCTTCACAGATTCTGAAGAAGTGGTCAATGGCATTACGGCTGTTGAAAATAATCGCGCTGTAATTGGAAATTTCTATTTTCTGTTTGCGGAAATCCTTGGAGGGAATGCCTTCTACCAAAATAAAAGGGCAGAAGTCAAGATGGACACTATATTTTTTTTCCAAATCGTAATATGGAGATTTCTCAGACTCCGGTTTGGGCTGAGTAATCAGAATAGTTTTAATTGCAGGAGCAGTCTGTGCTGTTGATTTAACCTTTGACGCTTTCTGTGTTGCAACTTTAACCATACAATTTATCGAATACGCTGAATTAGAAATTTGAAAAGGCCGCTTGACAATCTACCGGACAAGTTTCAGGAAAACTAGAACAGGCATGATTTCAAAGGCGCAAAGGTATAATAAAAAGTGAATAAAATCTATTCGTAATAAATTATTAATCCCCTTGTAAATGCGTAAGTATTTGAAAATCAACATGATCATTCCAATGCCTATTGCCATGAAAAGAAAATATACCTGAAGATTTTGCCTAACCAGCAACAAAATGATGCACAAAGGGAACAACATGACCCCGGAAAATTCATTGGTTATGGCACTATTAAATAAATATTGTTCTACGATTTCTTTCTTTTGAAAAACCCAGGAAATCAATTTCAATAAAATGATTTTAAGTAAACTGAAAACGACAATAATGCACAGGCAAATAAAAAAGAAGAGAAACGGGCTGCGGCTATCGGTGAGTGGCGTATATCGACCGGCAATGAGGTATGCTAAAAAAGCAAGCGTGATAAAGTAAAACATGTAAAACCACCATGAAGCCACTTTATCATTTTCGAGTTGCTCCCTGATTTGCCGTTTGGAAATATTGAAAGAGGTAAAGAGGTCATATAAGTTGCTGAAATACTTGGGATAGGCTTGTTTGATACCGGCAAAAGCAAATAAAAAAGCCATGGCAATAAAAAAGACCCCGGATTTATTTTCGCTTTTTCGGGGCAAGGCCTTCACCACCGGCCCTTTCTGATTCTTTTCCAACATGGGGTGGCCCTGCAGTAATTGAATGTCATTTTTATAGGCCTGGCCAATATTCGACATAGCCGGTACTATTCCGGACGGTGCCGATTGCGCCATGACAAGAGACGAATCAGAACCGGAATAAATTAGGAAGAATAATAATAGCGTACGTAGCAGCATAGCGGCAGCGCAAATGTAAGGGCCGCGTCCAGACCCTTTAGAGAATTTATTCAACAGACATGTTATTAACTCGGTCGATAAAAAAAGACCTGTACCGATTACATTTGCACCACCCTATGTCAGACGATTTGAATTTGGAAAATAAGCCGCATGGACAGAACCATGTTGGCGATATGTATCAAAACTGGTTTTTGGACTATGCCAGCTATGTGATTCTGGAAAGAGCAGTACCGGCCGGCCTCGACGGGCTTAAGCCGGTGCAACGACGAATTTTTCATGCACTCAAGGAAATGGATGACGGCCGTTTTAATAAGGTCGCCAATGTGATCGGGCAAACGATGCAGTACCATCCACATGGAGATGCGAGCATAGGAGAAGCCATTATCAATATCGGGCAGAAAGACTTAATGCTCGATACCCAGGGTAATTGGGGGGACGTACGTACCGGAGATAGCGCTGCCGCTGCGCGATATATTGAAACCCGACTGTCGAAATTTGCACTTGAAGTCGCTTTCAATCATAAAATCACGGAATGGCAATTGAGCTACGACGGTCGTAAAAATGAACCGGTGGCTCTGCCGATGAAGTTTCCTCTGCTCCTGGCACAAGGGGCCGAAGGGATAGCGGTTGGACTTTCCACGAAAATTTTACCCCACAACTTTTGTGAACTCATCGATGCTTCTATAAAATATCTCAAAGGAAGAAAATTTGAACTCTTCCCTGATTTCTTGACCGAAGGCATGGTGGATGTTACAAACTATAACGACGGTAAACGAGGCGGCAAGGTGCGCGTGCGTTCACATATCGAAAAGGCCGACAGCAAAACCATTTACATTCGGAATGTACCTTTCGGTGTCACTGTGCCACAGCTCATCGAGAGTATTGTTAAAGCGAATGACAATGGCAAGATTAAAATTAAAAAGGTAACTGATAATACAGCAGCCAATGTTGAAATTGAAGTGCAGTTGGCTGCAGGTGTTACTCCCGATCAGACGATAGATGCGTTATATGCGTTTACGAATTGCGAAGTGAGTATTTCACCCAATATCTGTGTGATCATAGACGACAAGCCGAGATTTATTTCGGCATCGGATCTTTTGAAAATTTCCACGGAGAAAACGAAAGACCTCCTCCGGCTGGAGTTGGAACTTAAGCTAAGCGAACTGGAGGACGATTGGCATTATTCTTCTTTAGAAAAAATATTCATTGAAAAAAGAATTTACCGGAATATCGAGGAAGAAGAAACTTGGGAAGGCGTTATCGGAGCGATCGATAAAGGCTTAAAACCCTATAAAAAATTATTCCGCCGTGAAATTACGGAAGAAGACCTGGTCAGACTCACGGAGATCAAAATCAAACGAATTTCAAAATTTGATGCATTCAAGGCGGATGAACATATTCGCGGCGTAGAAAAAAACATCGAGGATACCAAACATCATTTGGCCAACCTCAACGATTACACGATTGCCTATTACGAAAACCTTTTGAAAAAGTATGGCAAAGGGCGCGAACGCAAAACAGAGATCCGTGTTTTCGACAATATACAAGTGGCTGAAATTGCGATTGCCAATACGAAGTTATACATCAACCGGGATGAAGGATTTATCGGAACAAGCATGAAGAAAGATGAGTTCCTGTTCGATTGTGCCGATGTAGACCAGATCATTGCATTTACCCGTGAAGGCAAAATGAAAGTCGTCAAGGTGGCGGACAAAGTATTTATCGGAAAGGATATTATACATGCCGACATCTTCAAAAAAAATGATGAACGCACCACATACAATATGATGTATGTAGACGGTAAAAGCGGATTGGCCTATGCCAAAAGATTCAATGTAACCGGGGTTACCCGTGATAAAGAATATGATCTGACCAAAGGTTCGCCAAAAAGCAAGGTGATTTATTTTACCTTTAATCCGAATGGGGAAAGTGAAGTGGTAACCGTCTCCTTAACCGCTGCATGCAAAGCAAAAATTAAAGTATTTGAATTTGACTTTGAGGAATTGAGCATTAAGGGTCGAAGCAGTATGGGGAATCAGGTTACTAAATATCCGGTCAAAAATGTGAAACTGAAACGCAAAGGCACATCCTCATTGGGAGGCAAAAAGGTTTGGTACGATGATGTAGTAGGGCGTATCAGTTTCGAAGAAAAAGGAATGTACTTAGGTACCTTTGGTGAAGAAGATAAAATTCTCACTTTATATAATGATGGCTCTTATACATTGACTCAAACAGAGCTCAGCAATCGTTATGATGCCGATAAAGTGGTCATGATCGAAAAGTTTAAACCTCAGGCTGTCCTCACGGCGGTTTATTATGATGCCGATAAAAAGCAGTTTAATGTCAAGCGTTTTAAAATTGAAACTCTGACCCTCAACACGAATTTTCAATTTATCAAAGAAGGTGAAGGCAACTACCTGGAATGGGTGACAACATTGCCTTCTCCGATTGTAAAATTGAAAACGGGCAAAAAGAAGTTTCTGCCCAGCGAATTGATTGTCAACCTTGAAGAAGCCGTCGACGTCATGGGTTGGAAAGCTATTGGAAATAAACTTTGCGAAAAGGATTTACTCGAAATTAGTTTGCTCAATGAAGAGAAAGAAGAAGATGTTCAGGGGGAACTCTTTTAAACCTGACCCCTATGGATTATACCCTTAAAAAATCGCTTGGTCAACATTTTCTTCATGATGAATCGATTTGTGAGCGAATCGTTGAAGCTGTAAACACCCAATGTACCAAACTCGTTGAAGTGGGTCCGGGGGCCGGCGCCATTACAAAATATCTCTTTAAAAAGAATATCCCTGAGTTTCGTTGTATTGAACTGGATAAAGAAAAGGTGGACTATCTCATGAAGAAATATCCTGAACTCAAGGATAAAATCATACATGATGATATTTTAGATGCCGAGAAACCTTTTGAAGGTCATTTTCATCTCATTGGAAACTTTCCATATAATATTTCTACACAGATCGTATTTAAAATTCTGGACTGGAGAGATGTGGTGGATGAAGCCACGGGAATGTTTCAAAAGGAAGTGGCCCAAAGAATTGCGTCCATACATGGCAATAAAAACTATGGCATTTTGAGTGTGTTGACGCAATGCTTTTATGATGTTACGTATTTATTTGAGGTGGACGAAACAGCCTTTACGCCACCACCCAAAGTGAAGTCGGCAGTGATTCAGCTCAAAAAAAATAACAATCCTTACCATATCGACCATTATGAGAAATTTAAATCCTTCGTCAAAGTAGCATTTAATCAACGCCGCAAAACCTTGCGCAATGGTTTAAAATCGATATTGCCGCCGGAGAAATTACAGGATAAAATATTCGACAAAAGGGCAGAGCAATTAAGTGTGAAAGAAATTGCCGATTTATTCCATACTTTATATTCAGTATAAGGCCTTACATTCTTAGATAGATTACTTTTGTAGCGTGAAATCTATTTTGATCGCTGCGCCCATTTCTGATTCATTTCGAAAATTTTTATCGAATGATCATTTTCTGATAGATCTTTCTTCTTCGGGTTCCTCAGAGAATATCATTGGAATTGTAACATCCAATAAGCTTAATCTGCAGGCAGAACAACTACAATCATATCCAAATTTGAAGTGGATTGCCCGTATGGGGTCGGGGTTGGAAATTGTTGATCAGATATATTGTCGAGAGAAGGGCATTCAGGTGTTTAGTTCACCGGCCGGCATAGCCAATGCGGTGGCCGAACACCTCACCGGTATGTTACTGAGTTTGCGACATCATATTTGCCGATCCGCACAGGAAATTCGGCAAGGTCATTGGCTTCGTGAACCTAACCGGGGGCGTGAACTTCAACATATGACTCTGGGGATTATCGGTTACGGACATACAGGTTCTGCTTTTGCCGGGAAAATGCAGGCCTTTACCCAAAATATTCTTGCCTATGACAAGTATAAATCCGGATTTGGAAATTCCATCGTCCGTGAGGTTAGCCTGAATGAATTAATGGAACGTGCCGATATTGTTTCCTTTCATGTGCCTTTAACCGAGGAGACCCGGCATTATTATAATGACACCTGGATGAAGTCGATGAAGCATTCTCATATCCTCCTGAACGCTTCAAGAGGTGCGGTGGTCCATACCCCAACTGTTTTACGGGGCTTACAATCCGGCCTCATCACCGGAGCTTGTCTCGATGTTTTGGAAGAAGAGTCACTGATGCCCGAACTACTTTCTCATGAAAATAACCTGCTCGCTCAGATCCAATCCTATCCTGTCATCATTACACCACATATAGCCGGGTATACCTTTGAAGCCACAGAAAAAATGAGTGAGGAGTTGATGAGGCAATTGTTGGAACAGGGATTATATCCGACGCGATAAAACGAAAAAAATATTTTCAGAGGAAATAGGGGTAACTTGCATATAGGTTGTCATACTGACATACATTCAAAAACAGAATCATCATGAAACAACTCACAATCGCCCTCATCGCCCTGAGCATGCTTCTTTCCATGAGTGCATGTAAAAAATTGGTCGGCACCGGTCCGGTCGAAACACAAATCCGCACCCATTCCAACTTCGATGGAATCAATCTAAGTCTGGATGCAACGGTGGAATTGAAGCAGGATAGTTTTTATTCTGTAGAAATTTCAGCCCAACACAATATTCTGGAAGTCATACGCACCACGATGACCGGAAGTGAACTGAATATAGGATATAAGCCGCCCTATAATATCAAATCCAAGGAGCCCATTACGATCAGAATTTCATGCCCCAATGTGCATTCCTTAAATATTAGCGGATCGGGTAGCATTTATTGCATGACTAACTTGCAAACTGATAATCTTAAACTGAATATCAGTGGGTCAGGTAAAATGAATATCCCGGCACTGACTGCATCTTCCATAGATGCCAATATCAGCGGTTCAGGCAGAATTGATGTGCTCAGCGGAACTTCATCATCTATTGGTTGCAGAATCAGCGGAAGTGGCGATCTCAACCTGCAGGATGTGCCGGCTACAACAGTCATAACCAATACCAGTGGTTCCGGAAATACTAAAGTGCATGCTGTATCGAGTTTGGATGCGACCATTTCAGGAAGTGGCAATGTCTATTATAAAGGGAGTCCTGTGATTACATCACAAATCAGCGGATCCGGTAAAATAATACATATCAATTAAATCGCTTCGCTTCAATCCTGTCTGATGAACAAGGGAAGCAGTATTTTTACAGTTTGGAACTAAACGATATACAGCTTGCACAGGCCTTAAGTAAAGGCGATATACAGGTTTATGAAAAGGTGTATAAGACCTATTTCAAACCCTTGCATGCCTATGCCTGTACCATACTGAAAGACGAAATAGCGGGAGAGGAAATCGTTCAGCAAATATTTCTCAAACTTTGGGAGCGAAAGGAAAAAATTGACATTCAAACTTCATTGAAAGCCTACCTCTATAAAGCAGTTTATTTTGATAGCCTCAATCTGATCAAACATGAAAAAATAAAATCTAATTATCAAAATCATACTCAGTATGTCATGAAAAATACACAGGCTGAATCACCTGTCGCAAAGGTGCAACACAGCAACCTCGAAGATCGGTTAAGGAAAGCTTTGAATGAATTGCCTGAGCAATGCAGAACGGTATTTCAACTCAGCCGTTTCGAAGAATTGAAATATCGCGAAATCGCAGCCAAGCTGAGTATCTCCGAAAAAACCGTTGAAACCCATATGGGTAAAGCACTCAAATTGCTTCGACTCAAATTGGTCGACTTCCTGGTCATCATCATCGGTATTATGTTTCACCTTAAAAACCTCTTGTCATGAGCAATGAAATCAATTCCATGATCGATGACTTGCTGGTAAAATACCTGTTGGGAGAATGTGTGCCGGAAGAAAAGGCTAAGGTAGAAACATGGCTCGGGGAAAAAGAGGAAAACAGCATTTACTTTAATCAATTCAAAAGAATCTGGGATGAAAGTAAATCGCTCTCGACGATGCATGAATTTGATGAAGAAGTGTCTTGGCAAAAACTCAAGGCCAGAATGAAACCACATCGTTACAATGTTCGAATGCTTCGAACAGTTATATTGAGTATAGCCGCAACCTTACTTGTATTTTTTGGAATCATTCGTTTCTTTCAAACACCTGAGCAGAAGGGCCTCCCATCCAACAACCCAACGATAGCCAAGCAGATCATTTTTTCAGAACAGATGACCCGAATCGATACATTGTCCGATCAAAGTATCGTTACCCTCAATCGCAAATCTAAATTGATATGTCCGGAAAAATTTGTCGGAAAGGAAAGGCGAGTGGCTCTGGAAGGTGAGGCCTTTTTTGCCATTTCGCCGAATAAGGAAAAGCCGTTTATCATCGAGGCGAAAAATCATGTTGAAATTAAAGTTTTAGGAACCTCATTTAATGTAAAATCATTTGACCAATATACTGAAGTAGTGGTAGAAACGGGATTGGTGGAAATTCGAAAATTCAACAAAGTGATCCTCTTACATCCCAATGAAAAGGCTCGTATCAATGACAGTGATTCTAGCATCAAAATAGAAGCAAATAAGGACAAGCTCTATAAATACTATCGAAGCCGTCAGTTTGAATGCGATAATACCCCGCTGTGGAAGGTGATTGAAGTGCTCAATGAAGCTTACGACGACACCATCATCATTGACAATAAAGAACTTCGCAAACTGACGCTCACCACAAGCTTCGACAATGAGTCGCTGGAAAGTGTACTCGACGTCATCAGTGAAACATTCGATATTCAAATTCAGAAAAAAGGCCATCAATATATTCTTAAGTAAACATCTATGCTGCGCATTCTAATTATACTGTTACTGTCTTCTTCTCCTTTATTGATTCAGGCACAGTCATTGCTGGGCAAACCGGTTTCGGTACATGCCAAGTCACAACCCCTGAAAGATGTACTCACCATTATCAGCAATGAAGGAAATTTCTATTTTTCTTATAACAGTAAAGTCGTCAAACCGGATTCCCTGGTGACTGTAAACGTAAGTCAAAAGCCGGTACAGGAAGTGCTTCGGATGATATTTACATCCGGCTATGAATTCAAAGAAAGCGGAAATTATATTATTATCCGACGTAAACCGATATCGACGTCAAGTGTGGTGGCCAAATCTCCGAATGCCACAGATTATTATTTTATCAATGGATTTATCGTAGATGAAGAAACCGGAGAAAAAATTCCGAATGCAACCATTTATGAAAAGCAAAATCTCATTTCATCACTTTCTGATGAGAAGGGATATTTTTCTTTGCGCCTAAAGAATAAATATAAAACTGCGTCTATCTCGGTCAGCAAGGTTGACTATATCGATACTACCGTTGAAGTCGTATCAAACTATAATCAAAAGGTGACCATCGCCCTAGTGCCTAAGCCTGCTCCCATCATTTCATTGGAAGAATCAGATACTCTTGATGGACCTCAGGTCGGTGTTTTGACAGAACATCAAGAGGCCTCTTTGAATGAAGAAGTGGAGAAAAATTGGCTCAGTAAAATGTTCATTACTTCAAAGCAAAAAATACAAAGTCTCAATTTGCAAAAATTCTATACCACCCGTGCCTGGCAGTTTTCATTGGTGCCTGGTATAGGAACACACGGGAAAATGAATCCGCAGGTGGTCAATGGGGTATCCATTAATTTAATCGGTGGATATGCAGGTGGTACGAGTTTAATTGAAATAGGCGGACTCTTCAATATCGACCGAAAAGATGTGAAGAGTTGTCAAATTGGTGGTCTCTTCAACTTGGTTGGCGGACAAATGGATGGCGTTCAAATTTCATCGTTATACAATGAAACAAAGGATACGGTAAAGGGAACCCAGATTTCAGGTTTGGTGAATCTGGCTCGAAAACATGTAAAGGGATTGCAGATCGCAACATTGGTCAATAAGGCCAAAAGTATAGAAGGAGTTCAAATCGGATTCATCAATATCACCGATTCACAACAGGGAACCAGTATTGGACTCATCAATATTTCAAGAGGAAAGAAAAGGCATATAGGGTTTTTAGTTCGCTGGCCGCGTAAACAAAGACCGGCTTGATGATTTTTTCAAGATCATCGTTTAAAGTCATGTCCTTCCTTTTCATCTTCCGATAAGGCATTTTCAGAAAAAATTTATTTAGTCACTCAGGGTATGGGTCTTGGAATTTGTCTTTCTATAAACCCGCACCATGAAATTGACTTGTTGTCTGTTACTGGGTATGATCCTAAGTAGCCCTCTGATTATTTTCTCACAATCCTATACTCAAAACATTCGTGGCACGATCGTGGAAAAAGTGCTTCAAATACCCATCGCCGGTGCAACCGTGAAGATAGAAGGCACTCAGCTCGGTGGAGTGAGCGATGTGAATGGACATTTTCAAATTGAGCACGTGCCATTGGGAACACATACCCTAAAAGTATCGGCCATGGGATACAAGGAAACAACCCTTTCAAACATGCAGATCAATGCCGGAAAAGAATTGGTCCTTACCGTCAGTCTGGAAGAAAGGATCATACAGGGTAAGGATATCGTCATCAAAACCGGCCGTATCAAGAACCGCCCTTTAAATGAACTTTCCATGGTCAGTGCGCGTTCATTTACCGTGGAAGAAACCCAAAAATATGCAGCATCGGTCAACGATCCGGCTCGTATGGTCACCAATTTTCCCGGTGTAGCATCGGCCGATGATGGCAATAATCAGATCATCATACGAGGCAACGCACCAACCGGATTACTCTGGCGTATGGAAGGACTGGACATCCCGAATCCCAACCATTTTGCCTCAGCAGGGAGTAGCGGAGGCGGTATATCCATTTTAAGTACTCAGCTCATGGCCAATTCTGATTTTGTAACCGGAGCCTTCGCTGCAGAATATGGTAATGCTTTGAGTGGTGTATTTGATTTGAAATTACGTAAAGGAAATAACGAACATCGTGAGTATACTTTACAAGCAGGAATTCTAGGATTGAATCTAGCCGCTGAAGGTCCGTTTTCAAAAAATTATAAAGGTTCTTATTTGATCAATTACCGATATTCGACGCTGAGTATATTGTCTGCATTGGGTCTCAACTTCACGCCTTCAACAACTAATTTTCAAGACTTATCCTATCATATCGTTTTGCCCACAAGGGAAATGGGCACTTTTTCATTGTTTAGTTTAGGTGGATTAAGTCATCAATTTTATCATGCGCCGGCTGACAGTTTAAAATGGAAAAGTTCAAGTGATCAATACAGCGATCAATTCATTTCTAATACCGGACTATGGGCCATCACACATAAAATCGGTGTTGGAAAAAAAGGTTTGCTCAATTCTGCAATAGGCTATAGCTTAACGAAGAATGCCTACGACCGATCATTTACTCAGCACGACTATGTTACACTGCCCATGTATAAACAATCTTATCTTACCCGAAGAGTCAATACGAATATAGCGTTCACTTATCGATTCAGTCCACGTCTGATGTGGCGCAGTGGCCTGATGGCGAATTATATTCTCTTTGACTTTTCGGAAAGTCAAAGAGAGCTTGCCTCTTTGCCCATGCATGAAATGATAAAAGCAAAACAACACACGCAAACCTATCAGGTCTATTCGCAGGGACAATGGAAGCCCTCCGAAAAATTTATCCTGAGTGGTGGAATACATTACCTGTTTCTCGCATATAATCAAACCTATGCCATTGAGCCCAGAGTCTCAGCTAAATGGGATTTTCATTCGAATCAAAGTATATCCTTCGGATATGGCCGGCATAGTCAGTTGCAATCATGGGGAGTCTATTTTACGCAACAATTCGATAGCTTAAATCGGATGACCCTTCCAAACAGAAACCTTGGATTTTCGAAAGCTGATCATTGGGTCCTGTCTTATCAGTACAGTATAAACCCTTACCTCCGTTTGAAAACAGAGTTATATTATCAGCATCTTCACCATGTGCCGGTGAGTCGATTTGATACAAGTTCGTTTTCGGTATTGAATGTTCAGGCCGATTATATCCGCGAACCCCTGATCAATTTGGGCAGGGGCCGAAACTATGGAATAGAAATTTCTTTGGAAAAATACCTTCATCGGAATTTCTATTATACCCTCAGTACGTCATTTTATCAATCTCACTATACAGCAGTTAATGGACAATGGTACAATACAAAATACAATGGTAATTCCATCTTGAACCTCATCGCCGGAAAGGATTTTGTTTCTAAGAATCAAAGACGAACTTTGGGGCTCAGTTTGAAGTCGGTCTATGCAGGAGGATATCGTACCACACCCATCGATTTGGATAAGTCACAAGCTGAAGGGAAAACGATTTACATACAGGAGAAAGCATTCACAGATAAACTCCCGGCTTATTTTCGTTCAGATATCCGAATCAGTATGAAATGGAATCGGAAGCGACTCACTTCTACGCTTTCTCTCGATATTCAAAATGTGAGCAATCGGCAGAATGTGTATGATCAATATTTCGATGTGGAAAGCGCAAAAGTGAAAACCTATTACCAAACCGGCATCATCCCAATCCTAAACTACAAAGTAGAATTTTAGTCTCTGCTTGGTCTTTCTACTGAATACTTTCTACTCCGTACTGATTACTGGAGTTTACGCAAAGTGGCCGGAGGAACCGCGCCTTCGTGTACCAGTATCGCAGTAGTCTTATATTGGAAGTATGCTTTTGATACATACAAATAACCTTTATAATCGTTGGCATCACCCCAGCTGTTTTTTACCATATAGTATTCCTTACCATTTTGGTCCTTTGCCAATCCTACGATATGCATTCCATGATCATCTGTTGTGGTATAATTATCAAAAGCCTCTTCACGCAATTCAGGTGTAATCGTGCGTTCTTTCTTAGGACCATCAAACATCACCTTGATTTCGTCGGCGCTCATATCTTCAATTTCTTTTTCAGGAACGATGGCTACACCATTTTTCCAACTAAAACCTTTTTCGCTTACATCCGTGGCCCAGCCTACAGTATATCCATTGGCAAGCGCATGGTCAACTACTGCAGTCATTTCGTTTAATGGGAGATTGTATACACTTTGTAAACTCCAGTTGTCCGGTACCATCATCATGGTCGATTGATAGAACGGAACATAGGTATAAGATCCGAATTCGATATACTTGTCGGGAGAAATACCAACCACTTCAGCTGCAAAGGTTTGTGGGGTATATTCTTTGCCATTCCAGCGGAAAGTCTCAGGTACTTTGCCCAAATAGGCATCCAACGCAGCAGTAAAAGCCGGCAGCCAATTTTTAGTGAGCTTGCCATTTCTGTTTTCTACAATTCCTTTCAACATGCCTTCGAGGGCAGCTTGCATTTCGCCGAATTTGTTTTTAGAAGTACCGTAATTCAATCCGGTATATTGTTCGTAAGGCATGGCCCCCCATTTTTTATAGGTTGAAACCACATCATGTAATTCAGCACCATCGCCCCAGCCAATATTGCCATGCATACGTACATAGTTACGGGCACGATCGATATAGGCACAACGAACGGTATAAATTTCAGAGATGTCTACAAACTCTTTTCCGCCTCGCATCATTTCGCTTTCCAAAAAGGAATTGCCGGAATAGCTCCAGCAGGTACCCGAACTACCCTGATTCTTCACCGGGGAGTTTTCAAGGTTGATGATGGGGGTAAACTGGAATTTGGCTTTCGCACTGTCAGACTGGTTGGCTTTGAGAGAATTGACGAGGTTGTCTTGTGCGAATAAATTACCTGTAGCGATCAGGCAAAAAAAGAGTACAAATAGTTTTTGCATGGTATAAATTATAAGTCGACGAAAGTAATGTCAAAAACGGATTCCTGCAAGGAGAATAGGGATGGGTGGGTTTTTATGCGGATGAGACGTTGATTTGTGAAGGTAAACATGTTCCATTTCGTGGTACAAAGGAAATAACGGCCCTGTTTACGGTAGTGTCATCCAATCTTATCAGCGCATGAAAGCCTGGCCTTCATGTGGGTTCTTAATAAGATTTTATCGTGTTAAGCTATCCACTCCCTCAACTCCTCCTCAAAATACATCAGCGCATTCTTCACCGGCAAAGGTAGTCCGCCGCCCAGAGCGCACAGCGATCCGATCTCCATGGTTTCCAACAAATCGTTCAACAATTTCTTGTCGATCTTATAATCTTCATGAATGGCTTTATGAAACATTTCTGCTCCGCGCGTACTTCCTAAACGACAGGGAAAACATTTACCGCAACTTTCATGAGCCGTAAATTCAAAGAGGTGTTCCAGGTAATGCATCAACGGAAAGGACTGAGGTATACAAACTACCGAGGCGTGGCCCAATAAGAATCCGCCCTGCTGGAAACTTTCAAAGTCTACAGACAGGCTATCGATCTTACTCACCGGCACCAATCCGCCCAAAGGTCCTCCAATATGCATGGCTTTAATATCTGATTTGAATCCTTGTCCCAATTCATCTATGACGTAGCGAAGCGGTGTGCCCATATCGACTTCGTAAATGCCCGGTCTGTTGAAAAAACTATCCAAGGAGACTAATTTCGTCCCGGTCGATTTGCCGCGACCAACAGAAGCAAATGCTGCTCCGCCATGTTTTAAAATCCAGGGTATACAGGCCAAGGTCTCTACATTGTTGACAATGGTCGGTTTGTTGAACAATCCTACCTGAGCCGGATAGGGCGGTCTCACCCTCACTTCCGGTCGCTGACCTTCTATGGATGACAACAAAGCCGTTTCTTCTCCACAGATATAAGCGCCTTGTGCGTGAATCACTTTAAACTGAAAACTGAAATCACTGCCCAAAATATGATCGCCCAATAAATTTTTCGAATGTAATTCCTGAATCGCTGCTTCCACAATGGCAATGCTTTCAGGATACTCACCACGGATATACACCACACCCCATTGTGCACCAATGATATAACCGGCCAGCATCATGCCCAGCAAAACACTGTGAGGTCGTTGTTCTAAAAGATAACGATCACTATAGGCACCCGGGTCACCTTCATCGGCATTACAAACCACAAATTTGATTTTGCTTGCTGTCTTGCGACAACTGTCCATTTTAAATGCCGATGGAAATCCGGCACCACCCCGACCACGAAGGCCAGAGACACTCAATTCACTCAGCAGCTCTTCGGGATTTTTCTTCAGACATTCTTTCAGTAATGCATAATAAGAATCCACATCGGTGAAAGACTCGGTTAATATCGCTGTGCCGTGATGCGCCACATGATAATGATCGGTTACTGTTTTTTGATCATCTACAATTTCTTTAATCTGATTAATCGCGTTACCCGAATAATTTTTCCCATTGTAAAAAAATGCCTTATTCTCATGACAACGTCCGAGACAATACATACTGCCAATTTCACCTGCTTCGAACTGCCCTTCCAATTTGGTCTTTAATTCGCCCTGAGTGCCGGCACATAAACAGGCACTACCGGTACATACATACACTTTCTTACCACGATTCTCTTCCCGGGTAAAATCATAAAAGGTAGCACTCCCGTATACATTGGCCTTTCCCAAAAGAAATTCCTCAGCTAATCGATCTGAATCTGCTACCGAAACAGCACCGGTTTCCTTAGCGGCTTTGCCAAGCTCTTCAAATAAATTCCGTTCTAATCCTTTACGGCCCGAGAGCTCACTGATATTAAATGACATAGTTTAAATTGTGTAACGAAGGTAATCGAATCAAAGTAAAAATGGAAATGAATTGTCCCCCTCATTCTCATTCTGATTCTCACTCTGATTCACTTACCTTTGCACCATGTCCACCCTCCAAACCTATGTCAATGCCGATCTTGAAGATGATGAGATCAACGAAGAGTCAGCCCCTCCCAAACATATCTTCATGGATATCATTGTCGATCGCGGACAAGAGCCCCTGCGTATCGATAAGTTCCTGCACGACCGTATGGCCAATGCCACCCGCAACAAAATTCAACAAGCCATTGATGATGAGTGTGTATTGGTGAATGATAAACTCGTTAAAGCCAATTATAAAGTCAAGCCGGGCGACCATGTGGTGACTTATACTTTTCGCGAACCCGAAAGTACAGAAATCATCCCGGAGAATATTCCGATTGACGTGGTCTATGAAGATGATGATGTGATGGTGATCAACAAACCTTACAATATGGTTGTTCATCCCGGTCACGGAAATTATACCGGCACGGTCGTCAATGCGGTGTCTTATTATTTACAACAACAAAATCCTGATAAACCACAGCTGCCACGTGTGGGTCTTGTACATCGTATCGACAAGGACACCACAGGGTTGCTCCTTATTGCCAAGACCGAAGCGGCCATGGTTCATCTTTCGGCACAATTCAAAGATCATACGGTGAGCCGCTTATACAATGCCTTGGTGTGGGGCGATGTAGAAGAAAATGAAGGAACGGTTGATACTTATATCGGTCGCCACTTACGTCTGCGTAAAATTTTTGACGTGTATGAAGAAGGTGATGCCGGCAAACACGCCATTACCCATTACCGCGTTCTCGAACGTTTCAATTATGTGACCCTGGTTGAATGCAAACTTGAAACGGGCCGCACGCATCAGATTCGTGTGCATATGAAACATATTGGCCATACCCTTTTCAACGATGCTACTTATGGCGGCGATCGTGTATTGAAAGGCACGGTGTTCAGTAAGTACAAATCTTTTGTCGACAATTGCTTTGCCATCTTGCCGCGTATGGCACTTCATGCCCGTACCATTGGCTTCACCCATCCCACCACCGGCAAACGCATCGAACTCGAAAGCCCGCTTCCCGATAATTTTGAAGCCGTACTCGAACGCTGGCGTATCTATTGCAAAGCGAAGAATCTGTAAGTTGTTTCGTTGACCGAGCTATTATGTTTCTTGCTTGATGTATCTTCACTGTCCTATTTATACACCATGAAGATGAACCTCCTTTTAATATTTATTGGGATTTTTTGTTTGTCAAACATTGGAAAAGAAAGTGACTCAGACCATCAGGGCTTGAAGTTGATCGTTTTAGGCAATGTGCAAGATGCCGGCTCGCCGCATGCCGGATGTAAGAATGTCTGTTGTAAAAATTTGTTTATGCACCCTGATCCCGATCGGAAAGTCGTTTCGTTGGGTATCTTGGACGGCTTGAGTGAAAAGAAATATCTCATAGAAGCCACTCCTGATTTGCCTCAACAAATGAAACGATTATTCTATGAAAGCGGTTCCAAAGGCAGTGAAGTTCCGGATGCCATTTTTCTTACACATGCACATATCGGACATTATAGCGGACTCATGTATCTGGGCCGAGAATCGATGAACAGTAAAAATGTACCTGTTTATGTTATGCCTCTGATGAAATCGTTTTTAGAAAATAACGGCCCCTGGAGTCAGTTGGTCAACCTTGAAAATATCACTCTTAATGAATTGAAAGAAGGAATGAAGCTTACCCTCAGTGATCACTTAGCGATCACTCCTTTAAAGGTTCCACATCGGGATGAATATTCGGAAACCGTTGGATTCTTAATAGAGGGGGAACATAAAAAAGCTCTTTTTATTCCGGACATAGATAAGTGGGAAAAATGGAAACAGAATATACAGGTGCTAATCAAAGAAGTCGATTATGCTTTTCTGGATGCTACTTTCTTTGATGAAAACGAATTGCCCAATCGTAAGATGAGTGAGGTCCCTCATCCTTTTGTAGAAGAGAGTATGACTTTGTTTGATTCCCTGCCGGCGCTTGAACGAAACAAAATTTGGTTTATTCATCTGAATCATACTAATCCATTACTGCACCCAAACAGTAAAGCTTCCAAAAGTGTTTTGGAAAAAGGATATCACATTGCCCGATTAGGCGATGAGTTTGACATGTAAAAAATGGTTTTGCTAAAACAAACCGGAACGAACGTCTATTCATATATACAAAAAAGGCCACCCATCACGAGCAGCCCTTCCATGATCTGGTTAGAGATTTATTATTGTATTTCGACCACACGGCTTAATGCGAGTTCATTCACCACATGGATGAGTTTACCGCTATACGTCGCTGAACTGTAATTCCAAGGTGCTACGACGACAGAGCCACTTCCTTTTCCTAATGTCGCTAATTCGGCCGCGGTAAAGGTGGCTGCAGAAGATGTGCCTGACATGCGTTTCACAATCACTGCATTCGGTCCTGCAACCTGAAAGTAAACTGAATCAGCACCGGATGGCACTGCCGTTGTACTCAAGGTAAAATCACTGCCTGAACTAATCGTTGTAAAACTACCGCTGATATCACCGGCCGAAGGCATGCCCTGTGCAGTAGCACTATGCGTAAACGCAGGTACGCTTCCCGCACCACCTACACTCCAGTTGATACTTGAACTGAAATCGATTCCCGTGATGTCTGTCGCCGTTGGGATATAGACATAGCTATTGTTGCTTTGTTTGCCCAGCGATTTGGTGTTGAGTGTGATGGTACCTGCGTCGTTATAAGTAGCTGCGCTCAGATTGCCAAATCCTGCAACACCTGTGCCCAATATGGTTTCAATCGGGAAGCCGGCAACGGTGGTCTTGGTAACGGTTTTCACGGCAACCAAAAATCCGTCACCTGTAGCAAAGTTCGGTGTTGTGGCACTGTTGTTGGCGGTTGTTGTAGCCGGCGGGTCAGTCTTTACTTTATCGCAAGAAACAGCGAAGAAGCTCATGGCCAATAGGGCGAATGTAATTTTTTTCATGTCTATAAATTTAATGTTTGAATAATTTGACCATACAAATGTCCGCTATTACCCGAGCATCAACAATACCCTGATGCGGGTATTTTTTTAGGAGCACAAAATTTCGTTTTTGTTCAACACCTCTCCCGCTCTGCGCTGCTATCCCTCCCAAAGCGTCGGGGATATCCGCTGCGATCGGGGCTAAATGAGAAAGCTATTCTTCTATTCAAAAGACTTAAATGCAATTCAACCGCTATTTTCTACAATTCAACCTGTATCCTGTTTGGCACCTGCAGGGCTGAAACTAAGTTTACACCCTAATTAAATAATAACACATGAAAACAACTTTCTTCACCCTGCTCTTCACTTTAGTGGCTTTCTTATTGCAGGCACAAAGCAATCTGCAAAATATCCGGGGCACCGTAATCGACAAATTGAGTCAGTCCCCCATTACCGGTGCTACTCTTGTGATTACCAATTCCAACCCTTCCAAAGGTGCTCAGTCGGATGTAAACGGAAAATTTATCATTTCCGATGTCGCCCCCGGTCGTTACGAAATCAAAGTCTCTTATATGGGTTATAAAGAGCTGACCATTCCTAATGTAATGGTTACCTCGGGTAAGGAAACCATATTGGATTTAAATATGGAAGAAAATATTCGTCAGCTTAAAGGGGCCACCATAAAGTCGCATACCAAAAATCGAACCCAGAACGAAATGGTCTCTGTCAGTGGTCGTACTTTCTCTATGGAAGAAGTGAACCGATATGCCGGTGGTCGTTCTGATCCCGCTCGTTTGGCAGCCAACTTCGCCGGTGTGAGCAGTCCGGATGATTCACGGAATGATATCGTGATTCGCGGCAACTCACCGACCGGAGTGTTGTGGCGTATAGAAGGACTCAATATTCCGAATCCCAATCACTTTGCAACCGTCGGCACAACGGGCGGACCGGTGAGCGCGCTCAATACCAATATGCTCAAGAATTCAGATTTTTTTACGTCTGCTTTCCCTGCTGAATACGGCAATGCCAATGCAGGCGTGTTTGATATCAATTTCCGAAAGGGAAATGCCGACAAACGCGAACACACGATTCAATTCGGTATGCTTACCGGAATGGAAGCCATGACGGAAGGACCCATCAAAAAAGGAAATGGTTCTTCTTATCTCCTGGCTTATCGATATTCATTTACCGGTGTGGCTCAAGCATTGGGCATTCCAATCGGCACTACGGCTACGCCTTTCTATCAGGATCTTTCTTTCAAGATCAATAGCGGCGATGGCAAGCTGGGTCGATTCACCTTGTTTGGTATTGGAGGCAAAAGCAATATCAAATTTTTACACGATAAAATTGATACCACCGATTTGTTTGCCGACCCGAGCGCCGATTCTTATTTCACGAGTGATATTGCCCTCGCAGGATTAAAGCATTTCATTAAAGTGAGTCCTAAGTCATACATCAATACCATCATTGGCGCTACGTATTCTGCTTCGGATTACAATCAGGATACCATCAGCCATCTCGACGACTCGCCTGCCCGCGTCGTAGAAAACAAAACCAAGCGACTGACCTATACCCTCAACTCAGCCTTTAATAGCAAGATCAGTTCACGACTATTTATCAAAGCAGGTATTCAGGCTGAGATTATGAATCTTAATCTCGATTATCGCACCCGGAATAATTCCACAAACTGGAAACAAATCTGGGACTTCAAGGATTATACGTACCTGATGCAGGCCTTCGCGCAGGCCAAGTATAACTTTAGTGAAAAGCTGACCCTCAACCTCGGTCTGCATAGTCAGTTCCTTACTTTGAATAATGCCTCTTCGATCGAACCTCGTGCCGGTTTAAGATATGCTATTACCGAGAAAAGTACTCTCAGCGCCGGCTTCGGACTGCACAGTCAGATGCAACCCACCGATGTATACTTCTATCGCGATCGCCTTCCCGATGGAAGTTATGATCAGTCTAATCTCGATTTGGGTTTTACCCGCAGTCAGCATTATGTGATAGGGTATGATGTAACGCCAATCAAAGATTGGCGCATTAAGGTGGAAGTCTATTATCAGCGCCTGAGCAATGTGCCGGTTACGGTGGCGAACAGCAGCTACTCCATGCTTAATAATGGCGCGAGCTTTAATCCATCTAATCAGGGTTTTCTCGTCAACCGGGGTACAGGGCGTAACTATGGTATTGAGCTCACGGTAGAAAAATTCTATAGCCGAGGTTATTACGGACTCATGACGGCTACATTATACGAATCGAAATATACCGGAAGCGATGGAGTCGAACGCAATACGGCTTTCAATGGCAATTATGTATTCAATATCCTCGGAGGTAAAGAATTTAAAATTGGTAAGGCGAAGCGAAATAATTTTTTCACCGATTTGAAACTCACCAGCGCGGGTGGTCGTTACTTTACACCGGTCGATTTGCCGGCATCACAATTAGCGGGCGAACAAGTCTTGAAAGGAGATGAATATGCATTCTCTGAACGAAACCCCGATTTCTTCCGCCTCGACTTTAAATCGGGTATCACCATCAACAGTAAAAAACGAAAATTGTCACACTCTTTTTATATTGATATTCAGAACATCACCAACCATAAAAATGTGTTTGCCCAACGCTATAACCCCATCAACAATAGCATTAATACCGCCTATCAAATTGGCCTCTTCCCAAACTTCGTTTACAAACTGCAGTTCTAATTCAACATTAAGCATTCAACATTCCTTGTATGATTCTTATCCTCAATGCACATCCTTCCTCCGAAAGTCTCTGTTCGTCGATCGCACAGACTTATTTCGACGAAGCCCTTCAACAGGGACACAGCGTATCACAACTCAATCTGCATAGTCTTCAGTTCGATCTGAATCTTCACGAGGGATATCAAAAGATACAACCCCTCGAACCTGATTTGGAAATGGCCTGGAAACTGATTCAGGACGCTCAGCATATCGTTCTGATTTATCCTACCTGGTGGGGAACTATGCCGGCCTTGTTAAAAGGATTTTTCGATCGTGTGTTTCTGCCGGGTAAAGCGTTCAAATATCGGAAGGATTCTCCCTGGTGGGATAAGTTGTTGGCAGGCAAAACCGCCCATATCATCACCACCATGGATACACCACCCTGGTATTTTCGCATCATCTACCGGAACGCAGGGGTTACGACCATTAAAAAAAATATACTTGAATTTTGTGGCATCAAGGTTCGTAAAGTCACCTTATTGGGTCCAGTCCGAAATGCTTCTCCATCCAAACTTGATAAATGGATTACCCAAATTAAAGCCTTCGCAAAATCAGGGGTGTAGTATTTTCACCCACTAAAAACTAAAAACGAAGCACCCAACTAAGCACTAAAAACTAAACACTAAAAACTAGTCATGCGTCACAATCCCTATCGTTTCATTTACATGATCGTAGCCGGCATCCTGATTTACTTCCTGATGCATGCCATTGTGTATACGAATGAGTATCAGCAGCATCCGATGTGGGACGTGATGGTAACGATACTTATTACCGTAGTGATTTGGGAAGGTAACCTTCGTATCGATGCCTGGATGAATTTGCATTATCCCTGGGTGAAAAATATTCGTTCCCGTTTGCTATTCCATCTTCCTTCGGCTTTGGTATATACTGCATCTTCCTTGTATCTCATTTTGTTTATCTACAGCCAATATATCTGCGGGCTTGATACGGAACATAAAAAGTTGATGACCTCTTCGATCGTCATTGGTCTGCTCATTTCTACCATATTGCTCACTTTCGAAGTTAGCTCCCAGTTTTTGCGAGGATGGAAACAATCGCTCACAGAAGTAGAACGATACAAAACGGAAAGTGTACAAGCTCAATTACAGAATCTAAAAAATCAAATCAACCCACATTTCCTTTTCAATAACCTGAGTGTATTGACTTCCTTAGTCTATAAGGATCAGGATAAGGCAGCTGACTTCATTAAACAACTTTCTCAAGTGTATCGATATCTTTTGGATAACCGGGACCATGAATTGGTAAGGCTCGAAGAGGAGCTCACTTTTCTTCAGTCCTATATCTATCTCCTGAAGATTCGCTTCGCCGATAATATTCATTTCAACGTGGAGATCAAGCCTGAGAATTTAAATGCATTGATTCCTCCGATGTGTTTGCAGATGCTGGTCGAGAATGCCATTCAGCACAATGAGATCTCAGCCGAACATCCGTTGCGTATAGACATTCAATCGTCTTCCCAACATATCTCTGTACGCAATAATCTTCAACTGCGCACCAATCCTGAAGTCAGCAGTAAGACCGGCCTCAGCAATATTCGTGACCGTTATACTTTCTTCACGGATCAAAGGGTCGAGATCATCAGCAATGAGGCATCATTTATTGTTCAACTTCCTTTAATTTCATCCACATGAATATCCTGATCATCGAAGACGAATCGCTGTCAGCCGAACATCTTTCAAATCTGATTTATAAGGTTGAACCAAACGCTCAAATTCTGGGGATCTATGATTCTGTTAAAAGTTCCGTAAAGGCATTTCAGGATGGACTTACTGCCGATCTTCTTTTTCTGGATATACATTTGGCAGACGGTTTAGGCTTTGATATTTTTAAAACCATTACACCTGATATACCGGTCATCTTTACCACCGCTTATGATGAATATGCCATCAAAGCATTTCAGTTGAATAGTGTTGATTATCTTCTTAAACCATTAGGGATCGAAGATTTGCGCCGGGCCTTTGAGAAGTTCCATAAATTTCATCAACCTTTGCCCCTGTCTATACTTTCTGCCTTACAGCAAAACTATACGGCGACTGCGAAAACATGGAAGAGCCGATTCATGGTGAAGAGCGGACAAAGTATCGATTCCATTCCGGTTGAAGAGGTCTTGCATTTTTACACCGTAGATAGTGTTACTTTTTTAGTTAGGAGCAATGGCAAGCGATATCCCATCGATTATACCCTCGATCAACTGGTTGAGCTCCTGAACCCTGATGTATTTTTTCGCATTAATCGTAAGGTCATACTTCATATGAATGCCATTCAAAAAGTGAATACCCATTTCAACAGCCGTCTGCTCATTCATAGTTCTCACCTCGAAGGCGATATGGCTTTGGTTAGTCGCGAAAGGGTAGGTGAGTTTAAAGCGTGGTTGGATCGTTAAGGTAAAATATAACGGGTGAATTGTTGTCATTCAAAATAATCTTACTCGAAATAATAAATAAGACTATTCAGCAAAAGTCAGAATCGCAGATTCAGCCTGAGGCTTTGGGAATTTAATATGTTCTTCACGCATCCCATCCAAATGAAATTGGATGGCAGCATGAATATTTTTCTTAGTTTGAAGTTTTGTAGGACCGGTAGCGATACAGCCCGGCAGATCCGGCGAATAGGCACTATAACCAGTTTTTGTTTTCTCAAATATGACCAGATAGTTTATCATAGTTTAATCTTTGCTTGTTTGAAAATACTGTTTAGGGTTCCGGGGGCTATTTCATCACTCATTTTATGTGCGGAGATCGTAACTAATCCTTTTTTTATTGGATGTTTATATTGTTTATGACTTCCATTTTGTCGTGATAATATCCACCCATCTTTTTCTATTATTTGAATAATTTGCTTCGCTTTCATACCTCACTTTTCATTTTATAAGCAACAATATCATCTAATCCAAAGGTATTCAATTCAAAATGGAATACAAAAAATATGAAAACATTTTTCGATTGGAAATCATCCGAACACCTCTCCTTATGTTTATAGCAACTTGTGCCATACAGGGGATTATCCTATC
Source organism: Chitinophagaceae bacterium (assembly GCA_016786845.1). Taxonomy (GTDB): domain Bacteria; phylum Bacteroidota; class Bacteroidia; order Chitinophagales; family Chitinophagaceae; genus OLB11. The sequence continues at coordinate 5,002 of JAEUVB010000021.1, read as the reverse complement.
TTCGTCATATCATTTCCACCCCATGGCAAAATTTCTCTTTTTCCCTTATGCCAATCAGTTAGGATCTACCATTCCTTCCATCACCCTTGCCAATCAAATGCGCGATCAGGGGCATGAGGTGATCTATGCTTCGAGAGGAAAGTATACGAATGTACTGGTCGACAAAGGCTTTCCCGTTTTGCCGATTAACGAAATCTCCTATCATCAGTACAGGCGGCATATCGACAATAATAATGTTGACTTTTATGAACCGGGTCTCATTCATCACCTCATCGATAAGGAAATTGAATTGATTGAACAAGTGCAGCCGGATATCATCGTGAGCAATAATCGCCCGACGATCAAGATCACGGCACAGCTCATGCAGAAGAAATTGATCTCGATTGTGATCCCTTCACTTTCACGACATTATGGCCATAAATATTATGTGCCCGAGAATCATTTTCTCAATAAGATACTACCCATCGATGATGTGAACAAGGTGATGCCCGAAGCCATGGTTCGCTTTGCCTTTTTAGCTACCATGAAACATTGGGCCAGAAATTTCAACAAGGTCCTCAAAGAATTTCAATTGCCTGCAGTGCAGGATTATCTTGATCTGTATGAAGGCGATATCACCCTCATCAACCAGTCCTACAGTTTATTTCCGTTTAAGCCATTGCCCGACAATTATTTCTTCCTCGAGCAAAACCTCAACTCTACCTTTGGCGCTCCTCACGATTGGGCGCATGAACTCGAAGAACATCGCAGGGCAGGACGAACGGTCATCTTTGTAAGCATGGGTTCTTCCGCCCTTAAATCTTATCCTCTGGTGATGAATGCAATTAAGAATCTTGTACAGCAAAACGATCGTTTCGTGCTCGTATCAAACCATGTAGGATTGTTGAACGATGGTCAAAGGCCAGAACGGGTTTATGTGGAAGCCTTCATCAACTCCGCTCAGATACTTCCGTTGGCCGATATCGTCATTACTCACGGGGGCGTCAATACGCTGAGTGAATGCATGACGCATCGTAAGATCATTATTGGTGTGCCCGAACAAGGCGAACAACTTTGGAATCTCAAATATGCCGAAGACATGGGCATTGGTAAAGTGGTTTCAAAATTCAAACTTGAAAAAAATCCACGCCTCCTCACCGATGCATTACAAGCAGTCGTGAACGATCCTAATTACCACGCACGCATGGAGAGCTTTATGCAAAACAAATTACAAGAAGCCGATCTGCGTGAGCAAAGAGAAAATATTGCTGCCGCCATCAGCAGATTGCTGAGTCATTAAACATTTAGCATTCAACATTCATCATTATATAAACTTTCCCGTATAACTCTTCTTCTCCTTCTTAATCCCTTCTACCGGACCGGCATACACTAAATGTCCCCCTGCATCGCCGCCTTCAGGTCCGAGGTCTATGATCCAGTCGGCATTGCGGATCACGTCCGGATTATGTTCAATTACAATAATGGAATGTCCTTTTTCGATGAGGGCTTGAAAGGAATTCAGTAGTTTGTTGATATCATGAAAATGCAAGCCTGTAGTCGGTTCATCAAAAATGAAAAGAATCTTTTTATCGGCATAAGAGCGGTCGAGGAAGGAGGCCAGTTTTACACGTTGGGCCTCACCGCCGCTGAGGGTATCGGCCGATTGTCCGAGCTTGATATAACCTAGTCCTACATCGGCCAGGAGTTGTATCTTATCCCGGATCTTTTTTTCTTCTTTAAAGAATTCAACGGCCTCATCGACACTCATGTCTAAGACATCAGCTATATTCTTTTCTTTAAAATTCACTTCCAGCAATTCCGGCTTGAAACGTTTTCCTTTGCAAGCTTCACAAGGCAAATGCACATCGGCGAGGAATTGCATTTCAACGACCGTCTCACCTTCACCCTTACACGTATCACATCGTCCGCCATCGACATTGAAAGAAAAGAAGCCCGGTGTATAACCGCGCATCTTCGACAGTTTGAGGGCTGCATATAAATTCCGGATCTCATCGTAGGCTTTGATATACGTGATAGGGTTGGATCGTGATGATTTTCCGATAGGGTTTTGATCCACCATCTCCACTTGTTGCAAGCTTTTTAAATCACCGCTGAGCGAAACAAAAGCCCCCGGTTTGATACTGTAATCTTTAAAGTGATTTTTCAGGGCCGGATACAAAATATGTTTGATGAGGCTGGTCTTGCCCGAACCGCTCACACCGCTGATGATGCACAGCATATTCAAAGGAATCTCTACCGTAATATTTTTCAAATTGTGCATTGTGCATCCTTCGAGCGTGAGCTTATTGATTTTTTTTCGTTGAGGATGCGGAATGCCTACGACCAAATCACCACTCAGGTAACGACCCGTGAGACTGGCTTTGTTTTTCATCAATTGTTTATGCGTACCAACGGCCACCACTTCGCCACCGAGGTGAGAGGCCAGGGGGCCGATATCGATAATGTGATCCGACTCGCGCATGATCTGATCATCATGTTCCACCACAACTACGGTATTGCCCAAATCGCGGAGGCGTTTGAGTACTTTAATAAGACGTTCCGTATCACGGGCATGAAGGCCGATACTCGGTTCGTCGAGGATATATAAACTGTCGGTGAGGTTGCTGCCTATGACTCGGGTGAGTTGAATGCGCTGACTCTCCCCACCGCTCAGGGTATTGGCAGTGCGACTCAGGGTGAGGTAATGCAGACCCACATCCAGTAAAGTTTGCAAACGAATATCCAACTCAATGAGGATACGCTTAGCAACAGTTTGATCGTGTTTGCTCAATTTCAAATTTTTCAACCAATCGTAAAGCGTATCTACCGGCATGGCGGTCAGGGTACCAATATGGGTTCCCTGTATCTTTACATAGAGGGCATCTTTACGAATGCGGCTGCCTTCGCAGGAAGGGCAGGTTGCTCGTCCGCGATAGCGCGCATGAAGTACACGGTATTGTATTTTGTAGAGGTTTTCCTCCACCATTTTGAAGAAGGCGTTGATACCGTATTTCGCATTCCACAGCAACTCGTATTGTTTCTCGCTGAGTTCGCGAACCGGTTTATGAATAGGAAACTCATCGCCATACTTCTGAATGAATTTCGTTTTCCATTGCGACATCTTTTCGCCGTTCCAGCAAACCACGGCATCATCATACACCGAAAGATTGCGATTGGGGATCACCAATTCCGGATCGATGCCGATGACCTGACCAAAGCCTTCGCATTCGGGGCAAGCACCGTAAGGATTATTGGAGGAAAAGAAATTCGGACTGGGTTCTTCAAAGCGGATGCCATCGCGTTCGAAGCGATGACAAAAGTGAATGAGTTTTTTACCATCGGTTTCGATAAAGATATCGCCATTGGTTTCGTCGAAGCCCGTTTGAATACTGTCGGCAATGCGGTGCAGATCATCGGGTTCGAAGGCCTTGCTCACCAGTCGATCGATGAGGATATAGGTATGTGAAAAATCGTCGAGTTCTTTTTCTGATTCGATGAGTTCTTCAATATTTAAATAAGATTGATCCTTGGTGCAGTATAAACGTGTGAAACCTTTTTGCAGGAGATCGTGCAAATAATAGGTCATGTTTTTCTCTGCACTTTTCTGCAAGGGAATGAGGATAAGAAATTTCGTACCATGTTTTAGCGCCGTGATCCATTTCACCACATCACTTACTTCTTGTTTCGTTACTTCTTCGCCTGAAATGGGAGAATAAGTTTTCCCGATTTTGGCATAAAGCAGACGCAGGTAATCGATGATTTCCGTCATAGAACCCACGGTAGATCTGGGGGTGCGGGCACTTACTTTTTGTTCGATGGCAATAGCAGGACAAAGACCATCGATGGCATCCACATCGGGTTTCTGCATACTCTTCATAAACTGACGGGCATAGGCGCTGAGGCTTTCCACGTAGCGACGCTGACCTTCGGCAAAGAGGGTATCCATGGTGAGGGAAGACTTGCCCGAGCCACTGACGCCCGTGACCACCACCAATTTGTTGTGTGGAATGGCCACATGAATATTCTTGAGGTTGTGCACGCGTGCACCTTTGATGAGGATGTCTTTTGATTTTTCGGCCATTGGGGCTGCAATTTAAGATATTCAGGAATACGGAGTGTAGAGACGCATGATAATGCGTCTCTCTCCATGCGTCTCTCTCTCCTAATAACATGTTAATCCTCAAAACCTTCACATATGTGAACGTTTTTCATTTTCCGCCCGACTACGTTTGTCCTACCAAAACAAAGTATTTCAATCATAAGAAATCATGAAAAGGACAAAACAAAATATAACCCACTCCTTCCCACGCTCAAACAGCGATTTTCCGGCATCGATCCGCCTATACGCTGTTTCGATCAATGGATATTCAGCTTCGACCCGTGGATATTTTGTTTCGGTCCACGGATATTCAGCTTCGGCCCGTGGATATTTTGTTTCGGCCTATGGATATTCAGCTTCGGCCCGTGGATATTTTGTTTCGGCCCAGGGATATTCAGCTTCGGCTGGTGGATATTTTGTTTCGGCCCATGGATATTTAACTTTTACCTATGGATATTCTTATTCTGCTTTAGAATATGGAAACACTGCCGAAGGTTATTCCTCATTATATAAAGAATATTTCCTTTCAGTCATTTCAAATTCAGTCTCTATTCAACAATATGTTTATTTCATCCCTACATTATTTCATTTACGCACAACATTGTTAAATTCTCTCCATCCTCCTTAGCCCTCCATTTTGAAATTTAGGGTACCGCCAAATCCTAAATCATTAGATCAATATCTTTTACCCGCCGTCTAATGTTCTGGCAACACATCAACACGGCAATATTTTAAACAATCATAAATTAAATTAAAATGACATCATCAAATAATAAATTAACACAACAGGAACTTTATACCATCGCTAAACTATGCTGGAATTCCTGCAAACAAAAACAATCCAATTTCCTTTCCTTTAAGGCAAAATATGATATGCCTTTCATCGATGCACATCTGGATCAAATCGAACAGGCCCAAACCCTC
>JAEUVB010000008.1 GCA_016786845.1 Chitinophagaceae bacterium | reverse complement strand
ACATGCAAACTCGTATAAATAATAATGAAACTAATTTTACAATTGTTTTTCCGAATCGGGTATATGAAATCAGTGGTGAACCATTGACCGGGGGACTGAAATTTAATTTCACCTCATTGCTTTTAAAAAATGACAACAATACCCCCGGTGCAAAAATTCCTATACAAATTAATTTCATCGGATATAAAACATTACCAAGCAGTGAAATAACAAATATAAGTACCGGTGATATTCCCACCACAAATATGACATGCAATTACAATCCTACTTCAACGGATTTTTTAAGTACTGTCAATAACTATAGCGACTTTCCCCAACTGCATTCCAACTACAAAGATGACTTTAATGCTTGGCATCATCATGATTTTCTAGAAATCATAGCACAAGTGGAAGATGAACAATACTGGAAGAGTGTCAATGTGATGGGTTTGTATATTAGAGGTGAAAATCCTGAATATGATCCATACCATCCCTTTTTTGATAAGCAATTAGGTACCTACGGTATTCACATCAGACATGCCAGAGAATTCTTTGTGGATAATAATGTGATTGACAATATTTATGGTGGCGCTATCAAACTGAGAAGTGGCCAAGAAGATATCAATACAGAAAATAAAAGTCTGCCTTCAACCATCGAAAGGAATATTATAACCAATTGTTGGGGGAATAATCCTAGAATGTCCTGTGACTGCTCTTTAGGAAATTGCACCATTGACGATTATGGATGCGGCTATGACAATTATGGCGATGGTATTGAATGTGATGCTTTAGATAAAGCGCTGATACAATATAATTTTATAAAAAATGATCTTGCTGTAACGAAACAGTTGAGCAGAGCGGGCATTACGCTACAATGGGCAAGTGGTTGTACGGTACAATATAATTTTGTACATGGATATGATAGAAATTTTCATATTGAAATAACTCGATATAAAAGTCATACACTGAAGTATAATCGAAGCACCGGATCTCTATTAAGTTTGTGGGACGGGGAAGAAGACCCTGATGGTTATGATTTTTATACCCCACCCAATATTATGTATAATTATTTTTCGACGACAGGCATGATACCTCCATTGACAGGAACAGGTATAGGATGCAATTGGAATAATAATCATACGCATACCAATCCAAATAATACTACATACATCGCCGAGGATTATGTTGATGATAATGATGATGATATGATCAAGTTTGTACTAGACCCAACACCAAGTCAGAAACCTAAAGGATTAATGCCCATTCTATCCGTAAAATATCCATTTATTACCACTACCAATGGCCTCTCAACTGCAGAAATACTGAATAACCTAAATTTCAGAAACAATTTGATTGAAATTAATGAATCTGACTATAGCGGATGGTATAGAGACTATGGCTCATCGTCAAATTCCAGCAGAGTAACTTCCATATTTTCAGGAAGTACCAATGTGAAGGAAGTTGTATTCAAATGTAATACCGTAAAGGTAGTCAATAGCCATGGCGATTTTTTAGCGCTCAATCATTCCGGCACTTTTCACACTGTAAGCGGCAATACTTTTGACGGAACTTTCAGAAATTCCGGTAGCACCAATCAACATATATGTTTCCCATCCTCTCCCACTTCTACTATCCTATCATGTAACGACTTCTCGAATGTGAGCCCGGCAAATTCACAGAATAATTACAATGTCAATCTTTGTTCGCCGGTTACTGATAACTGTGCCAATCATCAACATTTACTCCTCGCTCCACCTTTAGTCACAAATATCTCTTGTGGCGATATTGCTAGTGGCAGTAATGATGGTTCGATTTTTTTTGATCAGATCGGTCCATCCGGCTTATTTACCTTTACTATGACTTATATAAATGGAACCACTTTAGTTACACAAACCAATACGACAGGGTTATTCCAAAATCTTTCAGCCATTAACTATGCCATTAATGTTTCTATAACAGGTTCTTCGCTTTCTCAATCTTTTAATGTAACCATACAAGCGCCTGATCCCGTTTTCTGTAATTGTACCGGCGCTGAAGCCACCAATAACAAACCAAATATTCAACTCTGGATGAGCCCTTATGCATCGGATCTGGACCTTGAAAATCAAGGGCCAATCATTTTTGCCAAAGATTATTTTATAGATGGCGTATTCTCCATAGATAAGAATATAACATTCGTAGACTGTTCATTTTATTTCACGCCCGGAAGCTCCATTGTCATCGATCATAATTACAAGCTTGCGCTATTAGGTTGCGATCTGCAATCGGGGTGTAATGAAATGTGGGATGGAATCTATGCCGACCATCCAAGTGAAGAAATATTTATTGCAGGATCCCTGTTTCAAGATATGGAAACGGGAATTCATATCATGAATAATGCAAAAATAACTTCCTTAGATAGTAAGTATCAAGACAATCGCTATGGTATTAATTTGATTAATTTGAATTCAGCTGCAAAATGTAAAATTGAAAGAAATACCTTTATGAGGAAGTCCGGATTGATTGCCCCATATGCTTTGGAAGTAAAACCTAAATGTGGTATGAATATCATGAACTGCGACGATATTAACATAGGCAATTATCCATATCCAAGTTCGGGAAATATATTTAAAGATGTTTGGAATGGCATCTATATTACAGAAACCTCTTCAAAAACATGGACGAATCCAAACGCCAATATTTATTTGAACCACAATCATTTTTATGATATTGTTGGCAATGGACCTTTATATGGCGCAGGCATACTGAATGATGCGAACGGATGGGGCATATATGCTTACAAATCCATTTTAAATGCGCATTTGACGGTAAGGGTAAAAGGGGATGGCATCAACGGCGATACTGATGATCATTTCAAACGTTGCGACCGTGGTATCATGCTTCGCAGGGTGGCCGGTGATATAGTTAATAATAGAATGAGCAATATGGTTATTGGAATTATGGCTGTAGAATGCCCCGGCCAGCATTACAAAATCTCAGGCAATAAAATTGATCTGGTACATCTAGGCATCTATAAATCGGGAGACGAATCGAATCAAGGAAATTATGTAGCCGGTAATCTTATCAAACTGAAACTGAATCCAAACATCCCCATCAATGGTTTTTATAATGGCCTACGTCCTGCAGCCATTGTGAGCAATTATAGTAGCATATCCAATATTGGCAATACGGTGATTTATAGTAATCAGATTGATATGCTCGATGAAAATAAAGCAACGGGCATTAGTTTAAACCGAGGCTCTAATGACCATGTAGTGGGAAACCAAATCCATTTTCTCAGTCAGACAAGCGATAACACTTTGGCTATTCCCAACCTGATAGGGATAAACAGTAATGGCAATGATCGGGTGAATGTGTCGGGCAACCTCATTGATAATGGATTTTATAGCAATAGCAGTGTGACTTATGTTCCGGGCAATAATGCCGGTCTCTACCTCACAGCCAACCCCAATAGCCTTGTATCCTGCAACAATGCCAACTTTCTGAAATACGGGTTATTTGCGGTAGGGGCTAATGGCAATAGTACCGATTATAAACGCACCACTAGCAATATCATGAATTGCTCCGATGCGGATTTTATTTTTTGGAAATTAGCTGTAGAAGGGTCAATGGGACAGATTGGAATTTATGATCCATTACTATCTCTTGCATACGACGCCAACAACACCTTTTTAGATCCATCCGGTGTGATTACGGGTGCAGCCCCTATAGCGCTGAATCGAGTATTTAGGGTGACAGATTGTAGCACAAATTTTAGTGATGAGATTGTGACGGATGCCGGTAAATTAGTTCAAAGCCAAAGTACCGCAAGTAATTCTAATTCAAATATTTGTAGACCATATGTGAGTAACCCTCCCTCTTTCACTGATGCTCATATTTGTAATGAACTCACCGACCCTTTTCCTGATCCCGTTGTAACAGTCGATCATCCCAAAGATATCGATTTATTACATGCACTAAAGGTGGCCGGCGACAGCATTTCTTATGAAGACTTTCCGGAGGGTGCAAGGCGATCCGATGAAGAGCTCATTTTTGCCTGGCTTCGTGATCAAGATAGTCTGCGCACATCCAATACCATCTTAGACAGTTTTTACTTGAGCACTCATATCGACATTGTTGGGAGTTTGAGTAATGTAGATTTGCAAATTTCTAAGCTCAGCGACAGTACTTTGATGGCAGATTCAGTAGCTTGGCATAATCAATTGACAATGGCGAAGCAGGGTAATAATGCATTGGGAAATTCCGATATTTTTGAAGCCAATGCCAAATGGATCAACGGGTTGTATTTACGGGTTTTAGAATTTGCGCTGGATAGTCTAACGAATGAAGAAATAGAAGACATCGGCGTTGTGGCCAATACATGCCCTTATGTAGGAGGAAATGCAGTTTATCGAGCAAGAGTATTATTTAGTTATTTCGTCCCTGGTATTCATTATGATGAATTAGAGTTGTGTAATGGGCAGGGTGTATATAAAAATGGGGAGAGCAAACTGCAACAACAACTCAATAGTATAAAAGATTATAAGAATAACAAGACTCAGGTTCTAAATGGCATAGGAGTTTATCCAGTACCAACCGATGCGCAACTCAATATTGCCTATCATTTTTCGGTTGGTGAATCTGGTGTATTTACCATGTTTGATTTATTAGGCCGAAAACATTTGCAAACAGAATTAAGTGACCAACGCACAAAGGTAAGCTTAAATGTTGCGTATTTACCTGCGGGAATTTACATGTATCATGTGCAAACGAACCGAAATACACTTTATTCAGGTAAAATAATAATTGAATAGTATGAAAGTTGTTCATTTTTTTTTAATCATCTTTATGGTGATGAATATGAGTCTCTATGCTCAAGAAAAGAAGAGAAATAATATCTGGACATTGGGATTTTCTCCAACAGCGGTTTTTAATTTCAATGGAACAAATCTTCAGATAGACTCATTCAATTTACCTGCTCTTTCATCCGGCAATACAACAATTTCTGACACATCAGGTAATTTATTATTTTTTTCTTGCGGGTTTGCACTATTAAATAAAGAGGGCCAATTGATGGGTAATGGACTTGATGTAAATTGTCCTGACGGCAATATATTGGCAAACTATTATAGCCATAGAAGCATATTTGATCAAACCTGTATAGCCATCCCCAAGAAAGGAAATACCTACTATGTATTTAGTACAGGTATGACAGACAGCGTAGCCAATAATTACCTCAATCAAGTATATACTGAATTTGATGTGCTCAACTATAGCATAGTAGATATGGATAGCAATGCGGGTAAGGGCAAGGTGGTAGAGAAAAATAAGATACTCGTAGATGATCAGCATTATGTGAATTGTGCCCTAACGGCAGTGAAACATTCCAATGGCAAGGATTGGTGGCTGGTAAAGGCTGACTGTGTTAATCATCGATATCAGGAGTTTATTGTGCGAGAGGATACTATATTAGGGCCGTATTATCAGACAATAGTGGATACCGGTGGATTTTGCGCTTTCAATAGCCAGATATATTTTAGTGAAGATGGGAACAAATTTGCGAGTTCAATTTATGGAAGCGTTGATAGCATTTCCGGCGTGCCCTATTATGATTTCAATAGAGTGGAACTTTATGATTTTGACAGATGTACCGGTCAGATTACATTCAACAATTATTATCGAGTACCTTATGATACTTCAAGCTATCCCAACAATGATTATAAAAGTGGAATTTGTTTTTCTCCAGATGGCAAGTTACTTTATATGAGCAATTTGTATACCATCTATCAAATAGATCTGCTAGACACGAATAAATACAATGCTTCTTTAATTTCAGGTCCCGATACATTATTGTCTGTATTTCCATGGTATAATCAAATGGCTTGTGGCCCTGATGGTAAATTATATGTAGGAAATTTCGGTGGTAGCCGTAAATACATGAGCTATATAGATAAGCCCAATGTAAAAGGCCTTGGATGTGATTTTATACCTCAAGGGGTATGGCAGCCATATACTAATCTTTTATCGCCACCGAATATGCCAAACTATGGCTTGGGTAAGGATACAACGGTGATATGTGATCCGATTGGGTTGGAGGAGAGTGAGAAAGAGAATGAGCGCGTTACCATTTTCCCAAATCCTTCGGCTTTGGGAATGTTTAATGTGGAATGCTCAATGTTTAATAAGTGCGATGTGGAATTGGAAGTGTATACCTTATTGGGGCAGAAGGTGTTGAGTCAAACAGTGAAGCGGGGAACCCTGAGGGCGGAAGTGGATGTGAGAGGGCTGGCTGATGGAGTATATTTTTTGCGGGTGGATAATTTTGTGAGGAAAGTGGTGGTGGAGTAGTTATTCACGAAAGACGATGTATAGTTATGTTAAAAACCAAATATGGAAAATGATGGAAAGTTAATTTACTAAACCATAGGCACAGTCCACGAAGCGTGAGATTCTGTGGAGACGAACGGCTAATTTCCCCATTCAATAAATCAACTATGGAGTGCTTCTTCCAGTCGAGACACCATGGTATCGATACCCATGGTATTTGTTTTTGCATGTGCACGAAGGATATTCAAAAAAAGTATACCCGATTGATGCCCTTCTAAGCGCAGGGCCAACAGGGTGTCTGAAAGGCCTTCCAACAGTTGTTGTAAATTTTGATAAATCGGGAGGAGGTCGTCGTACAATGCAATATCATTGCTCCATTCACTCATCGATATCGAAGGGGGTAGCAATTCCGGCCTTTGTAAGGCCAACTGCATCGAATATTTTCGAAAGGCCAAACGGTCATGTGCCTTTCTGCCTAATTTCTTTTTTTCCTCAGGCGTGATATTAATCAGGAAGGGTAAAAGATTTCGAACCTGATGAATAGCATCTTTTAATTGTGCCAATTGAGTGGCTGACATCTGTACATTGATATTGTCGTAAGTCATACGATAAAGTTTAGTTTAACGTCCGTCCTCTTCATGATACGAACGATTCATGGCACAAAAATATCTTACGTCTTCCACCAAAAAGGTAACATATGTTACCATTTTGGATTTTCAGAAATCTTTTTGGGCTAAAACCGATGAAGTCGACTTAATTCTTTTAGGCCTTTCACCAAACGCCATAACCGAATTGGTTTACCGGCTTGTCTTTTTCGTTTTTACATTAAGGACCATGCCTTTTCAAGAAACTCAAGTGGTTTACAAACTTGCCGGTTTAGTTTATCATTTAAGTGATTAGGCTTGAGGAGAAACTAAATTGGTTTATCCGCAAGCCCTTTTAGTTAAGTATCAAAGTGTTTAGGCTAAACGAGAAACTAAAATGGTTTATCCGCAAGCCTTTTTAGTTTAGCATCAAAGTAATTGGGCTAAACCAGAAACTAAAATGGTTTATCCGCAAGCCCTTTTAGTTTAGCAAATAAGTGATTAGGCTAAACGAGAAGCTAAAATGGTTTATTATCATGCCATGGTAAAGCTCAAATCGAAGAATTTCCCGGGGTGTCACGCTTCCTGGGGCGAGCATAGCCTCGCACTGGAGCACCCTTCGGTTCATGAATAGTCGGCCATACATACAGCATTACGTCTTACAAAGTGCCATCGGCACGACCGACTGATAGCGTTGGAATTTATTCCGACGGAATAAGCGGTTTGTTTGCAATGGATTTGTTTGCAGTGGATTAAAATCCACTGCTATTAGTCGGCCATGCCTACGGCATTACATCTTACATAATGCCGGCGGCACGATGGTCAATTATTGTTTGACAAACCGGATATCGGATTTACCGATACGAATCAGATAGCTTCCCGGTGCCAGCGTTTCAAGACTGATTCTTGATTGTTGCGTACTAACGATTCCGGAAAGTAAAGCCTGTCCCAAATGATTCAAAATCGTATAGGTCTGTGCAGTTTCGGTTAGTCCTGTTACGAATAAGTCATTTTTAGCAGGGTTGGGATAAACCGCGATCGCTGTGGCAACATCTTGTTGCAAGCTAAGCACCTGAGAGTATGTATGTTTACCATCCATATCAGTTTGCTTGAGACGGTAATAATTGATACCCTGCAATGGTTGCATATCTACAAAACTGTATGTTGTCAGTTCCTGAGTAGTGCCGGCGCCAATTTTTCTGCCAATGGTTTCAAAATAAATCCCATCAGCGCTTCTTTCAATATCAAAGAATTCATTATTGGTTTCATTCGCTGTGGACCATTCCAACACATTGGTATTCATTTTCACTTCTCCGGTAAAGGAGATAAGTTCAACCGGAAGAGCAGATCCCACACCATATACTTCAAATGGAAAACCTTGAGCAGGTGTACCGGTGCCGCCATCTACCGCATTATTCCAAACATAAGAGACTCTTTGCAAAGCATTTCCGGTAATATTCTGTCCGGCCGGAACGCGTGACGGAGCCCAAGGGCCACTAGCCAAAGAACCTGCAGTTTGCCAATCGATCCAGTAAGTACCGGGCGTTAAACTCAAACCCGGGGTTGCACAAACGTTGCGCATAATGGGGCGGGTAGCATTTCCTGTAGTCGTTTCGGTAATACGATAGGTGTTTGAAAAAGTGGAACTTGATAAGCGATTGGTCGTGGAATCACCATAAACGACAGTCGCACCAACAGATCCTGGCACACCATTCCAGATCATAAAATTCACCTGGGTCATGGTAGAGGTAGTTGTGGATCCTGTTTGATAGGCATAAAACACCAACGAATCGATTTGCCAGTTGGAAGTCACAACCACATCATCGGCAATACGGTTGAACGCGCTCGCCTGATGACCAAAGCCGATGGTACCCATACCGAAAGTAGTGGTTAATAATACACTTTCATTTGCCCCACCGGCGCCTGTGCCGATACTATTGAATACCGGTCCGTTATCGAACAAGATTTGTGCATTTAAGGAAGATAGGGAATACAACAAAATGGCTGCGGTTAAAGCGTAATTTTTTAATTTCATATGATCATGTTTGGTTTTTGTGAATCGGCTAAGGTAATATGGGCAATTTGAACTTGCAAATTCTCCAAACGTTTTTCAGGAATCAAAATGTAGGGTAGCTTTTATCCCCCATGTTGCGTGTCCGCAGACAATGTAAATTTTCATCTAACATCGGTTGCATGAAGAGAGGCACCATAAGTTTGAAGTCTTACTATTCATCACCTGTTAAATAAAGTTCCATAGCCCAAACGGTGCCAACGCCACTGCGGCCCAGTAAAGAGATACAGCTGACCACAAAAAAATACCTTTACAAGTGACCTCACTTATTGTTTCAGGATGGTGGTGGCCCATACTTGTGGGCCGCTGACCTTCACAATATAGGTGCCGGGAGACAAGCTGCTGATATTGATGGAGAGTTGTTGCTGTCCGCTGCGAAGGAGTTGATGCTTCATAAGTTTACCGTTCAAATCATAGAGTTCGACGGGCATGGTTTGTTGTGCCGCCGATGCATTGAGTTTGAGGGTGATGCTTTCCTGTGCGGGATTGGGATAGATGACGAAAGGGGCGTTCTCCTTTTCAACCGAAGTTGTAGACAAGGCCACACCATTGATGACAATATGATCGATGACGACCTCATTGATTGTGGCATCGATATGACTGCAGTTAGAAAGTCCAACGAATACCGTATCGGTCATGGATATAGTGGCCGTTTGCAGGGTATTCCAATTGAGACCGTCCAAAGAAAAATAAGAAGTGAAAGTACTGTCGATGCGTTCGAGTTTCACCCAACCCGGGGCACTGCCTGCGGTATCGGTATTGTCGCTCCAATCGTTGGTATTGGTGCGCCATTGCATGGCAAAACCATTACCCGGAGTCATCACGCACATGGCGTGTTTGGAATCGGGTGATAAGGTTTCGCGGATCATGATACCGCCCTTGGCCCAACCATAGATATTGCCAATATGTTTTACTCTTGCGGAAATGGTCACATCACCCACCATACGGCGATAGAGATAATGAAACTCGTCTTGCTTGTCCCAAATATCATCGCCGGCCGCATATATGGTATAGCGCTGATTGATGGCATCGTAACATACACTGCCCGGAGCGCCTACGGCACCGATATCGGTACTGGTTTGGAAGTCGTTGTTCAAGGCGTTGGAAGGTGTAGAGAAGAAGACCCGATTACTCCACAAGCTGGTATCGTTATTACACAAAGCACGCACGCGCGCCTCGTAAGAAGCACAACCGGTATAGTTCGAAATGACGGCATTGGCGGTCGTGGTATTTTGTATCATCCAATTGATAGTACCCAGCTCTCTGTAAGCCACCTGATACTGAGGGGCACCGGTATTGTTCCAGCCCATTTGGAAATTGTTGCCCACCCATTGTGAAGTGGTGATGCCGGGTGTGGCGCAACTATGCGTGTTTTCGATATCGGTTTGCCAGGTACCGCGACCGTAATAAGAAACGATCAATCTTGCATCGACGCCACCATCATTGAAGTACATCACATCTTCTATAGAGGCAATGGTGGGCAGGGCGCCGGAATAATTGACCCAGTCGCTGAGATTATCATTGCGGTACCAAATACCCAGTTTATTGCCGACATAAATACTATTGTCGTTGGCATACTCATTATAAAAGAGTTTGAGGTGTGACTGATTGGGCAGGGTGCCGGTAAAGTCGGTGAAGAGGACGCCACCATTAACTGAGCGGTAAACTTTGTTGTTGAGGATCACATAAATGAGGTTACTGTCTTTGGGCGAGATAGCTATATCGGTAGCCGAACCTGTGATCGGAAAAGTATAATTCACAAAGGACGGAGAAGCACTCAGGGCATTGTAGGTGATAAAGATTTTATTACTCACGCTATAGGCCATGATATTGGGTCTGCCCTTGCACGTTACAATCGATTTGATGGCCGGAGAACCAGTTACAATTTGCGTCCAAACGGGAGAGGTGGACGTCAGATTTTGGGTGCGCCAAACGTTGCTGCCTGCTACAAAGGCCACTTCCTGATCGTCGGCGCTGAAAGCTTGTTTGATGTTGGTAGAACTGATGCCGGTAGGTAAATTATATGCCTTTCCACCACCACTGGGAAGGGCACGGCGTTCGAGGTCATCGAAATAATAAACAAATTTTTGAGGGGAGAAATCCATTTGCATGCGGGTGGTCCAGTCGCCACCGCGGTTGGTTTTCCATTCCTGATCGATATACACGAGTTCGCCATTGTCCTGTGTACCGGTACTGATGAGGCCCTGATACAAAGGGCTTGTAGCGGCATGATAGTTTTCGGTTGCACCGAGTTGATCGCTTCTTTGTTCCCAGCTTACCCCGAAATCCGGTGTCATCCAAACGCCTCCATCATTGGCCTGAAAAAGGTCGGAACTGCCGGGTTTGAACACATAGTCGTGCATGTCGGTATGTACGGTCTGCCACCAGTTGGTGAGTTTCACCCAGGTAATACCGGCATCGTTGCTGCGCCAAATATTATGGGAGCCGAGCATAAGTTGATCCGGATTTTGAGGATTGGCTTCGAGACAGAAATTGTAATTGCCTTGTCCCCCACCCGTGGTATCGTAGCCGGTCAGACTGCGCAAGGGAACGTGATACTGAATGGTAAAACTGAGTCCGGCATCGGTACTGCGGAAGATGGTGCCTTCGTCGAAGATGGTGCCCACATAGACCAGATCAGGATTGGCCTCGCTGATGGCCAGGCGGGTGCCGTTGGCCAGCAAGTTATTGAAACCATTGGTAATTTCGGTCCAGTTGCTGCCTTTATCGGTACTGCGGAAAAACTTATTCATGCTGCTCGCATAAAGAATTTGCGATCCGGCTAGTGGTTGCCATTTCATATCGGTAAACTGATTTCCGGCGAGGGTTTGAATCCAGTTGGCGCCTCCGTCGGTTGTTTTCCAGATGCCGTCGTTGGTGGCCGCGATGAGCACGAGGTGATCTGCTGGATCCATGAGGATTTCGAGGGCCATACGATTGCCGATGCCGGTATTGGATTGGGCCCAGGAGTTGCCGCCATTGGTGGTTTTCCAAATGCCGAAGTCGACGCCATAATAATTAGGATCGCCTGAACTGAGATAAATGATATCACTATTGGTATGATCGATACAGGTACTGGAGGTACCCATTTTGGGCAGCATATCGGTGCCCATGTTGCTCCAGGTCATCCCATCGTTTAGAGACTTCCAAAAACCACCGGATGCACTGCAGGCATAGAGGGTACTGGAATCATTGGGGTCGTATTTGATTTGGCATACCCGGCCTATCCCGTTGATTTGTCCGGATATATTGGTGGGAAAAAGATTGGGGCCGAGGAAGGTCCAGTTGGAAGTTTGTGCGTCAGCGTTGGACTGGATTCCAAACCACAAGCAAACGGCGATTAATATTTTTTTCATCATCCCTTATTTTCGGTTTTGCAATTGTTGTTTCCAGATTTCGAGTTGTTCTTCTTTGGATAGAATACGACCATCGGGTTGCACCCAGGCTTCATTCTTTTTCATCCAATGCAGGAAACGCTTGTATTCGAAAGCGTACTTCACGGCCGGGCTGTTGGGGTTCTTTTTTTTGCGGGCGACGAAATCGTCAGATTCCTTTTCATCCGGTGAGGCCATGAAGATTTCGTTTTCCATCATCGGTGTTTCTTTATCCTTCCAATAGGCGTTGAAGGCTTCAACAGCTTCAAAGTAGTTGACATTTTCGGAGTCCATCATTTGGATCCAGGCAGGGGGATTGGATTTTTGGGCAAATGCATTCAGCCCGGTGAACATCACCGAGAAAAACAAAAGGTATTTCATCATGTAAAAAGGGGAATTAGAAAATTAGTAGAGACGGCATTTTTCGTCCATAGTCACATTATCCTGGGTGACGGTAGTCGAATTGGCCTCACATTTACTGGCTGCGTCTTTCTTTTTGTCTTGAATTTTGAACTCATGAACCGCAGAATCGGGCAATCCCGGAGGGTTACCGGTATATTTAACCACACATTGGCAGATGTATTCCCGAGTACAAGAACTGAGGGCCATCACAAAAACTATGGCAAGAAAGGGGAGAAATCTCTTCATGGGGTTAAAAATAATGTGTCAAATATAACAAAACTTATTTTTCTCCCACAATTATATCCATAAATTTACGCAATTTCCAACTACATGCTGCTTGATGCTCAAATAGAGAACCTTGAATTACTGGCCCGACAGGTGGTCGAAGGGTTTATTATCGGTCTACATAAAAGTCCGTTTCACGGCTTTTCGGTGGAGTTTGCCGAGCACCGACTGTACAATCCCGGCGACAACTTAAAGCATATCGACTGGAAGGTTTTTGGCCGAACTGATAAGTTGTTCATTAAAAAATTTGAAGAGGAGACCAATCTCCGCTGTCAGATCCTCATCGATACCTCATCGTCTATGCTTTTCCCGCAGGACGATAAACGCCCGAATAAACTGAGATTTTCTTGTCTGGCTGCAGCTTCACTGATGACCATCTTGAAAAAACAATTGGATGCAGTGGGGTTATCCTTATTTGATGCTTCGGTCTATTTACACACCGCATGCAAGTCGAATACCGTACATCAAAAAATGCTGATGACCGAGTTGGAGCGATTGGCCCACAAAGACATACAACAGAAATCGACCAATGCCGCCAATGTCTTGCATCAGATTGCGGAGAATATTCATAAGCGGTCTTTGGTGGTCATTTTTAGCGATATGCTGGATCGGGTGTCGGAGTCGGATGAATTGTTTGATGCCCTTCAGCATTTGAAATACAATAAGCATGAGGTGGTGCTGTTTCATGTACAAGACAAAAAGTATGAAGTGGATTTCGATTTCGAAAACCGCCCGTACGAGTTCATCGATTTGGAAAGTGGTGACAGGATCCGGATGAATTCGACGCAATTGAAGACCACCTATGTCGAAAAGATGCAGGAATACCGAGCTTCTTTGGCCTTGAAATGTGGTCAATTCGGGATCGATATTGTAGATGCCGACATCAATGAGGGATTCGACAAAGTGCTTTTATCCTACCTGCTCAAGCGTCAGAAGATGCTCTAAAGTGTGTTTACGGGCCTTGGTTCACATTTGATTAGGTAAAAAAGTGAAAGTTTGTACCTAATTCTTCCGATATTTACCCATAGATTTTTTAAAAACTCAGAATGAAGAAATTATTGGTGATGATGGCTGTGCTCTATTCGGGAATAGTCGGTGCGCAACCTTTTTCAGCCTATACTACTGTTCGACAAGAATTTTATGTGTTTGACAATGGTGCCATGATTAAACTGGAAGGTTTTTTACCGACCGAATATAAAGTCGGTCGTTCGGCCGTAGCCTACCTCGACAATCAAAGGGTATTTAAAGTTTTTCGGGATGGAGCCTCCACGGTGGTCAATGATCAGTTCACTTCAGACTTTGATGTATCGGACAATTTGGTTTTATACCGCAGTGCCAATGCCATATCCGTCATTGACGGTAGTGATGTGGTATTGCTTTCCCGCCTTTGTGACCGATATGCTCTGGGAGATAGTGTAGTATTGTTTTATGATTTGAACCGACAATCCTTTAATGGTTATTATAATGGGAAGATCACTGAAATGGAAGGCTTTCTGAATATTGGGGCAAATGATTTTAAATTCGACAGTACCGTTAAAGCCTCAGACAATATAGGTGCCTATATCAATTTCAATGATCAGTTTAAGGTGTTTTACAATCATACCGTAGAAGCGCTGGAAAGCCAGGCGCCAAAAGAATTTCAGGTGGGTCGAAATACAGTTGGCTATATCGACATCAATAATATCTTCAAGATCTATCACAAAGGACATGTTTATACCATGGATCCTTTTCGTCCACGCTCTTTTATGGTGGGTGATGATGTAGTGGCCTACGTAGGCAATGATGGCTACTTCAAAATATTTTACGACGGCAATCTCTATACGATAGGCTATTATGAACCAAAATACAAAGTAGCGGACCGCATCGTGGCTTTTGCTGATCCAAATGGTTTTTTTAAAGTCTTTCATGAAGGTGAGCAAACCGTACTGGACAATTACTATCCTGAAAAAATTCAAGCCGGATATAATTCTGTCGCTTACGTAAACAAAGCCAATGTGCTTCGAATGTTTAGTAAGGGCAAAGTATATGACGTGACCACTATGAGCTTGTACGACATGCGGCTGGATTACGATGTATTACAATATAAGGTCGGATTCAACGCCTTCAAGATGTTCTATAATGGTGAATATTACTAAATCTTACCGACAGTTAAATTTCAATAACTATTAAATCAAACAAGTCATGAAACGCTGGAGTATAGTTGTTGGCCTATTGATGTTGTCATTGGCCTCACAAGCCACCAAGATTTTCATCTCTATGGATCCTGAAACCCAGGAAAATCATTTAAAGGCTTATGGCATTGCTTATTTGGTATTGAGTAAAAATCAGAAAGTGGATTGGTTGCTCAACTATGAAGGTGGGAGTTTCGCTTTTGATTATTTTCAGGAAATGGAAAGTGAATGCAAGATTCGCAATGTGAGTTATGATGTGATTCCGGAAGCAAAATATACGGCCATCCTCGAAACCATTTCGGATCCGGATGCCAATATGGATATTGTTCGTCTGGAAAAGTTACCGAAGATCGCGGTCTATACACCGGATAATAAACTCCCATGGGATGATGCGGTGACGATGGTATTGACCTATGCGGAAATTCCTTTTGACAAAGTGTATGACGATGATTTATTGAAAGATAAACTAGTCCAGTATGATTGGTTGCATCTGCATCATGAAGATTTTACCGGGCAATATGGAAAATTCTATGCAGCCTATCATACTGCAGCATGGTATGTAGAAGACATGAAGAATAATGAAGCCACGGCAAAGCGTAATGGTTTTGAAAAAGTATCTCAATTGAAATTGGCAGTGGCAAAAAAAATCCGTGACTTTGTGATTGGCGGAGGATATCTATTTGCCATGTGCAGCGCCACGGATAGTTATGATATCGCATTAGCAGCAGAAGGTGTAGACATCGTCGATAAAGTAAATGACTATGATGCCGCGGATCCGGATGCGCAAAGCAAACTCAATTATAATAAGTGTTTTGCATTTAAAGATTTCCGATTGAGCATGAACCCTTACGAATATGAGTATTCCGATATCGATGCGACGACCACAAGAAAGGTGGCCTTCAATTCAGATTATTTTACACTCTTTACCTATTCTGCCAAATTTGATCCGGTGCCATGTATGCTGTGTCAAAATCATACAACCACCATTAAAGGCTTTATGGGACAAACTACCAGTTTCAACAATCGGGTATTGAAGAGCAGTACCCTGGTCATGGGTGAAAACAAATCTGCCGGTGAAGCTCGCTATATCCATGGAGAAATGGGTAAAGGCACCTGGACCTTTTATGGCGGGCATGATCCTGAAGACTATCAGCATCAGGTGGGTGATCCGCCAACGGATTTAAGTCTGCACCCCAACTCACCGGGTTACCGACTCATCCTGAACAACGTGTTATTTCCGGCAGCCAAGAAAAAACCTCAGAAGACCTAGGTCTAACCTTGAATCCCTGACCTTACCTTTGCAGCTTTCATGAATTTATTTTCTACGCAAAAACCATATATTATCGCAGGCCCTTGCGGGGCTGAAGATGAAGCTCAGATGATGAGGGTGGCGGAGTCGCTGCGCGAACTACCGGTGCATATGATACGTGCCGGGGTATGGAAACCACGTTCCAAACCGGGGCATTTTGAAGGCCGTGGCGAATTAGCATTAGCTTGGTTAAAAGAGGTGAAACGAATCAGTGGCAAACCGGTATGCACCGAAGTCGCCAATCAGGAGCAAGTTACATTAGCTTTAAAATATGGTTTAGATGCGGTTTGGATAGGTGCACGAACCACCGTTAATCCATTTTTGGTTCAGGAAATTGCAGATGCCCTAGCAGGAACGAGTATCGCGGTAATGATTAAAAATCCGGTGAATCCGGATGTGGAATTATGGAGTGGCGCCTATGAGCGAATTCAAAAATCAGGTATAACCAATATCGCGGCAATACATCGTGGTTTTTCTGTGCATGACCCGGGAAGTATTTATCGCAACAAGCCTATTTGGTCTATCCCTATTGAACTGAAACGCAGATATAAAGATCTACCTGTTATTTGTGATGTGAGCCATATCGGTGGAAATCGTACAATACTTTCCGGGATAGCCCAAAGAGCACTGGATTTGGATTTCGACGGACTCATGATTGAGACCCATCCAGAACCCGATGCCGCTTTAAGCGATGCCAAACAACAAATTACACCGGAACGATTGGCTGAAATATTGGAGCAACTCATTATTCGACATATACAAACCGACCATGCACAAGGGGATATCGAACAAATTCGATTGATCTTAGATAGTATGGATGCTGAAATCGTGGCCCTATTAGGCAAACGCATGGAATTGGTGAAAGAACTCGGGCAAATCAAATCTGACAATAATATTGCCATATATCAACAGGATCGTTGGCGTGAGATTATTGAAACAAGATCAGCCTGGGGCGAGCAGAATGACCTGAATGTTGATTTCATCAGAAAAATATTTGAACTGATACACGACCGGTCCATTAAGACCCAAATCGACATATTAACGAAGCAAAGCCCCTAATCTCAGAAAAATCTAACTTACCTTCGCGCCCACCCTATGGCACTTGAACATCACTCTAACCATAAACTTCGTTTTAATCAACAGGTCGATAATGCGCGGGATTATGTCCTTCCATTTATCGGCACTACCCTTCCCATCATTCCGGGCACCCGCGTTTTAGAAATCGGTTGCGGAGAAGGCGGGGTATTGAAACCTTTTTACGATCTGGGTTGTGAATGTGTGGGGGTTGACCTGGACCAACCTCGTATCGATTTGGCCGAAGAGTTTCTTGCTGCTGAAATCGCCTCAGGAAATATGAAAGTCATGAATCAAAATGTTTTTGATGATGCCTTTCGTGCAGCCTATACCGGATATTTTGATTTGATCATATTAAAGGATGTGATTGAGCATATACACGGACAAGAAGTATTTATTCCCTATCTAAAAACTTTGCTGAAACCCCAGGGACAAGTCTTCTTCGGATTTCCACCTTGGTATATGCCTTTTGGCGGGCATCAGCAAATTGCACAGAAAAAATGGACCTCCAAACTGCCCTACTACCATCTATTGCCCATGGGTATTTTCAAATGGCTATTGAAAGCAGCCGGCGAAAATAAACATACCATTGATACGCTAGTGGATGTAAAAGAAACCGGCATTTCGATTGAACGATTCGAACGCATCTGTATCCGATCGGGGTTCCAAATTGTCAAGAAGCAATGGTTTCTGATAAATCCGATCTATCAACACAAATTCGGCCTTAAACCCAGGAAACAAAATTTTCTTTTTGGCGCCATTCCATTTGTGCGAAACTTCCTGACGACCTGTGCTTACTACACCATACAACGAGATTAGGTTTTCAAAACCGGGATTAACATTACGCATACAAGTGAGCACCCTATCTTTGTCAAAATAAAAAAAATAGTTTTTAATCTTTGTAACACTTAAAGAGTCAAACCTCCAAAATACACATGAAGCAACTACTTTCCCTATTCCTCCTACTGACATGTACACTTTTCACACAAGCTCAGGGAGATGCCAAAGCAAAAGCCATTTTAGACAAAACCAGCCAGAAAGTAAAATCTCTGAAATCATTAAAAGCTGCATTTACCATTACCATAACCGGAGCAAAAAATGCTAAACCACAAACCAAAAAAGGGAATGTGTTTATGAAAGGTAATAAATACTATGTAACCCTTTCAGGTCAGGAAATATACTGCGACAATAAAACCGTTTGGACCTATATGAAAGAAAGCAATGAGGTACAAATCAATAGTTTCGATCCAAACGAAAACACGTTTACACCTTCCAAATTGTTTACGAATTTTTACGATAAAGAATATTCTTATAAATATGTCGGCACCCAAAAATACAATGGCAAAACCGTGGATGTGATTCTGCTCACGCCTACTAATAAAGCCAAGCAATACACCAAAGTAGAGCTGATGATTGATCAGGCACAGAGCGTAGTTGCCGGCGGTAAAATGTATGAGAAAAACGGCAATGTTTACGCATACTCAGTTTCCGGTTATACTCCCAACCCAACATTGGCTGACCAAACCTTTGTATTTAACTCAAAGAAGTATCCTAACGTCGAAGTTGTAGATTTAAGATAAGCCGGTCCCATTCCGGACTAATCTTTAATCCACTTCAATTTCATCGATAAAGATAAAGGCATCGCCTCCGGCACCCGGATGCCATGAAGGGATTTTTCCAAAATTCGTTGCGACCACTTTAATATACCGTACCGTTCTAGGGTCGAAATGCGTTGAAAATTTACTGATGGTGTTTTCTTCATGTTGCGACGGCTTTTTCGTCGGAATCGTTTCTACTAACTCCCAACTGAGTGAATCCATACTGGTATAGAAGGAGACATCCGTTGGATAAAAAATCCATGAACGTTGATCTTCCAAAAAGTTAGCGGACATCGTGCTGATGGATTTTTCTTCGTTGAAAGCTATTATTGCTTCGAAATCCTGCGCTTGAAATCCTTGCCAATCACCACGACGCCAATTAACATTACCATAGATACCATCAACCAAGGCATCCGGTCCGCCTGCAGTGTAAGATGGATTGTACACTGAATGAAGAATCACCTTACGATCGTCGGGAAGTTTAAAGAAGCTGCCCTGCTGAATCGGGCTGATCAAAGAATCATGACGTGCGAAAAATTCTATGGATGCACTTTCTTCTAATTTGATGGGCCAACGATACACCTTAAATCGTTTCGCCTGATTTAATCGATAATAGATGGTCGCTTCCTTATCGTGACATTGCAAACGTAGCGAAGTAGATTCTTTAAATGTGTGAGTCGCATTAGCGATATAAGGATTTTGAAAACGCAGTATTCCTGAATTTTGTTCGGGGTCTACATTCATTTGTTTGACAGGCTTGGCGGCAGTTTGAATGATCAAAGGATCCATCCCATTCAATTCACTGCTGCTGATTTGTGCCCCTTTAAATTGTTTTTCTGTTTCCCCGATATAAGGATCTGCAGAAAGATAGTGATCACCGGTATTACCTTGTTTATAGATTTTTTTATACCCTGTTCCCACTTTCATTGCGATCGTATCAAAGAGAGGACAGGTCAGCGAATATTTTCCGTCACCGGGACAAACAGGGTAAAGTCCGATTGAGTTTAATACAAACCAAGCGCTCATCTGTCCGCAATCTTCATTTCCAATGAGCCCATCAGGCGCGTTGACATAAAAGCTGTCGATGACCTTTTTAATCAATACATCTGCGGTCGAAAATGCATTGGTATTTCGGTAGAGATGAATGAGTTGATGACTCGGTTCATTGCCATGGGCATACTGACCAATGAGTCCTGTGATATCGGCTTGTTCGCGACCTTCCGTTTTAGAGCTGACCTTAAAAAGAGAATCAATTTTATCATTAAATGCTTCTTGTCCGATCATGGCTTTTAATCCCCGGATATCATGGGGTACATAATAGCTGTATTGGAAACTGTTGGCTTCCGTAAAATTATTATCGACACGGTAAGGAGAAAAAGGTTCGTACAAAGCCCCATTCTTTCGCGCTCTCATAAAACCGGTGGTCGGATCATATACATTACGCCAATGATTAGAACGGTTGAGATAATAGACATAGTCATCTGTTTTACCCAAGGCCTTTGCCATTTGTGCGATACACCAATCGTTATAAGCATATTCTAAAGTTTTACTGACGCTCTCCGCATCATCGTCGGCACGCACATAACCATACTTGCAATAAGATTCCAGAGCATCGGCATTAGCGGCCTGTTTACGTGAGACTTCCTTCATGCCAATGATTCTTTTCATTGTAGTACCCCGACTTACTTTTTGTTCTACATCCCCATCCTCATCATCGTTGCGTGGTTGGTAAACAGGCAATCCGATATTTTCATAGGTGTAATCATCAGGACCTGTTGCAATCGATTTCATTGCTGCAAAAGCTTTTTCCGTATCGAAATTCCGTATCCCTTTTTCATAGGCATCCCATATCACACTCACGGCATGGTATCCTATCATACAATCGGTTTCATTACTCCAGAGTTCCCACACCGGCAAGCGGCCTGCTTGATCATATTGAGCCAGAAAAGTTTTGATAAAATCGAGGGTGCGTTCTTTCTCGATCAGGGTATACAATGGATGGGCACCTCTGTAGGTATCCCATAATGAAAAAACGGTGTAATAATCAAAACCCTTAGCCTCATGAATCTGATGATCGCGTCCTCTATACCGATGATCGACATCATTCAAAATATTGGGCTGCAACATCGTATGATAGAGCGCTGTATAAAAAATCGATTTCTTCAATTCGTCCTTACTGCTGACGACGATTTTGCTCAGCTGTAATTCCCAGGATCCCTTTGCGGCATCTCTGACTTCTTCGAAATTCCATCCCGGCATTTCGGTTTCCATATTTTTACGTGCGCCATCCACATCGACGGAAGACAAAGCCGTTTTTATTTGAATCTGATCTCCGGCATCTACCGCAAAACGCATCGCTAATTTTTCATCGCCTTTTTCTCCTTTTACGATTTTGATTTCTTCCGGTTCGATATCCGTTTCAAAATAATAATAGAGTTCCTGATCCCTGGCCCATGCTTTAGAACGACGAATACCACCGAAGGCCAGATCACCCTGAGGAAGGATACTCCCCTCAGTCAATTCATCACGATGTTTGAGATCGAGGACCACCCACGAATATCCTTTTTTTGAAAAAGTATATTTCTGAAGCCCCACCCTCGTAGTGCTGGTCAGCTCCACTTTTATACCGGCATTCAACGCCACTTTATAATATCCGGGACTGGCCTGCTCCTGTGCATGAGAAAATGGTAGCGCAATTTTTTCCGGAAGTTGCTCAAAGCTAGTCTTACGAGCAGACCAATATGGAATAAAAGCTATATCGCCATAATCGCTGCAGCCGGTTCCGCTTAAATGGGTATGACTAAAACCGTAAATCACGGAATCGCTTTGATGATATCCACTACACCCGTCCCAACTTCCATCGATTCGTGTATCGGGACTTAGCTGCACCATGGCAAAGGGCATGGCTGCCCCTGGAAAGGTATGACCATGACCACCGGTACCGATAAATGGATTCACATATTTCGTGAGTTGAGCGAAAGAGATGAGCCCGTAACAACACAGGCACAAAGAAAGGACGATAGATTTCTTCATGGAGTAAAGATAGAAAGGGAATTGAGAATTTGAAATGACGGACCTACTATTAAGCATCGTATTTTGTCTATATGATCAAACAACATTCATGTTCATGGTTTCTTATATCCTTTATGGACTATCAATGATGACTATAGAAAAAATATTGAAATATACTTTGTATACATAGTTATATAACTATCTTTGTATCCATAAAAATAGATTCCCAAAATGGTATTAACTGAAAGAGTAGATTCCGGTAAATTATTAAATTCTGTGAATATGCTGAAAGTCATTGCTCACCCTGTCCGATTATCTATTGTAGACCTACTGACTACACATAAGCAAATGACTGTACAAGAAATACAATCTGCATTGAATTTAGAACAAGCCATCGCTTCCCAGCAAATTACCTTATTGGAAGACAAAGGTGTTTTGAATTCTGAAAAGATTGGTAGAAACAAATATGTTTCATTACGTTTTCCCAAAATGAAGAGCATAGTAAACTGTTTAGAAAACTGTTGTAATACACAATAGATATCATATGACTGAAGGCACTCCACATTCTGAAATCAATCAAAGCTTGTTAAAAGTGATCCGCCTGCTGGTCGGTACTGTCATCTTATTAGTTTTTGCCTTGATTGTGGTCGGAACCATTTCCATCTTTAAACCGGATGTTTCTTCATGGTTTAAAAAAAGTAATGAATCCATAGCCCGTGAGGCAGAAAAAAAGAAAGCATTTGAGGAATGGTCCGCAGCGAATCAAGCAAAATTAGAATCGGCTACATTTTGGCATGCACCTGAATTGAATGAATTCAAAGGAGATTCTTTAAAATTGAAGCAACTGAAATATGGAAAAGAGTTGATCGCACATACTGCAAAGTACTTAGGCCCTAAAGGCAGTGTCATGCAAATCACAAACGGTATGAATTGTCAGAATTGTCATTTGGATGCCGGTACTAAACCCTGGGGGAATAATTATGCCTCCGTGTTTTCCACTTACCCTAAATACCGAGCTCGCAGTGGACAAGTCGAAAATATTTATAAGCGCATCAACGATTGTATGGAACGTAGTCTTAACGGAAAAGCGCTACCGGAATCAGGTAAAGAAATGCAAGCCATTAAATCGTATATAGAATATATAGGCAGCAAGGTACCCAAAGGAAGTAAAGCTAAAGGCTCAGGCATTTTTGAACTTGACTATTTGAATCGAGCAGCTGACCCAAGCATGGGTGCCAAACTTTATGAAAACAAATGTCAGAGTTGTCATCAACCAAATGGCGAAGGTTTGATGGCCGCCGATCAGGTGGAATATACCTACCCGCCTTTATGGGGACAACATTCGTACAATCAGGGAGCAGGCTTATTTCGCATCAGTCGATTTGCCGGATATATCAAATACAATATGCCACAAGGGGCTACTTATGAAAAGCCTCAATTAACGGATGAAGAAGCCTGGGACATTGCAGCTTTTGTGAACTCCCAACCACGACCAAATAAGGATATCTCTAAAGATTGGCCAAAAATTGAGGAGAAACCCATCGATCATCCATTCGGATTATTCTCGGATCCATATCCTGAACAACAGCATAAATATGGTCCGTTTAAACCCATATCTGATTACAAGAAAAAAGAAAAAGAAAACCAGTCAAAAACCAAATCATGAAAAATCTTATTACCATCATTATCGGCCTGTTCCTGCTCACGCACGCGACGCAAATAAAAGCTCAGAATACTGCGCACAAAGTCGTATTTCAATTTACCAATGCAAACGATACGCTTCAACAAAAAGCATTTGTGAAACAGCTTGAAAACCTAACCGGCTTTTGGCCTGAGGCTCAAATTGAGGTTGTTTTATACAACCAAGGTGTGGAATTAGTGATGTTGAATAATACAACCTATGTTGATCGGGTAAAGGCACTACATCAACAGGGCGTTCGTTTCGTCATTTGTGAAAATACCCTTAAAAACAGGAAAATCGGCAAGGATGCATTTGATGCTGAATGGGTTGAATTTACACCTGCCGGTATTGCCGAAATTGTTTTGAAACAAGAGCAAGGTTGGAGTTACATTAAAGGAGGGTTTTAGATCATTAAAAAAAACAATATGGATAACCGTAGAGAATTTATTAAATCAATGGGCACCCTGGGGTTGGGTGCTGCAATTATATCTCCGTTGAGTGCCATGAGTAATTCTGATTCCAATATTTTGGAAACGATCAATACGGATGGCTCCCACTCTATTAAAATCAGCATTTTGCAAACCACCGATGTTCATTGTCAAATTCATCCGCATGATGAATTGTTTTGGGAAAACGATCAAGCCGTATTTCGCAAAACAGGCGGTTATGCTCATATGGCCACGATGCTGAAGCGATTAAAGAAGAAAAATGCAAATACCTTTCTCATTGATACAGGGGATATGTTTCAAGGAAGCGAATTGAGTGTAGAAACGAATGGGAAGGCATTTGTGCCTATACTCAATGCCATGGATTACGATTTGTTTCTACCCGGAAACTGGGAGGTAATTTATGGAAAAAAGACCATGCAAACTTTAATGGGTAGTCTGCTGGCTCCTAAAATATGTACGAATATGTATCATGATTTAGGTGAGGGACGTCGAGGTGAACTTATTTTTCAACCCTATGAGATATGGAATGTTGCCGGAATTAAAATTGGCTTTTTAGGCTATACGGATCCTTTGGTACCCATACGCCAAAGTCCGAATTACAGCAAAGGAATTATTTATACTAAGCCGGAAGAAAATCTCGCTCACTATATCGATGTCTTAAAAAATCAAGAACAATGTGCGTATATCATTATGATCGCACATTTGGGATTATCACAGCAAATAGCCCTTGCCAATATGCCCGAATGTGAAGGCGTCAATTATATTCTTGGGGGTGACACTCATGAACGTGTGAGAGTTCCGATTCAATGTAAATTTGCAAAAGTGGTTGAACCCGGGGCCTTTGGATCATTCATAGGAAAACTAGACCTGACCATTACCGATGGGAAGGTCACCGAAGATGTTTATGAACTATTAGAAGTGAACAGCGAGAAAATCAAAGCTGATGATGAAATAAATCAGCTTCTTGAAGAACATGAGAGTGCTTATCAGGAAAAAATCAATACGATCATCGGTTACAGCACCATCCCTTTGTATCGATACTTCGTGGTTGAAAATCCGATTGATACCATGATTCTGGATGCACTGCATGACAAATTTCCGGAAATCGATATTGTGTTGAGTAATGGGTTTAGGTTTTGTCCGCCAAGGACCACACCTGATGAAACAGGAAATATACCCATCACCAATGGATTTATTTTTGATATGCTGCCTGTAGACAGCACTGTGCGGACCGCAAAAGCCACCGGCAAACAAATAACTGAATGGATGGAAAAGGAATTGAATAATGTCTTTGCCATTGATGCTTCAAAACGCTTTGGTGGTTGGGTAGTAAAATTCAAAGGCATGGAAGTCAGTTTTAGAGCATTTGGTGAATCCGGAAAAAGAATTGAAAGCATTTTGGTCAAGGGCCAACCCATTGATCCAAACAAAAAATACTCGATTCTTGCTTGTGAAAGAGATGGGGATCCGGAGGACATGCTCTGCAGAATGAAAGGCGTTTTGGAAGCCAAAAACACCCAATCGACCTTACACAAGGTCATGACCGAATATTTGAAAAAGAATTCTCCGGTTACTCCGACCCCTCAAAAAAATGCGAAAATCTTAGACGCAAAGGAAACATTACTGACACAAGTCAGTGGCGTAGATTATCAATTCCGTTAGATCAATCATATACCGGCTTATGTCATTTGTAAAAAACGCCATCCTGTTGATTCTGCTGTTTCCGCTTTCGGACCGAGTTCTTGCGCAGCATCAGGAAATTTCTGATCATCCTGAAATTTGGAAGGGAGCGAATACAGCAACAACCAAAGACCAAGTCTCAATACTGAGCGCTTTTAAAAACGGACAAGTCAATGGACATTTCAGATTTTTCAGTATGGCAACAAACAATAGTGGTAAACTCACCGACTATTATGCCAATGCATTTGGAGGTGGCTTGAAATATGAAACCGCACCATTTCACGGATTCAAATTCGGACTGAGTGGATTTTATATTTTTAATGTGTCATCTTCCGATTTGACCAAACCGGATTCAATGACTAAACAAAACAACCGGTACGAAATTTCACTGTTCGACATTACAGACCCTTCCAATAAAAACAATATAGATCGTCTGGAAGAATTTTATCTGAAGTACAATTTCAAAAAATCTCAAATTACTCTTGGCAAACAACTCATCAACACAACATTCATTAATTTGCAAGATGGCAGAATGCGGCCTACAGAAGTAGAAGGTCTATGGGGCGAGGTGCATGAATTGAATAACACTAAGATCTATGGTGGTTATTTACACAGAATTTCTCCAAGAGGGACGGTGGAGTATTACTCAATAGCCAATTCTATAGGTGTTTATTCATCCGGAGTTAATGAAGAAGGAAGTCCTTCAAGTTATAAAAATCAACTTTCGAGTAAAGGAATTCTCTCTCTAGGGTTCACGAATCGATCCATTCCGGATCTAACGATACAAGCCTCAAATCTATTTGTAGAGAACATTTTTAACACATCATTCCTGCAGGCTGATTACAATTACGAATTACCCAATCAATCTATAATTACACTCGGAGCACAAAGCATTTTTCAAACTGCAATGAATAATGGTGGGAATAGTAATGCGGTTTATGCTTACCTGGCTTCGAATCATAAAGCATTCACCTATGGTGCCAAGCTGGGATGGATAGATTCCAGAACCGAGATCAGTTTAAACTATAACAGAATTACTGCCGCAGGCAGATACTTAATGCCCAGAGAATGGGGCCGAGATCCATTTTATACTTTTATGGCAAGAGAAAGAAATGAAGGTTTTGGTGATGTACATGCCGTGGTGTTAAAATACCAATATTGGATTCCAAAAATGCGCATCAAAACCATTTTCTCTGCGGGATACTTTGACCTACCAAACATATCTAACTTCAAATTAAATAAATATGGCCTGCCTTCATATTCACAATTTAACCTGGATATTCGTTATCAATTCAATGGGTTGCTGAACGGATTAGATGCACAACTTCTCATCGCTCATAAATCGAACTTCCAAAAATCCATACCCGAGAAATATATTTTTAACAAAGTGGACATGACAAATCTGAATCTCATTTTAAATTTTCATTTTTAACCAAGTACATCCTATTACCTCACTGAATCTACATTTAACCATTCTTTCATCTAATAAAATTTCATTATGGAAATCATCGGCTACATTGCTTCAATATTTATCGGAATTGCCCTTGGATTAATTGGCGGGGGAGGTAGTATTCTGACCGTTCCGGTATTGGTCTATCTTTTTGCAGTAGATGCAGTTGCAGCAACCGCGTATTCCTTATTTATAGTAGGACTCACCAGTTCCGTCGGCTCTTTCTCTTATTTCAAAAATGGTTTGGTTAATATTAAAACAGCGATCATTTTTGGCATTCCTTCTATCGTAGCCGTATTTCTTACACGTGCTTATATCGTGCCGGCCATTCCCAAAGAAGTATTTTCAATCGGTGACTTTGTCGTCACCAAAAGTATTCTCATGATGCTGCTTTTTGCGGTGCTGATGATAGCCGCCTCGTATAGCATGATTAAAAAGGATAAGAAGAATTCGAATACTGAGCCGGGAGCACAAAAATTCAATTATCCTGTTATTCTGTTGGAAGGTGCTGTTGTAGGTGTGCTAACAGGGCTTGTCGGTGCCGGCGGAGGTTTCCTGATTATTCCGGCATTAGTCGTCTTATCTAGGCTGCCAATGAAAGAAGCAGTGGGCACCTCCTTGGTCATCATTGCAGCTAAATCACTCATTGGCTTTGTTGGCGAAGGTGGAGAAACCATGATCAATTGGAAACTTTTGGCTTCGGTCTCTGCCTTTGCCATTGTAGGCATATTTATTGGTACTATGCTCTCAAAAAAAATAGACGGCGCAAAACTCAAACCAGCTTTTGGCTGGTTTGTATTGGTCATGGGAATATATATCATCATTAAAGAAACCTTATTGAAATAATCATTTCTCATTTCTAAACAATCTATCTTTAAACTACAATTCATTAATCAATCTACCACTATGATGGAATTCATTCAACAACCCTGGCATTGGGCCATAGCCGGAATCCTTATCGGCTTAACGGTCCCGACACTCTTATTATTGGGCAATAAGAAATTCGGGATATCTTCTTCCTTGCGGCACATCTGCGCAATATGCCTTCCGGCAAAAATTCCTTTCTTTCAATACGAATGGAAAAAAGAGATATGGAATTTATTTTTTGTAGCCGGCGTATTGGTTGGCGGATTTCTGGCGACTCAATTTCTTTCTAATCCAAATGACGTGGTCGTTGCTGAGAGTACAAAGGCCAGTTTGGCTCAGTATGGCATTGACGATTTTAGTAAACTCATGCCGGTACAGATCTTTTCCCTGGAAAATATTTTTACATTAAAAGGATTTTTCTTTTTTGTGGTTGGCGGGTTCTTAGTAGGCTTCGGAACGCGTTATGCGGGTGGCTGTACGAGTGGTCATGCCATCATGGGGCTGTCTAATCTTCAATGGCCATCCTTAGTGGCCACATGTTGTTTTATGGTTGGCGGATTTTTCTCTGCCAATGTATTAATGCCATTCATCCTTAAATATATATAATCATGGAAAGTCAACAAAGTAAAGAAATTCGACATTTAGATGCAACCTGCACCAACGAATCCCAGCTATCTCACCCTTGGTGGTATAATTTTAAATATATGATCGTGGGCATCCTGTTTGGTGTCGTATTCGTCAAAGCGGAAATCATCAGTTGGTTTCGCATCCAGGAAATGTTCCATTTGCAGTCTTTTTTCATGTATGGAGTGATTGGCACCGCGGTGGTTGTTGGTGCTCTATCCGTTTTGATTATTAAACGGTTTAAAATTAAAACCATTAGTGGAGAACCCATTGAATTTGAAAATAAGACATTCAGTAAAGGTCAGATTTTTGGTGGACTCATATTTGGAATCGGCTGGGCCATCACCGGCGCCTGCCCCGGACCTTTATTCGCGCAAATCGGCAGTGGATTTTTAGCAGTCGGCGTTACATTCCTCAGTGCATTAGCAGGCACCTGGGTGTACGGATATTTTCGGGATAAGCTGCCACATTAATGGGGCATTCTGAACATGCACATCAACACGATTTCACCCTTTAAATAAAAATACAATCTTCAGCATATAGACTGATTCATCCTATCCTATTTCTAAACAAAACCTAAAACAATAAAAATGCAAGTAGAACAAATTTATACCGGATGTTTGGCACAAGGTGCTTATTACATCACCTGCAATGGCGAAGCGGCCATTATTGATCCCTTACGTGAAACCCAACCCTATATCGATCGTCTCATCAAAGATGGTGTAAAAATTAAATATGTTTTTGAAACCCATTTCCATGCAGATTTTGTCAGCGGACACTTGGATCTGAGTAAGAAAACAGGAGCATCTATCGTTTATGGACCAAATGCAAATCCAGAATTTGAATGCATTGTCGCAAAGGACAATCAGGAATTCAGCATTGGAAATGCAACCATAAAAGTGCTACATACACCGGGGCATACGATGGAGAGTAGTTGTTTTTTACTCAAGGATGAAACCGGTAAAGATGTAGCCCTATTCAGCGGTGACACCTTATTCTTAGGTGATGTAGGCCGGCCGGATCTTGCCCAAAAATCCGCGAGTATGACACAAGAAGAATTAGCCGGTCTGTTGTACGACAGCCTAAACAATAAAATCATGCCCTTGTCAGATGATGTGATTGTTTATCCTGCTCACGGTGCGGGTAGTGCCTGTGGCAAAAATATGATGAAGGAAACAGTGGATACTTTAGGCAACCAAAAGAAAATGAATTATGCCTTGAATCAACCGAATAAAACTTCGTTTATCAATGCAGTTCTGGATGGACTTACACCTCCCCCGGCCTATTTTGGAATGAATGTGGCCATGAATAAAAAAGGATACGAGAGCTTTGAAAGCGTATTGGAAAAAGGTATGGTGTCTTTGGATCCGGCTGAATTTGAAGCTGTTGCAGACAGTCATGGTGCGTTAATTTTAGACACACGGAGCGCCGCCGATTTTGCGAAAGGATTTATCCCGCAAAGTATAAATATAGGAATACAGGGTGATTTTGCCCCCTGGGTTGGATCTTTGGTTGGTGATGTCAATCAAAACATTTTATTGGTAACAGATCCGGGTATGGAAGAAGAAGTTGTTACCAGGCTAACGAGAGTAGGATTTGATCATGTATTAGGTTATTTAAAAGGTGGATTTGAAGCATGGCAATCAAGTGGCAGAGAGACCGATCGCGTCAATCGAATTTCTGCCGCAACGTTTGCGTCACAATTTGTTCCGAAAGAATCCATGGTCATTGATGTGAGAAAGGATGGTGAATATGCCGCTGAACATATTGACGAAGCCTATAGCAGACCTTTGGCACAGATCAATGATTGGATTCATCAGATTGATACGAACCAACATTTTTATCTTCATTGCCAGGGCGGTTACCGAAGTATGATTGCTGCCTCCATTTTACAAGCCAGAGGATATAGAAATTTCTCAGAAGTTGAAGGCGGGTTCAAAGCGATTGCAGAAACCTCTGTACCCAAAACAAATTTTGTTTGTCAAAGCAAGGTACTGCAAGCCTGATTTTATAACAACATTCTAAATGCGTTGCACCTTCAATGAAGCAAAAAAAGGCGGTCCGTTTGGACCGCCTTTTCATTTTAGAACAAGATGATTATTGCTTGCTCACCTTACCCGTGTAAGTCAATTTATTGTTTTCAAGTACTTGAACGGTATACAAACCATTCACCATTTCAGCGAGGCTGATCTGAACATGGTTCATACCGGCTTCAGAAATGATTTGAACTTGTTTCACAATACGTCCACTCATATCCATCACTTTAACGGTCGTATTGTTTGCAGATTCTGTATACAGATCTACGTTCAACATTTCGTTGGTAGGATTAGGATAAAGGGTTACATGATTTGCATTGGTGTTGATCAAATTTGCAGCGCCTTCAGATTTAGGTGTTCCACTGGTAAATAAAGCAGAAGGACTGTATGTACTTGTGAAAGAGGATCCGCAAGCCGTAGCGACCTGGAATTCATATTGAGTCGATGCCAACAAACCTGCAATATTTTTGCTGTTTGGTGTGCTCGTACTATTGATCCAGGATGGGTTACCTACTGCGCGATAGCGGATATTGTACCAAGATGCACCGGTAACAGCGCCCCAAGTTAATGTAGCTGTTGTTGGTGTAATATTGATAGCCGCTAAACCGGTCGGCGTATTACAACCTGTGAGGGTTGAGAACTGACCCGGAACAGACCATGGCGTTGAACCACCGGCGCATGTTGCACTGACTTCTACATCATACAATGTACCCGGTGTAAGACCGGCGATCATTTTAGATGTAGTAGAACTGGTGGTACCTGCTGACCAAGGACCTACCGGTGCCGCCACGCGATAGCGTATCGTATACCAAATGGCACCCGGATCCGGACTCCAACTGATTACTGCAGAAGAATAAGAGATGCTGCTTGCAACGATACCTGTAGGAGCGGCACATGAATTGAGCGTCGTGAAGGTATATGACGGACTCCATGAACCAGGAGACGTAATCGAACAGAATGCTCTTACCTGAACTTCATAAGCTGTGCCCGGTGTAAGCTGTTGCAAGGTTTTAGACAAGAACACATTAGCGTTGGTACCATTAGTCCATGTTGGTGAGCCAACTGGTCTCCAACGAACTTCATACCAGGCAGCACCCGGCAATCCGAACCATGAAACGGTCGCAGAATTTCCGGCTACATTTGAAACCGAAATACCTGAAACAGGTGGTAAGGTTGAAGAAATGATATTCGCTGTAGCAACATTGGTACAACCATTTGCATCGGTATAAGTATAAGTATACGTTGTCGAAGGACCCGTATATGGACTGGCAGGACTAAATGTACCACCGGCAGGAGAACCTACCAAGGTAATTGGATTACCTGCACATCCGCTTACATCTGTAGCAGTCACATTCGGCAATGGATTGATGGTGAGTATCAATGTAGCCACTGAATCGCAACCTACTGCATTTGGCACCGGACCATAAGTATAGGTACCACTGGCAGAATAGGTCGTACCATTCCACAAGTAACTACCGCAAGCTGTTTCAGTTTGCGTAGAGCTTGAGGAAATGATTTGATTCACTGTCACATCAAAAGAACAAGTTACCGGAGTATTGATTCCATCAGAAACGGTATACGTTACGGTAGTAGTACCGATTGGGAATATATCACCCGGGTTATGTGAACTGGTTACGGTGAGGGTACCACAATTATCTACATCAGATGCAGTTGGTGCAGTCCAGGTTGCTGCAGCATCCAATCCATCACAGGCTGTATTTACAGTCATATTAGACGGACATCCTGCGAAAGCCGGTGCTGTATTTCCTTCATCGACCAACAATAGACCAAAAGCAGCATTCGTAGTTGTAGAATAACCATCCAATTGCACGTAATAGGTTTGACCGGGAGTCAGACAGATAGGTGCGATATAAGCATTGAAAGGAGAGCTGGCAGAATCATCGTTTGCAGCGAGCAATAATCCGCCGCCGGTGAGTAAGTCGCCGCAATTCGGTGCACTCCACAAAGCCAATTGGTTGTCCCAATTACCCGGTGAAGTATGAATAGACACCCGACCTGAGGCTGGTGCAACAAATGAAAACCAAACCGTATTACTTATGGTTTGACTTGGGCACCATCCGGTTTGTACATTACAATTTACTGCCGGAGGAGCTGCTTCGCCTGCTTCGGTGGTAGCACCTACATTGGTATAAGGACCATTGTAACCCAAGGACATAGGAATTGCATCACAAACATTATCACCGTCAACAGTGATTACGGTGGTGATAATAGAAGAGTAGTCATCTGAACAGCCGGTATTGTAAGCTTTACAACGGATATAATATGTACCTGCGGCTGTAAAAGTTGCATTCATTGTCGGGTTGGTTTCACCGGTGAAGTTGCTGTATGGACCTGCAGCAGAAACCGTTGAATATTCCCATTGCAGACTACCTACATAATTTAATACGCCATAGGAAAGACTTTGATAAGTTTCACCATTGGTTGGACCTGTAGCTGTACCCCCTACCGGTGTAGGAACAATTTGAATCATGACAGGGTTAGAATTACCCGGAGGATTCCCCGTACAAGTTACTTCGCAATAATAATAGACATTTGCAGTTAAGGCCGGCGTAGTATAAGTATTAGCGGTGGCACCACTGATCATCGTATAAGTAATTCCATCGGGAGATTCATACCATTGGTAGCTCACACCGGTACCTGAGGTTGCATTTTGTAAAGAAAGATTGATGCTTGCGCCTGCACAAGCACTGGTAGATGAAGCGACCGTATTACCCGGTGTCGGAATACCTGCACAAGGTGCCGGAGCGGTAAGTTGGATATCATAATCTTCGATTTCTCCCCAAGTGGAACCCATATTGGCACCACATGCATCCGCATTAGAGAAGGTATTATCTACCCCACCTTTCACGCGTAATTTGGTTAAACCGGCAACAGCCGTTACGGGTACAGTAAAGTTAAAACTAGCTGTACCATTGGCACCCGGGTTTACGGCTGCAGGGCTTAAGGTTTCCGAGGCTTCTAATAAGCCATTGCCATTAAAATCGATCCACGCATTGGACCATTGATTGGGATCACTCTGTACGGTGATATTGATGGTATAAGGATCACCAATCACTAAATTAGTAGAGGCAACTCCGGGATTATAATATGTGAAATTTCCTGAACCAGGACAACCCGGACTCGGATTGCTTAAAGTATTCAAGACCACGTTGACGATACCGTCACCTGAACAGCTTGAATAAGAAGTTGGGCAGTAGCAAGCTAAAGCAGAATTCATGGTCACTTGAACGGGGTTAGAAGTTCCAACAGGATTGCCCGGGCAAGTTACTTCGCATTTGTACCAGGTAGCAGCAACTTGAGAAGCTGAATAAGTGCTACTTGTAGCACCTCCAATGAGGGTATAAGTAATATTATCCGGAGAAGAATACCATTGATAAGTGACACCGGTTCCGCTTGTAGCATTTTGTAAACTCAAAACAGTCGCAGCGGCAGGACATACAGGATTTACTGAAGCCAAAGTATTACCGGGAGTTGGTGTACCTGTACAAGCTGCATTGATTGTACCATTTAATGTAATAGAACCCGGGCAAGCACTTACCGGCGAAGGCCAGGTATCAATCACAATGTAATAAGTAACACCACTGCTGACATTGATTCCACTTAAGGTTTTGGAAGAGGCGCTATTAGCAATACTACCTAAGCATACTCCACCTGAAGTTGGACATCCGTTATAAAAAGTAATAGCGGTCCAAGTCGCACCTGTGTAGGCAACAGAAACACCGGTATAACCGGCAGCAGGCGTCCACACAAAAACGGCTTCTTGACCGCCTTTGTAACTTCCACTGCCGCAGGCCGTAGAATTGGCTGAAGTAATATCATTAGTACCTGAACATGTCAGGGCCACAGTATATGGCAAAGATGGTGCGGATGGTATGACTGCGGCACCTGCGCAGGTTGTGGCATGGGCCACTTGTGTAGGGATTAGCCATGAGAGCAAGAATGCCATGGCTAAAAACATACTTTTACTTCTCGAAGGAAGTAAGTTATTTTGGGTTATTATGTTTTTCATTTTTTAATAAATTTAATAGACATGATTAAAATTGTTTGATTGCGGGACCACTCTATATAGGTGATTGACCTTTTTTATTTTTTTTATCTCATCATAGGCAGTGTCATTTTTATTGTGTGATCAAATGCGTAACGCTATCAGGTCATGCTTTCATTCGATACCTCTTTTTTCTAAAAAAGAAATATCTTCGACACACAACCCTACTCAAAGTTAAGTCATTATTAACCGCAACAGCGAAATAATTTAAATGACTTTTGTCATGGTAATGTACTTTAATTAAGCCTCCGAAAAATATATGCATCCGTGTATAGCAATCATATTGTTCCTTAAATGACCATAAAATCGGGCCACTATGCGTCTTTGGTTTTGATGGCCGGGACCTGGCACACAAGCATGGTAAAATCGCACTTAAATGACCATATAGGAGTGCTCAACAAAACATAGTATGAATGATTCAAATCGAGGTTAATATTTGTGATATTTCCCCATGACGAAACAACCCAGTCTCTACCCTATTCACGCTTACACAATTTGGTATCCGGGTGCTTTGAAGATAGATGACTTTGACATCACCCCGAAGGGGTTCGGGGTCCCCGCACGCAGCATTCTGGTTGAACGGAGTCATCAACGGGGGCAAAAAAACCAAAAGATATATGAATTTTAAAAATAAAAAAGGGCGATCCATTAGGACCGCCCTTTTCATTTTAAGATCTACTGATTAGTTCTTAGTCACTTTTGCTGTGTAAGTCAGTTTGTTGTTTTCAATAACCTGTACAGTGTACAGACCATTGACCAACTCATTCAGACTCACTTGGATATGATTCATACCCAATTCTGTTTGTGCTTGAACTTGTTTCACGACACGTCCGCTCATATCCAATACTTTCACAGTGGTATTGCTTGTATTTTCCGTAAACAGATCAACATTCAATACATCTTGTGTAGGATTAGGATACAGACTTACAGATTGATCGTTCGTGTTGAACAAACCATTTGTACCTTCTGATTTAGCAGCAGCGGTTGTAAACAGTGAAGAAGAACTCCAAGCAGAAGCTGTTGCTCCGGGGTTGCAAACTGTGGCAACTTGGAATTCATACTGCGTACTTGGAGCAAGTCCAATGATGTTCTTCACATTGGAACCAGAGGTTGTAGTCGATGGCCAAGTTGGAGCACCAACCGGACGATAACGAATGTTGTACCAACCGGCGCCTGTAACGGCATCCCAATTCAGCGTAGCTTTCGTATTCGTTACATTGGTAGCATTTAAGTTAACTGGTGTACCGCAACCATTCAGTGTTGTGAACGTAGTGATAACGCTAGGTGGTGTAAACCCACCGGAACAATATCCTTCAACCTCAACATCATATGTCACTCCCGGTGTCAGGCCGGTGATTGTTTTAGACGTTGAAGAACTGGTAGTACCACCTAACCAAGGGCCTACAGGTGATGCGACACGGTAATAAACAACATACCAAAGGGTACCGGGATCCGGATTCCAGTTGATCGTTGCTGTTGTAGATGTAACCGGATTAGCTATTACACCGGTTGGTGCCAAGCAACTGTTACTCAATGTGGTGAAGTTAAGAGGAGAGCTCCATGGACCTGCAGGTGATTGCAGATTACAGAAGGCGCGTACTTCTACTTCATACTGTACTCCAGGTGTTAATTGCAAAAGAGTTTTACAAGTAAACGCACTGGCATTCGTTCCGCTAGACCATGTCAGACTACCTACTGGTCTCCAATGAACTTCATACCAACCGATACCGGCAATCGCATTCCAGCAAACCGTAGCAGAATTACCCGTTACATTTGAAATGACAATACCTGTCACGACCGGAGCTGCATTGATGGTCAGATTTAATACGGCTGTAGCACAAGGACCTGTCGCAAAGGTATAAGTACCGGAGCTGGTATAGGTTTGACCTGAAACAGACCAGACGTAAGAACCGCAACCGGAAGCTGTGGTCGTCGTTGTTGTAACCGGAGTAATGGTCAAGTTCAAAATTTCTGTATGACATCCTGAAACAAAAGAGTAAGAACCTGAAGAAGTATAGGTTTGTCCATTTACATTCCAGGTATAGCTTCCACAAGCTGAAGCTGAGGAGGTATTGCTCGTACTTGGTGTAATGGTTAAATCCAAAATATCAAGTTGACAAGGAGTATTTGGACTCACATAAAAATATATACCGGTAGCAGTATATACCTGACCGTTAGCCCCCCATGTATACGTATCACAAGCTGAAGCAACAGTGGTGTTGCTGGTGCTTGGTGTGATGGTCAGATCCAAAATTTCAGTATGACAACCTGTAACTACAGAATAGATACCGCTAGCAGTGTATACACCACCGTTGTAAGACCAAGTATAAGTATCACAAGCAGAAGCTACAGTTGTGTTGCTCGTACTTGGTGTGATGGTCAGATCTAAAATTTCAGTATGACAACCTGTTACGACAGAGTAGATACCGGTAGCGGTATAAACTCCACCATTGTATGCCCAGGTATAAGTATCACAAGCTGAAGCAACGGTTGTGTTGCTCGTGCTTGGTACGATAGTCAAATCTAAAATTTCAGTATGACAAGGTGTATTAGGACTTACATAAGAGTAGATACCGGAAGCGGTATACACTTGTCCGTTCATAGACCATGTATAGGTATCACAAGCAGAAACCACAGTTGTATTTGTAGTGCTTGGGGTGATGGTCAGATCCAAAATTTCAGTATGACAACCTGTAACTACAGAATAGATACCGGTAGCGGTGTAAACACCACCATTGTATGACCATGTGTAAGTATCACAAGCAGAAGCTACAGTCGTGTTGCTGGTGCTTGGTGTGATGGTCAGATCTAAAATTTCGGTATGACAAGGTGTATTAGGACTAACATAAGAGTAGATACCGGTAGCGGTATAAACTTGTCCGTTAGCAGTCCATGTATACGTATCACATGCTGAAGCAACAGTTGTATTGCTCGAGCTTGGTGTGATCGTCAGGTTTAAAATTTCAGTATGACATCCTGTAACAACTGAGTAAGTACCTGAAGCGGTATAAACTCCACCATTGTAAGACCAAGTGTAAGTATCACAAGCTGAAGCTACAGTTGTGTTAGTCGTGCTTGGTGTGATAGTCAGATCCAAAATTTCAGTATGACAACCTGTAACTACAGAGTAAATACCGGTAGCGGTGTAAACACCTCCATTGTAAGACCATGTGTATGTATCACAAGCTGAAGCTACGGTTGTATTGCTCGTGCTTGGTACGATGGTCAGGTCCAAAATCTCAGTATGACATGGTGTGTTTGGACTAACATAAGAGTAGATACCGCTGGCGGTATACACTTGTCCGTTCGCAGACCATGTATAGGTATCACATGCAGAAACCACAGAAGTATTTGTGGTACTTGGTGTGATGGTCAAATTCAAGATTTCAGTATGACAACCAGTTACGACAGAGTAGCTACCTGAAGCGGTGTAAACACCTCCATTGTAAGACCATGTGTAAGTATCACAAGCTGAGGCTACAGTTGTGTTGGTGGTGCTTGGAATAATGGTCAGGTTAAGGACCACAGTATCAGGACAACCGTTTCCACCCGGCAAACCTTGCGGATGAATATGAGTGAACGTACCGCTATTCGTATAGGTTACACCATTATGATACCAAGTGAATTGATTACAAGCAGTCACCGTAGTGTCTGTATTGGTTCCCTGATTAACGGTCAAGTTCAAGGTTACAGTATCCGGACAACCGACACCATTTGTACCAATGTATTGGTATGTGCCGCTTACAGGATAAATGATACTTGTCAAAGGCCAAAAATAAGGACCGCAGTTTGTAACAGATTGAGTAGATGAAGTACCGTAATTCACAGTCAGAGTGGCTGTACCGGAATTGCTTGGTGAGCTACCTTGTCCGTCAGAAACAGAGACTAAAGAGTAAGTCGTTGTTGCTGAAGGGCATACATTGATGTCTGCTCCACTAGTGTAGTTAGTCACGGTAAAGTTACTTGTACCATTAGTATAAACAACTGTATACGGTGGGTTACCTCCGGCAATCGT
The DNA here is from genome assembly GCA_016786845.1 of Chitinophagaceae bacterium. Classification (GTDB taxonomy): domain Bacteria; phylum Bacteroidota; class Bacteroidia; order Chitinophagales; family Chitinophagaceae; genus OLB11. The sequence continues at coordinate 157,066 of JAEUVB010000008.1, read as the reverse complement.
TACAGCGATATTACCGCAGAAAGGATTACATCCGCTAGCCGGACCTGATCCGTTACCTAAAACAGCTGAGGTAGGACCTTGTGGCGGGTTCAATGTAACGAATGGACCTAAAGCCCAGTGCGCCGCAACAAATGAACCTTCATTAGAGCCTGAAGTTGCATTATTCACATAGAAGTTAACACGACAAGAGGTATTGGTCCCTGAACTGGCACCTGTATTCCATGCCAAGTTCAACGGAACATTGGTATTGAATCCAAGATTACTGATCAAATAATACTGCCCGCAAAATACGGGTGTATTCTGAGTCAAATACGGTGCATTAGTTTGTGAGGTTCCCGTACCGGCAGTAGCACGCATCGCATTGGAAGTTGCATTATAACCTGCCACAGGCGGATTACTCAGCGTACCCAAAACTCCTGCACCATATAAGGCATTAGATCCTTGCTTGAAAATAAAGGTCTTTGTAGCCCCTACCGGAAAAACTGCTGCGGCATTGGTTACATTCAAACCGAACTGCCAATTGAATAACTGTAAAGTTCCTACAATCGGGTTGGGACAATTCACCCATACATCGAAACGAACCGTATCAGGTACACCGGAAGAACCCGGATGGAGCTGCACGAAATTGTTCGCTGTATAGACGAAATTGCTGTTTTGCGAGAACCCCGTTAGGGTTCCCGCGAACAGCAATACCAAGGCGCAGAGCGCCTTGGATATTGTTATTCCTGTTTTTTGTTTCATGTATTTTTATTTATTAATTTAAGTAAATGTGATCAATTAAGGCAATATCGCACCGACACCTGCCTGACTGTTTGGATCGAAGATGTTGAAATCATCACCATCGACACCACCACTACCATCAAGGTCAGTAGAGAGATATCCACCGTTACCGGTTTGAATATCCGGATCGAGCAAGTTGAAATCATCACCATCGATACCACCGGTCTGATCGATATCACCTGAGAAGAGCGCCCAACGAACCGGTGAAAGATTCACCAAGATCTGGTTGTTTCCAAAGGCTTGCGCATCAGAAGTGCGGAAATCGTAGCTGTTAGTCAGTGCCATAGTCATTGGATTAGCACTCCATGTTTCTACTGCGGTACGGTTATGTACTGCGATATAATATGAATTACCCAATGCTGCAGCAGGGAATGTACAGTTAATCACACCGTTGGTGCCTATCACGCCAGTATAGCTGTAAGCAACAGCATAAGGAGTGGTGGCATCGCGCAATTCAACCAATACAGTATCGCAATCCAATAAACCATTCGGTTCACCTTGATTGTTCAATACAGGGGCCATATCATCTGTAGCAGAACGATAGAAACCTTGGATCAATGCAGTAAGATTGAGCGATACGTTACATGGTCCAACAGTAACCATTGTAGTTGCAGTACCAACACAACCCACAACATCACTTGCTGAAACAGTATAAGTAGTAGTAGATGCCGGTGTTGCAACAGGGTTAGGTATACCCGCATTAGACAATGATCCGGCAGGAGTCCATGTTGGATTGGCTGTAGGACAAACCACTTCAAACTTGTAGGCATCACCGGCAGATGTCCATAAAGAAGCATTACGTCCTGAAACGGTTGCTGCTAATGAACCTGTTGCATTTTCGATACCTTGAGTGATGACATTAGTAGGATAAGTCAGGGTACTGGATGAAGTGTGAACTTCAATTTTACCATTATCATATAAAATGATTTGGCCATTGATAGCACCTGAGCCACCACCTGAAACATACGCATTGACGTTGTTATAACGTACAACCAAACGGTTTGGTGAGGTCAAATTATAATAGTCAATAGTACCACCTGAATTTGTATTCAAATCTGACCATGCCAATGCAACTACATCATCAGGTATACCCGGTGATGGCAGTAACTGTCCGTTACAACATCCTGCTCCTGATAGAGAATTGAATGATATAAATCCATTGGTGGAGATAAACACATTTGAATAGGTATTACCATAGAAAGTGAAAGGGAATCCTATTGCAACAGCTGGAGATAATACATCATCACCCGCCGGACCTGGGTTGGTAGGACCTGCAGGGGAAGTAGGAGCTAATGGTATCGAACTAACTACATAGTTATTACAGCCACCAGGTGTAGTAACTTCCAATTGACTCGTACCACCGCAAGGGATACTTGCAGGTGTAGCTGTCGCAGATAATGAAGGCGCAGTACCAACAGTAACAACTACTGTTTGAACATTTGTACATCCACCACCTGTACCGGTTACGGTATAAGTTGTGGTACCCACAGGACTTACTGTAGCAGTTTCATTGAATGAACCACTTGTGCTGCCCGGAGCAGGACTCCAGCTGTATACATAAGCAGGATTCAAAGAAGAAGCTGTTAACGTTGTGCTTAATGGAGCCACGTTCGTACAAATAAATGGATCTGCACTGACTATATTGATCACATCCGGTACAGTTACCGTTACAGTAACTTGAGTACGAGGACCGGAGCAAGCTCCATTATACTCTTCTACCCAATAGCTGGTGGTTGTATTCAATACTGGTGTATTGAATGTAGCACCGGTATTGACTAAAGTACCTGCAACAGCAGCATCGTACCAATTTAAGGTACCACCCGTTCCGGTAGCACTTAAACTAGCTGAACCTAAACCACATTGTGTAACACCTGAAGCCACTGGCGCAGGTGGAACAGGAGATACGGTAACGGTGACTGTTCCTGTTGTAGAACAACCCACCATATCAGCGACAGTAACAGTATATGTTTCTGTAGCCGGAGGAGTAGCCACAGGATTTACGATGTTCGCATTACTCAGGTTGGTTGCGGCAGCCCATAAGGCTGTACCACCGGTACCCGGAGTTGTAATACTAACATTATCTACATAAAAACCATTGTTGGTACCCGTACCACCGCAACAACCATCAAAGTTGTCATAGCGGAAACGGATACGACCTTGGCTCGTAGGAGAAGCAATAGTAGCAGTAGCTGTGTAGTTAGTCCACGCTACGTTGTTATCCCATGTCGCAGGAATTTGAGATGTTAAATCGATCCAGGTAGCACCATTATCAACTGAATATTCCAGGAACTCGTTATCATATGTTCCTGTTTCATTGTTGGTAAAAGAACTAAATGCGATAGACAATGTTCCCGGATTTAAAGTCATCTGCGGAGAAAGAATCCAACTATGCTCACCGCCAACAGAGGTTGTACCCAAAGATGGCGTAGGATTACCCCATGATTGGATAGCCCATGAAGATGGCAGACTTGCGCCACCACCACCAATAGTTGGCTGGTTACCGGTGGTCCATCCGCTCAAACCAGCTGTAAAGTCATAGCTATAATTGATCGTAAAGGCATTCGAAGTGACCATAAGCTGTGAAGTTCCACCAGGGCAAATTATTGCCGGTGTAGCAGTCAATGAGAAAATGACAGGCAAAGGATTTACAGTAATCGCCACAGACGCTGTAGCTGTACAACTACCATCTGTACCTGTGACTGTATAAACAGTAGAAGCATTAACAAGATCAGAAGCTGATTCATTGAAAGCACCACTTGTGCTCAATGGTGCAGGCGACCAAGTATAAGTGTAAAGGACGTTATTCGATGTTGCTGTCATACTGGTTGTTCCACCTGCTCCACAGAAAACACTAGGAGTAGCGGTCAACGTAATCGCATCAGGAGTAAGTACGGTTACAGTAACTTGTGTACGGGTACTGATACAAATACCATTGGTTTCTTCAACCCAATAGCTGGTCGTTGTATTTAATACCGGAGTAGTATAAGTAGCACCTGTATTGATTAATGTACCGCCTGTAGCAGCATTATACCAATTCAAGGTTCCACCTGTACCGGTGGCCGTCAAAATTTGACTACCCACACCACACTGTGAAACACTAGAAGCAACTGGTGCAGGAGGCACCGGAAGTGCAGTTACCGTTACTGTTGCCGTACCACTACAGCCAAATGAATTAGTTGCAGTCACTTGATAGTCTGTAGTTGTTGTCGGTGTAGCCACTGGATTAATAATGGTATTATTATTCAATGTAGAACCGGCAGGTGTTTCTGTCCACGCATAGGTCAGGTTTGGATCACCATAATCATAGGTAACCGAACCGTTCCATCTTCTGTTCGCAATGGTTCCTGTAAGGGTACCACCAAAACCTTCCTTCACACTTAAGTGAGGTGTCGTGGCCATAACCGGACAACCGGAAGTACCGGTAGTATATGCTTGAGAGGTTCCACCTACAGCAAATGCATAGGTCGCTCCCGGAGGAATTGTAATGTTACAATTTAACGGGATCTGTGTATACGGATTTGGATTTGGACCTGCAGATGTTGTACTTACCGTACCAATTAAAATCCAACCCGGAGCTGTGGTTACGTTGGTCGGGAATGTACAGTTCATTGGATTTGGATTATAATACACACTTTGTGGAGCAACGGTTCCAATCGCAGAAGTGGACTGATAAGAGAAATAGTGTAATGTAACTGGTACCGCTGAAGTGTTTGTAATATCAAACCCAGTTGCACCGGAGCTATTATTTGTATTATTTGGCGTGCTCAATGTTCCCGATACAAATGTTCCTGCATTCAACTGAGAGGTTGAACCTAAACACAGTGAGTTTGGCGTTGCAGTTGGAATCGGAGATGGTGGAGTATTGATAACCACAGTAGCCGTAGCTGTATTTGAACAACCTCCGATGATATCCGTTACAGTTACAGTGTATGTTCCTGCTGCTGTTACTGTTACATTATCGCTGGTTGAACTACCGGCATTTGCACTCCATAAGTAGGTTTCTAAACCGGTATTTGGCTGTGCAGTTAAGACCGCAGAAGCACCCGGACAAATCGTAATCAGACCGGATGGTGTAATCGATGTAATTGGACCAACACCATTAAATATATAACCCGGACTACTTGCTGTACCGGTAGGTGAAGTCACTACTACATCACCGGAAGCACCGGCATTGTCTACAATCGCTGTAATCTGAGTTGGACTATTAACCACATATGAGAATGCAGGTACACCACCGAAAGTCACTGAGGTTGTACCGGCAAAACCGGCCCCTGTGATCACCACAGTACCACCACCGCAAGTATTGTTTGGTGTAAAGCTGGTGATGGACGTAGCGATGGTTGCGAAAGCATAGTAGTTGTCACCGGTAGCCGCAATCGGGCCCGGAGCTACTGTGGCAGAAGTTTGTAACCCTGATGCAGGTAAAGCACCTGAAACACCGTAAGCTGCGCTTCTGATGGTCCAAGGGCCATTTTGTGCAGGCGCATCTGCTACATAAGTAAGATCCTGGGTAGAAGTCAGACCATCAATTGAATTGAATTTCAAAGTCATGGTTGGATTCAAACCGGATACAGCACCCGGATTAAACTGAGCTCTGTAAGAACGTGTACCTATACCCACACCTGAACCAACAAATGCGTTGGTCGGTGCACCTAATTCAGTTACAGTATATTTCGTTGCATTACAACCTGTAGTGACAGCGGTTGGTGTAGAACCAACGAACCAAATCAAACTACCTGTTGTGGCAGTTCCTGCGAAAGGATAGTTGAAGGTACCAGCACCGCCACGACCTGTGAGGGTAATAGAACCATTTTTAACATAGGCATTACTTGAAGCACCGCCAAAGGCACTTGTTGTAAGTCCGGCATAAGCATTCCAAGTAAAGTTCAAATTATTACCATTGAGATCCAGAATATTCCCCGGTGTACTCAAACTTGTGGTTAATGACAATGGGGTTGAACCAAATAAATTCAAATTACCACCGGTCAAAGTCAAACCATTACCGTTGCCGGCTAAAGTCAGATTCTGCATTTTCCTGTTAGCCGGAATAATCGCATCATCCGGACATACCACTGAAGTCAACGCCGGAGTAAAGAAATTCAATGTTAAATTATACAAGGCTACACGAGCGACAGGTGTCGTTGCCGCAGTAGTGAAGGTACCGGTAGTACCTAAACCGACAGTTGGCGCAACGATATATCCATAACCCGCATTGGTCATTGTGAAACTTGTTATTTGTCCATTGTCGCCAATGTTCGCCGTAGCTGCAGGCCAGCAACCGGCCGGGAAAGCCAAAGTAGCTGTTACACCCGGACTCGCGGTGAGACTAAGCGTTGGAGGAACGGAATAACATGCAGTTGTAGAAGCATTCAGATAAACTGATTGTACCATACCCTGATTGGTGGTAACTGTAAAGTTAGCTGAAGTTAATGCTGTACCGGAAATTAAAGTACCTCCGGTAACAGTAACTGTTGGAGCCACTAAATAACCTGAACCCGGATTGGTGATTAAATTAATTGCGGTAGGACCTGCAAAACCAACTGTAGGAGCAACTGTATAGTTCACACCACCATTGGTCGTATAAACCATACCAACTCCGGAAGAGGCTTGCGGATCAGCTGTAGCTAAACCGGCATCCTGATCACTATTGATGGTTAAACCACCCGTAATCGTTGCCACACCTGAGCGTTGAGCCAGGGAATTGACCGGTCCGAAGTTTGCATACATAATCACAGGGAAAGAAGCAGCACCTGAACCGGTACCACCGGTAACACCTAAGCTGTAAACTAAAGTAGGCGCCGTAGCTGAAGAGTATCCGCTACCATTGCTCACAATATTCAAACTGCGAACCGTTTGTGTAGCAGCATCATAGTTCACACTCACTTTGGCCGGAGAACCCGCCCAACGGAAGGTAGCTGTACCACTGACACAAGTAGAACCTGGACCTGTACATGTTGGAGGCGCTGCCACGGATGGCGTACCGGCAACAATACAAGTATATAAATTATTTCCGCAGAAATATTGTGTACCTAAAGTAACCGCAGTCACTTGGAAAGGATTTCCTAAAGTACCGATGTTTCCAATCCAAAGAACAGTAGCAGTACCATTGGCTTCCGACACCGGAGTCGTATTAACAGGAGCAGAAGCCCCAAAGGTACCGGCGGTTGTACATAAATATACATCATTACCTGAGCGGTAGCGCGTATTCGCAGTAGCCGCAGCACCGGCAGCCCAAATGGTTGTGGCCGTACCGAATAACGTTGGCGCAGCATTATACAAACTACCCATATTGGTCACTGCTACACTAGACACTTGCGTATTGATAGGAAGACCGTGAATTTTCGCGGTATTATCAATTTTCAATTTACCATTCGTATTCAATGACCCTGCAGTATGACCCAAACTATAAGTGGTCAGATTTTGCGTAGTCGTAATAGAGTTTGCTCCTAAATTTTGGAAGAACAATTGGCGGATGATTCCTCGTGTACCATCCCCTTCAAAAATACCCGATCCACTCAAAGTAGAACCCGCACCATTAAAGTTAATCAAACATTGAGTTCCGGTTCCAAGCGCACAGTTGGCATAACCGTCATTGACGAAATTACCACCAATATTCACAGTTTGTCCAAGTGGAGTAGCCACAGCCGTATAAGGCAAGAAGCGACCTCCGGGATTAATAGTTAAATTTCCACCGATAGTCATGGCATTAGATGTACCATTCCATTGTAAAGTTCCGGCAATGGTTAAATCACCGGGCAAGTTGACTGCTTGATCAACCGTTACGATAGATCCGGCAGGGATTACTGCATTTCCGGAAGGCAATACACCTCCAACCCATGTAGCGGGTGAAGACCACAAACCACCGATTGCTGTGGCCGTAGCTGTTGGGAAACTTGCACTGGATACCATGGTGATATTATCAATGGTTCCTGAAGGTGGATTACCAACCGAGACGTCACTCTTCCAAGCAAAGATGATTCTTCTTGTCGTACCGGGCGTAGCTAAAAATGATACCGTTCCGGTTTGTATAATTGATGCTTGCAAATGAAATGAACCTAGGTAAGTAGATCCGGCCAAACTTGCACCAAAAACGGCATTACCGCTACCCGGATAAAGTTCTGCAACAGGATTGACTGTAGTCGGAGCAGAAAAAACTTGAATTTGATCCCAGGTACTTTCACCGTTACCGACCCAATTGAATGTTATGGTTTGAGCCGGTTCTCCAATTGGAATCGTTACATCACGCCAAAAGTAGATTGAAGTACTTGAGGCGGTATTATAAATATTGGAGACCCCACCATTACTGGAAATGTAAGCCTGATTTCCTGCGAAAGGTGCACCCACAACCGTCGATCCAGTTCCTACGAACCATTCATTAACAGGTGCGGTTCCGATACCCGGACCGGATACCGACCAACCATTGGCGGCGAATGTACCTCCCAGGTCAAAATCACCTCCGTTTGCAGGACCGATCAAGGTCGTTTGGGCAGACGAGACACTCCACGATACGAGCAGTACCGCTAAAAGCATCATCATTCTTCCATAACCAGAGCTCACCCTGCTTAAAAAAGTCTGTTTTGTTTTTAATTGTTTCATTTTTTGTTTTTTAATTAATTAAAATTGTTTAGGAATGACAACTAGGGTCATACTTTTTCTGTAGGGTTTTTTATGGGAATCTTATCATATTTGGATGTGCGTTTTTAGGGTTTATGAAATATTTTTTCCAATTTTAATCAATGTTTGGGGAATAACCTACATGATCACCTGTTTATCGCAATTCCTATAGTTCACCGACGCGAAATATAGTTTTACCGACAATCTGCCTTCTTCCCCCAACCTATTTACCTGCAATATATTCCATTTGGCAGTTTTTAACAAAATTATTAATCAGGAAATAATCCACTTTTTTAATATTTTTTTAATTAAAATATATTTTATCCGTATATAAAGTGCTTACATCACCTCACTCCGGGAATAACTTTTTTATCGGTTTTTATGATCCGGGCATAGGCTATTGCTCGGTTTTATTAAGGAACATCCATTGACACTTAGCTTTTTGTACCCCGTTAGCGAAAAAATGGAAATGATTATCTTCAGCGTAAATAGAAAAAGGGAAGGGGTGACTCTTGTTCACCCCTTCCCTTGTTCGAAATCTACTCGAAACTTATTACCCTCACAGCATTTATCTGTGAGCAAATCATAAGGATAATGTCTAAGGCAATACAGCCCCTACCCCTACCTGATTATTAGGATCGAAGATATTGAAATCATCTCCATCCACGCCTCCGCTTCCGTCGAGGTCAGTAGACAAATAACCTCCGTTACCTGTTTGAATATCCGGATCCAGTAAGTTGAAATCATCACCGTCAATACCACCGGTCTGATCAATGTCACCTGAGAAAAGTGCCCAACGAACAGGAAGCGTATTGACTTGAATCATATTAGCGCCATAAGCTTGTAAATCGGATGATCTGAAATCGTAACTATAGTTGGAGGCTACCAATACCGGTGAAGCACTCCATGTTTCAACTGCTGTGCGATTACGAATACCAATATAATAGCTGTTACCGACTGCCGCAGCAGGGAAGGTACAAATAGCAGTACCGTTGGTACCGAGGACCACAGTATCACTAAATGCGATAGCATATGGCGAGTTAGCATCATGAAGTTCAACGATGATGGTATCACAATCGGTAGACGCCTGGGTACCAAACCCATTGGGTTCACCTTGGTTCAGTAATACACTGGTCATACTGTCATCCGCAGAACGATAATATCCTTGGATGAAGGCATTTAAAGTCAAGGTTGCACTACAAACCGGAATCACCACAACACTCACCATGGTGCGCGGACCACTGCAGACTCCGTTGTATTCCTCTACCCAAAAATCGGTACTTGTGTTTAACGGAGGTGTATTGTATGTTGAGCCGGTAGCCAGCAGAGTACCATTAATCGCAGCATCATACCATCTGATTGTACCACCCGTTCCCGTTGCGGTCAAGGAAGCAGAAACGATTCCACATTGTGTCAGACCTGTTGCCGTTGGAGCCGGTGGTACGGGCAACACATTAACTGTTGTTGACCCGGTATTGGTACAACCCAATCCATCCGTTACCAGGACTTGATACGCAGTCGTTGAAGTAGGTGTAGCCAATGGGGTCATGATATAATTTGTATCCAAGGTTGAACCAATGGGTGTTTCTGTCCAGGCAAAGGTCAAATTCGGATTTCCATAATCATAGGTCACACTACCATTCCATCTTCTTGCGGCAATGGTACTGGTAAATGTTCCGCCAAAGCCTTCTTTAACACTTAAATGGGGCGTAGATGCCATTACCGGACAACCACTTGACCCGTTGAAGTATTGCTGTGAAGCGCCACCGACTGCGAAAGCATAAGTGGCTCCCGGAGGTATTGTAATGTTAACATCCAAAGGAATCTGTGTAGGCGGGTTTGGCATTGGGCCTGCTGATGTAGTGCTCACAGTTCCAATCAGTACCCACCCCGGTGCGGTAGTGATATTTGTAGGAATGACACAATTCATCGGTGTTGGATTATAATATACACTTTGATTCGCTACGGTACCGGCGGTTGAATTTTGCTGAAAAGAGAAGTAATGTAGCGTTACAGGTACCGCTGAAGTATTAGTTATATCGAATCCGGTAGCACTGGAACTATTTGTAGCACCTGTATTTGGGGTAGTTAATGTACTGGAAAGAAATGTTCCGGCATCTAATTGAGCAGAAGACCCGGCACAAATAGTGGATGGATTCGCTGTAGGCGACACCGCAGGTAATGGGTTAATGGTAACCAATTGCGTTGCACTGGCTATACATCCGTTTACTGTACCATCATCTGCTGTAACAGTATAAGTGGTCGTAGATGTTGGATTCACTGCCCAAATTGGACCGCTAGAACTATTCACACCATCAGACCATGTAAAGTTGACATAGCTCGGGTCTGATGCAGATTGTGCATCCAGACTAACACTCACACTAGCGCAACCTGTGGTCGGTCCGGATGGAGTGATCGCTAATGTTGGAGGCGGTGTAACCGTTGCAGTAACCAAAGTACGGGCAGATGTACATGCTTCGGTCACCACAAACTTGTAGAAATAATAATAAGTAGTCAAAGAAGCCGACCCGGTCAGGGATGTCACTGATGAGGTAATGGACATATTACTGCCTACTGCATAAGGATAACCGGTTACCCCGGAAGATTCATAAAATAATGAGGAAGCTGTGCCATGTGCCGTTACGAAAATTCTGTATGTGCCTGCTGCAGGTATAGCCAAATTGACCGGAAAGGTTTGCAAAATTGGAACAGTAGGAGTTCCTGAATTTGAAGGAATAGATATAGAAATAGGTGAACCGATTGTAGCATTACCAGCGGAATTATAAAGTTGCACCGTAATGGTGGTGGCCACACCCGGACTCAAAAATCCAATACTGTCAATGATGAGTGCTGAGGTTGTGTTGAATATCACCCCGCGAGGTGATGCACCTAATGCACTCCCTGCCACATTGGTCATTCGACCACCAGTCGCTGTCGTCGCATTTCCGGTAGCCACATAATAATTTGTGGTAGTGGATACCGTCGGCGTAAATGGCGAACCTATAGCTAAAGCAGTCCCTCCAACCGGTGCGTCGTACCAGATAATATCTGAACCTGTTCCGGTGGCCGTCAATGTCACCGGCCCTGTTCCGCATCGTGTGTCGCCGGTTGCCGTAGGAGGTGCCAATAGGCTTACAGAACCGACCGTCGTTGATACCGTTTGCATGGAATTATCTGTAACAGTCACATCTAACGTACCGGACCCAGTCGGTAAAAATTTATTGGTAGCCGATAAAGTCAGCGCTACCGGACTTCCTGCAGTTGGTGTAAAGGTATATGCTAAACTATATGGTGGACATCCGTCAGCAGGTGAAACCGATACCGTGACCGAGTCTCCAAAACATACCGAACTGGTCGATAAAGAAGCAGAGGAAATTGAAGGTGATGTGGTATTTAAAGACACCAAAGTGGTAGCTGTAAAGGTACAACCATTGGCATCGGTCGCTAAGACAGAATAGGTCATAGGATTTCCAAATAAAAATCCGGGTTGATCAATGATGGTATCGTTATTCGCACCTACCGGAGCATTTCCGTCATCCCAGGCAAAAGTGACCATTTCATTGTTCTTAGATATTTGACCATAGAATTTGATATTGGTACGAGCAGTAGTGGATGTACCTGAAACAGCTGCACAACCTAAATTACTGGTCGTATAAATCATTGAACCGGCTGGTAATCCTGAAGAGTAGCGAGCAGACATGATACCGGCGACACCCACTATGCCATGACAAACTTCAACCACAATATTTGAAACTCCATCCCAATAGAAAGGAGTACCAAAAGCATGATAGTTTTCACCGGTTACCGCTGTGTGCGTAGCCGGACCATAAACTACATTGCTGGCGGCCGGGCTAAATGTAGTGGGTAAAGTCGTTATAGTGGTCATTCCGATTTTAATGGTCAAATCGGTAATCGTTGGAAATGAAGCCACACTGGTGATATCAAAAGATAATCCTGTAATATTTCCTTTCCCAAGTCCCAAGGCCTGTAATTCAGTTGCGGTGTATAACATTTGTATCCGGCGTGCAGCAGTAGTACTACCATAATAGGGTGTATAGGTTGTCGATGTGAGTGTACCGCTTCCGGTTTGTGCCGTTCCGGGGTAAGAGAATATAACGCTCAACGTATCATTATTTCCTGAACATACACTGGAAGGTGAAGCGGTTGCTGTACCCACTATGTTTAACACAGTAAATGATTTATAATTACTCATCGGGAATGCGCTCGCGGAAAGATCCACAGTGGTAGGGCAAAATCCGACGTTAGGCGTGGCTTGGTTGAAGCCCACATTCGGTGTCCCTGCCTGATCTTCGGCTATCACAAAATACTCTATGATATCTCCTGCCGTAACTGCAGATGTGAGTAAGCTGAAATCCATCGGAAAACTAAAAGGTGAAGATCCGCTTGAAGATTCTACAAATTTCCATCCATTGTCAGCAGAAGTATTGGTTGCGGCCAATACATTATTTTCAGTTGATTTTTTATAGTACATCCGTGGCGCGGTGGTAGGCAAAGTATTTACACCACTGAAGTCGGATATTGTAGCCACAAGGGTCGGAGCCAAACTACAATTAATGGATGGTAAATTCGTATAGATGATATCCGGCCCGGCAGCATCCGTAGAAGATCCTGCAAATTCCAAAGCTCCGATATCAGCCGGTGATCCTCTCAACACACCGCTATAGTCATCAGTGATAGCGGGGATCGTTGTACCTGTAGCCCCACTTTCTGCATAGCTTCCACCTGCCGGCGCAAAAACACCTGTAGAAACAGTCGTTAAATTATTTTCTGTAAACGTCCCCGTTTCCAACATGAAACTTTTATAAACACTACAACCTGTATTTAAGGCTGCATCAAGGGTGCCAAATAATCCTGCACCGGTATGGTAAAGATTCGTAGCTGTAGCATCAAAATTACCTTCACCATAAATATATTGTGCATGGTAAATATTGTTGGTAGCATTCACGTTGGCCGGTTTTACAGCAGCTGTACCTGAAGCACGTTTGAGGGCAGAAAAATAACCTGAAGGCGAACCAATTCCCGCACCGTCTATATTGATGATATTATTTTTCAATTCTAAAGCTACCGCCACAGCTACATTCACACCTGCACCGCCAAACAATGCACCACTTGATGTGAGCGCCCCTGTATTACCCAGGTAAATGGTATTATGAGAAACATTGGCCGTCGTACCTCCCGCAAGATTAATACCGTAGATAGCCGCAGCACTATTCGCATTGGGAGTCCTTAAATCGGAAATCATGTTGTTATAAATATTCTGAGTAACTCCACTTGACATATAAATTCCATTCACAGTACCATCTCCCTGATAGGCTGAAAGATTATTGATGTTATTCTTGAAAATATCAAACTGTCCGGCGGTCAGTGCATATATTCCGTATATGTCTCCGGTATGTGTACCGGACAAGTATGACAAATTATTAATCTGATTTCCACTGATTTCAGCAAAACCCGCTGCCAGCCCTGTACAATAAATTCCACGTAAAGTACCGGAAATACTTGTGGAACTTCCTACAGCTGTAATATTGAAAACCGTATTGTTACGAATAATATTCCGCTTCGACGCACCCGGAGCATAAATGGCATAAACAGATGCCGAACCTGATGCTGAATTATTGGTAATCGTAATATTGGAAACCGTGTTATTTTCTATCAGGGTTGTATCTGAAACCGTTCCATAGATACAATACATGGTACCACTGTTAGGTCGTGTCAAATTATTGATGATATTGTTTTTTATCTCTACATCCCGGTTGTTGGTGGCTGAAACACTCCCCGAATTATAACATCCGTAAATGGTTCCGGTAGTCGGAGGTAAGCTTTGATTTTGAATCGAGTTACCGTTCATTTGAAAAGTAATATCACTATTGCCTCCGCCATAAGTAGAATACAAACAATATATCGTACCGGAAGTAATATTTGGGAAAGAACCAAATTGTACGGTATTTCCATTCACTTCTTTGTTTCCGCCTACTGTTGAACTCAAATAGATTCCCGCAGTCTGTGAAGTCGTTGTACCAGAAGCTAAAGTAATATTATTGTTATTAGACTGCATGAAACCACCACAATTGGTACTGGCAAATTGTCCATATATAGTCGTTGTTTGTGCGGTTGACATGGACATGCTATTGTTATTCACAATAATAGAATCCAAATACAAAGTATATACACCATAGGCTGCCGTAGCTCCACCGCCAATATTATTCATGGTATTATTGGTCACAACCAAACCCCGACCATTGACAGAAGAATAACCACGGTAAATGACATGGTTATAAGAACCGTTAAACACATTATTATTGACGGTTATTATACGATTCATTTGGGTTGGATCTGTCGCAAAAGTTGCCCAAGCAAGAGCTGCTGTGCCGGTATAAATATAATTTCCTGAGTAAATGGCTGCTCCGTTCGTAGCTGCTTTCCCTAAATTAAAATTGCAACCGGAAATGGTGATAAATTGACTTCCATCAAACGGAGTCGTAGCCAAGCGATTGTAAATGGCTACGGCATTTTCTATCGCCGTAGTGGTTGTTGTATTTGTTGCCAATTCAGTAAACGTGAAGTTTTGAATTGTGACATAGTCTGGACCATTTAAAATAAATATACCATCATTATTTCCTGAAGAAGTAGATCCGGCACGGGTACCCGCATAAGCCGCATTCAACGTATTTCCATTCCCTTGTAAAATCAAAGGGTTGGCAGCACTCAAGGAAGCGTTTAAGGTAGCACTACCAAATTGCTTAGGTCCCGTCAGGTTAAAACCGGCAGTAAAGTTAAGGGTAGCACCACCGGCTCCCACACCCGTTGAGTTTAATGCCGTTATAGTGGCATCTAGCGTAGCCTGATCCGGAATATTAACAATGCCGGTAACCTGCCCTTGCAGATATAAACCGGAAAACACCATGACCAATGCCAGGAGTAGTTGTTTCTTCATGATTTTTGATTTATTATGGTATGTAAATGAATTAAGTTGATATGGTCATTTTAGAATTGAAGAAAAAAAAACATCTGTAAAAAACATTTTGTGAAGCAATCATGCTTGTCAATGCTCTAAATCCCACCAATTCAAACTTCTTTTAATTCCTTTTTCTTCCCAATCGCCGACGAAAATACAATTTTTTGTTAAGCACGATAATAAAAAATTCAAAGATTTCTAAAGTATATGTTTATTGAATTCATTTTAAATACGTTATAACTTTTTGTACTCAATTATGCCATTATGTCGCACATTTCCCTTTCAACATCATTTTAATCCGCATGAGTACGGTTTCGTTCTGATTCAATCTTAAATCTATGCGATTCGCATCAGCTTCTAAACGACTCGCATTAGCTTCTAAACGACTCGCATCAGCTTCTAAACGACTCGCATCAGCTTCTAAACGATTCGCATCGGCTTCTAAACGGTTCGCACTAACTTCTAAACGGTTCGCACTAACTTCTAAACGATTCGCATCAGCTTCTAAACGACTCGCATCAACTTCTAAACGACTCGCATCAACTTCTAAACGATTCGCCTTAGCTTCTAAATGGGTTCAATAAGACTAATTGTCATTTAGCCATATCGAGCATTATGGGAAAAATGCCCCAATACCACCTTGACTATTCGGATCGAAGATGTTGAAATCATCCCCGTCAACTCCGCCACTGCCATCAATATCGGATGAAAGATAACCCCCATTTCCACTCTGAATATCCGGATCCATGATATTGAAATCATCACCGTCTATACCACCGCTCTGATCGATGTCACCGGAATATATTCCCCACCTGATCGGTGAGCTGTCTATTTGAATTTGATTTCCTCCGTATGCTTGTGTGGCAGAAGTTGAAAAATTATAATTGGTCAGAGAACTCATCAATACCGGCATCGCACTCCAGGTTTCAACAGCACTTCGATTCTTCAGACTAATATAGTAACTGTTTCCATTGGCTGCAGTTGGGAAGGAACATACACAAGAACCATCAACCAATAATATTCCTGAAAAACTATATACCGGTGCTAAAGTTACAGGATCATGTAAGGTAACCAATACTGAATCACAATTTAAAGTGAGATTGGGTTCAACTCCCTGATTAAACAATACCTCAGTCATGAGATCATTATAATCACGATAATATCCCTGTATAAATGCAGTTAAATTTAAAGTAACATTTCCGGGCAATACTTCCACAATAAAAGTTGCAGGCGAACAATAACCGGCAAGTGTATAGGTAATGGTATGTAATCCGGGGCCGGCTGCAGAAGGAGTAAATACATTGCCGCTCACACCCGGACCGGAGAAAACACCACCGGAAGGTATACCGGTCATGGTAACCGGTGCAGTATTATATGCATAAACTGAAGACAAGCCACTGATGGATAATGATCCCTGATCGATGATATTTAATCCAAACCCTGTACTTTGACCCATTCCATTCCCATCCAATTGAATATAGTAGGTTTGTCCGGGCACTACACAGATGGGCTCAATTTTAGCCGCAAACGGAAAATTACCCGGATACATGTCCTCATTCGCTGCAAGCATTGTGCCCCCTCCGGTGCTCAGGCTGATACAAGACGAAGCACTCCACAGGGCCAGTTCACTATCCCAATTGGCCGGATTCATGGTAATCGCTATTTTGCCTGAAGCAGGTGCTACGAAAGAAAACCATACACTATGGCTGGGTGCCGATGTCCAGGAATTTTGCGTAGTATTGGATACAAGATTAAGCGGGGGTGTAGGCTCACCGGGTTGCGTGGTTGCACCTGCATTCGTATATGGACCCGGGTTGGCACCCATCGCAAGAGGAAAAGCATCGCATATATTGTCGTTAGGGATGGTAACGATAGTACTAACCACATTTGAATATTCCGTATTACATCCTGAACCAATCGACTTGCACCTTACAAAAAAAGTGTCTGCACCGGTAAAGGAGTATTGCAAAGTAGGGTTGGTAGCACCGGGGATATCAGTAAAAGTAATATTATTTGAAGAAACCTGCCAGTTCAGGGCTCCCGCGTAACCTGTAACATTGTACGTGACAGGCGTATAAGTAACAGCCAATGCAACTCCGGTAGCCGTACCGGCTTGAGTTGCCAATAAGTTGGTCAGCATAATGGGTGCGGAATTACCGGTTCCTCCACTACTGGTGCAGGTGACCTGAGTATAATAATACGTGTTTGCAGTAATCCCCGACGACAAATAAGTTGAATTATTTGCATTTGGAATCGCAGACCAATTGGTTCCATTGGAAGAGGAATACCACTGATAAGTCAGTCCTGTACCCATGGCTTGATTCTCCGGCCATAATGGTACAGAGGAACCATTGCAAATGAATGAATTATAAGCCAATGTATTACCCGGAGCAGGTGTTCCCACACAAGGGAGCAACAAATCTATTCCAATATTCGGTTTGATGATTTGCCCCAGTGCGGCACAATCAGAAAATAATCCGGTTATCGGAGTGCGATAATAAAAATTGCCCGGCCGAATTGGGTTCTCAATATTTCCACCCAAATTAATCGAATTGGCCCCTGTCTGCATGACACCGACAAAAATATTTCCGGCAGACACAGCAACCGGGGTAGATAAAATGAGGGTGTCTCCATTGTTAAACAGATTTCTGTTCGTTGGATCAATATAAAGTTGGGTACCCGGCATTCCGGAGCCGTTATCACCATAGATGGTAATCTTATAAGTGGCACTGGCACTTAAACTGGCAAAATCCAGCATCACATAACGCACAGAAGCCGCTGAAGATAAAGTGAATTTGCTTACAATTTCAAAAGTCGTACCGGTCAAACCAATGCCCGCATTGTAGTTTTCTCCGGGAATTTTATAGGTCATGATATTCGGTGAAACTATTTGAGATTTAGTAATGGAATTATTACTATTATTATTATCCGCAGGAACCGAAACGGTAACTTGACAATTCCCGTTTGATGTAGGTGTATAGGCCGGAAAATTGACCGTAATCGATGCTCCGGGTGCTAATGAAGGAACTGATTGTGATGCAGGATTAAATGTATTCGCTCCGCTAATGGATAAGGTTACGTTGGTCGCTGCGGTGGTCGTACTTCCAACATTTTTAACCACAGCCCTGATCACATGTGCATTGGTGGCAGTGCGGGGTAATATTCCATAGGTATAGATTTCTGCAACCTGCAAATCATTGGTGTATTGATATCCTAATTGAATATCCGGCCGTTCGTTGGCTGCGTTGAGTGTAGAAGGCGCAGTAGCTGAAGTGCTTTGCGTTCTCATGGCCAAACCTGCAGTTGCAGTGGTAACAGCATGAGAGGTGGTGGTAGAAACAGTTCCTGCCGGATTACTATATTCAATCGCTACATAAATACCCCCACCGGTATAGGAGAATACCGAGGTATTAAAACTAATTTGATAATTACCGGTGGTGGACGGAAAAGTAAATGGTCCATTGGATACAAGCGTCATTGGGGCTATAGCCGTTGCCCATTGTGTGCTCTTCAGGTTACTGCCATCTTGCGTATTCTGCATATAAACTTTCACGTTGCCGGATGCCGGAATAGCTGCAGCCGTAGACAATTTAAGTCTTAAATAGTTGAAGTTCGTTGAACCGGTAATGTTTGCCAGATAAAGCTCGTAGGCCGTAATTAAAAATACAGATCTTGTCCAGCGCATTTGCCCCTGTGGTGTTATGCCATTTGAATTGTTCGAATTATTGGTAGTCAGCACCTGATAGTTTTGTGCTTGTATTCCCTGAAATGAAAATAACATCACAAATAACCCGATCCATAATTTATTACGTGTAGCATTTAATACCATGATTAAAAAATTGAGGTTTGTATTATTGATAAAAGTTGAATACCTGACTATTGACCTTCAGTAAGTCTGCATGCTTCAGTTTCCTAAGTTCATTGAAACCTTACATTTCGTTGTATCGTAGTGTCTTTCTCCTAGATGAAATTTCACAGACACCCCCCTAATGGTATTCATGTCCGTAAAAAAATCTGAACAATTTACACAGTATAGTTGAAATATTCATACATGTGGATATTAATTTTTATTCACAGATGCTATCCTTTTGGGAAAAAAAATACGGGGCAGCTTGTGCCCCGTATCATGATGAATACAATTCAAATGGGTTTATGGTATAAATGCACCAACCCCTGCCTGACTGTTCGGATCGAAGATATTGAAATCATCGCCATCTACACCGCCACTTCCGTCGAGATCAGTTGAAAGATACCCTCCGTTTCCTGACTGAATATCCGGATCCAGCAAGTTGAAATCATCTCCGTCTACCCCACCACTCTGATCAATATCGCCGGAATAGAATGCCCAACGTACAGGAGAAGTGTTCACCTGTATCATATTGCCCGGAGCAGCATCATAGGCCTGAGTTGAAGCTGTTCTGAAATCGTAGCTATAAGAGGACGCTGCTAAAACCGGTGCAGCGCTCCAGGTTTCAACCGCTGTACGATTCTTGACCACAATATAATAACTGTTGCCTATAGCCGCACCGGGGAAGCTGCAAGTAATCAGACTATTGGTACCAATTACTCCCTGATAGCTGTAAGCCAATGCATATGGGAAAGTTGCATCATGAAGTTCTACAGTAACTGTATCACAATCACTTAAACCATTTGGTTCTCCCTGATTATTTAATACAGGAACCATATCATCCGTAGCAACCCGATAATAACCTTGAATCAGTGCATTCAAGCTCAGGGTTGCAGATGGCGGAGGCGCAATCGTAATTTCATAATCTTCTGTTTCTCCCCAAACGAGGGTCATGCATGAAGAAATTAATCCGGTTTGATCCGACTCACGTACGCGCAAGCGATAAGTGCCTGCAGGTAAGCCGGAAGGAACTGTAAATGTGAAGGCAGCAGTTGCACCCGCACCAATATTATCGATCTGTCCAATTTTCTCGGTGTATGGAGCTACATCATCCAAATTTCCGTTCTGATCATAATCTATAAACAAAGCCACATCATTAATTGTATAAGTTCCCGCAACTGCATTTAAAGTATACGTAGACCCCGAATTCAGAGTGGCCGTTGTAGATCCGCTCTGAGGATATAAAGTATAAAATGGTGTGGCAGATGCACCGGTCACATTATTCAATGTCGTACCAGGAATACTGACACTTTGCAAATAATCTCCCGCTCCCGTACCTGTTGTATGTATCGGCTGACAATAGCAAGCCAAAACGCCTACAAAAACAGGATTAGAGGCAACCGTTGTAGGTCCTGTGGAACAGGTCACTTGACAACGATAATATTTTGCTGTAAGCTGTGAAGTTGTTTCCGTACTGCCTGTTCCCAAATTAGTTACATTAATCGTAAAGGCAGCATCATCGGCACTCTGCCATTGATAGGTAACCGTGATACCCGGGGTGCTATTTTGCAGACTCAAGTTAAAAGGAATACTTGGACAAGTACTCGCCACAGAAGCTATGGTATTGCCGGGATTAGGTGTGGTACAAGGTGAAGGAGGATTAATATTTATGACATAATCTTCAGATTCACCCGATCCAAAGGTGGTGCATGCATCAGGGGCACCATTGGCATTGCCGCTGAATCGAGATCTGACACGCATGAGTGTTGGCCCGGTGAGTGAGGTCCCCGATATGGTAATGGGCACGGAAGATGCTACATTGGCAACTGATGCTGTAGTCACCTGTGTCCATTCACTGGCATCCAACAATCCGTCATGATTATAGTCAATCCAAACAGAAAGAATGGAAGCTGTATCACAAGTTACAGAAAGGTTGTAGGTTGACAACTGATCAACATTGGTGGTAGTGGCTCCGGAAGGAGGATAAACTGCATATCCGGGGGTTGTACACGTGCTGGTGTTGCTTAGTGTATTAAATTGTACGTTGGTAATACTGCCTTGGCAAATGACACTGTGTACCGGAACACAATAGCACACCGGTAAAGAGCCTGTGGTAAAATTCAACGTGCCGCAATTAATAGCCGGGCCATCTGCATTGCGCGGGATCACCTTCCAGAAATATTGTGTATTCGGACTTAAGCCACCGGGTGTATAAGTCGTACCCGGCTGATTGCTGGCAACCAATGCACTTGGTAATTCAAAATCCACATCGGTTTGAATGGTACTGAAGTAAACATCATATCCTGTTGGTGCACCACCATTACTTGCCCAACTTAATGTTTGCGTAAAGCAATTGGACATACTGTTATCGGCCGGCGAATAATTCGTGGCGCAATTTGGAGGTACCGGAATATGTACTTGTACTTCTATTGAGAAACGGAAATTGGAACTTGTTGCAGAGAAATCTGTCCATGTAGTTCCTCCGGTTGGTGAGGTATAATAGAAAGTTCCTGCGCGAATCGGTGCCTCTGTTTGATAGGCAAATCCGATATTGGTTGTTCCAATTTGTCGCACTCCCACAAAATAATCTCCGACTACCATCACATTCGGAGAAACAGGAATAAATGAAGTACCGGGAGCCGAGGTTAATATTCCGGATGTCCATAAATTAGTTCCCGGTGTTCCGCCGGGTCCTGTAGCATCCCAAATACCCAACTGATAATTCAATCCTGTAGTAGTAAGATCAACTTTGATTTCATCAATCATCGGATTCGTAATATTATAAGGATAATTGATTCCAATATTGGAATTGAATTTAGCCACAAAATCTCCGGTACCTCCGGTAAATCCTACCCCTCCATTATTGATGACCGAAGGATTCTTATAGGTATACAGATTTGGGGTTACGTCTTGATTCCAATTAAGACTATTATTGGTATTGTTATTATCGGAAGTATTAAGAGACACATTAACAATATCTCCTGCCCCTAAATTAGATGGAGAATACACATTGAAGGTAAGTACTTGTGATGCACCCGGCGCTAATGCATTAACTGGCTGAACATCTGTAAAAGAATTGGATCCGGAAATAGTTAGAGTCGCATTCGTAGCAGCCATGGCCGCAGTTCCAACATTTACTACTCTCGCCTGTATGGTTGTCGGCGCTCCATATTCTATAGGCAATTTTCCTAAAGTATAAACATTAGAGATCGCAAGATCGTTCGCAAAGGTAAATCCCATGGCAATCTCCGGTCGGGCACCAATCGTTGTCATCGTTGTTGCAGGAACCGTCAAGGTGGTAGAGTATGTTTTACTGGTAGCAGCGACACCGGCTGTACTCACTAAATTTTGTGTGGTGGTAGATAGTGCACCGCTCACATTAGAATATTCCAATGCAACATAAACACCACCACCGGTGTACGTAAAATTACTCAAGTTAAAGTTTATACTATATGGCCCTGCAACAGCCGGAAGTGTAATCGCTGAATTAGTAACTTGCAGCATTCCCGTTATTGCAGTTGTCCACGTCGTAGATTTTAAATTGGTTCCATCTAAAGTATTTTGCAAATAAATTTTCACTGTGCCGGATGCGGGTGCCGCTGCCGGAACATTTGTATTGTATCGTACAAAATTAAATATTTGTCCATTGGGCACAGCAGCTGCCGCCATTTCTGCTTGAGTAATTAATATGACCGATCTGCACCATCGCTGGTGGCCATTGGGTGTTAACCCACCGGCAAATTGAAACCCATTATTTGTAATTAATTGAAAGGTTTGAGCCATTGATAGATTTGTCATCAACAGCAACACAGCAGCGTACATGAGTCGCCGGCAATTTTGTTTAAAATTTTTCATACGTTATTTGATTTTATTATGATTAAAGGTTATAACAAATTTAAACTATTAAATTTTTGAATTCTTGCCATTAACATATGTTAATCCCTGAATTGAATACATAAAAAAAGCACCTCCGAAGAGGTGCCATTTACAGAAAAATAATATCTAATTATTTATTGATATTCACATTTGTGGTATACTTCTGAGCAGTGCCTTCGTATACTTGAACGGTATAAATACCTGAAGCTAAGTCGCCCAAGCTGATAGCAATATTGTTATGACCTAATTGCAAAGCAGCCTCAATTTGCTTCACCTTACGACCTTGTTGATCATAGATCTTTACAATTCCGTTTTGTGTTGTTGTAGCAAATAAATCTACATTCAAAGTTGAAGAAGCAGGATTAGGATAAACCTTTACTGAAGTAGAAGTTGAATTAGCGCCTCCAATTACAGAAGCATTCCCATTCGCATTCACATCATTGTTCAAGGTAATAGCACCCGGATTCAATACCGGATTTTCTAATACAAAATGCTGAGGTCCTTGCTTAGCTTGAGAAAAAGTGGTTTGAACGGTCATGGATTGACCAACAGATTTGTTTGCATTGTAAGTGGTAACCATAGATTTAGTCACATTCGCTGTACTGCTGGCAAATGACCATGAGAAATCAGGTGTAGCGTTTGCAGTAAATGGAACAGTATTCGTCATACGGAAAGTACCTACTTTAAATCCACCCATGGTTGGAATCACCATAGCAATGGAAGAAGGAGTTGCAATGACAGGAAGTAAACGGATTTGCTTAGAATGTGCATTGATCACCCAATTCGGGTTTTGTTGAATTTTTGGTAATTTGTCATAAGCAGATCCTTTAACAAATTCACCGGTGATAGTGCCACCATTGGCAATACCATCATAATTAAAATTTAAGCCTCCTTGAAAACATTGAAATTTCATTGGATCATTTGTTGTGGCTTCGATCCAAATATCAAATTCCAATTGATAGGCATTGATCTGATGAATGTTTTTTACACTGCATGTGTAGTTGTTGTTTCCCGCGAATGACATCACCGACAACAGCATCATGCTGCAAGCCAGGATCATCGATTTAAATAAGGTTGTCTTTAGTTTCATGGTTTTGTTTTTTAGTTTTTTTTAATTGGGTTTGTGCAAATTTTTTTCGAATTGGAATCTTGTTGGAACTAATTCTTTAGCTAAGATAATAAAATTTAAATACAAAGCATAAACTTTAACATTTTTCCAAAAAAATATTTTTCAACCCTTTACCCTGCTTTTTCCCCTAATCTTTGTTGCCATTGCCACGCTGTAAGCATCATATTGTCTAAATCAAACAGAGGCGCCCAACCTAATCGGCTTCTGACCAGTTGATTATCGGCATAGATGGCCATCACATCACCCGCCCTCCTCGGACCAATGATATAGTTCAACTTGATGCCGCTCACTTTTTCAAACGAATGAATGGCTTCCAATACTGTTACCCCTTCACCCGTTCCAAGATTAAAAATCTCATAATCCTTTACTATTTTACCCTTCAACATATACTCGAGCGCCAAAGTATGGGCTTTTGCGATATCCATCACATGGATAAAATCCCGTACACATGATCCATCTCGGGTTTGATAGTCTCCTCCCCAAACTGTCAATTGATCGATTAGACCGGCTGCTGTTCGGGTAATCAGGGGTATCAGATTATTCGGTATACCAATGGGATTTTCGCCGATCAGGGAGGAAGAATGCGCCCCAACCGGATTAAAATATCTTAAAGCAATATACTTGCCGGAAGAGACTCTTGAAAAATCAGCAATGACTTGTTCCCCCATTTGTTTAGATGCAGCGTAGGCACATTCAGGCTTTGCTAAGGGGGTATTCTCCGTTACAGGCAAGCTTTCAACATTACCATATACGGAACAGGAAGATGAAAATACGAAATGGGCAATGTTAAATTCTTCAGCACACTTTAATATATTAAACAAAGAATTCATATTGTTTTCGTAATACCTCATTGGAAACTCAATACTTTCAGGAACCGATTTGTACGCCGCGAAATGTATGATGCCGATTAAATCCCGGTTTTCCAAAAACACCCGTCTCACCGATTCATGGTCACAAAGATCGATTGGATAGTTTTTAACCACCACGCCGGTAATCTTTTCGATTCCTTTGAATACATCAGATGAGGACCTGGAAAAATTATCAATAGATACCACTTCAAATCCATGCTCTATTAAATCAACCAGGGTATGTGACCCAATATATCCGGCACCACCGGTCACTAAAATCTTCGGCATCTTATTGTTTTTTTCGGGTAAAAAATTGACTCAGATTAACCCCGAAATAATTCAGACAGGTCAATAAAATTGTGGTGGCTATCCCTTCATCGATATTGCCGATGATGGGCAAATGGTCTGGTAGTAACTCAAAGGCCCCAAAAGAAAAATTGAGCAAATACAATAGACTCAGGATACCGATGAAGGCCACAAACTTATCTTTATTGGTATCTAAATTGAAAGACATAATTATTGAATGATTTTTTCCATCGTGAATGCACGTGATCCTTTGATTAAAATCGTGGCGTGATTGAAATGCTGAGCATCGAACCACTCTTTCGCAGCAAGTGCATCTTTAAAGTAAAGATATGGATGATCGATGTGCTGAAAATCTCCTCCCACCAAAATGACATGATGCCAGTTACTTTCCATTAATAAGTCTACCAAGCGTCGATGCTCTTGTATACTTTCAGGACCCAACTCCATCATGCCGCCTAGCATAACTACTTTATTTGGATCATCGAGTTGTTCAAAATTCTTAATGGCTGCATACATACTGCTGGGGTTCGCATTATATGCATCCATAATTATCGTATTGTTTCCCCTTTGAATCAATTGTGATCGGCTATTGTCGGGCATATAGGCCTCTATTGCCCGACGAATTACATCCACCGGTATTTTAAAAGTATGCCCTACAGCAACAGCCGCCATCACATTGGCCGCATTATACTCACCTACCAAATGAGTATGTATGGTACATTCCATCCGGGGTGCGGTCAATGAAACCTGCAAAAACGAATGTTCCATTCTTGAGCTGTAAGTATAATCCGCATTCAGCTTTCCATAAGTAATTTGATTGGTTATACCAGAAGCCATTTCATTGAGATAATCCAAATCAGCATTTTTGAAAATAACGCCTCCGTGTTGCCGGATATAATCATACAGCTCCCCTTTACCCTTGCGGACGCCTTCAATACCACCGAATCCTTCCAGATGAGCCTTTCCACAATTATTAATCAGCGCATGGGTGGGCTTTACGTATTGACAATAGGAAGCGATTTCTTTTTGATGATTTGCGCCCATTTCGATAATGGCCATCTCTGCATCTCTTTTTATGCTGAGCAATGTAAGTGGTATACCAATATGATTATTCAAATTTCCCTGTGTGGCATAGGTCTTGAATGTACTCGAAAGGACCGCATACATCAACTCCTTGGTCGTAGTTTTTCCATTTGAGCCGGTGATGGCAATAAACGGAATATTAAATGTCTCGCGATGGTATAGTGCCAATTGTTGCAATGTATCCAAGACATTATCCACCAGGATACATTGAGGGGAATGAGCATACTCCTTTTCATCTACAATTGCATAGGATGCCCCATTCTTTATCGCTGCTTCCGCAAATAAATTTCCGTTAAAGTTTTCTCCTTTAAGGGCAAAAAACAAATCTCCGGCTTGAAGTTTTCGGGTATCCGTTTGCACTGACGGGTGCTTCAGATAAATAGCATAAAGTTGTTCTATAGTCACCATACAAATATAACATCTACATTCAGGAATAAAAAAACCGCCTCATGTAAGGCGGTCTTTTTATATCTATTCTTATTTACAATTATCTTGCTTTCTTTTTGGAACCCATAAAGTGATTTCCTGCTTCACCTTTTACAGAAGGACTTCCTAAGCGATCCATGCAGCAACGGAAACCAATGGTAGAGCTGGTATGATTTCCTTGCATAAAACGACGTGTACCCGGGCTCATCCAATAAGCGCGATCGTTCCAACTACCGCCTTTATATACGTGGGCGTTATCATTGATCAAAGTTGTTCTACCATAATCGTAAGTTGCACCGCTGGTAGAATCACCATCGATATAGCTGATCACATTAGCCCCACGATAGTTCACATTCTTTTCAGCCAATTCTTCTTGAGTCACAGGGCGCTTAACCAAACGACCGGTAGAATCTTTCTCTTCTAATGAATAGTCATCCAATGTTGTATAAGTATCGAACACGTTACCACGGAAAGGACGGAAATCTTCAGCATCCAATGGCGTATTAGGACGATAGACATCCATTACCCACTCGCTTACATTACCGGCCATATTGTACAAACCAAATGCATTCGGTTTGTAAGAATAAATTGGTGCAGGGATATCGGCATTGTCATTCAAACCACCGGCAACACCCATGTTATCACCCATACCGCGTTTGAAGTTACCAAGTTGCATACCTTGATAAGAATTACGCATTCCTTCACGAGTGGATAAATTGTCTCCCCAAGGATAAACCTGACGATCTGTGACAACCTCTTCACCACGACGACGTTTGCTGTCCGGTTCAGGATTACGACCTTTATAAGCTAAAGCAGCATATTCCCACTCAGCTTCTGTTGGAAGGCGATAATCAGCAGTCAGGATACCGTCTTCATAGCGAATATTACGACGGCCCACACCGGTAGGATCCAAATCTCTTTTCTTGATACCTACAGAACCTTCATATTGTCCGGCAACATAAGTACGTGTACTGAAATTATCTTCAGATACCTGGAAAGGGTTCTTCTTCAAATAACCGCGTTGGATAAGAATCAACTCATTCACGCGATCAGTACGCCAACGGCAATATTGGTTAGCCTGATCCCAGGTAACCCCAACAACCGGGTAATTGTTATAGGCAGCATGGCGGAAATAAAATTCAACCTGAGGCTCATTGTATTGAAGCGCTCTTCTCCAGCTTTGAGTATCAGGCAATGCTTTTTGATATAAATCGGGATAATCGGAACCGTAAACACGATAAACCCAATAGCAATATTCACGATAGTGAATGTTTGCAACCTCAGTTTCATCCATGTAGAAAGATGAAACCGATACCGTTCTTGGAATATTATTAGACTCATAGGTTAGGTCTTCATCGGTTTGTCCCATGGTAAATCGACCACCTTCCACAAACACTAAGCCGGGTCCAACATATTGACCTTCGTAACGAGGGACGTCAAAACCACCCATTTTTCCTTCGTTGAAATTCCAACCTGTTTTGGAGGATACTAAATTACTGGATTTCTTACCACCGCAAGATGAAAGCGCGATGATCAGCGTCAACATCAACAATCCGTTTAATCCTAATAGTCTTTTCATGTTTACTATGTTTATTTTTTCTGTTGTTTCCATGATACCTGAACATCGCTCTGCGGTTGTATTTCACCCCGCATGACTGGTTCAAATTTCATGTTTAATCCTGATCAATTTTTTGTTAAATTAATTCAAATTATATTTTTCTTCTCTGAAAGAAAGTACAAGTATAAAACAATCCGTCGAAAATTACAATACAATTAGACAAAAAATGTTTTTTTTCTGTCATATGATGCTGACAAAGATCATGCCATGGCTCGATTCAGAAACGAGATTAATGGTGCGATCGTCTCAAAGCAGGTCATTATTTCCTTTTTAGCGGCCTTTTCCAAAAAAATCTCATCAGAAATTTTTTTCCCGGCTACAAAACTCTTGTTTTTCAAATATTCCACGGCAATATGATCCGCGGCATACCCTTTCGGTGGGTTTTTCAGCCGGTCCTCCGCGCTTAATGAACCAAAATGCTGTTTAAATTTCTTCCCCTCCACCAATTTTTTAAACTCTTCTGCATGGTAGTCAATTTCTTGCCGAATAGCTGATAAGACAGGCGGCCCGGGCATCCAACTCCCTCCGCCGATGAAACTATTTCCAGGTTCTAAATGAATATAAAACCCTGCATATGGACTTTTTTTACCGCCAATGGTGAATCCGGCACCAAAATTCGTCTTGTATGGTGATTTGTCTTTCGAGAATCGAACATCCCGATTAATTCTGAAAACACAATCACGCACTCTTAACAGACCATAAGCCGGGTCCAACTTTGCTAATTGGTCAATAGAAAATTCCACCAAAGTCTCAAAATCCGTTTTTGCCTTTAGATATTCTTCTCTATGATCATCGAACCATACTTTATTATTGTTCTTTTTCAGCTTTTTTAAAAATTCTATAGTGGACTTTTGCAACATTTGACTAAATTTACGCTCTAAAATAGACAATTTTAATTTTTTTTTATACTTTTCCGACCTTAAACTAAAAATCGTAAGATGATCAAACAAATTTTTGCCCTTGCCTTACTCGTGGTGTGCGCAGCATATTCAGTTGAAGTAAGTGCACAGACCAACAAAAACAAAAAAACCCGCTACTATCAGAATAATCCGAAGGAAGAAGAAGATTTTAACATTAAAGGATTTTTCACGGATGAAGACGCCAAAGAAGTGGAGAAAGCCCCTGTGGAAGATGAATATGATGTAAAAATCAAACGCAATGAAAGAGATACCAAGTATCAGGATGAAAAACGCGTGATTCGTAAAGAAAAAGCAGAAGTAGTTGAGGAAGCGCCGGCTCCGAGAGAACCTCGCCAACCACGTGCCCGTTCAGGTGGCTACTATACCAGCTATGGTGAATACCGTCCTTACAATGAAAACCGTGATCGCTACGACCGTTATTATGGTTCCGGTGATCGTCGCCCTGTAGAAGCCGCTCCGGCTCCACCGCCACCACCGAGCAGAGCGAAACCGGTCAAGAGACAAGTTCGTAAAGAGAAAGAAATCAAAATGACTTCTGAAGAAAATGAATACCAAACGACGGTCGTGAAAAAGCGTTATACCAATTTAGATGTCCTTTGCGATGATTTAGATTTGGCGAAAATTCAACGCCCTGTATTCAAAGGAATCTGCTCTGAGTGTAGCCGTGATGTTGATGCGATTATTGTCAACAAAAACATGAGCAGTCTGGAGAAAAACTACAAACTGAAACAATGTTATTACCTCCGCGACAAACGCCTGCGTGAAACTTTAGATGACGATCAATACAAGAAATGGCTTCGTATTAAAGATGCCGATGAGTACCTCATCCTGACCCGTGATCTTGAATTGAAAGATGGTGTCAATAAATAATTGAGTCAATAAATAATTAAAAAATCCGCCTCGTGCGGATTTTTTTTATGTGTGTGAATGTCCGTTTCCACGCAAGAATTCCGATTGTTCGCCTATCTGTCTGTATATTTA
This sequence comes from Chitinophagaceae bacterium, assembly GCA_016786845.1. Taxonomy (GTDB): domain Bacteria; phylum Bacteroidota; class Bacteroidia; order Chitinophagales; family Chitinophagaceae; genus OLB11. The sequence continues at coordinate 126,662 of JAEUVB010000008.1, read as the reverse complement.
TCGCTTAAACCATTTTTAATGAAAAAGTTCATCCTCTATTTACTATTCCTGTTGCCATTATTTGCCTTCGCACAAGATGCCAATTGGTCTAAAGCCAGTGCCAATGGTTACGAATATCAATTTGTGCCCAATGATAAAATGAATACCCGCTTTTATACCCTTAAAAACGGACTCACCGTCATTCTGACTGTGAATAAGGAAACCCCTCGGATTCAAACGATTATTGCCACCAAGGCCGGAAGTAAAACAGATCCGCATGATCATACCGGACTCGCCCATTATCTGGAACATATGCTGTTTAAAGGCACCGATAAATTTGGTTCCCTCGACTGGAAATCAGAAAAAAAATACCTCGATATGATTGATGAATTATACGAACAATATAATTCGACCACTGACGAGAAAAAACGTACTTCCATTTATCGCAAAATAGATTCCGTTTCCGGCATCGCCTCTAAATATGCAATTGCCAATGAATACGATAAAATGATGAGCATGATCGGTGCAAAGGGGACCAATGCCTTTACTTCATTTGAGCAAACCGCTTATATCAATGACATTCCTTCCAATCAGATTGACAGATGGTTGGCCGTAGAGGCAGAGCGCTTTCGTAACCCGGTACTAAGAATATTTCATACTGAGCTGGAGGCTGTGTACGAAGAAAAAAACCGTGGCCTGGATGCCGATGATAATAAAGTATTTGAAATGCTGTTTGAAAAATTATTCAAAAACCATAATTATGGATTGCAAACAACCATCGGTACCATAGAGCATTTGAAAAACCCATCCCTGAAAGAAATCAGAAATTATTTTTATAAGAATTATGTGCCCAATAATATGTGCGTCATCATGGCCGGAGATTTTGATCCGGATCAGTTGATCGCTAAGATAGATAAGTCTTTTTCGTACATGAAGCCTAAACCGGTTCCGGCCTATACATTCAAGCCTGAACCTGAAATCACCTCGCCCATTGAAGGAACAGTTTATGGACCGGATGCAGAATATGTTGATCTCGCATTTCGCTTCCCCGGCGCCAGCAGTAAAGAAGCCATGTTGTTGAATCTAATGAGCAGTATTCTTTCCAATGGCAATGCCGGTTTAATGGATTTGAATTTAGTTAAAAAACAAACTGTGTTAGAAGCCAGCGCCGGCGCCTATACGCTAAAGGATTACAGTGTATTATTCATGGAAGGTAAAGCGAAAGAAGGACAAAAACTGGAAGAGGTAAGGGCACTCATGCTCGGACAAATCGAATTACTTAAAAGCGGCAACTTCGATCAGGGGTTGATCACTGCCATCGTCAACAATTATCGCAAAAGTTTAATCCAGCAACGTGAAAATAATGGTGGCCGGGCCTTCGGTTTGCTCGAATCTTTTACCTCCGAAGTAGGTTGGGATAAAACAGTAGCTCAATTGGACGAGATGAGCAAAATTACAAAAGCCGATATACAAGCATTCACAAAGAAATGGTTGAATAATAATTATGTCTGCATTTACAAACGAATCGGCAAAGATGAAAATGTGAAAAAAGTGGATAAACCTGCCATTACCCCGGTGAGTGTAAATCGCGATGCACAAAGTGATTTCGTGAAAAGTGTGGCCAATATGAAAGCGGAACCGGTAGCCCCTGTATTTGTCAACTATGATAAAGATATTGAACGAGCTACTGTAACAACCTCAACGAATAATGTTCCTTTGTTGCGCGTACCGAATACCACCAATCCATTATTTACCCAATATTATTATATCGAAACAGGGTCTCTGCACAACAAGTTATTCCCCATTGCGATGGACTACCTTCAATACCTCGGTACCGATAAATATTCTGCCGACGAAATCAGTCAGATGTTTTATTCCCTGGCTTGTGATTTCGGTGTCAGTGCCGGAGAGGAAGAAAGTTATGTTTACCTCAGTGGCCTGCAAGACAATTACCTGAAGGCACTCATGTTATTTGAAGAATTGCTGGCCAATTGCCAACCCAATGAAGAAGCTTTGAAAGAAATGATCGCCGGAGAAAAGAAAAAACGCAGCGATGCTAAATTGAACAAAAACATGATCCGTAGCGGACTACGCTACTACGCTCAATATGGTCCGTACAATCCGTTCAACAATGAATTGAGCAATGACGAACTGGATAAAATTCAACCGAAGGACCTCATTGATATTCTTCACAGCCTCACTTCTTATAACCATAAAGTACTGTATTATGGCCCTGAGTCTGCCAATGAGATCACGCGTATCCTCGGACGCATGCATACCCTTCCGGCTAAATTTACCCCAACTCCGGAAGCCAAACCATATACCTTCAACCAGACTGCCAGCAATGAAGTTTTATTTGCGGATTATGACATGGTTCAAGCAGAAATTCAATGGTTCCGCAATGGGGATGTATACAATCCGGAAGTTGTGCCGACCATCAGTATGTTCAATGAATATTTTGGCGGCAACATGAGTGGTATAGTATTTCAGGAAATACGCGAATCCAAAGCACTCGCCTATTCTACCTATGCTGCGTACGCTACACCACAGAAGAAAGGAGATCCGTTTTCAGTCAGTGCCTATGTAGGTTGCCAGGCCGATAAAATGAAAGAAGCTATTGCCGGTATGCAAGAATTGCTGACCAATCTGCCGGAATCTGAAAAATTATTTACACAAAGTAAAGCCGGTATCAGAAATACGATTTCAACAACGCGTACGACTAAAACAGGTATCCTCTTCAGCTATCTCAATGCTCAGAAGAAAGGGATCAACTATGACATGAATGAAAAACTGTACAAACAAGTTGATGCCTTTTCATTTGCGGATATTCAGAATTTCTACAAAAAAAATATCTCCGGGAAACCTTATACCCTCACCGTTGTAGGCAGTGATGCAAAAATGAATTGGACGGAACTAAAGAAATTTGGACCCGTGAAGAAGTTAAGTCTAGAGGAAATTTTCGGATATTAAGTACTGACATAGGACCGAAAATCAATGATGTTGTTTACACCGCGGCAACGATTGAAGCGGAAAGCCCGCAGTGACGACGCAGGAGGAGGGAGGACTTGTAGCGGAAAGCGTGTCTGCCGCCCAAATCTTCATTGAAATGGGAAATCATTTTGAAAAGATGCAGTGACCGACTTATATGTTCTATACCAATATTAAAAACCATTTGAACTCTTTCTGATGAAAACATATTTTATCCTATTCTTGTTGATGATGGTTCATGCAGGCGTTTTAGCACAGGAAACCTTCACCCCACCCCGCTTCGTGAAAAAACCCGTGGGCAATTCCGGTTGCTTTGCCTATCTGCCGGATGATCAAACTCCTAAAAACTTTGATATCAGTTATTCTCCCGATAGTTCAAAACTCTATACCGGAGATTTCTCTTCGGGTGAGTTTCATTACAGTTTGATCGTGGTTAAGCTGAAAGAGAAAATATCCGGCACTCGTACAGAAATGGAAGATCTGTTAATTGCCTATTTGGATTATTTACAAACGAGTTTCAACATCACGAACACAACCGGATACGGGAAAGGACATATTTTGAAAGATGCACCGGACGCTATAGGTGTATTGGATTATTGGGAAGACAGTGAAGATGATTCATGGGTGGTAAAGGGTTGGACCAATGGTTCCATCATGGCCGTTATGATGGTCTACGGTCCTCGAGAATATCCGAATCAAAATGCCCTGGATCTTTTTCTGAATGGCTTTCGTTTCAAATAAAAACATTCCTCTTCAAGAAAAATTTTAGCTCACGATTTCACATTTTCTTCACCTGAATCCACGATTGTTTTTGTGGAATCGATTTTTTCGTGCATCTGTCTATCAAAACAAAGACATATGCGAAAAATCATTTTCATCTCTTTCCTCGTATTGCTTTCTATTGGATTGAAAGCGCAACAACCCATCACCACTCAAGCCACTTTGAATGCGGTGACCGTATACAGCACAGCAGCAGAACTCAGTCATAGTGCCCGTGCCAGCCTGCCTGCCGGCAATAGCGAACTCGTGATCCGCAATATCAGTAGTACGATAGATGAGAATAGTATACAAGTAGGCAGCGATAAAGATCTTACCATACTGAGTGTCAGTTTCCGCAAAGAGTTTCTCACACCAAAAACGAAAACACCTGAAATCAAAAGAATTGAAGACAGTATTAAAATTCTTGAATCAGATCTGGAACAAACCCGCATCCTTACAAAGACACAAGAAAATGTATTGAGTATACTTGATGCCAATAAACAAGTTGGCGGTTCACAAACAGGACTTAATGTTGTTGAACTTCAAAAGCTGGTTGAATATTATTTGACCAAACATGCCGCTATTTCGCAAACGGTTCAAACCCTCAAACAAAAAGAAAAAGTGCAATGGGATAAATTGAATCAATTGAAACAGCAACTCAATGAAATGACTCAGGTGAGTGGAGAAGAAAAAGGTGAGATCGTTTTACAAATTTTAAATAGCAACAGTACCACGGCCAATTTCAATATCAGTTATCTGAGTTATACCGCTGCCTGGAGCCCCATGTATGATTTGAAAACAAAAGATACCAAGAGTCCGTTGCGCCTGATTTACAAAGGCAATATTGTGCAACGCACCGGTCTCGACTGGAATCATGTGAAGCTCACCCTCAGTACCGGAAATCCGAGTCAGAGTGGCAATGCGCCCATACTCAGTACCTGGTTTCTTCAATACTATCAACCGGTTTATAAAAGCTATGATCAAAATGTTTCCCGCAATATCATGCAGACCTATGGCAGTGCCCCCGCCTCGGCCACGCTGGGATACCAGGATAAAGAAATTGTAGCCACTGAAAAAATGCAGGAGAAGACCATGAATAAATTTACGACCGTATCGGAAACAGCCCTCAATGCCAGTTTCGATATCGAACTCCCCTACGATATCCCGAGTGATAATAAATCTCATAGTGTGAGTATGAAAGAGTATGAGTTGCCGGCAGTATATAAATATTACAGTGTACCGAAAATGGATAAAGACGCCTTCCTTATTGCTGAAATAGCGGATTGGGAACAACTCAATCTCATCCCCGGTCCGGCCAATATTATCTTTGATGGTACATATGTCGGAAAAAGTTTTATCGATCCGAACAGCACTCAGGATACCCTCAATATCTCCCTGGGTCGTGACCGAAAAATTGTGGTGAAGCGCGAGAAGGTGATGGATTATTGCAGCAGCAAACTCATTGGCACCAACAAACTCCATACTGTGACCTATGAAATCAAAGTAAAAAACACGCGTAAAGAATCGATTCAATTACTCTTGAAAGATCAGCACCCGATTAGCAGCAACAAAGAGATTGAAGTGAATCTTCTCGAAAGCAGCGATGCCGCCGTGAATGCAGAAACAGGCGTACTGACCTGGAAACTCGACATACCCGCCGGAGAAACACGTAAAGTGAAGGTGAGTTATTCGGTGAAGTTTCCGAAGGATAAAACGATGGGGAATTTGTTTTAGAATGATGAATGTTAAATGCTTAATGATTAATGGGCGTACTATTCAACATTAAACATTGAACATTGAACATTACCCTCTAACCGCTCCGATACCCGGCAACTCCTTGCCTTCGAAATATTCGAGTAATGCCCCGCCTCCGGTACTGACGTAAGAGACTTGGTCGGCCAGTTCGAATTTGTTGATGGCTGCTACTGAATCGCCGCCGCCAATGAGGGAGAAAGCGCCATGTTGAGTAGCTGATGCAATAGCCAACGCAATGGATTTGGTTCCATTTTGAAACTTCTCCATTTCAAAAACACCCATGGGACCATTCCATAAGATTGTTTTCGATTGGGCTATGACATCACTATAGGCTGCAATGGCTTTGTTGCCAATATCGAGTCCCATCCATCCTTCAGGGATATGATTATTATCTACGATTTGCGTATTCGCGTCCGGGGCAAATTTATCGGCTATGACACTATCGGCAGGGATTAACAGTTGCACGCCTTTGGCTTTTGCTTTGGCCAATAACTCATTGGCGAGCTCCAGTCGGTCGTCTTCACATAAAGACGAACCGATGATATGTCCTTGCGCTTTTAGAAAGGTATAAGCCATTCCACCACCGATGATGATGTTGTCGGCCTTCTCCATCAACTTTTCAATGAGAAGGATTTTATCACTCACCTTGGCGCCACCGAGTATAGCTGTGAAAGGACGGTCGGCATGGTGCATCACTTTTTCGGCATTCGCCACCTCGGCATTCATGAGCAATCCAAAGAGGCGGTTCTCAGCCTGAAAGTATTGTCCCATCACCGCGGTAGAAGCATGGGCCCGATGAGCTGTTCCGAAAGCATCGTTCACCCAAACATCGCCCAGGTCGGCAAGTTTTTTGGCAAAGTTGATGTCTCCCTTTTCTTCTTCTTTATAAAAGCGAAGATTTTCGAGTAACAAGACATCACCGGCTTGCAGTTTAGAGGCCAGCTGCACGGCTTCATCTCCGATACAGTCTGCGGCAAATTGCACAGGAATTCCACCCAGCAATTCGCTCAAATGACTGATGATATGTCTTAGAGAATATTTGTCGGCAGGACCTTCTTTGGGTCTGCCCAGGTGAGACATCAGGATAACGCTGCCACCATCCTGTCGTATTTTTTGAATGGTATCGACCGCAGCTTTCATGCGGGTGTCATCGGTAATATTGAATTCGGCATCGAGAGGTACATTGAAATCGACGCGGACGAGGGCTTTATGGCCGGAAAAATTAAATTGACTGAATGCTGACATAATATGATGATTATATATTTTTAAATAAACAGATGGTCTGTGAGAAACTACTCTTCATCCTCATCCTTCTCTTTTTTCTTATTGACCTCTTTGGTTTTAGTTGCTGATTTTTTCGCCGCTTCGGCTTTCTTCTCAGCCTCTTCCTGTTTTTTCTTCAGCTCCTTTTCCTTCTTTTGGTTTTCCTGATATTGTTTGTATTGGGCAGGACTCAGCACCTTGGCATATTCCTTTTCGCGCATATTTTTCACGATCCCTTTTTGGCGTTTCAGCATTTTCTTACCCGGCTTTTTGGCCTCGTAGGTTGCAATGCTTTGATAGGCTTTCAGGTTCACCGAATACAGCATGGTTTCCTGCTCCTTACTCAATTTGAGCGACTGCACCATTTCGGTGGTCTTGGTGCGGGCTTTCATTTCAGGGGTCTTCTCGGTTTTTTGTTGGGCCGGGGAGTTGAACGATAACAATAGTAAGCCAATCAGGATGAGTATGCGCATGTGATTTTTTTTGTGGGGCAAAGATAATTTAGATTAACAGATTCTTTGACCTAAGTTTCGAAGTAAAAAAATCCCTCTCTTGCGAAAGGGATCTGTATAAATAAGTATAGTCTTATGGGTGCTTCTAAATACCTCTCAGACGAGGCTTGTAAATTTTTCAAAGACTGCGTTTACCGGGCGTAAATTAAGGATTTGAAAAATATACGTAACGAAGTATGAGAGGTTTTTAGGAGTATCCTTATGCCATTTTACCGGCGAAGTAATGCAGAGTCCGCACCAACTGACTTACATAACTATTTTCATTGTCATACCAGCTTACGGTTTTCACCATTTGGGTATCGCCTACAGTCATGACTTTCGTTTGGGTAGCATCAAACAATGATCCAAAGGTGGTACCGATGATATCGCTGCTCACGATTTCGTCTTCATTATAACCATAGCTTTCATTCGCTGCCGCTTTCATGGCTGCATTGATTTCTTCTGCGGTTGTTTTTTTGTTGAGGATGGTGGTCAATTCAGTGAGGGAACCGGTAATGGTCGGAACACGTTGTGCACCTCCGTCTAATTTTCCTTTCAGTTCAGGTAATACTAAACCAATCGCCTTAGCCGCACCTGTACTGTTCGGTACAATATTCGATGCAGCCGCACGTCCACGACGTAAGTCATTCTTCGGATGAGGTGCATCGAGGGTATTCTGATCATTTGTATAGGCGTGAATCGTGGTCATGATACCGGTAATGATACCATATTCGTCATTCAATACTTTCGCCATAGGGGCTAAACAATTGGTTGTACATGAAGCGCATGAAATAACGGTTTCAGTACCATCCAAAATCTCATGATTGACATTATAAACGATGGTTTTCAAATCACCGGTGGCAGGGGCAGAAATCACCACACGCTTAGCACCCGCAGTGATATGAGCCATGGCCTTGTCTTTGTCGGTAAAGAAACCGGTACATTCAAGCACCACATCGATACCATGATTGCCCCAAGGAATTTGAGCCGGATCCTTCTGGGCATAGACTTTCACTTCATCTCCATTGACCACAATAGCGCTATCTGTACTTTTCACATCATGATTAAAGCGACCTTGTGCGGTATCATATTTCAGCAAATGGGCTAAAGTGGCTGGACTGGTCAAGTCGTTGATAGCGACTACATCGATGCCTTGCATATTATAGATTTGACGATAAACCAGACGGCCGATGCGTCCGAACCCGTTAATGGCGACTTTAATTGTACTCATGATGATGATTTTTAGTTTGAAAGAATAATAAAGTGGGGCAAAAGTACAATGCTGAGGCCGTAATGACAACCACTTACAGGCATTTGAATGATAATTTTTTGCAAATCTGAAAAAGCTGTTTTACATTTGCACTCCGTTTCGGAAAAATGCCGCGTTGGTCAATCGGTTAAGACGCCTCCCTTTCACGGAGGAATGACGAGTTCGACTCTCGTACGTGGTACAAAAAATCAGAGCGAGAATGAGAGCAGAGAGCGTAAGCTCCTGATCGAGTTCTCGCTCTGATTTTTTTCTTCATTCTCATTCTGTTTCTCACTCTGAAGAGCAGAGAGCGTAAGCTCCTGATTAAGTTCTCGCTCTGATTTTTTTCTTCACTCTCACTCTGTTTCTCACTCTGCTTCATTCTCGCCCTGTCTCACGGTCTTATCGATCGCCTTTACAGCGAAAGCGATGAGTACTCGCTCTATTTTTTTCTTCGATCTCGCTCTGTTTCTTGCTCTTAAAGACAGGCTTTACTACCAAGAGCGAAAGCGATAAGTTCTCGCTCTGATTTTTTTCTTCATCCTCATTCTGTTTCTAACTCTAAATGAATTTTTATACTGCGAAGAGCGAAAGCGATAAGCACTCTGATTTCTACTTCATTCTCACTCTGCAACTCAACCTGACTAAAAGCTTCTGAACGAATTTATACTCTGTTAGTTTTAATTCGTTTTGTATCTCACTTTGTTTCAAACCGCATGTCCATTCCTGAATTGCTTGCTCTTCTACAATTTGGGCCTAAATTGCTTTGGATTGGTGAATAGGGTACGATGTTTAACATTCATCATATTTAATTTAGTGGCTATTAATGATTTTTTGGATGACTTAATGCACAAGTTTTCTTATCAAAGATCCTAATACCATGCATTTATTGCACAGATTTGAACGAGTCGAATGCATCTCCAACTTGAACCTAAGTGAAATGCCGTGTTCTAAAATAGGTTGAGTTTCAAACTAGGCACCACGTTTTGCACACTTACCTCACTACGGTATTCTGCGTCAGCCTTAACGGGCTATACCCATGTACTATGCCTTTAACACTTCCTTGAATTTGAAGTGTAATCGACTTAAACAGCAGACCCTAAATCCTAAAATTTTCAAACACCTGACTATCGCATGTGACAATTTCATGACATTAATCAGTTTCGAGAATAAAAGAGGCTAATATCTTTTATAATGGAAACCTGACTTATACCTTTGTGATAGAAACCACATAAGATATGTTTTCAAAATCCTGTGAATATGCCATCAAAGCAAGTATTTATCTCGCACAGCAACGAGAGATTGGGAAATATATAGGCGTTAAGGAAATCGCCAAAGGGATTCAAGCTCCTGAGTTTTTTGTCGCCAAAATTCTCCAGGAATTGAGTCGTAAAAAAATCATCCTTTCCGTGAAAGGTCCCAATGGTGGCTTTAGCATGACCGATGCACAAATGAATAAACCTATTATCGACATTGTACAACTCATTGATGGCGACGGACTCCTGAACAATTGCGTTTTAGGTCTGGATCAGTGCAGCAATATTCATCCTTGTCCGATGCATAATGAATATTTAAAAATCAAACAGAGCTTAAAAAACATGCTTGAAAAGAATACGATTTTAGATTTTAATATAATGGTCAGTAATAAAAAAGCAATTTTGTTCTTGCCATAAATTTTTTTAATTTTATTTAAGATAAAAAGGTATTATTCTCTTATTATATGAAAAACAACAATCATAAAATGTTCCTCTTCCTCCCATGAAATGTTCTAAGTTCCATCATTCCCATACTATTCACCTCATCCAAAGAAAGGAAAATATCGTATTTCAGCAAAACGTTTTGGCACTGGAGCCTAAAGACATCATTGTGAAAATAAAACAACACCTTAAATGACCGGTAATAAGTAAAGCTCAGATCATTAAAAACCATAAATCAAACAATATGCTATCGAAATCACAAGCCAAAGTATTCTTTCTAGGAGGTACTGTGGTCACATTCGCCATCTTTCTTGGGCTATCATGGAATTCACTCAGCAATGAAGTGCCCAAACAGACTCATGAAGAAAATCTTTCCCCTCAGGTTATCTCCGGAAAGCGGATCTGGGAAAAAAATAATTGTATGGGTTGTCACACTCTATTTGGTGAAGGAGCCTATTATGCACCAGAATTAACCAAAGTGTTCGTTCGAAGGGGTGAAGCCTATATCAAAGCCGCCTTGATGAGCAAAACGCCCTGGTCGCCCCGGGGTAGAAAAATGGTCGCCTATGCCATGAGTGAAAAAGAAGCCAACGATGTAGTGGCCTTTTTTAAATGGATCGGCGAAGTAGACCTTAATGGGTTTCCACCTAAACCTGACTTGAAAAAATAATCCTTTAATTTTTAATTCACCCTATCATGAAATACAAATCACAAAAAGTAGCATACTGGTTTTTTGCACTTTCCATGTTGCTCCTTACCCTTCAAATTATCTATGGTTTTATTATGGCATTCGCTCATATGGGATACGATGTATTACACGTCATTACCCCTTTCAACACAGCGAGAGCGGTTCACACCAATCTGTTGGTGGTATGGTTGTTGTCCGGTTTTATGGGAGCTGCTTATTACATCATTCCCGAAGAGGCTGAAAATGAATTAGTAAGTGTGAAACTTGCTTATATCCAATTAATTTCACTAGCGGCAGTAGGCGTTATTGCCATAGTGGGTTATCATTTCAATTATTGGGAAGGTCGCAAATTCTTGGAAATCCCCAGACCATTAGACTGGCTAGTCGTTGTGAATGTGCTAACCTTTCTGGGCATCATCCTTATGACTCTTTTTAAAGGAAAAAAGAGAACAACTACTTCTTTGGTTTTAACCATGGGGCTGGTATTTGCAGCATTGCTCTATTTGCCGGGTATGATCTGGTTTGACAATCAAACCATGGATTCATTCTTTCGTTGGTGGGTAGTGCATTTATGGGTGGAAGGTGTATGGGAACTTATTATGGGAGGCATTCTCGCTTTTCTACTAATTAAAATCACCGGTGTCGACCGTGAGGTCATAGAAAAATGGCTATATGTTATAGTAGGCCTAACTTTCATTTCCGGAATACTCGGCACCGGCCATCACTATTACTACATTGGAGTCGGAAAAATTTGGCTAGTTATTGGCGGAGTATTTTCTGCCCTAGAGCCTTTAGCCTTTTTAGGCATGGCCTTATTCGCCGTTTCCATGTATAGAAAAGGAGAGAAAAAACATCCCAATAAAATTGCATTAAGTTGGACCCTGGGTACAGCCATCGTCTCCTTTCTAGGAGCGGGCTTGCTGGGTCTTGCACATACCATGCCCGGCGTAAACATGTATACCCATGGTACCCTAGTAACAGCTATGCACGGACACCTTGCATTTTGGGGAGCCTACGGAATGATCGTGCTGGCCTTTATCAGTTATTCCATGCCCAACCTGACCGGAAGAAAATTGTATGATACCCAATCCGGCATATTGGCATTTTGGTTATCTAATATCGGTATGATTGGTATGACCGCTGCCTTTGGAGTAGCAGGTGTGGCACAAGTTTATTTAGAAAGGAAAGTTGGTTTGGAATTCGGAGATGTGCAAAAAGAAATTCAGGTGCACTTTGCCGTCTTGGCCACCTGCGCAACATTGTTTACAACAGGTATTGGTTATTATATCTATGAATTTATTAAATATGGCACCCCCAACGACGAGGCACTTGAATCACTTACAAAAATAAATATATAAAATATGAACATTAATCAGGAATTAAAGATCGCTGACGTAGTGAGCGATAATATCAAAACGGCCGACATATTCAAAAAGTACGGAATAGACTTTTGCTGCGGTGGTGGGATTTCCATTGCACGTGCATGTGAAAGGAAAAATATTAATCTAGAAGTATTATTGGACGAACTGAACCAATCATCTTCCAATAGTTCACCTTCGCAGGACCATAAGAAATGGTCATTGGATTTTCTAGCAGATTACATCATCAATACCCATCACAAGTATGTTTTGGAAGCATTTGACATACTTGATCATTATGCCAATAAGGTAGTGAAGGTGCATGGTGAAAATCATCCGCCACTCAAAGAAATCGTCCCATTGTACATGGCGATAAAGCAGGAACTTTTGCATCATATGCTAAAGGAAGAACAGATTCTATTCCCTTATATCAAAAATTTGGTGGCTGCGAAAAAGGAAAATCGCCCTGCATTGCCTCCTCATTTTGGCAAGGTCGAAAATCCCATACATATGATGCAATTAGAGCATGAAAATGCCGGCGAAATCTTCAGGCAAATTTCGATACTGACCCAACAGTATACCCCTCCTGTTTGGGCTTGTAATACTTTCATCGCTTTTTATTCAAAATTGGATGAATTTGAACGAGACCTGCATCTGCATGTTCATTTAGAAAACAATATCCTTTTCCCTAAGACAATTCAGTTGGAAAATGAATTACAAACTTTCAATTAATATAGATGGAACTAGTCATGAAAACAATGATTACCAGTCCCTATTATCGGGCAGTTGGAAAAGAAATAGAGGTATTCGAACAAGTATTTGAAAATAAATTACCCCTTCTGTTAAAAGGACCAACCGGCACGGGCAAATCGCGGTTTATAGAATTCATGGCGTATCAGTTCGATACAAAATTGATTACGGTGAGTTGTCATGAAGAAACTTCATCCACAGATTTGATTGGTCGGTTTATTATTAAAGGCGCAGAAACTATTTGGCTCGATGGTCCATTGACTACGGCAGTTAAAAACGGATATATTTTGTATCTCGATGAAGTAGCCGAAGCCCGACCCGATGTTGTTGTAGCAATCCATTCACTCACAGATCACCGAAGGGAACTTTATATCGACAAACTAGGCGAATCGATAAAGGCGCATGATAATTTTAGACTGGTTGCCTCCTTTAATCCCGGTTATCAAAGAGGATTTAAGGAGTTGAAACCTTCAACCCGACAAAGATTTGTTGCCATCTCCTTCCAATACCCTGAGCCTGAACTTGAACAAGAAATACTGATCCAGGAAAGTGGAGTCGATTTGAGTATGGCAAAAAAATTAGTCATGCTTGGAAATAAAGTGAGAAACCTATCTGAACTAGGTCTGGCAGAAACCGTATCCACCCGATTATTGGTCGATGCAGCTAAACTAATTCATTCAGGTCTGGCAATTAGACTTGCAGTGAAGGTAGCCGTGATGGAACCTCTTTCAGACGAAAAACAAATTCTGGATGCCTTGTATAATTTAACCGACTTGATAATGTAATAACTATGGCCTTAGATGAATTCCTGTTTGGTAAAATCGTTCACTTTCTTCAGAAAAGAAAAATGAATGTTATTCAGAAAAATGAAAAAGTCGTGATTCTGAATGACATTAAGCAACGACTGACAATTCTGGCAAGAGCACTCTCCGGCCAATCTATTGAAATATATCCTGCAGAGAGAGAGGGTGGATATAAGAATAACAGCTATTTTTTCCCTGCTTCATTTTCTATGTTTGAATCCTTTGAACAAAATTTATCCTATTACTATTTTCGGCTACTCTACCTAACAGTTCAACAAGAACATAATCTAAACTGGTTCGAACCCTCAGATTTAGAGGTAATACAGGCTCGGCAAAAAGCCGAAGAAACTTCCATATCGGTACTGGCTAAATTATTTATCGATTATCCTCTTGCTAAAAAATGGTTTGAAAATTTCGAGTACCAATTACGACAGCAAACACCAGAAGGGAAAATGATAGATCGTTCATGGCTTTTCGGCAAATGGATGCGATGTGAACGGGAAAGTAAAGATGAGAACACGCTTCAGCATTTTTCTCAGGAAGTAAAGAAATCCATGGAGGAAGCAGCTCAAACCGTTTTAATGACAAAAGCCGTGGAGGAAATTATTACAGTCGAAGTAGACAAAAAGCAACAAGAAGATTATGTGATGACCCATAATTTTGAAAAGGTTGAAACAGCCGATGAACATTCCGGAATCTGGCGTGATTTTGACGGCGAAAATGAATTGGAAGAACACCAGCAGGCCTTGGATGAGTTGAATATGAAATTTGTGGTGCGCGTAGATGATACTGCGCATTCTGTTTATCACGCCGAATTTATTGAAAATACAAGTATCTCCGAAAGTGCAACCCATGCAAGTAATGATTTTCATTTTTCGTACGATGAATGGAATTTCGCTAAAAACGAATACCGAAAGAATTTTTGTCAGGTTTATCCTTCATTGGCTGTCAAGTCGGAAAGCACCTATTATGAAAATACCATTCAAAAAAATCAGACTACTTTGAATGGCCTCCGAAAAATGCTCACCTCAGTGAATAATAAACGGCAGCAGGTCAGGCGACAAAGCGAAGGCGATGAATTTGATATTGATGCCCTCAATGATCTATATATGGACCTCGCTAATCGACATACACCAGATGAGAAAGTCTACCTGTCTAGAAGGAAGAAGGAAAAGGATATATCCATATTACTGTTAATGGATATTAGTTTATCCAGCGATGGATATGCCGATGGCAACCGTGTTATAGACGTTGAAAAACAAGTGAGTATTTTGTTCGGAGAAATATTGCAGGAAAACCATATCGACTTTTCAGTGCATGGTTTTTATTCCAAAACGAGAAATTATTTGAGTTATGTCTCGATGAAAAATTTTGAGGATGACTGGTCGGTGTCTAAGCACCGGATCGGAAGTATAGAACCCAGTGGTTATACTCGAATCGGAGCCGCCTTACGACATTCAGGTTTCATATTGGGGCAGCGCCAAGCCAAAAACAAATGGGTGATTCTATTATCGGACGGCAAGCCAAATGATTACGATAAGTACGAAGGAAAATATGGCATCCAGGATGTCAAACAAGCATTATATGAATTGAAAACTCAAAACATTAATTCCTATGCTTTGGCTATAGAATCGCAGGCGAGGTATTATCTCCCGCAGATGTTCGGACAAAATCATTATCAAATTTTAACTACACCAAATGGTCTTCTGACATCACTAGTAAAACTATACGAAAAAATAAAACACTAATCATATGAATATCAAAACTAGATCTTGGGCGGAGCCCTACAAAATGAAAATGGTGGAGTTGTTGAAAATGACAACGAAACCGCAACGAATCAAAGCTATTAAAGAAGCCGGATTCAACACTTTTTTACTTAAATCCGAAGACGTCTATATCGACCTGTTGACCGATAGCGGAACCAACTCCATGAGCGATCGCCAATGGGGGGCATTGATGATCGGCGATGAGGCTTATGCCGGAAGTAAAAGTTATTACAAGATGGAAAGTGCTATTCAAAAAAATTACGGCTACAAATACATCATACCCACCCATCAGGGCAGAGCGGCTGAAAATATTCTGTCTAAGATCCTCATTAAAAAAGGAGATATTGTTCCTGGCAATATGTATTTTACCACCACCCGTTTACATCAGGAATTGGCCGGTGGCACTTTCGAAGATATTATTATCGATGAAGCACATGACCCTTCAAATGAACATCCATTCAAAGGCAATGTGGATCTGGCCAAACTAGAGAAACTGGTCAAGAAATATGGGGCCAAGAAAATAGCCTATATTAGTTTGGCCACCAATGTAAATTTGGCCGGAGGTCAGCCCATCAGCATGGCCAATCTAAAGGAGTTAAGAGCCTATACAAAAAAACACCAAATCAGAATTATACATGACATGACCCGCGTGGCTGAAAACGCATATTTTATTCAACAAAGAGAGAAGGACTATGAGAAGAAGTCTATCCGTGAAATTGTTTTTGAAATCTGCTCCTTAACCGACGGCGCTACTATGAGTGCTAAAAAAGATGCACTCGTAAATATCGGTGGATTTATGGCCACCAACGAATGGGATGTTTTTGAAGAAGCTAGAAACCTGGTAGTGGTATATGAAGGCCTTCACACTTATGGTGGCTTGGCCGGAAGAGATATGGAAGCCATTGCACTGGGTATTGCAGAAAGCCTCGACGATAATCATCAGCATGCGAGAGTGGGACAGGTTGAATATCTGGGCAAGAAAATGCAGGATTATGGCATTCCGATTGTAAAGCCCATTGGAGGTCATGGAATATTTGTGGATGCCCGTGCCATGCTTCCTCATCTCACCCAGGATGAATTTCCGGCGCAAACCCTAGCCGCAGAAATATTTATTGATTCGGGGGTTAGAACCATGGAAAGAGGAATCGTTTCGGCAGGCAGAAAATCAAATGGAAAAAACTATTATCCTCCACTAGAGTTAGTGCGCTTTACCATTCCACGAAGGGTATATACCCAGGCCCATATGGATGTTATCGCAGAATCAGCTGCCGCAGTATATCAAAGAAGAAAAACGATCAAGGGATTAAAGATGATTTATGAGCCTAAATACCTTCGGTTTTTTCAGGCTAAATTTGAAAAACTTAAGTAGTTATTTCCACCTACTATGAAGATCCGACCTAGATTATTATTCGCTCTATTGAGCTTATTGTTTCTCGCTTATTCATTGTGCATTTATCTGGCCCCAGTGATGAACACTGTCCATTTAGGCGGGCACAAAACAGCCGAAGGACGACTGATATGGCAAAAATACAATTGTCAAAGCTGTCACCAGCTATATGGCTTAGGGGGCTATTTGGGACCAGATCTCACCAATATACTTTCATCGCCAGGCAAGGACGAAAAGTTAGTAAGGGCGATGATTTATTCCGGTACCCGACAAATGCCATCCTTTAATATGCCGGAAGATGAATTGAATCTACTGATCGAATTTTTAAAATCTACAGATGCCTCAGGCATATCGGATCCAAGACAATTTAAAGCCACAAATTATGGCATGATTGAAGCCTATGAAACAAACTAACAATCATATCGGCAAATTGTTTTTAGGGAGTGCTTTGTTGCTCCTATTACTGGCACTTTGTTTCGGACTACTCGCTTCTCTGACCTATCTATTCCCAGATTTCCTTAAAGATTCTTTCAATTTCACAACATTAAGACCCCTTCATGTCTCGATGGCGATGTTCTGGATTCTGCTGGGTGCCTCAGGCTGTGTATATAGTGGCATCCAATATTTGAACAAGACACCTGTGTCTGAAAAATTGGCCTACCTCCAATGGATACTCTGGATCATAGCTATATCGGGTATTCTCTTTTCTTATTTCACGAAGAATTTCGGCGGCCGAGAATATTGGGAATTCAAGCCTGTTTGGGCGCTGCCTATAGCCTTAGCTTGGATATTATTCCTGATCAATTTCTTTACTGCGTTTAAAAAAATAGGGGAATGGCCAGTCTATATCTGGATGTGGATGACTGGTATCCTATTTTTTCTATTCACATTTATTGAAAATTACTTATGGATATTTCCATATTTCAGATCCCACTTCATTACGGATATGACCATACAATGGAAAGTAAATGGTTCATTGGTCGGTGCGTGGAATCAATTGCTTTACGGTACGGCATTTTTCCTAATGGACAAAATAACCAATACCCAAAATACCGGAAAAAGTAAGCTCGCTTTCCTTATGTATTTTCTAGGATTGTTTAATTTAATGTTTAACTGGGGACATCATATTTATACTTTGCCTACAGCACCTTTTATAAAATATTTGGGGTATATCGTGAGCATGACCGAATGGGTATTTTTTGTAAAAATAATTTACAGCTGGAAGTCGACGGTTCAATCTTTTCAAAAACATTACCATTATTTTCCTTATCGATTTCTGATGGCTGCTGACTTCTGGGTGTTTATCAATATGGGCCAAGCTATTCTGATGTCCATTCCGGCCATCAATATATATACCCATGGAACCCATATTACCGTGGCACATGCTATGGGTACTACGATTGGTATAAACTCCATGATCCTCTTCGCCGCTTGTTTCGAATTTCTGAATTTTCCAAAAGATAAATCTGCAATCCGATTCCCGAACGGGCTCTTTTGGTTGTTGCAGTTAAGTCTTTTAGTATTTTGGCTAAGTTTAAACCTAGCCGGTATCCAAAAGGGAATCTGGCAACTAAATTCACCTCAAAGTTCCTTTGCTGTGATGATGGATTCTTTGAGACCTTATTTTACACTCTTTTTTATCTCTGGACTGGGATTGGCTTTCGCACTCGGTGGCCTCGCCGTAATTCTGATGTGGCAAACTTGGAAAAAAGCAAGCCCATAACCACCAAACACTTCATGAAGATACGTAATCGTATTTTTAAATGCGGTTAATCCGGCCTGAGTCTTCATGAAGAACACACATTTCGTCTAAAACGAATCATCAAAAACTCTTAGCCAAAATCCAAACTCTGCGCCTATCCCATTATCTTTGCCACATGCAAACCCTTCAACATACCCTGACCGAGCAATTCATCGAGCGCGAAGAGAAATTCAATGCGCATAATTATCATCCCCTGCCGGTTGTTATCGAGCGCGGACAAGGTGTATTTGTTTGGGATGTAGAAGGAAAGAAATACTACGACTTTTTGAGCGGCTATTCAGCCATCAATCAAGGGCATTGTCACCCCAAAATTGTGGGTGCCATGTTGGAGCAGGCTCAAAAACTAACCCTTATCTCCCGCGCCTTTCACAGCAATCTGCTCGGTGAATTTGCCGAGTATATCACATCTTATTTTGGATATGATAAAGTGCTGCCGATGAATACCGGTGCGGAAGCGGTTGAAACTGCCCTCAAACTTGCCCGCAAATGGGCCTATGAAGTGAAAGGCATCCCTGAGAATCAAGCCAAGATTCTTGTCTGCAATGAGAACTTCCACGGGCGCACCATCAATATCATCTCCTTCAGTACCGACCCCGATGCGAAAAATGGTTTTGGCCCTTTCAACCCGGGCTATGAAGTGATTGCCTACAATGATACCAATGCCCTAGCCTTAGCCCTGAAAGATCCCAATGTTTGCGGCTTCCTCGTAGAACCGATACAAGGAGAAGCCGGTGTAGTGGTACCGGATGAAGGCTACTTAAAGACCTGTTTCGATATGTGTAAAGAGGCCAATGTCTTATTCATCGCCGATGAAATTCAAAGTGGACTCGCCCGTACGGGAAAGATGCTGGCATGTGATCATGAAAATGTAAAGGCAGATATTCTCATCTTGGGTAAGGCCCTCAGTGGAGGTACCTTCCCGGTGAGTGCTGTATTGTGTAACGACGATATCATGCTCACCATTAAAGCCGGACAACATGGCTCTACTTACGGTGGTAATCCCATGGCTTGTAAGGTGACCATTGCTGCGCTGCAAGTCCTGAAAGACGAACAAATGTGTGAGAATGCTGAAATTGTGGGAGCCTATTTCCGTGAAGAACTTCGTACAATCAACACCCCTTATATTTCATTGGTCAGGGGTAAAGGTCTGCTCAATGCCGTTGTGATACAACATTCAGACCCGGATGCTGCTTGGCGCCTTTGCTTGGAAATGAAAGAACATGGACTGATTGCCAAACCGACACATGGTGATAAAATTCGCTTCTCGCCACCCCTGATGATCACGAAAAATCAAATTGATGAGTGTGTGAAGATTATAGCGAAGAGTTTGAGCTGTTTAGATTAATTCCGGCGGTCGCTTTCGCGGCCAAATACCCACTCGCCCACGCATGCTGAAAATTAAAGCCTCCGGTAATCCCATCCACATCAAGGATTTCACCGCCAAAATATAAACCCGGTACTATTTTACTCTCCATCGTTGCAGCATCCACCTCTTGCAAGGATATTCCGCCACAGGTCACAAATTCTTCTTTGAATGTGGTCTTTCCATTCACGTCAAATTCTTGTGCCGTTAATACATGAATCAATCGATTCTGTAATTTGGCCTGTAGCTCACTCCATCTTGTTTCTTCCGTGATGCCGGCTTCCTTCAGAAAATAACTCCATAAGCGTGACGGCAAACCGAAGGGATTTTTATGTCCAAGTATACCTGAACCTTGTGCAATGCGTAAACCGTTCCAATCTTCACGAAGTTCACTTTCACTGCGATGAATCCAATTGACACTGATGCTGAAATGATAATGCCGATCGGCCAATTCACGAGCTCCCCAAGCCGAGAGCTTGAGAATCACAGGGCCACTCATGCCCCAATGGGTGATTAACAGTGGTCCTTCTTCACGCAGTTTGGTACCGTTGATTTTCACTACGGCATTGTTCACGCTGAGTCCCATCAATTCGTTGATGGGATGCTTAGGTATATTGAAGGTAAATAATGAGGGCACTGGCATTTCTATGCGATGCCCAAGGCTTTCCAACCAATGATATTGTTCCCGTTTAGGAAAACCACCACAAGCCACAAACAACTGATCGGCCAAATACGTATTCCCGTTGTGGCAGCTGATCACAAATTTCTTGCCTTCCATTTGTATTGTACGTACATCCGATTTAAGAGACAATTGCACTTGATATTGATCCGCTTCTTTGAGCAGTGCATCGATGATACTTTGTGAACGATTGGTATCGGGAAACATACGACCATCCGGCTCTGTATGAAGAGGCACGCCTCGCTGCTTAAACCAGTCTATCGTATCCTGAGGACCAAATTCAGACAATGTCTTCTTCAGCATTTTTTGTCCACGAGGATAACGCTTCGTGAGCTCCGACAATTGGAAACAAGCATGAGTCACATTGCAACGCCCTCCGCCACTCACCTTTACTTTCTGCAATACCTTGTCTTGCTTTTCGAGTATGATGACTTTCAATGACGGATTCATGCGGGCTGCATTGACTGCGCAAAAAAAACCGGCTGCTCCGCCGCCTATGATGACTAATGTTTGTGACAAGGCATTAAAGATAGAATACCCCGGGTGCTTCTGCAAACAAATTCAGCGTTCGCTCTTCTCTCATTATCTTTACCTCCGCTCATGGCCTTTTTATCTCGTATCGCCCTCTATCAATTTCGTAATTATACGCAGTCCGAATTTCAGTTCGACCGCCGTGTGGTATGCATCACGGGACAGAATGGAGCGGGCAAGACCAGTTTGCTCGATGCGATACATTATCTCTGTTTCACCAAAAGTTATTTGCATCACAACGACCTTTTGTCGGTGCAGCATGAGAAACAGGGTATGCGCATTTCGGGCGACATAGACGAGGCTAAATTGGCATGCATCCTGCGTGAAAACGGCAAGAAAGAATTTATTTTGAATGGCGAGGCTTATACTCAGTTTTCCAAACATATCGGATTGTATCCCTGTGTATTTATTTCGCCCGACGATACCGTATTGATTACTGAAGGAGCTGAGCATCGCAGAAAATTTATGGATGTATTGTTGAGTCAGCTTGATCCGAACTACATGCAAGCCCTTATACGATACAATAAAATACTACAGCAGCGCAATGCATTTTTGAAACGTCAGGATGAAACGGCTATGCAGGACTTATCGCTGCTTTCCATTTACGATACCCAACTCGATGAGCAGAGTCGAATTATTTATCCGAAACGTAAAGCACTGGCCCTGTCACTCGAACAATTGGTGACGAATATCTATCATGCTTTGAGTGGCGGTCGGGAGCAAATCGGATTACGATATGAATCGAGGTTGGAACAAGATTCCTTACTGGAACTGCTTACGCACAATCGGTCTAAAGACCTTGCCTCTCAACGCACCAATTATGGAATTCATAAAGATGAACTTAGTTTCACGCTGAATGGCATGCCTTTTAAGCAAACGGCCTCTCAAGGTCAGCGCAAGTCTTTATTATTCGGGTTGAAGCTGGCACAATTTGAGTGGATTCGTCAGGGCAATGGCAAGCACGCCTTTCTATTGTTGGATGATATATTTGAGAAACTGGATCAGGCACGCAGCGAAGCCCTCATCGAATATATTGGGCAATGTGGCGCTCAGGTTTTCATTACCGATACCCATGCTGATAGGGTGAGGCAGGCTTTCGAGGGTAAGGCCAAAGAGGTGCAGTATATTGAATTATAGTTTTTGTCCTGTTAGCCCTTTCTCTTTGCCTTTCTTTTTCTCCCTTTGGCGCCTCCTCGGCTGGCTTATTCTCCGCAAGGAATGCCACGAAGCCTTCCTCATTCTCATACTCATTCTCACTCTGTTTACCCTGCGGGGTATTCGCTACGATCGGTGGCGCTTTCGACTTCGTCAACTTTGAATGATGAATGTTTAATGTTTAATATGGAGCACCCTCGACAAAGAGCAAGCTACGAGTGGAATCATAGCGTTTTTATTCTTGATTCCGTACCTCGCAGCATGCGACAAAATAGGGCTGCGAAACGAAGGGTGTTTCGGCAGAACTAGATTTTTTTGCATCATGTACAAGGAGGAATCCGGGGACTGAGGTACGTGCAATTCTGAGGATTTTTAAATTCCGGGGATTGTGATTCAGACAAAAAGATGTTCTCGAGGCGTATGAATGCAAAAAAATCCCGAGTTGTTGCGACGTATGATCATGCGTCTCTAAAACTCGGGATAGGTGATGTTGGGTGATGGATATAGTATTAAACCGTCACGGCGCTGGGATTGAGGGTGATGTTGAGGGTGGAGATGGTACCGACGAGCACCTCATGGGAAATGGTTTGGGATTCGAAACCCGGGGCACTGATGAGGAGGGTGTAGTTGCCGGAAGCCATGGGAGAGATTTCATATTTACCGGTCTCATCGGTGATGGTGGTATCCTGTGTTTCGTCGACGGTGATGGTGACCTCTTTTACGGCTTTGTTGTTGGCTGTATTAGTGATGGCACCACGGATGCCGGCAGTACCGGCACCGGAGACGAGGTAGAGGACATCGGAGAAGGTGAATTGTTTGAGTAATGCATCTTCATTTTTGAACAAGATTTGAGCGTCGGCAAACATGGCCATGAGGTCGGTATAGATGGCATTGTTAGCGTCAATTTTGGCTTTGGTTTGATCCAGCGCGGATTCTTCCGCTTCAAGGAAATCATGATGCAGGGTATTAAAGTTGGCCAAATCGGATTCAAACTTAGCCGGGAAGCTTGGGGGCATGTTCAAATTCTCAGAGAGTTTGACTACATTCTGTGCGATATATGTGCTGCATTTGGTCATGATACTTTTGGTGGTATCCCAATTTTTATGAAGCGCTTTCGAATAGAGCTCGTTTCCTATTGTAGCATATTCGGGGCCTGCATATTTAGGTGTAAAGGCGGTATCGATATATCGCTTGAGGGACTGAAAATTCGTCAGGCAAATCTGATTGGCATCGAGCAAATGAAGTCGGAGTGAAGAAATTTTACCATCTCTTTCTTGTTCCGAGGGCATTTTTTCGGCGGCATCGGCCTGCGCAATTTTTTCATCGATATAAGCGTCGGTATAGACGGGTTTGAAGTCTGTGAATGCGCTGAGTTTTTTTCTGCAAGATTTCCATCCCATATAAACGATGGTGTACAGATCTTGTTGCGGGCAATTGTATTTATTCAATTTCATGATAGTTTATTTTAATTGTTTAAAATTATTTTGTTTTATTTTTAATTATTTGAACGAATAGATTTTCGTGAATCGTTGAATACTTCACGTTGATCTTATGGACTGAAGAAGGCAGTTGGGTGATGCGCGTTTTTTCCAGGGAGGGTGGCAGTTTCCGGAATGCAAACAGACTTCCTTTGGAAGTGGGTGCATAAAAGGTTCTAATGATCTTGAGGGGCCTGATTTTACTTTAAGTCTATTGGGATATACAGACAAGTGCATTGATTTTATCGAAGCGTATAGACATTTCATTCGGGATTGAACCGGTTTCAATTGGCGGTGAATGGATTTTACCCAGCAGTGGATCCGGTTCATCAGGAAGTGTATTGATGGCATCCGGAAGTGCATTGATTTCACACGGCAGTGAATTCCTTTCATTCGTTGGTGAAAAGATTTTATATGGAAGTGCATTGATTTCACACGGACGTGTATAGCCTTCATATCGAGGTGAATTGATTTCACACGGACGTGAATGGGTTTCACCTCCAGGTGAACAGGCATACTGTAAAATTTCTTTACATCATTGATGAACAAAATCAGCAGACCTTGATTCTCCGGAAGGCTGAAAGGAATGGCGCTATTCGAACATAGCCCGGAAAGGGGGTTGAATGTTGCGAGGGCATTCTGAAGGTGGGAGATTATTGGATATATCATGTCGGACATTTTGTTTGTTTTGTTTGTTAATTGATGGGACAAACGTAGCAGACATGAAATGGAGGCATCTTATCACGTGATAAGATTGGAAGGCTTTAACAAGTATTTAATTTTTAGTTGGAGGGGTGGAATTTTTGGAGTCACGATGTTCGATATTTGCAATCGCGTGCAACTAAATTCAAGATTACGTGCCAAGTCACAGACCTGTTTTTATCCGGGTTCGCGATTACAAATGGCGAACAGCATAAAGTCATGGAAGCAGCTGATCCGTTCAGGCTTTATCCATTTTTTCGAATTTACATGAGCGAATGATGCAAACTTTAAAGAATTTGACTATCTTAAATTTTATGAATCATACACTACAAGAACTGCTGGCAGACAAATCCATAAAAACGAAAGAAAAAGTTGAAACCATTAGCACTTGGCTCCTAGACGGCTCCTTGCCAAGCGACGAACTTTTGGCTTTTGCCGATGGTTCGAAAGACGCCCATAATGCAACCTGTATTGAAGCCCTTGAATTTGCAACCCGTCAAAATCCCCAAGTGGCTGATGAAGAAGTTTTGGCTTATGTTACAAAAACGCTGACCGAAAAAGCACCCAGAATAAAATGGGAAAGCGCTAAGGTGATCGGAAACATGGCTCATTTATTTCCAACGAAATTGGATACCTCCATTGCCCATTTATTGACTAACACTGAACATGAAGGTACAGTGGTTCGCTGGGCGGCTGCATTTGCACTCGGTGAAATACTCAAACTAAAAACAAAACATCACCGGGATCTCTTGCCAACTTTGGAGGCTATTTGCTTGAGAGAACAAAATAACGGCGTGAAGAAAAAATACCTTGATGCCATTAAGAAAACAAAGAAGTAGGAACCCGTAAAGCTCTATTGTTTTTCATCAGGCCGTTCATATAGATTACAAAGCCATTACTTTCTTTGGATTCTGTACAAAGGCAATGTCTGCTTGTTTAAAGTTCTTTGCATTTACCGTAATCATGATGAGTGAAAGCCATTACAGATCCATTTCCGGGTAGCCATACCATAAAAAAGAAAATCCGGCATGCTGGTTTACATTTGTGATTACGAATGAGTGTGTGATATATTCATGCGGGATTCGATGCAGCGACTTCATAACGACAATACCATGGATAGATACAAAGAAACATTTGACACCTGGAACAAGGTTGCGTCTCTGTATCAGGATAAATTTATGGATCTGAATTTGTATGATCATACTTATGATTATATCATCGATAACTTGTCACCTGATCAAGTAAAAATTTTGGAATTGGGTTGCGGCCCCGGAAATATTTCAAAGTATCTTTTATCGAAGCGCCCCGACTTTGACCTATTTGGAATTGACATTGCACCCAATATGATTGAACTGTCAAAGTTGAATAACCCGAACGCACAGTTTGCCGTCATGGACTGTCGACAAATCGATCAATTGGACTCTGCTTATGATGCAATTATTGTTGGATTTTGTTTGCCTTATTTATCACTTTCAGAAAGCCGTCAACTGATTTCGAATGCCGAACGCTTATTAAACGACCACGGCCTTATTTACCTCAGTTTCGTGGAAGGCGAACCCGACAAATCCGGCTATATAACGGGTAGTGGCGGGCGGGTCTATTTTCATTATCATCTTATGAGTGACTTAAAAGCACATCTTACGAAGACAAATTTTGACGAAATCAAAACATTTCAAGTAAAGTATAAAACATCGGAAACGGAATTTGATATCCACACCATTTTGATCGGGAAGAAAAAAAACTCTTTGCACAGGAAGTCCAATTAATAGAGAACCCATTTCATTCGGAACGCCAGGGTGAGGGATGGTAGCGGATAGCTCCCGATACGCCGCAGGCTATCGGGACTATGAGCGGACAGCCCGACCCCGCCACCACGCTCACACTCAGCACTCGCTCTTCTCTTAGCGGGGGCACCCCCAAGAAAAAAATATCGCTTTAAGAAATGATATCCTTCAAAAATTTCACCGCTTGAAAATCGCCCTGATGTTTGAACCAGGTGATTTGTCGCTTGGCATAATTGCGTGTATGTTGTTTGATTTTGTCTACCGCATAAGGCAGGGTCCACTCCCCGTCGAGGTAATGAAACAATTCGGAATAGCCCACGGTATTTAAACTTTTATACGCGCGATACGGCATCAGACTTTTTACTTCTTCCAATAATCCCTGCTGCATCATGCGATCGACGCGGAGATTGATGCGATGATATAAGATATCGCGATCCATGTCGATCACAAACTTTCGAATCTGAAAATCACGCGGCTTGGTTTGTTGGTTTCGATAATCTAAAATCGACCGGCCATGTGATCGCACAAAAGATAAGGCCCTCATGAGGCGCATGGGATTGTCTTGCTCGGCTGTGCTGAAAAATTTCGCATCCTCTAGTTGCAAAGCTTGTTGCAAAGAAAGCAGTCCCTGAGTCTCATACATTTTTTCGACCTCTGCTTTCATGAGCGGATCCACCGGTGGCATTTCATCGATGCCTTCGCACAAGGCTTTGATATAGAGACCGGTGCCGCCCACACAAACAGCGGCATCGTGTTGTGCGAAAATATGTTCAAGGGTATCTAATGCATACTTCTCATACATCCCGGCCGAGACCTCATCGGCGATGTGGTGAGTATCAATAAAATGGTGTTTCACTTTTGCCAATTCTTCCTTACTCGGTTTGGCCACCCCGATATTCATTTCACGATAACATTGCCTGCTGTCGGCAGATAGGATTTCTGTATTCAAGCGTAAAGCCAAATCAATCGCCATATCGGTTTTACCGCTGGCTGTGGGTCCACCGATGACGTATAAAGTTTTCACGAAAACATAATTTGATGATTGGTCCTAAAACTCTTCTCCCCCAAGGTCGGCACCACCTGTGTCTTCCGAATCGTCGGTTAGTCCGGTGAGATCGTCATCGTCGCCTTCTTCACCATAGCCTTCTTCCTGACCGCCCAAATCGTAGCGTTCTTCTATTTCCATCACACTGTCCTTCTCTTTAATACCGATGCCGAATTGACTGGGCGAAATGCCTTCACTCTTCACGCAGGTAGGATAATTATTCGCCATCTCGGGTGCGGGCGAGAGCAACATGATTTCGATGCGAAATACCCAGGCCTTGGGATGATCGCAGACATAAATAAATTTTTGATGCGGGTCGTTGATCAAGGCACCAATGGGCGTACGACGCATACTGAGGGCCGGCGCATCACGTAAATTTTTCTCCACCACGGAAGAGATTTCCTTTTCCCGGGTCCAATGATCATTGCTAATAAAAAAAGAAGCCTCCATGGCCTCAGGCAATTGCAAGGCCTGCTTGATGCCGGTATGAAATTCGTAAAAGGTTTGGGCAGACAAAACTTCTATAATACGATACGTACTATCATCGTCTTCCCAGGTAACGCTCATTTTTATTAAGGACATACTTCTATCTTAGGTGACAAACTTACAAAATAGGTTTCACATTTAGTTCCTCCGCTTTTTTCAACATAAAGGCAAAAGCTTCATCATAATCGTTGCGGATGACGCCGTCGAGTATGGCTTCGCGCACGGCATCCTTAATTTCACCGACCAAACGCGAAGGCGTCAGGTTGAAGGTCTGCATAATGATCTCACCGGTAATAGGCGGTTGCCAGTTACGGATCTGATCTTTAGCTTCCACATCGATGAGTTTTTGGCTCACCATGGCGAAATTCTCTTTGATGCGTTTCACCTTGGCGGCGTTCTTTGAGGTAATATCGGCGTTGCAGAGCATCATCAGATCTTCGATATCTTCTCCGGCATCGAAGAGCAGACGACGTACCGCACTATCGGTGATATTCTCTTTGGTGAGACTGATGGGACGCAGGTGCAGCATCACGAGTTTTTGCACATACTTCATCTTTTCGTTCAAGGGTAATTTCAGTCGCTTGAAAATGCCCGGAACCATTTTCGAACCGATCCATTCATGGTTGTGGAAGGTCCAGCCAGTGCCTTCTTCGAAACGTTTCGTGGCGGGCTTGCCAATATCGTGGAGAAGCGCAGCCCAACGCAGCCAAATATCCTGGGTATGCGGACAAATATTATCGAGCACTTGTATGGTATGGTAGAAATTGTCTTTATGCCCTTTGCCGTCGATATACTCGGCACCGGAGAGGGCAGCCAGTTCGGGAAAGATGATGTGGAGCAACTGACTTCGGTAGAGCAAATCGAAACCAACCGAAGGTTTTTTACACATCATGATCTTGTTGAGTTCATCGATGATGCGTTCGGCGGAAATGATGCGGATGCGTTCGGCATTTTCTTTGATCGATTCGAAGGTCTCGGGCAAAATGTTGTACTGAAGCTGGGTGGCAAAACGGATGGTGCGCAACATGCGTAAAGGATCATCGGAAAATGTACGGGCCGGATCGAGGGGTGTGCGGAGAATTTTATCTTCGAGATCCTTGAGTCCGTCGAAGGGATCGAGGAGTTGTCCGTAATCTTCCTTATTCAAACTGATGGCGAGGGCATTGATGGTGAGGTCGCGGCGGTTTTGATCATCGACCAGGGTACCGGGTTCCACTTCGGGCTTGCGACTGTCGCTGCGGTAGGATTCCTTACGGGCCCCAACAAATTCAATTTCCAAACCATCGACTTTAATCTGTGCCGTACCGAAATTTTTGAAGACCGCCACTTCGGGTTTGGCGCGAAATAAGGCGGCAGTTTGTGTGGCCAGCTCGATGCCATCGCCAATGCAAACGATATCTATATCCTTGGTGGGACGGCCGATGATTTTATCGCGTACAAATCCACCGATCACATAGCAGGGCAGCTCCATTTTACGGGCAGCAAAGGCGATCTTTTCGAGGATCAGCAATTCATCCTTGGTGCAGGGTATTTGCATAAACTAACGGGTGCGAAGGTAAGGTGTAGAATATTTTTATCGGCGGGGAATCAGGCTCTGTTTAAAACAAATAAACGAGTCGGGTACACCAGAGATTGTTGTATTGCTCGGGCCGTCCGGTGAGGAAGTTGTAGCTATTGCGTACGGTGAGTAAGGAATACTGAAAGCGGATATTCATGTAAAACCCCTTCCACAGATGGGCACTGCCGGTGAGGACACAACTGAGGTCAAATTTTTTAAATGGGAAGAGTTTGGCATCCTGTTCATAAATCAATCCTTGTCCGTCGCGGTATTTT
Source organism: Chitinophagaceae bacterium (assembly GCA_016786845.1). Lineage (GTDB taxonomy): Bacteria > Bacteroidota > Bacteroidia > Chitinophagales > Chitinophagaceae > OLB11. Next base: position 96,911 of record JAEUVB010000008.1, on the reverse strand, counting down.
TCCTTGCTGCTCACCAATTGCGCATAAGCCAATCCGGCCCCGAAGTGATTGCGACGCTTGTCGAAGTAGTTGATGGTGACGGGCACCTCGGCGTAATTCAATTGGATCTTATAATCTGTAAGGACGGTACTTTGGTCATTGGCCCATTTGGGTAATTGATTTTGACCGGCCCGGCTGCCTTTTTGAGCGAAGAGCAATTCCATGCCTCCCGCAAAGGATCCGCTGAGTTTGGCGAAGACCACGACCCCGGCATTCCACCCTACCCGATGATAGCCTGCAAAATTATCCCCGTCGACCTGGGAAAAATTCGCCCCTGCGGTGAGTCCGCCAAAAAAGGTACGCTCCTCATCATCGAGGGATTGAGCCCTTGCCGGCAATGTGTATAAGTTCAGGATCATCAAGCCTGCGAATAAGTACATTTGACTTAATTTAGCCATCTCTTCATTTAATTGTATTCGCAAATATATGAGTATTAAATATACCCCGGCCACCTTAAAGAAGTTCGAAGAACTCTACGACGAGATTGGCTATATGGTTCGATTGGAAAAAGGAAATTTTCACAGTGGTTATTGCATATTGCAAGAAAGGAGAATTGCCGTCATCAATAAGTTCTTGCCGCTCGAAGGCCGTATCAATGCGTTGATAGACATTCTGCCTTCAATTGAAGTGGATTTGGAAAAACTCAGTACTGAAGGGCGGCATTTTTATGAGATGGTGATGTCGCAGCCGGTGGATAAATAGGGGCTGCGAATTCCATAATCCGGAAATTATTCCAGTAGTAAAATTACTGAGGAGCAATTATCTACAATGCTGAGAAGCAATTATCTGCAATGCTTAGGGACGATGGGCTTCACCCATCGCAAATGGATGTCGCCCTTTCAGGGCTGAGGCATGAAATCCTTGAAGTGGAGCATGTTTTATTCCGGAAAGCGGACTCGTTCCGGTGTTCATATTTCACCAGATTTTTACCCTACCTGTCATTTACTCAAAACATAACGCCACTTACTCAATCAACTATAAGCGATTGCTAAATGACCCCGAACTTTGTGCCTTAAAAAAAAGATCATGCACAAGATTCTATTTCCTGCTTTATTGATTTTATCGCTGTCATTTTCTGCCACTGCACAACGCGGATATGTGCGCCGAGCCGTAGAAAAAAATCAGGAAGAAAAACATGAAGGCGAACGTCAGAAGGGCGAAAAGGCCGTTGATGAAAGACTCGATACCTGGGATGAAAAAGACAAACAACAACGAGCGGGCATCAAACCATTTCCAACCATGAGCATGACCCTGGTGATGGAATATCCGGAGAAACCGAAAAACAATGCAAGCATTTCGTATTACTACAAAAATTACGATTGTGCCTCTGTGATGACATTTGAAAGCCGCAAATCGGAAATGGATAGAACCATTATGAATTTCAAAGAAGGAAAAAGCATCATGCTGATGACCGATAAAAAAGGTAAGAAGACCGGCATGCAAATGGAATTGAAAACCATGGATTGGGCCGTGAAGGGTGCAGTCGAAAAAGAGAATCGCATGTTGGAAGAAGGTGATGCCACTTTAGTCGCAACCGATGAATATCAGACGATCGAAGGCTATAAGTGCCGCAAGTACAATTATGAAAATGAAAAATACCGTTCAGAGATCTGGGTATCGACCGATGTAAAAATTGATTATAACCAATTCAACAATGCCATGTATTCCGCCTTTGCCAGTTCGCGATCGGCTACCAACAATGCCTATCACAAAGCGGGCATGAAAGGCGTGGTGATTCGTATGCATGTGTTCCCGAAAGACCGCCATATCGATGAATCGATCATGACGTTTAAAAACTTCAAACTTGGATCCGTACCTGATGAAATGTTTAGTACTGCAGGATATGAAGTGACACAGATGCCAAGTATTCGTGACATGTGGAATGGGTATAAAGATGAGCGCTAATCCAAAACCCAATCAACCTAAAACACCAACTTAATCAACCTAACACACCAACTCAATCAACCTAAAACACCAACCCAATCAACCTAAAAAAAAGTGCAACCCTCGGGCTGCACTTTTTTTATATCTATAGAATATGGTTTAGACTTATCCTTTGCTCATTTCCGCGAAATACAGATGGAAATAAGGAATAGTTTCTATGCCTTTATAATAATTGGCCAGATCGAATTTTTCGTTAGGCGAATGAATATTATCGTTGTCTAAGCCAAAGCCCATGAGGACCGTTTTCAATCCCAGTGTTTTTTCAAACAGGGCGATAATCGGAATACTGCCACCACCGCGGGTAGGAATAGGGCTCTTGTTAAACGTAGTTGTAATCGCTTTTTCCGCTGCTTTATAGGCAATGGAATTCGTGGGTGTTACCACGGGTTCGCCGCCATGATGTTCCGTTACTTTCACCTTCACGCAACCCGGTGCGATTTGGTTGAAATGTTTGGTAAACAATTCTGCGATCTCATGTGAGTTTTGATCCGGTACCAGACGCATGGATATTTTTGCATTCGCTTTCGATGGTAAAACGGTCTTGGCACCTTCGCCTATATATCCGCCCCAGATCCCATTGAGTTCGAGTGTAGGTCGAACACCGGTACGTTCCAGTGCTGTATAACCTGTTTCACCCCAATCTTCACGAATGCCGAGTTCATCTTTATATTCCTGCAAATCGAAAGGCGCAGAATTGAGTGCTTTACGTTCTTCGTCGGTCAGGTTTTGTACTTTATCGTAGAAGCCCTGAACCGTGATATGGTTGTTTTCGTCGTGCAGACTGGCGATCATTTTACTTAATATCGTGATCGGATTGGCCACGGCACCGCCATATACACCGGAGTGTAAGTCGCGGTTTGGACCAACCACTTCCACTTCCATATAAGCCAGACCGCGCAGACCGGTCTCTATACTCGGGTGCTCCATACTGATCATGGAGGTATCGCTCACCAAGACGATGTCGGCCTTCAGGCGATCTTTATTGTCTTCGAGAAACTTGCCCAAGTTGGTACTGCCAACTTCTTCTTCTCCTTCGATGATGAATTTTACATTGCAGGCAACCGTGCCGGTTTGATTCATAATCTCCAATGCCTTTACATGCATGAACATTTGTCCTTTATCGTCGCAGGCGCCGCGGGCATAGATTTTACCGTCAGTAATACGGGGTTCAAAAGGTCCGCTGGTCCACAGGTCAAGTGGATCGGGAGGTTGAACATCGTAGTGACCGTAAGTGAGGACGGTTGGGAGTGAGGGGTCTATGATCTTTTCACCGTATACGATAGGATGACCGGCTGTGGCGCATACTTCGGCCGTATCACAACCGGCAGCCAACAGTGCTTGCTTGACGGCTTCGGCACAACGGGCCGTATCTTCATTGTGAGCCGGCATAGCGCTCACGGAAGGTATTTTCAATAATTCAATGAGTTCGTTCAGGAACTTATCCTGATGCTGACTTTGATAGTCTTTCCATGCTTGCATGATCAAATATTTAAAGTATGAAGAATCGTTTTAGGAGGGTGTAAAATAACTAAATAATCTTTACATCTTTGTCACCAATATGGAAATTCTGAAACCCACGTCTGCCGACATACCCGACATTATTGCCTTAGCGCATGCCAGTTGGAAAGCTACCTATCCGGCTATCATTTCGCAGGAGCAGATCGATTATATGTTGAACCTGTTTTACAATGAAACCCTGATCGGCCAACAACTGACAGCGGAAGGACATCATTTCCTGATGGTGAAGGATGCGGGACATTTGTTGGGCTATGCACATTTGATCGAGGAAGGAGATCAAATCAAACTGAGTAAGCTTTATTTGCAACCGGAATGTAAGGGAAAAGGTCTGGGTCGCCTGCTGATGCAAGCCCTGGAAAAACTGAGCGGTGATTTGGGTTTTGAGACCATGACACTCAATGTTAATCGAAGTAATCCGGCGCTTCATTTTTACGAAAAAATGGGATTTCGCATTGTCGAAACCATAGACATTCCCTTGGATAAATTTTGGCTCAATGATTATATCATGGAGAAAAAAATTAGTGGGGCTGAAGTTTAAAAATGATCGCCGGCCCATGAAAAGTTTTTACATTTACCTGACCTAATATCCTAAACAATGAAACTCACTTTTTACGGCCATGCCTGCTTTTCGGTTCAAGTCAATGGCAAGAATCTATTATTTGATCCTTTTATTTCCGGCAATGAATTGGCACATTCGATTCATGTAGACCAGATCCAGGCCGATTATATCTTATTGTCTCATGGTCATGCCGATCATATTTTGGATTGCGAAGCCATTGCCCTGCGCACAGGAGCGAAGGTGATTTGCAATTGGGAAGTTCATGAATGGCTGCACGGCAAAGGCGTTACCCATACTCACCCTATGAATACCGGCGGGCAGTGGGACTTTGAAGATTTCCGTCTCAAATGTGTGGTGGCACAACATAGCAGCAGTCTGCCAGATGGTAATTACGGAGGCAATCCGATGGGCTTTATCATCTATGCGGGAGAAGAATCATTTTACTACAGTGGCGATACGGCACTCACCATGGATATGCAACTCCTTCCTTTATGGGCGAAATTAAAATTTGCCGTTTTACCCATAGGCGACAATTTCACCATGGGTATCGACGATGCCATCAAAGCTTCGGGTATGATACAATGTAAGAAAATAGTCGGGGTACATTATGATACCTTCGGCTATATCAAAATCGATCATGAACAAGCGAAGGCCAGATTTCAACAAGATGGTGCGGAGCTGATTTTACTTGATATTGGTGAATCCACCACCTTATAAATCACAGCATTCCTTCATCGGAAAAACTATAATACCGGTTTTCACTAATAATCAAATGATCGATCAAACGGATTTCGAGTAAGAGTCCGGCCTCCTTTACTTTTTGGGTCAGCTTCTTATCGGCTTCGGAAGGCGTGAGATTGCCGGATGGATGATTGTGGGCCATCACCATTTGCGTGACCCCATTGAGTTCGAGGGCCTTCTTAAATAAGATACGTGGGTCTACAACGGTAGCGGTAATGCCACCCTGACTCACAGGCTGAACCGATACGACCCGATTGCTATGACTCAGGTAGAGCACATAGAATTGCTCGGCCGTCAAACCCATAAAATAAGGTTGCAGAAGATTAAAGCCATCCCGACTGGTTGTAATCTTAGGATTTTCTAGCGCATCTGCCAATTGTCTGCGCTTCCCTAATTCTAATGCAGCCAAAACAGTGATCGATTTTTTGTCGCCCATGCCTTTGATCTTTCGGATATCGGTGAGGCTCATTTTACCTAATTCCTGAAGATTGTCGCGACTGCGGACCAGTATTTCCCTTGCGATATCGAGCGCAGTCCTGTCGCGGGTACCGGTATTGATGAGTATGGCCAGCAGTTCGGCATGCGATAATGCTTGCGGGCCTTTCATCATGAGTTTTTCACGGGGACGGTCCTCCTCGGACCATGACTTAATATGATTCGATTTCATAACGTTTGGGATTCTTTTCAATCACGCCATTTACGGCTGAATCCGGTGCAATTTAATAAAGTAATGGATAATTTAATCTCAAAAATAGAATCAGGTCCGATGAAACCATACCACAAAACCACATCAGAATATACCCCAAAATGGTTATAGATTTTGTTGTAACATTTTTTTCGGTCGGAAATATTTCTTACCAAATCCTCAATGGGAAATACCAAATCCTCAACATAAAGTACCGTTTACTCATTTCTTAGGCCTCAATGATTCGTGCTGAATACCTTTGTTTTCAGTAGGTTATTTATGTGACTTTTTCAATCCCAAAAACCCATCGAAAGGCGGGTTTTTACTTTGATAGCAGTTTGAAAATATCAACCACCGTTTCATAAGTCTTTCCCAATTGCAGGTGGATATTGTTTTTATGTACCCAAAGGGCTTTCGTGATACCTTCCGATTTTTGCGGCTTCAGATAACGGCCGGCCGAAATCATTAGGTACCAATGTGTTTCTTTCAGTAAATATTCCCCTTCCAGATAAATATGGTAAGAGGTGCAGATCGGGCGAACGATAGACAGCCCATCGACACCTGTCTCTTCCGTTACTTCACGGAGGGCACAGGCGGGCAAATCCTCACCGGGATCGAGTTTCCCTTTCGGCAGGTCCCATTTCCCCCGACGGAATATGAAGAGTAATTCATCCTTGGCATTGTATACCACGCCTCCGGCGGCCAATATGAGGGGGAAGGTGTTTTTAAACAGGTTGAGGTTTTCTGCTACATCACCCGCTATAATCACCGTATCTATTTCAGAGATGAGCATCAAATCCAGAAGATCCAGGATTTTCTGAGGCGTGAGGGTAAATACCAATAAGGCCTTTTTCTCGGGCAAGGAATTCAACAATGATGCATGGTCATCGGTCAGATAAAATCTGCTTTCATTGAGAATGATTTTAATCATGACGTGTGCAATTTGTATTATAGGTTTTCCTGCTGTAGGTTTGCCGGCTATGAAGAGAGAATATGCCGTAGCCGAGAAACTGCTGCAAATTAATGCAGTAAAGTTGAATCCGCAACAACCATTCACCTGGGCCAGTGGATGGAAGAGTCCAATCTATTGTGATAATCGAAAAATTCTTTCTTATCCGCATGTGCGCGACTTTATCAAAAGCGAACTCACCAATGCGGTCTTCTCCGAATTTCCGGATGCCGAAGTGATTGCAGGAGTAGCGACTGCCGGCATTCCGCATGGGGCCTTGATTGCCGATTTGCTGAGTCTGCCCTTTATTTATGTTCGTTCCAAACCCAAGGAACATGGCATGGGCAATCAGATTGAAGGGGTACTTGAGGCCGGACAAAAAGTAGTAGTGATCGAAGATCTCATCAGTACCGGCAAGAGCAGTATGGAAGCCATCGTGGCCATACAGGCTGCGGGCGGTGAGGTGATTGGTATGAGCAGTGTATTTACTTATGGATTTCCGGTGGCTGAGAAAGTGTTTGGAGAGGCAGGTATCAAAACCCTGAGTTTGAGTAACTATAATGCCTTGATTGAAGTGGCCCTGGATAAAAAACTCATTGCTGAAGCTGATGTAGAATTGCTGAAACAATGGCGTGAAAGTCCGTCGACCTGGGGGCAATAACTTATTGTATTCCTTTAGAGATAGTCCTTCAACTTTTCCAGTTCTGCCTTTACCCTGGTTTCCCACAGGAGCTGTTGATCCTTTTGAATGCTGTGGTTGGTTTCTTCATCGTAAACCGATTGCATTTTCTTACAATCTGCCGAATACTTATTGTACAGATTTCGAATATCCTGAGTGACCGATGTGTTGGGAAAATTCCGTGTAAGCAACTCTTGTTTAAACTGCGCAAAATACCATACGGCAATCATGAAATGCAGTCGTTCATGTTCGAGTAAATCGTCGGTATAGTTGGGACCGAGGTTCCATGATTTTTCTTTATTAAAATAGCAGGCAATTTTCAACTTCACTTGCTTCTTCCCTTTACCTGAACTCGTGCTCAGGCTGTAACTCATGGCGTAAACCGTTTGTGCTTCAAAGCCTTGTTCTGTTTTTACTTTACCTTGAAAATCACTCCAGGTCAGGAGGGGATAATCTTTATAAGAAATAAACTTTGAATGATCGTAAACCGTATCATCGTAAACCAGCACTTCGGCAAAGGAAGCTTGAGCAAAAATATTTTGGCTCAAGAATAAACCGCAGACGAGAATGAACATGCGCATAAATCAAATATAGGCAGCCATTGGATACAAGTATTTATTCCGAGCGATAAGTTTGCCCCAAGGGGAAAAATTGTCCTTAGGGTTTTACTTTTTGAATCGCTTCGTTGATATTGGTGGCATTCCGATTGTAATTTGCCACAAAATCCCGATCGTTCAAGGCAGATACATTTTGATAGGCCAGTCTGTATTTTCCGAGCTTATAGGTCAGTTTACAGCCCCACATTTTATCGGTGTTTTTATTTTTGTAATAAGTGATGTAGTAGGCGCTCACTTTCTCATCGTAATCATAGCAATGGGTAACACCCAAGAGTCTAAGTGTATTGACGGCTTTCAGATGCGACAATAAATAATCGGCCACACGATCCTTCACGCGTTGATTGAAGATACTCACCGGTTGGAGTTTTTGATAGAAAGATGAATCCTGAAAAAAATCGAGCAAAGCCTGATCTTCTTCATTGGCAAATCCTGTATGCTCAATCACGAGATGTTCGAAATTGCTGACACTCACAGAGTCTGTTTCCTTGGGTGCTTTAGACTTACATCCGATCTGCATGAAGGCTGTAAACAGCAACAATATTCCAAGGAGTAACAGATTGGATTTCATCCTCTTATTTTAAAGCGTTCATCACCAAATTTTTCACTTCGCTCATTGGTATGCGTTCTTGTTCCATGCTATCGCGGTGGCGTATGGTGACGGTTCCGTCTTCCTTGGTTTGATGATCGATGGTGACGCAGAAAGGAGTACCCAGGGCATCCATGCGACGATAGCGTTTACCGATGCTATCCTTTTCTTCATAAAAACAATAGAACTGCTGACGACAATCGGCTACCAACTCGCGGGCAATTTCAGCCAGACCATCTTTCTTCATCAAAGGCAATACGGCCAATTTAATGGGTGCCAGTTTCGGCGGGAATTTCAGTACTACCCGACTATCTTGTTTCTCTTCGGTACTCAGATCTTCTTCGGTATAGGCTTCAGAAATCACCATCAAGATGGCGCGGTCCAAACCGATGGATGTTTCTACGACATAAGGTATATAGTTGCCAAAAGGTTTGCCGTTTTCATCCAGGTCATTGTCGAAATACTGCATCTTCTTTTTGCTGTGTTCCTGATGACTTTTCAGATCGAAGTCGGTGCGACTGTGTATGCCTTCCACTTCTTTAAATCCGATGGGGAAATTGTATTCGATGTCACAGGCGGCATCGGCATAGTGAGCGAGTTTTACATGGTCGTGAAAACGATATTGATCGGCAGGGATACCCAATTCGAGATGCCATTTCATGCGGGCTTCTTTCCAGTATTCGTACCATTGTTTTTGTGTGCCGGGGCGAACGAAGAATTGCATTTCCATTTGTTCAAATTCGCGCATCCGGAAGACGAATTGACGGGCCACGATTTCATTGCGGAAGGCCTTACCCACTTGGGCTATACCGAAAGGAATTTTCATCCTGCCCGTCTTCTGTACATTTAAGAAATTGACGAAGATACCCTGAGCCGTTTCGGGGCGGAGGTAGATGGTATCCGATTCATCGGCTACACTTCCGAGTTGGGTGGAAAACATCAGATTGAACTGACGCACTTCGGTCCAATTGCAGGTATTGCTTACGGCACATTTCATTTGATGGGTTTCGATCAGGTTTTTTAATCCGGCGAAATCATCGGCGGCGAGCAATTGATCCATGGAAGCAAGAACCGCATCGGCAGCGGCCTGATCGGTGGTGGCTAATTGTTCCGCAAACCCTTCAATGAGATGATCGACGCGATAACGTTTTTTACTGTCCTTATTATCGATCATCGGATCGCTGAAATTATCGATATGTCCGCTGGCTTTCCAGGTGGTGGGATGCATAAAAATAGCAGAGTCTATGCCCACAATATTTTCGTGGAGATAAACCATACTGCGCCACCAGGATTCGCGGATATTTTTCTTCAATTCCGAGCCCCACTGTCCGTAGTCGTATACCGCACTGAGGCCGTCGTAGATTTCGCTGGAAGGGAAAATAAATCCGTATTCTTTGCAATGAGAGATGATATCCTGAAAATTCTTTTGGGTTGCCATAGGGCGCAAATATACATGGAAAATGTTTTTTAGGAAGGGTGGGAATTCGAATGATTATTGCGTGAAATAATTCGGGGGATTCCGGGTGATTGTATTGAATTTTATGGATTTTCTGCAGTACCGGGATTAGCTTTCACGTTGCAAGAGCGAGTTGCGTCGTTGCAAGAGGGCGTTGCGTCGTTGCAAGAGGCAGTTGCGTCGTTGCAAGAGCGAGTTGCGTCGTTGCAAGAGGGAGTTGCGTCGTTGCAAGAGCCAGTTGCGTCGTTGCAAGAGCCAGTTGCGTCATTGCAAGAGGCAGTTGCGTCATTGCAAGAGGGAGTTGCGTCATTGCAAGAGCGAGTTGTATCGTTGCAGTCCTAGTAAAGCCCCCTCTACCAGCTTGTCGCTTTATTCTTCACCACTGTAAACACCCTCGACAAATTAAACCCAAGCTGAATTTCACCTTTGTCCCAACGCTGAACCGTTTCGGTAATAAAGGCCTTTTCGTTCATGCCTTTGGCGTTGGAAATATGCAATTGGAAGACATGTCCTCCGGTTTCGATATCGAAGCCCAGGGATAAGGGAAATACATTGTAATTTTTACGATCGCCATAGAGGATTGGAAAAGCATCGATGATGAAGGCGCTGCGGTTGGTCAGTTTGATGCGACTGCCGATACCGAGCGCAATCATGTCATTTTTATCCGTATTGAATTCAACCAAATTTCTGTGTACATGGGTGGGTGAAAGTTGAAGGGTAAACGATTCGCCAAATTTTCGCCCAAGAATCAGTTGATTGTAAAAACCCAACCGATTGGTGAGAATATTTAGTTTGGCTTCCGGAATTTTACCGGTCGTCATGGTGATCCCCGAAACCCATACCAGAGAGAAAGGAATCGGCTGTACGTTTTTTCTTTGATGGATGATTCTCCATTTCATAAACCCATCCAATTCTTTATTGAAGGTACTTCTACCTATGCCTAACGTAAAATTTTTAGTGATGCCCAGATCAAAACCCATGCGCATGGAAGCCTGATCGAGCCCAAACAACTCGCGGTATCCGCTTTTGAAGGTGCCGAAGCGATGCAGGATGCGGAAATCTAAAACACCACTGCCGATAAACTCCATGGAATGCCCGTTGATAACGCGGGAAGATTTGAAGGCATTTTTTACATACTCCTTCACCGGTTTTTCATCATCTTCCAGCAGACTCTGCAAATCAGTATCCGTATTGACGTCTAGGAAATTGGTATCGGTCTGAGCTTGGGTAAAGCAATAGCAGAGTAGCAGGAGGATGAGTCCCGGCAACATTTTAGGGTATGAAATCATAAATGGTTTATTTCATTTTATCGAGGGTACAGTTCACCGTAATTTTAGCATCTTTCGATACTTTATCCTTCACGGCACCAGGAATAGAGATTCCATAATCGGATAATAAGACGGAGAAGTTGGAGCTCAATGTGATCTTACCATTCTTAACCACCACCTTTCCGGTCGTTTTCACATCTTTCGAAACGCCATGTATGGTTAATTTACCTTGAACCTGTGCTGCATACTCTCCATCTTTGTCGAAATTGATGGCCGACAAATTAGAGATACTACCTTTAAACATAGACTTCGGAAACTTTTCACTTTCCAAATAATTTTCATTGAAATGTTCCTGCATCAATTGACGGTCGAAGACGAAACTTTTGATTTGAACGATAAAATCGAGGGCACCGGTTTTGGTATCCAGCAAACAAGCCGCAGATTTATTATTCCCTTCAATTTTTTCTAAAGGTCCGCTTGCGGCAAAATTGATGCTACCGGCTTTGGTCATGTACTTTTGCGCTCCTGCCTGTAATGAAGCGAATGCGAATAAGGCGATGATAATCTTTTTCATGTTTTGTTTGTTTTATACTAGTTGTTGAGCGAGCCGTTATTGGCCCAGGTTTGTATTTTTAAAATGGTACAATCGTCTAATTTAGGACTTCCTTTCGGCATACTTCCATTATTGATTGAATTGAGAATGGCGGTAATGTGATTTTTCACATTCGTATGCCCTTCCAAAGAAATACCTGCTGAAGGAGAAACGCCGCCATGTCAGTTGGTGCAGTACTGAGTGATCACCGGATTGACGCCGGTAGAAAACATAACATTACTCGTATCGCACATACCCACAGTGCCCAGCATATCCTGCTTATTGTCGTAATAGCAACTACTGAAAAATAAAGTGGTCAAAGAAATCAAAAAAAGAGACGGTATAATCTTCATATAAGGCTTAATTATTCTGTGCACCATTGTTGATCCATTTTTGAATTTGACTGATATGGCAATCACTAAGTTTATTACCATTTTTAGGCATCGCACTAAATCCGCCGGCATGGGTGATAGAGCCGATGAGTTTACCGTTGTTTACCACTACAGATACGCCGGGGTAATCCGATAAATTAATACCGCCACCCGGACTTGAGGCCGAATGACAACCGGTACAATTGGCTTGTAGGATAGGTTGAACATTTGCAGCAAATTTCATTTCGCCGCTGGTATCACATGATGTGCAACTATTATTTTTCGCGCCTTGTTCGATCCATTTTTTCACCATCGCAATTTGTGCGGCAGTGAGCGGACTCATAGGCGGGCGTGGCATGATCTTATCGGGATCCGTTTTGATCAGTACTTTATATAAATCGCTGGAAGAAGGGTTACCGGGTTCTACATCTGAAGTGGCCATGATATTGTTGTAATCTGTGAGGATAACACCTTCTTTATGATCCGCTGCATTATGACACCCACTCATGGTGCAATTGGAAATCATGATGGGTAGAATATCATTGGTAAAATAAACCGTATCAGGACTGCAATTAGTGGAACTACCTCCATTGCCTCCGCCACCGCCATTGTTTCCATTTGGATTTGTCGTCGGTGAAATAGTCGTGTGTTTGCATGCAAAAGCAAAGACTATAAGTATGCCCAAAACAATAATACTTCTTTGATACATCGAAGGAATAAATTTAATGACATTGCAAACATATCCCTTCTTTCGTAGACTATACATGTCTAAACAGATGAATGCGGATTTTGTAAGGATGAAAGAAAGCGAAACATTTGAACCACCTTACAGCTTAACTAATAAATATCATATCCCATCTCATGATAATATGATAAATTTGTATTCTAAAATCTAATAACCATGCAAGAATTAATCAACAAGCTCATCGCAGAGGTCGGCTTGAGTTCAGAACAAGCACAGAAAACCGTAACCACCGTCATGGAATTTGTAAAAACAAAACTACCACCGTCATTAGCGGGTAATGTAGATGCCATGTTTTCCGGCGCTCAGGGTGAAGTAAAAATTTCAACGTATGAAGACAAAGCGAAGGAATTTGCTGACGCTACCAAAGAAAAATTAGAAGACTTTGCAGAGCAAGCTAAAGATAAACTGAGTGAAGCCGCAGACAAGGCAGAAGACATTGCCAAGGATGTGATGGATAAAATGAAAGGCATGTTTGGCGGCGACAAAAAATAGTCGGCCGTTGAACGATAAAAGCTCGATAAAAAAGGGGCTGTTTCTCAAGATGGAAACAGCCCCTTTTTAAATTAAATGAAGTTGGTTTACTTTTTGATTTGAAACTTGAAAGTACCCTTGGTAATTTCAAGTGCAGCTTCCTTGCCATATTTAGACGGCATGGTCAAACTAAAGCTACCTTCCACCCAGTCGCCATTGACAGAAGTCACTTCAAAGCTTCCCTTATTCCCTTCTTTCGAACCATAGAAAGTATATTGATCGCCGTTTTTCTTATCCAGACTAATATATACACAAGGCAATTTTTTCTTGTAGCCTAAAATAGAATACATATCCAACTTGCCCGGTTTAATGCCTTCATTCAGTTTCATATAAAACATGATGGACATTTTGACATAAGAATCACCATCGGGTGTGCGCACAAATGCACTGATCACTTTGTGTTCCTTACCCTTAGCGGTATCCTCGCGGGTATAGGAAAGCACTTGTTTGGTATCGTATTTATATTCCGTACCATCCATGGTAAAATAAATAAAGTTGCCATTGCCACCGGCCTTGCTTTGAGCCCATAAATGGCCACTGCAACAAAGTGTCAGAAAAAGAAGAATTGATGTGAGTTTCATAGAATTTTTATTTTGGTTTAAAGGTAAAATAAAGAAAAATATCTGAGAAAATAATTAACAAATGACATCTAAAATTTAATAAGTGTTTTATCCGTCGCTTCATCCATTTACGACGTAGAAACAATTAGTTTTGTAGTCTTCATATTCCTCATCATAAAATCTCTTCTCATGCCTAAAATCACCCTTTCCAAAATCGACACCCGGGCGCCCAAAGGCCTCGACAAAGAAAAGACCAAACATAAAACGAATGCCATTTTATCTCAGCTGGAAGAATTACAGAATCTGTTATTTGCCGAAGGCAAGCATTCTTTGCTCGTGATTATACAGGGTATGGATGCATCAGGTAAGGATGGGCTCATCAAGGATGTCTTTACCAGTATGAATCCGATGGGGGTTCAAGTCAAATCCTGGAAAGCCCCGACCGCTGAAGAACTTTCGCATGATTTTCTGTGGCGCATTCATCAGCATACCCCTTCGAAAGGCATGATACAAATCCACAACCGATCGCATTATGAAGATGTCCTCATTACCCGGGTTCATCAATGGATTGACGACAAAACCGCTAAGAAAAGATTTGCAGCCATCAATCAATTTGAACAATTATTGACGGAACATAACCATACTACCGTACTGAAATTCTATCTGCATATTTCAAGAGAAGAACAACTGCAGCGATTGAATGAAAGAATGCAGGTGAAAGAAAAAATGTGGAAGTACAATGAAAACGACCTCAAAGAATCTGAGCTATGGGACGATTATATGAAGTACAGCGATCAGGCCTTCAATAACTGTAATGAAGTGCCATGGCATATCATCCCTTCAGATCAAAACTGGTACAAGAATTATCTCGTAGCCAATACCATCCTGGAAACCTTACAATCATTCAACATGAAATTTCCGGGCATGAAAAAATGATCCTGTTTCTCTTTTACCCGATAATTTGTATTTTCACACAATAAAATAATTTACTATGGGATTTGTAAAAGAATTTAAAGAATTTGCTATTCGCGGTAATCTGGTTGATTTAGCGGTGGCGGTAGTCATTGGCGGTGCTTTTGGAAAAGTGATTTCCGCCTTTATTGATGGTATGGTGATGCCTGCAGTGGGCATGCTGACCGGCGGTGTCGATTTCAACGATAAAAAGTTGGTTTTAAAAGCCGCTGTGGCAGAACTGAAAAACGCTGATGGATCGGTCGTGCCGGCCGTCCCGGAAGTGGCCATTCAGTGGGGCAGTTTTGTAACCGTCAGCATCGAATTTCTCATCATCGCTTTTGTCGTATTTTTGGTCATCAAGGCCATGAACAAGATGAAGAAGAAAGAAGAAGCGGCTCCTGCAGCTCCGTCTTCAACCGATGCGCTCCTGATGGAAATCAGAGATGCTTTAAAAAAATAAATGCCTTCATTGAAAGAATGCAAAAGTCGGGTTAATCCTCGACGATAATTTAGTGCCACCTCAAAAAGGTGGCATTTTTGTGAACATAAATTGTGTTACATGAAAAATTCTATCCTACTCTTTTCAGCTATGGTGCTTGGCTTAAGTACCTACGCACAGCCCGATAAAAAATCGGATGAATTACAAAAAGATATGAGCCGCAAAGTGGAAGCCAAGAATGAAGGCTGGACCCGTGGCGGATTACTGAATATCGGCATCAACCAGGCCACATTGCAAAATTGGGCCGCAGGTGGAGAACGGCTTTCATTGGCCGCGAATGGTCAATTCAACGGCTTCCTGGCCCGTGTAAAAGGAAACAAAGTGTGGGAGAATACATTGGATTTGTATTACGGTTTGAATTATGTAGAATCGAATGCATTCAAACCGAAAAAATTGGATGACCGTATCGACTTTTCTTCCCGCATTGGGGTGCAGCCCAAAAACTGGACCAAATCCAAAAACAAATTTAAAAACAATACCTATTTTACAGGCCTCTTCCGTTTTCAAAGCCAATTTACCAAGGGCTTCGATTATAACCTGCCTAATTGGGAGAACAGTCCGATCTCTGAATTTATGTCTCCTGCCTATTTTACCCTGGCTATAGGAGCCGAGCTAAGAGCCGATGATAAATTTACCTTATTCTTTTCCCCCCTGGCTGCCCGTATGATTTTTGTCAAAAAAAGCTATACCCTCACCGGAGCTGCATTTGGCGTGGATCAGGGAAAAACCACCAAGTTTGAAATGGGTGCCTATTTAACCACGAAATTCAAAACCAGCCTGAGCAAAAATGTGATGTACAATACCCGACTGGATTTGTATTCCAATTATCTGGCCAAAAATACGGTCGTGAATGGCGTGGTGACCCGTAAAGACAATCCGGGAAATATCGATATCCTTTGGGACAACTTCATCGCCATGAAGATCAATAAATTCATCGGAGCCAGCCTCGGCTTCACCATCGTGTATGACAATGATGTGCCCGGACAAAAAACGAAAAAGGTCACAGAAAACGGACAGACCACCTATGAACTCGGCCCTCTGGGCTGGATACAACTCAAACAGGTACTCAATATTGGGTTCAGCTACAAATTGTAAACGACTTTATTTAAAATCATTGAAAGCCCGGTCGTATTCCGGGCTTTTTTATTTCGATTTATATCCTTCGCATACTATCTTCGCTGTTCATAAAAAATACTCACTGTGGACACACAATTCGGGAAAGAAACCTATCTGTATTGGTATGAAAACATGCTGTTGCAACGTCGTTTCGAAGAAAAAACAGGTCAGCTATATGGAATGCAAAAGATTCGTGGTTTCTGTCATCTCTATATCGGTCAGGAAGCCGTTTCCTCCGGTTGTATGACAGCCATTCGCGAAGATGATAATATGATCACGGCTTATCGCGATCATGGTTTAGCCATTGCCAAAGGTATCAGTCCACGCGAATGTATGGCCGAACTCTACGGTAAAGCCACAGGATGTACCAAGGGTAAAGGCGGTAGCATGCACTTCTTCTCCAAGGAAAAACATTTTT
Source organism: Chitinophagaceae bacterium (assembly GCA_016786845.1). Taxonomy (GTDB): domain Bacteria; phylum Bacteroidota; class Bacteroidia; order Chitinophagales; family Chitinophagaceae; genus OLB11. Next base: position 80,084 of record JAEUVB010000008.1, on the reverse strand, counting down.
TCGGCGGACATGGTATCGTCGGTGGACAAATTGGATTGGGTGCAGGTATTGCGTTTGCGGAACAATACAAAGGCAGTGATGCTGTTACGCTTTGTTTCTTTGGCGATGGTGCCGCCCGTCAGGGTATACTTCATGAAGCCTTCAATATGGCCATGCTGTGGAAACTACCCGTGATCTTCATTTGCGAAAATAATTTTTACGCCATGGGTACCTCTGTTGAGCGTACCAGTAATGTGTTGGATATTTATAAATTGGCGGACGCATATGATATGCCCGGCGACAGTGTCGATGGGATGAAACCTGAAAATGTGCATTATGCTATCGAACGTGCAGCACGCCGCGCCCGTGATGGAGAGGGACCTACCTTGCTTGAAATTAAAACCTATCGTTATAAGGGTCACAGTATGAGCGATCCGGCTAAATACAGGACCAAAGAGGAATTGGAAGAGTACAAAGAGAAAGACCCTATTGAATATGTGCTGCGCGTTATCAATGAAAATAATCTGGCTACACCGGAAGAAATTCAAGCGATACAAGATAAGGTGAAGTTGATCGTAGATGATTCGGTTGAGTTTGCAGAAAACTCACCATGGCCCGATGACAGTGAAGTATACAAGGATATTTACCTTCAGGAAGACTATCCGTTCATTACAGATTAGAAAGGTTTGGGCGTGCCCCGCCGAGGCGGGTCGGGCTCTTCGCTGCAAGTCCGCTCCGCCGCGGCGGATACGGGCTTTCCGCTGCGATCCCTCACGCGGGCACCTCGTTCATTTTCGTGATCGGGAATCAAGTGAAATACAATTATCCTTTTAAAGAAATCCTTTCAACTATATCTTTGCCCGCATGAATTATTCTTTTAGCGAAATAGAACAAAAGTGGCAGCGAATCTGGAACGAGAACAAGAGCTACCGGGTAGAAAATGACCTTCAGAAACCCAAATGTTATGTCCTGGATATGTTTCCTTATCCTTCCGGAGCCGGATTGCATGTTGGTCACCCTTTGGGCTATATCGCTACAGATATTTATTCCCGGTTCAAACGATTGAATGGCTATAACGTACTGCACCCGATGGGCTTTGATGCATTCGGATTACCCGCAGAACAATATGCCATAGAAACAGGACAGCATCCGGCCGAAACGACCGCCAAAAATATCGATCGCTATAAAGAACAATTGAACAATATTGGCTTTTGCTACGATTGGGAACGTGAAGTGAGAACCAGCGATCCGAAGTATTATCGCTGGACACAATGGATTTTCTTACAATTGTTTAATAGCTGGTATAATCCCGAACTGGATCGGGCAGAATCCATCGATCGCTTGATTGAAAAATTGGGACAGGAAAATCCCAAACTGAATGATACCGATCTTTGCTGGCTCGATGCAAACATCGTGGAACAGCAAAACTATCTGATGCAATTCCGACTGGCCTATCGTGCAGAGAGTTATGTGAATTGGTGCGAGGCCTTGGGAACCGTTCTGGCCAATGATGAAGTGGTGAATGGTGTTTCGGAGCGTGGCGGACACCCTGTAGAGCGTAAGTTGATGAGTCAATGGTTTCTTCGTATCACCCGATTTGCGGAGCGCTTATTGAAAGGATTAGACGAAGTAGAATTTCCGGAGAGCCTGAAAGAAATGCAGCGCAACTGGATCGGAAAAAGCGTGGGAGCCGAAATTAATTTTAAGGTCTCATCCATACCGGATCAAAGCATTCGCGTATTCACTACCCGGCCTGATACGGTTTTTGGTGTTTCGTTTATGGTGTTGGCGCCCGAACATGAACTGGTAAAAGAACTGACTACGCCCGATCAAAGAGAAGCGGTATCCCAATATGTCAAATATGTTTCCTCACGCAGTGAGCGCGAAAGAATGGCGGAAACAAAATTGATTACCGGTTGCGATACCGGCGCTAAAGTAATACATCCCTTTACCGGTGAAGAGATTCCGGTATGGATCTCTGAATATGTATTGGCCGGATACGGCACCGGAGCCATCATGGCCGTACCCTGCGGCGACGAAAGAGATTATGCCTTTGCCAAACATTTCGACTTACCGATACCAAATATCTTTAAAGATGTAGACATCACCGAATCGGCTTGTACAGATAAATCGAAGTTGATCACCAACTCCGACTTCTTGAACGATTTACCGGCTACAGATGCAATGTCAAAGGCGATAGAGAAAATTGAATCCATGGGTATAGGCATTCGTAAAGTCAATTATCGGATGCGCGATGCAGGATTTAGTCGACAACGCTATTGGGGCGAACCTTTCCCGATCGTTTATGATGATCACGGAATGGCCGTGGCTTTACCGGAAGTTGAATTGCCGCTTGAACTACCCCACTTGCAAACCTATAGTGCGGGCCCACAAGGCAAAGGACCTCTGGCCAATGCAGAAGATTGGGTGAAAACCGCTATTGGTCAGCGCGAAACGGATACCATGCCGGGATATGCAGGCAGCAGTTGGTATTACCTGCGTTATATGGACCCGGGTAATGATCAGATTTTCTGTGACCGAAAGATCAGCGATTACTGGCAGCAAGTAGATGTGTATGTGGGCGGTGCCGAGCATGCTGTCGGACATTTACTCTATTCAAGAATGTGGTGTAAGGCTTTACATGACCTTGGACATATTGGATTTGATGAGCCTTATAAAAAGTTGATCAATCAAGGAATGATACAAGGGAATTCCCGATTGGTGTATCGAATTAAAGGCACAAATACATTTGTTTCTGCAGGTTTGAAATCGGAATATGAAACGGATACTTTGTATGCTGATTACAACTTCTGTGACGGATATGTATTGGATTTAGATAAATTTAAAAACTGGCGGTCGGAATATGCGCAGGCTGAATTCATTCTGGAGGAGGGGCAATATATCTGTGGAGGATTGGTCGAAAAAATGAGTAAGCGACTGTATAATGTGGTGAATCCCGACGACATCATTAAACAATATGGTGCCGATACTTTCCGGATGTACGAAATGTTTTTGGGTCCCATTGAAATCAGTAAGCCCTGGGATACACAAGGCATAGAGGGTGTTCATCGTTTTCTGAAAAAATGCTGGCGCCTGTATGTGGATGAAGAGAAAGGCATCAAGATCACTGAAGAAGCAGGGACACCCAATGAACTGAAGATCTTACATAAAACCATAAAAAAGATCGCGCACGATACAGAAGAATTTGCCTTCAATACAGCGGTGAGCCAGTTTATGATCACCGTGAATGAATTGACCACGTTGAATTGCCGTAAGCGTGAAATATTGCAACCTCTGTTAATTTTATTATCGCCCTACGCTCCACATATTGCCGAGGAATTATGGCATCAACTCGGACATTCCGGAAGTATTCTCGATGCTGTAATGCCGGCCCTGGAGGAAAAATATTTGGTCGAAAATTCCTATCTCTATCCTGTAGCCATCAATGGGAAGACCCGCACTGAAGTGGAGTTTGCATTGGATCTTAGCAGTGATGCGATTCAAGCACAAATTTTGCAACATGAGCTGGTGCTTAAATGGATGGAAGGTAAGCCTTTAAAGAAATTCATTTTCGTCAAGGGTAAGATGATCAATATCGTGGTATAATATTTTGTGAAACATTTCTGAAGCGAAAGCAAATACGGTATTCTCATGGTATTTTCACAGGGTGAATATTAGAAGCCATTTCGCTGCCCTACTGAGCCTTTGCATAATGATCATTTCATCTAGCCAAATGGTGCAGGCTCAGGGTACGATGATTGGTGAAATAAGAGACTTTGGCACCGGTGAATTATTAGACAATATCAATGTGCGGAATATTTACAATCTGCAAGGCATGACCACGCTGAAAGATGGCAAATTCTCCGTATCTGTGAAGAAAGGTGAATTGGTCGAATTTACCCGTGTCGGATATCAAACCTTGCGCATTCGTATAAAAAATCTGAACGAGCCCTCCTATTATAAATTAGTGATGCAGAAGGTACCCATTACCTTAAGAGAAGTAGATATCCGGGGAAAACCGCTTGATTTTAAATCAGACAGTATACGTTATCGGGAAACATATGATATTGTTTTACGAAAAGAGAAACGTGAAGAAGTAGATATGCGGAGCATGCCCTTAGCCATGTTGAGTAAAAAAAACAGACAGGAGTGGGCCTTTCAGGAAATGTATGCGGAATGGGAGAAAGAGAAATACATTGACTTTACCTTTAATGAAAGATTAGTTAGCCGTATCACTTATCTGGAAGGTGAAGAGCTTTACCGTTTTATGAAATTGTACAGACCGTCTTATGAGTTTCTGCGCAATGTTTCAGAATATGAATATCTGGATTATATCAAACATTGCTACTACCAATTTAAGAAGCGGCCATAAAAAAAGCAGGAACCTAAATTCCTGCTTGTATAATTTATAGGATGCTATTATTTGCTGCGATCGATGACCCATTGTGCCACCTTTGGCCCGAGTTCCTTTTGAGAACGAGCGCCTACAAATACACCGATATGACCTCCGGGGAAAGCGTATAATTCTTTATCCTTAGACCCTATTTTCGCATTTACTGCGATGGTAGATTCATTCGGTATGATGGTATCTTCCGTTGCATAAATATTCAGGAAAGGCATAGTAATTTTCTTCAGATCAACTGCTCTCCCGCCTAATTCAAATTCACCTTTAATAAGCTTATTATCACGGAATAAATCCTTGATATATTTCCGATACATTTCTCCGGCTAAATCCGGGCAATCGGCTTTCCAATATTCCATGCGTAAAAAATTCATGGTCTTTGCTTCATCACCAAGATTGTCCAGTACACCAAAATATTTTGAAATATCCATACTCGGCTTAAGCATACCAAATCCTGCATTCAACAGATCAGCAGGAATAATACCTAGCGTATCAACCATAGTATCCACATCAATGAATTTGGTCCACTTGTATAGCATGCATTTGTCGGTTGTAAAATCGAACGGAGCCACGTATACCGTTAGGGACTTTAACTTTTCTGGATACAAAGCAGCGTAGATGGTAGAAAATGTTCCGCCTTGGCAAATCCCCATTTTATGAATCTTTTCGATGCCATGGGTTTTACGGATAAAATCAACTGCGCTGTTCATATATCCATCGATATAATCTTCCATGGTCAGATAGCGGTCTGCCTTACTTGGGTAGCCCCAATCCATAATGTAAATATCCAATCCCTCGTCTAAGAACTTCTTCATTAACGAACGATCCGGTTGTAAATCCAATACATCATGACGGTTCATGATGGCGAAAGATACCAATACCGGTATTTTAGATTTGGCAGGTGTGCTGCGATTATATCGATATAATTTGACTTTATCTTGTTGCCATACCAATGTTTTAGGCGTAGTACCAACTTCCACTTTTCCGATATTCTGTAAGGTTTCATAACCTTGCTGGAGTTTTGTAATCGTCTGACCCATTTCCTCCATTAATCCTGCTGTATTCATCATTTTATTTTTAGAGTGCAAATGTACATACTTATCATTTACACCTTGGGTAATGCATAAAAAAAGTCCCGAAAAAATTCGGGACCTTTTTTTATTGATTAGGCAAAAAGTACTAGTTCTTTCTCAGGTTAGGGAAAGGAGGAGGTGTATTAGACGGTCCTTCTTCACCTGAAGAGGCTGCACGGTAATCTACCGATTCAGCATCACCAGAAGAGTTACCATATTGGAAGATAAAACGATCGCGATCGATACCTTGTTTGTCTACCATATAGTTGATGACTGAATTCACACGATCCCATGAACGCTGTTGTTCAGCTTTGCTACCACTACCATTTCCGGTAATCACAGCTTTACAATTTGGATAAGATCTCATAGAACCTGCAAGGCTGTTCAATTGTGACATTGCAGAAGAACTTAATTTAGATGAATTAGCTGCAAAAGATACTGAACCGGAAGAAATAGCGCTACATCCTACCTCTTTAACTGGAGGATTCTTGCAACATTCTGGATCAGGGCAACGACCAACACCATCAGCATCAACTGGTTGACATTCTGTAGGGGTAATCAATTGCTTGTCTTTGTAATCAGGAACACCATCACCATCTGTATCGAATGGACAACCATGAGAATCAACAGAAACACCACCCGGTGTGTTAGGGCAACGATCGAAGCAATCAGAAATTCCGTCGCCATCAGCATCGTTATCACACTTACTTTCACCACCTTTAGGACGCTTCATTTCGTTGTAGCCATAATCCAATGGATTCATCCACCAAAGTGGAGATACTGACTTACCACCCAAGTTAAGGTTCAAGCCTACTGAGAAATAATTCCAGTTATCCATATCACGGGTCATTCCACCTGCGACACGGTTACCGGTTACTAAATCTTCAGTACCACCTTCCCAACGAGTTCCATCCACTAAATCATCACCTGTCCATGTGGCCTTATCTTCAATTTGAAGTGACAACATTTTAGATAATTTGATTTGAACACCAAAACCGATTGTACCGCAGAAACGGAACGTATTGGTGCTGCTGGCAAAACTACCACGGTTAACGTGATACTCTGCTTGAGTTTCATAAGTGTTATCCCAAAGTGACTTTAAGCGGGTGTTTACTTCTTTACGATTGTCCCAAGGAGTACGATCAGTTGTATTCAATCCTTGATCGATCGTTGAGAAATTATATTTAGCGGCACCATTCAACGCGTTCACACGAGTATTATAGGTCATACCACCAACACCGGCAAGTACATAGTAGCTAGCCTTCGCACGAGCGGTGTGAAACTTCAGGTTATTCAAAGAAGCAACAGCTTGCAAAGACAATTCACTGATTGAAGTTTTGTAGTTATCATAAACTTCTTGCATGGTATACCCGGCTTTATTCCAATGGTTTGTATTGTGTCCGTAGTGACGATCACTTTCTTCATAGTTGAAGCCGGATGCCGTACCACGTACAAATTGTAGACGAGTAGATAAGATATAACCCCAAGCTTTACGAACTGTAAGACCAAATCCTAATGGCATGGCTCCTTTAGCTGCGTTAAAAATAGATTTGGAACGAACGTCACCTGAAACATTCAGCTGACCAATGCTAACTCCAACTTCCCATTGGTTTCTTGGTTTTGCCGGAAAATCATACTGATTGTTCAGGAAATCTCTTTGCTGAGCCAGACGATTTTGAGGAATGAGAGATGTGTCGGATACATCGTACCCTCCAGTTTTGATCATCCCTGAGGACTCATCTTGAGCCATAAGGGCTGAAGATGAAAGCAAGGTGATAAACCCTGCCATGAATAAGTACTTTTTGCTTGCCATAAAATTTAATTTAATTGAATAAAATTGATTTCAGTTGTTATATGCGACAAATATAGATACTATAAGGATGATATTCAAAAAAAAAGATTTTTTTTTTGCTTATATTTCACATATACATGTTAATGTTAGCGGTAAATGATCCATATTGAATAAAAAGGGCTGTATTGCTACAGCCCTTTCTAAATTATTCTATAATCAACCTTCTTACAAAGCTTCCTTTGTCTGTAGATATTTTTACTAAATAGGTTCCTCTTGATAATCCGGACAGATCTAATTCTGTCACAAATTCACCGGTAACCGCGCCACAATTTTTATTGAACAATGCAGAACCTGCAATATTCAATACTTGAATCGAAACATGACATCTTTCGGCTGCATTAAAACCAACATATACTTTACCTGTACTTGGGTTTGGATAAATACCAATACTTTCCAATACATTCAGGTTTTCGATTCCTGCAGGATATACCGGCTTCAATTTAAATTTAACCAGATAATCTTCCGTTTCTCCGGATGTGTAAACCCCAACTCCATTATCGGAAGCCGCATTTGGCGCAGTATCATTATTTAAAATAACACGCATTCCGGTACCTACATTGAGTGCAGGTGATGCCGGTGTGGTGATCTCACCGATCAAATAAAAATTATTCACATCTGCTAATCCGGTAAATACTCTTTCAGCTGGAATATCATATAATTGATTATTATTATAATCAATGAATACCGTCACTTTCGCATCAGCATGAACGCCATACTTCATGATATGATAAATTGATAATTTGTATGTACTATCTGCATATAGGTCCAAAGTATTTCCGGTATAATCAGTACGTTTTTTGACGGCCATGGCATTCAACAAATGCGGTCCTCCCGTAATAAAAGAGAAGATATTATTATTGGTACCCGGATCTGATATGATAAAAGCTCCGATATCACTTGTATCCAATATTCCACCAACAGCCTGACTGTTACCATAACAGGCATAAGGTGGGCTCATCATTACATGAACAACATTAGAATAATCGCTCACATTACCATTGCAAGTTGTTCTGAAACGGAACCAGGTAGCACTATTTACAGTAAAAGTAAGTGTATCGGCCGTGGCTCCTAATACATCAGAAAAGGTAATGCCATCAGAAGAATATTGCCAGTTGAATGTCAAACCATTAAACATAACATCATGAGTAGTATCTTCTAAAAACACGGTATACCCCGGGCATGTAATGGTGTCGCTAATAGTTGCGGTACCAGCATTTGGTGGTGTATTACACGGAGGAAGGGAAATATTCATCAGATAGTCTTCCGTTTCACCATAACCATAGAATCCGCATGGATTAATAGAAGTTGAAGATCCGAAAATTTCATAAATCACACGCATTCCTGTTAAACCGAACTGTGCATTAGAAGGTACTGTAAAGGTCCCGCTCATTTGTTGGTTAGGTGAATTTACTGCTCCTCCGGCTACCAATTCGGTATTGGGATCATAAGATCCGTCACGGTTAAAATCTATAAACACTTTAGAATATCCGTTATAGAAATAACTTACCTGAGCAAAACATGTTTCGGAAAGTGAATAGGTAGAATCAGGATAAATATCGGTTGGTGTGAGATTGGTATAATTTGAATACAAATAAATCGGACTGGTATTATTCAACAATGGAGATGCATTTCCATTATTCAACAGAATATTATTTTGTGCATCATAAACAGTCACATTCCCAACATTTTGCATATACACTAAATTCTGCGGTTGTGATTGACAATAGCAGAAATAGAATGATGCCAAGTTGATTAACATGGGTGCAGTAGTATCTGTTAACCCGCTGGCAGGGCAGTTCACATAACAACGGAAATATGTAGGTGCTGCTATTTGGGTATTCACAACCGGACCGGCTGTAATATTCACGAGTGTCCAAGGTCCGGTTGCAGACGGAGCACTTTCCCATGTGTAAATCAATCCACCGGCCAATGTATTACCGGTTAAAGAAAGATTAAACGGAACGTTTGCACATGGTGTTACATTGGCTATCGCTCCTGCATTTGGCGCTCCAACACACGGTGACAAAACCATGATATTGTCTATACCCAAATCAGTATCGTATTGATAATCTCCATGACCTTTAAAACGAATAATTGTGGTAGGGGAATTAGAGTTGATAGCTAAAGAAAAATTTTGCCATGTCGTTGAATTATTAAAAGTCCCTAAAGGAGTATAGGTAGCACCACCATCTGTAGATAATAATGTTTCTAAATAGTCATATCCCCAACCGGCAGAATTATCATTAATGTAATCAAAAAATAAGGTTTTAGGTCCAATTTGCTGACTGCAATCGACAAATAAATCAATATCTCCGGTTAGATTGGTATAGTACGAGTGAAAACGCGCAGAGTGAGCCCCTGTGGAGCTTGATGGATAATACATACCTGCGGTAGGCACTAACCAACTACCACTGCCGCCCTGATCTTCCCTTCTCCAGGAATTGTTACCCGATAAAGGATTGTTCGACCAATGATAATCATCCGGAACATCGTTCGTATTGCAGAAATTGACCCAATTTTCAAAATCCTGAGCATAAGGTAATGTTGCATACGTAGGACCTGAAACCGTAATGGTAATAGGTGCTGTGGTATCGCTTAACCCGCTGTTATTACAAATAATATACATTCTGTACATGATGGTGGCTGTCAGGTTGGGCGTTTGGTAGCCAGGTGAAGTAGCCCCAAAACCACCTGCAGCATTGGTCCATGATAATCCTCCGTTCAAAGATTGCTGCCATTGATAAGTCATATTTCCGGCAAGTCCGGCACCTGTCAATCCTAAATTCGCAACCTGACCTGCACATAGGGTCATATTACCCGGAGAAACAGAACCGGCAACAGGAGTACCACTGCACGGGGTAGCCGGAATAACATTCATGATATAGTCTTCACATTCTCCAAATGAGAAACCGGTTCCACAATAATCGGTGACCGCCGGTATCGTGGCGTAACGACACAAAACACGCATTCTGGTATTTCCCGGTACCGCAGTGATTGGTACAGTAATCGTTCCATTGTAGGCAGCAGTGGTTGACCCCGGTGAAACATAAACATCCTCACCCGGATCGGCAAAATCCAAATCCTGATTCCAGTCAATCCAAATTCTGTGCCCCTGGCCAAAAATTTGACCTGCCTGAACCGTAAAATTGAAGCTGAATCCTTGAATTTGAGCTACCTGCATGGTGCTGAAAAAGGTATAGTTATTCGGAGCAGCCCCATTACAACCGGTGGCTAAATTTGAAATATTAGTTACCCCCCCGGTCGTTGAAAAATTATCAATAAAATCATCACTTGTGCAAGCAATTGAAAAACTTGGCAAACAATATTGAGCTTGGACGGATTGCATCCCAAAAACAATGATTGCACTTAGAATTAGTAATTTTTTAAACATACTCGAAGGGTGTTTTAGATAATTTGATGGATTAAACTGATTAATAGACGTAATTAAGGCCAAATCGTTGGTAAATATAATAAGAAAAGCCTGATTGAAATCAATCAGGCTTTATATATTTTATTTTTTAATATATTACTCGGAAACTACTTCAAAATCAATCTCAATGATATTCGTATTACCGAAATCGATGGTAGCTTTAAAAGTTCCAAGTTCCTTCACTTCCTCAACAATGGCAATCCGTTTACGATCAATTTCGTAACCTTTTTGCTCACGAATGGCGCGTGCAATTTGGATAGGCGTTACCGATCCAAAGATCTTTCCTGAAGTACCCGTTTTGGCTCCTACTTTAATGGCAGAGGATTTAAGAACGTCGGTCACTTTATGAATTTCACTCAATAAAGCAGCTTCCTTTTTAGCTTTTACCTTATGCTTTTCTTCTACCATTTTCAAGTTTGAAGAGGATGCCTCCAGGGCATACTTCTGAGGAATCAGAAAGTTACGCGCATAACCGGGACGTACGTTCACCACTTCGTGGGCCGAACCCAGGTTGTCTATATCTTTAATTAATATTATTTGCATGTTTGTTTACTTTAAAAGGTCAGTTACAAAAGGTAAGATGGCCATTTGGCGGGCTTTTTTTACTGCCGTAGCTACCTTACGTTGATATTTCATGGAATTGCCTGTGATACGGCGTGGCAATAATTTGCCTTGCTCATTCAGGAATTTTTTCAAGAACTCAGGGTCTTTATAATCAATATACTTGATGCCCATTTTCTTGAAACGACAATATTTTTTCTGACGTACATCTACACGTTGGGTAGATAAATATTTGATATCTGATTTTGCCATGATTATGCCTCCTCTTTTTCGGTTACAGGAATCGGGTTAATTTTTTCTCCGCTACGTTTTCTAGCGTTGTATGCGATCGCATGCTTGTCCAATACCGTATACATGAAACGCATAATGGTTTCATCGCGATTCATTTGGATTTGGAAACGATGGTTAAAGGATGGTTCAACACGGTACTCCATCAGGAAATATAATCCGGTTGTTTTTTTGTCGATTGGATAAGCGAATGAGCGGAGTCCCCAGGCATCTTCGCCTACGATCTCACCACCACTGTCCGTCACCATTTTTTTCAGGTTTTTGGTCGCATTCGTATACTCCTCGTTCGACAGGACAGGAGTAAAAATGACCATTAGTTCATAGTTCTTCATATATATAGTTTAAAAATACAATTTTCGACGATCAGCAACTATAACCGGGTATCCACGAAAGTGGATAGCTGATCAATCGGGGCGCAAATGTACGCGCTTTTACGAATCTTAAAAATATTTTTTAATAAAAAAGCCGCCAAAATGACGGCTTCTTTATTTTTTGCCTAAATAATGTTCAATTATTTCTTAGCAGCTGTATCAGCAGGAGCAGCAGCTGGAGCAGCTTCAGCAGGAGCAGCGGCAGGAGCAGCGGCTTCAGCAGGAGCAGCAGCTTCAGCAGGAGCAGCAGCTGGAGCTTCAGCAGGAGCAGCAGCTTCTGTTGCAGCTGGAGTTGTTGATTCTGTTGATTCAGTTGATTCTGAGCAAGAAGCGAAGAAACCCAACGCTAATGCGAAGATGGAAATTTTTACTAAATTTTTCATGTTTTAAATTTTTATTGTTTGATCATTAATACCGAAACGTAAAATAGGTAACCTAATTTTTTTATATTTTTTTATAAATATTTGTAATTTACTGTATTATAGTATTTTAACTGATAAAATATTTTCCGGACCTCAGGCAAAAAAGCCATTCGAAGAATTAAACTTAGATTTGTAACGGTACTTATAAAAAAATGATCAAGCCAAGGGTTACTTTAATCTCCTATTCGTATTAATCATGAATAATACTCTACAAGAGGTGAACGACGATGTATTGATGAGCTCTTTGGCAAACGGGGATTCTAAAGCCATACAACATATATATAAATCATGCTATCCGATCATTGAAAAAATGGTCTATAAAATGAACGGATCGATGGATGATGCCTACGATGTGTTTCAGGATAGTATGACGATACTGTATGAAAAGGCTAAAGCGAATAACTTGAATCTGTCTTGTAAACTTTCTACTTATCTAACCGCCATCGCAAAACATCTTTGGCTAAAGAAATTGTCAGAAAAAAAACGTCAGCCATTTGCTGTCTTATATGATGGCATGGACGATCAACAGGATTTAGCTCAGGAAGTACAACATTTTTTTGAATTCGAAAATCATGTGAGTAAACTTTCACAGTGCTTTGAAAAAATTGGAGAACCATGTAATGGCCTGCTTAAAGCCTTTTACCTCCAAAACAAAAGTATGCAGGTGATTGCCGAGGAATTCGGCTATACTAATCCCGACAATGCCAAAACGCAGAAATACAAATGCCTCAACCGTTTGAGAAAATTATTTTTTAGTGAACCGGAAACTGTAAAAACAAATGAACGAATCTTCTAATACATACGAACTCATCGAAAAATATTGCCTGGATCTTATGGACGAACAGGAGCAGGCATATTTTGAATCAGATATGCAGGCAAATCCTGCGTTGAAAAAAGCGGTCGAAGAATATCGTCTGTTGCTCCAAACTTTTGACCACGCTCAAAATTCCGAATTCATTCATCGTTCGCTGGATAGTCTTCATTTGCATTCCCGTACACAAACCGAGAAAGTTTTTACCCAACTCCGGTTGCATGTCAATAAATACTGGAGAACGGCCTCCGTTGCCGCCAGTGTCGCTTTTCTTGCATCTATTTTGACTTTTGTAGCCGCTCGTTCGGTTTACAAAAAAGATACCCATACCCAATATCTCAAACTTCGCAATGAAATTAATACCATCAAGAAGAATCAAGCAGATATTGCCTCTGAAGTGGACCATGTAAAAAAATCGACGGAAGTGCCGGATGAACCTTCCAAATATTCCGGAACAGGCTTTGCATTAAGTCAAAATGGTTACCTGGTCACCAATCTGCATGTGATCGAAGGCTATGATAAAATTTTCGTTTTTACCCAAGATAATGTCGGTCATCAAGGAGAAGTTGTTGTCACCGATGAAGTGAATGATTTAGCCATTTTACGCATCAAGGATCAAAATTTCACCTTCCCTTCCCGGGTGCCCTATTCTGTACGTAAAGCCAATTTGTCCTTGGCACAGCGTGTATACACCCTTGGATACCCCAAAAGTGATATCGTCTATAGTGAAGGTTATATCAGCTCCATTACGGGATTTGAAGGCGATAGCAGCCAATATCAATTGGAACTCCCTTCCGTACCAGGTATCAGCGGATCTCCGATTATAGATGAAACGGGCAATGTCGTTGGCATCGTCTCCGGTAAACAATCTCTCAGTGAAGGTATTACTTACGCAGTTCGTTCAAAAGCCTTACTCAATCTTATCAAGGATTTGCCGATGGATTTTGCAAAAAATGAAATCAATAATAACCTCCTGAAAGGTCAAACACGGGCAAACCAAGTGAAAAATATTCAACCCTTTGTTTGTGTCGTAAAAGTCTATAATTAATCCAAATATCCCTTTACAAATTAGTCCTTACGGTATAGACGAATGGCAAAGAAATGCAAGCATGGATATCATGGGTTTGTACTTCATCCCTTCCCATTTTTTGTGTATTCCCGATATTAAATCTAATGAGTAGATCAGGGCAATTCCTGTAAATCGGCTACTCTCGATATTAGAACAAGCGCTGGTGTTCATTGCACAAAGATACGATTCACTTCTAGGAATGTTCATCGTTTACCATTGAACTTTACGCTACATGTAAAGGTCTTCCATCAATCCATCAGCACCCACTTCATCCTGTATTTGAATAAAAATGTTTCGTTGAATGTGTCTCTTGCGGGTAGTGATTCATTTTGTAATACACGAACGAGATAACACGGTTATAAGAACATGGCCCCCGCTTCTAAAACACCTTTCGATAAGCTTTTTTCTATCGTGAAACGGCCCGGAAAGCCCGTCAGGGTATGACCCAAACATCCCTGATTACGTAGATTGAATCCAACATACACTCTCGATGCGCCATGGAATCATTGTCACCGTTTAAAACCGGCCATCAGAACTCATCCTTTCATCCTTTTTCATTTTTCGCATTAAAAAAAAATCAAGAATAACACACATCAGTGAAAGCACAAATGCGTCGAGTACCCAGTACAACCAATGCGGATGAACCGATATTTCAAAGATTAAACTAAATACATTGATCAACAATGAAAACCCTGTCCCTAAAACAATACTCCATTTCAAGCCCATAATATATTCCTCCTGTTTTTTATTTTAAATTGATGGTATTTGATCCGTAAAATCGGACATAAGTGCTCCATTTCGATTCAAAAGTAGACACCCCAAAAATCAATTCAAAGTCTAACCTTATAACTCGGGAAATTCCTTTATAACTAGGGAATTTTACTTTTGCTTGAGAAAATTCGGGACCGGATGCTTCAAGTCATTCACATTTTCCTCAAACATCCGTTGAATGTCGGTGTATAACTAATTCCAAAAAGTAAGGGATAAAATCTCATTTTTGTAACTCATGGGAAAAATCATTTCTATTGCGAACCAAAAAGGTGGTGTTGGCAAAACCACCACAGCGATTAATTTGGCTTGTAGCCTCGCTGTTTTAGATTATAAGACTTTATTAATCGATTGCGACCCTCAGGCCAATGCCACGACGGGTAATGGGTTCGACCTGCGTAATATACAATTGAGCGTATACGACTGCCTGGTCAATGATACCAGCATCCATCAGGTCATACTCCAAACCGAAACGCCGAATCTTTATTTGCTGCCCTCCCACTTGGATTTAGTAGGGGCTGAAATTGAATTGATCAACCACCCCAACCGCGAAAAAAAACTCGAACAAATTATCAAAGAGGTCAAAGATGATTATGACTTTTTGATCATCGATTGTTCCCCTTCACTTGGACTGATCACCGTGAATGCCCTCAGCGCCAGTGATAGTGTTATCATTCCGGTACAATGTGAATTTTTCGCCCTGGAAGGTCTTGGCAAACTCCTCAATACCATTAAAATCGTTCAGTCCCGCCTCAATCCAAATCTGAGCATAGAGGGTATATTAATGACCATGTATGATGGTCGCCTCCGACTGTCGAATCAAGTGGTCGAAGAAGTGAAAAATCACTTCGATGAGTCGGTCTTCCAAACGATTATTCATCGTAATACCCGTTTGGGTGAGGCACCAAGCCTCGGCAAACCGGTTCTCATGTATGATGCCGAATCTACAGGTGCACTTAATTATTTGAATCTCGCCAAAGAAATCCTTCAGCGAAACGATATGACCCGCATTAAAAACATCGATAAAACCTTCGAAATAGAAGAGAATGAGCAATAAACCGAATACAAAATCGCAAATAGGTAAGGGCATTGGTGCCCTGTTGGGTAATATTAAGGATGAAGTCAATGCTTTCGAAAAGCAGATTGGCCCACACGATACCCTCGTTGGCAGTATCACTCGTTTACCGTTGAGCCAAATCGAAGTAAACCCCAATCAGCCCCGTCGCACCTTCGACGAGGGGCCTTTGAAAGAATTGGCCGAATCAATCAAAATATTTGATATCATTCAACCCATCACGGTTGTTAAGTTACCCAATAAAAAATATCAGCTCATTTCCGGTGAACGTCGTTACAAAGCCGCCACCATGGCCGGACTTAAAGATATTCCGGCATATATCCGCACCGCCAACGATCAGGAAATCCTGGAAATGGGACTGGTCGAAAACCTCCAACGGGAAGACCTCAACGCAATAGAAATTGGATTGGCCTATAAGAGACTGATGGCCGAATGCAACCTCACTCAGGAAGAAGTGGCCGATCGAATGAAGAAGGAACGCAGCACGGTAACCAACTATATCCGATTACTCAAACTCCCTCCCTCCATTCAAGTTTCCGTGCGTAATAAAGAACTCAGTATGGGACATGCCCGTGCCCTGCTCGGACTTGAACATATTGAACAACAATTATTTGCCGCCAAAGAAATCATTGCCAACGGACTCTCCGTAAGGGCAACGGAAGAATTGATCAAGAAAATTACACAGCAATCTCAGGGAAAATCAAAAGCCTCTAAAGCCCCGGCTGAATTGCCCCCTGCCTATAAACGCATCGAAGATCAGATCGCTTCTCATCTTTCCACCAAGGTGAAAATGGACCGCAAGAAAAATGGTAAAGGCACCATCACCCTTGAGTTTTATAATGACAACGACCTTGAACGTATCCTCGATAAAATGAATATCTGATCGGGTCTATGCTGAACCTCCACCCTATTTGTCGTTTCCGTTTCTGCATGCTGTTGTTGATGAGCCTGGGCTCCTTTCAAAGCAGGGCGCAGACCGATACGCTCACGGAAAACGAAATAGTGGCCCCCTTTCCTGATTCTATTTTCCGATTCAATGTGAAAAAACCTGTCGCCAAACGCGCCGCTTTGTATTCCGCTTTGATTCCCGGCCTCGGACAGATTTATAATAAGCAATATTGGAAAGCCGGTGTGGTTTACGCCGCAGCAGGTGTGGTGACCGGGTTTATGATCAGCAATTACAGCAATTACGACAAATATCGCAAAGCCTATATCAGCCGCATCGATAATAATCCTGAAACAACCGATACCTTTACCGAATACACCACCGACGACCTGAATCTGCTTCGTAAAGGATTCAGAAAATATACAGAATACACGGTGATTTCCGGTACCCTTTGCTATATCCTCAATATTCTCGACGCCTTTGTATCGGCCCATTTACGGAGTTTCGATATGAGTAAAGATATCAGCTTTAAATCTAAGCCTTATCTTACACCCAATGGCTCCTGCGGCATTGGACTGGCCATACATTTTTAATATCAACCCTATGAAAATTGCGCTCATCGGATATGGCAAAATGGGAAAAGCCATAGAATCTATTGCTATCGACAAAGGGCACCAAATCGTCCTTAAGATAGGCCGTTCAAATGCCCATGAACTGACTACGGATAATATTCGGCTCGCCGATGTATGTATCGAATTTTCAACGCCCGAAACCGCTTTTGATCTGGTTATGAAATGCCTCCAAGCAGGGATACCAACGATTTCCGGCACTACGGCCTGGCTGCATCATCTGGCCGAAGCCCAACAGTGTTGCCTGAATCATCAAACCGCTTTTCTTTACGCCAGCAATTTCAGCATCGGGGTCAATATTTTTTTCGAGGTCAACCGCTTATTGGCGAAACTCATGGCCCATCGTCCTGAATATGAGGTAAGCATCGACGAAACGCATCATACCCAAAAAAAGGATGCTCCCAGCGGCACTGCAGTAAGCCTGGCCGAGGATATTCTGGCACAGCTCGACCATAAAAAGCAATGGGTACTCAATACCGATGGTCAAGCGGATGATCTTCGCATCAATGCCTACCGGATCGATCCCGCACCGGGCACACACAGCATACATTATCGTTCCGAAATTGATGATATCACCATTACCCATACCGCCCACAATCGTATCGGATTTGCCTCCGGAGCGGTTCAGGCCGCCGAATTTATATGCGGTCGGCAAGGACTCTATACCATGAAGGATGTTTTAAACTTAGGATAATTCCCTTTGGGCGTGCCCCCGTTTCGGTGCTACAAGCTAATCTCTCAACAAACATGATATCGTTCAGCACCTCAGCGGGGTCAGGCTGTCCGCTCATAGTCCCCGAGCAGAGCCTCGGGGCGCTATCCGCTACCATCCTTCACGCTCACATCGCTGTAGGTAACACCCTCGTTAAACTGAAACATCTCATTCACTAAACGTTCGTAACTTTTCATTCATTCCCAGAGAAATAGAATTTATCTTTGCGCCTCCTATGTCCGACGAGATCCGTCACGAATGTGGCATCGCCTACCTCAGGCTACGCAAATCCCTCAACTATTTCCATCAAACGTATGGCACGGCCTTCTACGGTCTGAATAAACTCTATCTGCTGATGGAGAAACAACATAACCGTGGACAAGATGGCGCCGGTATTGCTACCGTAAAACTGGATGCCCCCCCCGGCACGCCCTACATGAAACGAATCCGCAGTAATGTGGCACAAAGTATCTCCGATATTTTTCGTCAGGTACAGCTGGAGATCGATGAGGTGGAAAAAACCCATCCCGATATCCGTCAATACCCTGAAGTACTCAAGGGATATCTGAGTTATATGGCAGAAGTGATGATGGGACATCTCCGCTATGGCACACAAGGGCGCAACAATATTGAATACTGTCACCCTTTCATCAAGTCCGATATCAATCCATCCCGGAATCTTTGTCTGGCAGGAAATTTTAATCTCGTCAATACCCGCGAATTATTTCATTTCATCCATAAAGATGAAATGCTCAATATGAAGGTTGACAGCGATTTGGCCGCCATGATCGAAGTCATCCATTATTATCTCTGCGAAGAGGAAACCAAAAATCCCGAATTCATCAATTGGAAAGAAGTCCTGAGTAAAGCGACTGCCTTATTTGATGGTGGTTTTGTGGTCGAAGGCCTCTGTGGCAATGGTGATAGCTTTGTGTTGCGCGACAAACATGGCATACGCCCCGCATATTATTATATCAGCGATGAAGTGGTTTGTGTGGCCTCGGAAAGACCTGCCTTATTAACGGCATTTAAAACAACCAAAGAAGAAGTTCACGAACTCCCTCCTGGACATGCCCTCATTGTGCGTGCCAATGGAGAATACAGTTTAGAAAAAATCATGGTGAGTGCCGAACAAAAATCGTGCAGCTTCGAACGCATTTATTTCTCACGAGGCAGTGATGAAGATATTTATAAAGAGCGTAAACAATTGGGTCGTTTACTGTCGGAAAAAGTACTGAAAGCGATCAACCATGATTTAAAAAACACCATCTTTTCTTTTATCCCCAATACGGCTGAGGTTGCTTTCTATGGTCTGATCAAAGGCGCAGAAGCCTATCTGAATGAAATCAAATTGAAAAAAATTCAGGGCTGGAATAAAGAGTTCGATGAAGAGAAGCTGCGTGAAATGATTGAGCGCCGTGTGCGTATCGAAAAAATTGCGATCAAGGATGTGAAAATGCGCACCTTCATTACAGAAGAAAATGCACGGAATGAAATGGTGCAACACGTATACGATATCACCTACGGTACAGTAAGAAGCGGGATTGACAGCCTGGTCGTCATCGACGACTCCATCGTACGCGGAACCACATTAAGAGAAAGTATTATTCGCATGCTGGATCGTTTAGGACCACGACGTATCATCATCGTATCCAGTGCACCGCAAATTCGATATCCCGATTGTTATGGCATCGATATGAGTAAGATGGGCGATTTTATTGCCTTTCAGGCTGCCATTGCATTACTTCATGAGCGTGGACAAAAACAACTCATTCTCGATATTTATACCGAATGCCTCCAGGCCGAAAAATCAAACAAACTCAGTCTGAAGAATTACGCCAAACAAATCTATAAACCGTTCACGGTCGAAGAGATCAGTGCTAAAATTGCTCAAATGCTGCGTGCCGACGGGGTGAATGCCGAAGTGGAAGTCATCTATCAGAGTATCGAAAATCTGCATGAAGCTTGTCCGCACAATACCGGCGACTGGTACTTTACCGGCGATTATCCTACGCCCGGAGGAAATGCTGTGGTCAATCGCGCTTTCATGAATTATGTAGAAGGAAAAGACGGACGCGGGTATTAGATCATCGATCCTATTGCACGAGTTACTGATCAAACATTCGACATTTAGCATTCCCTTTAGACGCTAGGATTAATTCAGACGCAAATCCTTGTGATTGGAATCTAAGACCTATTTTTGTTGCTTATGATTCATTACGAAAAGTTCATCTTAAAAAACGGCCTCAGAGTTATTGTGCATCAGGACCATAGTACGCCCATGGTGGCTATGAATATCATCTACGATGTGGGTGCCCGTGATGAAAACCCGGAACAAACCGGATTTGCCCACCTCTTTGAACACCTCATGTTTGGAGGTTCAGTGAATATCCCCGATTATGATGAACCCCTGCAAAATGCCGGAGGTGAAAACAATGCCTATACCACCAACGATATCACCAATTATTATATTCAACTTCCGGCTCAGAATATTGAAACAGCTTTTTGGCTTGAAAGCGATCGCATGATGAGTTTGGCTTTCGGTGAAAAAAGTTTGGATGTACAACGTAAAGTAGTTTGTGAAGAATTCAAAGAACATTATATCAATAAGCCATATGGTGATACCTGGAAATACCTGCGTGAACTTTGCTACACCACTCATCCTTATCGCTGGATGACCATAGGCAAGGAGCTTTCACATATTGAACAGGCTAAGTTGCAGGACGTAAAAGATTTTTTCTTTAAGCATTATCGACCCCTCAACGCAGTGCTCTGTGTAGCCGGAAACATTGAGACGGCTGAAGTAAAGCGATTGGCTGAAAAATGGTTTGAACCGATTCCCTCAGGTGAAGCTTATGTCAGGAATATTCCTGCAGAACCGAAGCAGACCGCAGCAAGAAGCTTAACCGTAGAAAAAGATGTACCGGTCAGTCTCATCTTCAAAGCCTATCCCATGGCCGACCGGCTGAGTCCCGACTATTATCCGGCAGATTTAATCACGGAAGTTCTATCGGGCGGACAATCTTCTCGCCTGCATCAGAAGTTGGTGAAAGAAAAACAATTGTTCAGTCAAATCGATTGCTACCACACCGGCAGTGTCGATAAAGGTCTGCTGGTGATAGAAGGTAAACTGCTGCCTACAACCCCTGCTGAAGTTGGAGACGCGGCCATTATCGAAGAAATTGAAAAACTAAAATCAACAGCCATCTCACAAACGGAATTGGAGAAAGTCAAGAACAAAATCGAAAGTATGATTGCTTTTGAAGACCTCGGCTTACTCAACCGGGCCAATAACTTGGCCTTTTACGAACTCCTCGGTGATGCCGAACGAATGAACCGGGAATTTGATTTTTATAATCAGGTGACCGCTTCAGATATTCAACGTTTGGCTAATGAGATACTGGTTCCTGAAAATAGCAATACCCTATTTTATTTGGCGAAGAATTAGTTCGGTTGTAAGAAGGCCCCTTTGACTTGTTCGGGATTAAAGCCTGCCAAAAATATTTTTCGTTCTAATTTAATGGTCGATTTTTTCTCTTCACCGGTTTCCAACTTTCCTTCTCGTTGATTGTAATGATTGATGGCAGTCACTTTTTCTTTAGTCAGAAAATTGATACTTACTTTTCCCGAACCATCGCCTGCGGCATTGCCAAAATCTTCAGTATCTAAACCAATGAGTTCAAAATCTTTTTGAACAGCATTATACCGAAACGTATAGACTTCCAAATAACGCATCCAACTCAGGGTAATCTTAAATTTACTATTCCCTTCAAAGTCACTGATAAATACTTTATCTGAAAACCGGTCCAATCGGCGTGAGACTTTTCGATTTGAACCGCTACCCGACAATCCCATAAACGCGATCATGCTGCTATCATTGCTGATGAGTGCCACTGTATCAGGTTTGCCATCTTCGTTAAAATCGGAAATAACGATATTCTGTCCAAAGCCATCGAGACTATAGTCTTTGTAAACATAGTCGGATTGTGAAAACCCTTTTTGCGTGACAAAACAAAGAAGACAGAATAATAGTACTTTCATCTTTAAGTGGATTAAAATTCACAGTTATTCGGCGTGCGCGGAAAAGGTATCACATCACGGATATTACCCATGCCGGTTACAAATTGTACGAGACGTTCGAAACCTAAACCGAAGCCTGCATGCTTACAAGTACCGAAGCGTCGTGTATCGAGATACCAATACATTTCTTCTGCCGGGATATGCATTTCTTTCATACGCTGTTCGAGCTTGTCGAGTCTTTCTTCACGCTGAGATCCGCCGATGATTTCGCCGATGCCGGGAGCCAAAATATCCATGGCAGCCACGGTTTCACGACCGGTTTCCTCACCATCGTTCTGACGCATATAAAAGGCTTTGATTCCTTTCGGGTAATTGGTGACGATGACGGGTTTCTTAAAATGTTTTTCCACCAGGTAACGTTCATGTTCGCTTTGCATATCGATACCCCAACTCACTTCATACTGAAATTTCTTTTTCTTATAGGCCGGCGATTGCAATAAGATATCGATGGCTTCGGTATACGTGATGCGTTCAAAATCATTGGCCAAAAGGAAATTCAATTTTTCTTTCAATCCAAACTCTGCGCGTTCATTCGTCGGTTTTTGTTTCTCTTCTTCGGCTAAACGTGCATCCAGAAAGTCGATATCATCCGGATGTTTTTCCATGGCATATTGGATCACATATTTCAACATTTCTTCAGCCAGATCAGCATTGTCTTTGAGTTCATTGAAAGCCACCTCAGGTTCTATCATCCAGAATTCAGCAAGGTGCCTGGTGGTATTCGAATTTTCAGCCCTAAAGGTCGGACCAAAAGTATACACTTTGGTAAAAGCCATGGCTGCCAGTTCAGCTTCCAATTGACCGCTCACCGTAAGGTTGGCGCTGCGCCCGAAAAAATCTTCCGAAAAATCCACTTCACCATTGTCGGTCTTGGGTAGTTTATCGAGGTTGAGACTCGTCACCCGAAACATTTCACCCGCCCCTTCTGCATCACTGGCTGATATGATGGGCGAATGCATGTAGATAAAGTTTTGTTCCTGGAAAAACTGATGAATACCAAAGGCTAAAGCATTACGCAAACGAAACACACTTCCAAAAGTATTGGTCCGAAAACGGAGGTGAGCCTTTTCGCGCAGAAATTCCAGACTATGTTTTTTAGGTTGTAGCGGATAAACTTCCGGATCGCTGTCACCCAGAATTTCTACTGTATCAGCAATAAGCTCTACACTTTGTCCCTTGCCGAGCGACGCAATGACTTTACCTGTGGCCCGAATACAAGATCCGGTGGTGATGCGCTTCAGGAGAGCCTCATCGAACGTATTGAAATCAACAACGACCTGCAAATTGTTATTGGTACTCCCATCATTGAGGGCTATAAATTGATTGTTTCGGAAAGTGCGCACCCACCCGCTGATGGTGGTGGTATAGTCGACCTGTAGTCCTTTCAGGATCTCTTTAATTTCTTGTTGCATAAGGGGGTAAAGATAATTTGATTCGTTGAAACTTGTTTCATACCAATCATTCAAATGCAGCATTTCTGCATCATTTCTTATACTTTTGTCTTTCATGAAAACCATTTTATTATTTGCGTCCGGTGCAGGGAGCAATGTTGCAGCCATTCTGCGTCAATTGAAAGGGAATCCGGAATATCATTTTCCATTGATTCTGACCAATAATCCTAAGGCCGGTGTGATTGAACTGGCAAAACAGGAAGGTATTGATGTGATGGTTTTTGACCGGGAAACATTTCAGTCGCCGGTGTTTATTGATACCCTGGATTTTTATCAGCCCGACCTATTGGTATTGGCAGGTTTTCTTTGGAAGATACCGGAATATTTAGTGAAGGCATATCGGAATAAAATCGTGAATATTCACCCGGCCCTGTTACCCAAATTTGGCGGCAAAGGCATGTACGGTCACCATGTGCATGAGGCCGTTATTGCGGCAGGCGAAAAGGAAAGCGGGATAAGCATACATCTGGTGAATGAGCATTATGACGAGGGCACCCTCTTGTTGCAGAAAACAGTAACCATAGAGCCCTCAGACACCCCCGATACACTCGCTAAAAAGGTTTTGGCCCTAGAGCATGAGTGGTATGCCAAGGTGATACAGAATGTATTGAAGTAAATATCCCCCGAATTCTTAGGCTATTCTCAAGCATTTTTCATTCCTGTATGTTCCCCGGAATGACTTCAAATGCTAAAATCACCCAAAAACCTTAGTCATTTTAGATATTTATTTAAACTCTTTAAATATTTATTTAATATGTTCTAATATTTATTTGAATATGTCTAATTATTATTAGAACACTTTAATTATTTTTTTAACATGATATATTATTTTTTATATCATGTTAAATTATTATTTAATAAGTTCTTGTTTTTATTAATTCATCTTAAATATTTATTTAATGTATTATAACAATTATTAAATCATTTTAAATATTTATTTAATAGGTTATAATATTTATTTAGGGCATCCAAATAAATATTTCAAAATAACATACATTAGATAAGGACACCGGGTTATTCATCCGTTCGGTCTCTCAAACTCCGCATACCCCGATTCATGTTTATAATTTGTAGCATCATCCGGTTTATATAAGTATCATTCCATGTGAGGCAATACCCACCGAATACAGCATAGATAATCTAAATTTTGTTAATATGCGTGTTTGAACATATATTTGCATCTAAATCAAAATAACATGACATACAAACAAAAAGCACAAGCCCTTTACGACATGATCAATCAAGGGCAATTGATGGAAGGATTTGAGAAATACTACCATGAGAATGTGGTGATGCAGGAACTGGGAGAGGAACCACGTGTAGGCAAGGATGCTAACCGTGAATATGAGCTTAAATTTTTGAGCATGGTGAAAGAAGTTCATGGAGGTGGCGTAGATGCCATACTCTCTGATGAGGAAACCGGCACGGTGATGGTAGAAAGCTGGATGGATGTTACCTTTCAGGATGGTAATCGTGTACATTTTGCACAGGTTGCCGTACAGAAATGGGATGGTGACCGGATCGTATCAGAGAAATTTTATCATAAGTGATCCTTTTGAAATAAGCACATCTCAAGACTGCCTTCAGGCGGTCTTTTTTTTGCCTACGAGATAAACCCCTGTAAATATCAGAACTGCTGAGATGCCCTTCATCCAGCTAAGAGGCTCATGCAAAAAGAGGATGGCAATAATCGCAGCGAAAAGAGGTTGCAGATAAATATAAGCACCGGCCGTAGATGGACTGAGGATGCGCAGGGCATAGATATTCCAGAGATAGGTAAAGAAGGTCACACAAATAACGATAAAAGCCAAGGCCATAAAATCCGTGGTTTGAAAAACGGACCAATCAATCGCAACAAAGTCCTTGATGCCAAAGGGAAATACCATAAAACTACCAATCAGGAAAACCCAACGGATTACAATAATAGGACGGTAACGCGTCATCAGCGGTTTTACCATAATCAGGTAAATGGCATACGAAGTGGCATTGAGAAAGACAAAAAAATCGCCAAGTATTGGATTTTTAGCCACGCTGTCCTTACCCGCAATCGTCACCAAAAACGCTGCTCCGGCCACCCCAATGATCAGCCCGGCAATTTTCAAAGGGGTCAGCGATTCTTTGAGTATAAATGCAGCAAATACACTCACCAAGATGGGCGTTGAAAGCATCATTAATGATGCATGAATCGGTGATGTAAGACTAAGTCCCTGAAAAAATAATAATTGATTCGTAGCCACCCCAAACAGGGCACATAGAATCAGGGTTTTCCAGTCTTTCCGTTCTATTTTAGTTTTAAATCGATCTCCTCCAAAAAATGATAACCAAAACAACACAGTAGCCACCACCACCCGGATAAGGATAAATCCATTCGGTGCAATCAAAGAAGGCATAACTGTTTTGGCCACCGTAAACCCTGCACCGTAAAACAAGTTGGCACCCAAAAGGGCAAGATGCGCTTTGTGTCTGTCCTGCATATAAGGGCGCAAAAGTAGTTGCGATTAATGGCTTTTGCCGAATATATCTTCAATTTTTCGGAAGCGAAAATCAAAGATTTCATCCAACTTGGGTTTAACCAAAAATGGCGTGCAAAGATTACCCAACCAACCCAGGGGTAACTGATAATGAATGATGTCTTTCATCTCGGTCCCGCCCGCCACAGAGCGAATATGGTGTTCGTGATGCCAGATTCGATAGGGACCGCTTCTTTGTTCATCCACGAAGAATTGGCCTGCTTCCACATGCGTAATTTCGGTACACCAATGCATCGGTATCCCCATGAGAGGGCGTACCGTATAGGTGATCATTTGGCCGGGATAGACCTTATCCGGAAGGTTTTTTGTCAAAACTTCAAACCCCATACTTTCGGGCGTAATGGTCTTCAGGTTGAGCGGTGAAGTAATAAAATCCCAAACCACCTCCGGTGAGGCCGGTATGATTTGTATTTTTTCAAGGCGATGTACAGGCATATGAAATGTTTATGATGTGATGATTTATTTTAAGCTACCCATACCGCCGTCGGCATGAATGATTTGACCCGTCATCCAACGACTTTTCTCGCTCAGTAGAAATGCGGCGAGTGAGGCAATCTCTTCAGCTGAACCAATACGTTTGAGGGGATGTCGTTGGGCAGCGGCCAGTTGTTTTTCTGATGTATTGAGTAAACCTGATGCTAAAGGGGTGTCGGTTAAAGAAGGTGCAATACAATTGACATTAATCGCAGGTGCTAATTCTGCAGCCAATGAACGCGTGAGTCCCTCGATTGCACCTTTACTGGCGGCAACGGAGGCATGAAAGGTCATTCCGGTTTGCACCGCTACGGTAGAAAATAAAACCACGGAAGACCGATCTGATTTTTTAAGACGGGGCAGTACAGTTTGAATCACTTTCACGGCTCCGATGACATTCAACTGAAAGTCATTGACAAATATCTCAGAACTCAATCTTGCAAATGGTTTGAGCTGAATGCTACCCGGGCAATAGACTAGTCCATCAAGTTGTTCCGGTAAATGTTCAGGATTAAACGCTTCATTCATCGTATCAAAACGAAAATAATTGATATGCGGTTCGTTTGGGCGTTCGTTATGGCACCAGGTAGCCCAGACCATGTGACCTTCTGCACTTAATTGTAAGGCCAGCTCTCTGCCGATGCCCGATGAAGCCCCTATGAGGAGAAAATTTTTCATGAATTTATTTTTCCAAAGGTAGCTTTCAGCAAGACTGACAGACATAGAATATGCTGATAGGTATTCATAAAAAAAACCGGCATTTAGCCGGTTTATACAATGACGTGTAAGGTGATTAACGGATTCGTGCCAATTGACGCTTTTGAGTCAGCAAGGCAAACAAACCGAAGGCAATGCCGGAAAAAATTAAATCACCGAAAAGGCTGTTCACGAAGAAACTGGTAGCCATTTCGCTTTTATAAAAAGGAAGTGCCATCGTGAAACATTCGGTGAGACCGGCAAAACTATATGCATAGTATCCGCCCAGCCAAGTGCCGAAATTAGATAAAAGAAAGAATATCAATGAACCCGATAACGTATATCCTGCGATATTCAGCATATTGCGCTTATGGAGTCGGGTGCCCATCCATGTAATGAGCGCTAAAGCTAGGTAATTGACGATTTGGGAAATACCATAAAATCCTTGAATATGCGTAAACAACGCCAATCCCAAATCAGACAATAGCATAGCGGCCAGAGGAATGGTATAAGCCCAACGTTTGTTTTGCAAAATTGACCCGCTGAACAGTCCAAGTGCCGCTACAGGAACAAGATTATACAAATGCGCCTCTGCATTCACCACCCGTAAAGTGGCGGTAATAAAGATGACCAAGGCGACTAAAAATATCTGGGTAGTTTCTTTTCTCATGGATTATAGATAGGGTACAAATTTCAACTATAGGATTGACAAATACAAGATTATTTTTTGGCCATGTGACTTTTCAGGTGATCGATCACTTTTACTTCCATAGCATCATGACCATTCATTTCAGATAGGAAGACGGATACCCAATCGGTCAGGTGAATAAAATAAAATGCACGCTCCCAATAGGAGTCGCCTTTCAATTCAATATTATAGACGCTTCCGGTGTATTGGCTCAGCAATTTTTTCAAAATACTTAAGCGTTTCAGGTTACGATCATAATCCCCTTTATGATAGCAAGTCACCACGGCTAAATCGGGATGTTCGCTTCTCCAACCCACGATTTCATTATGGGTCATTTCCGGAATTACATTGTGCCAACTAAGCACCTTACAGTTTTCATTGAGCTGCTGACGAAAACGAATGGTGAGGCCCTCTATACCGGCAATACCATATATGGCCACATATTTATTTTTGAGTTGTGCAGCTAATACCGCAGCGTCCTTCTGAATCTTTTTTTCATTTTTGTTCAGACTAATGATGGCGGTATGAATTTCACTTTCGAAGGTCGGCTTGATCAGTTTAGTCGATTTCAAGACAAATAATAATTGAACCAGGGAGTATCCCAAACAAGCTCTGGGCGGCATTTCACCCGGAAGTTCAATCAATGGGTATTGATGCTTACGGGCAAATGCAGCAAGCGCCCCCCCTGAAGTGATACAAACGATGACGGCTTTTTTGCGACGGGCTGCTTCAACGGCCGCCTGAGTTTCTTCTGTATTTCCTGAATAAGAACATGCAATAAACAGAGTATTTGATCCAACGAATGCAGGTATAAAATAATTTTTGTTCACCACAAAAGGAACTTTGAGTTTGTCGTACACGTACTCCTGGACTATAGAAGCTCCGATACCACTTCCACCCAAGCCACTCACGACTACATGGTCGAAAGACAGGCTCTTCGTTTGGAAAGAAAAACTTCTACCAATCTCTAAAGCCCGGACCAACTGCTCTGAAAATTTCTCAACTAGTTTTTTCATACACGATTCAAAAGTGCGTAAATTTAGAACATAATGAGCAGAAATCGAAAAATCGGTATCTATGGTGAAGAGTTAGCAGAAAAGCACCTTTTGGAGGATGGATATCGGATTTTAGAACGTAATTGGAGAAGCAGACACAAAGAAATTGATATTATCGCCATGAAAGATAATATCATCTGTTTCATCGAAGTCAAAACGCGTTCTTCCACGCGACATGGTATGCCGGAGGAAGCGGTAAGCGAATCGAAGGCGAATAGCGTAACAAGCGCGGCTCAGGATTATCTGGATGGTAAAAACATTCGGGATATCCGGTTTGATATTATATCTGTCATTTTATTTTATGGACAAGAACCTGAGATACTGCATATTCGTGATGCATTTTATTAATTTCACCTGAAAACTATACTCTCATTGACATAAAAAATACCCGAAATGAAATGCTTTAAACAGATTTCTAATTCGGGTATTCTCACCTGAAGGATCCTTCAGGTTTCGATTTATTTTTTCTGACGAGAAGATCGCTTTGGCAGTTTATCGGCCAGCTTTTTAACTTTATCGGTATTGAATGAAAATAGTTTTTGCCAGAAGGTTTTTGGAACTTCTTTTCCATAACCATAGCCATGACCATAGCCGTAACCGTATCCATAGCCGTAACCGTATCCATAGCCATACCCCTTTTTCGTATTCGAACCATTGATCAGGAACGCCATATTCTTCAAACGCTTTTCCTTGTGTAACGAATACGGGATACTCAACATTCTCTTATCTAAATAATCAGCACGAACTACATAAAGTGTAGCATCCACAAATTCGTTGATCAGTATGGTATCAGTCACCATACCCACAGGGGCTGTATCTACCAATACATAATCATACATCAGCCTTAAATTTCTAAACAATTCACTGACGCGTGGATGCAACATTAATTCAGATGGATTCGGAGGAATATCACCCGATGCAAGAATATCGATTTGTTCTTTCAATGGTTTTCGAAGAATAATATCCTCCATCGTCAACATATCATCGGTGATATAATTGGTAATCCCCTTGTGATAGGGCAATCCCAAATAGTCTAACAATTTTGGCGCACGCAAATCGAATCCTATCAATATGACCTTTTTGCCGGTTAGGCTTAAGGTCGAAGCTAAATTCAATGAAATAAACGATTTTCCTTCACCGGGAATCGTTGAAGTAATAATGATTACCTTGCCGCCGTCATTCGTATTTTTAGGAACGATGAAGTCGATATTCGTACGAATCATACGGAAAGATTCAGCAATATTGGTAGAGGCTCCTTTGGTCACGACCAAATGATTTTCATGATCCGTAAAAGGAATATCACCCACGAATGGAAGCCCAAGCTTTTCCAAATCTCTGTAACCATGCACTTTAGTATCTAAAATATTTCTCAGATACACGAGTAAGGCAGGCAATAACAAGCCCAGAGCCAAAGCTATGGAATAGATATTTTTGCGGTTAGGTAGAATGGCAATACCCGTACTATAAGCCTTATCAATCACCTTAGCATTGGCCACTGTAACCGCCAATGCAATGTTTGTTTCTTCACGCTTTTGTAAAAGGTATAAATATAGTGCCTCTTTAATTTGTTGTTGACGCTGTATAGATTTCAACTGGCGTTCATAGCGCGGTACAGAGGAAATTTTAGAAGAATATCCGCCGCCTTGTTGAGACAGAGCACTATATTGGATCTGCAGGGTTTGGCGATAATTCGACAGGCTCGAAATGAGGCTTTGCTTTAAGCTGAGGATTTGAGCATCAATAGACTCTACTACCGGATTGATTTCGCTGGAACTTTTAAGAATACGGTTTCGATCAAGGATCATTTGATTATAACTCGAAATCATGGCTGAACTGGACGCATCCGCAAGTCCGATATTGGTTGGAATCAAGCTGGTATTATTGCTGCGCAGCATGAAATTATAAACATAATCAGCTCCCTTGATTTGCGCACCTAATTCGGTCAAACGCTGCGTATTGGCTTGTCCGGATTCCAGATACATTTTGGCTTCCGATTCGACATCGACCAAATTGTTGCGTTGTTTAAACCCTTGGGCGTCACTTTCTACATCCGAAAGTTCACCGGTGATATATTGTAGCCTTTCATTGATGAAGTTGGCAGTATTTTTTGCGATTTGATTCTTGTCATCGATGGCATCCTGGTTGTGCTGATAAATCAGATTATCGACAATATCCTCGGCTTTCGATTTTGATTTATCCTGAATGGTTAGTTCAATCAGGTTGGAAGTCTTATTTACAGGCTTGACCGTAAGCGCAGATAAGTAACGATCCACCATTGCGGTACGCGGGTAAAAATAAATCATGATCTGTCTTTTCTTCCAGGCTTGTACTTGGCCGGGCAGAGGAATTACAACAATCTTACCACAAGAAGTTGGCAGGGTATCTCCGAAACGATGTTGTGTCGTTTTTTCTTTGGCTACATCGAGCAATTTAAAGCTGTTAGCATCGATTGGCTCAATTTCCAGTTTGCCTGAAAGTTTTTCACGCGAGCTTAGATCATCGACCAAGGCTACACGAATCGGAGCCGCCGAATAGATTTCCTTGCTGATGATATTACCACGAACAAAATAAGAAACTTGTAAATTGAGTTCGTCTACCACTCGACTCATCAGGGTTCTGGACTTGAATATTTCTATTTCATTATCCAAATTACTACCACCCTTCATAATTTCCAGATCCTGAAACGCTGCCATTTCTGAAGCCCCCCCTCCTTTTTTGTCATCTTTGATCAATACCGAGGCCTTTGCCTGATAGATGGGCGCCTGATAGCGTAGGTAAAGAAATGCCACAGCCAATGCGGCGATGAGGCCGGCTAAGAACCAATGCCAATGGGAAACAAAATTCCAAAATAGGGCTTTTAGATTTAAGCCTGATTCGACGGCTTCTTCCTGTGGATAGGGATTTTGTTCTTGTACGTCCATAAATAATTACCGCTTCAACAAATTAATCAGGTTGACAAATAAGGCCATCGAAGATACCGCCAAGCTACCATATACTGCGGGCTGAGAAGAATTTCTTATTTTATGCTTAGAGGGCTCCACATAGACAAGATCATTCTGACACAGATAATAGGCCGGTGAATAAAATACTTCCTTCGATGTGAGGTCTATTCTCATTTCCTTTTTTACGCCATCCACATCCCTTACCACAAGCACATTTTTACGCAATCCTTGTATTGTTAAATCGCCTGCAAGGCCAATGGCTTCAAGCACGGTAATTCTTTCGTTGTTGATCGAATATACACCCGGGCGGAGCACTTCTCCCAATACTGTAATTTTAAAATTTAGTATTCGGATATTAATAATAGGATTATTGACATAACTTTTTATTCTCTCACGAATAGCTTCTGTGGCTTGCATTCTATTGAGTCCGGCTAAATGTATTTTTCCGAGTACCGGAAAATCGATCATGCCATCTCCATCAATAAGATAGGTAGGAGCAGTGTTTGATGGATCGTTTTTTTGACCGGCCTGAGTATTCAACGATAAATTAAAAGGCTTAACCACATCAGGGTCAATGGCTGAAACGGATATTGAAATCAGATCATCTTTTTGAAATTCTGCTGAATAATTGACCACGGTTTGTCTTTTAGGTTCTACCGGTAGGGTCTGGTTTCGGCCATATTTATTTTTGATTTGAGGATTTTGAAAATAAATCACTTCCTGCTGCTTAACGCATGAGGAAAACAGGCTCCATAACAAGAGAAAAAATAAAGGAAACTGCAGAAAGGACTTCATAGAATGCATAAAATGTTTAAGCTTGCAATATACTGCGATTCCATCATAGGCAACCGATTCATAATACTTTTAACGCTTGAATTACTGAAAAAATTCCGAAACTTTGGTATTGGGATTATCTTTAAAATCGAGACTTTCAAATGTTGAATTCCGGCTGATATATTCCGGAACCAATTCCTTAAGCGCAGCAACAACTGCATTTTCACCCGCCTGATGTTGTAAAAGATCTTGCATTTTATCGATATAACGCGACACAAACTGGTAATCCTTTTGTGAGATTTTCGCGATCATGATTTTCTCATGGTGAGTGGGTATGATGGTTTCGGCATTATTGAGTAATTCTTCAAAAAGCTTCTCACCGGGACGAAGACCGGTAAACTTAATTTTGATATCCTTGTCCGGTACGAGTCCTGATAAGCGTATCATTTTATGGGCAAGATCAATAATTTTAACGGATTCCCCCATATCAAAAACAAAAATCTCACCACCTTTGCCCATCACTCCGGCTTCAAGAACTAATTGACAAGCCTCGGGAATAGTCATAAAAAATCTAGTAATCTCCGGATGGGTCACGGTTATGGGCCCTCCTTCCGCAATTTGTTTTTTAAAGAGTGGAATCACAGATCCATTTGAACCCAGTACATTTCCGAATCGGGTGGTGATATAAGATGTTTTTGAGACTCTGTTCTTACTTTGAATATACATTTCCGCAGCCCGTTTAGAAGCACCCATCACATTGGTTGGGTTTACCGCTTTATCGGTGGATACGAAAACCATTTTTTCGACACCATATTCATCGGCCAAATCGGCAATTAATCGGGTTCCCAAAATATTAACGGTCACAGCCTGAAGTGGATTCATTTCCATTGCCGGTACATGTTTATAGGCGGCTGCATGAAAGACCCAATCTACAGGATAACTCTTAAAGATCGAACGCATCGTATTCAAATCATTAATATCTCCAAGGATGATCTGAATATTAATTTCATTTCGTTTGATTTCAGCATCCAACTCCATTTCCAAATGATATAATGGGGTTTCTGCCTGATCAAGCAACAGAATACATTTTGGCTTGTAGTACACTATTTGTCGGGCAATTTCGGACCCTATACTACCGGCTGCACCGGTTACCAAAATCGTTTTACCTGTATGGCTGTACATCAGACTACTTTTGTCTAACGAAATAACATCCCTCCCCAACAGTTCCTCAATATTCACCATTTTAATCTGTGATGTGGTGAGTTCTCCATCCAGCCATTTTTCAATAGGTGGAACCAACTTCGCTTCCAGTCCAAGTTCAATACAACGATCTACAATTTTACGCTTATCCTTAGGTGGCAAATTTTGTAAAGAAATAATCGCCTGAGTAACCTGTAATCTTTCCAAAGTAGGCGTAATATTATCCTTAGAGAACAGGATGGGAATCCCTTTGAACAACTTCCCCTTTTTCAATGGATTATCATCGATAAAGGCTACTACATCAAATGAAGACGAAAGGGCCTCATGCACAATTTGTCCGGATACGCCGGCACCATAAATAACAATTCGGGATTTACTTCGGTTTTTCTTTCCCATATTAAAGATGTACTTGACACCCAACCTGAATTGAACCAGCAGATACAAGCTAAAAATATAATTGATAAAGGCGACATCCATAGGAACTGCATATGAACTTAACTGCAGTGCATCGGAGAGATAATAGATAAAAACAGTATTGAGTACAAATGATAATGTTCGGGAATAGAACACCCGTTTAACATCATGCATGCTGGTATGGCGAATGACCCCTTGGTGGGGCTTAAAAGCGTAGTGACCTACCAGCGAAAATGCCAACACACTGATCAGACCTTTGTAATAATCTATAACGCTTACTGAAGACAAGACCTGACGACTCAACAAGGTGTAAGATATGATCAATGAAAGTGAGATAATCATTAAATCAATCAGCAATACCACCCATTTAGAAACAAAGCGATGCCCCAAATACCGAATCGGATTCAATTTGGTTATATGTTTCCATATCGTCATGGCTGTAAAGTTACGGAAGTTTTTCACATTTTTGTAACAGCAAAAGTGATCAGTAGAAAGGGGCCCTAAGGCATAAAGTCCTGAAAATCAACAAAATGATCAATTTCTCGTATGGAGGCATGAGTCAACAAACGACTACATTTTCCCAATATAGCCCCACAGGTGATCCTGGACCCGGGCATCATCACCGAATGATTACCCAATCTTGCATCATGATGAATTCCTGAAGCGATATGTAATAAACAATTTAATCCGACACTGACATGGGTGGTGATATATGCATATGGCATGAGAATACACCCCTGCCCGACTTCAATATCTTCAGGAGAAAATAATTTGGCCATTGGATGTATGAGTGTAGCCCAGTTCACTCCGGCGTTGGATAGTTCATTAAACTTTACTTCTCTCAATTTGGGATTTCCAAAAGCCAAAATGATTGGGTCGGATTCAGAGGCCAACAAATCAGCGAGGGTTCCCAAAACCGGAATTTGATTAAATAAGGATCCCTTTGGTAATTGGTCATCCCATATTCCGGTAAAGTGAACAGTATCTTTGAAACAAGCGATGACATCTTTGGCCAATCCCCCTCCGCCTACGATTTGTACTTTTTTCATTCGGGTAAAGATTTAGCGGTATTAAATATTTTAATATGAAGCCTCCATTTCACAAGAATATAAAAAAAGATGAGTGCGGTCAATAATATGATGGCCTGCCAACCAAACAGCAGGCTTTTCAACAAGGCGATATTCATTAATGTTTGGATTGATGCATAAAGGATTGCAACCCATAAATGTGGCCAACGCATCTCATTCGCCAAATATTGATACAGATGTTTGCGATGAGGTTTAAAAATATTTTCGCGATTGAATAGCCTTTGAATCATCGTGAGAATTCCGTCTACACCATACAAAGCCAACAAGAGGATATAACTAAAATGAAAATTCAGTTCAGATGAATTTAACGTAGACGGTTTCCGATTAAACATAGCTGCCAGTATTAAAAAGATCATGATAAAACCGATGGATACACTCCCGATATCTCCGGCAAAACAACGGGCTTTTTTTCTGAAATTGAACCAACCAAAAACAATGAGGGCACAGACTAAATATAAAATCGGTTGTTGAAAATAGGTGTCCTTCATGATCCAAATGCCAAGAGGAACGAGAACACTCAAACTGTATAATCCTGTCATCCCATTGATTCCATCCATAAAATTGATGACGTTCAGACATCCTATACAAACGATATAAATGATGGGCATATACCAAAGTGGAACGTGAGTAAACAAATCGAGTTCCATAAAGCTTGCCGTGAAGGCCAACAAATGAGCCATCAATCTGATTCGACTACTTAAGGGCGTTATATCGTCCCAAAAACTGACCACGGAAACCAGCATCAGTCCTATCGTAAAATATGGATATGCCCCTCCGGAAACGATAAAATAAATCAACCAGGCAAAAGGAAATAAAATACCTCCGCCTCTAATGGTTACAATGGTATGAGAAGATCGTTCATTCGGTTTATCAATAATATTAAAACGATCGGCCAATCGAAAATAAAGTAGTTCAATCATGAACAAAGAAATAATGATGAGGGCCAGGTAAAGAAAAGTCATGATATATCAGATAAAAATGGAGTAGTTAGGATTCTTCTTGGATGCCAATTCAATGTTTCACGTGCCTTCCGGTCAGAAAAAGTGAGAGAGGCCTGTAGCTTTTTCAATCTATACGTATTGATTGGAAAAAATGGCAATACATCTCCGATGTAAGCGAATAAAGTAACGATGATCTTCGGAAGTGATTTTATTTTCTTTTTAAAATGATGTGCGATTGCATCTTCAATCTCACGGTAAGATGGATGTTCACCGTCGCTCAAATTGTAAATTCCTTTTTTGCCATACAGATCGGGCATTAATCTTGCTACATCTTCTGCCAATACCATTGACCGTCTCGCTTGTCCCGAACCCATTCTGAAATAATATCCTTTCTGAATCGCACGTATCATAGCCCCCAAATTTCCGGGAGCATTGTATCCAACAACTAAAGGCAAACGTAGAATGACAATGTTAACTTGATGGGAAGTTCCCCATTCCTGTATGATTACTTCTGCTTTTCGCTTAGAATCAGCATATGGAGACTGGCCGGATAATGGAAAGTTCTCATCAATTAAATGGCCCTCTTCACAACCATACACGGCCACGGTACTGATAAAAACAAATGTATTGGGCAGTGTTTCGTTGCGGCCCAGGGCTTGGAGCAAGTTTGATGTGCCTGTTACATTCAGATCATAAAACCGTTTTGTCTCATCTTCGGTTTTTGGTACTAAATGAGCCTGACCGGCTACATGGATGACCATATCTACAGGTGGCAAATCCGGAATGGGATTCAACAAATCCACCATAATCTGATCACCCTTGTGTCGACCGATAGCAATAACTTCATGGGACCGTTTGCAAAAGTCATGAATATATTTACCCAGAAACCCGGAACCTCCTGTGATTAAAATTTTCATGCCTTAAACAATTTAAAGTACTCCATAGCCAAATGTTCAATACTATGATGCTGCTCAATGTATTGCTTTCCACGCTGCCCCATTTCAGCACGTTCCGTCTTGGTCATTTGAAACAAATCTAAAATGCCTTGAACGATGGCCTGAGCGGAATCGGGTTGTACAATAATGCCACCACCTGACAATTCTATCGGATCTTTGATTTTATTGTTTGAATCCAATACCGGTTTGCCGGCCAGCATATAATCAAAATATTTATTGGCCGAGACGCCATGCTTAAACAAAGGCGTATCATTTCTTCCCACAAAGCAGATATCAAAATATTGAATCATGGTTTGTACCTGATTTTTTCGAATTTTTGAAATGAATGTGATGTTTCCAAAGTCCTTGCTCTTATCCATGAGCTCTTGTTTCAAATAACCTTCGCCGACGATCACAAAATGAAAACGTGTATCCTTTTTCAGAAGACCGGCAGCCTCCACAAAAAATTCCAAAGCATTCGCAAGTCCAATGGTGCCGGTATATCCAATAATGAATCGATTCTCGGGAATGACATCGGTTATTTTTGCATCAAGAGGTTCGGACTGCAGCACTTTACTTTCGAGTCCATTTGGAATATACCTGAATTTATGTCCGCATCCGGCAATCTCTTCAAAGTGTTCTCTTGCATTCGGCAAAAGCGAAACGATCAGATCCGCCTTTTTATATCCAAATTTTTCGAACCATCCGATAAAACGAACTGCCGGATGATTAGGCGATTTATTTCCCAGGAGGATGAGCGTCAGTGGCCAAATATCCCTGATCTCAAAAATTAATTTAGATGCTTTGTATTTTCTTTTCAGCCAATATCCTGTCAATATCGGAAAGATAGGCATCGACGATACCACAATAATATCCGGTTTTCCCAATTGACGCACAGGTAGGAATAGGATTTTGAAAGCGAAAACCAAAAAACTCCAAAATCGCATCATGGATTTGGGATTATACACCGGTGTTTTTACCCAACAAAAAGGAATTCCTTCAACGACTTCTTGGGTAAAATGTCCTGTCGTTTTAGGCAATTCATTAAACATATGGTTATAGGATCCTGAAATAATCTGAACCCTGCATCCTCGTTTAATCCAGTATTGACTAAAATAAAAATGTCGTTCTCCCCAACCCGATGTATGGGTGCCGGCAAATTGATTAATGATCCAAATCGTTTGAGCCTGTTTGTCCAAGTAGTTTATTTAATATGTGAAATCACCGCTTTATATTTTCCATTTGGTGTTTGTTCTATTTTCTGATAAAGCGAAATGCGAACAAGTACATTTCCTAACTGACTGATCATTCTTTGGCGAATGAGTTCCTGCTGTTGTAGTTCAATAGGTTTTTCATGCTGAATCCTGATTTCAATTTCATCCAATTGATGTTGTATCACTTGCGCCCTTTCTATTTCCGGAATACCTACAAAAATACCATGGAAGCGAACCATTTGACGGCCGTCAGGACCGGTCACTACATCTTCCATTCTGCCTTCAATTTCCTGAATTACCGGCATGGATCTTCCGCATTTACACCGGCCTTTACCTTTGGTCATTCTGTCGCCAATTCGGTATCTGATCAATGGCTGATCAAAATTCAGTAATCCGGTACAAACCACCTCCCCGGTTTCTCCTTCTGCCACCTCATTCCCATGTTCATCCAGTATTTCAATAATACCAACATCTTCACTGATATGAAGACTACCAGCTTCACATTCTGTCACCAAAGCACAAGCTTCTACACCACTCCAGCTGTCATAGGTTTTACATTGATAAACTTCTTCCAAAACTTCCCTCATTTCCGGTGTTAGCTTTTCACTGCTGGTCACAACGGCCTTCATCTGTGGTGCTTTTAATTGTTTTTGTTGAATATAGAGCGCCAACAGATAATTACTGACCGCATAACCTGTCATATATTGCAGTTTATAATGATACATCGCTTCCACATAGTTGGACGCATTCGCCGGGGAGATATGATAGGCTGAATAATAGACTTGTTTTTCCGCAAGATTGTATCGATAAAATGGTGGACGGGCATTTCCTTCAGGTAAGACCCGGCGCCCCCCGATCATACCTCTTGCCATACGATTATCTATGCCTGCCCAATGCCGGATGCGTGCTTCAAAGGCTGCACTCCATCGTTGATGCATAGCGGTCGAAAAACAAATTTTAGTTGGTGTGCCTGTACTTCCACTGCTGGCATAGAATTGACGACCCGGTTCTGCAGTTTTAGCCAGCAAAGTAGTTTCGCCAAACAATCTCAATTCATTCTTTTCTAAGAATGGAATACGATGTAAATCTTGTTGCGTTATCGCCTGAAGATCATTTTCAGTAAATCCGGCCTGCTGAAATTTCATTTGATAGAACGGTACTTCCCTATAGGCAAAACACAGCATCGACTGAAGACTGTTGTTGAGATAATGCTGCCATTGGTCCGCATCATATGATTCACGTTCTTTGCATGCATTCAGTTCTTTTTGAAAAATTCCGCCAAAACGTCTTTTGCGCCAGGTGTAACCGAAATAACTGATCGCTGCATTTTGCAGAAACACCGGCAGACTTTGATATAATTTTTCTTTAAATCCCATTATTGATGAATGATTTTCAGCCATTCGGGTTTCAACCGTGTCCAGGAAAAGGAATCTGAAATTTGCTGAGCTGAAAGAGATAGTTGTCGTGCCAATTCGTGATCAACCAAAATCCGATCTATTTGTTTGGCAAAACTCTCGGGTTGAAAATCCTGAACCAACAGAATATTTTTTTCATGTTGCCATATATATGGAATCTCCCCTACATTAGTGGACACAATAGGAATTCCACATGAAGCGGCTTCCACCACAGCGACACCAAAGCTTTCGTAGCTGGTCGTATTGAGATATACTTCATGCGTTTGGAAATAACGAAACAACTCTTCGTTGGGAACAGGCCCAGGGATATCAATGGCTTCATTCAAATTCAGGGAGTTGATCAATAATTTGATATTCGCTAATAATCCTCCATCCGGCCCAATCATGGTGAGACGAGCATCAGGGAATTTTTTTCGAATTTCATATAATGTGCGTACAGCAAGTTCAGGATTGTAAATGGCATTAAATCCCCTAACCCATAAAAGTGTATGTGGCTTTACGTTCATACGATCAAAAGGAAAATGATCCAGTCGCACGGGATTTGGAAAATAATTTACGCGAAAACCCAATTGGCCAAATTTTTCGACTAGAAATAAAGAAGGACTGCTTAATGTATCGGCCTTCCTCAATACCCATCCAATGATACCGGGATACTTATGGTAAAATTCTACGAGTTTACCACCCCTGAGGGTAAGATTGATTTTCGATCCAATCAATTTCGCACAAAAAACTGCCACTGCAGCGATCAGAAAGGCTTTATCACTATAGGTATCAGCGTAAATCAGTTTGGGCCGAATGGTCAGAATGGAACGAACGATATCTATAAATCGAAAAAATTGATTCTTTCGATTGGATACGCCTTTTACAATGAGTTGATCTTCTTCCTTTAACCAATTACAGATTTTCTGTGAAATGCCGACGGTAGATTTATGTGCCTGCAAAAAATTTCCAACAAACAGAAATTGGTCTGTCATTATTTTTCATTATTTTCATCCCGCAACACTTTGGCAGGAACGCCACCTACTATTTGATGATTCACAACAGATTTATTCACGACAGAATTCGCGGCCACCAATACCCCCTCCCCAATATTGACTCCTGCGAGTATGGTTACATGGGCCGCAATCCAACTGCCCTTTCCGATAGTTATGGGCTCAATTCTCGATGGTCCGAAACGATAGGAATGTGCTGTTTTGGTATGATTCGAAGTCACGACGACGCCATAGGGTCCAAATAAAACTTCATCAGCAATTTGAATTCCTCCCGTAGCGTTAAACCAACAACCATAGGCAATATAGACATCATCGCCAATATCTAAACCGGATGGGTTGTAAAAAGTAATATTTCGTCCTAAGCCCAATCGCTTACCACAAGATTTAAAAAATGGTGCTGCCAATCTGCCGCGCAGTCTGATTACACTGACGTTATCCGGCAACCAATTGGTTAATCGCAGTACAATATGCAAAGGCAAATCGTATCGAATTAATTTACGGAGATTAGCCATTCAGGTATCGGGTTTTAAGAATTTCAATCATTTTTTCATTTTGCTTTTCTAGTGTATTCTCCATCGCCAGCGGATAACCGTTTTTGATTAAGTTCTGCCGCAGCGTAGCATCATTCATCACTTGTAAGACTGCCCCAGTAATGGCAGAAACATCACGTGGCTCGATTAAAAGGGCATCTACACGATCACGTAACTGTTTGGGTATACCGCCTACTTTGGTTGCGATAACCGGTAAACCGGCGGCCATGGCTTCCCATATGGTTCTGGGAAAACCTTCATGATAGGAAGGGATTATATAGATATCTGCCATACGATACATCTCATTCAGACTTTCCCCAACCGTTTTTCGACCATGAAATATGAGGTCCTCTGACACTTTCAATTGCAGCGCCTTTTCTTTCATTGCTGAAACGACCTGAATTCCTTCCGAGGTTTCCCAGCCGACGATATTGAGTCGCACAGGAAGATTTAATTTTCTTAATTGATGAAGCGCATCAATCATTTCAAACATGCCCTTGGCAGGATCTATTCGACCTGTATAGAGCAATTGGATGAATGGGCCGGTGCAAGTATCCTTACGAATAAATACATCCTTGGCAGAAAGCGTTGTCGTACGGATTTGATCCACAGCTTTACATTTCCCCTGATATAGTTGATACAAATTTTCTGAATTAACCAGAATATGAGATTGACTAATCTGTTTTTTAAATAGAATATCGTTGCGTTTTAGAAATTCATAAATAAGTTTATTTCTCCAATGTCTGGTATTCATGTGCGAAATACTTTCGGCATAGTCACCAACGATCATAAAACAGATTTTTACAGATGGAAAATATTTGTAAAAATAAGGCGCCAGCGGAGTTGGAGATCGAACCAGTAAAACATCGCACGCAGAAATGCTCTTCAATGCATTTTTCAATATCTTACCATGAAATAACATGCGATGCCAGGCCGGTGATTTTGGCCCCAGAGAAACAAACTGAATATTCTTTGATTCTAATCGATAGTCACATTCCTTATCCTGATCTTTACCCGCCTCATGAAAGAGATAGTGTAATTGAAACACAAAGCCTGCCAGCGAATCGATAAATACCCCCAAGTATGAAGGCAGATAAATTCCATCTGCTCTCTGAACTGCGGGTATATGATAATAAAATGCCAGTTTCATCGACGAACTTTTCTCCAATCAATTAATGATAATGAAATGCCAATCAGGAACCATGGTACGGCTCCGGTAAATGAGGAAATAGCATAAAAGTGCATGGTGATACCCAATAAGGCAATCAATGGCAGATAATCGAGATGATTACGATCAAGAATAATTAATCTGATTTGATAAATAAGGGGTATGATTAATAACAAAATAAAGTTGAAAAATCCAAGTACTCCAAACTCGGTCAATACTTGAATATATGAGTTATGCGCAGACCGACTATTGTAAAACTCCATCGTTTGGGAACCTAGTCTCGAATATTTGGATAGAGACTCCAATTCCCCGTCATAGTATTTAAAATTATTAGCGCCTACCCCTAAAACAGGATATTCTTTAACGATTTCAAAACCCTTATCGATCATTAACTTTCTGATTAGCCATGATTTATCGAAGGTCAAATCTCCTTCGCCTTCCGACCTGAGGAGACTCGCAAATCGTGGATTAATAGATTCAACCTGACTGGCCAGCACTTCCAGATAGGGTTGCAAACCACTGGATTCCATTAAAAGAAAAAGAAGAACAAATGGAATGAGCATAAATTTTATCGTTCGGTTGAATTGACGGTAAAGAATTGCCGCTATCAACATTAACTCCAACAAAATAATAATGGCTCCCGAACGTCCATTGGTCAATAACATGACCAATAAAAAAGCAGGAAAAAACCATATCGATTTTTTCAAACCCCATTTTGCAACAATATACTTGAAGGCCAGGGGAATAGTACATAGAAGGGTAAATACATAAGAATTACGTGTTCCTTTCGTCATTAATTCAATGCCAAAACTTCCGACATTGAAAGGTAGCAGGTAATAGCCTATGGTAGCCGCACAAACGCCATAAAATATCCATTGACTCAATTGCATCATTTGATAACGTCCTTTGTAAACCATAAAATAAACAGCCATCAGAATCCAATAAAGATATTGAATCAGTATTTGAAGCGAATAGAAAAATCCCGGATACCGATCCATTTTCGCATATGGTCCCAATGCGGTAGCCGCGCACACAATCATTAAAAATGTAAACAACAAATTCTTGTAGGGTATATTTTTAGTCCAAAAGATACC
This sequence comes from Chitinophagaceae bacterium, assembly GCA_016786845.1. Lineage (GTDB taxonomy): Bacteria > Bacteroidota > Bacteroidia > Chitinophagales > Chitinophagaceae > OLB11. Next base: position 36,074 of record JAEUVB010000008.1, on the reverse strand, counting down.
CGATCGAATAAGCAATATGATAAAAATGTAAAAAGTAATCGAATTCCCGAATATGGAAATAGAAGGAAAGGCCAAAAAGAATACAAATGCATTCAACAATTGTTGCGTACTCCTTGGAAGCATTTTGACTTCCGTTGGCCTGGGGGGGATAACCATAGATTGCCTCTCCGTCATTATGTTGAAAGTTTGACCTTTTCTGATTCCTCTAACCAATAGGCTTTTCGGGAATTATTGTTATCAAAGTTGAATAAAAAAGAAAGCTTCCATCCGGACAAAGCTCCCTTTATTATTTCCTTACGCGTGTTTGATGGACGTATCATATAATTAATCAACATTCCCATTATTCGCCAAGAGACATACCAATGATAATGCCATATAGCTTGTAATTTGTTGTGACCATCTAATCTCGCTTTATCTAAAGACAGGAATAATCTGGAAAAAATAATCCTTCTAAAAAAAGCTCTGTGTTCAAGGGAGTAATGACTTTCCTTTTGATCATCATGATAAAAAAGCAGTGGTGGATAATAGTAAAGATTGCCTTGCTTACTTAAGCCATAGCCCAATATAGCATCTTCGCCCATCCCAAGTTTTTGTTCGAACAAATCGAAGAGCTGAAAATTAAATTGATTAAACAATTTTTCTCTTTTGGCCACAAAAGCACCACCACTCAGCCATTCCGTATTTCCACCTTTTATGGGTTGTCTGCCTCTGTTTCCGCATAATCCAAATTGACCCTCACGAAGTGTGGGAATGCCTGTAAACCAATTCATCCAATTCCTAAGTAAAGATTTTTTTGAAGTTAAAATAGATGAAGGCAGATCCGACATCGCCGTTTCTGCAAATTTATCTTTAAAGCAAAGCGCTATTCCCACTTTACTTTCATCTAAGGATAAAATGTCTTGAATATCTTGAATAAAATCCTTTTTAATCACTTCCATATCGTCGTCCAAATACAAAAGAAAATCGGCTGTAGAATGTTTCGCACCTATAAATCGTTGATAAGGTTGATTCTTATGATTGGATTGTAAATACTTTATACCGGGTGTATTAGACCATTGATCATTCATTTCATCAGAAGAATCTACTATAATGATCTGATTCGGTTCCGGCTTACATGATTGTAATTGTCGGATGAGACCGGATAATCGCCCTGGACGGTTATATGTACAAATAATTACATCAAGCCTCATGAATCAAGTTCTTGTATAAATTCAAATTCTGAGCTAATATCTTTTCATTGCTGAAACTTAGTTTTACTTTTCTTACTGCAGCTTCACGCATTTGATTCAATTTGGAAGGATTACCCAATAATTGATGAATACGCTTTGAAGTCATTTCCGAATTTTCCGGATCGATGATCAAACCATCCATTTCATCTGAAATAATTTCATGTGTAATGGGCAAATTACTCATGGCTACCACACATCCGCAAGCCATAGCTTCTATCACGGTCAATCCGAATGCTTCAGCCCGGGTAGGCATTATCATCAAACTTGCCTGGCTATAGATTTTCGGAAGTTGTATCTGATCGACCGCATGTTTAAATCGGATTCTCGAATGAAAATCAGGACTAACTATACTGAGCAATTCATCCGATTGTTCTGTGGTGTGATGACCCACAAATAAAAAATGTGCATCGGGGTTCAAACGCAATAAATGATTCAATATCGAAAACAATTCATAAACACCTTTCCGAATATGAAATTTTCCGACAAAGAGTATCATGTTTGAATCTCTGATCACCTCATGATGCGGAAAAAAAATGGATTCATTCACCGAATTATAAATGATTGTGGCGGGCTGAGAGAAGTGACCAAAAGCCTTTTCCGTCAACGTCATCATATGATGAGAAACACTCACGATTTGATCCGCTATTTTCAAAGATCTTCTCTCCCAATGCGCCAACATTTTTGAATAGGGTTTTCCTTCAGAAATAGCATGAGCAGTGTGACTTCCATGCAACCTTACTATTAAAGGACAAGACGGCTTCGATAACAAAGGTCCACCCCAATCATAGGACTCAATGGCTGTAAACTGATATTGATCATGGAGCTGCTTCACCAATCGTGATAGTTGCGAACGAGCCTTTCTTTCATTGAGCAAATTATTCAAACGACTACTAAACGGAAAGCGTATCATTTTTTTTGCCATTCGCAATATTCTTACCCCATTGATGATTTCATTGGAATCAGCAGCATCCGGATAAACTCCGGCCACTGTGCATTGAATTTTATGCTGTACCAATTCTTCTGCCAGATTTTTTACAAATATGCCAATCCCTCCGTGTTTATATGGTGGATATTCATTGCAAATGAACAATATGTGTAAATCAGTTTTCAATCAGACTCGATAAAATTAAATCTCCGGACAATGTCTCCAATTCCATCGTATGAGCGATTGGATTCACTATAAGCGCACTTTTCAATACCGATTCAAACATGGATAAATTTTCTGCTTTATATACTTTACCGGCATCAAAAAGTGGTTTGTAAAATCCTGCTTCAAAAAATTGGTTGAGTCTTGGATCTTTTTGACCTGTTCGATCAAAGCCAATATTGATAACAGGCTTTCCGAGTGTTAAAAATTCCAAGGTAACGGTAGAAGGCACACTCAGATTGAGCCGTGTGTGTAACAATAAATCGATCCATTCCGTTTCGCCTTCCGGGCTTTGAACGAGCATATCTTTTTCAGGATCATACTCGCAATATTGATCCGTCAGAAATACATTGCTCGGTAAATTCAATTGACTGAACATTCCGGCAGGATGATTAGGATTCAGCTTCACCAAAATGGAGGCTTGATCGGGTCTGTAAAATCTCAACAATTCATTGGCAAGCGCTATGATCGTTTCAATCTCGTCATTGACCAAACCCGGTGGCATCATGGTATAATAAAACCAATCTGCTTGTTCGGGTATTTTGTATTTTAAAGCATAATCCTTGCGGGAATGCTTGGGTTTTGCTTGTTTCAGGATATCGAAAGTTGGGTTGCCGGTAACCCGAAACTTTGAGGAACGGAGATAAGGCATGTGTAGCAAATAATTGCCAAGCATTCGATCATCCCAAACAAAAATATTCTTTAAATGTTCAAAGGGTACAAAATTATTGATAAAGATATCCTTCCAGCTGTTGACTAAGAAATTGACAGGTATGGATTTTTTAGAAGCTGTTGCTGCCATACTTTTTGCATATCCTGAAACATAACTTGTCATCAAGAGATGGGTGATTTTTTCACGTTCAAGGATATTGTTCAATGATTCTGAATAATAATGTTTCCTGACGGCCTTAAGCGTTGCTTGTTCGAAAAATCTTTTCATAACATCTTGCCCGATCAGGTTAGATAAAACACTATGGCCTTGAAGCGCTTTATAATTATGAAAAGCGCCCAATCGTTTTCGAGCCATCCAATGTTTTCGAATGGTATGATTCCTGATTTCAATTTTCAAAGGGCCGGTTACAATTTCATGTTCATGGAGGTAAATGACCGGAAATCCGGTTTGTTTAAAATAAACATCAAACGCCTCGCTTCCTTTATCCGGAGCAAACCAAACAAGATCGAATTTAGTGGCCAACCGCTTTGCCAATCCACTATGGATATACTTTTTTATTTCATGAAATCCATATTCGAGTAATATGCCTAAAATCGGATTCGACATCCCTATTTAATAATGAGCTTTATCAAGGTGAGCATTTGCTGCCTTTTGTACTGATAATTATAGAAGAGTACCCCTATCCCAAAAAGTAAAAGTATAGATGGCAATAACCAGGTCAATCCGGTGAGCGTGCTGATGAGAAGTGCTGAGATAATCGCAACAACCATGAGATAATGTTTGTTTGAATACTTTAGCTCTCTGGATTGAAAGAAATGTCGAACTAAAAAATTCAGTGAAACAAACCCAAAAATGATAGAGGCGATCAGAGAAGAAATTGGCAATACTTTCAAATGGAATATTGCAAATAATGAAACGATGAATAAGAACCTCAGTATCCCTTCGGCAACACGCAGAAAACTATGCTCTCTTAATCGATATAGTGTTGCACTCAGGATAATACGGCATGGCAATGCCATCAAATTAAAAATGATAAAAACAGCATAATAGTTCCCAAATTCAGACCCAAGAAAGAAATCTGCTCCTACCCAATAGTTCACAAAGTATTGATTCAATACCATCAGTACACTGACTATAACACATGCCGTTGCCGTGGTTACCGGTATAAACAATTCATAAAAAGAAAGCATATTGGCAAATTCCTTACGTCCGAACATCTGTGCGATATAAGGCCTAAAATTGTTTAAAAGTGTACCGATCAACTTTTCAGAGATCACAAATAACTTGATGGTAATGAAGTAATAAGCTACAGTGGCAAAGTCGATTTTCAACCCAATAAAATAGGAATCCATTTTCATGATCAGTATCGTGGCGATAGTGCCCAGGCTGAAATAGATGCCGTTTTTGAGAAAATAGACTAATTGTTTACGGTCAAAGGATGCCCAACGAGTTCGAATAGCCGGATAGACATGCCTCACCCGAATATTAGACCGGATGAGCATTAAGGCAATGCTCATAATGTTGATCATGGCCAGACCCAGCAATCCAAGATATGGCACAAGCAATAAAATCAATCCGAAATTCAACAAATTGAAAACAATCTGTATCGAATTATCGATATATATTTTTTTACTGGCAATCAGCAGTGCTGAAAATGTTTGACGTATTAATTCCAAGGCTGCAGACACAGAAAAAATGATGATAATGACCGGAAAAGCCTCATGAAATGAATTTTTCTGTATGCCTGTTGTGACCAGTATATAATAAAATGGAATGATAAACAAGGCTATACCCAGTTGAAAGAAAAACGTAGTATTATAGGCTTTGTTAATTTCTCCATAATTTTCTTCGCCTATGAGCTTTCCTGTGGTCGATTCTAAAACCTTGGCTGTACCCAATTGTAGAAAACTCATCCAGGAGAGGAAGTCAATGCACAGCAAATACAATCCATATTCTTCCCTCGAAACATAACGCAAAATATATGGCGTCATAAATAGAGCAACAATATTATTTAGAAAAAACAACCCATAACCGGAAGTGACGGCCTTCCCGATATCTGTTTTAAATATTTTGAGTATTTTACTGATAAGAATATTTAATCTTCCCTATTAAGGTATGAATTGACTTTCGATTGAACTCCTTCTGTATTCACCATCTGATTTTGACCCGGTGGTACATCTATCCATGCATCGCCGGTTTTACGAAAGACCACCATGCTACCGGCTTCCGCTACAACTTGCAGACAAGTGCTTTGAGTTTTCAGAATAGAGGTATACAACTCAGCGAGATCATTCCATTGTACGCTGTGAGGGCGGCTATTCGCCATATCATGATGGATCAATAATGCACCTGGTTTTAGTTTACGTCCCCATTTATTATGATCCAGCCTTGCACCTTCGTAACTATGATCTCCATCGATGAAAGCAAAATCCAGTTCTTCATCAATATCTATTTTATTTGCATCGTCAATAATCAATTTAACTCTATCCTGGAATCCCAGTTTCTTTAGAACAGCGATGAGTTCCTGATCATTAAATTTAGGTGCGATATCGATTGAGTAAAGTTTCCCCTGACTTCCGATAGCCGTAGTAAGTAAGACTGTACTCCCACCATAGAATCTTCCAATTTCCACACCTTTGGCATGAGGGATCGCACTTATCGATTTAAACAATAAAGCGGCTTCATCAATATCCTGACGCAGTATACCTCTTGTGAGTGGGCTACGAAAAAACAATCCCGTCAGATCTTCAAATTTCTCAGGAGTCTGACTGACCTTAAATTGATCCCAATTGAACTTTGAGGCATCGTTCAGTCGGCGGACCATGCCTTCATAATAGATATTTCTTAAGGCATAAAATGCAGCTTTTTTGTCCAGGCTAAAAATGGCTCTGAAAAATTTCTGTTTGATATATGGAAGTACTTTCATCAGTAATTAATTGTGTTGTTCATTCGGTTTATATTTATGATGTTCAGCTTGATGAATTTGTTTCATTTTTGAGCCGCACATCAGTTGCGCCTTTCGGATATCCTTTACATACGTTTCAAATTCAGCTGTGGTCAAATCAAGCGCTACACCGTCAAAATGAATCCATTCCAGGTTACCATATTTTACATGTTTTTCAACCATTGAAGCACCTGCCGCAACGGCCATCATACTTCCAAGGCTTCCCAAATCATGGCTGCTATAGCCTGAATATAAATTGACACGATGACCAACCGTACGCAATTCCTCATAGTGTCGTACTACTGCAATCTGACATGCTTCGGGTGGCGCAGGATAACTTGAGGTGCATTGGAGCAGGAAAATTCGACGATCACCCGAGAACGTATCCAGCACAAACTCTTCATAGTGCAAATCCGTGAATCCGGTTGATATAACGAGATCTCCTGAATATTCCTCGGCGACTTTCTTCAAAAAATTCCGATGATTGGAAATCGTGGAAGGAAGCTTGATCACCGGTGGATTATAGGGTGCCAGAAACTGAAGAGAGGCATAATCCAAAACTGAGGCGAACCAAACAATTTCAGAAGCCGCACATTCTTCAACCAATACCTGCATCAAATTTTCGTCGAGTTCCACACCTCTGCGATAGTCACCTAATGTATTTCCAAAAGGAGATTTGTAGTAAGTAGCTAATTCCTGCTCTGTATAAAAAGTATCTACATGACGTTTTTGTACCTTTATCATATCGGCACCATTCTTTTTAGCGATACGGATCATATTCACCAAACGATCTGCATCTCCAATATGATTATTAGTCAATTCAGCAACCACTAAGGTGTAATGATCCTGGTCGCATTTTTGCAACAGTTTTTGATAGGCCCTTGTGTTGTCAAAATTGCTCTTGCCAGAGTAGATGGTTTTCTCTAGAAATAAATCTGCAAATTCCGAAATATGAATATCACTTAAATCACTATTACCGACATGAATCAAATCGATGTTCAATACATCTTGAAGATACGAACGAACAAAGCGAAAATTCTCCTTTTGGGTTTTCAACAAAATCTTTTTATAATCCACTTCATGACCCGAAAGATCTAAAACCTCAGATCGGTCGTCATACTGAAAATCGAACCCCAGAAGGTAAATTTTCTTAGGCCTATCCAATTGTTGGTTCAGAATATAGGCCAGGTGAATAGCGGTAATCAACAGGAAATCGGATATGACAAAATCCTTCTGCTGAAATTCTGCAGCGATATGCTCTGCCCCTTCATTATTTTGGGGTTCAAACGGCGCATAGATATATTTCTGATCCTTTTGGATCAACTCATCCATGGGTTGACTGCTGATATAAAATGAATTTTTAAGACCATGTTCCTTCAGTGAATCTAAAATCCATGATGCATGAAAAATAGTTACATGGCCGGGCACATAACGCTCGGCATCATTCACATTAATCACAAAAGCTTTTTGCAAAGCATTTTTAGGAATGTCTAAGATTCCTCTTCCTTTACCGATAATCGCAATATGATCAAAGGTTTTTAATACAGAAACGATATCGTTCAGTTGCTTGTAAAAATTCTCCATGATAAGGTTTGTTATCTACGATGACTTCCAGTCCGTTTTTCAAGGCAATATTAAGCCCCGGCAATATGTCCCAGGATTTAGCACCCTTGGGATTTTGAAATTGTTTAAATGATCCTCTGATGACATTGAACATATTGTACATACAGCACCCAATGATTCGATATTCAAAACCACTTTCGAGTGCCAACAGATCCTCTTTTGTTAAAGAGGATGATATCCCATAAATCCTTGAATCAAACACCTTGTCGATATCATCATCACTATGTACGTATTGATCTAATTCAGGAAGTCCAATGAGTGCTTCTTCAAAAATTCCGTTATGATAAATGCAAACACCAATACCCCATTCCCGCAGTCCGGAAATAAAATTTTCTGTACCGTCAATAGGGTCGACGATAGCGACAAATTCGGTTGCATGCACATCAATCGTTGAAGCCGTATAGGTCTCCTCAGTAATCACCACCACGGATGGATAATTCTTTTTGACAAAATCGATCACCATCCGATCAACTAATAAATCGCCTTCAGAAACATAGCTATCGTCTTCTTTCTTTGTCTTCTGCGACCGCAATTTTAGTATCTCAGGCAGGGCTAATTTAATTTCGGGTATAAGCCCCTTCAATATATTCATCGATTAATTCAGGATTATGGATTAAAATATTTTCAACGACACGAAAATCGAACAGATCATCTATATCGAGTCCACATAGTTTATTTGTAATAACGGCCGCTACATTTCGACCCAAAAAATCATCCGAACAATTTCGATCTGTCGTTCGGATTACATCGGTGCTAAACACCTTATAACGATCACCAAAATCTTGGCGTCGAATCATTGATTTTCCATGGTCATCAAAGTCAGGTATTAAATGATGGTCTTCCACTTTGTATAATCTTCCTTCTGCTTCACACACCGTTCGTGCTGAGCTAAGGGCTGGATTATTTTTCAACAAATCGATACATTGGCGAACATCCTTCAGACTTCGAAAGACGAACGTAGGGCGCAACCAAACGATGAGATCCGGTTGCGGGATCCCGTATTGATCCATCTTTTCGTATAAATCTTTCAAAACATGTTGTTCCATGGCCGTGGATGAAGCAGCTTCTTTTGAACGTAAAAAAGGAACCTTCGCACCGTATTGTCTGGCGATATCTGCATATTGTTCAGAGTCCGTAGAACATATGACTTTATCTACCCCTAAGGCCTGAGCAAATCTGATGGAGTAGGCCATCAAAGGCATACCGTTCAAGTTACGGATATTTTTATCCGGCAATCCTTGCGACCCACAACGCGCAGGTATGATGGCGTATACATTCATGATTTAATCTTTATCGTTTCCATTTTTATCATTCGGATTTACATGGCTTCGCCGTGGTCAGTCACATATATGCCAACCCAAAATTATCATCCATGCCTATAGCGACTAAGCTACACGCAATCCTGTTTTTTGAAGGAATGATAAACACACATTCACTTCTATCATACGTCCCAAGGCCTCCAGTTCAACCACCACGCGATATCGGCCTTGGGTTCGAATGTAATGTCCGAATATTCCTTTTAGAGGGCCTTTGATGATTTCGACCCGCTCTCCCATCGACAGATCCATTAAATCAGCTGCTTTTACATAATCCGGCTCTTCCATCAATTTCTGCAGCGTACCTATTTCATCTTCTCGTATTAAAGCGGGCTTGCCCAGATATTTAACCGGACCTAAAACCCCCTGAATAAATTTTAGTGCTGAAAAATCACTTGAATGAATTTTTACAAATATGAAACCCGGCAATAAGGGCAAGGTCACTTTTTTCTTTCGATCAGACCACATTTTAAGGGTGGTAATGGTCGGCAAAAACACTTCCATTCCATGCCTTAACAATCTTTCCTGTACTTTTTTTTCTGCTCTTGGCATGGTATACAAGGCATACCATCCAAATTCTGAAAGCTGAGCGGTTTGATTCATAGCAAAAGTATTGTCAATATGCGGAAAACAATTTAAGCAGCGCATAATGCATACCCCTGCTTATGCACCATGTCTTCACATGGCGCTCGCTTTCCCCCGTTGCACAAATATATATTTTTTTGATGGATTATTAAAGCTTTGGAAGGCTGAAAAATCAGGTAATCCTAATGTTGAAACCAATTACCTTAATTATACAAGTAGATCAAAAATGATCCTTTATTTGAAACGTTTTCATGATCTAATTCCCAAGATTCACTAAAAGTATTCATGCCCTCATTGAATAAGCGAATGATTCTACACACATTCCATAAAAAAAGACTGGCAGATTCATTTACCTTTGCCACAAATGTTTAAAAAAGGCAATGATACCCCGTAACACTAAAACTATTGCGGTCGATTTTGATGGTACAATTGTAGAGGATCGCTATCCTCAAATTGGTAAACCGCTGATATTTGCTTTTGATACCCTGCGCCAGCTTCAATTAGATGGCCACAGACTCATTCTATGGACTTATCGTGACGGTGCAATGTTGGATGAGGCCGTAACTTTCTGCAGACAAAATGGAATTGAGTTTTATGCGGTCAACAAAAACTACCCTGAAGAAGAATTTAATGCCATGACCATCCGTAAACTCAACGTGGACCTGTTTATTGATGATCGAAATGTAGGCGGATTCCCCGGATGGGGTAAAATCTATCAGGATTTGTATCAGCAAAAAATACCGGAACCGACTATTCAGAAGAAAAGCAGATTTGGATTTTTAAAGAAATAATAAGCCTCTTTGAAATCATCCCGGATCACCTATGCCACACTCGGTCATTCAAAACCGAATAGCCACAACTGAAAGTTATTTTTAGGATTCTGATGAATTTGAACACCGCATGATCCATTACACCCGGAGCCTACTTCTATCAAAAACTATATCCCGGTATAACGTTGTGGCGTGATCCTTTTCAGTTCTTTTTTCACCGCCTCGCTGACCGTCAGACCGTCGATAAAGCGATGCATACTTTCTTTATTAATGCCCTCTGCCCCTCGTGTCAACTCCTTTAGTGCTTCATAAGGGTTTGGATATTTTTCACGACGAAGTATGGTTTGAATCGCCTCGGCCACAACCGCCCAATTCCTTTCCAAATCAGCCTGAATCGCCGATGGATTGACCAACAGTTTATTGAGCCCTTTATTTAAAGAAAGCATGGCCAGAATGGTATGCCCAAATGGCACACCAATATTTCTCAATACCGTTGAATCTGTTAGATCGCGCTGTAATCTGGAGATGGGCAACTTCGCTGAAAGATGTTCAAAAAGGGCATTTGCAATCCCGAAATTACCCTCTGCATTTTCAAAGTCTATAGGGTTTACTTTATGAGGCATCGCGGAACTGCCAACTTCATTGCGTTTGACTTTCTGTTTGAAATAATCCAGAGAAATATAAGTCCAAAAATCACGACTCATATCAATGAGTATGGTATTGATTCGCTTCATTGCATCGAACTGAGCAGCCAACATGTCATAATGTTCGATTTGCGTTGTGAATTGCATTCGTTTTAAGCCCAATGTCTTATTGACGAATTTGTCCGCAAATTTTTTCCAATTGGTTTTCGGAAACGCGATTTGATGGGCATTAAAATTCCCTGTAGCCCCACCAAATTTGGCTGCGAAAGGAATTTGCTGTAATAAACTTAATTGATTTTCCAATCTTTCCACATAGACCATGATTTCCTTACCTAAACGAGTTGGAGAAGCCGGTTGACCATGGGTACGGGCCAATAAAGGAATATTATTCCAATCTTTCACATAAGCCTTCAAAATAACCAACAAATTTTGAATGGCCGGAATATAACTCAAGCGAATAGCATCTTTCCAAAGCAGTGGTACAGCCGTATTATTAATATCCTGAGAAGTTAGACCAAAATGCACCCATTCCCGAACTTTCGACAATTTAAGCTTTTCCATCTTGTCTTTCAGAAAATACTCCACAGCCTTGACATCGTGATTAGTGATTTTTTCAATATCCTTTATCGCCTGTGCATCTTCCAAAGAAAATTGACTCGCCAAAAGACGTAAAGCCTTTGTTTGGGTCAGGGTCAAAGTAAATTGCTTCTGTTCACTCAAGGCAATAAAATACTCGACTTCTACCATTACCCTGTATTTGATTAAGGCAAATTCGGAGAAATAGGCTGAAAGGGATTCCAGTTGTTTACGATATCGGCCATCCAGAGGTGATACAGCCATTAACGCATGAAAAGCAGTCATGTTGAAAAATATTGAATGGCAAAGGTAATCAAACAAACTGTCAGACCTATATTTGCAACCGCTTATGCAAAAAAAGATTCGGGTTGGAGCTGTGAGTTATTTGAATACCAAACCTCTTATCTATGGGTTTGAACAAGGAGAGCTGGAAGAAAGTATCGAATTGGTGAAAGATTATCCATCCCGGCTGGCGACTATGCTTCAAAAAGATTTATTGGATATTGCTTTACTGCCTGTTGCTGCCATTCCCAATATTCCGCATGCGCAGGTCATTGGCGAATACTGTATCTCCGCCGACCGCCAAGTGGCCTCAGTAGCACTTTACAGCCATGTTCCCATTGAAGATATTCAATCGATCTATCTTGATTATCAGTCGAGAACATCAGTTGCTTTATTACGCATTTTATTACGAGACTATTGGCATATCCGCCCATCGCTTTTAGAAGCCGGCGAAAATTATATTGACGACATTCAGGACAAAACAGCCGGTGTAATCATTGGCGACCGGGCTTTAGAATACCGGAATAAATTTCCATATGTGTATGACCTTGCTGAAATCTGGCATGAACATACCCAGTTGCCATTTGTTTTTGCGGTGTGGGTCAGCAACAAAGAAATCGATACGGCATTTATTGATGCATTCAATAACAGTATCGCTATTGGATTAGAGCATCTTGCGGAGATCATCATCGCAAATCCCTTCCCTGCGTATGATTTGCGCACTTATTATACCGAAAATATCTCCTACTCTCTGGACGATGAAAAAAGAAAGGGAATGATGCTCTTTTTGAAATTATTGGAGCAGATGAATTAAATTTACCCGAATCAAGTCTGTGAAAAGAATGAAAAACCGGTGGATTGCAAATATCATTTTGGGTCTAGCATTCTTAAACAGTTGCCATACACCCCATTCCCAAAAAAAAATATTTCGCCTGAATCAGGTACAGGGCGTTGAAAGTTTGGATCCGGCATTTGCTAAAAATCTGAATATTATGTGGCATGTTCATCAAACCTATAACCGACTGATCGAATATGATGAACAAATGAATGTGCAACCCTCATTAGCCAAGCGATGGGAAATTTCTGAGGACCGGAAGACCTACCGGTTTTACCTTCGGAATGATGTGTTCTTTCATGACAATGAGGCTTTTCCAAATGGGAAAGGTCGAAAAATGAACGCAGGGGATATTGTCTATTCCTTTCAACGAATTATCGATCCTCAGGTAGCCTCTCCGGGAGCCTGGATATTTAACGATCGGGTCGATTCTATACAACCATTTATTGCAGTCAATGATACCCTTTTTGAAATTCATTTATCACAACCTTTTAATCCGATGTTGGGGATTTTAAGTATGCAATATTGTTCTGTTGTACCTAAAGAGGTTGTTGAAAAGTGGGGCAAAGATTTTCGATCACATCCTTGTGGCACCGGTCCATTTGTCTTTCATGAATGGGAAGAAGCTGTAGCCATTACTTACAGAAAAAATGAACGTTACTGGGAGAAAGATTCAGCCGGAATGCCCTTGCCTTATATCGACGGCATTAAGGCCTCCTTCATAGATAGCAAGGCAACAGAGTTTCTGTTGTTCATGCAAGGTGACCTTGATTTCATGAATGGAATTGATGCTACATTTAAAGATCAGGTGCTGACTAAACAAGGTGAACTAAAAGCAGGCTTTCAAGAAAAACTGGTGCTTCATAAACACCCATATTTGAATGTGGAATACCTTGGAATCTTGCTGGACACCGCACAAAATGAAAACCAACTACTACAGCATAAAAAAATAAGGCAAGCGATCAATTATGGATTCGACCGTAATAAGATGATCACCTATTTGCGCAATCATATCGGAATACCGGCTCATTCAGGCATGATACCGGCGAGTTTGCCCGGCTATGATTCCGTATTGGTAAAGGGATATTATTATAACCCTGATAAAGCAAAAGCATTGATCGACGAGGTCCGAACCGAACTGGGAGAATTGCCTGCCATCACGTTGCTGTCAAATGATAATTATTCTGATCGTTGCAATTTCATCGCTTCACAATTAGGCTTACTCGGGCTCTCCATAAATGTTGAAATCATGCAGCCGTCATTGCTGCGAGAACAAATGAGCCAATCGCAAGCACCATTTTTTTGGGCTACGTGGATTGCGGATTATCCTGATGCGGAAAGTTATCTGACCATGTTTTACGGAAAAAATACTGCGCCTCCAAATTATACGCGCTTCAAGAATGAAACTTTTGATCGCTTGTATGAACAATGTCTTGTTGAAAAAGATGAAGCAAAGAAAATCTCTCTGTTTCAACAAATGGACCGCATCATCATCGAGGAAGCACCATGCATTCCTTTATTCTATGATGAAGTACTTCATTTTACACCTAAGTGGGTAAGTAATTGGAAAAGCAATAGTTTGAATTTGATCGAGTTGAAGTATGTAAAATTGCTTCGCTAGAGGGATCTATGATAGGCAGGATGAATAATAGTTGACATGGTTTCTCGATGATCATCATTTTTGATCATTTAATCAAGCGCATAAATTCCTCTTCAGTGAGAATAATTACGGTCCCCAGTTTTTTTGCCTTTTCAAGTTTACTTCCGGCATCCTCTCCAACCACGAGATAATTAAGTTTGGTACTCACGCTTCCCAAAATACTTCCTCCCGCAGCTTCTGCTAAAGCTTCTGCTTCACTGCGTTTCATGGTTAAGGTTCCGGTAAAAAGGAATGTTTTTCCGTTCAGACTCCCTCCCTCATGATGAACATTTTGCATATTCTGAAGCTGAAGACCTGATAACTCCAGGCTTTCGATCAAGCGGCGATTGTCGGGGTGGGAGAAAAAATCGACCAATGAACCCGCTACCTTACCACCAATATCTTCCAATTGGCAAAGTTGTTCAGCGCTCATATCGTATAGGTCATGTAAATGATTGATACTTCTGGCTAATGTCTTAGCGGTCGTTTCGCCCACATAGCGGATACCGAGCGCGAAAATTAAGCGATTCAAAGGTTGCGTCTTTGATTTCTCTATGGACTGCTGCAAATTCAGAATTGATTTTTCACCAAAACCTTCCAAACCTTTCATTTGTTCGAAAGGTATATGATAAATTCCGTCAATCGTATTCAAAAATCCCTGTTCGTAAAATTTTCGCACCAGAGCATCACCTAAACCTCTAATATCCATAGCATCCTTGGAGGCAAAATGAATGATACGTTCGATGACCTGGGCTTTACAATTAATATTGGTGCAACGCCAAACGGCTTCGGCTTCAGGTTTATACAATACCTCCCGGCATACGGGGCAATTTACCGGAAAAATAATCGGAGTCTCGATGCCAGTGCGTAGTTCAGGGAATGATTTAACCACATAAGGAATAACATCACCTGCACGTTCAATTAATAGGGTATCACCGATCATGAGATTCTTTTCCTTTACGACCTCTTCATTAAATAATGAAATGGAAGAAACCGTTACCCCACCCACAGATACCGGTTCTATTTTGGCAACCGGAGTCACGCTCCCGGTACGACCAACCTGATATTCAACTTGTAATAGTTTACTGCTGGCTTGTCTGGCTTTAAATTTATACGCCATGGCCCAACGCGGATGATGTGAAGTTTGACCAATTTTGTCTTGCAAATCTATTCGATTGATCTTAATAACAGCCCCATCAATTTCATAAGGTAAAGCATCTCTGCCGGATTCAATTTCCGCACAATAATCTATAACCTCTGTAATACCCTGAAATAATTTAGCATCTTTCAACGAAGTTTTACAGCCCAGAGCATGCAATAATTGTAACGACTCGTAATGGGTTTGATACGGCCGCTCACCATTCACTGTTTGCCAAAAACTGATATGATACAAAAAAGCATCCAGACCACGCTTTGACACTTCGGTCGAATCTTTGATCCTCAAACTACCGCTGGCCGCATTTCGTGGATTGGCCAGTAGAGGTATTCCTTCGGCGATAAGCCGTTCATTATACTGTTTAAATTTTTCCTTGGTCAAGACCACTTCACCCCGAACCTCCAATAAGGATATTCCCTTTTTCCCAATAGCCATACCCATTGGAATGGATCGAATTTGCCTCGTATTGGTGGTAATATCATCTCCTTGTACACCATCACCCCGGGTAGCTCCACGGAGTAATAAATCATCTTCAAACAATAATGAAATACTGGCTCCGTCGAATTTCGGTTCAACACAATATTCAATCACCTGTTCGCCACTGAGCTCACGGCATTTTCGATCCCACTCAATTAAATCGTTGGCATCATAACTATTTTCCAAGCTTAGCATAGGAACCAAATGATTGACCGTTGGAAATGATTGGGTCAGGCTTTTTGCAACACGCTGAGTCGGCGAATCCGCTGTAATTAGTTCCGGATACCTGGATTCGAGTTGCTTTAATTTTTTAAAAAGGGTATCATATTCTCCATCCGACAAAACAGGATTATCCATCACATAATACTTCCAGTCGGCATAGTCAATGATTTGCTTTAATTCATCCAGGTGGTCCTTTTCAGGATCATTGGCTATCCATAACTTCGATTGTTGCAAAAAGAATTTTTCTTGTTCGGTATTATACATGAAATATGGTGTCTTTTGTCAATATTAATCACTTCTGACGAATTTATTTTGACTTTTTAATCCACGGGAACAATAATACTTTATGGAACTTATAGCAACATGTTGAATGGAAGATATAGGACAATTTCCATCATGTTTCGGGAGTTTGAATCCAAAGGGTCAGGGATACGGTTTCTCAATCAAATCATTCATGGGCATGATCTTAGCCCGCAAATGAATCAATATTCCACTACTTTTCCCTTAATAAAATTTGCCAGGCTTCTCCTACTTGATGCTGATCTAATTTCTGTTTTGCGTCTTCGTGATATCCCTGATTGACTTCATATTGATAAGCAGGGTCAAATTCAGGAATACTGGTCATATTGGCTAACTGACCTAAGTGATTTCCGGTCAAAACCTTACTTTTTCGAATCTTTTCGGGTAAAGCATCAAAGCCCATGCCCAACTGCATGTTCGGTTTTTCGACAGTAAAAACAGAAGCGCCACTGGCCCGGCAATAATAATCGCCTCCCATGCGGGCTACCAAATCGATCTTATGAGGATCAATTTGACCTTGTTCATTGAGTACAGCATCATCTAAATGCATCAGGACCACTTCGCATATAATTAAATTTCCGGCACCACCTTCTTCTCCGGTCTCCTTCACTTCAAGCACCTTACATTCAAACGAAGCCGGACTTTCCTTCACCCTAAATGGTTTCACCAGAGTAGATGCAACAGGTGTAAAACCGGCTTTCTCAAATTCATTGACACCTTTAGGATATTCACAACTCGACAAACTCATTTGTTGAACCATGGCATAATTCACCACATTGATCACCACTTCTTTGGTTGCGAGTGCATTTTCCAAAGTGTGCTTTATGGTATTATCCCTTACCCGTCTTGCCGGAGAAAATATGAGTATGGGTGGTTTACTGCCAAAGACATTAAAGAAGCTGAATGGAGAAAGGTTCATATTCCCTTCAAGATCTACCGTGCTGGCAAAACAAATGGGTCTTGGCGAAATGGCCCCCAAAAGATATTGATGAAACTGAGCCGTTTTAATTTCCCCGGGAGTAATAATCATCTTTAATGGTTTTCGATGTTTAAAAAAATCAGCTTTTCTTTAAAGCCAAAATGGAAAAATCACTTTCTGCTTTTACGATTGTATTACGGAGGTGCCCTAAGTGTTCGATATCCATTTCCACCACATCACCGGGTTGCAACCATTGTACTTTATAATGAGGGTCATTAAGCAGTCCGGTGCCGTTTAATTCAAGTAAACAACCTGTGCCCACCGTTCCGCTTCCAATCACATCACCGGGCCAAATATCGACACCATAAGCACAACGTTCAAGTATTTCTGCAAAGGTCCAGTCCATATCCCCGACATTGCCTTCACTCAATTGAATTCCGTTAATCGAACAGGTCATTTTGAGATTGTAATTATTGCCGGTATGATTGGGTTTAGCCGGAATTCTATAAGGTTCCAGTTCATCGGGAGTCACCAACATGGGGCCGATGACGGTACTGAAATCCTTGCCTTTTGCAGGCCCGAGGTTAAGGAGCATTTCTTCCATTTGAAGGGTACGGGCGCTCATGTCATTCATTATCATAAATCCGCCGATATAATCATCGGCTTCAGCTGCTTTAATATTTCTTCCTTTCTTAGACACCACAATAGCCACCTCCAATTCAAAATCTAACTTTTGAAAATGATCGGGCATACATACGATTTCACCGGGTCCTTGTATGGCATTATGATTGGTAAAGTAAAAGATGGGATATTGATCAAATTCAGGGATCATGTCTACTTTACGATTTCGACGTGCGGCAGCCACATGCTGACGAAAGGCATATCCATCGCGGCAACTGCTCGGGAATGGTACCGGAGCCATTACTTCATTTTCATTATAACTTGCATCTGCCGGAAACTCCCCTTGATCAATTTTTGACAAGACTTGCTTCGCTAAAGACAGATGTCCGTCCCAATCCGTCAGAAATTCCTTCATGGTCTGAGGAATCCCGGCATTGAGCTTATTTAAATGATACAGTTTATTTTCTACCAGAATAGACAAGGTTTCTTTTCCTTGATGTAAATGTGTGACCAGTTTCATGCCTTAAATAATTAGGGTGCAAAGGTATATCGATTCGCACATAACCGTTCAAGAAATGACGAAAATAAAAGAGGAAAAAATAGGCTGTGGTTATTTATAACCCAGAATCTTTAACATGCTTTGGAAAGTTTGTTCCTTGGCATACAGCCAATCCACTAATTTTCCATTTTTATCATATTCAACGATCACATGTTTGGGTGATGGTATCATACAATGCTTGATGCCACCGTAACCACTCAGTTGATCCTGATATGCCCCGGTATGGAAAAATCCAATATACAGAGGCTCCTGTTTGACGACGGTATGGCTCTTGCTTTTGGGCAGAAATACTGCATTGATATGCTCTTCCGAAGTATAAAAATCATGGCTGTCACAAGTAAGTCCTCCCAAATGCACTTCTTGATAATCTTCATCCCATTTATTCACCGGCAGCATCAGAAATTTCTCCCCTATGCCCCAGGTATCCGGCAAGGTTGTGATGAATGAGCTGTCAATCATATACCATATTTCCCGATCATTTTGCATTTTCTCATCCAAAACAGAATAGATAACCGCACCGGATTCGCCCACAGTGAAAGAACCAAATTCTGTAAAGATATTTGGCACAGGTACTTTATTGGATTTACATACCTTCTTGATTGTAGCAATGATTTCATTGACCATATAATTATAGTCATATTCAAAAGCCAGTGAATGTTTGATTGGGAACCCACCACCAATATTTAAACTATCCAACTCAGGAGAGATCTTTTTCAACTGACAGTATAAGTTCAATACTTTATTTAATTCGCTCCAATAATAAATATCGTCTTTAATTCCTTTGTTCATAAAAAAATGAAGCATCTTCAATTGAAAACGTTCATTTCCTTTGAGTTTATCAACGTAGAATTCCAAGACATCACGCGTGCGAATTCCCAGACGTGAAGTATAAAAATCAAACGTTGGCTCTTCTTCCGCTGCAATGCGTATACCGATTTTCACCGGATCCTTCACCCGGATAGATTTTTTATATTCTTCAAATTCATTCTTGTTATCCAGGATAGGAATGACATTCTTGAATCCTGAATTAATCAACTGTGATATATTTCGGGTATATGCTTTTGTTTTAAAGCCGTTACAAATCACAAAAGTATCTTTCGTAATTTTTTTTCGCTGATATAACTTCCTGATAATCTCTATATCATAAGCAAAGGAAGTCTCCAGATGCACACCATGTTTCACGGTCTCTTCGATGATAAAAGAAAAGTGTGAACTTTTAGTACAGTAACAGTAAAAATATTCACCTTCATACTTTTGTTTACGAATCGCATCGCTAAACATTTTCTTAGCCTTATTGACCTGCATTCCTATTTTAGGTAGGAAAGTCAACTTAAACGGAGTGCCATATTTATCGATTAATTTTTTCAGGTCAACTCCGTTAAACTGAAGGTAGTTTTCTTTAACCTGAAAGCCTTCTTGAGGAAAATCAAAGGTCTGTTTGACCAGGTCGGTATAGGTACTGCTCATTGTGGATCGTAATCGCTTGTAAAATTAGTTTCACAAATGTATCTAAGTATTTTGTTTTTTCGTTGACTATTTTGACGGCTTATTGAACATGCTGGAAGCTGTGTTACCACAACAAAATACCGCATCCAATGTGCTTAGTCCGGAAACGAAACCCATCCTGTCCTGAAACGGCTGTATATAGCTGATTTCACCTGTACTCCCTTCCCTACCGGCTACGGTAAATTGTGCCCTGGCATCCAATATTTCAGATCCCATGGCAGGTACTTGATATTTATCAGTAAGCGTCCGGTCCTTTTTCAATTTTAACCAAGAGCACAACAGCGAAATGGTATCCAGATTTAAATCCATGAGAAATTTGTGCTTACGACTGAAAACCTTGTTTAACTCCGGTTCATAGTATTCGTAGTATGGAGTACGGCGGTAACAGGCGTCCAGGCTTCTTAAATGATCCTTGACCCAATCTTCGGCATAGCTTATTTCAATATCCTTCATCAAAGTCTTTTGATTTCGCCCACCTTTCAAAGGAACACTTAAAGACATCACACCATTGGGCCCGGTAATAAAACAGCGGTTTCGCATGGTAGCCCTGACAAAATATTCATGTTGCTCGATATAGACCTGCTCATATTGAAGAAAAAGTTGAAACCATGCTATACCGGGAAAATATTCACTATCCAACAGCAATGTTTTTACAGACATCCTTGTACTTTTACAAAATGAGGTTAAAGGTACTGATTTGTTTATTGCTTTTGCAAGTCTTATCGGTTGTTCGTGCCACGGCTGAAAAAAGGGATTCTATTCGTGCGGTTCAAATTTCTGATCAATTGAGTTACGAACAAGCTGCAGGTATGCTTGTCCCGATGAAATTCGATTTTTTTGATCAAAACGTTATGCAATTTTATTTTCAAACCGATCTTTATTTAAATCGTTCAATGGATTCACTTCCCTTCGTGGTGATTGAAATCAAAAAACGATCGGTTCAACAATTTCGTTTGCGCCCGGTTTACTTGCGTAAAATCATTTTACCAGCTACCAACCCATCTAAGATTCTCGACAGCATTCCATTTACGGAAGGTGAAATTAGTTCCGGGAATTACGAATTGATTGTGACTTTAATGAATGACTCCAATCAGGTGATTGATGTAAAAAAAGCCGGATTTCAACTCCTGCGATCTCAAAAGATTACTCTGAAGGATGAGTACTATGAAGAAGAAAGCAATCGACAAAATCACATTGTGGATATAGGAAAAACTTTCGTAGCCAACTATCCAATTGAACAATTGAAACGAAATATTAATGCTCTGTCCCCCCTTGCAAAAGGCGTTGAGATCAAAGTGGTGAGGGAAATTTCGGAAAGCAATGATCTGGATTTCATGAAGCAATTTTTTTACAACTTCTGGTATAACCGGAATGCATCAGATCCGGAAAAGGCATGGAAGGAATATGCCGAAAAGCTCAATTATGTAGCCAAGAAATATGGCACCGCAAGTCTTTCAGGATTTGAAACCGATAGAGGGAGAATCTATTTGCAGTATGGCGTACCCGATAAGGAAGAAAGAGTGATCAATGAAAAAGATGTTTTACCTTATGAAATCTGGTTCTATAATCGGGTGAATGATAAAGGCAATGTCAAGTTTCTCTTTTATCAACCGGGATTAGTAGGTACTCAAATGTATCTCCTGCACTCAACTGAAGAAAATGAAATCATTGATCCCTATTGGAAATATAAACTTTTTCTAAACATGGAAAATTCAGACAATAAATTGATCCACCGTGTATTCGAATATTTTAAATAATCTGCAATGAAACAATTACTTACTTTAATCTCTTTGATGGCTTTATTTGTCCTTTTGCAATCCGGTGGTTGCAATGATGTAAAGGAACTGGAATATAAGGGCATAGAGAATACACGATTACAAAGCCTTGGTCTCAACAACACATCGATCCGGATTGATTTAAAATATTTCAATCCGAATAAATTTGGCATCGATGTGAAAGAGACGAATCTGAATATTTATTTAAACGATAAATTCATTGCTGTAGCTGACCAACCGGAAAAAACACAGATACCGAAAAAGTCTGATTTTATTTTTCCGGTCACTGCCCATTTCGATCCAATCAAAGTGGTGGGTATGGCTTTTAAGAGTTTGCTTTCAGGAAAAAGTAAAGTAGGCTTGCACGGTACCGCCAAATTAGGTAAAGGCGGGGTCTATATCCGTGTGCCTGTGGACATAGAAGAGCAAGTCAGCCTGCTCAGTAACTAACGATGTCTTTACGACATACCCGGATATCGTTCCTTCATCACTTTCCAATGATGCAGCTCATGCCCGCAGATGATCCATGCACAAGCTCTCACACTCATGGTAAAGTTACTGGCCATTCCGGCACGCTTTAATGTAGCGGCATTCATATTATTAAACAGCGCAATGGTTGCTGCTCGATTGGTTTTATACTCCTTTAATAATTTTTTCAAGGGGATATCCTTGGCACAGGCTGCCTTAGCGAATGCATTTTCATCAAAAAAAGGAAGGGGTTCACGATCCTTTCTGGCGAATCTTAATGCGCGATAAGCAAAAATTCGTTCGCAATCAATGAGGTGCTGAAGGACATCCTTGATACACCATTTTTCGGGCGCATAGGGGACTGTCAATTGGGATTCAGTCAGGTTCAATAATTGCTTTTCCAACAATCGTGCGTTGTTCTTCAATTGATCCAAAACAGAAATATCATCAGGCACATCCTTGATGTACTGTTCATAATAAAGGGCGTGTTCCGTATGCTCGGGTTTGGTTATTTTTTTCATAGGATTCTTTGATCAAATATATAAAAAAATCAACTTTTAAGGATAGGCAATTCCGGATAAGTGAAGTCCTCAGCGACTTCCATTGTGTTACTGTTTGTGGTTCTACTGGTAATGAGCGGACTAACCGTATGATAAATCATCGCCTCTTGACCAAAGGGCAAACACAATTGGTGAACTTCGCTTTCACTTAATTCGGGAGACAGCCACCTTTGTTCATCTTCACGGTTCAAGATGACCGGCATTCGCTTTTTAGAATTATGAATTTCGGCCATCAATGAATTCGCCTCTGTCGTAAGAATTGAAAAGGTTTCTACAAGTTCTCCTGTTTGTGAATTGACCCATTTTTCAGAAATACCGGCCATTGAAAATAGATCACGTTCCTTCAATCCTATCCAATAAGGATACTTTTTTTTGCCATATTCACGCCATTCAAAAAAACCCGTACTGGGCACCAGACATCTTTGAGAACGCACGGCATTTCGAAATGAAGGTTTGTCGAAGGCCGTTTCACTTTTTGCATTCAGGTTAAAACTCCTGTACTTTTTTGCGTCGTCTATGGTCTTAACCCAAGACGGTATGAGGCCCCAGTTCTTCAATTTTATTTTTCCGCCATCATTCATACTCACTATAGGCCAAGTAGGAAAGGTGAAAGCATTGCCATGATAGATTTCATGAAAAAGTTCTTCCTGATCAAAAGCAACTTCATAATAATCTACAATTGATTTTGCTTTTTTCTTTAACGTATTATGATAACACATGATGTAACAAAATTAATTCTTTAACCGATTAAAACTGAAAATAGCTACCCTTAACCATTACGCTTTCCTCGATACATTTCTATTCATCTTCTTCGGCTGAGTCTAGAAACAAATCGGAGGCAATTTGATCTGCAAAAAGTTTTCCCTTGCGGGTGAGTTTGATGCTACCCTTTTCGATGGCACAAAAACCTTCCTTTTGATACGATTCGAGACGCGCTGAGAAAATGGTCCATTCCTTCGGTGAGATACTGTTCTGAATACTCAGTAAGTTGATACCATCACTTGTTCTTAAACCTATCATGATTCGCTCATTGAGTTGTTGAGAAGGTGTAAGAATTTCCATTTCCAAAGGACATTCATTGTTAGAAATTGACCGGGCATAAAGAATATTATTGGCCACATTCCACTGTCTGCTGTTTCCGTTAAAAGAGTGCGCTGAAGGACCTATCCCTAAATAGTGCACCCCTTTCCAATAATTACTATTGTGTACCGCACGATATCCCGGTTTTGCAAAACTGGAGATTTCGTAATGTTCAAAACCCGCTTCTGAGAGTCTCTCCATTAAATATTCATATTGCCCGGCAACTTGTTCCGACGACACCGGTTGAGTCTTCCCTTTGTCTATCATGGACGACAAGGCCGTACGGGGTTCAACCGTCATCGCATAGCAAGACAAATGAGGTACACCTTTCGACAGTGCATTATCCAGATTATGTTTCCATTTTTCATCCGTGAGTTGCGGGAAGCCAAAAATCAAATCAATACTCAGATTGTCAATACCGGCGTCCTGTGCCGTTTGAATGCAAGATTCAGCCTGCAAGGCCGAATGGGATCGATTCATATAAATCAAGTCTTCTTCAAAAAAACTTTGTATGCCGATACTTAAACGATTAATGCCAATTTGTTGGAGCGACTTGATTTTCTCCCTCGACATATCATCCGGATTGGCTTCAAGGGTAATTTCTGCATCAGCAGAAACCTCAAATTGTTGATGGCATTTTTCCAGAAGCGCATCCAACTCATGCGTTTCAAACAAACTGGGGGTGCCTCCACCAAAATAAATGGTTTCCACTTTCTGATCACCCAAAAATTCCTTCCTGAGATCCAGTTC
Organism: Chitinophagaceae bacterium; assembly: GCA_016786845.1. Classification (GTDB taxonomy): domain Bacteria; phylum Bacteroidota; class Bacteroidia; order Chitinophagales; family Chitinophagaceae; genus OLB11. Next base: position 11,418 of record JAEUVB010000008.1, on the reverse strand, counting down.
CTTCAATAAAGCGGAATAAACTTCGTTCTTTGTTTCCAGTGAAGTCGAAAAATGAAAATTGCAATAATGACATTTCTTTTTACAATATGGAATATGAAAGTAAATACCGGCCATGTATGAAGGGATCAATCCATGTAAAAGTAGTTTCTTTGCAACAACTAAACTCATTCTTGTACTGCTATCTTTAAATGAAATTGAGGCTCTACGTCATATTATTCATATTCACATTTCAGGCTCGAAGTGATGCTCAAACCGTCCGCATTCGCCTTGAAGGTGAGGGAAAGTATAGCTTTCTGTTGAAAGACAAGGTGGATTCAAACTATTTTGGATTTCAGGAAGCCTTGCAGACTTTGAAGAATGCACAAATGGAATGGATATCGCAAGGATATCTAACCGCAGGTATCGATAGTCTGCAATCTGACGATTCCATCTGTCGGGCATGGGTATACCTTGGAGAAAAATATGCTTGGGCCAAATTAAAAAACAAAAACATTCCGGCTAATGTATTGGCGGAGTCTAAGTTTAAAGAACAAGACCTACTTGGCAAAACGGTTGAAGCCAAAAACCTCAGACCCTTTTTTGAAAAGATTATCCGTCATTATGAAGACAGAGGATATCCATTTGCTTCTCTAAGATTGGACAGTGTGAGAATCCAAAAGGATCAAGTGGAGGCTTTACTGGTTTTGGATACGGGACCACTGACCTATCTCGATACCGTAATCCTCAATGAGGATGCCCATATTACTAAACATTATGTGCTTCGATACCTCGGACTTCATGAAGGCATGCTTTATTCTGAAAGCAAGATCAAAGCGATGAGTACGCGCATACGGGAAGTTCCCTTCCTTGCCGAGTCTTATCCCTGGCGTATGGATTTTGCCGTTCATAAAACAACCCTGAATCTATATGTGAAAAACAAATCCGCCAACCGGGCCGATGTACTCATAGGACTCCTTCCAAATAACCAGGAGTTACAAGGAAGATTTCTTTTGACAGGTGATATTAAATTAGCTTTCAATAATGCACTCGGACAAGGTGAGAGCATACAACTGAATTGGCAAAATCTGCAATACAAATCCCCTCGTTTGGATGTTTCGTTTATGTACCCGTTTTTACTCAACACGCCCATCGGTCTTACCGGGAAATTTAATTTTTATAAAAAAGATACTACCTTCAGAACCGTCAATGGTGAATTAGGACTTGTATATCAATTCAATGCCAATGAACAACTGAAATTGTATTATGAACTCAGCGGGTCTAGATTGCTCAATCTGAATATACCTGCCTTAATTGCCAACCGCAGACTTCCCGACAATGCCGATATAAAATATAAAACCTTTGGTATGGAAGCATTGCTCAGTCGGGTAGATTACAAACTCAATCCCAGAAAGGGATACAGGGCCATGCTCAACGCCGGTATCTCCTTACGGAGTTTCATCAAAAATGCAGAAATTGAAAACACCTTCGATCCGGTAGAAGGCAAAAACTTTTCCTACCTCTACGATAGCATACGGCTCAAAAATTATAAATACAATTTAACGGGTATGCTGACCGGTTACCTCCCTCTGGCAAAACGTTTTGTATTGAGCGCCTCATGGCATGGAGGAATTACTTACAGCACCAATCCGCTTTATCGGAATGAATTATTCCAGATTGGGGGTTACCGCTTGTTGCGCGGATTTGATGAAGGCAGTTTATTTGTAAATACCTATCAAGTATTGACCCTTGAACCTCACTACTTGCTTTCACAAAATTCCTATTTCTTTCTATTTGCCGATGCGGCTTACATTCAATCCAAATATTCAACTTTCAACCTGAGTGATTTGCCCTATAGTGCCGGACTTGGCATGACCTTTGAAACCAAAGCTGGACTATTCAATATCAGTTATGCCATCGGTGCCAGAAAAAATCAGGATTTTCAATTCAGAAATTCCAAAGTGCATTTTGGATACATCAATTATTTCTAAGATGTCCCTCACAAATAATCTTTAAATTTGATTAAATTTTTCACATGCGGAGCACACTGATTTTACTGAGTACTTTCTTATTGTCCTTTATGGCCAATGCCCAGCAAAAAAACAATACCGCTCAATTCACAGGGCCTTTCACCACCTCCATCATATCTAGTACAGACTTTCACAACCTGTCACGCCCGCATTGGAATATCAGTCTTCAAAGTTTGTGCGAAGAAAAGGAAGAGTTGGGAGAAGCCTTTCAGATTAAACTACTGAAGGAATTAAAACGCAAACAGAAGCTAGATCTTATTCAAGAAACTTCCAATCCTTTTTCACAAAAGACCACGGCTTCGAATCCTAGCATTGGTACAAATTTCAGAGGCAATGATTTAAAAACCTGGACTCCCACCGACAATTCCATTGCCGTATCCAATGGCGGTAAAATCGTGAGTTGTATTAATTACGGTATAGACTATTACGATACTGCAGGAAATATTTTATTACAAAATCATACCTGGGATGCCTTTATCAACAATGCCTCGTTGAACCAGGCTAAATTTGACCCTCGTGTTATTTACGACCCGCTTCACGATCGTTTCATTGTGGTGCTGTTACATGGATTTAGTTCTACCACATCGAAAATATTGGTGTGCTATTCCAAGACCAATAATCCTGTAGATGGCTGGAATATCTATCAGCTTCCCGGTAATCCCTATGGCGATCAGTCTTGGACCGACTATCCTACCATTGGCATCAATGACGAAGACCTCTTCATCAATGGTAATCGATTTGGCGATGCACCGGATTATAACTACAAACAAACTTACATTTATCAAATCGGCTTGAATGAAGGCTATCAGGGAAATGCTCTGCAATATGGTTTATGGAATAATATTTATGCTCCCGATGGCACTGAAGGAATCACACTTTATCCTGCATCACACGGCCAGGGTAAAAGCCTCAGTGGCAAAATGTATTTCACCTATTTGCGCCCCGACTCAGGATCGAATGTGTACCTGTTCGAAATCAATGGCAGTTTACAGTCGTCAACCCATAGCATGAGTGCCACGCAATATCCAATTCCGCATTATGAAGTTTGTGGCGATGCCTATCAAAAAGATCCGACCACAGGCAATATCGATTCCTTAAGTACCGGTAGTGCCTGGGTACAAAATTCCTTCTATCTGAATCGTCAAATTCATTTCACCTTCGATGCCGATATCGGTTCAGGTTGGTGTGGCATTCATTATGGAAGAATATTGTTAGATTCAAATATGGCCTATGTCAGTGCTATCGGAGAAATTGGAACGGATCTGGCTTATCCTGCAGTCAGTTCCTTCGGATATGATGAGTACGATGCAGGTGCGGCTATCGCATACGTTCGTTCCGATACCGGTATGACTCCGGAAACCGGTGTAGTCAGTATCGACAAAGACTGGATCTGGAGTGGATTGCAAACCGTGAAAGCCGGTGATACGGTCGTGAATATTTTATATCCTCCGGACTATGGGGTTTCACCGGAACGTTGGGGAGACTATACAGGCGTGTGCCGAAAATTCAACAGTCCTGTTCCCCAAGTTTGGATGGCCGGTGCCTATGGTGCCAATACGCCTCCGCGCAATGCCTCCTATGGAACCTGGATCGCGCAAATCATCAGCAATGAACCTAATTTCGTACCGACAGATTTGACTTCCACATCTAACATTCAGCTATATCCAAATCCCGTGGACAATCAATTTACCATTGAATTTGAAAACGAAAAATATGGATGGGTCAATATTTCCTTGCTGGATATGAATGGGCAAATCGTTCGGGTCTTGTTTGAAGATCAATTAAGTAAAAGCATGAACCGCCTTTCATTCAACAAGGACATGCTGCTGAGCGGCAACTTTATCATTCGCGTGACCCGAGATCAACAGCTGTTGAAAACGATCAAACTATCTGTCAATTAAAAAAGGCAGAGTGTTCGCTCCGCCCTTTTCTAACCAACATGAATGGGCTGTTAGACCCTATTCACCCTGGCATTACACATTAAAAAACCAACATTCATTTTTATATCTCTCAAGAAAATATCAGGGCGGCAGACACGCTATTCGTTCCAAGTCCTCGCTCCTCCTGCGTCGTCACTGTGGGCTTTCCACTACTATCGTTGCCGCTCGCGATTGCCAGTAAATCTGCGTTCAACCCGTTCAATCTCTCTTCAATTTACAGATCCTTCTTCTTCAAATTTTTTGGCATCGTCAAAGTGAGTTGCTTCACTACACCATTTCTTTTGACTTCAACCGCCACACTGTTTTTGTTTTGATTATTGGCAATGGCCTCCATCAGTTCATCTACATTTTCAATAGTCTTAGATCCAAACAAAACAATCACATCATTCTTCAGGATGCCGGCCTTTTCTGCTGCGGATCCCGGTGTTAAATCACTGACCAAAACCCCGTCTCCGTCGGCTCTGTCTTCGGCACTGACACCGATTTTAGGTGCAGGGGCACGATTGGGTACACTACCCGGCCCTTCCCATTGAAACGACCGCATCATGGGCGCCATATTTCTCATGATCTCTTCTTCATTAAAAGGCATCGTGCCATTCATGACGATACGATCCTTACGTTCGCTCAGCTTCACATTTTTTGTGAATTCGTTACTGTTTCTCTCATAGGTAATGTCAATTTGGTCTCCGGGTTTGTATTCACCAATGGCTTCCACCAAATCTCTCGGAGAAGAAATATTGCGGTCATTTACTTTGGTGATAATATCCCCTTCCATCAAACCCAACTTCTCAGCCGGAGATCCGGGTACCACACTTTCTACCCAAGCACCTGATTCTTTATCTGAAGTTTTAGTTGTGACGCCCAGCATCGGCTTTTGTTGCTGCATATCCATACCATCGTTCGGAAATACAAAGGCTTCCATATCGATGTCTTCATCTTTTAACTCCTGACCATTGACGATCACTTTCTTCTTGATGATTTTTACATTCCCATCCCGGTCCTTGGAATCGTCTGCTACTTTTTTACCGTCGATAAAGACCTCACCGTCTTTGATCTCTATGGTTGTTTGTGATTTACCTTCATCACCATTGATGACGATGGTTTCGATTTTTTCCTTTTGATTATTTTTATTTTGCGCCTGTAAACTGTTTACACCGATCAGTGACGCGATGAGGGTCATGGCAATAGTTATCTTTTTCATATAATTATGTATTTGTTTGTACAAAATTAAAATTCCTGATACCCCTATCCCAAGTTTATGCTGTTAAAAAAATGGCAAAAAAATGCAAAAGGATAGCCATAAAAAAAGCCCCCGATAAAGGGGGCTCTTATAAGAAGTATGTATTTATTTCTTCACCATGGCCTTCAATGTAGCCTCATTAATCGTCACCGGATATTTTGCTTCCAGATCACTGATCCATTGCTTTTCCAAATATTCCTGATACTCGGAAATCACATAGCCACGGGCTTCCGATAATGTTTTTTGGGTAGGCTGATCATACACTTCAACTACATTGACCAAGGTATAAGAACCGTCTTCATTTTTATAATAAGGTGAATATTTACCCGCGATCAATTTAGTGCCTGCCGGGAAACGAGTCTTTTCAAATTTACCGGTTTCGAAAACCACTTTGTTTTGAGCACCATCGCCATTGGCATCTTTGGCTACTTCTTCCGGTGTTTTCAATTCAGGGTTGTTCAAGGCCTTCACCACTCTCTTGATATACTCTTCATCCTGTGCTCTATAAATTTGGCCTTTGATGGCAGGCTGCCACATATACTTCGATTTGTGTTGCTGATAGTAAGCATCCAATCCAATCGTATCCGATGAGGCACGACTCCAAACAGATTTGTCGGTGAGTTCGAACAACATAATCCCGTCACGATATTCGGTCAACAGATTACGATATTCTTCATTCTCATCGATCAACTGATTTTCCTGGTAATCGTATAAAGCCTTATCAGTATAATTCTTAAACAATGAACGCAGGGTGCTTTCCTTTTGTCCGTAGATTCTTCCGTGAGTATAGGTTTCGATATAATTGGCAAAGTCGGCCTGATTAAAAACTGTACCACTCATTTCAAACAAATTTTTTCTGTACTGCTTGAAATTACTACCCTGAAAACCACCATTACGCAAGCTGGAATCCGGTATGGCATTGATCAATTCGGTAAGCGCATCAGGATATTCTTTATAGCCTACTTTGACTTTGATCTTATTGGTATACAACTGACGGGCGATATCGATACGGCCATCTTTTTCTACACGCTTGGTGATATCGGTCTTTACAGAATCAAAAGGACGTAAAGGGGTTTTCTTGGTCAGCTTGATGATATGGTATCCAAACTCAGTAAGAATTGGGGCCGAAATATCACCCGGGTTTTTCAGTGCAAATGCGGCATCTTCAAAAGTAGGTACCATTTGTCCTACACCAAATGTAGGCAAGGCTCCTTGGGCATTCTTAGAGAATTTATCGTCAGAATATTTTTCGACGATGGTTTCAAATTTCACATTCCCCTTTTTCAAAACAGAATAGAGGGAATCAATTTTCGTTTTAGCAGCTTTCGCGCCTTCTTCACCCTGGCTTTTTTGTACACCCACCATGATTTGTGAAACCTGAATTTCACCGCGAGCGGGACGTTCTTCTGTTTTCTTAATAATGTGATAACCGAAAATGGTCCGAACCGGCTTGGAAATACTGCCGATGGCCAGATTGTAAGCTTCCGATTCAAAAGGATAAACGTATTGAAGGGCAGTCATAAAACCTAAATCGCCACCCAAGGCACCTGAAGGTTTGTCATCACTGACCGCTTTGGCTATGTTTGAAAAGTCGGCTCCGGATTGTATTGCTTTATACAGACTATCAATTTTACGATAGGCAGCCATGGTATCATCGGAATTGCGCGGCGTATTGATGAGGATATGCGAAACGCGAATATCCTTTTTCATTCTATTGTATGCCTCTTTCACCAAATTATCGGTTACTTCTTTATCGGTAAGATAGGTTTTTGCCAATTGTTTTTTATACGTTCCCAATTCAGACTGTATACCGGAAAGGGTATCCATTTGTTTGCTCTCTGCTTCCGATACCTTCATTTTGAATCGGGAATACAGTGTCAAATATTCGCGCAAGGCAGCCTCACTATAGTCCGGTTTCTGATTATTAATATTCTTGGTATACATGCGCAGAAACTCCGCTTTACCGACTGGCTTTCCGCCATAAGTAAACAATACAGGATCGGCTGCCTTTTTTTGAGCTAAAATAAATCCTGAGGAGAACAGGCAACAACTTACTAGGAATAACAGTTTTCGGGTCATCGTATCATTTAATTTTAGGAAGATGCAAAGGTATTGTTTTATTTGTTTTTTTGTTTTTCCTCTTTTTTACGTTTTTCCAGCCATTCGATCAGTCCTAAGACATTGGTATGATCGATGCGTTTACCACGAATGACTTTATTGGCGTCTAAAAGATATAAGGTCGGTGTACTGTATACATCGTAAAACGCACGGAAGTTGGTAATACGGTTAGGATCGTGTACATGAATCCAGCCTTCATCGAGGTTATTCGATTTAATATATTCTTTCCATTTCTGGCTTTCGTCTTCGGCTTCCACAGCATAAATTTTTACATTATACTTATAGAGTGCTGCATGATAGAGAGAGTCAAATTTCGGCATTTCCTTTTGGCAATGTCCGCAAGTGGGCGACCAGAAAATGAGGATGGTATAATCTGCTTTTACTGAGGATAAAGGAATCGTCTTTTGATCGCTGGTATCGACCATACGAAGGTCCATGGCCGGTTGACCGATCATATTGGGCGCAATTTTTCTTGCACGGTCCTTATATTTTTCCAATTGGGCCGAATCGATCCAGGTAGCCTTTCCGCGCATGTAATAGTTTTCGACCAGATATACGAAGGCTTCATCCATACCCATCACCTTGCTGGTTTCTGTCCAACGCGTGAGGTACCACAATGAATACTTGAAGGTTTCCTCCATCCCATCGGCCTTTTTCAGAATGATATCACATTCCTTAATCACAGAATCCGGCACCGGAACCACTAACTTCGTAATATAATCATCCAATTTACGCTCGTAGATCGGGGTATAGATCAGTCGGTCGTCACGGAAATCATATCCGTCCCAATAATGGTTTTTGTAGAAAGTACGCGGGAAGCTAGAATCTTTTTTCCCGGGCTGATCCGGCAAATCGGGGTATTCAGTTGGAATTTCAGGGTCTTCAACGGCCTTGAACAATTTACCTAAAAACAAGTTCGGGTTTTTCACGGCATAGTCGTGGCGATATCCGGTGAGCTCTTTACCCTTAACTTTCAAACGATCGTAAATTTCGGTACTATCCTTTTTGGTTTTGGCAGTTACCAATTCGGCTTCAATTTTCTGATAGCCCGCTCCATAGCCCTGGAGGAATTTCTGATAATTATAAAAGTCAGTATTGACCTGACTTCCCGTGAATTTAGCAGATTTGTAAATATCCGATTTAGTGACCTCTACACTATAATTGTCGCCATTCGACAGGAGGATTTCCATGGAAGAGGTTTTATCGGCGAATAGTATCATATAGATACCACCGACAATTTTTTTATCCGATTTGAAGAGTGCTTCACCGGTATGGCTGAGCCTGGCTGAATCGTCTTTGAACACCGTAGTGCTTTTTCCAAAATAATGGCAGAGATAGATGAGGGAGTCTTTCGCATCCGTGAATTTTACTTTTACAGAATATCCGTCACGGGCTTGGGTCATGGCTGAACCAAATAAACAAACGAGGAGGAGTAGCATCCTTTGAATCATAGCAGTGGGAGTTTTTAAAAGTGTCCGAAGTTACGTAAAGTAGACGCTGCTTTAAAATGCAGAGTTGTTACATTTGCAGCACTTTAACACTTCAAAGCGGCATGGCGAAAAGAAAAAAATATACCCTGGAAAATATGCTCATCGAGACCTATGCAGCAGAAGGAAAATGCATAGCCCGTCACGACAATAAGGTGATTTTTGTAGAAGGGGCGGTACCCGGGGATGTGGCCGACCTGTTTGTACACCGGAGCAAAAAAGACTGGGCCGAGGCTATGGTGAGTCGAATTGTGAGCTTTTCGCCCGATCGGGTTGATGCTTTTTGCAGTCATTTCGGAATTTGCGGCGGGTGTAAATGGCAAATGCTGCCTTATGAAAAACAATTATCCTATAAGGACCAACAGGTTAAGGACCAGCTTCGCCGGATAGGAAAAGTGGAAGTCGGGACCTATTTACCCATTAAAGGGTCTGCCCAAATCCGTGAATATCGAAACAAACTGGAGTTTACCTTTTCAAACAAACGTTATCTGACCCATGCCGATCTTCAAAAAGATTTGAGTTTCGATCAGAATGTGGTTGGCTTTCATGCGCCGAGATTGTTCGATAAGGTCATTGATATTGATACCTGTCATTTACAATCGGAGCCCACGAACGAGATTCGAAATTTTATCCGCACGTTTGCCTTGGAGAGAGGCTATACTTTTTACGACATTCGTCTGCATCAGGGACTGCTTCGTACCCTCATTATTCGCTTATCATCACTGAACGAGGTGCTGGTGAATCTAGTTTTCGGAGAAGACCATCCTGAAAATATACAAGAAATGATGACGGCGATACAAACTGAATTTCCGCAAATCACTTCACTCAACTATACCATTAACCTGAAAGCCAATGATACGATTTATGATCAGGACGTCATTTGTTTTTCGGGGAAAGAATATATCGAAGAAAAACTCGAAGACTTCCGGTTCAAGATCAGTCCGAAATCTTTTTTTCAGACCAATACCCAACAGGCTACTGAGCTCTATCGTATTGTGCGTGAATTTGCCGAATGCAAGGGACATGAAATTTTATATGATCTGTATTGTGGTACCGGAAGTATTGGCATTTTTTTATCCGGGGGTGTACAAAAAATTATTGGAGTAGAGACCGTAGACGATGCCATACAAGATGCGCGAATCAATGCGGACTGGAACGGTTTGGCGCATGCAGAATTCTATACCGGAGATGTGATTAAAATATGCAATGACGAATTCTTCCGGAAGCATGGTTCACCGGATGTGGTCATCATTGATCCGCCGCGTGCGGGTTGCCATGATACCCTGATAGAAAAGCTCCTGGAAATGAAAGCACCTGTGATGGTGTATGTGAGTTGCAACCCAGCGACTCAGGCGAGAGACTTACAATTACTGGCTTCAGCCTACGAGGTCACTTTATCACAGGCAGTGGATATGTTTCCGCATACCCATCATATTGAAAATGTGGTGCAATTAAAACTTAAGAAATGATGCTGATAGAATTGATCAAAGAGAAACTGAGTCTGCCACTACCCGGCATAGATGCCCAAATGCGAATGGCTCCACCCATACGACATCGGGATATGCAGGCACCCGACGATGTACGTTTGGGCGGGGTGATGATATTACTTTACCATGTAGATGAACAATGGAATACCTTGCTGATCCGACGTACCGAAGACGGGCATACCCATAGCGGACAAATTAGTTTTCCGGGAGGGAAAAAAGATAGTTCTGATCCTGATCTTTTATACACTGCCATACGGGAATGTGAAGAAGAGATTGGTGTACGTCGTCAGGACATAGAAATTTTGGGCAGTCTGACACCGGTTTATATCCCTCCGAGTAATTTCCTGGTGACCCCGGTGGTTGGTTTTATCAAATCGCTTCAATCGTATAAAGCCTCCGAGCAGGAAGTAGAAGAAATTATACAAGTGCCATTGGATGTTTTATTTCATCCGGAGAATAAAAAAGAACATGAAGTGTTCCGCTCCGATCGAAAAGATCTGGGTATGAAAACACCGGTCTACCATCTCGATCCATCGATTATTGTGTGGGGCGCTACGGCGATGATGATTGCGGAGTTGGAAGCGGTTTTGGGGAATGTTGAATGATTAATGATGAATGTTGAATGCTTAATGCTTATTGTTTAATGGTGGGTGAAGGCGGAAATGTTTTTTAATTGTCTGAATCAGAATTCACAGGATTAGAGAATTTTCAGAATGCGGGGTGTGTTAGTTTCCTGAAATAAGAAGTTTGAGCCGGCCTGATGACATTTAAAGAGTGAATACAAGATTAAAATTTTTAATCATTCTGTGAACATACTAGATATTAAACCGTTCAAATTTATTTATCGTTTTACCGGAACCAAATTTCCTCTAGCCGTTGCCACAAGGCTCAACATTAAAGCAAACAATCCACTGACCGAAATCAAATATCTACCGGCAGAAGTTAAATATCCTTGCATTTAAACAGGGTATCCTTTGGCAGAAGTAAGCAATCTACTCTTTGTCATCTCCTAAAAAAACTTGTCACTTTTTGGACAAACAAAAAGTAAAATGGAGCAAAAAAAGTACACTCTCCAAGTGAGTGATTCGTTTGAGAAAACGGACGAGAAGCATGGCTATGAAATAGCCTTTCGTCGATGGT
>JAEUVB010000007.1 GCA_016786845.1 Chitinophagaceae bacterium | reverse complement strand
TTATTCAATTACAGCACCTGGTGTGATCAATGCATCAACAGGTGCGATCACTGCACTTTGTGCAGGAACCTATACGGTAACTGTTACAGATGCAAATCTGTGTACAGCGACAACAAGTTTCACAATTACAGAACCTATTGTTTTAACAGCGAATGTAGTAGCAGGAACAGCACCAAGCTGCACTCCTGGTTGTGACGGAACGGCTCAGGCAAGTGGAACAGGAGGAACATTGGCGTATACCTATAGTATTGCCGGTGGCGCAACGATCGATCCAAATACGGGTGCCATCACTGCAATTTGTGCAGGTGTTACCTATACGATTACGGTGACCGATGCGAATAACTGTGTTTCTACAACTACAATCAATATGACCACTCCGGGTGGACCTGTACTTTCTTTAAATACCTCTGCAAATCCAAGTTGTACACCTGGTTGTGATGGTACGGCGACCTTCAATTTAGTCGGAGGATCAGCTCCTTATAACTTTACCATTAGTCCATCCGGTACCATCAATCCGGGTACGGGTGATGCTTCTGCGCTTTGCGATGGTATCACTTATACCATCACTGTAACAGATGTAAACAGTTGCGTCGGTACTATAACGGTATTATTGACTGCACCTGCCGGACCAACAGTGAGCGTTGCTTCTACAACAGACGCTTCATGTGTTCCGGGTTGTGATGGTACAGCCACTATGAACTCAGTGGGTGGTACTCCGGGCTATACATATACGATTGCTCCGGCAGGACCGGTTATTGCCGCTAACGTAATAAGTGGCCTTTGTGCAGGTACAATATATACGGTTACCTCTACAGATGCTTCAGCATGTTTTGGAACAATAACCGTACAAATTGGTACTACACCTTCACCAACTGTAACCGTCACCACTCAAAACAATGTAACGATTGCAGGTCTTTGTAACGGTGATCTCACAGTTACAGGAGCCGGTGGTACACCAGGATATACTTATACCATTGCGCCTGCAGGGCCTGTACAAGGACCGGTTGGCACTTTCACCGGACTCTGTGCTGTATGTTATACCATTACTATTACTGATGCCAGTGGATGTACCAATACAACATCGACTTGTATTACAGAGCCGGGCGTATTCAATCTGGCCGTGTCTCATACCGATGAATCTTGCGCCGGAGTTTGTGATGGAACCATTACTGCTCTCGCAAACGGTGGTGTCGCTCCTTTCAATTATAGTTTAAATGGTGTGCCTAATGCGCCAATCACTTCCGGTAACTGGACCAACTTATGTCCGGGTACATATACCGTGCAAGCGGGTGACGCCAACGGTGCAACGTTAACAAGCGTCGTAACAATCATCGGACCTACTGCGATTGTCTTCAATATTCCTACTGTTACACAACCAAGTTGTAACCCGGGTTGTGATGGAACAATCGGTGTTGTCGCCAATGGCGGTAGCGGTGCAATTACTTATGCGATTTCAAATATTACAGCTTGTGGTGAAACACAAACTACTGCAGGTAACTTCACCAATATCGGTGCAAACTCATACACCATTATCGCAACAGATGCAAATGGTTGTACAGGATCTACAGTAATCAATGTAACTACCCTCAACGGACCGGCTATAACATCAGTTAATCTGACGAATGTTAGCTGCTTCGGTGCTTGCGACGGAAGTATTGTGGTGAATGCCACTTCTCCAAATGGTGGTTTACAATATAGTATTGGCGGTGCCTTCCAGGCTTCTAATACCTTTAATGGTGTTTGTGCCGGTGCATACGTTGTTACTGTAACAGACGCCGGTGGTTGTTCTGCTCAGTCAAACGTCAACATCACAGAACCTGCAGCCTTCCAGATTTTGGCCAATACATCAACCAATATCAATTGCTTTGGTGCAAACAATGGTACTATCACCTTTAATGTCGGTGGTGGATCAGGTGTGTTCAACTATAATTTAAATCCGGGAAGTGTACCATCTGCTACAGGTAACTACACAGGCCTTGGCGCTAACGTCTATACAGTGGTAGCCACAGATGCAGGCTCAGGTTGTACTATTTCTGCAACATTTACTATTACTCAACCACCATTGTTGACGATACCAAGTGTAGTAGTACAGAACACACTTTGTAGTGGTACACCGAATGGCACGATAACCATCAATGCAAACGGAGGTACACCGAACTATACGTATACATTAAATCCATCTTCCGGTACACAAGTGGATAGCTTCTACTCCGGTGTGCAAGCTGGAACTTATACGGCTACGGTAACGGATGCGAATGGATGTACTGCTACTACGATTATTAATCTGCTCGGACCGGCACCATTGGTCTTCAATACTGTCATCGGTACCAATCCAACTTGTAATGCAAGTTGTAACGGATCTATCGTTGCAAATGCTATTGGTGGTACCGCACCGTTAAATTACACGATCACCGGTGGTAGCTTCACTAACCTTTGTGCCAATACTTATACAATTACAGTTACGGATGCAAATGGTTGTACAAATACGACTTCGGTGACCCTTACTGACCCACAAGTATTATCGATCACGAATGTTGTGATTGTTGATCCTACTTGTAACGGTTTGTGTAATGGTTCCATTACAGTTACTGCCACAGGAGGTACCGGTGCGCTTCAATACGGATTAACACCGGGTGGTACCAACGCTACAGGTATATTTAATGGTCTTTGCAGCAACAGCTATGTCATTACCGTGACGGATGCAAATGGTTGCTCAGTGACTACGAATGCAAATGTAGCCAACCCGGCAGCCTTGGTTTGGACTACAACCACCTCTACGAATGTGTCTTGTGCCGGTGCTAATAATGGTACCATCACCACATTAGCGACAGGTGGAACAGGTACTATAACTTATACATTGTTACCGGGTCCAATCTCAAATACAACAGGTAACTTCTCACCATTAGGAGCTAGTACCTATACGGTGAATGCTGTGGATGCCAGTGGATGTTCAGTTTCAACCACATTTGTGATCTCAGAACCTCCGGTATTGACGATGAATCCTCCTGTATCGACCAATTTGCTTTGCTTTGGTGACAATAGCGGTACAATTTCTACCAGTGCCAACGGAGGAACTCCGGGTTATACTTATACGATCAATCCGGTTATTGGTACACAGCCAACACCGGGTGATTTCATCGGTCTGACTGCAGGCACCTATACCATTACGGGTACGGATGCTTCCGGTTGTACAGCAACTACAACTGCAACGATCAATCAACCACCGGCCTTGCAATTCACTCAGGTCAACGTACAGAATGTACCATGCTTTGGTACACCTGCCGGATCGATAACAGTGACTGCATTGGGTGGTAGTGGTAATATTGTGTTTACGTTGACACCATTTAATCCTCCTGCCACACAAGGTCCTTCCGGATTCTTTAGTGGTTTGTATGCCGGAAATTATGTCATCACAGCAACTGATGGTAACGGATGTTCTATAACTACAGCTGTAACTGTTACCGAGAATCCTCCGATTACAGTCACCAATCTGATCTTGACGGAACCGATCTGTAATGGCGATGCGAATGGTAGCATAGAGGTAACGGCTACCGGTGGTGTTGCTCCTATTCAGTATTCATTGAATGGCACAACTTTCCAAAACAGCGGTCTCTTCATCAATTTAATTGCAGGAAACTATTTCTTGACCATGCGTGATGCTTTAGGATGTATTCGTGATACCGTGATTACTTTGACTCAACCTGAACCTGTAGGTGCAATTCTGGATATCAGAGATGCATTGTGCGTGGATTCAGAAGATGGTAAAGCCTATATCATCGGTACCGGTGGTCGCGGAGGCTATAAATACTATCTCACACCGGGCTTGTATATCAACAAATCAGGTATTTTCAACGGTCTCCCTGCAGATACTTACACCCTTCGTGTAGTTGATACAGCAGGTTGCGAATACTCAACCATTTTCGTCATCAATCCGCCTGCCAATCCTTTGAACAATAATTTCTCAAAACAAGATTTGGCATGTAATGGTAAAGGAAATGAAGGTCAGGCTACCGCAATCGTTGCAGGTGGTGCACCACCATATTCATTCTTATGGAGTACTGTACCGGCACAAACTACTGCTACGGCAACCACTTTGTATTATGGTACTTACTATGTAGATATCACCGATGCGAATGGATGTGTAATCAAGGATACCGTGTATATCGAAGAAGGACCATGTTGTGATGTAGCCTTTATTCCGAATGCATTCTCACCAAATGGTGATCGAAACAATGACGAATTCAAAGTTTTAACAACTGCCGGTGTAGAACTCATACAACTTGAGGTCTATGATCGTTGGGGTAAACGCGTTTGGTCGACCAATGATTACCGCAGAGGTTGGGATGGTATTTACGAAGGTAAAGACTGCCCGGTAGCGACATATTACTACGTATTCCGTTATAAGTGTACGCGTGACGGATCCAATTATATCAAGAAAGGTGATCTGACCCTGATTCGTTAAGTTTCAGAGACTGATCCATATCATAAAAAAATCCCGCAATAAGATGCGGGATTTTTTTTGTTATACCATTCCCACAATATCTTTACAACCTAAATGTAAGTGCTTATTATGGTCGACGTATTATTAGGATTGCAGTGGGGCGATGAAGGGAAAGGGAAAATTGTAGATTTTCTGGCTAAAAATTATCAAATCATTGCTCGATTTCAAGGTGGGCCAAATGCAGGACATACATTATATTTAGATGATAAAAAAGTAGTATTACATACCATACCATCAGGTGTGTTTCATCCGGGTATATTAAATGTGATTGGAAATGGTGTGGTTATAGATCCCGTTTCTTTTCAAGCAGAATGTGAAGAAATTGAATCACTGGGTGTGGATCTTAAAGCCTGCATGCTCATCAGTGAAAGAGCTCATTTAATTTTGCCTTCACACAAAGCCTTGGATAAAGCCAGCGAATTGGCTAAAGGGCAACAAAAAATAGGAAGTACCCTGAAGGGTATAGGACCGACCTATATGGATAAAACAGGTCGCAATGGCCTCAGAGTCGGGGATATTTTGAAAGCTGATTTTAAAGCCAGATATCAAGTATTGAAGGACAAGCACCTCCAAATACTGAATCAGCCGGAATGGGCCGAAGAAATTCAAAGTTGGGAAGCTGATTTTTTCAAAGCCATTGAAGCATTAAAGCAATATCAAATCATTGCGGCCGAATATTGGCTCAATGAACAGTTGATAGCAGGGAAGCGTATATTGGCAGAAGGTGCCCAGGGAACCATGCTCGACATTGATTTCGGAACTTACCCTTTTGTCACATCCAGCAATACCATAACCGCAGGACTTTGTACCGGTCTCGGTATTGCGCCTAAATGGGTTGGGAAGGTCTTTGGCATTAGCAAAGCGTATTGCACCAGGGTTGGTAGCGGACCCTTCCCGACTGAATTATTGAATGAAACCGGAGATCAGCTGAGAGCTATCGGACATGAATTTGGAGCAACAACAGGACGCCCTCGTCGTTGTGGTTGGATCGATCTCGTGGCATTAAAGTATGCATGCATGATCAACGGGGTCACCGATCTGATCATTACTAAAGCGGATATTCTGGATGAAATGCCGGAAGTCTTTCTGTGTAACGCTTATTCTATAAACGGGGTACAAACACAACATTTCCCTTACGATATCATCAATGATTCCATTGAACCGGTATATGTGAAGACGGAAAAATGGTCAAAAGCACTTTCCTCTTGCACCAACGTAGATGATTTGCCGGAGGAATTCAATGCCTTTACAAGATTAATTTCTGATTTTACCAAGGTGAAAGTTTCCTTTGTTTCTAATGGTGTGGGAAGACATCAATTGATTACGCTCTAAAAAAAATCAAAATTCTTGAAAAAAAATTTTTCAGTTTAAAAAATATATAGAAAATTTACACTGGAAATAGAAAGATGTATGAAAGCAAAACCGGTAAAGAAAGCAGCACCCAAGAAAGCAACAGCGAAAGTTGCAGTGAAGTCAGCTGCTAAGGCTACTCCTAAGAAAAAATCGCCTTCTGATGATGACGACGACGATGAGGATGAAGAAGATATTAAAGTGAAAGCGAAAAAAGGAAGAGTATCATCTAAATCCGTAGATGATGATGACGATGATGATGATGTTGACGATGATTTAGATGATGATTTTGATAAAGCAGATGACGAATTCGGAGATGAATTTGAAGAATTTGATATGCCTGTTTCAAAATCAAAATCAAAAAAACCCGGTAAGGCGGATGACGACGATGATTTTAAAATCGATGAAGATTTGGGATTAGATATATTCAATGATGATTTTGATGATGATGATGATTTTTAAATTGAACAATTTATCACACAGAGCGCTGCACGTCAGCGCTTTTTTTATCTTTATTCCTTAGAGTTATTTTTTACGCTTTAAATTACATCAACCTGATATGTTTGAAATACATTCCCCATATGAACCCAAAGGTGATCAACCTCAAGCGATTGAAAAGCTTACTCAAGGTATTGTAAATGGAGAAAAATTTCAAACCCTGTTAGGTGTTACGGGATCTGGTAAAACCTTTACCATGGCGAATGTGATACAAAACACACAAAAGCCAACCTTAGTCCTGACCCATAATAAAACACTCGTAGCGCAATTATATGGAGAGCTGCGTCAATTCTTTCCCGAGAATGCGGTTGAGTATTTTGTTTCGTATTACGATTATTATCAGCCCGAAGCCTATCTCCCGTCCTCGAATGTATATATCGAAAAGGATCTATCCATCAATGCAGAATTGGAAAAGCTACGATTGAGAACTACATCCAGTTTGCTTTCCGGTAGAAGGGATATCGTGGTCGTGGCCTCTGTGTCTTGTATCTATGGATTGGGCAATCCGGCTGAATATGCCAACGGTATTATTCGGATATCTGCAGGTATGAATTTTGGGCGCAATAATTTTCTACATAAACTGGTTCAAAGTATTTATTCGCGCAGCACCCTGGAATTTGATCGTGGAATGTTCAGAGTCAAAGGTGATACGGTGGATGTTAACTTACCTTATGCCGATTATGGCTATCGGGTTATTTTTTTTGGTGATGAAATAGAAGAGATTCAGCGGATCGAAATTAGTACAGGCAAGAAAATTGCAAGCATACCCGATGCAGCTATTTTCCCGGCCAATATGTATATGGCGCCTCAGGATCAAATGAAAAACATTATTCATGAAATCCGACTGGAAGTTGCCGAACAAGAAGCTTATTTTAAAACACAGGAAAAGCATATTGAAGCACAACGAATCAAAGAACGGGTGAATTATGATTTGGAAATGATACAGGAATTGGGTTATTGCAAAGGCATTGAAAACTATTCCCGATATCTCGATAGAAGACATGAAGGTGACAGACCTTTCTGTTTGATCGATTATTTTCCTTCAGATTTTTTATTGGTTGTGGATGAAAGTCATGTCACTATCCCGCAGATCAGTGGCATGTTTGGTGGCGACCGAGCCCGTAAACTCAATTTAGTTAACTATGGATTTCGACTTCCCTCCGCACTCGATAACCGCCCTCTCAACTTCAATGAATTTCAATCCATGATCAATCAGGTCGTCTTCGTGAGTGCGACACCGGGCAATTATGAGCTCGATTTGTGTGAAGGAGAAGTGGTGGAGCAAGTCGTGCGACCCACAGGATTACTTGATCCGCCGATTGAAGTACGGCCCAGCATCAATCAAATTGATGATCTTTTGGACGAAGTAGACAAAAGAGTGAAAAAGGGAGACCGCGTATTGGTTACAACTTTGACCAAGCGATTATCAGAGGAACTCGCTAAATATCTGCATAAAATCAATATCAAGTGTAAATACCTCCACAGTGAAATCGATGCGCTGGAAAGAGTTGAAATCCTAAGGGACCTTCGTTTAGGGGTCATCGATGTGCTCATCGGTGTGAATCTGTTGCGTGAAGGTTTGGATCTGCCGGAGGTTTCACTGGTAGCTATACTCGATGCAGATAAAGAAGGTTTCCTGCGTGACGAACGGTCTCTGACCCAAACCGCGGGGAGAGCGGCCCGGAATGTAGACGGTCTGGTTATATTCTATGCAGATAAAATAACCAAGAGCATGCAACGGACCATCGATGAAACAGAACGCAGAAGAGAAAAGCAGTTGAAATATAATACGGATCATGGAATTACTCCCCGCAGTGTTACGCGTTCCGTCGACATCATCATGGGACAAACAGCCGTACTCGATATCAAGGGTTACGATGAGAAAAAAGCCATTGCCCAATTGGATGAAATGCCCCATGCAGCAGAGGATGTGGCGGTAGATTATCAATCCGGTAAGGAACTTGAAAAGGAAATTCTTGCTGTAAAAAAAAGAATGGAAAAGGCCGCTAAAGACCTTGATTTCATTGAAGCCGCGAGATTACGTGATCAAATGATGGAAATGAAAAAGCGTCTGGGCAAATCCTGATTATTCTTTCATTCCGGCTGACCAAATTGACCCGTAGTGATTATCTTTGCGGCCATGTCATCCTTAAATATTTATAACTCGCTCACCCGCCAAAAAGAATTATTCGAACCCCTGACCCCCGGTCATGCCGGTCTGTACGTCTGCGGACCTACCGTTAGTGGAGAAAGTCACCTTGGCCATGCCCGGCCTTATATTACTTTCGACGTGGTGTATCGTTATCTGATGTTTCTCGGATATAAAGTTCGCTATGTGCGTAATATTACCGATGCAGGTCATTTTGAAGAAGAAGGAAGAGATGCTACCGATAAAATTTCAGAGAAATCACATTTGGAAAAACTTGAACCCATGGAGTTGGTTCAAAAATATACCAACCTCTATCATTGGGGGATGAAGGAATTCAACAATCTGGATCCCAGTATCGAACCTACCGCAACAGGTCATATAGTTGAACAAATTGAAATGATCAAGGATATCATAGCCAAAGGGTATGCTTATGAGAAAAATGGTTCGGTTTATTTCGATGTCAAGAAGTATGCGGAAGGTCATGAGTACGGAAAATTAAGCGGGCGTATCCTCGAAGATCTTTTGGAATCAACACGTGATCTGGAAGGACAAGATGAAAAGAATAATAAGGTTGATTTTGCGCTTTGGAAAAATGCAGCACCTGAACACATCATGCGCTGGCCAAGCCCTTGGGGAATAGGCTTCCCGGGTTGGCATATCGAGTGCTCGGCCATGGCTTGCAAATATTTGGGCAAACAATTTGATATTCATGGTGGAGGTATGGATCTTCTCTTCCCTCATCATGAAAGTGAGATTGCACAAAGTACCATAGTCAATGGTGAATCACCCGTGCGATACTGGATGCATAACAATATGATTACCATCAACGGAAAGAAGATGGGAAAGAGTTATAATAATGTAATCAAACTGACAGAATTATTTAGCGGTAATCACCCCATTCTCGAGCAAGCTTATCATCCTATGGTGGTTCGGTTTTATATACTCACCACCCATTATCGCAGTACACTCGATTTTAGCAATGAGGCCTTACAAGCATCAGAGAAAGCCTTAAAACGATTGATGGAGGCTAAGTCAGTACTCGAACAATTGAACAGCGATGCTTGGGCTGTAAAAGGAAACAACGCCGATCTTGTTCAAAAGTTGAATACGCTTTGCGATGAATGTCATGACTTTATGAATGATGATTTCAGTACAGCGAAGGTGCTCGCCAATTTCTTTGAACTCGCTCCGGTGGTCAATTCCATCAAAGGCGGACAAATTGCCGGTGACGAAATTGGACAAGCGCTTTTGGAGAAAATGAAAACAACCTTCGAAGTATTCCTGATTCAAATTCTGGGACTAAAACCAATTGCAGAAACCGACCACGGTCATTTAGATGAGGTCATGCAGGTTTTAATTTCTATTCGTCAGGAAGCCAAGTTGAAAAAGGATTTTACCACCAGTGATGCAATTCGTAATAAATTGATACAAGCCGGTATTCAATTGAAAGATGAAAAAGATGGCACCGTGAGTTATACGCTTCAAACATCCTAAAGAAAAATATTAAGATTATAGAGAGCGTTCAATTACCCTTGCAGCAAACAATTATTTTTATTTATTCAAATACATTCAGAAAAATTCAAACATGCAATACAGAGTAGAAAAAGACACAATGGGCGAGGTGCTGGTACCTGCCAATGCAATTTATGGCGCACAGACTCAGCGCTCCATTGATAATTTTAAGATCGCACAAGACATCAATCGCATGCCCAAAGAAATCATTGAGGCATTTGCTTATCTGAAGAAAGCAGCGGCTATCACTAATTATGAAGCCAAGGTATTGTCGAAAGAAAAGTGCGATTTGATTGGTCAGGTATGTGATGAAATATTGGAAGGGAAGCATGCCGACGCATTTCCTTTGGTAGTATGGCAAACCGGCAGCGGTACCCAAAGCAATATGAATGTGAATGAAGTGATTGCCTACCGCGGACATGTCTTGAGTGGTGGTAAGCTGAAGGATAAAGAAAAATGTTTACATCCCAATGATGATGTCAACAAAAGTCAAAGCAGTAATGATACTTTTCCGACCGCAATGCATATTGCCGCATATAAAATGTTGATGGAAACAACCATTCCGGGTGTTACTAAGCTGCGCAATACCCTGGATAAGAAAAGCAAGAAATTTATGAAAGTCGTAAAAATCGGTCGTACGCATTTTATGGATGCTACCCCGCTTACGGTTGGACAAGAATTCAGCGGTTATGTTTCTCAGTTAGATCATGGCTTGCGCGCTTTGAAAAATTCATTGGCCCATTTGAGTGAACTGGCTTTAGGCGGAACTGCTGTTGGAACCGGTATTAATACACCGAAAAACTATGCAAAGAATGTAGCCAAGCACATCGCGAAACTGACCAAGCTTCCATTCGTTACAGCCGAAAACAAGTTTGAGTCATTGGCCGCTCACGATGCGATCGTAGAAGCACATGGCGCCTTGAAAACCTTAGCAGTTTCCTTGATGAAGATCGCAAATGACATTCGTATGCTGTCTTCAGGCCCACGCAGTGGCATCGGAGAACTTTTTATCCCGGACAATGAACCGGGAAGTTCCATTATGCCGGGTAAAGTAAATCCGACACAATGCGAAGCCTTAACCATGATCGCTGCTCAGGTAATGGGCAATGATGTGGCGATTGGCGTTGGCGGCAGTATGGGGCATTTTGAACTGAATGTATTCAAACCCATGATGATTTATAATTTCCTCCACAGCGCCCGTCTCATTGGTGAAGGATGTGTGAGTTTCAATGATAAATGTGCCGAAGGAATAGAACCCATCAAAGCGAATATCAAAAAGCATGTCGATAATTCATTGATGTTGGTAACAGCCCTGAATACCAAAATCGGTTATTACAAATCGGCAGAAATCGCGCAAAAGGCGCATAAGGAAGGAACCACCCTCAAAGCAATGGCTGTTCAGTTAGGCTATGTAACAGAAAAGCAATTTGACGAGTGGGTGAAGCCCGAACAGATGGTAGGCGAGCTGTAAGCTGAAATGGAGATAAGGTGCCACGAAGCAATTTGTTGAAGGGCGCATCGCCGCGAAGGAATGATGTTTGTCAAATTAACTGCGGAACGATATCGCGTGACAGGTATTCGTATGAGCAAATAATTGCTTGTTGAAACATCATTAAATATTCCTTGTTATGTTATTACATAACAATTTATTCATGTAGATTTAACATGAATAAAATAGGTATGAAAAAAGTTTTTACATCTCTTGTTTGTTATGTCTCATTATTTCTGGGGTATACTGCTTCTGCTCAATGGAGCATGGACCCTTCTGTCAATACACCCATTTGCACAGCGACCAACAAACAAGTGGATCCCCGCATGATGGAAGATGGTAAAGGTGGGGCCTATATCACATGGAAAGATTATAAACCGGCCAATGGATTGCCGGATATTTATGTTCAGCGGGTAAATGCACAAGGGGTGGTACTATGGGTACTCAATGGTGTGGCAGCTTGTGCCGATTCAGCCGATCAAAGCACTCCCGCCATTGTCAGTGATATGCGCGGCGGTGCCATCGTCGCATGGTCTGACTGGCGCAGTGGTATAGAACGTGACCTGTATGCTCAACGTATCGATTCGAATGGCAATATCAAGTGGACCGTCGGCGGAGCAAATATTACGAATCTGAGTAATCGTGAACATAGTGAAAAACTTTGTTCCGATGGAAAAGGTGGCGTGATCGTGGCTTTCGAAAAACAGATCAGCGGCATTTGGGATGTATGGGCCCAAAGACTCGATAGTAACGGAAACAAAATGTGGGGCGCCGGTGGGGTGAAACTGGCCGATACAAGCGGAACCAGACGTAACCATCGAATTCAGAAAGACCGAAACGGTGGTGCCATCATTTCATGGCAAGACTCCAGAAACAACAGTAATTATGATGTCTATGCGCAAAGAGTGAATGCGAACGGAACCCTTCTTTGGGGAAATAACGGCAAACCTGTTTGCAAAACAACAGGTGATCAGATCAATGCAAAAATAGATCCGGACAGTATCAATAACGGAGCCTTTATCGCATGGCAGGATACCCGAAACTCACCCGATTATGATATCTACATACAACATTTGGATTCAAACGGAAATGCCACCTGGCCCTTGAACGGGGTTGTCGTTGCCAATGCCGCAGGCAACCAATCGGCACTGGATTTAATGAGTATTTCTACGACCAATGAAGTCCTGATTACCTGGAAAGATAATCGAAACGGAAATTATGATATCTATGCCCAGAAGTTCAATGCCACCGGACAGGCACAATGGGCCGCCAATGGTATTGTGGTTTGCAATAGCCCAGCAGAACAGAGAAACCCGAATATTTGCAGCGATGAAAATAAAGGGGGTATCATCGTTTGGGAAGATTCAACCGACGTGAAGGCCCAACGTGTTAGCGGAAGTGGTCAAATGCTCTGGGCCATCAATGGCGAGCCTGTCGCCACCGCAGTGGACGAACAAACAAGTCCGAAGAATGTGAGCGATGGTAAGGGTGGCAGCATCTTCGTCTTTCAGGATAAACGAAGTGGGGTAAATGATATCTACGCTCATCATTTATTTGCAAGCGGCAGCCCGAATGCATTACGGGATGTTAAGGTAGACCCCGTCTGTCATCTGTATCCCAACCCAACTACCGGCTATTTAAATATAAGCGCCACACAACGCATGAAATATCTGGAGGTTTTGGATATTACCGGGAAACTTTTGCAGCATCAAGCCGCTTCAGGGTTACAGGATCATTTGGATGTGTCGAATCTGTTGTGTGGCATCTATCTGATTCGCATTCAAACGGAGCAGGGAACTGTACAAACAAGATTCGCCAAACAGTAGTGAGAATATGTATGACGTGCAGTGATTAAACTATACTGCATTTTAAATGTCAGAATAGTCAATGTATGTTCGCTGAATTGAACGCCCATTTTGTCAACACTAAATCTATGGCTATGAAGTATTTGTTTTCTATTACCCTATGCTTCTCTTTTTTTCTTCAGGTTCAGGCACAGACGCCAACCGTCTATTTTAATTTCATCACCCATAATGAAGAGACCGGTCAATGGAACGGAAATCTGTTCTATACCGCGAATCGCAGCAAACTCATATCGCTCACCAACTATTTTTATTCAAAGGGCATAAGCTGGAATATGCAATCTGATTGGGTCTACCTCAGCAATGTGTTGAGTAAGGAAACGCCGGTGCTGATGTCGCAAACCAATAATAAAAATATTCTGCGTTGGATGTACGAAGATAAAGGCGTTGAAATGGATCCACATGCCCACGAATCAGTTTACCTCTATCCGGATGTAGTCAAGTTGATGGACTCCATCGGCTTGCCCGAAAGTAAGGTCATCGGCGGCACCATCTACAACGATTCTAATGGTGTAAATATCTGGACTAATTTAGTGAACGGACAATATGGAGCGGTTTTTCCAACGCGATTCTGGAAGCCCGATTATATGATGGGTGGAGGTACACCCAATCATGTGGCTGATCTCAAATATTATGGTTTCTGGAATCCTCAAAGTCCGTCAAATTATCTCACCCATGATACTTCCGTTCATCTGCGACATCTGGGTGTTGGATGTACCATCAAGATACAGGACACCACACAGGTAACCAATATTGTTGCCCAACTCCATGATCTGATCGATAAAGTACAGAGTGGCCAATACCCGGGAAACGGCTTCTATTTACAGACCATTTTCTTTGAACAAGCCGAACTGAATGACTCCATATTTTACAATAAAGTCATTGCGATCGCCGACAGTGCTCAAGCTATAGTGAATACCGGAGCTGCACAGTGGAAGACCTTCAAACAAGCCTATACCATTTGGGAAAATGCCTATCAGGCACAAATGTTTCAATGGGATTGTGGGGCCATTGCGACCGCAGCTGATCAGGTCCTTTCTAAAGAAGGAATCCGTGTATATCCCAATCCGGCAGATGAAATTTTATGGGTCAAAGGATTGAAAAAAAATGATGAAGTTCAATTGATGGATCTCTCGGGAAGATGTATTCAAACCACTGACGTGATAGCAGATGATATTCCTGTATCGATAAACATACAATCCTTCACTCCCGGATTATACCTGCTTCGTACAGGAGGACAAACCATTAAATGTTATAAACGTTAACGACTTAAACCTTTAAACCTCATTAACTTTAAATCATCACATAAAACTTATTTTTGAACAAACAGAAAACATGAAAAACCTACTCTTTATTTTACTCGCCACTTTTTCCTTGCAGACGGTGCAGGCTCAAACTTTTAACGATCTTCTCAATCAGGCCAATAAAGCCTTGAATGGCGGAGGGAATAAAAACGGTCAATCCAATAACAATGGATTGAATAATATACTCGGTGGCGGACTCAGCAATACCGAAATCGTGAATGGTTTAAAAGAAGCACTCCGGGTGAGTTCGCAAAATGCAGCGGGTATCCTGAACAAGACCAATGGTTTTTTTGGCAATCAGGTCATTAAAATTCTCATGCCGCCTGAAGCTAAGAAAATCGAATCGACCCTGCGTTCTTTTGGATTCAACAAACAATGCGATAATGTGATTTTGAGTTTGAATCGTGCCGCAGAAGATGCTGCCGGTAAGGCCGTACCTATTTTTATCAATGCCATTACGAGTATGTCCATCAATGATGGACTCTCTATTCTGAGAGGTGGGAATAATGCAGCGACAGAATTTCTCAAACGCACCACCACCAATGCCCTGACCAATGCTTTTCGCCCGGTGATTCAGAATTCTTTAGGTAAAGTAGGCGCCACAAAATACTGGACAGATATCTTTACCATCTACAATCGTTTGCCGATAACGAGGCAAAAAGTCAATACCGATTTACCTTCCTATGTCACCGAAAGAGCACTCAACGGATTGTTTGTGACTGTGGCACAAGAAGAACAAAACATTCGTCAGAATCCGGGTGCACGCGTAACGGATTTGTTGAAGAAAGTTTTTGGCGGAGGTAAGTAATTTTAAATAGATGAATCAAGAACATATAGCAGGAGGAAACTCCTGCTATTTCTTTTTAAATGATTCTATCGCTTTTCGGGTGAAGTCGCTCAGGACCAATTTACCACTCATGGCTGCACGATCGCTGAGTAAGGTATCCCAATGCTCTGTACCTTCCCAGAAGACCCGCTTCAAAAGCGCCATGGCTTCAGGATTACTATGAGCCAACTTGTCGGCTAAATGATTGATGGCATCATCGAGCTCATCTTCATTTTTATAGACTTCAGAATACAGACTATGTTTCTTGGCCCATTCGGCACTACGCCATTCGGTCGCATCCATAGCCAGTTGGGAAAAACAAGAAGTGCCGAGTTTGCGCATCACGGCCGGACCAACGACAAAAGGACCGATACCGATCGCTAGTTCGCTGAGTTTCACTGAAGCCGATTCGGTCGCAATGGTATAATCACAAGCCGCAGCCAAACCGACACCGCCACCCACAGCCTTACCCTGTACGCGACCGATGACAAATTTGTGGGCCTTACGAATGGCATTGATCACATGGGCAAAACCCATAAAGAATTTTTTACCTTCAGTTTCATTGCTAATGGCAATAAGTTCATCGAAGCTCGCTCCGGCACAAAAGGCACCATGACCGGCCGATCGGAGTACGATGACTTTAATGCGTTCATCTTGTCCGGCCTTATCGATAGCCTTGGCCAGATCGGCTAAAATATTGGCAGGCAGTGAGTTGCTGGCCGGATGAAAAAATTCTATAGTGGCAATACCATGATCGAGTTCTGTATTGACGTAGCCTTGAGTATTTGACATGAGAATAATTTTTTTTTAGTGACACAATTTAGATCATCGTCCATGATTGGACAAGAATTTCATACAAAAACTAAGCCTGATTTTTAATCACCTCCAACATCTGCTCATGAATATGCCCGTTGGTCGCTAAAGTTTGTTTGTCGTACACGCTGTATTTGTCGCCGCTAAAATTGGATATGCGCCCACCGGCCTCTTCTATGATAAGATAACCTGCGGCAATATCCCATGGATTCAAATTGTATTCCCAAAAACCATCGAAGCGCCCTGCTGCTACCCAACAAAGATCGATAGCTGCACTGCCCAATCGGCGTACCGGTAAGCCTAGTCGGATGAATCGTTCGAAGACGGCTATCGGATCCGTACCCACATCCACCCATCGATAGGGGAAGCCCGTGACCAGACAAGCACTTTCGATCTGATTGTTTTTAGAGACGGTCAGTTTGCGATTGTTGAGAAAAGCGCCCTTGCCTCTTTCCGCAAAAAACAATTCGTTCATAAACGGGTTGAAGACCACACCCATTTGCATTTCGCCATCACGTTCCAGGCCGATACTCACACAACAAATCGGAATGCCGTGTGCAAAGTTCACCGTACCGTCTATAGGGTCTATGATCCATTTGTAGTTTGATGTGGTACTCAGTTCACCCACTTCTTCACTCAAAATAAAATGTTCAGGAAATTCAGATTTGATCACATCAATGATCGCATCTTCAGCTTTCTTGTCGACCTCGGTCACCAAATTGTTTAACGTATCCTTACTATGTACCTCAAAAGTTCCTTCAAAAAAATGTTTCAGTACATCGGCACCGGCATGAACCGCACGTAACAAGGTATTTTTCAGTAAATCATTCATAGATATTCGGTGGATTCGGTTATTTTTGACGGTATACAAATATACTTGTATTTTTTCCGCAGATGCAATTAAGTGTCATCATTGTCAACTATAACGTCAAATATTTTCTGGAGCATTGCCTGCTGTCGGTCACGAGGGCTTGTGCAAATATAGCAGCAGAAATATGGGTGGTCGACAATCTGTCTACCGATGGAAGTGTAGATCTGGTGACGGAAAAATTTCCCGGCGTCAATCTCATTGCCAATACCGAGAACGTCGGTTTTGCACGAGCCAATAATCAGGCTGTAGCGAAAGCACAGGGAAAATATATTCTCTATCTCAATCCCGATACCATCGTACCGGAAGATGCTTTCGAAAAATGTTTGGCCTATATGGATGCTCATCCGGAGGCCGGTGCCTTGGGTTGCCGACTCGTGGATGGTAAAGGCATCTTTCTGCCGGAGTCGAAGCGCGGATTTCCTTCTGCCGAAGTAGCGTTTTATCGCATCAGCGGATTATCGACTTTGTTTAAAAAATCGAAACGATTCAATCGCTATCATCTCGGACATTTACCCGAACATGAAACCCATGAAGTGGATGTCTTGGTAGGTTGTTTTATGTTTTGCCGAAAATCTGTCATCGATCAGGTGGGTAGTTTCGATGAAACGTATTTCATGTACGGCGAGGATATTGATCTGAGTTACAAAATCATTCAGGCCGGATTTAAGAATGTCTATTTTCCGGAGACCACCGTCATTCATTACAAGGGAGAGAGCACCAAAAAGGGTAGTCTCAATTATGTGAAGATGTTTTATCAGGCCATGATCATTTTTGCCCGCAAGCATTTTCAGTCTTCTCAAAAAAGTGCCTTTGTCATGCTCATTCAAATGGCCATTTACCTGCGCGCTTTTCTCGCTTTTCTCGCCAATGTATTTTCAAAGATCAAATTGCCTTTGATCGATGCGGCGATCCTATTATCTGCTTTACTAGGCATGCATCATCTTTGGGTGAGTCAGGTAAAGACGGGTATCGAATATCCAACTTCATTACTCGCGGCCTTTTTCTCGTCTTATATTCTCATTTGGATATTGTCGGTCTTTTTTAGCGGAGGATATGATACGCCTTACAAACCTGCACGTGTCTTGCGGGGCATGCTCATTGGGGGCATACTGTCGGTAGCTATTTACGGACTCTTACCCGAGACCCTACGTTTTTCGAGGGGCATAACGGTAT
The DNA here is from genome assembly GCA_016786845.1 of Chitinophagaceae bacterium. GTDB lineage: Bacteria > Bacteroidota > Bacteroidia > Chitinophagales > Chitinophagaceae > OLB11. Next base: position 10,063 of record JAEUVB010000007.1, on the reverse strand, counting down.
TGGGTGCCTTGAGTGGAACCTTGCTGATGCTGGCCATACGCAAGTGGATGCAATGGATGAATATTCAAACCGTAGAGGCAGAGGATGCGGCGCAACAGGAAGTGATGATTGTGGGCAGTGTATCGGAGGAACAAGAAATCCGTCATTTACTCGATCAGGCTTTCATCCAAAAGAACATCATTGGATCGATCAGTCCACACAAAGAATGTGATGCTAAACAACTCGGCATCTTTGACGACATCAAACCCCTGAGTCAAATTTATCAGGTCACGGAAATTATTTTTGCCCAACAACAACTCAGCTTTGCCCAAATCATTTCGGCCATTCAGTTATGCGGGCCCGAGCTCGATTACAAGATTCACAGCATGGGTACGGATAGTATTATCGGCAGTAACTCGAAACATACCGCCGGAGATTTGTATACCACCGAGGTTCTTTATCAGATCACCACACCGGCATCCCGAAGAAACAAACGCGTGGTGGATGTACTCTTTTCCATCGGGTTGATTTTACTCTCGCCTGTACTCATCTGGTTTGTGAAACATCAAAGGACCTGGCTCCTGCATTGTTTTCTCGTTTTGGAAGGCGATAAAACATTTGTCGGCTATATCGATCAGCAATTCCCCAAGATCAAACCACGCCTCCTCGATGTCTATCCGGTGATAACCGACTATGCCATCCCTGCCATCAACCGCGAGCACCTGGATTGGCTCTATGCAAAAAATTATAATGCCTGGGACGATGTACGGGTCATTTGGAACAAGTGGAGAGAGATTTAATGAATATTCATGTGGAATATTTTTTTGCTCCCGATTTAAACCCCGGTCAATTCATAACCCGTTTCGGGAGCCCTGAATCCCTTCGGGGCAGTGCGACGTTAAGTAGCGGATGCACGTTCAATTCCATCGTTTCGAACTCAGATAAAATGGATTTGCAATTCTTTGAAATACTTCATTATTCAAACGCACACTTTCTAATTGACCACACTTTACATCATTCGAGGCTCGCTCACCCCGGAACGGGATTCAGGGTTCCCGTACGAACTCATGAATCGATCGGGGTTTAAATCGGGAGCAAAAAAGTGCTGTGAAACATGAAGCGAGAGGCCGCGTCGGTGACCTTCATGAAATATCATTATCGCTTCGTAGCAGGGGATTGCTTCACCCGACGATGTAGATCAAATAAGTTTGGAATGGACCTTAGTCGGGTTCGCAATGACGTTAAGGACGAACCTGCAGGTTCTTACACACTGCCGTCTTGACGGATTTACTCCTTCGGAATATTCAAATTCTTAAACAACTCCTCCATCTTAAATACATAATCCAATGTATCGTCGAGGTAGTACTGTATGACCGGTATTTTGCGGACTTGATTTTTGATGCGGGCGGCCAGGTGTTTGCGGAGTTCCCAATCCCGGTCCTTCACGTGCTGCAACATTTTCTCCGGTTCGGGTATCTGAAATAAACTCAGGTAGATGCGGGCTTCCATCAGATCGGGCGTCACCTTCACTTTGGAGATCGAGATCATGCCGTTGTGAATGATATTCAGCCCTTCACGCTGAAAAATATCACTCATTTCCTGCTGGATTAGGTTACCAATTTGTTTTTGACGTTTACTTTCTTCCATCTCCTGAATTTTTACGCTGTAAATTTACGGTTTATTCCCCGAATGAACGCCATCCGCAGCATATTACCCTATATCAAAGGCAAATGGAATTATGTGGTCATCTATATGTCCTCCAATTTGCTCTCGGTCATCTTCTCCACCCTCACGGTGGGTATGATCAGTCCCTTCCTCAATATGTTGTTCGGTAAGGAAATGGCCGTCACCACCAATCCGGGTTTTCATCTGAGCAAGGACGGCATGTCTGATTATTTTAAGTTTCAGATATCCGATTTTATTGCCCAGCATGGCGGCGACAAAGTATGGGGACTGGTCTTCATCTGCGTGATCGTGATCAGTGCCACCTTTTTAAAAAACCTCTTCCTCTTCATTGCCAAGTATATTCTGAATCCGCTGCGGAATAAGGTGCTGCTCAAAATTCGCCGCGATATGTATGCCAAAATCATTGCCTTGCCGGTCGGATTTTTTACCCACGAACGCAAGGGCGATATTTTGTCGCGCATGACCAACGACGTGCATGCCGTAGAGGTATCCATCATCAGTGTGATGGAATTATTGTTTAGTACACCCGTCACCATCTTATTTTATTTCATTGTATTGTTTGCCATCAGTGCCAAATTGTTTTTGTTTTTGCTGGTGCTGCTGCCCATCGCCGGACTTATCATTGGCCGCATCTCCAAGAGCTTGAAGAAAAGCACGCGATCCAATCAGGAGAAACTCGGGTCCATGCTCACCATCATCGAGGAAACATTGGGCGGCTTGCGCATCATCAAAGCGTTCAGGGCAGAAGAAAATCGTCAGCAAGTTTTTGATCAGGAGAATCAACACATTTACGAACTCAATAATCATATGGCCAAGCGACGGGAATTGGCCTCGCCCATGTCTGAATTTTTAGGCATACTCATACTCAGCGTCATCATTTGGTTTGGCGGTAAAATGGCATTGAGTCAGCCTGCGGAAATTGAACCGGGGACCTTCATCATGTTCATCTCCATGTTTTATTTTCTGATCAATCCCTTGAAGGCCTTGTCTCAAATATTTTACAATCTGCATCAGGGTAAGGCAGGACTCGATCGTATCAACATGATCCTCGAAGCCGAAAACCGTATCGTGGATCTGTCTTATGCCAAACCCATCACACAGTTTAAAGAGGAAATCGAATTCCGAAATGTAAGTTTCTCTTATGAAGATAAGGTCATCCTGAAGAATATCAATTTGCGCATCCGCAAGGGACAGACCATCGCCATCGTAGGCGCTTCGGGAGCCGGCAAGAGTACTCTGGTTGATCTCATTCCCCGTTTTCATGATGTGACAGAAGGTGACATCTTGATCGACGGCGATAATATTCGCGATCTTCAAATCGGGTCCTTGCGCAATCTGATGGGCATCGTATCGCAGGAGCCGGTCCTCTTCAACGACAGTATCCGCAACAATATCGCCTTGGGTGGCGATACCACCGATATCCAGGGAATTGAACATGCCGCTAAGGTGGCCAATGCCCATGATTTTATTATACAAAAGGAACAGGGCTATGAGACCCTGGCCGGTGACCGCGGACTGAAACTCAGCGGCGGCGAAAAACAAAGGGTGACCATAGCGAGGGCCATTTATAAAAACCCGCCCATTCTCATACTCGATGAGGCCACCTCTTCGCTCGATACCGTGAGTGAACGTCAGGTGCAGGATGCCATACATAAACTCATGCAAAACCGAACCTCTATCGTCATCGCCCATCGCCTCTCTACTGTTCAGAATGCCGATGAGATCATTGTATTGGAAAAAGGAGAGATTCGTGAGCGTGGCACCCATGCCGAATTGGTGGCGCAGGGAGGACTTTATCGCCGCCTGGTGGATATGCAACAGGTTTTGCAGTAAAAAAGAATAACTTTTAAAAGAAAGCGATTATATTTGAAGGGCAAATACGAACACATGAAAAAAGCACTTTACTCTATTCTCATTCTCGCAGCATCTACAACTTTATTTTCTTGCAATAAAGATTATACCTGCGCCTGTACTTTCAGCAATTCCAATAAGAATTTTGAAGTAACCATCGAAAAAGTTAGACGCAATGATGCCAATGTGATTTGCCAGGATTATAGCCAGTTTGTAGGGAATTGTCAGATTAAGTAGGGTAGGCGAACAGGCAAAGATTCAATATTTAAAAAGGGTAAGACGGCAGATACTACTCCACCACCACTTTCCTCACCCATGTCTCACCCGCTTGTGGCGAGCAAAGCCCCGCCTTCAAAAAGTACACCCCTGCACCCAATCCCCTCACATCCACTTCCGCCCTAAGCGTTCCTCTCTTCACCACCTGACTCAACACCTTCTGCCCCAATAAGGTATACACTTCCAATTCCACATCGCGCTCATTAAACATGGAGCATTCCACATTAAACATGCCCAAAGCCGAAGGATTTGGGAAAATGGTTACGCGCTCATTCTTTTTCTCACTCTCCTCCAGTCCTATTGGATCACAATTTACCGTCGTATCCTTCCCCAACCCATAGTTTGGCATATTAGGTGGTGACTTTAAGTTTGTATATGGCTGCCATACACCTTGTGGTACGAAATTACATCCTAAGCCTTTTACATTTGGGCTGTCGACATAGCTCATGAACTTACGAGTTCCATTAGAATTGCCAATATATAGCTTACCATTAGGGCCGCTAGCCATTGTACTATACCAAGGGAATTGTGCAATTGTTGTATCAGGTCCAGTTATTAAGAGTGCATTATATTTGTTTGAATCTTCAACATCTATTTGATAAATTGTATACAAATTACTCATATAAATAAGCTTACCATCAGGAGAAAAGCAAATACCCACCTTCATGTCATCATTCGGGTAGGTTAAGGTATCATATGGGGCAATGTAATAGTTTTTAAAAATAATGTTTCCAGTGCAACGGTCAAAGTTATAAATATCCACTCTGTTAAAATTATATCCATTGGCATCATACTGACCATACATGGAGCTAGCAAAAATATTTCCGTCATTACTAAAATATATTTGACTGAGCCATGCACAAAAACCTCCCGTATCGACTATCGTCTGATAATACGGCCCTAGTATCGTATCCTCTCTCACAATAAACTCCTGATATCTATGATTAGCACAGTCTGCCTTTACAAGCCACCAATCCTTACCATTGGCGTGCTTCACTGCCGTTAGGGCACAGTTCACATAATGCTGATCTTCCAAGAGTATCTTATTTTTCTCTACCACCTTGCCCTTACCCGCATTGCTATCCATATCCACTATGCTATAGTTGAGCACATCAAATTCGGTATAAATATGATTGAGGTAATTATTAGCCACGCTATCAGTCATGCCTGTACTAAATACGTAGTAGGTATTGTCTTTCTTGGGTAGGATAATTGAGGTCTGGTCGAAAATGCCACCACCGCCATAATAGCTGTATAGCATACTCCCATCGGGTGAATTTACTGTGTCTCCATTCTGCATTAAGTTGCCTTCATAGTCCCCAATGCCATAACCATTGCTAAAAAAAAGTAGATTGCCATTGGTATCAGAAATGCAAGATCCTGTTCTTAGCCCAGTTAAGTAAGTAAAAGTATCTATGCTTAAGTTGGAGGAAAAGTTGAATTTCAAACCTGGAACAAAACCGACAACCCAATTATAATTACGTTTGTACTCTTGAGAATGTAGCGAATTACAGATTGTATTTACTCCAATGAACAACAATAAAAAAACGAGTTTCATATTATTCAACGATTATTTTACCAGAAAAATTTCTATTTTTATTTGTATATATGGAATACATATAAATACCAGAGGGAAGGTATCCCACATTCAGAATTGCTTTATTGGCATTCTCATTCAAGGTGGTTTTCAGCTGTTTTCTACCTAATATATCGTATAGTACAAACTCCCCACTCTCGCCTTCGGGGAAATAATAAGAAATATTGAGTTGGGAATTAGTTGGCACTGGATAAACCTCTATTCCATGGGTAAATGAAGATTTTTTATTCTGGTAATCTTTTATACTTTTCAGTTGCTGCTGTAGTTTGCTTTCTCCATTTTTATAGACACCCTGCCCATTGCATAGCTCCAAATCATCATAATGTATGCCCGGCATAAAATGGCTATACAATACTCGAGCTCGATATACGGCATTGCCGCCTAAATAGGGACAGGTATTTGCTAGTATACCTATGCTCTCTATTTCTACTGCGCTAATACTGTCTAAAGTGAATTCCAATACACGCAAATAAAGTCCGTTAATCCATTTGGCATTTTGCTCAAAAATATCTGAGTTGCCAAGAGAATTATTGCCTTGCTTCGCCAAAATCAATTGATTGTGCCAGGCCACAGAGTCTGCCATCAAGGTACTGTCGCTCAAAGCTGCAATATCGAGGTCTACATCACTCAAACTGCCTACAATATCGCTATGCATGCTGATGTAAAAGCTGTCCAAAATCGGATTGGAAGTGCGCAGGCTATCCTGATCGCGCAGCCACGTAAAGATGAGTTCTTCATCCGATCGTCGCGCCCCTTCCGGAAAATCTTCATACGAAATACTATCACCCACCACCAGTAGGGCCCGCATCATATCCAAATCATGTGGGTAATCGGCTATGACCATTGGGTCAGGACAGGTATGCGTTTCGGTGATGGAAGGTGGGGGCGTAACGGTCAACCAACAAACATTTGGTGGAGGGTTACTCGCCGTACTCTGGGTTTGAACTAATTTACTCGCATCCGTTACTATTTCATCACTAAAATTTTGGACGCAATCCGTCACCCTGAACACTCGGTTGAGGGCTATTGGGGCTGTACCATTGATGACGGAAGGCGGATCTAAAAAAGTATTGTTGGCGTCGTACGCTTCAGGAGGGAAAAACGAGGTTTCCTTACCCACCTGCCCCATAGTTCCCTCCACATTCAGTTTCCAAAACATCCAATCGGCATCAGAACAGTTCATTATATTACTCGTGGTACGTTTATAATCGCTTAGGCTTCCATTGGCGCCTACGGCAAATAGACCATACTTCAGAAAATTGCCATCGTTGCAGGATACAATGCTATTGGGGTTTGCGTTGAGGTAGATACCCGCATTATTATTGGGTACATAGGTCACATTATTATTGATATAAAATCCATTATCGATTAGATTGCCACTTACATTGACATTGTCATTCGCATTTCCATAAATCCCAATCATATTCGGTATGGCGAGTGCATTATCGGTTGTTGGGTTTAGTAAATGGACTCGATTCGCCTCAATTATATCTCGTGATCCCCTGCTCAAGTTGATGCCTGTAGCCTTATTCGGATCCAGCATATTTACGGTATTACCATATATAATACTGGTACCGATATTCGTAATGCTGCTATATTCACTCGTGATGCCTGCAGGCCTGAGACCGACAGAAGTGGTGGGAATATTGGTATTTCGTTCTACGTCAATGATATTATCGCCTATATAGGTGCCTACCATGGATTCGTCACCGGATTTATAAATACCCAAATGGACCTTATCTATTTTGTTTCCTGTGATTTTGTAATGCTGTCCAAAACATTCTACAGCCATAACCCCGATGACCATATCGCTCATTCTGTTTTTTACAATGTCGCCGGTCACCCTGCGTAGCATAATACCCCGGTCGCAGCGTTTGAAATGATCATCAGTATCGCCGTTGATGCCATCCCCTTTTACCCTTACCGTCAAATGAGCATTTAAAATAGATTTGTATGCATATATGCCCCATCCGTTCGCATCATTCACTATGCCTGCTCCATATAAAGGTCCATTCCCAACAATATCATAAAAATGATTGTGGTTCAAATAAATATTGGCGTTTGGATTCGTCCATGTTTTTGAAGAGGTTTCTGTAATATAGATGCCATTCCAAATATCTTTAAATATATTTCCCGAACTTGGATATGGATTATTGCCTATGTAAATATCGTCGCAGTTCATGATATTCAAACCACATTTAGGTTTATCCTCCAAAGTAAATGGGGCAATCAATCCGGACTTCTTCATAAAGGTATTTCTCTCTATTTTACAATTTGCAGCTGAATTAATATTGTTCAGATTAATACCATAACGATTGTCTTGATACTTACTATCCAAGGAAGTTATTTTTGCATTATTCAAAATTTGAATGCCAGTTTCCATATCTTGAAAGTGGGATCCTGCAATAAATAATTCTTCACTTGAATGGTCAGCATAGATTCCATCCCACATTTCATTACACCCCGATTGCAGATCGCAACCTAATAGCGCAAGCTTGTAATTATGATCGATGACAATGGAACTGCCGGGCGTGAAATAAAATGAACAGTCTACGAATGTTACATTCTCATCTACGGAGAATACGCCATCTATAAAATAATCTTTGGCAAAAATGATTGGCCCTTGATTTTCAAAGTCCATATCCGATGCATATGGATTTATCCATAGTTGAATATTGGGTTTGTTATTAGTGCCTTCACCGCCGGTACAATTACAGAAAACAGGATCAGGTGCTTGTATAATAATATTAAAAGATTGGGTAAGCGAAGAACCGGTCACAGAAACATTAATCGCATAAGTATTGGCTGAAAGATTTTGGAATAACCCTGTCGTATTGGTTTGTGTAACTAAAGTGGTTCCATTTATATAAGTCATAGTAAACGTAAATAAGCCGGATGGACCGATCTAATCAAAAAAAATCGAACCATCATTACTGCCACTAGCAATATCGCCACAGGAAATATTTGTGACTAAAGGTGGAGCGAGGAGTAAATGTTGATGATTTGCACAATTATCCGTAACCGGCGAACAAGGATTGACATCGTAATTATTCTGTGAATTTGCCGGGCTCACATTTGAGAAGTCGTTACATGATAGGATAGTGGAAGTGGGAGAGGATGGGAAACATATATGTTGATTGGCGCTTCCGGAATTTCTAAAATTTCCATCAAAAGTATTGCCGCTTACCGTGTGAAAAGTGCCAGATTGATTGAGCGCTAAAAAATCGCCATGGCTATTGATTACCTTTACAGTATTACATTTGAATACCACTTCCTTCACATTGGTACTTCCTGAAAATATAGAAGTTACTCTGCTGGAATTTGACGATAAGCCATAGTCTCTATACCATCCGGCATAATCAGATTCATTAATTTCAATCAAATTGTTTCTGAAATTTAGGTTGTTCAGTATTTCCGCAGTTGAGAGGCCATTGGTAGTAGTAATAAATGGATATTTTACGGATAGAATAGGCTTCAAGCCATTGGGATTCTCAATAGGGAGGGGGGATAAAACGTACTTAATCATTTCAACACTATTTATATCTTCAAACTTTTCGGTTACCGGATTCCAATCAAAGCCAAATGTCCCGGATTGATTTGGGGCTTGCATGCCCGTCGTCGAAAAATAATTATACATAATATTGGGTGGGGTATAAAAATCATAACCCTCAGGGTCTTCTTCCCCGTCCCACAAACTTAATAGAGATCCGGTGCTTCGATTATACTTCAGGGTATGACTTTTATATCTGGTTATTTCGATATGGAAATTTCTATCATATCCATGTACAAAATTATATTGTACAGTACAACCACTTGCCCATTGAAGGGTAATGCCCGCTCTGCTCAACTGTTTCGTTACAGTAAGATCATTTTTTATAAAATTGTATTGTATCAATGCTTTATCTAAAGCATCACATTCTATACCATCGCCATAATTGTCATAGCCACAACCATAAACGTCATTGGTGCAATTCCCTATAGAGCAGTCACAGGACGTTCTTGGGTTATTCCCCCAACAATTAGTTATAATATTCCTTTCGATGGTTGAAGGCAGACTTTTATTTTCTGTATTGATATCTTCTTGACCACTTCTCAGTTTGATAGCGCCACCATAAATATTGTCAATCACATTATTGTCGACAAAGAAATCTCTGGCATGTCTGATGTGAATACCGTAGGTGCCTAATTGCTTATCAAAAAAGGGATGGTATGGATCATATTCAGGATTTTCACCTCTAATATACAAACCCATCACATTGACACTCTTCCAGTATTGTTCATCTTCCACTTGTGCTATAATTTCTAGAAAATCATGATGATGCCATACATTGAAGTCATCCTTATAGTTGGAATGAAGTTGTGGAAAGTCGCTATAGTTATTGACAATACTTAAAAAATCCGGTGAAGCCGGATTGTAATTGCATGTCATATTTGTGGTGGGAATATCACCGGTACTTATACTTGTAATTTCACTGCTTGGTAATGTTTTATATCCGATGAAATTAATTTGTATAGGAATTTTTGCACCGGGGATATTGTTGTCATTTTTTAAAAGCAATGAGGTGAAATTAAATTTCAGTCCCCCGGTCAATGGTTCACCACTGATTTCATATACCCGATTCGGAAAAACAATTGTAAAATTAGTTTCATTATTATTTATACGAGTTTGCATGT
>JAEUVB010000004.1 GCA_016786845.1 Chitinophagaceae bacterium | reverse complement strand
ACCATTAGAACCTGTAACAGTAACTGTATAAGTTGTCGTTGTTGAAGGTGAAGCAGTTGGTTGAGCGATGTTCGGATCATTTAATCCTGTTGCAGGACTCCAGCTATAGGTGTTACCACCGATGGCTACAGTTCCGATCATCCCGGAATTAGGTACACAACCTAAATTCACATCAGCGCCGGCATCTGCAACCGGTGGAGTTGTATCGACATTTACATTCACCACATCTGTTGCCGTACAACCATTCGTGCCGGTTACAGTTACGGTATATGCCGTAGTCGCCGCAGGTGACGCGGTGGGTTGAGCGATATTCGGATCATTTAATCCTGTGGCAGGACTCCAGCTATAAGTGTTACCACCGATAGCAGCTGTTCCGATTGTTGTAGAAGTAACAGAACAATTGATGGTTGCATCACTTCCGGCATCTGCTGTAGGAGGAGTATTATCCACGGTAACGGTTACCTGATCTGAGCAAAGTCCGTTTACCGTTAAAGTATAAGTTGTGGTACTGGAAGGACTTGCAGTAGGCTGAGCAATATTTGGATCATTCAATCCTGTAGCCGGGGCCCAACTGTAAGTATCGCCCGGAAAAGCCGGAGTGCCAATTGTACCTGAAGGTGTGGAACAATTTAAAGCGATATCCGGACCTGCATCAGCAGAGCAAGCTTTAAAACCGAAATCATAGCTATGATTATTTTCACCCAATTTGCCGGTCGTCATTTGAATTTGCGGAACGGTTGAAACTAAAGTAGCATCATTATCACTTGCATCAGGAATACCGATTACTGTGGCATTTGGCAGACTCAAGCTGAGTGTATTCAAATCGCCGGTACCCAGTCCGCCGGTCCAATCTGCTGAACCGATACGCACGACATAAGTTTTATTCGGTTGAGGTCCGGCTTGATTTCCTGCAAGGCCGCAATCACCATCGCTTACATTCGATGTATTAAAATACCAATATCCTTCAGGGTCTGAAGTAGTTGTAGCAATAGCAGCCCCATCCGGAATATTATCATTATTATCATCGCAGAAAAGTTCGATGCTCACATTCGCAATTCCATTCTCACCGGCATCCTGAATACCATCTTTATCCGTATCCAGCCAAACGCGATTTCCCACTTCTAATGGAGGTTCATCACCAGAAATTTCGATATCACCCAAGCCATTGGCTTTTTCCATGGTACCATTATTACTTCCACTATAGATGTTCACACGATTACTCACGGCTGCATTATTAGTGGCAAACTGACCGGTCCCACCGGCAAATGCAGAGTTCGCGTCCATTAAAGTAAATATCCCTTCTCTGGCACCGCGTAAAAATGCGACTGATCCCATACTGGTTTCATTGTGGTAGTTATCCGGCGGAACATCCTGATAGAAGAACTCACCACCACCCGGACCTTGGGTATTACCGGCACCCGGTGAAGAAAATGCGATACCATTTGAACTGTATGCACCATTGCTTTCTAAAGTAAATGCACCGGTATTGCAATCACGACCTGCAATTAAAGCATCACCACTCACATCCAAATTCATTTGGGTTGTGGTGGTCGAAAGATCTCTAAAGTTACGATAACCCCATTGATGTCCGGAGCGATCGAAGAAGTCGAGGACCATATCGCCGTTATCTGTGAAATCAATATCACTCAACATTGGCGTGGAGTATGCATACTCATTGTTACCATCATTTACCGGCAAGTTTGAAGCATTGGCCCACGGAAACCATTTACGATTGGCTGCAGTATTGAGGGTTTGAATCGGATATCCTTTTTGATAGTTTAAAGGGAAAGTCAGAATAGGTGTTGTATTAAATGTGGCAGCTCCTGTAGGATCTGTCATTTCCAGAACGTGGGCATATAAATCAGTAGCACCGCCAACTGTATTGGATCCACCATTTTCACCGGATGCCACAGCACCAACGTATAATTTCCCACGATAATAGCCTAATGCAAACGGACGAAGTTCGCCATTGGTTACAGGCACAGCAGGAACGGCATAGCTTGTAACAGCAATGACGGCAGTAGGATTATAGGCATTATCTAATTCCAAACGATAAACCTTACGGCTATATAAATTCATCACGAAGAGAAATTTACCATCATCACTGATATCCAAATCCCCTAAACCAACTTTACCAACCTGGCCAAAGGCAGCAGGGTCATAACTATCAGTTGTCAAGCCAACAGGAAGGCCACGGTTTGTATTTGTACCTACAACACCCAAACCTTCAGGAAAACCGGATTCAGGATCAACAGCACCTAAAAATGTGATGGAAGTATTACCGGTAATGGTATATGAAGTACCGCTTCCGTAAGCAGGAGCTGAGCTCGCTGCACGGGTACGATAGCCATTGGCATCCATATCATAGAAGTTCGTCACATTAAATCCGGTTCCGGTCGCTTCCAGCATATAGATACCGCCTGAGCCTAAAGGACCAAGACCCACGTGGCGCTTGATGAAGGCAGACGAAAATATTCTTTTAGCTTGTTTGCTATAGGCCACTCCATATAGTGCACCAATAGCGGATGCTGCCTGATTGATTTGATTGACAGGTGTGGCGTTTGAATTCCAGGTATAGCCTGTAAAGAAATTGGATTGGGGTGTACCTGTTCCTGCCGCGGTTGGATTACCATTTCTAAAGATGGGTGTGAATACCATTGGATTGGTATTGGCAACATAATCGTCCGGATGCAGTACTGCATAATTAAGGGTTGTAGAGGCACTCACAAAGCGCACATTATTACCGTCTCCGCCAAATCCATTATTGTCATATGTGGTGTTCACACAATTAACACCTGCAGGAATGACAAATTCCACACGCACAGGAACCGTAAAAGGAATAGAATAAGATCCATCATTGGCGGATGTTGCAGTAGCCACAAGGGTATTAGACGCATCATATGCATTGATTACCACACCCGGAGCGCCCGGCTCTATGGAAGGTGCGACGGTCTGTCGAGTACCATTACCATTAAAATCCCGATAAACGACACCACTAATTTGTGCCCGGCAATAAAATTGGCTAACCAAAATGGTTGCAACAAGAAGTAATAATTTTCTCATTAAATGTGAATTAAATAATAAATTGAAATGGAATTTTGGGCACTAATGTAAAAAAAAATATCTTTTTTACATTATAAATGACTGAAAATTATTGATTTAAACATATGATAATATTTCAAATAGAATCATTTTTCAAATCCTACCTATATTACCCTTTATTATGAACGGTCCGGATAATAGAAAAAGGCGGCTCTTACGAACCGCCTTTCTATTATCATACTAAACCCGGGATTACTTTTCTTCAACAATCTCTGCATCGACCACATCGCCTTGTCCATCACCTGAAGCATGTGCGCCTGAAGCATCCGGACCGGCACCGGCATTAGCTCCCGGCTGATCGTTCATAGCTTTGTACAATTCCTCACTGGCGGCTTGCCAGGCTTTGTTCAGTTCTTCAAGGCTGCTATCGATACCCGGTAAATCTTTTGCGGCATGAGCGGCTTTTACTTTGGTTAAAGCTTCTTCAATCACCGATTTCTTTTCCGCAGGGATCTTATCGCCATAATCTTTCAATTGCTTTTCAGAATTGAAGATCATGCTATCGGCCATATTCACCTTTTCGATTTCTTCTTTCAGCTTTTTATCTGATTCTTCATTCATACGGGCATCGTTCTTCATTTTTTCTACTTCTTCCTTGCTCAATCCACTTCCTGCTTCGATACGAATGTTTTGTTGCTTACCCGTTCCTTTATCCTTCGCACTCACCTGTACGATACCATTGGCATCGATATCGAAAGTCACTTCGATTTGTGGGACACCGCGTGGAGCCGGAGGAATACCATCGAGGATGAATCGTCCGAGGTTTTTATTGTCTTTGGCCAAAGGACGTTCGCCTTGGAGTACATTGATTTCTACACTCGGCTGATTTTCAGCAGCGGTAGAGAAAGTTTCTGATTTTTTAGTCGGGATGGTGGTATTGCTTTCAATCATTTTGGTGAATACACCGCCGAGGGTTTCGATACCCAAAGACAATGGCGTAACATCCAGCAAAAGCACATCCTTCACTTCACCGGTAAGAACACCACCCTGGATAGAGGCTCCGATAGCGACCACTTCATCCGGATTTACACTACGGTTAGGTTTTTTGCCGAAGAATTTTTCGACCACTTCCTGAATTTTAGGGATACGGGTGCTACCGCCCACCAAAATCACTTCATCCAAATCTTTCGCATCAATCCCTGCATCTTTCAATGCTTTTCGGCAAGGCTCCAGGGTTCGTTCTACCAAGGTATCGACCAATTGTTCGAATTTTGCACGGGTTAGTTTTTTCACCAAGTGCTTCGGTACATTATCGATGGCTGTGATATACGGCAGGTTGATTTCAGTTTCAGAAGATGAAGACAATTCAATCTTAGCTTTTTCTGAAGCTTCCTTCAGACGTTGCCATGCCATAGGGTCCTTACGGAGGTCAACATTTTCTTCCGCTTTGAACTCATTAGCTAACCAGTCCATGACCGCCTTATCGAAATCATCGCCACCGAGGTGGGTATCACCGTTGGTTGATTTCACTTCGAAAACACCGTCGCCCAATTCAAGGACGGATACATCGAAAGTACCACCACCTAAGTCGAAGACCACGATTTTAGAATCCTGATTTTTCTTGTCGAGACCGTAGGCCAGAGCGGCTGCGGTAGGTTCATTGATAATACGGCGAACATTCAGTCCGGCGATTTCACCGGCTTCTTTAGTGGCCTGACGCTGTGCGTCGTTGAAGTAAGCCGGAACGGTAATGACCGCTTCATTCACTTCATGACCGAGGAAATCTTCTGCAGTTTTCTTCATTTTTTGAAGGATCATCGCTGAAATTTCCTGAGGGGTATACATACGACCATCGATATCTACGCGTGGTGTATTATTATCACCCTTTACGATTTTATAGGAGGATTGAGAGATTTCTTCTGTGATTTCATCGAAGCGGCGTCCCATAAAACGTTTGATACTCATAATGGTATTCGTAGGGTTGGTAATCGCCTGACGTTTAGCCGGGTCACCAATTTTACGTTCACCATTTTTCAAAAACCCAACGACGGAGGGTGTCGTACGTTTTCCCTCATCATTGGCGATCACCACCGGTTCATTGCCTTCCATCACACTGACACATGAGTTGGTGGTGCCTAAGTCGATTCCAATTATTTTTCCCATTTTTAAAGATTTTACTGGTTATTGTCAAACCTTATGCCATTCCATTTTCCGCTTCAAATACTGGTAAGTCTGTCAGATTCCTTGCACTTTTGGCACAAATGCGTGACGAAATGTAAAAAAAGAAAGAGCGCCCGTTGACCCTCCGGCATTTCATTGGCGTTATATGCTGAGAGGATTAAAATGCCAATTACTTTACTGACTGATTCGATTACATCCGTATGTTGTATCAGGTAAACATCAATTGACCGGTATCCGGAGGCGGGAAGAGTGGCTGAACATCTTTACAAGCGCTCGGGTCAGGAGCCCTCCGTTTCGGAAAGCCTATTGCGGATCGTCATTTTTCAGGAAACTCCTGGTTGCCGCTTTGAATTCTTTGTAAGGCAATGAAACCAGGTTGTCGGTAAGTTGCTCTTCTTCGGCGTCACGTTTCAAGAGTTTGAGCGGGAAGTTTTCGGGATAGACCACTCCATTATCAGGTGCCCAGTGAAAAAGATCGCTGATATCGCAATTGAGCAGGATGCAGAGTTTTTCGATATGAGCGAATTTGCAGGAAGCTGCGCTATTGTTGAGGACATTACTCGCGGAGCGATAAGTCAGACCATTTTTCACCAAAAAAGTAAAGGGATTGGTGATACCGCGGGCTTTGAAGATGGGGTGCAGATTAAAAGCAAGCATCGATTGAAGGTTTGGGTTTAAAATCAGATTGAAGGATAGGACGAAAATACGATAAGGTCTTTTATTTTTTGCTACTATTTTTTTCGTTTTGGTCAATTTATTTACATTTTCGGTAAATGATATTGCTTTTTTAGTAAATAATATTAAATATATAGTTTACTCTTTATAAAAAAAGATTTAGATGATTAAAGTTCCAATTTAAACTTTTACTAATTCTATTTATACTTTGTCTATTTTAGTTTAAACTTTGTTTGTTTTAGTATATAGTTTGTTATTTTAAATTTAAATGATGCATTATTTAGTTTAAACCATGCAATATTTAGTTTATATGATGCATATTTTAGTTTAAACGATGCATATTTTAGTTTATACTTTTCTTTTTTTGATATAACCTGTTTCGCTTTGGGTTTCAAAATAGAAGCTTATTCCACGATGTGGAGTTGGAACTTTATACATTGTTGGGGCAGAAGGTGATGAGTCAAAAAGTGAAGCGAGGTACGTTGAGGGCGGAGGTGGATGTGAGAGGATTGGCTGCGGGGGTTTACTTTTTGAAGGCGAGACTTTGCTCGCCTCAGGAGATCGAGGCAGGCTCGCCTCAGGCGGGTGAGACTTGGGTGAGGAAGGTGGTGGTGGAGTAGAATATGCGAAAGAATATGTATATTTATGTTCAATATACAATATGAAAAATAATGGAGATACGACTAAGCCCGCCGCAGGGTTGCTCAGAGCAGCAAACCCCGCGGAGAAATTCTTCGATTGGGGCAGCACCCTGCGGAGAAGAAAATGGAATACCAACACAATCTGGTAAACTCATCATTGAATAGTTATGAAATTCTATATCACAACAATTATTGCAGTATTGCAATATGGTTTTTGTTTCGCCCAAACCAATTTTGACAAAAAATGGATAAGTGGTGGAGCATACAATTTTATTACGGAATTTAACGGCACTCAGACAACTAATTCATTTGTTAATGCTTCGCCGTATAAATATTTTATAGATGGGCACTCTAATATTTGTGACAGTGGAGGAAATGTCATTTTATGTAGTGATGGATATAATATTTATGATAGCACTTTGAATTTTATAGAGAATGGGGATACATTAGTACCGCTTTTGGAATATATTAATTATTTTGGGTTTAGTCCTTTCTCGCAAAATTCCATATTCCTTCCCTTTGACAGCAGTATATACTATTTAGTGACTCCCGCCATGACTGACAGTCATTATCAGATCTATGTTCAAAGTTCAGACCCTAACTTACAAAGTCAGGCCTGTTATGATTTGCTTCTATATCACAAAATAGATATGAAGGCCAATGGGGGAGCAGGCAAGGTAGTGGAAAAGGCAGTGCAACTGCTTAGTAATGTACGAACCGATAGAGTGCGTATGATGGCCTGCAAACATGCCAACGGCAAGGATTGGTGGCTACTAAAACAGGCTACGGATACCAATATGATTTATAAATTTCTGTTTAAACAAGATACCATAGAAGGGCCATTTATTCAGGCTTTTTCAGAACCTCATTTTGGCTTGCAACATCTTTGGGCTAATAACCAAGGCCAAAGTGTGTTTACGCGTGATGGTACCAAGTACGCTACCTGCGCGGCCAATGTTCGTCAGGTATTTCTTTCCGATTTTGATCGTTGCACGGGTATACTATCTAATCCTATTGTATTAAATGTACCTATAGATTCTATAGGCACCAATTATGAAGATAAATTGAATCTTGGATTGGCTTTTTCGGCCAATGGTTCTTTTCTGTATGTAATTAAAGGAAGTAATATCTGGCAATATGAGTTAGGTCAGCCTGATAGTGCATTGGCATGGTATAGAGTAGCAAATGGAATGACCGCACTTCCTAATTTCCAATTAAACAGCGCAAGTTATATAGGACCAAATGGAAAAATATATATCGGTAATTGGAATGGCCTCGGCGATAATATGAGTGTGATTGATAACCCGGATATAAAAGGTGCAGGATGTAATTTTTGTGCACAATGTTTGGTGTTTCCTCATGCAGGTGCTTCCTCTCCCCCCTGTATGCCAAACTATGATTTAGGGGCTTTGAATCCTTGCTGGCCTTTGGATGTGAATAAGAGTGAGAAGGAAGGCGAGCTCCTAACCATTTATCCGAATCCTACGGGTATCGGAGTTTTTAATGTTGAGTTTTTAGTTTTGAGTCAGCGCGATGTGGAATTGGAACTTTATACATTGATGGGGCAGAAGGTATTGAGTCAGCAAGTGAAGCGAGGTACGTTGAGGGCGGAAGTAGATGTGAGGGGATTGGCTGATGGAGTATATTTTTTGCGGGTGGATAATTATGTGAGGAAGGTGGTGGTGGAATAGTTGTTCACTAAAGACGATGTATAGTTATGTTAAAACAAAATATGGAAAATGATGGAGATACATTTAACCCTGCCGCAGAGTTGCTCAGTGCTAAGCTCGCCCCAGGAAGCAGCAAATCCCGCCGGGGAAGTGCTTCGATTTGGGCTGCACCCTGCGGGGAAGAAAATGGCAGGAATCCACAGGAGGTTCTTAATTACAAACACATTTCCCGTTTTATGGACTGTAGTACCTCGTTTATCAAAAACAAGCGCTACAAACCATGATTTAATTTTTCAATCCCAATTTTCATTTTATTTTGTGTGCGAATCGGTCGGAGGGTGAACCTTCAGGCTATCAATCAAAATAAATATGAAACACGCATACGTATTTCCCGGACAGGGATCTCAGTTTCCGGGTATGGGAAAAGAGCTTTATGAAAATAATTCAAAAGCTAAAGAACTATTTGAACAAGCCAATGATATTTTAGGATTTCGAATTTCCGATATCTTATTCAATGGCAGTGCCGAAGATTTAAAGCAAACCAAGGTAACCCAGCCGGCGGTTTTTTTACATTCCGTGATCTTGTATTTGGTACAAGACGGATTGAAGCCCGATATGGTGGCAGGACATTCATTGGGTGAATTTTCTGCTTTGGTGGCTAATCAGACTTTATCCTTTGCCGATGCCTTAAAATTAGTTTCCATGCGGGCGAATGCCATGCAGAAAGCTTGTGAAATCAATCCATCAACCATGGCGGCTATTCTTAATTTGGATGATGCTGTTGTGGAAGAAATTTGTGCATCCATTACCGATGAAATTGTGGTGGCGGCGAATTATAATTGTCCGGGGCAGTTGGTTATTTCCGGCAGCCTGAAGGGCATAGACATCGCCTGTGAAAAAATGAAAGCGGCGGGTGCCAAACGAGCTTTGGTATTGCCGGTGGGCGGGGCCTTTCATTCTCCCCTCATGGAACCTGCGCGACAAGAATTGCAGTCTGCCATCGAGAGTACAACATTTGCTCAGCCCATTTGTCCGGTGTATCAGAATGTGACTGCCAATGCCGTGAGTAACCCGGCAGAAATACAACAAAATTTGATTGCTCAATTGACGGCCCCGGTACGCTGGACCCAGAGTGTATTGCAAATGGTGAGTGATGGCGCGGACCGATTTACAGAAGTTGGTCCGGGATCGGTGTTGCAAGGACTGGTGAAGAAGATTTATAAAGAAGCGGTGACGGAGGGGATTAGTTAAAAGGTGCCCCCTGTTTAAGGAGCCGATGAAATATTGAAGGGAAATTAATGTTTTTTTGAATCCTGCAAATTAAACAGCAGGCACTAGAAATTTTATGGAACAAGTTATGTGATATGAAAAAATGGTTACCCTTATGGTTTGAATTTTCCAATAGTCAGCGTATGGCCTTATTGGTATTGATCGCTCTCATCGTCGGAACATGGGGTGTTTACTTTATGCTGCCTCAATGGATAACGCGTAAACCCGTGAAGGCCTCGGCAAAGTATCAGGCCCTCATAGCGGCATTGGACCGTGGAAAGTTCAAGAGCTTCAGAACAACAGAAATCGACACCCATAGCATCAGACCCTTTCTATTCAATCCGAATACCCTGGATTCATCGGGTTTTGTGAAACTCGGACTGAGGCCTAAGTTGATCCATACGATTTTGAATTACCGGAGCAAGGGAGGGCATTTTTATCGTAAAGAAGGATTTCAAAAAATATATGGTTTACGTCCCGAAGAATATGATACTCTTGAGCCCTATATTCAAATCCCTGAGATAAGCTATGAGCGAAACGGGGGTGGATTTCAGACGAATGGTTCTCCTGTAGAATTGAATACGGCAGATACAAACGCACTGATTAAACTGAATGGCATCGGCAGTAAGTTGGCCCAAAACATCATACAATATCGGGAGTTGCTGGGTGGTTATGTGCGGTTGGAGCAACTGAAGGAGGTTTACGGAATTCGTGAAGAGACTTTTCAAAAGATCAAACCATTTATTCACGTAAACAGCAAAGGGGTTAAAAAAATCAACCTGAATGTGGCTACCCTGGCAGAGTTAAATGCGCATCCTTATCTCCGGGGGGAGGTCGCAAATGCAATTGCAGCCTATCGTAAGGGACATAATTATAAAATTGAGAAGCTTGATGACCTGAAAGAAATTCCATTGATAAATGAAGAATTATTTCGTAAAATTGCAAACTACTTGACCCTTCAATAAAGCAATAAGCCATGATGGAATTTTCACAAAACGAGACGCAGAAACAAATCGCTGACATGATTCGGGATTTTGCCGAAAAGAATATCCGCCCCAAAATGATGGAGTGGGATGAAAGTCAGGAATTTCCGGTCCATGTATTTCGTCAATTGGGTGAATTGGGTTTGATGGGCGTGTTGATTCCACAGGAATATGGCGGCTCGGGTTTAAGTTATACCGAGTATGTGACCGTCGTGAGTGAGATCGCCAAAGTTTGTGGTTCGATCGGCTTATCGGTAGCAGCTCATAATTCGCTTTGCACCAATCATATTTATAAATTTGGCAGTGAAGACCTCAAGAAGAAGTATATCCCTAAATTGGCAAGTGGTGAATGGATTGGAGCATGGGGACTGACAGAAGCCAATACCGGGTCGGATGCAGGTAATATGCGTTGTACGGCCGTTCGGGATGGTGATGATTGGGTAATTAACGGTACCAAAAACTGGATTACTCATGGGAAAAGCGGCGATGTAGCTGTAGTGCTTTGTCGTACCGGAGAACCTCGTGCGAAGAATAACGCCACGGCATTTGCCATTGAGAAAGGCACTCCTGGCTTTACCGCAGGGAAAAAAGAAAATAAATTAGGCATGCGTGCTTCAGAAACCTGCGAATTGGTTTTTGACAACTGCAGAATATCGGATGCACAGCGTCTGGGAGAAGTGGGTGACGGATTTAAGCAATCGATGAAAATATTGGATGGCGGTCGTATTTCTATTGCGGCCTTAGCTTTAGGCATTGCCAAAGGCGCCTATGAAGCCTCCTTGAAATATGCCAAAGAACGTCAGCAATTTGATCAGCCGATCTCAAATTTTCAGGCTATACAATGGAAGCTGGCTGATATGGCCACGCAGATTGAAGCCTCAGAACTTTTGATTTATCAAGCTGCAGACCTCATTAACCGCGGAGAGAAAGTCACCAAGCAAAGTGCTTTTGCCAAATATTATGCATCGGAAGTTTCGGTGCGTGTGGCTACCGACGCGGTGCAGATCTTTGGTGGTTATGGGTATACAAAAGACTTTCCGGTCGAAAAATACTATCGCGACAGCAAGTTGTGTACGATAGGAGAAGGAACATCGGAAATACAGAAGTTGGTGATTGCACGGGAGTTGTTGAAGTAGTGATGTAGAACACGGATTTTACGGATGGAAGGAAGGTCACGGATGGATTCGTGGGTTGTTGGGTAATACAGGGAACACGGATTTTACAGATGAAGGGATGGTGACGGATGGATGAGTGGGTTGATGGGTTATGTGGGGAACACGGATTTTACAGATGAAGGGATGGTGACGGATGGATGAGTGGGTTGATGGATAATACAGGGAACACGGATTTTACAGATGAAGGGATGGACACGGATGGATGAGTGGGTTATAGATTAAGTTGGATGATTTATTGTACAGGGAACACGGATGGAACGGATGATGGGATGCTCACGGATGGATGAGTGGGTTGATGGATAATACATGGAACACGGATAGAACGGATGGAGGGATGGACACGGATGGAACGGATGATGGGATGGTCACGTATAGGATTCGTGGGTTGTTGGGTTATATAAGGAGCACGGATTTGACAGATGAAGGGATGGACACGGATGGATGAGTGGGTTTTGGATTAAGTTGGATGATTTATTTTACAGGGAACACGGATGGAACGGATGATGGGATGGACACGGATAGATGAGTGGGTTATAGATTAAGTTGGATGATTTATTTTACAGGGAACACGGATGGAACGGATGGAGGGATGGACACGGATGGGATTCGTGGGTTGATGGGTTTTTAGGGAACACGGATTTTACAGATAGAGGGATGTTGACGGATGAAGGGGTGAATGTTTTTTTTCGCTTGTTTCATAGACCAAATAGAGATAAAATAGATTCCCTATCGGCCATGATGACAGAAAGGAGTACATATTTAATTGGTCACCTTAGGCCATTCTTTTTCTGATTTCAGCAAGAAATCCAACGATGTACTTGACAAATTCGTCTACAAACTATATCTTGTTCTCACATATTTCATTTTCACCTCTCAAAACTAATTTCTATGTACACTAAAAAATTACTTTCATTATCCATTTTCATCGGACTGATTGCAGGCTATCTGGTATTCAGTTCGAGCAGTGCCGGTCAGATGGGTGTCAGCACGACAGGCTGCGGTGGCGGCGGATGCCATACCTCCAGCACAGCAACGACGATCAGTTTAACCGGTATACCTACCGCAGGTTGGGTTGCGGGTCAAACTTATTCCATGATCCTGACCGTTAGCAATTCTTCGCAAGCGAAAGCAGGATTTGATCTTTCGATCACATCCGGAACGATGTCGAATGCGCCTGCCAATACCATGCTGATGGGCGGTACCGAACTTCATCATACCAGTCCGCTCACCATGGCCAGCGGTGTGGCTTCATGGTCCTTTTCCTGGACAGCTCCTATGACCGGAAGTGCGGTTACCTTTAATATCGCCGGAAATGCCGTGAACGGAAATACGAATTCATCCGGAGATGCTTATAATACGGCAGCACTTACCTTCAATGTAGCAGCAGCTTCTGCCACTGCACCTTCTGTTGCCAATGGCGGAGTTACCGGTATTACTCAAACCTCTGCAACTGTAAACGGTGTGGTGAATGCCAATGGTGCTTCTACCGATGTGATCATTGAATATGGCCCGACCACAGCTTATGGCACTTCTACTGCCATGGTTCCTTCACCGGTGACCGGCACAACCGGAACTGCGGTTTCTGCTTCATTAGGCGGATTAACTGCCAATACAACTTATCACTATCGTATTCGCGCCATCAACAGTGTAGATACGACCTGGGGTACAGATGCCACTTTCATGACATCTCCTTCTTCCGTGACCGATTTCGAACAAGCCGGAATCATGATGTATCCAAATCCGGCTACCGATCAAATGACCATCACCTTAGCTTCTGCTTATGATCAAGTATCGTTTTTGATGGTTAGCATGAATGGCAGTGTACAAACTGTAAAAGCGACCAAAGTGAGTGGTACAGAATATCGCTTGAATACAAGTGGTCTTTCTGCAGGGTCTTATATCCTGAGCATACGTGCAGGGGAAAAAGCCTTTACCGGACTATTCACCAAATAAAAGCATTCAAAATCAAAAAAGGGCTGCCTTCAAGGCGGCCCTTTTTTTTACAACTTTTTAATTTTTCCACCGTTATGTAGGTCCTACCTTTACCGTACAAAATAAAGAGATGAAAAAAATATTGCTGTTGCTTTTTTTAGCCGCCTCTACAGGTTCAATTTTTGCGGAACCCTCTGCGATAAGTGTAACCCATAATATGCTTGCACCTAAGAAGAAAAAAAAGAACTCAGGCAATTTTGATAAGACCCGATTACTTCTCGGACCCAATTTAGGTTTTGGGGCGGGATCCCGAGCCTTCTCCATCAACCTGGCACCCTCTTTGGCTTATTGTTTGACGGACAATTTTTATGTGGGTACCACCTTAGGATTTAATTATTATCAAGAGGCATTTGATTATAACAACGTTGTGACCGGACAGAAAGAAACCTTTAAGTTTAAAATTCCGGCTTATTCTTTTTCTATCTACGCCAGATACATGGTCAGGAATTTTCTGATTCTGAATGTGGAACCCGAAATGAATTGGACCAAGTTTGTGTATCAGCCCAGTTACAATTTGCAGACGGGGAAACTCGAAGATCAGTCGACGCGATTATTGGTACCGTCCTTATTATTGGGTGCCGGGTATATGCAGCGCTTTGGAAACTATGGGCATACATACCTAATGGTATTGTATGATTTGGTTCAAAATCCGAATTCACGTTATTATCAGACCTTGGATTTTCGATTTGGGGTGATGTTGAGTTTGTGGAATTAAGCTAAGAATCAAACAGCATTTGTATATTTGACTTCATGTCATCATCCTATAGTCAATTTCGTGCGCTGAAAGCCCTCACTAAGGGGAGTTTATTGTCGATGGTTAAAAGTCCGTCGGCCATCTTTTTCAGTATTGCCTTTCCCCTCATATTTATCGTGGCGTTCGGACTAATGGGAGGAAGTGGTTTCAGGGTCGATATCGCGATGGAACCGAATGCCGATACCAATAATTTGATCTATAAAACACTGGCCCTGGCACCCGTAGCGAATATTAACAGCTACGACGATACAACAGAATTATATACCGAATTTAGAAAAGGTAAATTAGGCGCCATCTTAGACATTCAAAAAAATGCCGACACCACGGGATCACCCTATTTGGTTACCCTTAAAACTTGTGAGGCTGCGGGCAATGATAAAAATATCGCCCTGCAAGTAGTTGGGAATGTGGTCGATCAATTGAGTAAAGTTCAATATCCGGATAATAAGACCATCGCTGAAATCTCCATGCCGAAATCCATTGAAGGACGCGAATATAAATATCTCGATTTCTTTTTACCGGGCATGTTAGGATTTTCACTGTTATCAGCCGGTATTTTCGGTACCGCATTTTTGTTTTTCAATCTAAGGCAAACCCTGGTTCTCAAACGCTTCTTTGCCACTCCCGTTCGTCGATCCAATATCATATTTGCTGAAGGTTTTTCGAGATTGATTATGCAGTTGATTTCTGCTTCAGTCATTATTCTGGTCGGACATTTTGTATTTGGATTTACATTAGTTCATGGTTTTCTGACCTATATACAAATGATTCTTTTGGCCGCGATTGGATTGATTTTATTTTTGGGTATGGGATTCATCATCAGCAGTGTAGCCAAGAGTGAAGCCAGCATTCCACCTTTGGCCAATATGATTACCATGCCTCAGCTCTTGCTGTCGGGTGTATTTCTGGGTGTAAGCAATTTTCCGGCCTGGTTGCAACCCATTTGTAAAGCCCTCCCTTTAACTCAACTCAATAATGCCATGCGTGCTGTGGCTTTTGAAGGCCGCAGCATCATCGACTGTTGGAAACAAATAGGCATCCTTGGCATATGGGGACTTGTCGTGTATATTGTTGCCATTAAAGTTTTCCGTTGGGAATAAGGGTTTTATCCTTACCTTAGATTTTCTGAAATTGTGAACCGAACCTGTGAATGCTGATGTTACAAAAAAAATGGACGCTCAAAGCTGCTGATGCAGAGCTTGTAAACTCCCTCCAACAATCCCTGAAAATTCATCCTAGTCTGTGCCGTATGTTGGTACAACGCGGTATCGATACCTTTGAAAAATCGAAACAATTCTTTCGCACGTCTGCAGAGCACCTGCATGACCCTTTTTTGATGAAGGATATGCATAAGGCTGTAGAACGCATCCACAAGGCCATCTCTCAAGGCGAAAAAGTGCTTATCTACGGCGATTATGATGTAGATGGTACGACCTCAGTCGCGGTAGTCTATCGTTTTTTTAAGGACCTTCACCCTAATCTTGAATTTTATATTCCCCATCGATTTACTGAAGGTTATGGTGTTTCGAAACAGGGTATCGACTATGCCCGTGAAGCCGGGTTTAGTTTGATCATTACCCTCGACTGCGGCATCAAATCGACGGTATTGATTGCCGAGGCTGCCTCCTATGGCATCGATGTGATTGTTTGCGACCATCATATGCCCGACGACATATTGCCCGGGGCCTATGCCATACTCAATCCCAAACAACCGGATTGTAACTATCCTTACAAAGAACTCTGCGGATGCGGTGTGGGGTATAAACTGATTTCGGCGTATGCCAAACAATATGACATTGCTACCGATCGGGTCAATCAGTTTCTCGATCTCGTAGCCACGGCCATAGCAGCAGATATTGTACCTATTACCGGTGAAAACAGAACCCTATGTGTATTGGGATTGAAAAAAGCGAATGAAGATCCGTCTATTCCGTTGAAAGCCCTTAAACAAATCAGCAATCTGGATAAAGCATTTACCATTACCGATCTGGTCTTTATTATTGCTCCCAGGGTGAATGCGGCAGGCCGTATGGATGATGCGCGTAAGGCTGTTGAGCTCTTTTTGGCTGAAGATGATGAGGCAGCTAAATCGCTGGCCGAACAATTGCAGGAAAATAATAATGACCGGCGCGATATCGATAAATCGACCACAGTAGAAGCCTTGGAACAGATACAGGAAATATATTCAGATACAGCACTCCGTTCGACAGTTGTATACCATCCTGAATGGCATAAAGGCGTTGTGGGCATCGTAGCTTCACGCCTCATCGAACATCATTATCGCCCGACCATTGTACTGACATTATCGAACGGGAAAGTGACCGGTTCGGCCCGATCCATCAAGGGATTCAATTTGTTTGAAGGGCTCAATCACTGTGCAGAATATTTGGATGCCTATGGCGGACACTATTTTGCAGCCGGACTAACTATGAGCGAAGAAAAACTTCCGGCCTTTCGTAAACGATTCGACGAAGTGGTGAAGAGCATGGTGGCTGAAGAACTCTTTCAGCCCGAGATTGAAATCGATGCAGAGATAGACTTAAGCACCATCACTGAAGCCTATCTCAATGTACTGCGACAATTTGCCCCGCATGGTCCCGACAATATGAGACCCATATTCCTCACGCGCAACGTGCGCGATTATAAAGGCATGAGTCAAATCGTCAAAGAAAAACATATCCGTTTTGTAGTGGATCAGGAAAACGGCCCCAGCATACAAGGCATAGGATTTAATATGGCGGATAAACTCAACTCTGTGGTGAAAGCAAAACCCACCTTCGATATTCTCTATCATATTGAAGAGAATGTTTGGAACGGACAGACGAGGATACAGATGAAGGTTGTGGATGTCATGTAATGGTGAATGTTTAAAGGGACTCAACCAATAAGGTTAGGGAGAAACTTATAGGCCTGGCCGCTTTCACTCCCCCGAAGGGGATTCCGGGTCCCCGCACGAAATGCCGGGATGAACGGAGGCTCATCGGGGGCATAAAAAAAGAGCCTCTTACGAAGCCCTCTTTTCTATTTTTTTACCCCCTACTAGTCATGATGATGATGGTGATGACTGCTTGGCAGGTGGATGAATTCGTCTAAGCCGATTTCGGTTTCCTGCAAATTTATTTTTTGTTCGATGGTCCAGAACAACTTATCGGTAATGATGCGGTTGCAGAGTTCATCGTTGAATTTCTTGTCGGCCAATTGTTTTTTCACAAAGGGTTCCATCCATTCTGCATCCATAGAAGGCATTTGACCGTGCTGGCCAAAATAGCTCATGATTTGCATGCGGGCGGCTTGTTCCAATTCCTCCTGATCCACCGTCAGTTTATTGTCGTCAATGATTTTGTCGCTCACCAACTGCCAGCGCATTTGATGATCGAAGGTGCCGTATTCCTTTTCAACCGACTCAGGCGTTTTGTAAGTCTCACCACCGATGCTCATCCAGCGTTTCAGAAAATTGACCGGCAAGTTGATCGGGGTTTCGTGAACGAGGCGCTCGAATAATTCGTTGTGCAGACGGGTACGGGCTTGTGAATCCCAATAGCGTTGGATTTCCTCTTTCAGGATGCTGTAAAATTCTTCTTCGGTTTCCAAACCACGACCCGGATATATTTTTTCAAAAGTTTCCTTGGTGAGGGGTGCTTTTTCGACCAGACCTACCTTGGTGATCTTCATGCGGAAGCGCTTATTGCGGGCATCGGCATCCTGTGGGTCCAAATCGAGATCTTTCAGAATGGCCGGCAAAAGTTTTTCATCGAAAGTATCCTGAAGGTTGAATGTGACTTCGTCGTTGTTTTTCTTACCCATGAGCTGAGCTTGTAAAGCCGGGGTAAAGTATTTCACGAGGAGGGAATTGTCTTTAGTGATGCCGCCTTCGATGGTCTGACCTTGCTCGTCGATTTCTTCAAAGACTACATTGAGTACATTATCTTCTCCGGTTACACTTTCCGGTTCAGTCATATTGCCGGCTTTATATTGGAGCTTTTCGGCCTCTTCTCTCACCATATCATCGGTCACGATTACCTTGTAGATCGGCATGGTGGTAGCGTTGTTGAGCAAAGGAATTTGAAAATCGGGACGTGTGCCGATCTCAAATTCGAAGGTATAGTCTTGCGGGTTGTTGACATCGAGATTCAGTCTTTCCTGAGACTCAGCAGGTATAGGACGGGCGAAGATCTCGGCTTTATTATTGATGAGATGCTCTTCCAGTTTAGTACCGGCCAGGCGCCATACCTCATCGGTGAAGATGGAGGCTCCGTACATTTTTTTCACCATACCGACCGGCACCATACCCTTACGGAAACCCGGGATATTGGCGTTTTTAGAATGTTTTTTCAGTGCCTTGTCGACCTCGGGCAGATAATCTTCTTTGCTTAATTGGACGATAATTTTTTCGTGCTGGAGACCAATATTCTCCTGGGTAACTGTTGCCATATGAATTCATTTGAGTATAGACCTATGAGTCGGTCTATGTGCATGTATTTTTGAGTGCGCGAAACTACGACTTTTGAGGCATTAAATGATGGATTTTCGAGAGATATTGGTTGGAAGGAACAGAATGAGAAGGAGGTAGAATGAGAAACAGAATGAGAATGAAGTAAAAATAAGTGTGAGAATTCTATTGGATCATGTCGCTATCGACCATTGCACCTTATCTGAAGGATGATATATTGCTGGAAAGAGTGAGAAACAGAATGAGAATGAAGTAAAAATCAGTGTGAGAATTCTTTCGGATCGCACCGCTCTCCTCTCTCATTCTCACACTGATTTTTGTGCGGGCGGAGGGACTCGAACCCCCATGCCTTGCGGCGCCAGATCCTAAGTCTGGTACGTCTACCAATTTCGCCACGCCCGCTTGAACTGTTATTCCCGAAAGTAAATGTCTGGTAACAGATTCAGAGAAACCCTGAATTTCGGGCAGCAAAAGTAGCCTTTTTATCCAATTCTGTACAAAACATCTGGATTTTTTCGTTATTTTTATCTGAAGACATGAGTAACTCATTCACTACGGAACCTCTGGAAGAGGATGAAGTCGCCTTCCTGACCCGGCGCTACGAAGCGGAGAGCAGGCAGTATATGCGGGTTATGAATGTATTTTTAGTGTTGTGTGCCACGGTACCATTTATCGTCGCCCTGGTATATTATATCGTCACTGCGGATGTGCAGGTCCTGATCAAAGTCTATTTTATCGGATTAGGATTTTTATTGGTCTTTTTTTCCGTGGCCGCATGGCTCACCTATCGGTTTCGATTGCAGAAATTACGCTTAGACATGAAGCACAAACTCAAAACCATAGAAAAGACGACCATTGCTTCTACCCGTTTCGTACCCCATAGTCATACCTGGCATTTCTATATTCACAGTCTTACGAAATACAGCATAGAAGTCTCCGAAGCAGACTTTCATCTATTCGGTCCCGGCGATGAAATCAATATTGAATATGCGGCTTATTCGAGGGAATATTTCGGATATTTCTGACGATCTTTTCATCTGTGCGTGTGCAAAATGCAGGCCTTTTGCATCCTTAAAAAAATCTAAGCAAAGTTTCCCGAAACGCTTATTTTTACCCCAACTACATGCCTATGTCATCCGGACTCCTGCTCAGCTTTGTTTTGGCCTATTTTGCGATCTTACTGCTCGTGGCCTATTTTACTTCACGCAAGAGCGACAATGAATCCTTCTTCATCGGCAATCGGAATTCCAATTGGATGCTGGTGGCCTTCGGCATGATCGGCACTTCCCTGAGCGGGGTCACCTTTGTGAGTGTACCAGGGACAGTGGGCGCAGGCGGGTTTCAATATTTTCAGGTGGTCATCGGATATTTTCTCGGCTATCTGGCGGTGGCTTATATTTTACTGCCGTTGTATTATCGATTGCAGCTGACATCTATCTATTCCTATCTCCAAAGCCGCATCGGTATGACCGCCTATAAAACAGGAGCGATGTTCTTTATCATATCACGTACTTTAGGAGCCACTGCGAGACTTTATTTGGTGGTGAATATCTTACAGATTTTTATTTTAAACCACATGGGCATACCATTTTGGTTGACGGCCTTCGTGATCTTGTTGCTGATACTCCTGTATACATTTGAAGGTGGTGTAAAAACGATAGTCTATACCGATACTTTACAAACGACTTTTATGCTGCTTGGTTTAGTGGTTTGCATAGTCGCTATCCTTAGTCAACTTGACCTTGGAACCGGAGCGGCCTTATCGGAAATGAAGACGTCAGGGTATACCAAGATTTTCAATACCGATTATAAGTCGGGCGGATTTTTTCTGAAACAAATTATCGGCGGCGCATTCATCACCATCGGCATGACCGGGCTGGATCAGGAAATGATGCAAAAAAATATTAGTGTAAAAAAGCTCGGCGACTCACAGAAAAATATGCTGACCTTCAGTACCATTATTCTTTTCGTCAATTTCATGTTCCTCTTTTTAGGCGGATGTTTATACCTTTATGCGACCAAAAACGGGATTGACATCAAGGGTGATGATTTGTTTCCGGCTATTGCGTTGAACGGCTATTTGTCTGTGGCTATTTCCATCTTGTTTATCATCGGTTTGATCTCTGCATTATTCCCAAGTGCCGACGGAGCGTTGACAGCACTCACCTCATCCTTTTGCATCGATTTGCTGGGGCTGAAGCGGGATGAATCAAAAAATGAAGCTCAACGCAAACGCACCCGACTGACCGTTCATCTATGTTTTGCTGTGCTCTTTTTTATCTGTACCATGGTGTTCAAGTGGATTGATGACAAATCCATTATTGATGTGATTCTGAAAGTGGCAGGATATACTTATGGTCCGCTACTGGGCTTGTTTACTTTTGGAATCCTTACCAAGCGAGGGATCAAAGATCAGCTGGTGCTTCCGATTTGTTTGGCAGCACCGTTACTCACTTTACTGATTGATGTGTTGTGTAATGCAGAATGGTTTATTAAAAAATTATCTCTTTCTCCTTCCATTGCCCAACCACTGACTGATCTTTCCGCCACCCTTTTCAACGGATATAAAATTGGTGTGGAGCTGTTGGTGATCAATGGACTGATTACTTTTTTACTCTTGTTATTATTTTCAAACAAAAACAAAGCAGCCTAATTCCATGCACAGACTTACGGATCCGGCTATCGATCAATACTGTACAGAGCACAGCACCCCGGAATCAGAGTTGCTGTATCGACTCAATCGCCAGACGCATTTGCAGACCGAATTACCGGTGATGCTTTCGGGTCATTTACAAGGCAGGGTTTTAAGTATGATCAGTCATATGATTAAACCTAAAACAATTCTTGAAATTGGCACTTTTACCGGCTATTCTGCTTTATGTCTGGCGGAAGGGTTGCAGCCGGATGGTAAGCTCTATACCATAGACAACCATGAAGAACAAACTGAATTGGCCCGTGACTTTGTAGCCCAATCGGCATATGCTCATCAGATCATTTTTAAAATTGGAAAAGCTGCGGATATTTTACCTCAACTGACCGAAAATTTTGATTTGGTTTTCATTGATGCTGATAAAATCAATTATGGACTTTACTATGATCTCGTAATCGATCGGGTGAATACGGGAGGATATATATTGTCGGACAATGTGCTCTATCATGGTGATGTAGTTGCATTGGAAACAGCAGGTAAAAATGCCCTTGCGATGCATGCTTTTAACCAAAAAATTAAACAAGATAATCGTCTTGAGAACGTACTTTTACCTATTCGCGACGGGATCATGCTATCCAGAAAAAAATAACATATGATGAAACGAATGCTGTTGATACTTTGCTGCTGCTTAGGCTTTCAATCTTTGATGGCACAGTCAGATGAAGAGGTCTTATCTTACATTGACCGGTATAAAAAACTGGCCATCGAAGAGCAATTGCGAACCGGCGTACCGGCATCCATCACCCTGGCACAGGGCATACATGAAAGTGCAGCCGGTAAGAGCGAACTCGCAACTCAAGCCAATAATCATTTCGGCATTAAATGTAAAAGTACATGGGCCGGCGAAACCTTTTTACATGATGATGATAAGAAGCAAGAATGTTTTCGCAAGTATATTAGTACCGAACAATCTTATATCGACCATTCCGATTTTCTGCGCAACAGCAACCGGTATCAATTTTTATTCGGACTGGATATTACAGACTATACAGGCTGGGCCAGCGGACTGAAACGTGCAGGATATGCGACTAATCCGGTGTATGTAAAACGGCTGACTGATTTGGTAGAAAAATATAATTTACAACAGTACACATATGAGGCCATTTCAAAAACAGTAAAACCCAAAGGCGAAGTGGTACCGGAAATGGATGCCTCTCCCGCTTTAAAATCCAATGACGATCCTTCCCTTTTTTACAAAGGCATCAAAGGATTTTGGGCAAAGAAGGGTGAAATGTTGGTAGACAAAGCCATTGAATTTAATATCCGTTATGCCAAACTCCTGGCGATGAATGATTTGATCGATGGTCCCTTGCCCTATGATATGTTTGTGTTTGTAGAGCGTAAACGCAAAACCGGCACAGTAGAATTTCATACGGTTAAAGCGGGAGAATCCATGCAAATGATCTCCCAGAAAGAAGCCATGTTGATGGATAATTTGTATAGCTTCAATAATTTGCAACCCGGCGACGAACCTGAAGTGGGCGAACAATTGACCCTTCAATACAAAGCATATGGTACCCCGAAATTAAAACCCAGGTTCTTGAATGAAATCCCACGTCAAGTTGAAGTGGTGAAAGAGGAGCCGGCCGTCAAACCGGTACCCGTTCCTCAGCATTTAGTGGTCGACCCTAAACCTGCGGAAACGCCTGTGAAAGTGGCTATTGAAACACCCGTACAGGAAGAAAAGAAAGTGGAAGAACCTGTGAAAGTGGTGGTGACGGAAACACCTCAAGTTCAAGTAGCCGAAGAAAAGAAGATCGTTGAACCGGCTGTGGTTACTGAGACCCCTGCAGCACCTATTATGGAAGAAAAGAAAGTGGAAGAACCCGTGAAAGTTGTAGTGATTGAAACGCCTAAAGTCAATACACAGGTTGAAACCCCCAAAGTTGCAGTAGAAGAAAAACTCTCTGAGGAGCCTGTTGTGTTGACACAGCAACCAGTTAAAAAGAAGGATACAATCGTCACGATTGTGAAACCCGATGGTGCTACGGAAGTGGTCAAACCCGTCGAGGTTAATGTAGCGCCAGTTGAAGCCATCATCGACAATGAAAAGGCTCGTCGAACTGAAGCCTTGTTGGCAGATAAAACAGAAATCAAACCACAGGAGATTATTGCAGCACCGCCTGCGGTTGTCTTGCAACAATCGATTCAAGCCATACCGCCAAAACCTAAAAAGCCGGAGTATATTGAGCTCAACAGAAAGTATGATGAAGCGGGCGTAGACGATTCAGTGAAGTCGTTGAAAAAGAGATTTGATCAGGTGATTTATCGTCCTTTGCCCGAACGTAAGAAAATAGAAACCGCGAAGTCGACTGATCCGGCGGCAAAAACAAAAACAACTGCACCGGTAAAAGAGCAACCGAGAACCGTTGAAGATGATAAACAAAAATTACAAGTGACTTCCACCGGGTTAAAAAGAGAATTCAAGAAAGAAGTAGCCAAAGCACCCGAAGCAAAAGATCCGGTGAAAAAAGAAGCGGCTAAAAAACCGGATCCTAAAGCAAAAACAGCTGCCAAAAAACCGGATCCTAAAACAGCAGCCGCTAAAATGAAGGCTGATGCTAAAAAAGCAACAGATAAGAAAGCTGCAGATAAGAAAACCACTGACAAAAAAGCAGCGGATGCCAAGAAAAAGGCTGCTGCTAAAAAGAAAAAATAAGATCTATGAACCGCATACAAGTTAAGGATAAATTTTTCGTACCCTTTCTCGATGCTCATACCATACATGAGCGCATCACCGATTTGGCTGCTCAAATCAATGAAGACTATCAAGGGAAAGAGACACTCTTCATTGGTATCCTGAATGGTTCATTCATTTTTGCGTCAGATTTGTTTAAAAAAATCAGCATTCCGGCATCTATTTCGTTTATCAAACTGGTTTCATACAAAGGCACCACCTCTTCCGGAACGGTTATTACTTCTATAGGTTTGGAGGAAGATTTGAGCGATAAGCATGTGGTTTTGGTGGAAGACATTGTAGATACCGGTCGTACGCTTACCGAATTTATTCCCGTGCTGAAGAAACAAAATCCGGCTTCAGTGAAAATCTGTACCCTGCTTCAAAAACCAGATGCACTCTTGTTTCCGCTGCAAGTAGACTATGTCGGATTTTCGATACCCAATAAATTTGTAGTAGGTTATGGACTCGATTATGATGGCATGGGTCGAAACTCAGGCGAGATTTATCAGTTGGCAGATTGATCCCCAAAAAAATAAAAAAGAGGCTAACCTAAATGCATCCGGAGCTTCTGCAAGTTACCCGGAATCATTTGTACAATATGTCATGAAGGGAAATCATCTTCATTCATTTCATTTTGAATAAAAGTCCATCCTATCATTTTCATAACCTGATAACCGGATATAGACAGCCTGCATCTCAAACGCTTAGGTTGAAGATCAATGGTTAATCTATCAAGCTTTAGGATAGGGTATAGAGGGAATCGTCAAACAGGTAGTTCTGTAGGAAGTACCTTTGCATAACCATTGGAAGGCTATTTATTAAGTCATTTGAACCTGTACAATAGAATCCTTTCGATTTATTCATCATCCTTAAACAATCGCCATGAAGATCATTTATATTATTCTCCTTATTGTAGCAAGCCTTTTACTATTATCTCAAATTTATGTCGTTATGGCCAGCAGAAAGACGAATCATCAACCTTATCAAGTGGTGCGTAAAGAAAAAGATTTTGAAATCCGTTTTTATCCATCTGTAACTATTGCAACAGTCAAAAGCAACTCCAAGTCATTTGATGAGCTCGGTAATAGAGGATTTAGACAATTGGCGGGATATATTTTTGGCGGAAATGGTACGGGAGAAAAAATTGCCATGACTGCTCCGGTGGTTATGGATATTCAGGATAGTGTTTCCAGTATGTCATTCATCATGCCGGAAGGATATTCATTAGATAAACTTCCAATGCCCAAGGATCCGGGTATATCTCTCGTCAATACTGCAGATGAATATGTAGCTGCCATATCCTTTGGAGGGTTCGCCTCTGATGAAGATATTGAGAAACAAATATTGAAACTTAAAACCCTCCTAGATCAACAAAACATCTCCTATCATGGAAGTTTCCGATATCTGGGTTATAACCCACCCTATCAACTTGTGGATAGGAAAAATGAAATTGTGGTTACTGTTGATTGGAAATAATGAAGAATTTGGAAGTCATTGCACGGTATAGATAAAAGGAATTGCTCAATCAGAAAACTTATCGCATTTTTACAATACTGAATATTTAAAAATCTCAAAAAACAATCTCATGCAAATTAAACGTCACGCCTCAGCCCATTGGGCCGGATCCGGAAAAGAAGGTAAAGGAAACTTAAGCACTCAAAGTACAGTTCTGACCGAAACGCAATACTCCTTCAATACCCGTTTCGCCGATGGCATAGGTACCAATCCCGAAGAATTGATTGCTGCCGCCCATGCCGGTTGCTTTTCAATGAAACTGGCTTTTGTTCTCAACGCTGCGGGCATCACACCGGAGAGTATCGATACCACCGTGACCATCGTACTTGAGGATGGAAGCATCACCCAATCGAATATCGATACCAGTGTGAAAGCAGAAGGACTAACGGAAGAAGTTTTAGCGGCTTCAGTAAAAGAAGCAGAAATCAATTGCCCGGTATCTAAACTCCTCAAGGCTGCTATCAGCGCCACCCATCATTTGATCGCATAAGATTTTATTTTCGAAAGCGTTCAGGTTGAAACTCAAAGATTCAATATGCCCATGTCATATGAATTTATGAATATATAAATACACGTCTTTCGATACTAAAAACGAAACACTAAGCTCTCAAAACAAAAAATGCATTCGGGCAAATATTATACCATTAAAGAAGTCGTTTACTGGACCCGACGTGACATCATCGGGTTGATGATTATTTCTTTCGTACCGACCTTTTGTTATATCGTACTCGACTGGAAATGGTTATCCATTCCCTGGCTACCTGTGGCCTTATTGGGTACGGCTGTGGCCTTCTTGGTTGGTTTTAAAAACAACGCCTCCTATGATCGCATGTGGGAAGCCAGAAGGATATGGGGGGCTATCGTAAATGCCAGTCGCTCATGGGGCATGATGGTAAAAGACTATGTAAGCGATCACCATGCCGTTTCACCTGTTACTCAAGAAGAGTTGCATCAAATTCATCTTGAACTGTATCGACGACATTTTGCCTGGCTCACAGCCCTGAGATACCAATTGCGTGAGCCCCGGGTATGGGAAGCGATTTATAAAAAACATATTGCTGAATACAAAGACAAGTGGTTTACAGTAGAGGAGCATCAGGGTAGTGTGGATGACGCCCTCAAACCCTATCTTTCTGAAACGGAATACCAACAAGTGATGCACAGTAACAATAAAGCGGCCCAGATCATTGCCCTGCAATCGACCCATTTAAAATCGCTCTTACATCGCGGCCTCATCGAAGATTTCCGCCATATGGAACTCGAGCGCATGCTGGTGGAATTGTACAATCAGCAAGGCGCTTCTGAGCGGATTAAAAATTTCCCTTATCCGCGTCAGTATTCCACCCTCAATTTGTGGTTTATTAAAATCTTTATTTTTTTAATCCCCATGGGCATGCTGCAGGAGTTCAACAAACTGGGCGAACATTATATCTGGTTGTCTATCCCTTTCAGTGCCTTGGCCGGATGGATATTTACGACCATGGAAAAAATAGGCGAATCGAGCG
Source organism: Chitinophagaceae bacterium (assembly GCA_016786845.1). Lineage (GTDB taxonomy): Bacteria > Bacteroidota > Bacteroidia > Chitinophagales > Chitinophagaceae > OLB11. Next base: position 67,554 of record JAEUVB010000004.1, on the reverse strand, counting down.
AGAGTCCATTCGAAGGCAGTGCCAATGATGTTCCCATCACTGCAATGAGCAGAGGTATCGAAATCGATTTGATGCAAATGTTGGGAGAGACGACGACTTTGCAGGCATTGAAGCCGGTGAATAATATATTGACGTAGGTCTTGATTGTACAATCAATTTTTAAGGGCATCCTTACATTCTTGACTAAAAGTCCATATTCGGTTCTTCACCCAAATACACCCTGCCTTTAATAATCTTATCGATGAGTCCGTTTCTGAATTCTACTTCAAATTCTCGTTGAGCTTCGAGCGGGAAGGCTATACCCAGGCTCTTATTCATCATGTATTCTTCCCAGGCCATGGGCAGGTATTCTATGATCCGTTCCGCTTTATATTTACCATAGGCCAATCGTACCGCTTCACGCCAGTCGTTGTGAGCCTCTATGGGAATACGGCCACTTTCACTCATCATCATACTTAATATCTCATCCAGACTCTCATTGGCTTCACGATGCCTGTTCCAATGTTTATAGGCCTTGTAGTACTCCAGGGTTTCTTTAGAATCATATTTCTGTATGAATTCCTTACACGTTTCATGGTCATAAGGATTTAGAAAAGGTCGTTTATCGCGTGTGGCTTCATATTGTTGCATCTGTATATCTCTTTCGGCTTTGATGCTATCGCGCCATGCCGTCATATAGCGGCTTTCCTTCTCTTCACGAATATCGGGCAGATTACAATATACTCCGGTGCCGGTATGACTCATGTGATATTCATACCATTCAGGTACTTCTCCACTTGAGTTCGGGTCTAAATAGGCTTCACGTATCTCATTGAAGCTTTGCCAATCGTGCTCCCAGCGCAGATCTTCGAAATCTGTTTTTTGTTGCAGATAGTCAATATAGAGCTGTATGTCTTCTTCATTGATAGGCTCTATAAAGGGGCAATTTAAAATATTATTGATCCATAAATTGAAATCATAGGAATGCACAATTTCTTTGAAGTGTATTTGTTCGGCACGCCACAAGCATTGTGCATCAAACAACTTTTTCTGCAGGATAGTTTTCAAATGAGAGTGAGCCTGATCGATCCAGCGGGTTTGTTCATCCCGGTTTCCGGCCATATACATATCGCCGTATTGATACCACATGGTTTTCTCTCTGGCAAAAGTATTGATGAAACTCTCGACTGAAGTGGGTTGATACAGATCAAAGAACTCTTTGTATCGTTCATCGGTCTTCAACTGTTGAATGATCTCAGACTTAAATTTTTCTGAATCAAATTTTTTTGACGTGGTCATCACAGAAGGTTTTATACTCAAATGTACTGATTTTAGGAAATATGATTTTATAGATCAGATGAGAATATTTCAGTGGACATACATTGATTAAAAGCATAAAAAAACGCCGGACGAATCCGGCGTTTTTACATTATTGGTTGGAGCAATATTATTCGCCACCTTCCATTTTTTTCTTCAGATCGGCCAGGGCACCGATATCTCCGAGGGTTGCTTTTTCAACCTTAGACTGAATATTCTTTACTGCTTTCTTGGTATTGTCGCTGTCGGTCTGAGCATCCTTACGGGCTACTTCTTTCTCTTCTTCAATATGAGCTTCCCATACCTTAGCATGTGATACCATGATGCGTTTTTCGTTGCGATCAAATTCAAGAATCATGAATTGGTTCGTTTCATCTACGGCAATCATTTTTTCATCCTCTTTTTTCAGATGACGGGTTGGAGCAAATGCCTCCAAACCATATTGCAATTGAATGATACCACCTTTCTCTTCTTTACGAATCATCACACCATCGTGTAAAGAACCGATTGGGAATACACTTTCAAAAGTGTTCCATGGATCTTCTTCGATTTGTTTGTGACCAAGAGAAAGTTTGCGTGTGTCTTTATCTACACCCAAAACGATCACCGGTAAATGTTCGCCCACCTTTGTGAAATCACTAGGATGGTTGAAACGCTTCACCCAACTCAGGTCAGAGATATGAATCATACCACCAATACCCGGTTCCAATTCAACGAATACACCGTATGGGGTCAGATTTTTCACCAAACCACTATGTTGACTTCCTACTGAATATTTGCTTTCGATTTCATCCCAAGGATCGGCAGTGAGTTTCTTGATAGAAAGGCTCATTTTACGATCGTCTTTATCAATAGAAACGATCATGGCTTCATGCTCATCTCCCATTTTAAAGAATTCCTTAGCGTTAATCGGTTGATTGCTCCAGGTAATTTCAGAAACGTGTACCAAACCTTCAATACCCGGTTCGATTTCCAGGAATGCACCATAATCTTCAATATTCACAACCTTACCTTTTACTTTATTGCCTTCAGCAATGGTATCCGGTAAAGTATCCCAAGGATGTGGGGTCAATTGTTTCAGACCCAATGAAATACGTTTTTTCTCATCGTCGAAATCCAAAACGGCCACATTGAGTTTCTGACCATTTTGCAAGACTTCACTCGGATGATTGATACGACCCCATGAGATATCTGTGATATAAAGGAGACCATCCAATCCACCCAAATCGATGAAGGCACCGAAGTCAGTAACATTCTTAATAGTACCTTCCAATACCTGACCTTTTTCCAATTTAGAAATGATCTCAGTACGTTGAGCTTCGATATCGCTTTCGATGAGGGCTTTATGGGATACAACTGCGTTACGGATCATTTCGTTGATCTTCACGACTTTGAATTCCATGGTTTTATTGACAAACTGATCGTAGTCTGTTACAGGCTTCACATCAATTTGAGAACCCGGCAGGAAAGTTTCCATTCCGAATAAATCAACGATCAATCCACCTTTTGTTTTTGAAGTTACATGGCCGGTTACAATTTCTCCGGTTTTATAAACATCCACAATACGTTCCCATGCGCGTTGCTGGCGAGCCAGTTTACGGCTGAGGTTTAAATGGCCTTCACGGTCTTCTTTTTCTACGATGAGTACTTCTACTTCATCACCGGTTTTGATTTCCGGCATATCGCGGAATTCGTTTAAGGAAACGAGTCCGTCGCTTTTGTATCCGATATTGATTACAACGTCGGTTTTAGTCAGGCCTACAATTGTACCCATGACCATTTCATTATCTGTAACAGCTTTAAACGTATTTTCATACGTTTTGTCAAAAACTTCACGCTCAGCCTGACTGTAAGTAGATACATTACGTTTGTCTACGCTCCAATCGAAATCGTCGTGTGCGCCAGCTTGACCAGTGGCAAGGTTTTGGTTTGAAAATGTGGTTTCGCTCATGTTTGTTTTTTAGTGTTTCGGTTTCCCGAAACGGGTTAAGAAATAGGATTTAAGGGCGCAAAAGTAAGGATTAATGTTGAAAAAATGGGCCTGTCATTATATATAAATAATCATCATTGGTCATTGGTCTGTATAATTTTAAAGGGAATGATCGAGGTATAAAACAAAAAGGCCATATCCGGGAGATATGGCCTTTCAAAAGAAAAATTATTACTTACTGATGTGAGAAAGTACGTTGTGCGGTACCGAAACTAGGATTACGAACAATCCAAGAGATCGTTGTATCGGTTGTAGCGCCACCTGTTGTATCGGTCATTGTACGCAGAAATGAATTGCTGCAATACAAAATACCGGCATCAGTAGGTTGTTCAGGTACTACGATGGTGCTGTCATCTATCAGGCCAAAATAAGCTGTAAGGGCAAACGCCGATGGTAATAACACACCACCCACATTATCGGTTTTGTACAAACCGGTAGCCACTTTTTCAACATTCATTGGCGAATTATTAGAAGTACGGCGATATTCACCGGTATAATCCGTAGCTGAATCGACCCCGGTTACAAGGATAAAACGTGTAGCAGTTGATCCGTATCCATCGGTATTTTTGAAGCTGTAAATGACGGTATAGAAACCGGCAGTAGTCAAATCCACTTCCGCACTTTCCGGAATCAAGTCATAGATTTTGCCGTCATTGTCATCCAGACCTTGGGCACCTGCATCAGTGTAAGTACCGGTAGCGCTTACTGGGATACTGATAAACTGATCACCTTTCAGGGTAATGGTTGGATAATGGGGTTCAACAATCTTTTCTGTAATATTATCTGTAGTATACTTCAATTTGCATGAGGTATAAGTCAGTGCCGGTATAGCGGCAAGGAGTATGATGATTATTCTTTTCATGTGTAATTATTTATTCGTTTAAGATTAAAGATCCCACCACATTTTTTCAGTAATAGGTTTTTGACCCGGGAAATTTGGATTAGCTGTTTCTTCTCCGGATGGATAAGGAATACGGGCAGGGAACAATCCTAAAGGAAGTGTAGACGCTTTAGATGGTTCCAATACCGGATAACCTGTTCTTCTCCATTCGATCCAAGATTCGATGTTTTGATTTCCGCAGAAAGCTACCCACTTCTGAACACCGATTTGCTTGAGTTGATCAGCTAAATTAGCTTCCCATGCATAAGGTGCCGCAGCGAATAAGGAAAGACCTGTTGTGTCAAATCCATAATATTCCATATTGCTGACGATGGCTTCTTCATAATCTTCCTGAGCTGTTGAAGCACCGGTCAACCATCCTTGTGCTTTAGCTTCTGCCTGAAGGAAATTACTTTCCCATGCAGACATAAAGATAACAGGTACAGTAGGGCCTAAAATTTGAGAAGACAGTGTAGAACGTGGTGAATTTGAAGGGTAAGCGCCAGGATTGTATGCGGCGATACCTTGTACAGTACCGTTAATGCCTGCTGCACCAAATGAACTTTCATCAAAGAAAGCAATTGCTCGAGGATCTGCCCAACCATTCAAAGTGTCAGCGATTGCCTTTGAAGCAACGTTATTATCAACACCTATACCTTGGATACTGGCATATAAAGGATTTTTGTTTCCTGTTACATCAAAGAAATGGATCTCTGCCATTTCACCTGATTCCAAGAAATCTGCAGTACTTAATGTAGCCATGATAGCCGCTGCATTAGCAGGGCGAATACCCGACTGACGCATTGCCAATTTCAACTTTAAGGTATTTGCAAATTTAATCCACATGGCCATATCACCGCCGAAGATGACATCATCAGCACCGGGATGCTTTGCACTTTCAGGGGACATCCAATCCATAGCCTCGTTCAGCAGGTTTTCGCAACCATCATAAACAACGCTTTGAGCATCATAATGAGGCGCAATGGTACCACCCTGAGCCATTAATGCTTCTGTAAAAGGAATATCACCGTGTACATCAGAAATCAACTGATAGGTATATGCCTGAAGGATTTTTGCAACGGCTACATAGTTTGAATCTCCAGTTGTAGCACCTTTTGCAACAATAAAACTGAGATCTTTCAATGAACCGGCATACAGTTGTGACCACTCGCGATCAGCATCCGTAGCGTCGAAAGAATAACGATCGTAATCGTAGTATTGAGTAGCAGAAGGCAATTGTGTCCAATATTGTGACAAGAAACCTCCAATTTCTGCGTAGCGGTTACCCACCACATAAGAAATATTGTATTCTGCACTTGGCAAAACCAATTCAAGGGTCATTTGTTCATCAGATGGATTATTCGGGTCGGTACGAACATCCATCCACTTTCTACAGGATGAATTCAAGACCATCACCCCGGTTAAGAGTATAAGCAATGTATATATTCTGTTTGTTTTCATATCGTATATCTTATTTAAAATGAATTAGAAAGTAAGTCTTAAGTTAACACCATAGTTGCGTAAAGATGGAACTGTTCCGAATTCAACACCTTGTACATTACCTGTACCGAAACCATTGATCTCAGGATCGATGAAAGTGTTTTTACGCTGGCCGAATTCGTTTTTCTCACGAGACACCCACAGACACAAATTGTTTCCATAGACACCTACTTCAATGCTTCCAAATGGTGATTTTTTCATCCATTTTTTAGGCAATGAGTAAGACAATGAAGCTTCACGTAATTTGGTAAATGTAGCCGGCAAAATATTCATTTCATTGTTTGATTGTTCTGTCCAGAATGTCTCAGCATTCACTTTCGTTTCATTGGTAGCATATACGCCCGGTGAAACCTCAACCACAGAATTTGGAACAACGAAATCTTCACGATCGTTATACGCTGTAGTAGAAGAAGATCCAACAAACTCCATGATGTTTTTCAAACGAGAATAGATTTGTCCTCCTTGTTTGTGGAAGAACAATACGTGTGCGCGGAAACCTTTGAAAGAAAGGTCCGTACCCCAACTGGCCATCCAATCTGGATTATAAGATCCATAAAGTTGAGGTGTACTGCTTAAGATAGGCATACCATTTGCGTCGCAAATGATTTGACCGGAAGCAGTGCGCTCAGGTCCTCTGGTATAGATTGCACCGTAAGGTTGTCCAACGGCTGCAACAACACTCAATCCGTTAAATCCACCTAAACTTAATTGTTGATTGTCTCCGAAAAGTTCTTTTACTTCACTCTTATTTTTGGTATAAGTGAAGAATAAATCCCACTTCAGACCATTGTTTTTCATACGAACAGGAGTGGCATTCACAGCTAATTCAATACCGCGATTCGTAATTTTACCGGCGTTGAAAAGACCTGAAGTATAACCTGAAGAGGCAGGAAGATCAACCGGGATAATCATATCTTTAGAGGTACGATCATACAAAGAAAGATCTACACGAAGGCGATCCTGGAAGAAGCCTAATTCCGTACCGATTTCTTTTTCAACAGTAATCTCAGGTTTCAGATTAGGATTCTCCAAACGATTGTTTTGAGAATATGCTGCTACACCATTGATTGGGAAAAGCAATTCAGAATTATTATAACCATCGGTAATATAGTTTTTAGCAAACGTTGGATACAGCGCATAGTTTGATGAACCATCGGCACCTACACGAGTAATACCCATACGGAGTTTTGCAAAAGACAAATATTTATCATTCAAATTGGCTTCTTTCTGTAATAAATCAGAAATTACAAACGCCAATGATGCACCAGGATAGAAATAAGAATTTTTGTTGATTGGTAAATTGCTGGACCAATCATTACGTCCTGTCAAATTTAAGAATAAATAATCACTGAAATTGAATTGAACGTCTGCATAAAGACCTACCCAACGACTGAGGAAACGAGCACTGGCAGCATTATGTCCGCTAGCGGTATTATCAAGATTTTGGAAATCATTGATAACCGTACCTTTTGTTTCGGCATAAGAAGAACGTGAGCTGCGCTGACGAACGTTATGACCCAATAATGCGTTGATGGAGAAATCCTTAGCCAATGATTGTTTGATGCGGAACATCAAATCGTTATTGATTTCATTGAATGATAAATTACTCACAGAGTATTGACCGGGTTCATTGATATCCACGCCAAAGTCTTCACGAACCACATTGAACTTAGGTGCGTATTGTGTGGTGATGTCTGTATAATAGTCATTCGTAGTACGATTGATTACTTCCAACCATTTGAACGGTTTGTAGTTCAAATCAATATTACCGGTCAGACGATCTACATTGTTTAAGTTCTTGTAGTTCTCAACCACATAATAAGGATTGATTGTATAAGCACCATAATAACCTTCCAAAGTATTAAATGGATCATTTAAATCACGCAGTTCACGCATTGGAATATCGCGTGGCGTTTGATAGATTTGATCGTAGAAAGAGTTATTAGCCTGTCCTTGAGCAAATAAGTTGGCTTTCACTTTTGTGTAGTTTGCTCCGATTTGAGCAGACAATTTATCATTGAAGATGGTACCGCCATTAAAACGTACACTGGTTCTTCTGTAGTCAGAATTTTCAACTATACCCTGATTGCTCAGGTTGCTGAAAGAAACGAAATAGTTACTTTTTTCATTAGATCCTCCAATGTTGAAATTGTTATCCCAAGTTTTACCTCTGCGGAAGAAATCCTTTACATTATCAGGCAGGGCTACGTAAGGCTTTACTTTTTGAACGCCATTCACAACATTACCCCATGGGGCTAGTTTACCATCGAATTTGCGACCCCAGCTCCAATTCTCTTCAGTATGGGTTTCACCGCCATATCCTTGACCCCAGTCATTCTGGAATTCAGGATATTTCAGGATATTGCTCCAACCATAATTGCTGGAGAAACTTGCATTTTTAGCAGCACCACCTTTACCACCTTTACCTTTTTTGGTCGTGATCATAATCGCACCATTGGAAGCGCGTGAACCATAAAGCGCACTCGCAACCGCACCTTTCAGTACTGTCATAGACTCAATGTCTTCAGGGTTGATATCGTTACCACGATTACCTGCATCGAGCTGGTTATTCAGGTTATCTCCTGCATTTTGGCTATTACCATTATTATATGGTACACCATCTACAACAATTAAAGCTTGGTTATCACCTGTGATGGAAGAACCACCACGGATTACAACACGGGTACCACTTCCGGGAGAACCTGAAGTGTTCGTAATATTCACACCGGCTACCTTTCCAGCCAATGCACTCAAAGCGCTTCTGTCCTGACCTTGGGTCAAGTCGTCGCCTTTAATTTGTGTAGTGGAATAACCTAAACTTCTTTTCTCACGAGGAACAGCCATGGCGGTAACCACAACCTCACCAATACCTCGTGTTTCTGAAGCCAATTTGACGTTCATTCCATCTTGTGCCGGCTTCTCGGTTGTTTTCATACCAATTGCACTGATCTGTAACATAGCGCCGTCATCAACATTAATCTTGAAGTTCCCGTTCATATCAGTTACGGTTCCCTTAGATGTTCCCTTTACCCGGATGGTTGCACCTGGAATGGGTTCACCTTTGTCGTCGGTAATACGACCTTTAAGGGCACCACTTTGCGCCAGCACGACCTGCAATCCCAATAATAGAACTGTAAGTGTTAATAATAGTCTTTTCTTCATACTTTTCTGTTTTAAATAAAGATTAATGAATATTTGCTGTAAACTTAACATTTGAAAATTCTTCATACAAGCTTTTTTAACATTATTTTACGCATTTCTTAACAAAATTAAGAGAAATTCATCGACAACCTATTAAAATTATTTATATTTATCCTTTTTTGTACTGATTTTCAATGAGATACGGGCACTAAATAAATATTTGTTTGAGAAATCTTGGGATTGTCAAGATGTAAGCCTTACTTTTGCGCTCCTTTTAAAATAAGATATTAAACAGAAACACAACAATGAGACATTTAAGTTACAAAACTCAATTTGCAAACAAACAGAATCACAAAGCCGAATGGTTTGTGATTGATGCAACCAACCAAACTGTTGGTCGTATGTGTACCCGGATTGCTACCATTTTGCGTGGCAAACATAAACCCACTTATACCCCCCATGCTGATGCCGGCGACTATGTCATCGTGTTGAATGCAGATAAAGTGGTTTTCACGGGAAACAAATTAGACCAGAAAGTATATCTGAATTTCAGTGGCTATCCGGGTGGTAAAAAAGAAGAAACAGCGAAGGACCTCCTAGCCCGTCGTCCTGAACAAATAGTAGAACGTGCTGTAAAAGGCATGCTTCCTAAAAATCGCTTGGGTCGTGCCATGTTCAAAAAAATGTTTGTTTATGCCGGTGAAAAGCATCCACATGGTGCACAAAAGCCAACTGAATTCAAATTAAATTAATCATCCAAATAAATTCTAATAAATAATGGAAAAACAGAAAAAAGCCATTGGTCGTAGAAAAGAAGCCGTTGCACGTATCTATATCAGTAAAGGCAGTGGCAAAATCACCGTAAATGACCGTGATTATAAAGTATACTTCCCCCTGATGTATCTTCAAAATCAGGTTGAACTCCCTTTAAAGACCATCAATGCGATGGATCAATATGATGTGAATGTTACCGTAGATGGTGGCGGACAAAAAGGACAAGCAGAAGCTATCAAACTGGGTATCTCCCGTGCCCTATGTGATCTGGATGCTGAAATCCGAGTGACTTTGAAGCCGGCAGGATTACTGACCCGTGACCCTCGTTCTGTAGAACGTAAGAAATTCGGTCATAAGAAGGCCCGTAGAAGTTATCAATTCTCTAAACGTTAATCGCTTCGTCCGAAAACAATTCATTTTACAACAACTTATAACGATACAATATCATGTCAGAAAATACATCATTACATCAACAATTACTCGATTCAGGTGTACACTTTGGTCACCTGCGTAAAAAATGGAACCCGAAGATGTTACCTTACATCTTTGCCGAGAAAAAAGGTATCCATATCATTGACCTTAATAAAACCATTGAAGGGTTACAAGAAGCCGCTGCCGTGATGAAGCAATTGGCTAAAAGTGGTAAAAAAATTCTTTTTGTCGCTACAAAAAAGCAAGCCAAAGAAATCGTTACAGATTGCGCACAACGCGTAAATATGCCTTACGTAACCGACCGTTGGTTGGGTGGTATGCTGACGAATTTCGGAACCATTCGTAAGAGTGTGAAAAAAATGCAGAGCATCGAGAAAATGCTTGAAGATAGCAGCATCAGCATCAACAAAAAAGAGCGTTTGACTTTGAAGCGTGATAAAGATAAAATGGAAAAAGTGTTGGGTGGAATTTCCAATATGGCACGTATCCCGGCAGCACTCTTTATCTGCGATATCTCTCACGAACACATTGCTTTAGCAGAAGCTCGTCGTCTTGGAATTACCACTTTAGGAATGGTGGATACCAACAGCGATCCGAATAAAGTAGATTTTGCCATCCCGGCAAATGATGATGCGACTAAATCTATCGCCATTATCACCAACTACATCACCGCTGCCATTATCGAAGGTCTTCAGGAAAGAGAAACTGAAAAAGATAAAATGGAAGATTCAGAAGAAGAAGGAACAGAAGAACAAATGTTGAATCTGGCCGAAGGCGGAGATGACTCTGAAGAAGGTGCAAAAAAAGCAGCTCCTCGTAAAAAAGCAACCGGAACCCGTCGTACGACAAGCCCGGCAGCTAAAAAATAATTGAAAGCTCCGGAGGCCTCTGACTTAAAGGCCTCCGGCTTACTTTCTTTTCACTTTAATCATTTATTCATTTGTAATAGGAACGATACTACTCGTTACCTCACAATTTTTAAAAATTTAATTATCATGAGTACAGTAACTATAAGCGCTGCCGATGTCAATAAACTTCGTCAGCAAACAGGTGCCGGTATGATGGACTGCCGCGCTGCATTGCAAGAAACAGGTGGAGATTTTGAAGCCGCCATTGATTTCCTTCGTAAAAAAGGTCAAAAAGTAGCCGCTAAACGTAGTGATCGTGATGCCAAAGAAGGTGTTGTGATTGCAAAAACTTCTGCCGATAAGAAATTCGGTATCGTGATGAACCTGACTTCAGAAACTGATTTCGTAGCTAAAAATGAAGATTTCATTAACCTCGCACTCAGTTTTACGGATACCGCTGTCAACAATAACTGCCAGTCTATCGACGATTTGAAAGCTTGTGCTTACGAAAACCTGACCGTTGGAGATAAACTAATGGAAACTGTTGCGAAAATCGGTGAGAAAATTGACATCACTTCATTTGAGCGTATCGAATCAGAATCAGTTGTTGCCTATAACCATGCTGGTTATCGCGTAGCTGTATTAGTTGGATTGAATAAAGCCGCTACTGATGCGAACCAAGCTGCCGGAAAAGATTGCGCCATGCAAATTGCAGCCATGAATCCTGTAGCGGTTGATCCAAGTGCCGTACCTGCTGAAACCATTGCCCGTGAAAAAGATATCATCATGGAGCAAATGAAAGCAGATCCTAAAATGGCCGGAAAACCGGAAGATATGATTTCCAAAATCGCTGACGGAAAAATTAATGCATACTTTAAAGAAAATACTTTGCTCGCACAACCTTTCGTGAAAGATGGCAGCAAAACGGTTGCGGAATATCTGAAAAGTATCGAAAATGATTTGACCGTTACAGCATTCAAACGCCTGAACATCGGTTAATCGAAGAAATAAAAATTCACAAAAAAGCCATCCTTACCGATGGCTTTTTTATTTTTTGTTTGCACTTCGCTAACAAACATAAATGCCCCTCCGTCTATGATTGCGGAAGCCTCCTCTCGAATCAAGATTGTTAACCCCCTATTTCTTTTATCATGAACAAACACTTTTTTCTAAGCTTAATTTTTGTCCTTACAGGATTCTTGATGCAAGCCCAAACCACTTGCAGCAATGTTTCCTATTCATCTGTTACCACCGGAAACAATACCACCTTTACAGCTATTGTACCGGCCGGCTATGTCATCAACAATTACTATTGGAATTTCGGTGATGGTGGTACTTCTACCGCATCAAGCCCTACCCATACCTATGCCAATGGGATGTACTATGCCTGCATGGTTGTCTCAGGAACTATACCCGGCACCATTGGGGGATTCCAGTGTACCTATTGTGATTCTATTTATATCGGACCCAACGGCGGTAGTAACTGTAATGCCTCTTTCTATTCGACCGTTAGTGGTTCTGTAGCCAGCTTCACCAATACGTCTACCGGCTCCGGTACAATTACCGGATATAATTGGACCTTTGGTGATGGAGGCACATCCAATCTCCCTAATCCTTCACATACTTATGCCGCGAACGGAATCTATAATACATGTCTCACCATTAACGGTATCGATTTGAATGGCCTGTCCTATACCTGCACTTATTGTGATAGCGTGAATATTCAGACCGGGGGTGGCACCACTTGCAATGCAAATTTTTCTCATTCCAATGGCACTTCCGGTTTAGTGAATTTTACAGACCTGTCTACAGCCTCCGGAACCATTAATGGCTGGAGCTGGACTTTTGGTGATGGTGGCACTTCTTCTTCTCAAAACCCTACTCATACTTACGCCAATAACGGTTGGTATCAGGTTTGCCTGACAGTATATAACAATAATGCCGGTACCGGTTTTCAATGTACCTGGTGTGATTCGGTTTATGTGAGTAATGCCGGCGGTGGCACTTCAAACTGCAATGCATCATTCATCAGTGCTCAAAGTGGCAATACCGTAGCCTTTACCAATACAGCATCCGGACCGGGTACTATTACAGGATATAGTTGGAACTTCGGTGATGGAGGTACATCAAGCCTTCCTAACCCTACGCATACTTATTTGAACGGAGGTTCATACAATGTTTGTCTGACGATAACCGGAATTTCTGCAGGGCTTTCCTATACTTGTGTTTGGTGCGATAGTGTGACCATCTCCAATACCGGTTCAACATGTAATGCAAACTATGTATATACTAGCACGGGCACAACTTTTATCTTCAATAATACTTCCACTGCTCCCGGTCCTATTACCGGTTATAGTTGGAACTTTGGAGATGGCGGAACTTCTTCCCTAGCCAATCCGACTCATACTTATTCAAATAGTGGCTGGTATCAAGTTTGCCTCACCATCTGGGGCGGTACCATCGTCGGCGGATTCCAATGTACCTATTGTGATTCCATCTACGTAAGTGGTGGTGGTACTACCGGATGCAATGCTTCTTTCCTCACTACGGTCAGTGGCAGTCTTGCAGCATTTACAAATACTTCCACAGCTCCGGGTACTATCACTTCTTATGCATGGACCTTTGGCGACGGTGGCACATCTTCGCTGACTAGTCCTACTCATACCTATGCAACCGGAGGCTCATATCTTGTGTGCCTGACCATATCCGGTATCGACTCGAATAATACTTCATTTACCTGTACGTATTGCGATTCAGTGACGATACAAAACACCGGTGGCGGATGTAATGCAAACTTTATTTATAGCAGCAGCGGAAACACCGTTAGTTTTTCCAATACCTCTACAGCTCCCGGTCCTATCAGTGGTTATTCCTGGACCTTTGGAGACGGAGGTACTTCCACACTTTCAAATCCAACACATACCTATGCAAGCAGCGGATGGTATTATGTTTGTCTGACCATTTATGGTGGCAGCACTACGGGTGGTAATTTCCAATGCAGTTTCTGTGATTCCATTTATGTCGGCTCCGGTAGTACCGGTTGCAATGCCGGATTTACAGCTTTATATACAGGGGGCGGTAACTATAACTTTACCAATACTTCTACCGGCGGAACCATTACAGCAGCCTACTGGACTTTTGGCGATGGTGGCACATCTACCCTCATCAGCCCATCCCACACTTACGCAGTCAGCGGCTTTTACAATGTTTGCTTAGTCGTTACCGTTTCTTCAAATGGAACCATTTCAAGTTGTACGTATTGCGATAGCCTCTATGTGCAAACCGGCGGCTCAGGTGGTGGTAATTGTTTGGTCAATGCCGGTTTCAATCAAAGCATCTCCGGCTTAACCGCCAACTTCACCAACACGACTTCTTGTGTCAATTGTACCAGCACGACTTATACCTGGAACTTTGGAGATGGCACCGGATCTAACCTGATGAACCCGACCCATACATATAATTCAAGTGGAAACTACAACGTATGCTTATATGTTTATGGTATCGATTCTAATCAACAAACATGTACCGATACCATTTGTCATAACATTGTCGTTGGGTCTTCCGGCGTGAATAATGTAAATATGGATGCGAATGAATTGGTCGTTTATCCTAATCCGGGTTATGCTTATACGGATATTCTGTTACCCGGCGCCGGCAACTATACTTTACGTCTGACGGATATTACCGGACAAACCATCCGATTGATTCAATTGGGTGAGAATCAAACTCAAACCTATCGTTTGGATTTGAACGGTCTGGCTCCGGGAATGTATACGATATTGTTGAGTGACCAAAAAGCGCACCGATATCATCGTCAGCTCATCAAACAATAGAGACGCATAGTTCTGTTCTTATACAAAACCGCAACGAAATTCATCGTTGCGGTTTTTTTATGTTCATGAATATTTTGTAGCCCGATCTTCCCGGCAAAAAGCATATAATTGTATCCCTTTGTCTTTACAATATTCAACCGCCATGGATGACGGCGCTGAAACGGCAGCCAAATAGGGAATACGTGCCCGATAACATTTACTCACGATTTCGTATGAAACCCGCCCGCTGACAATCAGACAAACAGCTTGTTGCTGAAGTTGACGCAACATTAAAAATCCGATCACTTTATCTACGGCATTGTGCCTTCCGATATCTTCTCTGCACACCAATAGTTTCCCTTCTGCTGAAAATGCTGCAGCTGCATGCGAACCACCGGTATGCTGAAAATTTTCCTGAGCTTTCTTCATTTGGATAAAAAAAGAGGATACCTGCTCAAAAGATAAATCGGCAGATGTCTCAAGCCGCTCACCATTCAATGCAAGATCCGTTTCATACTTACCGCACATCCCGCAACTGGTCACTGACAACAAATTACGTTTACTGAGTATACCCTTTCCTAATTGCTCGGGCTTAAGGACTACATTGACTTTGGTGATATATCCATGATCATTTTTTTCGGTAACCAAAAATGTCGGGTTTTCAATTCCATCATAGACATCTTCACTCAATAATATACCACGTGTAAGTTCTTCCTCATAACCCGGTGTTCGCATCGTCATGGTATAGGGTTCTCCATTGATGCTGATGCTAAGCATCTCTTCTATGGTAAGTGTATCATCAACAAGATGACGCTCACCCAATGTATATTTTACCGCTTGCACTTGATGCATGGTACAAATGTAAGTTGTATTAGTTGATTCAATGGCCTTAAACGCTCATCAACTCAATCCGCTGATCTTTCCCGCATTGTCGATATCCATATGCTCTGAAGCCGGTACAGCAGGTAATCCCGGCATGCGCATCATATCCCCTAATATAGGAATGATAAATCCTGCGCCGGCTGCAAATTCAAACTCTCGCACATTGACGATAAATCCTTTCGGACGGCCAACTACGGTTTCTTTATCGGATAATGATTTCTGTGTTTTAGCCATGCATACAGGAAGCTTATCGTAACCAAGGGAATTGATCATTTTTAATTGTGTACGCGCGGTAGAAGAGTATTCCACCCCGTCGGCTCCATAGATCTCTGTAGCAATACGGTTGATCTTATCCTCTACACTCATGTTCCAATCGTATAAAGGTTTGAAATGATTCACTCCACTTTCGATCACTTCACAAACTGCAGCAGCTAATTCTTTCGTACCTTCTCCGCCCTTGGCAAAACCATGAGATACTACGGCACGAACACCTAATTTTTCGCATTGCGATTGCACATATTCAATTTCCTCTTGTGTATCTGCCGGGAAATAATTGATGGCCACAACCGGAGTCAATCCGAATTTTTTACAGTTCTCTATATGTTTTTCAAGGTTTTGGAATCCTTTCATCACACGTTCCATACTGGCCGTATTGTACTCATCTTTTTTCGCACCGCCATGATGACGCAGTGCACGAATCGTAGCTACAATCACAATGGCATCGGGTGCCAGATTGCCATAACCACATTTGATATTCATGAATTTTTCTGCCCCAAGGTCTGCACCGAAACCGGCTTCCGTCACTACATAATCGCCCAGTGACAATCCCATTTTTGTAGCAAGTATGGTGTTTGTTCCTTGTGCAATATTGGCAAACGGACCGCCATGTAAGATAGCCGGATTACCTTCCAGTGTTTGAACCAAATTAGGTTTAATGGCATCTTTTAATAATAAGGCCATAGCACCTTCTGCTTTCAAATCACGGGCATAGATCGGTTTTTTATCGAAAGTGAAACCGACAAAAATATTTCCCAAGCGGTTTTTCAAATCATCGATATCCTTACTCATACACAGGATGGCCATCACCTCTGAAGCTGGGGTAATGTTGAATCCATCCTCACGCGGTATCCCATTGGCGGTGCCTCCAATTCCAATCACAATATGACGAAGGGCACGATCATTCATATCCATTACGCGCTTCCATTTGATGGTGCGCGGATCAATGCCCAAATTGAATTGTTTATTCTGTAAATTATTATCGATCAATGCCGAAAGTAAATTATTGGCTTTTTCGACCGCTGCAAAATCACCGGTAAAATGCAGGTTGATATCTTCCATCGGTATCACCTGAGAGTAACCTCCACCTGCAGCACCTCCCTTAATTCCAAATACCGGTCCCAAGGATGGTTCACGTAGTACAACAATCGATTTTTTCCCTATCTTATTCAAACCTTCATTCAGCCCGATAGACACGGTGGTCTTTCCTTCTCCGGCCGGAGTCGGATTAATGGCAGTCACCAAAATGAGTTTGGCCTTTTTTACTTTTTCATCGTCAATTAAATCTAAAGGCAACTTCGCTTTATTCTTTCCATAATACTGCAGATCATCATCGGAGATACCAATTTTGTCAGCAATGACTTTGATGTGTTGGATGGTTGCAGATTGGGCAATTTCGAGATCGGATGGGAACATAATGAATGGTGAATGTTTAATGGTGAATGTTTAATGAGTTAATAGCAATAAATTAAATAGAGGGATGAAAATAATTTGGCTCCATTTAAGGAAACCAAATGTAGAAAAAAATAGTGATTGATTTATATTTTTTAGGCCGGGGAAAAAGGGTCATGTATCATCATAAAAAAAGGCCATCCATGGGACGGCCTTTTCTATTAAAATAAAGTAAACTTATTGTTTGATCACTGTCTGACGGAAGCTTGTCTGACCATTGTACTGCATATCGAGTACATAAGTGGCTGCAGGAAGTGTAGACAAATCAATGTGATTTTCATTGATTCCTTTCGTGACATTGAAAGTGGTATTCAACACCGTTTTACCGGTCATGTCGCTGATGCGAATGGCAACAGCATGAGTAGAATTGGCTGAATAACGAATATTCAATTCACGGGTTACAGGACTTGGATACACGCTTACACCATTCAATTGGCTCGCATTATCCAAACGTACCGTACGGCTCAATGATTTTTTACCATCGATATCTACTTGCTCCAGGCGGTAGTAATTGGTACTTGCCGGGGTTGCATCGATATAGCTGTAGTTTAATTCACGTTGGCTGTTTCCATCGACTGCCTGAGTGGTCAAAGAACCGATAGTTTTAAAATCCTGACCATTGGTTGAACGCTGAATATTGAAATAAGCATTGTTTTGTTCAGTAACAGTATTCCAATTCAACTTAGCCATACCGCTTTCGTTCAGCTCTGCAGTAAATTCACCTAAAGTGACAGGCAATGGCGTCAGGAAAGGTCCATTGATCGTTACATTATAAGTACCCGTAGCACCATTGCTAAAAGATGTAGAAACAAGATAGTACGTTGTACCGGCAACTAAATTTTGAGTGATTTGATAATTGGAACCAATCACATCATCCGAAGCACTCATCGCATTGGTTAAAGGCGACAATGGATTAAAGGCATTGGAATACAATACACCGAAATTATCATAAGAACCAATAGCGGTAAAGGCATAAGAACCACTCACCGGTGCTGTAAAAGCGAATACACTGTAGTAGACTGATGTTCCTACAGCTGATAAACCTGTAGGCGGTGTACCGGCCAACGGTCTGTTAAACGTAGGGCTTGAAGCATTTAAGTCAACGATAATCGTTTGTGGAGATTGGGCTTTCATGGTAAAAGCAGCCATGAAAAAGAGGACAATTAAGTATAGTTTTTTCATATAAAAATTTATTTCGGCAAATGTACAATCTAAATTCTATTTTATGATGGTTCGGTGTTCATAATTGATTATTCACCTACCTTTGCTTATATGGAACCCATCGTAAACAAAGTGGCTGACAGTGGTATCATTACCTTGAATCTGGAGACGTTTATCCCGCAAAATGTCATGGTATTTGATTTGAAGACCTTTCTCTTTATGGAACTCATTTTGAAGGAAAAAGATTACCGGGCAGCACTCATGGCTCACGATTGGTCCGTCTATGACGATCAGGATGTGATTCTGACCTGCAGCACCGATGCCATCATTCCGGTTTGGGCCTATATGTTGGCCATGAGCTACCTTCAACCGGTGGCTCATTCCGTACGTATGGGCGATATTGAAACCTGCAAAACTGAACTCATGCTCGATCGGATTCGTGAAATGGATACTTCCGAATTCGCCGACCAAAGAGTGGTCATAAAAGGTTGCGGAGAAATACCCATTCCCGATCAGGCCTATGCAGCCATTACCCTCAAACTTCGCCCGGTGGTGAAGAGCCTCATGTATGGCGAACCTTGCAGCACGGTTCCGATTTATAAAAAGAAAACATTGACCACGATTTAATTATTCCTATGAAGAAAGTCATTCTCCTGATTTGTATTTTATTTAGCGTACAACTCTCCGCTCAAAAACGCAATCATCGCAATCCGCGTTATGTAGAAGTGGAGGCGGAACAAAAAACGGAGGACCCAAAACCTGAAGAAACCCGAACAGTAGAGAGAATACCCGATATGCCGAACGACCCGCCGGTGAAGAAACGGGAATTCTGTTTCTCACCCCTGATGGTGACAGCCCCTGATTTGCCCAAGGTGTTCAATCTTTTTGGCGAAAAAATGCCATTGGAAATCTGGGATGTGCGTGAACGCTTCGATCGCGAATTACTGGTCAATACCTATATGCAGGGAAGTACCACCTATATCATCAAACTCATGGGACGCTGGATGAATATGATTGAAGAAAGACTGGCGGCTAATGGTGTGCCCGACGATTTCAAATATCTCTGCATCGCCGAAAGTGCCTTGCAAAATCAAACCTCACGTGCCGGTGCTGTTGGATTCTGGCAGTTTATGCCCGGTACTGCGCCTACCTTTGGTCTATATATGGATGGTGAGGTAGATGAACGTTACAATCCCGAAAAAGCCACTGATGCGGCTTGTAAATACCTCAAACAAGCCTATCAGAAATTTGGCAATTGGACCGCCGCGGCCGCTTCCTACAACTGTGGCATGGGTGGATACAATGGCGCCATGAGTGCTCAGGGCGAAAGCAGCTTCTACAATTTACTCCTCCCCGAAGAAACCATGCGTTATGTCTTCCGTATTGCAGCCCTCAAATACATTCTCGACAATCAACAGAAATTCGGATTCATACTCACCGATGATTATGTATACCATCCGCATAAAGTTCGCCGCGAAACCATTACCTATGGTATCGGCAACCTGATTAGCTATGCCAAAAGTAAAGGCACCAATTATAAAACTTTGAAAATGCTCAATCCCTGGTTGCGCAGCAATAGCCTCAACAATCCCAAAGGACGAACTTATACTCTCCTGTTACCGGAAAATTCATAACAGCAATTTGAATATACCTTTTTAGCTTAGGAAGTATTTCCATTATTTGGATCACTATTTATCCGTACCATCTGCGCAATCTGTGATCCCAATTCACCCCCTCATTCTGTGCCATCCGCGCAATCTGTAATCCCAACTCACTCCCTGATTCCGTGAAATCTGTGACATCTGTGATCCCAAATTCCTTGCACTTATTTGTGGCTATTTCCGCATTACTCTCTCAATCTCCTCTGTCGTAATCGGTATGCCCTTAAACAAATCTACATTCCCCGTCTTGGTCACCCAGAAATTATTCTCAATACGAATCCCGATTTTTTCCTGTTCAACATAAATCCCCGGCTCTATCGTAAACACCATGCCTTCTTTGATGGGCGTATTGCGGGTGCCGATATCATGCACATCGATGCCCAGATGATGACCTAATCCATGATAGAAGTAGCGACGACAAGCACGGTTGTCCGGACTTTCATTTTTGATATCTTCCTTGGTCAGTAAACCGATTTTCAGGAGTTGTTTGTTCATTTCTATTTCCGCTGCAGCCGTAATATCGAGCCAGGTGGTTTTGCCGGGCTTCAGCATTTTGCGGGCATAATGGTGTACGGCCAGACAAGCATCATATATTTCTTTCTGACGCTTGGTAAACTTTCCATTCACCGGTATGGTACGTGTCATATCGGCACAGTAATTTCCATATTCGGCTCCGAAATCCATGAGGATGAGTTCGCCGGATTTACATTCCTGATTGTTTTCTACATAATGAAGAATACGTGCCCGGTCGCCACTGGCAATGATGCATCCATAGGCATGGCGCGTAGCCCGGTTGCGAATAAATTCATGGGTAATCTCCGCTTCAATTTCATGTTCCATCACACCCGGCTTGATGAATTTACACACCCGTAAAAAGGCTTTGTGGGTAATGTCGACCGCTTGTTGCAAGACCGCCGCTTCATATTTCGATTTGATGGCTCTCAATTCCTTCATCACGACGGCTGCCCTTTCATATTTGTGTAAAGGAAAACGTTTCATCAAGTCATGCACAAACAGCAAATCGATGCGTGGAATACTCGTATCGGTTCTGTCGTTTTCATTGGTATCGAGATATACATGTTCGGCATGATGCATCCAGGGCAACAACATCGCATCGAGCTGATCGATGAAGATGACCGTTTTAATGCCCGAGATGGCCGTGGCTTCGGCTTTATTCAGTTTATGCCCTTCCCACTTTTCCAACATTTCATTCGGGCGAAGCACCACCAACACTTCTCTATAATTTTTATCCAAATTATCCGGATACAATATCACCATGGTTTTTTCCTGCACTACACCACTCAGCCATACCACATCACTGTTGGGCTTGTATCCATATTGCGCATCACTATTCTCGGGGAGTTGCGGATGGGCATGAAAAATGGCGATGGAATTGGGCTTCATCTTTTTCACAAAGCGCTCACGATTATGGATAAATAACTTAGGATCTAATGAAGTGTATTTCATGATGTTTCAGAATTTAGGAAAACGAAAGTACAAAAAATATTAGGTTGAAGGTGCTTATATTCAAATTCAACATAATGGCATGGAAACCTAAAAATAAGATTGTCACAGGCACAAATTTCTCAACAATATTTCATCTCATAAAAAAATCCGGCTATAAGCCGGATTCTTTCATATATTATTTGTTTGATTTAGAATCTGTAACCAAAGTTCAATCCAAAGCCGCGGAAACCGACCATGCCGAATTTAGTGGAAATAGCCACAGAGTTAGAGGTTACAATCACAGAGTTGTTTTTAAAGAATCGGCTGTCTTCTAAAGAAGTATACAGATCGTTCTGCAATTTACTCTGGTCTGCCGCACTCATGCCGCTTCCGGTAATGGAACCGTCCAGTTTTCCGTTCGAGCTAGAATAATGGATACCGAGAATAAACCAATCCAAAGAGAATGATTTACCGATATTGAAATGTGAACCAATCATTAAACCGCCGCCGATGGTAGTCATTTTTCCGTCAATAGCCATGAATCGGGTGCTGTTCGTACTACTGTCCTTGAATGAACCATCAATACCCATGCTCATTGTTCTGAGACGCAGGTAAGGGGCTAGATAAAAACCTTTCAGGGCGCGCTTTGGGTAGAAGCGGAATTCCGGAGTGAAAGCAAAACTGCCCACTTTCACATTGCTGACGCTCACATCAGCATTGTCGTCCATGCCCGAGCTGATGTTGCTCCAGCCTTGCAGGTTACCCTTGGGCATCAGTCGGATTTGCGCAGCTACAGCAATTTTAGGTCCGAGTGCACGCTCATACTGAACAGCAATGTTTTTATACGCCAGCGAAGAAATATTCAACTTCACTGCATTTTTCTTTGCAGGCATTTCACCTTTTTTGTCGTCACCGTCCTTCGCAAAGGAAACCAAAGTGGCTGCCATCAGCAGCATTAAAATGGATACTTTTTTCATATAATTTATTTTTATGTGGGCAAATGTAAAGGCAGATTCTTCAACAGCCAATACCATTAACAGGGTATTTATTCCGATGTGATATAAGTCATAGAACCATAATAAAGGCTAAATAAAATCTCATCGTTGTTATTTCCGATAAGCCGGCACCACACCCAGGGCACTGTAGATATAACTTTGAGCCCGCTCACGCACATTCATGCGGTTGATCAGTTTGTTTTCGGCCGTTGGATAGGTCCGGTTCGATAAAAAGATAAATACCAATCCATTCTCCGGATCGGCCCATACACAAGTACCCGTAAAGCCCTGATGGCCGAAGGTTTTTAAAGAGGCATTGTCGGCGCAGGGACTCCCTTTACCCGAACTGGGCTCGGGTTTATCAAATCCTAATCCGCGGCGACTGATAAAGGAGTATTTGCTCGTAAACAGATCCACGGTGGATTTCTGAAGGTAGCGTTTGCCTTTATAGGTCCCGCCATTCAGCAACATCTGAAACAAGATCCCCAAATCTGTCGGTGTCGAAAACAATCCCGCATGCCCGCTCACACCGCCAAACATGGCCGCACCCATATCATGTACATAGCCCTGTATGGTCATATAGCGGAAGTAATTATCATACTCCGTGGGCGCAATGTCTTTCCCGGGTAATTTCTTCGCTGCGTTGAAGGCCGTCGAAGTCATGCCGAGGGGCTTATAAAATGTTTCGTTCAAATACTCATCCAAAGGCTTCTTAGTGAGGTTCTCGACCACTTTTTGCATCAAAATAAAATCGAGATCACTGTATACATATCGTCCGCGGTTTTCCATGGGGCTGTAAAGAATTCGGTTCCACATGGTATCGACCCAATCGCTGCGCATATACAAATTGGGCGCCACTTTAACGGTGAATTTCCCTCCCGCAGTGCGCTTGTAAATATCCTCGCGCGGATGTTTGGTACTGTCGAGGGTTTCTTTGTAAAAGGGTATCCAGCTTTTCAATCCGGCCTGATGAGTCAAAATATCTTTAATGCGCAAGTATTCTTTGTCTGTACCCTTGGTGATGGGTAAATACTTTCCGAGATACTCATTCAGGTCTATCTTTTGTTCATCATAGAGCTTCATCACGGCCATGGTGGTGGCGGCTACTTTGGTGACGGAGGCGATATCATACACGGTATTGATATCTACCACCTGCTTATGATCATTGTCTAAATAACCAAACGCTTTATCATAAAACACTTTACCATCTTTGGCGGCCAGTATTCTGCATCCGGGAAAGGCGCCCGATTTGACCGACTGATCCAAAAAATTATCCAGCTTGTCGAGTTCATTGATATTGATGCCTAATGCATTCGGACTTACACAACATTCCAACAGAAAGTCTTTCTTGAAATAAACGGTACGATCGCCATTACCCGAAGAAATCACATCTTTATTCTGACGGGCATTGCGGGCCGAATCGACCACCTCACCCAGGATATTCGTAAACGACACAATCCCGTCGCCCGACTTCAAACGTTCACATACCGACACCGGCAGTCGCCCCCTGGCTTTTAACTGACCGGTGATGATTTTTGCCGCAACGGTCTGGGTTTCTTCCGCTTCGTCATAGCAAACCAACATCCCTTCAGCATCACAGAAATTTTTCAGGGCGTATGGATTACCAAACAGGACCGTCAGTGCATTTTTGTTTTTCGTGAGGGCTTGCACGGCTTCAATTTCCTTTTCATCCAGTCCGAAATTATTGGTCGGATATCCGGTCAGGTTATGAACACCGATGATGACCGCATCCGCCGATTTCATGCGAGAAGCAAATTCGCGGATCTCTTTCAAACTTCCCGTAGGGGCAAAAAAGATTTTCTTGACTCCGAAATTTTGTAGCTTCTTCGAGAACCCATTCTCCGATGAAGTGCCTATGCCTACGTATACAATATTCTTTGCGGCATTCCGCTTCAGTCGATCCAAAATCTGATAGGGATCTGAAAGCAAAGTAGCCGATGCTTCGGCAATCTGCATGCGCAATGTAGAAACATATTGATTGAGACTGCTATCCGGATTCTGGGTATCCACCTTTTCAAAATGATTTAATCCGGCTCTGTATTTCGCCTTAAGTATTTTTTTTACACTTTCTTCCAGACGGGCTTCGGGTATTTTTCCTTTTTGAAGAGCATCCCGAATCTTAGCGATTCCACTCGGAACATCTTGTGAAAAAAGTAACACGTCGTTACCGGCTTCAAAGGCCTTCAAATCAATTTCACCCGGCTCGTAATACTTGGCTACGCCTTGCATATTGAGTGCATCGGTAAAGATGAGGCCGCTAAATCCCATCTGATTTTTGAGGACATCCGTTACCGCCTTAGCCGATAAGGTAGTGGGCACATGATCGCGATTGTCGATGGCGGGCACTTTCAAATGCGCGATCATCACCGACTGTATGCCATTTTTAATCAGGGTATTGAAAGGATAGAACTCCAATTGCTCGAGCTGTTTAATGGTCTTATTAATTTCAGGCATATCCTTATGAGAGTCTACATCGGTATCGCCATGCCCCGGAAAATGTTTGGCACAAGCGATTACGCCATTGTCTTGTAAACCACGCATATATTGTAAAGCGTAGTTGGCTACTTTGTATTTGCTTTCGCCGAATGATCGAAAATTGATGACAGGATTAGCCGGATTATTATTGATATCCACCACAGGCGCAAAATCGATATGCACACCCATGCGCCGACATTGATTGGCAATACTTGCAGCCATTTTATACACCAGGGTACTATCGCTCATGGCGCCCATCATCAGCTGTCTTGGCAAATCGCGGATACCCGTCAATCGCATACCCAATCCCCATTCCGCATCCATGGCAATCAGCAGTGGTACCTTGGCCGCAGCCTGATGTTTATTGGTTTGTTCGGCCTGTGCTTGTGCCGTCCCTTGCATGTAGATGAGTCCGCCTATGCCTTGTTCGGTCACCAACTTTGTAATCAATGGTTCATTATACTTTTCACCTCCGGAATAGGCTGCCACCATATATAGTTGGGCTATGCGCTGCTCCATGGTTAATGAAGCATAGATACTATCGGCCCACATGCTTTCTGCACTCGCCAATGGCATTAATTTCACCGTCGTATTGGCGGGTTGTGCCATCACAATTTGTTGCACAAAAAGAATCAGGAATAAAGGAAACTTGTATGATGTCACTGGTATGGAAGGGATTTTGTCAAAAATAGTTTTTATTCTCCACTCTTTTCATCCGACAGAAAATGAGGACAAAAAAATAATTCACTTTAACATGGATTTACAATTCAATTGGAGATTCGGGTTAATTTTGTAGAAATAATAATTTTATGAAAAAATCCATTTTAAGTCTTGCGATGTTGCTGCTGACGACGATCAGTTTCGCACAAAAATCAAGCGACAAACATTACGGAAAAAACATCATTGCTTTCAATCCGGTAACCTTAATGTCTGATAGTCATGTCGGTGTGGGATTTTCGTATGAAAGATTAGTCAACGATTATTTCGGCATCAAAGTACCTGTGATGATCGGTATCAATTCTCAGTATACCAATATCGGTGTTGAGCTGAAACTCTATCCGGGTCGCAACAACGGGCCTGCGAAATACGCGATCGCTCCGATGTTGATGTTCGGTGTTGGTGAAACCCGCGAAACGATGTGGCAATATAATAACCAGACTTTTCAGAACGAACAGATTTCCATTGTTACACCCCGTACCCATTACGGCTTTCTGTTGAATCAAACCTTAAACTTCACCATCATGAAGAATTTTTATATCGGATTAGATGGCGGTATTGGTTTAAACTATTACGACTCTCAGGTCACCAATAATAATGGCAATTCTCATTTATCCTTTGCCGGACAATTACAATTGGCGATGGGTGTGCGCTTCTAAGATCACTTTAAATCATTCAGGAAAAGCAGCTTTACGGTTGCTTTTTTTATGCCTCCTACAAACGAAGGATTAATTGAATCCCGAATGCCTGCCTTCCTTTGACTAACTCGTGAGCTATCTGAACATATTACGGCATTCTCCATTTCAACAATAAGACCTGTACGGGCAAAAAAAAACTGCCCTTGAGAGCAGTTCTTAAATTATTTCTGTAGAATCGATTATAATTTGATATTGAATGATTTGTTGTTGATGATCACGGTAGCATCATCATCACATTCGCCGTTACCGTAATTCATCACGCGAAGGGCTTTACCCTGAGGCTGAAGTTCAACCTTACCGGAAGTGAAATAACGGCAATCCATGGTTTTACGTAAAGGTTCGGTAATATTCATGGCATAATACGATTTATAGGCGCCTTTGCCGGTACCGGTTCCTACATATTCATATACATCATCTCCCCAAACAGGAGTATCGGATCCTTGAACGATGGTTCTTACACGATCTCCTGTCCAATAGACAGTATCCAAGGTACCTACTTTCAGGAATTTCCCGTCTGTGATAAAGGTACTATATGGATGAGAATCTACATTCAGTCCCATGTTGTAAATCGTAGCCGTACCGAAAATCGCATTGTCGTCGACATAATATTGATCAAAGTTCAAGGTAACAGTTTCGTTGGAATCAGAGAAATTACCGGTATAGGTCACGAGAATTTTTCCACGACGGTTGCGGTTATCATTGCACAGACAATTCACGGCACCGAAATCAATGGTGATGGTGCGGGGATTGCTGACTTTATCGTGGGTGAGTGTAGCGCAATAGCCGGTAGTTTTATAGTTCGATAAGTTTTCTCCGGTATTTTTAGTCGCAGCATCTTCGGCTATACTGAATGCATTTTCATACACAAAATCTCCAAAGGCGGAGTCTGAGGCTTGTTCAGTGTCTGTATCGCGCTCACGCACACAGGCATTGAAGGCCGAGGTCAATAACAATAATGCAAGAACCATTTTGATCCTGTTGAAATTCACATTCATAGTCTAAATTGCTTTACAATAATCGTCTAAAAGTAGTATAAAAGCGCTAAAATGATAGCATTTTGACTCAAAAATCTTTTCAAGCCCATAAAAAAGCCGCATCGTATGACACGTTGCGGCTTTTTTGTGAGGGCCTGAAGGATTAGTTCAGATAGATATTAAATGTATTTCCGTTGATGGTTACAGTAGCCTGATTATCGCAGGCACCTGTACCAAAATCGATACTGCGTAATGGTTTACCGCTAGGTTGGATATCCATTTTACCGGCTGTAAACCATTTGCATCCAACTTCTTTAATCAATGGTTGAGTGATATTCATGGTATAACTGCCATTGGTATGTGTTCCACTACCACTTCCGGTAATTTCATACACATCATCCATCCAGGTTTGGGTGGCTTCGCCCTGAATCCAGGTACGGGTGCGGGTTGCCAGACGGGTAATGGTATCGCCGGTAGATTTGACAATGGTGCCATTCACATTGATATTAAAATAGCTTTGATTATTGGCGTTCAACCCCATATTCTCAACGGTTTTGGTACCCATGATCTGATTGTCATTCACGAAATACTGATCAAATGTAATGGTATGAATATGTCCGGCATCGCGGTACTTTCCGGTATAGCTTACCAGGATTTTTCCACGACGATAACGGCCGTCGTTACACAGGCAATTGGTAGGTCCGAAGTCGATGGTCAGTAATTTGGGGGTGCTTAAGGTATCATGGGTCACGGTAGCACAGGCACTGGCGGTTTTGTAACTACCCAGGTTGTCTCCGGTTTGCTTGTCAGACGCATCATCGGCAATGTTTAAGGCGTCATTATAAGCAAATTCAGACAAGGCATTGTCACTGGCAGATGAGGTATCGGAATCTTTTGAGTTTCCGTTTCTTTGGCATGAAGCAAAGATTAATGTGCCTGCCAAAGCAAACATGATGGCGGCAAGTTTCAAAGGTGTGTGTTTCATATTCTATTATTTTTATTGTTGAGCTTCTATGACCGCAGCAGTGGAAAAAAGTTTAACGAGCCGTTAAATAATTTTCAAAAAACACTTGAATACAAAGTATCTTAGTAGCTTCGATGCCTTTGGTAAAATATCTGAATGAAGAAAAGAATCGCGATTTATGGGAGTACCGGCTCCATTGGTAGACAAGCCCTTGAGGTCATCGCCGAGAACCCCGATCAATTTATAGCTGAAATTCTAACAGCGCATAGTAATACGGACTTGCTGATTCAGCAGGCCGTTCAATTTCAGCCCAATGTGGTGATCGTGAGTGATGAGTTGAAATATGAACAAGTCAAGTCGGCACTTTCGGGCCATCCCATTAAGGTCTTTGCCGGTGAAGCTTCTTTAATTGAAATCGCCGGATCGGACATGTATGATATTTTATTGGCGGGCATAGTGGGTTATGCCGGCCTTTCCTCTACCCTTGCGGCAGTGGAGCAGGGAAAATGCGTAGCCTTAGCCAATAAAGAAACGCTGGTGGTGGCAGGGGATATCGTATCTGCTGCAGCAAAAAAATCCGGAGCATTGCTGATTCCGGTCGACAGTGAACATTCAGCCATCTTTCAATGTCTGGTTGGTGAAGCACATAACCCGATTGAAAAAATTATCCTCACCGCAAGCGGAGGACCCTTTCTTGGGAAAAAGCCAAACTACCTGATCAATGTAAAAAAAGATCATGCCCTGCAACATCCCAATTGGACCATGGGCGCTAAAATCAGTATCGATTCAGCCACACTGATGAATAAAGGTTTGGAAATGATCGAAGCCAAATGGTTGTTTGATTTACAGAATGAGCAGATTGAAGTGTTGGTTCATTCTCAAAGCATCATCCATTCAATGGTTCAGTTTGAAGACGGCAGTATTAAGGCGCAAATGGGATTACCGGATATGAAATTACCTATTCAGTATGCGCTGGCCTGGCCAAAGAGATTGAAAAATGATTTCAAAAGGCTGAATTTCAAAAACTACCCTTCACTGACATTTGAGAGCGCTGATACAAAAACTTTCCGTAATCTTGCACTGGCAAAAGAGGCTATGTTTAAAGGTGGCAATGCACCCTGTGTGCTCAATGCAGCCAATGAGGTCGTCGTCGATGCCTTTCTTAAAAACAAGATTGGCTTTTTGGAGATGAGCGATATTATCGAACAGTGTCTAGAAAAAGTTGCCTTTATCGAAAAACCAGGACTCCAAGATTACAAAGATTGCAATACAGAAACCCGCGCATTAGCCGCCACATTTTTTAAATAACGCTTAATTCATTCAATGACGCTTAATATACTTTTATCCATGTCGCCGGTATTGGCCAAGACCATACAGTTCTTTATCGGCTTATCTATTCTGATTGTCATCCATGAATTTGGTCATTATATGTTTGCGCGATTGTTTAAAACACACGTAGAGAAATTTTACCTCTTCTTTGATTTTTTCTTTCCATTTCCAACCTTGATGAATTTCGCCCTGTTCAAAAAGAAAAAGGGTGAAACTGAATATGGCCTGGGGTGGTTTCCCCTGGGTGGTTATGTGAAAATTGCCGGCATGGTGGATGAAAGCATGGATAAGGAAGCTTTAAAACTACCTCCTCAACCTTGGGAATATCGCAGCAAAAAATCTTATCAGAAGCTCCTGATCATGCTGGGCGGAATTATTATGAATATCGTACTGGCCGTGGGCATCTATATTTTCGTTTTTGCTAAATATGGCGAAGCTTATCTTCCGGCTAAGAATGCGAGCTATGGTATTGCGTGCGACTCGATGGCTACAGCACTCGGATTACAAGATGGCGATAAAATATTGGCCGTTGGGAATAAGCCCTTAGAAAAGTTAGATTATGTGATTCAGGATATTGTGCTCACCGATGCCAAAACACTTCAGATCGATCGTAACGGTGAAAATATCACTTTGAATATCCCTGAAGGAAGTATCAAAAATATTCTGAAAGCGAAAAACAAACAGGATTTGATCATGCCTCGAATTCCTTTTCAGGTTTACGAAGTGGATGGCAAAAGTCCGAATAAAGACATCTTGAAAAAAGGTGACCGTCTCTTAGCGATGAATGAATTACCGGTTATGTATATTCATGAGTTTCATCGAAATGCGAAAAAGATTATCACGGTATCCAAAGAAGAAAAATACCCGATTTCTTTAAAGGTTCTCAGAAATGGAGATACCACCAAATTGGATGGATTTTTAACCGCAACGGGAAAGCTGGGTGTCATCTTAATGCCTGCAGATTCTTTGTTGAAATTTGAAACCAAGGAATATAACTTTTTCCAGGCCGTTCCGCGCGGATTTGCCTTTACAGGCCAAAAGTTAGTCGAATACATGCAACAACTGAAACTCCTTTTTACTTCCAAGGAAGTGAAGGTGAGTGAAAATGTCGGAGGATTTTTAAGTATAGGAAATTTATTTCCCGAGGAATTGAATTTGTTTAAATTTCTTCAATTGACGGCCTTCCTCTCTATTGTATTGGCTTTCATGAATCTGCTGCCCATTCCGGGACTCGATGGTGGATATGTACTCTTTCTCATTTTTGAAATGATTACAGGTATCAAAGTGAAAGACAGTGTCATTGAGAAAGCGAATACCGTCGGTTTGGTTATTTTATTAGCCCTGATGATCTATGTGAATGGCCTGGATGTATTCAGACATTTCTTCAAATAGAGTCATCAACCACGTCCTAATTCACCCAAGAGGTTTAATCAACTGTGTTGAAAAAATCTAACTAGAGGCAAATGCTTTCATATTACCTTTACGAACCATTACTTACTTTTTAAACATTTTCAATGGCTAAGATACATGCAGCAATTACCGCGGTTGGGGGATATGTGCCTGAAGACAAGCTGACCAATGCTGATTTAGAAAAAATAGTCGATACCAATGATGAGTGGATTACCACCCGCACAGGTATTAAAGAACGCAGGATACTTAAAGGAGAAGGATTAGGCACTTCGGATATGGCGGTTAAAGCCGTTCAGCAAATTTTCGACAAAACCGGCATAGACCCTTTGGAAATTGAATTATTGATATGTGCGACCACCACCCCGGATTATACCTTCCCGGCTACTGCTAATGTGATCACCGACAAATTGGGAATGAAAAATGCCTGGGGCTATGATGTCAGCGCAGCCTGCAGCGGATTTTTATATTCACTCACCACGGCGGCTCAATTCATTGAAACCGGAAAGCATAAAAAAGTGATTGTAGTGGGTGGTGATAAAATGAGCTCCATTCTCAACTTTGAAGACCGTGCGACCTGTATCATTTTTGGAGATGGATGTGGCGCTGTTTTGCTGGAACCGAATACCAGCGGTGAAGGTATTATCGACAGTATCCTTCGATCGGATGGAGCTGGCCGTGCATTTTTGCACCAAAAAGCAGGCGGATCGGTTAAACCGGCAACCATAGAAACGGTGATGAACCGCGAACATTTTGTCTATCAGGAAGGTCAGACCGTATTTAAGTTTGCAGTCAAAAATATGGCCGATGTGGCCTACGATATTATGGAACGAAATGGCTTGAGCGGCGATGATGTCACCTGGCTCGTTCCACACCAGGCGAATAAACGAATTATTGATGCGACTCGCGAGCGCATGGGATTACCTGAAGAAAAAGTGATGGTCAATATTCAACGTTATGGCAATACCACAAATGGCACCCTGCCGCTATGCCTGTGGGAATGGGAAAAGAAATTGAAGAAAGGTGATGTTTTGATCCTGGCTGCTTTTGGTGGCGGATTCACTTGGGGATCTACCTATATACGCTGGGCTTATTAAATGAACGCGCTCTGACGAAGAGCATTGGAGAACATTGCGTTTATCTGGGTTTGTATTTCGAAGCCGATAAAAATTGTTGTGCATCTTTATTTTCAAGAACCATTTTGTTCCAATTGACCTCAGGATGTTCTGAAAGGTATTTTCTGACAATCTGCCATCCGATCCATGACCCGATATTTCCCGGCGATTCTGCGGGCATACCGGTTGAGTTTGGACCATCATTAACATATCGCATAATGTCTTGCCAATGTGTGGCATAAAGTAATTTTTGTTTGCTGAAATAATTCCAGATCATACCCTCATTATCCTGACACCATTTCAATTGTGCCGGTGTATACCCCATCAATAACGCGTCGTCTGCCTTGGGCAGTGTGTATTCCAGAAAGACCATTTGCTTCCCTTTTTGTATCATCATATCTAACAAAGTTTTGCCATCCGGTTCAAAGGGTTTCATGTTTTCATAAATCACCCGGCTTACATTCACAGGAATGTACTGCTTTTCGCATCGATCGATTTGATATTGGGGCAATTGCACGGAAGCATAAAAAGGATAATCTTTCCCGAGATACATATCTAGTCCCACACCTACTGCACTGTCAATAGTAACCGCACTCCAGAAATTCAAACCGGAAATAAAGTAATATACATCTCCGGGGTGTTGGTCAGGAAAATAATATTTTACGTGTTGAAAAAGCGTTTTCAATTCAGCATCAATATCTTTCACATCAGGATACTTTTTGAACACAGTATCAAAAAGTGCTCTATAATCCTTGTAGGTGAGAAAGTGACGCACCGATTGATAAAATACGGGATCATTGCCTTGTTGAGAAAAGCCGGTAATTTCATTAAAATAAACAGACGCAAAATCCGGATATTTATTTCCCAATGCATTCACACTGTTTTCGATTTGTAGTGTATCGCAAGCAAATAATTCACGATCGAATCGTACAGAATTAATTTTAACTGGAACGCCTGATACATCTATATCCCGCTTGGGCTGAGTGTCTGTACATGAAGTCCATAAACAGGCTGTCAAATAACAAACGATTAGTAAGCGAAGGGGCATTTGAACGTAATTTTGGCGAAGCATAAAATGTTTAGATTAAGTCTATTCTAAATACAAAAATGCAGTTTAATTTCTTAATTCAATTAAAAAATAATACATGAAAAAGTTAATCCTATTTATCGTTGTCACCTTCTCATTGATGTCTACGGCCACGGCTCAGAGCAGAGCGGAAGAGCTCTTTAAAACATATCGTTTTGGTTTGTTTTTAGGGCCATCGATCAACTCGCTTCGACCTACATCCTCTCTCATTGATAAATATACCATTTCAAAAGGCAAGGGAAACATCGGTTTTAGTTTTGGTATCACGGCCGATTATAACATCAACGAAAGATATACCATCTTTTCCGGTATTGGATTAGACTGGAGAGGGGGGCAAATCAATGCCATTCATGACAGTTCAGCACCTGCATCCGACTATGCGAAATCAGCAAATGTCACTTACCGTCAACAATATCTGACCATTCCTTTGGGTTTGAAAATGATGGCCACACGTATCGATAAATTAAAAATACTGGCACAGACAGGTTTTGATTTAGGTATCCTCTTGAGTCAGCGCGGAGATTTTGTGATTATGCCGAACTCCGGCGCTACTGTCATTGGTGCGAAAACAAAACTCTCGGGATATGCCACAGGAGTACCGGTGAATATTGGCTGGTATATTGGCCCCGGTGTTGAATATGATTTGAACGGAAAGAATGCCGTATTTGCCTCCATCCTTTATCGCAATGGATTTGTAGATGCGACAACACCAAAAAACAATAATGCCGGACTGAAATTCAGTGATGGAAATATCCGCTCCAACAGCTTTGCCTTGCGTGTTGGATATTTCTTCTAATTCAATAGCAATCATCAAATTCAAACCACATTTTACGATGTGGTTTTTTTGTGCCCGATGAACGAAACATGTTTATTTTTGATCCATGAAAATCATATTGGCTCAACAGAATTATCATATTGGAAATTTCGATCAGAATACAGCGAAAATTATAGAAGCCATTGAGAATGCCAAACAAGAAGGTGCGGATCTGATTGTATTTTCTGAATTATGTATCTGCGGTTATCCTCCCAGAGATTTTTTGGAGTTCAATGATTTCATCGAAAGATGTTATTTGGCCATTGATAAGATTCGAACACATGCAGACCATATCGGTGTATTAGTTGGATCACCCTCACGAAATCCGAAAGTAGAAGGCAAAGATTTATTCAATAGTGCATGGCTCTTATATGATCAGAAAATACAGGATGTAGTTCATAAAACTTTGCTACCAACCTATGATGTATTTGACGAGAATCGTTACTTCGAAGCATCAGATGATTGGCATGTTATGAATTTCAAAGGGAAAAAATTGGCAGTAACCATCTGTGAAGACATTTGGAATCTGGGTGATAATCCATTGTACCGAATTTGCCCGATGGATCGACTCATGGCATTTCAGCCGGATATCATGATTAATCTGAGCGCATCCCCCTTCGATTATACTCATGTAGAAGATCGAAAAGCCATCATCAAAGCCAATGTAAAAAAATACCGCCTACCAGTGTTGTATTGCAATACGGTAGGATCACAAACAGAAATTATTTTTGACGGAGGTTCGATGGCGTTTGATTCATCTGGAAATCTCATTGCGGAAGCGGCATACTTTGAAGAAGACTGGCTCTCTGTAAATGTCAATGAGGATGGGACATTTCAGGAAGCCATCCTAAAACCAAATGAAGAAATTCCGGATCAGGAATGCACCCCATTAAATTATTCCCCGGATTTAAATATCAAAGAAATACATGATGCGATCATACTGGGGATACGGGATTATTTCAAAAAAATGGGATTTAGTCAGGCAATTTTAGGATCCAGTGGCGGAATTGATTCGGCTGTTACTTTAGCACTTGCCTGCAAAGCCATAGGTGCAGAGAATGTACGTGCGGTACTGATGCCCTCGCAATATTCTACTTCACATTCGGTACAAGATGCGGAACAACTTTCTAAAACCTTGGCTAACCCTTATGACATCATTACTATCCAATCCATTTATGATTCCTTTATGTTGCAACTGCAACCCATCTATAAGGACCTGCCATTTAGCCTTGCAGAAGAAAACATACAGGCTCGCGTAAGGGGCAACCTGTTGATGGCCATCGCCAACAAATTTGGACTTATCTTATTAAACACAACCAATAAAAGCGAATGTGCCACAGGTTATGGTACATTGTATGGAGACATGGCCGGTGGTATAGCGGTTTTAGGCGATGTGTATAAAATGCAGGTCTATGCTTTAGCAAAATATATCAACAGAGAAAAAGAAATCATTCCTCAAAACATATTGGATAAAGCACCTTCAGCAGAACTAAGGCCCAACCAAAAAGATAGTGATTCATTACCGGATTACAGAATTTTGGATGCCTTGCTATACCAGTACATTGAGCGCCGACAAGGTCCTTCGGAAATAATTGAAATGGGTTTTGATTCGAATTTGGTTGAACGTACCCTTAAAATGGTGAATGCCAGTGAGTATAAACGAAATCAGTTTTGTCCCATTATCAGGGTTTCACCCAAAGCTTTTGGTGTGGGCCGGAGATTGCCCATCGTTGCAAAATACCTTGGATAAGAAAACAACATAGCCGGATGAATCGCTAGAATATTCTTTGGATGGTTCTTTCCTTCGGCCATATACCTTCTTCATGCATGTTTTCAATATGAAACACGCCCGGTATTTTTCCGGGTTCGAAGCTCCCCAGTTTATCCTGCATATTAAGAGCCTTCGCCCCATTCAGACTGGCCCATTGCAACATGGTAGAAATGGGTAATTCCGGAAACGCATCATGAAGAACATCAATTTCTTCTAAAATATTCAAGCTATTGTTTGAAGCCAGACTGTCGGTACCCAAAACGATAGTCGCATTGGATGCGATCAATTGATGAACATCAGGTAAAGTATTTTCGATGTACAAATTCGCTTTAGGACAAAGGCACCAAAACAATTGCTGTACAGAGTTTTGAGCTAATGAAATATCCTCATTGGAAGAAAACGTATTATGCACTAATATCAAATGTTGCAATGCAGGTAATTTAGGCAGAATAGATTGTAAGGATGATTTGCCTGTAGGAGAAAAGGAAAATTCCTTACCCACAATCGCCTGCAGCATAGGAATGAATTCACCCTGACCTGATTCAAAGAGCATTTGCTCAGCCATGGATTCCTGATTATGCATGGTCGAAACACTGGATGCTGAAGTAAGGTCATTGACTAATCGGATGAGTTCGGCGCCTGCCGAATAGGGGGCGTGCAGAACGACGGAAGACTCATGAGAAACCTTGAAGGCATTTGAAATTTGAAGGCTATGATTGAAACGCTGTGAAGCATGCAGATCGATGAGGCCGAAACATTCTGAAAAGGAATAGTATTGGAGGTTTTGCGCTTGCTTTATTGCCAGAGTATCAAGAGTATTGCAAATATCCCCTACGGCTACAATCCCA
The DNA here is from genome assembly GCA_016786845.1 of Chitinophagaceae bacterium. Taxonomy (GTDB): domain Bacteria; phylum Bacteroidota; class Bacteroidia; order Chitinophagales; family Chitinophagaceae; genus OLB11. The sequence goes on along the minus strand of JAEUVB010000004.1, from coordinate 30,788 downwards.
TTTTTAATCATCTCTTGTTCAGCCTGTCGAATGGCATATTGCTTTTCCTCATCTGTAACAGTATGGTTTCGAAATTGATTGATACCTGTTAGAAATTGAACCAATCCTGTTTTTTCCGGTAAGCGTCCTTTCATATGAGAAAGTTCCAGATGACAATGCGCATTAATTAACCCGGGCATCAGTAGTCCTTTATAATATTCAACAGGAAAATCTGAAGATACGGATGGGCTTAAAGAGATAATTCTTCCATCCTCATCCACCTTCAAAATATATTCATTCGAAAGGAAACGGGTACCATCAAAAATTAAATCAGCCGTCAGATAGCGCATTTTGTAAAAATAACAAAGCCACCCGAAAGAGTGGCTCTGTAAATAAAATTAAAAAGTAAATTAGTCAGTGATCACAACTGATTTAGTTGCTGTTTGACCGTCAACCGTAATTTTCAGGAAGTAAGTTCCTTTGTCCAATCCGGCTACATTGATTTGAGCTTCGTTGTTTACAGAAGTAACAGTGGCAGTGCGAATTGTACGACCCATTACATCCACCAAATTCAAGGTAGCTTTATTCTCGATACCTCTTACATTCAAGATAGTTGAAGCAGGATTAGGATAAACGTCGAAAGCAGAACCAAATACTTCATTGATAGAAGAAGGGATAGCAGATGCTGAAACTTTAATATTATCTAACCATGCATAGTTACCGTAGTCGCTGGTTGCTTTCACCGCAATTAAAGCACTTGGGTTATTCTTGATACTGCTGATATCGATGTTATGATGCATCCATTGAGAAGCAGATGAAGGAATAAATCCTGAAGTAGTTGGCGCGGTTGTTTTCAAGTTATTACCTGATTTCATCCATTTTTGAGTCCAACTGGTACCACAGTCTGTAGAAACCATGATTTCCAATTTGTCATCTTCAGGAGAAGAAGCTGTGTACTGAGCATAAGCTACATCCATATCCAAATATAAATATGGAGAGGTCGTGGTTGTATTGTAGTTACCAAAAATCAAAGTTCCAACAGTTCCTGCTGGTGCATTGTAGAAATTCACAAATACACCTTTGGTATCAGCACCGGCGGCACCTTTCATTTTTGTTGTTCCATTAATTCCGTCATAGAACCCAAACATGTTCATGGCATCGATGTTTTCAAAACCAAGTTTGCTTGGCATCATATTACCACTGTCCATATTCTCATTATTTGGCAATGTCAATGCATTCGCATTTGTATAATTGTCGATATAAACGGTGAACGAATTGTTGGTTGTAATTTGATCGCCTGTAGCGACAACTTCAATGACCAATGAATCGTAGTTGGTTACACCTGTCAGATTCAATGTTGCATTGGCTGTTTGATAAGTAGCTAAACTACCGCTCCAAGCTTGAGATCCTACAACAGTAGCACCATTTTTTGCATTGATGGTTGCTGAAGTTAAAGTATTGAATCCACGATTTTTGATAGTCAAATTCAAAGTAAATGCGCCTGTGCAAGAAAATAATTTACCGGAGATATCTGTAGGCGTAACATCTACATTAATTTTTGGAGGACATGACGCAGTTGGGCTCACTTGAGCATATAACTGAGCCGCAGTCAATTGACCTACTTCTTTAATTGTTCTGTCAGGACAGATCATATAAATAGTTGGGAAATATCCAATTTCATAATCGTTATTAAAAGGATTAACCAAGGCTGCTGCTGGGTTACACATAGGAAAAGGAGTTCCTGAAATCCAGTTACCTTGAGTGTTTGTACCTGTTCCGTTCATATCCGCATCAGTGGTAGCGGCATCACCGTCCACCCAAATGACACGAACATCATTACTGGTTGTTCCAGGGCCATGCTGTGTAAACAAATCATCCAACGCATTGGAGTTATGATAGTTCCAGCAAGGTCCGCACCATGTTGCTGAAACGTCCAAGAAAACATACTTACCTGAATCAAGCATAGAATACAGGTTAATTGTTTGTCCACCATTCAAAGCCGTGAAAGTAAAATCGTTTGCTTTACATCCATCGCTCAATTGGGCATGAGCACTTGCAAAACCTGCAATAGCCATGATTGAAAGTAGTAATTTTTTCATTTTTTTTTAAATTTTAGAGGACGAATGTACATCTTTATCGCATTCATTTAAAAAAATTAGCCCTACTTTGTCGACGAAAATGATAAATATCACTATATTGCAGTCACAAAGTTTCAAGATATGAAAAAGGTTTTATTCTCTTTGGCATTGATCATGTTTGCCGCATCATCTTTTGCACAATTTACCATTTGGAAGGATACTGTTGTATACGACGGATTTCCCAAAACAGGGGTAGCTAAATACAAGGCTGATTCTGTCTTTAATACAACAAGTTCACCGCTTACAGTTACCTGGAACAAAACCAGTGATAACCTGCTTAGTGGTTGGACCGGTACCGGAATTTGTGATAATGCGACTTGTTTTGGCTATGACAACACGCCTCATAACATGGTGATACCTGCTAATAGTGCCGGGTATATATATGTTGACATGTCTGCCGCTACTACGGCTGCAGATGGATGTAGCTATGCAACCATACGTGTGACTGACGGCGGTATGTTATCAAAAGACATGGTGTATAAATATTGTACATGGCCGACCAATGTAAACGATTTAGATAACGGAAATATTGTATCCATTTATCCAAACCCGGCTAGCAATTTTGTCAATATCAACATCAATGATAAATCTATCCGTAACATTCAGGTGGTGAATGTGATTGGCCGTAAGGTTGCTAAATTTGAGGTTGACGCCAACAAAAACCAATCTATGCATATCCCTTTGGATAACGTGGCAGACGGAATTTATCTTTTACAATTCACAAACGTACAAGGCAAATTGGTTGGTGTGCGCCGTGTCACGAAACAATAATAAGCTTCAACAACTTTTTATAAGGCTTTCTTCGGAAAGCCTTTATTTTTGTTCAAAATCTTCCACATGAAAATAGTTTCCTACAATGTCAATGGCATCCGATCTGCGATTAGTAAAGGGCTTATCGACTGGGTACGTGAAGATGCTGCTGATATCTACTGCTTTCAGGAACTGAAGGCCTCCTTGCCTGATATCCCTTCCCACTTGTTTGAAGAATTAGGATATCATTGTTATTGGTATCCGGCCCAAAAAAAAGGGTATAGTGGGGTAGGAATCATCAGTAAACAAAAGCCGGATGAAGTCATTTATGGGTGCGGGCTGGAGCAAGCGGATGCTGAAGGCAGGGTCCTTCAGTTGATCTATCCGAAGTTTCGGCTCATCAATACTTATTTCCCCAGTGGCAGCAGCGGGGATGAGAGACAATCCTATAAAATGGAATTCCTGAATGATTATTTAAACTATTTGCAATCCTCTTCAAACCTTAGACAATCACCTATTATCCTTGCCGGTGATTACAATATTTGCCACCAAGCCATAGATATTCATGACCCTAAAGGGAACAAAGATTCCAGTGGATTTCTACCGGAAGAACGGGCATGGATGGATCGCTTCTTTGAAGCGGGCATGGTGGATTCTTTTCGGTTGATCAATCAGGAACCGCATCAATACAGTTGGTGGAGTTTTAGGGCCAATGCGCGTAATAATAATAAAGGTTGGCGTATCGACTATATCAATGTTTCAGAGCCACTAAAAGGGAACATCAAGCATGCTGAAATCCTTCCACATGTCAAACACTCGGATCATTGTCCGGTGATGTTGGAAATGATGATCAAGTAAGTATTCATCTCTTTACCTTTGGACTTCACCAATCTGCATCTATTTAAAATTTTGCAATGATGTATATCTACAATGTCACGATCAAAGTCGTTCCGGAAATTGAAGCCGAATGGATTCAATGGATGAAAGAAGAACATATGGCCGAAGTGGTCGCAACAGGATGTTTTCATTCTTCTCAATTTCTTGAGCTTTTGGATCCCGTCGATGAAGAAGGGAAAACCTTTGTAGCACAGTATTTCACGGATGATGAAGCACTGTATGCCAAGTATATAGAGCAATATGCACCGGCGCTGCGGGCCAAAGGATATGAGCAATTTGGAGACAGGTTCATTGCATTTCGTTCTATTTTGAAAACCCTATGACCTGCTGAAACCATGATGAATACTTGCTTTCAGAAGGTATTTGTTGAAACAAATTGTTGATAATTTGTGCAAATCCTTTGCTGGCATGGGTTTCAGCGAAAAAAACATTTTGGAATCTACTAAAACGTAGTACTTTAGCGCATCTAAACAATTTTTTTAATAACCCAAAAAGTAAAAACATGAACAAAGCGGAATTAATCGAAGCCATTGCCAAGGCAGCTGACATCACCAAAACTCAGGCAGGAGAAGCCTTAGATGCTTTCACTGATGCAGTAACAGCAACCTTGAAAAAAGGAAACAAAGTTACCTTAGTAGGATTTGGAACATTCTCAGTTTCCAAGCGTGCAGCCCGTATCGGCCGTAATCCTCAAACAGGTAAAGAAATTAAAATCGCTGCTAAGAAAGTTGCAAAATTCAAAGCAGGAAAAGAATTGAGTGCAAAAGTTGCCAAGTAATTTTTTCATTCTATTGCCTAAAAGCCGGATTCATTCCGGCTTTTTTTATTTGAGTGATAAAACTGTGCCTAAAACAACCTATATTCGCTGTTCTAAAAATTAATATTATGGGTCGAGGCGACAAAAAAACGAAACGTGGAAAGATATTCAAAGGATCATATGGTAAATCCAGACCACGTACGGTTAAAGCGAAAGCAAGTGATAAGAAAGCCTAGGCTTTCTTTTTTTTATCTTAAATTTTAAGGATTCATATAGCGCATCAGCTGATCGTAATGATGTTGCAAATCTTCTTTGCTATTTTCTGAGGCATAAACTTCAACGACATGATAATTGAAGCGTTCGAATGTAGCTAACAAAGCCTGAATATCCGTTTTATTCGTTTTAATCGTTACTTGTTGCAATTGAGTATTTTCATCGGTTTTAACGAACAAACCTAAAATACTGATATCATTACTTTCACAAATGCGACTAATTTCGGATAAACTATAATTCCGATGCTCCATTTCAAGAATCAGTATAGCTCCGGGCTCAATTACAGTATTCGAATCGGTCAGGTAATTGAGCAACCTTTCAGATGAAACAAGTCCTACATAATGATTATTTTCATCCACGACAGGAACTACGGATAAATTAAATTCCTTGGTCAACTTCATGGCCTCAAAGGGATGCATATTCTCCACCACCGCCGGGCGAAAAGTAATAAAATCCGCCAATGACAAAGTTTCCTCAGGGGTATCCCAATCCAACAGATCATCTTCCGATATCAAAGCCAGATAATTATCTCTTTGAACTAATGGTAAATGAAAAACCCTAAATTCATTCATTAAATGCATGGCTCTGTCGCCCGTATCATCCAAAGACAATACCGGCAAATCATATGCAATCAATTGACCTATATTCATTTGGATAGTTGGAAAGTGTAAATGAAATGAAATCTTACCAATGAATGACTCATGGGTGCTTACTTAAAAAATGACTCAATAAAATATTGAATTCCCCCGGCACTTCCATCATGGGGGCATGGCCACATTTGTCGACCCAATGTAACTCAGAATTTGGAAGCAAGCGTTTGAACTCCTCTGCAACCATGGGTGGGGTAATCGTATCATTGCGGCCCCATATCAAACATACCGGAACACGCACATTTTTCAACTCTTCTCCCAAATGATGGCGGATGGCAGACTTGGCCAAATAGATAATCTTTACCGCTTTTAATCTGTTATTGACGATATTATACACTTCATCCACTAATTCATCTGAAGCCGACTTGGGGTCATAGAAAGTAAGCTCAACTTTCTTACGGATATAATCCTTGTCACCTCGCTTCGGATACGTTTCACCCATTCCATTTTCAAACAAACCCGAACTCCCGGTCAATGTAATCGTTTTAACTCTCTCTGGATGCTTCAATGCATAGACCAATGCAATATGCCCTCCTAAGGAATTACCCAATAAATGAACATTCTTTAGATTTTTGGCTTCAATGAATTTAGATACATGTTTGGCTAAACCTGAAACCGAGGTATCTAAATTCGTCAGATCATACAAAGGCAACATTGGAATGAATACAGTATATTTTTCTTTGAAATAATCTACCAGATCTTTAAAATTACTCAGTGCTCCGAAAAGACCATGGAGCAATACAAGACTTTCTCCACTTCCCTCCTGCACATATTTAAATTTGCCTGTATGTTTGATTTCGTACTGCATATCTTAAAAGCTATCCGCTAAAGTAGTTTTTTATATGATAATAGTGAAACATAAATATAAAATGTTTCTTTTCAAGGGCATAGGCCCGAAAACTTAAAAACTGTCTTTGATCCCAAATTGACCTAAGGAGTCGATATAAAGAAAAGCGTCCTTCTCTTCGATGGGTTCGACGACGACCTTACATGTACCCTGATCAATAAAACATAGCTCCTGAGCGGCCCGATGACTAAGGTCGATCAATCGACCATTCCCCGCACTCATTCGATCGTTGATTTTCACAATCACAGATTTCCCATTTCTTAAATTCGTTACCCTGACCATAGTTCCTAATTTTAATCGATTGGATGCTGCGGTCATTTTTTGGTTACTGAAAATTTCACCACTGGCGGTCTTTCTTCCATGAAAACGAGTATGATAATAACTCGCAATGCCCTGGCTCCCCTTTTGTGCAAATCCATTAAAAGGCCAAAGGAGTATCATCATTAATCCGAATAACTTCATCATTCAAATTTAAGCTAAAGAAATTAACGCTGAACAATCAATTGATCTTCCAAACTTAATACCTCCATTTCTACTTCGCCCAACCCCTGATGAATCAACCCTAATTTTGCTGCCGCAGCCTGAGACAAATCAATTAATCTTTGATTGTTCTTATTCATACGGTCATTAATTTTTACAATGATACTTTTTTGATTTTTCACATTGGTCACCTTCACCAAAGTGCCTAGTTTCAGAAAATTATTGGCTGCTGTCAATTTGCTATTACTAAATATCTCGCCCGTACTTGTTTTGCGACCATTAAATTTAGGATGGTAATAACTTGCGATACCATGCCATTTGTTGACTGCAATTTGCTTAACCGGTGTAAAAGAAAATACAACGGTAACAATGACCAACAAAATCAAAATAAATGGAATACTCTTGAGTAACTTCATAACTGTATGTTTAATTGGTTGCGAAAATATTCTATCTCACAGCCTGAAAAACCCCGTTAGGGTTTCATAAACATAATAAAGTGTTAGAATGGCTCTTTTTTACCACACGTTAACCTCACGCTCTAACAGGATGTTAAAACGTTGTTGCACAGATGTTATAATCCTGGTTGAAAGTTCTAAAATCTCCTTACCGCTAGCCTCTCCGTAGTTGACCAAAACAAGGGCTTGTCGCTCGTGAACACCACAATCACCTCTACGATATCCCTTCCAGCTTTGATTTGAAGAAGGTCCACTATGTTCGATCAACCATGCTGCGGGAACCTTAATCCCTTCCTCTACAGGATACGACGGCAAATCCGGATAATGAATCTTCAAGGATTGAAAATGCTCCTGAGTCACAATAGGGTTTTTAAAAAAACTTCCGGCATTTCCAATATGGTCCGGATTGGGCAATTTTGAACTTCGAATCTTGATCACTGCATCGGATACGGATCGAATATCAGGTTTCTCTACGCCCATTTTCTGAAGTTCTTCAGCAATCATCCCGTATTCGGTATGACAGACATGTTGTTTACTCAAAGACAAAGTCACTGAAAGAATAAAATACTGTCCTTTTACCTTATGCTTGAAAATACTGTCCCGATATCCAAATTCACATTCGGCATTTGAAAAAACATGTACCGCTCCGGTATTCACATCAATAGCTTCCAACGTTACAAAAACATCTTTAAGCTCCACCCCATATGCACCAATATTTTGAATGGGTGCAGCCCCAATCGTTCCGGGTATCAATGATAAATTTTCAATTCCTCCCAGATTATTTTCTACACACCACAACACACATTCATGCCAATTTTCACCGGACATGAATTTTACATGCACTTCATCATCCGTTTCATGAATCACCGATTTGCCTTTCAACTGATTCAACACCGTCAATCCTTTGATATCCTCCGTCAGTAAAATATTACTGCCCCCGCCAATGAAATGAATTTCCTCCAGTAAATTTTGATCTGCAAACAATGCTTTGCACTCTTCAAGATTTGTCAAATAAATCATGGACTCTGCCAAAGCATGTATATGAAAAGTATTCAAATCATCCAATGGCACCTGATAACGTCTATTCATTACGACAAATGTAGTTTGTTCTTCCACAAAATAAAAGCCGCACATTCCGGCATCTCCTATTTTTGAAAACGAATGTCCTTTATTACCTTTAAGCAGTTTTGAACCTTTACCGACATATCCCTTTTCTAAAAGAAGTCCTGCGCTATGCTTGTACTGCCTTTGGCGGACCACAAGGACACTTCGGCATGATGTCGAAAACATTTGTTGAAAAACGCAAGGATATATCGGAAGAGGAACTCATTGACTATCTGTCATTCTGCCAAATGCTTCCCGGTCCATCATCCACACAAACCATTACCTTGATTGGTTACAAACGAGGTGGCGTTTTACTCGCCCTGCTCACCTTGCTCATTTGGATCTTACCGGCATCTATCCTCATGGGCGGACTTTCATTTTTGGTGAAATATTTTGATATCAAGGATATTCAAACGAATCTGTTTAAGTTCATTCAGCCCATGGCGGTTGGTTTTTTGGTCTATGCCGCATTCAAGGCCATGCGTATCAGTGTCAAACATCCCGCCACCTACATGATCATGTCGGGCGCCTTACTATTCACGATATTTCTTCGGTCACCCTGGATATACCCTATACTCATTCTTACCGGCGGTATCATCAGTAACTTCAGTAATAAGAGAATTCCGACCATTTCTAAAAATCCAAAGCCCATTAAATGGATCAATATATTATGGTTCATCATCGTATTCATAGTTGCCGGAATTTTTTCGGAAATGGCACGTTTACAACATTGGGAATATGCCCGCGCCTTTAATCTTTTTGAAAACTTTTACCGCTTTGGCAGTTTTGTCTTCGGAGGCGGACATGCCCTTATGCCCATGATGTATGAACAGTTTGTGTCTCGTCCGGAGCATCTTCAAATCGGGCAGTATATGAGCTCCTCCGAATTTCTAACCGGCGCCGGTATGGTCAATGCGATACCGGGCCCGGTGTTTTCGATCTGTGCATACATTGGAGGCATGACGATGAGTAGCTTTGGCTGGACGGGCCAGCTCATGGGTTGCGGAATAGCGACCGTCGGGGTTTTTCTGCCGAGTTTATTATTGTTGCTTTTCTTTTTCCCGATTTATCAAAATCTAAAACAATATACCGTCATCTTTCGTGCATTGGAAGGCATTTATGCGGTCATAGTCGGTATCATGTGGGCATCAGGATATATTCTGTTTCAGTCTATTCCATTTGAGTGGACGCATTTGGTGGTCATCTTCATTACTTTTTTATTGCTCAACTATTCCAAAATTCCCGCTCCTTTAATTGTATTAGGCTGGTTGATGCTTGGTGCGGCCATGTCATCTTAATCCGTAAAAAATGATTGTATCTTCACGCTCTATTCGATGAAAAAAAACATTTTACTTTTAGTTGCATTGATTTCATTGGCTCAGTTCGGTATGAGCCAAATCAATAATCAATTATTGAATGCTGAGATCGATGTGCATGATAGCTTGAAAGGCTCGGTATTATTGTCGGTGGAGAATAAAAACTTCCTGCGAAACAATGAGTATTTTGGCAATATTGCCACAGGCTATACCCTCTTCGGTACTCAGCTGGCCCTTCAGACGGCTTATGTTCCACACGAAAATGTTCGCATACAGGGCGGCATTTTTCTCTTGTCTGATTTTGGAAACCCTGCACTCAGACAAGTCAGTCCGATGCTTACCCTCAAACTACAAAAAAAGGGCTACTCATTTCTCTTTGGTACTTTAGAAGGAAATCTATCCCATCGATTAATTGAACCTTTGTTTAATTATGAGCGATACATTTCTCACCCCATCGAAAATGGATTACAATTCAAAATCAATCACGACAAACTCTGGTCCGACACCTGGCTCAATTGGGAGGTGATGCAATATTATCAATCCGATTTTCAGGAACAGTTTACTGCAGGACATTCAACTTCTATTCAACTGTTTGGAAATGATCATATGAGTCTGCACCTACCATTGCAAGGCATCATCACCCACAGAGGGGGGCAAATTGATACCCTTCAAGCACCACTGCAAACGATGGCCAATGGGGCTATCGGCCTGGTCTTCAGCTATCGTTCTCAGGGATTCATCAGGGAATTGAAAACAGAGAATTATTATTCGATGTACAAGGATCTTTCACCGGTTAAACAAAACCCATACAATCAGGGTGATGGTATCTATTTGAATGTTTCCGTAAAAAGTCGGCAGGATGTATTGTTGTCGGCAGGATATTGGCAAGGCAAAACCTTTATGGCTTCACGCGGCGGATATCTGTTCCAATCGGCTGCTTCCATTTTTGGCAAACCCGGATATCAGGAATCCAATCGTGAAATTTTATTCTTCCGACTGCTCTATCAACATAAATTATTGAAGGGTTTGTCTGCCGATGTGCGCTTTGAACCTTACTATGATTTGGGCAATCAGCTCTTTGAGTATAACTATTCCATCTTTTTGACCTACAAGAAAGATTTTGAAATGATTAACTTAATAAAGCGCAAAGGCCGCAACTAATTTACTTTCCATTCGTCTTAGTCCTGTAAATTCACGGAATGAATCAACGTAAAATAACCTTCAGGGTTTATACGTTGATGATGCGTCCGGGACGAACTTGATACTATGAAAAAAACAACCCTGTTTATCTTTTCCATCTTGTTGTCGATGCTTACTCAGGCACAGATCAACTATCCAACAGTCGTCAATAAAGCCTTTCAACGCGGAGAAAAACTCACTTACCGCATTCATTACGGATTTATAGACGCCGTGGTAGCCACCATAGAAGTGAAAGAAGAAAACAAGCTATTTGCCAATCGCAGTACTTATCACGTTGTGGGTATTGGACGCAGTAAAGGCACATTCGATTTCTTTTTTAAAGTACGGGATCGCTATGAATCCTATATCGATGAAACGGCCATGATTCCCTGGTTTTTTGGCCGACGGGTAGATGAAGGCGGATACCGAATTTCTCAGGATTATGTTTTCAATCATCCGGCCAAAAAGGTCAACGCCAATGGTAAAATGGTGAACATTCTTGAAAATACACAGGATATGATCTCAGGGTTTTACCTGGTCAGAACCATGAACCTTGGGGCCTCACGTGAAAATCAAATCTATACCGTGCCCACCATTGTAGATGGAGAAATGTACCAATTACAAATCAAGTTCAAAGGACGGGAGACCATCAAGACAGAATTTGGTCGGGTTACCTGTCTGAAGTTCGTACCGGTGGTGCAGAAGGGACGAATTTTCAAACATGAAGAAGATCTGATTGTTTGGATAAGCGATGATGCCAATCATATACCTTTAAGAGCAAAGGCTGAGATTCTTTTCGGCTCCATCAAACTGGATTTGATATCCTGTAGCGGACTAGTGAATAAAATGGTGGCTGCCCGATAAATCAGGTTGCACAATTCCACTCCTGTTTTTATCTTACAAAAAAAATCAGGATGTCCCATTTCAAATCCCTCTCCGCGATACTCGTTATGATGCATTTGAGTATCTTTTCTCATGCCCAAATTGTCAATATTGAAACGGAAAGAATTAAGACCGATACAACAGGATGAAGCGGTGAAGCCAAATTAGGCTTTAACTATTTTAGCAATGTCAATACCGGCTTCAACTTGTTGGAAGAAGGCCACCTGCAATTCAAAACGAAGAAGCATCTCTATCTCCTCAAGACCTCGGCCATTTTGAGTCGGGTGAATGGCCAAGATATTTCCAACGCTGCTTTTATTCATCTTCGACATAATGTAAAACTGAATCGATGGATGCGTTTTGAGCAGTTCGCACAACTGCAAAACAATCCCATCAATAAAGTCACACTTCGCGGATTGCTCGGCGGAGGACCACGTTTCAAATTACTGCAGCGGAAGCAAATGGCCTTGTATACGGCCCCTCTCATCATGTATGAATATGAAAAATCGATTTTCCCGGGCCAACAGCTTCATGAAGAGCATAACCTGCGCTGGTCGGCATACCTCACAACCACCATCGTATTTTTTCAAAAACTGACCCTTGTGCATACCACTTATTATCAGCCAAGAGTCAGTCGAATGAAGGACTACAGAATCAATAGCGAAACCAAGATTAAACTTGCCATCACCCGCCACCTTAGTTTTGAACCCGGACTGAGATATATGTATGATGCAGACCCGGTTCCGGGCATACCACCCAAACAAATTTTTGTTGAGAATGCATTGAAGATCAATTTTTAGTGCTAAAACTCATTTATGTCATACAGTTGTCAAAAAAACATCAACTTCGCAAATCAACCCAACCTTCATTTCTCATATTGGGTCTTGCTTGAAAATAAACTTAATTCTATGCAAAAAATACTATCCTTACTTTTTATTGTACTGTTCAGCACCTCTGCACTGCAGGCCCAATGGATACAGACCAATGGCCCTTATACCTATTGGGTAGGCTGTATTGAACTTGACGGTAGCAATGTCATGGCCGGTACCGCCAATGGTTTTTACTACTCATCCAATAACGGACTTACCTGGAGCCAACGCAATACCGGGCTCACCAATACGGTTGTGCATGCCATCGGTAAAAGCGGCAGCTATATCTATGCCGGTACCGACGGAGGTGTATTTGTCTCTAACAACAATGGTCTCAATTGGACCGCTTCAGTGCCCGGCGTAATGGTTACGGCCTTTGCCACTTTGGGCAGTAATGTGTATGCCGGTACGCAAACCGGAATTTACCAACTGAGCAATAATGGTGCAGTATGGACACCTGTCAATACCGGTTTGGGCAATACGTTTATCTATTCATTGTTTGTGGATGGCACTGACCTTTGGGCCGGAACCGGCAATCTTCCATACAAATCCAGTAACAACGGGAGTAACTGGGTCGTACAAAACGGAGGCATTACGGGTATTGGCACCGGCTATTTCGAAGTACATGATTTTGAGAAAACATCCACCCAATTGATCATCGGCACCAACTTCGGCATTTTCATATCTACCAATGGCGGATCTACCTGGACGGCAAGTAATGGCGGATTACCCATACCGACCATGGGTGTGGTGCCCAATATTTTAGAATTGGCTCAAAGCGGCAGCAACCTCTTTGCCGGTACTTTCGGTGGTGGCGTTTATGTATCCACCAATAGCGGCAGTTCCTGGTCGGCAGTCAATAATAATTTCACCAATTGCGCCGATGGATATGTAACTGCGTTGGCGGCCGACAATACCCGCCTGTTCGCAGGTACGGATCACGACGGGGGTATTCATTTTTCATCGAATAACGGAGGCACCTGGGTCACACAAAACACAGGCCTGATTTATAACAGTACCGTAATGTCGATCGGGGATGCCGGTTCCACCGTTTTATCCTGTGCGTATGGCGCAGGTTTATTCATCAGCTCCAATACCGGCGACACCTGGACCTATGACAGTACCGGACTGCTTTATACCAATCTAAACTGTTTTGCCAAATCCGGCAGTGATGTGTTTGCGGGTTCATCCGGCGGAGGAATCTACAAATCGTCCAACAATGGTGTCAGCTGGTCGGCCTGTAACTCAGGCGTTACCAATACGACCATCAATTCCATGACCTTTGATAGCGGGGTGCTCTATGCCGGCGCCTCGAATGGTGATGTCTATAAAAGTGCGAATAACGGTGCCAGCTGGAGTGGAACCAATATCGGTGTGAGTCTGCCTGTGCAAGCCCTTGCATCAACCGGAACCACTTTATTTGCCGGTACCTCCGGTGGTGTGTATGTGACCACCAATGGCGGAAGTACCTGGAATTTATTATCCTTCGGGTTGGGTTCGGCTCAAATCATGTCGCTGAAAGTGATAGGCGCTTCGGTTTTTGCAGGTACTACCAATGGAATGTTTGTGACCCAGAATTTAGGCAGCAGCTGGGTACCGGCTACAACCGGCATTGGCAATGTACCTGTGACGGCGATTGCAACCCATAACAACGACATTTACGCAGGCACATTAAACGGCGTATTTAAATCGGTTGACAATGGTAATACCTGGACGGCCATGAATAATGGATTAACTAATAACTATGTCAACACCCTTCAAGTATCCGGTATTTATCTTTATGCCGGTATTGCCGAACAGGGTATCTGGAAATACCAGATCGATTTACCGAACGGAATCTCTGATCAACCACTTTCAGAAGATCTTCATATCTATCCTAATCCGGCTATGGACCAATTGACCATCAGTATGAATGGATCTCAAGGAATGCATTATGCCCTCTATCATGCAAACGGTACAATAATTGCAACAGGCATTTTCACAGAAGCTAAGAATACGATCGATTTGAAGTCTTATCCTTCAGGTTTGTATTTTCTGAACATACCGGAAAGAAATCGAAGCTTTAAAGTATCCGTGATACATTAAACGACCTGATTCATATCATATAATCCCCGGTTTTCAGGCCGGGGATTTTTTATGTGCTGCACATCCTTTGCGCAGACTGCATTTCAACAAGGCTTACCCTGCGACCGAAATTTTGAAGCCTCTGCATCCCTATCCCCTATATCAAAAAAAGTTCCCGTCAATTCATGCCTGAACAGTAAATTTGCACCTTCAATTTTTACTCCATCTTTCAAAAACATTCCATGAATTTACACACCCGGCAACAACACGAATTCATCGGTCGACACATCGGTCCGAATGAAACTGAAACCCAGGAAATGCTCAAAACCATTGGCGTTTCATCTATCGATGAATTGATTGAAAAGACAGTGCCTGCCTCCATCCGATTACAAGGAGATCTGGCGGTCGATGCACCCATCAGCGAATTTGATTACCTGAAGAAGATTAAAGCCATGGGTGCAAAAAATGCCCTCATGAAGGACCTCATCGGAATGGGATACTATGGCACCATTACCCCAAGCGTAATCCTCCGCAATGTTTTTGAAAACCCGGGATGGTATACCCAATACACCCCTTATCAGGCAGAGATTGCCCAGGGTCGCCTGGAGAGCCTGCTCAATTTTCAGACCATGGTGAGTGATCTTACCGGACTGCCTATTGCCAATGCCTCCCTGCTTGATGAAGCAACCGCCGCCGCAGAAGCGATGACCTTGCTCTTCAATGCCAAAGGCAGCGAAACCAAATCTAAATTTTTTGTCGACCAACATACTCTGGCTCAAACCACCGATGTATTGATCACCCGTGCTCAACCGATCGGCATTGAACTGGTGTTCGGCAACTATGAAACGACTAGCATAGACGATAGCTTCTTCGGTGCCCTCATTCAATATCCGAATGCAGAAGGGAAGATCTGCGACTACAGAAATTTTATACAAAACATGCAATCTCTTGGAGCCGGTGTGGTGATGGCCTGCGATATTCTTGCACTCACCTTGCTCACCTCTCCGGGTGAACTCGGCGCAGACGTAGCCATCGGAAATACCCAACGCTTCGGTGTACCGATGGGCTTTGGCGGACCGCATGCCGCATACTTTGCCACTAAGGAAGAATATAAGCGTGTGATTCCGGGCCGTATCATCGGTGTGAGTGTGGATGCCGATGGCAACCGTTGTCTGCGTATGGCCCTCCAAACCCGCGAGCAACATATCCGTCGCGAAAAAGCAACCTCAAACATTTGTACGGCACAAGCCCTGCTCTCCAATATGGCTGCGATGTATGCCATCTATCACGGACCTGACGGGCTGAGCAATATTGCCAAACGTGTTTCTATTTATACCAAAGCCCTCGCCGATGGATTGGGCGACCGGGCCGTTCACAGTCAATACTTCGATACCTTGAAGATATTGGTGAGCGACAAAGAAGCTACCCTTATTGCGATGGAAAATGCCGGTTATAATGTGCGTGCCTATCACGACAGTTTCATCGGGATCTCCTTTGATGAAACCACCGGCATGGACGATGTGAAAGCCGTGGCCAATATTTTGGGTGTGGGCGAACTTCAATTTGCCGAAGCCCTTTCGAATATCCCGGATTATGCGACGAGAACTTCTGAATACCTCACTCATCCGGTCTTCCACAGTCATCGCAGCGAAAGCCAAATGATGCGTTATATCAAATCATTGGAAGATAAGGACCTCGCCCTCAACCGCTCCATGATTTCATTGGGAAGTTGCACCATGAAACTCAATGCCGCTTCCGAAATGATTCCGGTGAGCGATCCGCATTGGGGCTCTATCCATCCTTTTGCTCCGCATCATCAGTGGGCCGGGTATCAGGAATTGGTTTCCGAACTCGAAAAAGATCTTTGTGCCATTACGGGATTCGATGCATGCAGTCTTCAACCCAATAGCGGTGCTCAAGGCGAGTATGCCGGACTGTTGGTGATCAAAGCCTATCACGAAAGCCGCGGCGATCATCACCGCAATGTGATCCTCATCCCTATTTCGGCCCATGGTACCAACCCGGCCAGTGCCGCGATGTGTGGTTTCAAAATTGTGATTGTGGCTTGCGATGACATAGGAAATATTGATGTGAATGATTTGCGTGCCAAAGCCGAAGCCAATGCGGCTAACCTGGCCGGGCTGATGGTCACCTACCCTTCTACCCATGGGGTGTTTGAAGAAACCATTAAAGATATCTGTGCCATCATCCATGAGTTTGGCGGACAAGTGTATATGGACGGTGCCAATATGAATGCTCAGGTTGGTCTTACGAGTCCGGGTAATATTGGAGCCGATGTATGTCACCTCAACCTCCACAAAACCTTTGCCATCCCGCATGGTGGTGGCGGACCCGGCATGGGCCCCATTTGTGTGAAGTCGCAATTGGCACCTTTCTTACCGACCCATGTGGTACATGCCACAGGCGGCAAAACGCCTATACATGCGGTAAGTGCAGCGCCTTATGGCAGTGCCAGCATCTTGCTTATATCCTATGCCTATATCAAAATGTTGGGCGGGGTTGGTTTGCGTAAGGCGACTGAATATGCTATTCTGAATGCCAACTATATGAAGGCGCGTTTAGAGAAAGAATATAAAATTTTGTATACCGGTATCCATGGTACTTGTGCCCATGAGTTCATTGTCGATCTGCGTCCGTTCAAGGCAGCTCATGTGGAAGCTGAAGATGTGGCCAAGCGATTGATGGACTTTGGATTCCATGCGCCGACCTTATCCTTCCCTGTAGCCGGCACCCTGATGATAGAGCCGACGGAGAGTGAAGACAAGGCTGAGCTGGATCGTTTCTGCGATGCCTTACTGGCCATACGCAAAGAGATTGAACAAGTAGTGACCGGTGCGGTTGATGAGAAAAACAATATCCTCAAACATGCACCGCATACCCAGTTTACCATTACGGCCGATACCTGGGAGAGACCTTATGGCCGCCAGCAAGCTGCCTTCCCATTACCTTGGGTGAAGCACAACAAGTTCTGGCCGACCGTAAGCCGGGTGAACAATACCCACGGCGATCGTCATCTGGTATGTACCTGCGAACCGATTGAAAGCTATATGGAAGCTTAGGATGCTTTAAATGAAAAGATAAAAGACCACCTCGTAAGGGGTGGTCTTTTTTATGGCGCTATATAGGGAGATCGAGTGATTCTCTTTCACTTTTTGTTTCTCTTTCTACTTCTTCTTCTCATTCTACTTCCTTGGTTTGCAAGTGATGATTCTATTACGAGATTATAAATCGATGATTGAAGAGGAGGATAGTTCATTCATTTTAATCGGGAAGGTGAATGTAATTTTTGTACCAAGTATTGTGAGTATTATTTGGCATTCAGAGTGCAAGATTGCAATTCTTGTTTATTTGGGTACGCGATTGCAAATCGTGAACAGCGTGGTTATCCGGGTACGCGATTGCAAATCACGAAAAGCGGGATTGCGCTATTCTCCTCTTTCTACTTAATATACTTCTTCCTTCAATCCACTTTTAGCAATCAACCATAAGCCAACTTCTTTAATACTATCTTTCGGGCTCCATCGGCTAACATACCAATATCTGTTTTTTAAATGTCCTTCAATTGTCCATTCTGATCCATCACATCCCGAGTCTTCAAGAAGTGGTTTACTTTTCCAAAATGAGAACTTATTAATTAATGACTCAAATTCCTCCCATTCTTTTATTGATAGTTGCTTTGTCTGATTGATTGTTATTTCTGCCTTTCTATCCGCCTTAATGACAGTATCAATATAAATCATCGTGTCTTTGACCATCGATGTTGTTAATGTATTTTTTCCAAAGAAATCAGAAGATACCCACCCAACATTATGGTCGTCCATAAACTGTGGTTGTTTATCAAGCTCTTTCGTGACCAACCAAACTTTCTCCCCTTTTTTATAAATTGATAAAATAATTGGTCTATAAAATGATCTAAGCCAAAGAAATCTGTAAATATCCTGATCTAAATAAAAGTTGTACAAAATTGGTTCTTTTGCACAATACAAAGCTGATGAAAACCAATTCATTTTAAATGTATCCAAACCGCTAAATTGACTTGATATGGGAAAATAAAATGCCAATGAATCTTTCGGAATTCCGTGACTGTTTGTGATTGATAGTTCTTGTGGATAGACATACATTCCTTCATTGGAATTACTTGAACAGGAAATGAACAATGCAAAAAAAATAAGTTTTATATATTTTATCACGTTAGATAAGTTTGGTTTAAGTTATGAAGGGTCCATAACATTTAACGGCTTTTGCAGCATCAACCATATTTACCTTAAAACATCAGGTTACAACAAAGCTAATTAATAATTCTGATTTCGCGGCGACCAAGTGACAGCTAATACTGCGAGCTGTTTGTAATGCGCAGTAAAATTCACCTGGATAAATCCAGGGAGTACATATACTTGCTCTTGTCTAATTTGTCTATATGCAAGTTCACTTTGCCCATTTTAATCATCCTTTCTAAAGAAACGGCATCGAAATTAAATGTTCTGCTAACCATTCTGACATTATTTATACCATCAGTATAATTATAGATAACAACAGATTGTGACACGTCATTATACCTTACGTTTTTAATAGGATCAATTAATTCATCAAGCAATTTGTACCTTCCACCGAAGCCATCCTGAAGAATCTCTTCCCGGTAATTATTTCCTTTAATAACGCAGTTATCTATAGTTATGGGAATAATAAATCCGCCTTCCACAAAGTGTTCTCTTACTTCCATTGTATTCTGTGTAAACGGTAAGGAGGTTAAAGTGTTATGAACATAGATTAAGAATATACCAAGTACCAATAGTATTATTGACATTGAGTAAAGTAGTAATCTATCTATATATGTATCGGCATTGTAAATAGACAATGAAACGAAAAGCAAAACTGCTATAATGATTGCTGTATATCCGGCTCTTACTAGTTTCATTTCTATTATCTAATTCAAATCTAAGATTGTTCTTAATTTTTCCAACGTTTTGGGGCTTGACGCAGTGGGGGATTAGAAGAACAAATGTTCAATTTACCACAGAAGTTCAATAGAAGTACAAATGTTGAATTTACCACTTCTGCCCCCATTGCGTTCAAACCCTTGTTATGCCCTAGTGCCTTTTTTCGTCTGTTTATTTCGTTTATTTTTTGACGTGTCGTTGTGCGTTGGCTTGGTAGCTCTTTTGCATTTTTTAGCGTTGGTTTTGTGTGTTAGGAAAAAATGCAAATGTGCTACCAAATGCGTTACTTCTGGTTGTCTTTGTTGTATAATTCGCAGTTATGAGTTTCTTATCTGTAGTAGCTTGTTTTCTAATCGCTGTAATAATATTTCTAAATGTCGCTATTTTATTTTTATTTGGGGGCTAAAACCTCTTTCTTTGTATTCTTACGGCATTTAATATTGCTAATAATGCCACGCCTACATCTGCAAATACAGCTTCCCACATTGTAGCTAATCCACCTGCACCAAGTATTAGCACAATTCCTTTTACTGTAAATGCCAAAATGATATTTTGCCAAACTAATTTTTTGGTTTGTTTGCCTATGTTTATTGCCATAGGTATTTTGCTTGGCATATCATCTTGTATCACTACATCGGCAGTTTCTATGGTAGCATCACTGCCTAATCCACCCATTACTATGCCCACATCGCTTAATGCTACTACTGGTGCATCGTTTACACCATCGCCTACAAAACATACTGTTTCATTATTGGCTTTGATTTCTTTTACTTTATTTACTTTGTCTTCTGGAAGTAAATCGCCAAAGGAATTGGTAACACCTAATGTTTTTGCTACAAACTGCACTACATTTGATTTGTCGCCACTCAACATTGTGGTTTTTACGCCTAATGCTTTTAGTTTGTCTATTGTAAGTTGTGCATCTAATTTGATACTATCTGCAATGGTCAGATAACCTACAAATTTTTTATCGTAAGCAATTGCTATTAAAGTATAAACTATGGTTGTTGGGTCAATATCATAAGTAATATTGAATTTATCCATTAGCTTAAAATTGCCAACTAATAATTCTTTTCCGTTTACATTAGCTTTTAGTCCGTGCCCTGATATTTCTTCTACATTTTCTAATTTAATATTACTATCTACCCTGCCTACATAGTTATGAATAGCGGTAGCTACTGGGTGTGTACTTTGGCTTTCCACAGCATTTACCATTTGCAGTATTTCATCTTTGTTAAACTCAGGTTTTAGTATTACTTCTTGTACTTTAAAAACACCTTCGGTCATTGTACCTGTTTTATCCATTACTACATTTTGAATATTTGCAATAATGTCTAAAAAGTTACTGCCTTTAAACAAAATCCCGTTTTTTGAAGCTGCACCAATTCCCCCAAAATAACCTAATGGAATACTGATAACCAATGCACAAGGACAAGAAATAACCAAGAAAACTAATGCTCTGTACAACCAATTATTAAATGAATAATTGTTAATGCTTAATGGTAAATTGTTAATGTTTGAAATAGATAATAAGTAGGGAACAAGGACTATTAAAACTGCTAAAAGCACGACTATTGGTGTATATATTTTTGCAAATTTTCGTATAAATAATTCGGTAGGTGCTTTTTGTGCTGTAGCGTTTTGTACCAATTCTAAAATCTTACTCAACTTACTATCAGTGTATGCTGTGGTAACTTTTACTTGTGCTACTGTGTTTAGATTTATCATTCCTGCCAATACGGTTTCGCCTTTGGCTTTGGTGTCTGGTTTGCTTTCGCCTGTAAGAGCCGAAGTGTTGAAAGAAGCAGTATCACTTAAAAGTTCTCCATCTAATCCTAATTTTTCACCTGGTTTAAGTTGTATAATATTACCTATTTGTACTGTTTCTGCTTTTATTATTTTAGCTTGATTGTTTTCTAAAATCGTTACTTCATCTGGTCTTTGGTCAAGTAAAGTTTTGATATTGGCTTTGGCTCTTTTTACGGCTAATGTTTGAAATATTTCGCCTATAGCATAAAATAGCATTACAGCCACAGCTTCGGGATATTCGCCAATGGCAAATGCTCCTATAGTGGCAATACACATCAATAAAAATTCTGAAAATATTTCTCCTTTACCTATACTTTCAAATGCTTCTTTAAATACAGGTAAGCCAAATGGTGCATAGGCAACTAAATACCAAACCGTACGAACCCAACCTGTAAACCAAGTTTGAGGAAACCAATTATCAAATGCAATGGCAATAAGTAATAAAACCAAACTTATTATGGCAGGTAAAAACATTTTGAAAGTGCTATCGCAACCACTTGAATGGTCGTGTCCGTCATCTTCACTATGTTCATTGTGTTGAGGTTTGTCTGTTGCACAGCAACCGACTTCCTTATGTTCTTCTTTTAATTGCTTATTGGCAATAAGATTTATTTTTTCTTCTTGTGTGCAACAAAGTTGTTTGCCTTGTGCATCATATTTATGAATGTGTTGCATAATAATTATTGTTAAATAATGGTTTGAATATCATTTGGAATTTCCATATTACCCTTACTGATAGCATTAGCACCGCCTGTATTACCTAATGGTACAAGTCCAATTAATGAAAGTAAGCCACCTAATAATGTGTAAATAATTTGCACCAATATCTCAAAAGGACGAAATGTGAGTATTGCAAATTTTAACATTCGTAAATGTGAAATTGTATGAGCAATAGCAAATGGCTGTGATACAATATGTATTCTTTCTAAATGTGAAAATGCCTTTTCATAATTTTTATTAGAAAACGCCTCATCATATTGTTGTTGCTCTAATGCTATAAAATTTTTAATTTTTGTATTGATTTTTACAGATTTTAATTAATGTTCGTGTTCACCTGTGTTAGATAATTTAGCGTTTATAAAGAAAGCACCTTTAGTTACTACTTTAGCATCCTTTGGTATTTCATTTATTAATGTAATAGCTGTAAAGCCAATATTGGAAACGCCTTTTACTACTTCTATTTTTTCAAAATTAGTGTGTTTTGTTTTTTCTGTTTCCTTGCCCTTTTCTGCTTCATTATGTTCGTGTCCTTCTTCTCCTTCTTCGTGGTGTTCTTCTGGTTCTTTATTGGTTACAATAAAAATGTAATATTTACCATCGGCTTCTACAATAGCATTTGTAGGCACTGCTGGTGTGGTTACATTATTTAAGCTAACGATACCTGTTATGTTCATTCCATCTATAAGCCCTGTTTTATTGCCTTTTACATTGCAGTGTACTGGTATGGTTTTACTATCGTTTTCAAAAGCAGTACCAATGCTATAAACCACAGCATCGTATTCTGTAGTAGGGTTGTTGGTTAATGTAAAATGAATAGTTTGACCAACACGAAGCATTGGTAAATCTTTTTCAAATACATTCAAATCTAAATGCAACGAACCATTATCCACAATTTCGGCTACTGGCGAAGAAACATCTACATAGCTACCAATTTTAGCAAATACATTGCTAACCGTACCACCGATAGGACTTGTAACCACTAAGGCAGATTGTAAATTACTGTTTGAAACATTGTTTGGATTTATGCCCATTAATTGTATTTGCTGTTGTAATGAAGCTCTATGAGTTCTCAGCGTTTTGAGTTCTGCATCGGCACTTTGTAAGTTTTTCTTTGCACCTGCATTGCCTTCGTTGAGTTCTTTTTGTCTTGCTAATTCTTGCTCTGCAAAAGTAATTTTACTCGCAATAGTTAAAAACTCTTCTTGTAATTGAATGAACTGTGGATTGGCAATAGTGGCTATTACTTGCCCTTTACGAACATAAGAACCAATTTGAACATTTAGGGATTTGATAACGCCACCATACAAAGAAGTGGCATTGCCTTTATTATTGTTTGGCACTTTTAAGTTTCCATTGGCTTTTATGGTAGCTGTTAGTTCCTTCATTTCTAGACTACCATAAGTAATGCCTACTGTTTTTATTTGTTCGTCTGTTAATGAAGCAATGGTACTTGGGGCTTCTTCGTGTTTTTCTTCTGCTATGGCTTCGGTTTTTGTTTCGGTTGTGCCGTGATTATGTCCATCACCCTCTTTATGATTATTGCAAGCTGTGAGTATCATAGATAGTATGACTACAGCACTTATTTTTATATTTATATTGAATGACATATTTTGAATTATTTATTGATTATTGAATTGATATTGACTACCGTTTGATTGATTTGTTGAATAGATTGCAAATATTTTAATTGTATATCCGTTGCTGTTTGCAAAGCATACAAATACTCTACATAACTTATATCTCCTGTACGGTAGCCTAATTGTGCGGCTTTTACAATTTCATCTGCATTGGGCAATGCTTGGGTTTTATAGTAATTGTATTGCTGTACATCTTGCTGGTATTGTGCTAAGGCATTTTGCAACTGTGTATTGAGTAATGTGGATTGGTACTCTGCTTGTGTTTGCAAACTCTGTTTTTGATATTCCAAACTATTGATTTTTGCTTTGGTAGCTCCAAAAGTTAGTGGTATTGCAATTCCAATATTTACTACATTAAATCTATTACCTGCTCCAAAGTATTTATCTACGCCATTAATAGTTTGAAAACCTATTAGTGATTGATTGGAATACCCAATTTTAAAATCTGGCAATCCCTGTGCTTTTTCTACATTTTGGGTTTGTTCTGCTATTTGCATATTTTGGTAAATAGCTTGTAGCATTGGGTGGTTTGTAATGGCATTGGTGTCTATTAAACTATTTACTTGTAAGGGTGAATAATTTGAGTTTACGACAATTTCAATACTGTCATTTGTATTTAGTATTGTTCTTAAACTTTGATAGGTATTTTGTAAATACACTTGGTTTTGCTGTGCCAATAAATTTATTTCACCTTTTTTGGTTTCGGCTGTGCTAATTTCAATTTTCTTGGTATCACCTGTTTTGTATCTCAAATTAGCAACTCGTATAAACTCGTTGTACAAGCTATCTAAACTCAATAATTTTTGTTTGTTGTATTGTAAATATTCTATTTGATAATACAGATTACGAACCTGATTTTTGATTTCGTAAACAGTTAGTTGCTGTTGAATTTGCTTTGCTTTTACTTCTGCATTTATCAACTCTTTTTTTGCTCCAAACAAAGTAGGAAAAGGAATAGTTTGTGATAGCTGAAAAGCATTATCAAATTTTATGCTGTTGTATTGCCCTAATTGAGTATTAAAATCCAACTTGGGTAATTCGTTGGCAGTTTTTCTTAAACTTTCAGTTGCTTTAATTTCTAAATCATTTGCCTTAATAGATTGATTGTTTTGGATTGCCAAATTAATGGCTTCATCTATTGTAAGTTGCTTAACTGTTTGTGCATTTGAATTACTGGCAAACAACAAGAGAAGTATTCTAGTAGCTGTTGATATATGTTTCATTTTTGGTTTTCTCTTAAATGAAATTTTAGAATTAAAAATGATATACAATAAAGGCAAAACAAATAGTGTAAGGAAGGTTGCCGTAATTAAACCTCCTATTACCACTGTGGCTAATGGTTTTTGTACTTCTGCACCTGCACTGCTGCTTAATGCCATTGGTAAAAACCCTAAACTGGCTACTGTGGCTGTCATTAATACTGGTCGCAATCTAATTTTTGTACCTTCTATTACTCTTTTTAGCACATCAGTAATGCCTTCTTTTTCTAATTGGTTAAATGTGCCTATTAAAACAATACCATTTAATACAGCAACCCCAAACAAAGCAATAAAACCAATACCTGCACTTATACTGAATGGCATACTACGAAGTAATAAAGCAAATACGCCTCCTATGGCACTCATAGGAATAGCTGTAAAAATTAAACTGGCTTGTTTGAAACTACGGAAAGTAAAATAGAGTAGCATAAAAATTAGTAATAGCGAAATTGGAACAGCTATCATTAATCTTTTACTGGCTTTTTGTAAGTTTTCAAAAGTGCCCCCATAGGTAAAATAATACCCCGAAGGTAGTTTTACTTGTGTGCTTAATTTTTGTTGAATTTCAGAAACGACACTTTGTACATCTCTATCTTTTACATTGAAGCCAATTACAATTCTTCTTTTACCTGCCTCACGGCTAATTTGTGCTGGACCTACTTTGAAATTGATATTGGCAACTTGTGAAAGTGGAATTTGATTACCTGTATTAGTTGGTATCATCAGATTATTTACATCATCAATACTGCTTCTGTAAGTGCTGTCTAACCGAACTACTAAATCAAATTTTCTTTCATTTTCAAAAACTACTCCTGTGCTTTTTCCTGCAAAGGCAGTACTTACAATATCGTTTACATCCTCAACAGTTAAACCATAATTGGCAAGTCTTAATCTGTCGTAGGTTACATTTATTTGTGGCAAACCGTTTACTCTTTCTACTTGTGGGGTTGTAGCACCTTGTACCGAAAGGATTACACTGTTTACCTTATTGGCATAACTTGACAAGGTGTCCATATTTTCTCCAAATATTTTTACTGCAACATCTTGACGAATGCCTGTCATTAGTTCATTAAAACGCATTTGAATAGGTTGATTTTTTTCAAAAAAGACACCTGGTATGGCTTCCAATTTTTCTGAAAATTCATTCGCTAACTCGTTATAAGACTTATATTTTTTCCATTCATTTTGAGGTTTTAGAATTATCATCATATCAGTAGCTTCTGGTGGCATTGGGTCCGTAGGTACTTCGGCTGCTCCTGTTTTACCTATTACCATTTTCACTTCATCAAATTGTTTGATAATTCTTGAAGCCTGCATTGAAGTTTCAATACTTTGGCTCAATGAACTACCTTGTGGCAATATGCAATGAAACGCAAAATCGCCTTCGGCAAGGGTTGGAATAAATTCGCCTCCCATTCGGCTAAATACAATTAATGAAACTACAAACAATGCTACTGTGCCACCTACTAACCAATATTTTAATTTGATAGCTTTTTGTAATAAAGGTTGATAAATGCCTTGAAAGAAATCCATCATTTTATCGCTAAAGTTCTTTTTGTGGCTTATTAATTTAGGTAAGAATAAAGCACACATCATTGGAATATAGGTAAGCGATAAAATTAATGCCCCTAATATGGCGAAGCCCACTGTTTGAGCCATAGGGCGAAACATTTTGCCCTCAATACCTATTAATGTAAGAATAGGAATATATACTATCAATATGATAATTTCTCCAAAAGCTGCACTGCTACGAATTTTGGAAGCTGATACAAATACTTCTTCGTCCATTTCGGACTGTGTAAGTTTGTTTATCGATTTTCTTAATCCTAAATGGTGTAAAGTTGCTTCTACAATAATTACTGCTCCATCCACAATCAAACCAAAATCAATAGCTCCTAAACTCATAAGGTTGGCACTTACACCAAATACATTCATTAAACCCAATGCAAATAACATAGCTAAAGGAATGGCAGAAGCTACAATAAGCCCTGCCCTAAGGTTTCCTAAAAACAACACCAATACAAAAATGACAATTAAAGCCCCCTCAATTAAGTTTTTTTCTACGGTACTGATGGCTCTACCTACCAAATCGGTTCTGTCTAAATATGCTTCAATAATTACATCTTCAGGCAAAGATTTCTGAATAGTGGGTAATTTATCTTTAATACGACTGACCACATCGTTACTGTTTTCTCCTTTGAGCATCATTACTACACCCCCTACTGCATCTACTTCACCATTAAAGGTCATAGCACCGTAACGAGTAGCAAATCCAAACTTTACTTCGGCTATATCTTTTATAAATATGGGAATGCCACCTGTATTTTTTACTGCAATATTTTGTACATCTTCTAACGAAGTAACCAAGCCAATGCCACGAATGAAATAAGCATTTGGTTTTTTGTCTATGTATGCACCCCCTGTGTTTTGATTGTTTTTTTCTAACGCATTAAAAATATCAGGAATGCTTACACCCATTGCTTTTAAGCGATTTGGGTTTACTGAAACTTCGTATTGTTTGAGTTCGCCACCAAAACTATTGACTTCGGCAATACCCGGTGTACCATTGAGCTGTCTTGCTACTATCCAATCTTGCATAGTTCGCAAATCTTTTGTATTGTATTTATGCTCACTTCCTTTTTTTGGGTGAATTATATATTGATATACTTCTCCAAGTCCTGTGCTTACTGGGGCTAACTCAGGCTTACCAATGCCTTTTGGTATGCTTTCCTCGGCTTGCTTTAGTTTTTCGTTTATAAGTTGCCTTGCAAAGTATATATCTACTTCGTCTTTGAACACTACTGTAATAACCGATAAGCCAAAACGAGAAATACTGCGTACTTCTTCTAAATTAGGAATATTGGCAAGGCTTTGTTCAATAGGAAAAGTTACTAACTGCTCTACTTCTTGTCCTGCCAATGTGGGGCAAACGGTAATTATTTGCACCTGATTATTGGTAATATCAGGTACAGCATCTATTGACAATTTGGTGGCACTCCATAAGCCCCAAATTATGAGCAACAAAGTCATTATACCAATGACTATTTTGTTTTTTATACTGAATTTTATTATATGATCTAACACTTTTTTTTATTATTAATGATTAATTGTGAATGGTGAATTGGCAATGTGCCAATAAGCCAATATGAGTAAACAATAATGATTAACGATACCATTTGCTAAAAGCAAATGACCTATAAAAAAGTGAAGATTAAAGGACTTGACTAATCGTTAATCACTAACAATTAACCGATATTTTTGGGGGTTGCCAAATAGAGCCAAAGAAATTGGAAATGAATGAGAAGTTACGAAGACTTACTTTTTCAGAAATACGAAAAACAGTAGGATTTTTTATTTGAAAAGGCACAAAATCTAATGCAATAACTGAGGCACTACAACAAGTACAAGTGCAAAAAGGGGTGCAATTGTCGTCTTGGTCTTGGTGGTGGTCGTGGTTTTGGGTAAGTTCCGTTTTGGTGTTGCTATCATTGCAATCGTTATGTACATCGTTACAAGGCACTGCACTGAGTACCAAAATGTAGAACGCCATAAATAATGCAAATACTTTCATTGGGGCAAAGATAGTATAATTTGTTAAAAAAGTATTGCCAAAGTTTTGAGTGGTGGGTGGGCTTGGTGCGTTGGGGTAAAATTAAATGTGGTGCAAATGAGTCGGCTTTGTGTGTTGGCTTGCACCTCTTTTAATTTTACGAAGCGTTGACTTTTCTGTTGTTTTTTGTCGGTCTGTCAATATTCGTAGGGTGTTTCTTGGCGTTGGGCATAACTTACTTATCACCCTGATTTTATCATACTTATCCACCACTATTGGTAGGTAAATGAGGTTTTCAGTTAGTTCTATACAAAGCTAAGGAATAACCTTTCGTATCCAAGTCACCTTGGCGATCATTACTGAAAATATGAATACCGCTATTCATATGTCAGTTCCTAGTATGGAATTTTATACATACGCCATGTTCTACTTCTTTTCTGCATAGTGCCCCCCCCCATCCACCCCCAAATCTCCCGACTTACACCCCCATTCGCCCTAACCATCAAAAACCTATTCTTTTTCTTGCATGTTTTCCGGGCTATGAATATTTTGAAAAACTAAATATTTGATCTTAGCTATATGTCAAGCAACATCATCACTCCCGGCTTACTTTCCATTAAGCAGTTTATACACAATCATGTGGACCGGCGGTTTACTGTAGATCAGGATCTGGCTTTTAAAACCAGTTTGGCCTCCTTTAAGCGCCACGAGATTATAACGCCTTATGGTGCGGTAGAGAATTATGGGTATTATTTGTTGGAAGGGCTGGTGAAGATTTCGACTTTTCGGGAAGACGGGGAGGAACGCATACTCGATTTTTTTATGCCGGGTCAGTTTTTCTCGTCATACTATTCTTTTCTTTTTCGGGAGACATCGGATGT
Source organism: Chitinophagaceae bacterium (assembly GCA_016786845.1). Taxonomy (GTDB): domain Bacteria; phylum Bacteroidota; class Bacteroidia; order Chitinophagales; family Chitinophagaceae; genus OLB11. The sequence continues at coordinate 1,334 of JAEUVB010000004.1, read as the reverse complement.
GCAAGTGACGGCGATGCGTAATTGTCGGGTGGAGTGTATTCACTATAATGATATTATGGCCGCGTATGAGGATGATTTGATCAGTAATAAATTCGGTCGGATTGTGACGCAATACTATTATGGAGAGAAGACTAAACGAGAAAAACAATTCTTGAAACTGAGTGCGGAACAGCGGTATCAAATTTTGATCACTATGCGACCGGATCTTGTAGCGCTGCTGAAACATAAGGATATTGCGCTGTATTTGGGGATTAAACCCGGGAGTTTGAGTCGGATTATAAACCCGGAATGAGTGTTTAGTTTTTAGTGCTTAATTTTTAGTTTGGGGTATTTTGGCCCGGCAGATCCCGGTCTGTCCAGGCAGATTATTTTGTGGATGCGACGAGACTGTAAAAGCCGGGACAACCGGGATGACAGTCTATAACCCTCGGGGAGATCCCGGTCTGGCTTCCGGCTTATTCCACTGCGTGGAAAGCCGTCTCGCCAACCGGGATGACATTCATTAAAATAAATTCCGTTCAATTCAAGCGCTCTTCGAAATGCTCAGGCTTACGATACTCCTGCCACGGAGATGTCATCCCTGTCCAAAAGTGTCAATCAGGCGGGCCGGTTGGCTTGGTTTCCTTTCCGCTTGCGGAACAAGGAAACAGCCAGACCGGGATCTCCCGATCTTGATCGCGACTTACCCCGGCAGATCCCGGTCTGTCCCGGCACTTGATACATGGATGCGACGAGATTGTCGAAGCCGGGACAACCGGGATGACAGTCTATAACCCCCGGCAGATCCCGGTCTGCCCCGGCACATGATACATGAATGCGACGAGATTGTCGAAGCCGGGACAACCGGGATGACAGTCTTGCAAAAAAAAGAGGCCGCGGGTGCGACCTCTTGGGTGATGATGAGGGGAAGTGATTCCCGAGTGGATATGGATTAGACTGTCACGGCGTTGGGGTTTAGGGTGATGTTGAGGGTTGATACCGTACCAATCAGGACCTTGTGGGCGATGGTTTGCGTTTGGAAGCCATCGGCAGAGATGATGAGGGTATAATCGCCGGAAGCCATGGGTGAGATTTCGTATTTACCGACATCATCGGAAACAGCAGCATTACCCGTTTCGTCGACGGTGATGGTCACCTCGGGAATGGCCTTGTTGTTGGTAGCGTTGAGGACGGTACCGCGAACCCCTGCTGTGCCGGCACCGCTGACGAGGTTGAGCAAGTCGACCAAGGTGAATTGTTTGAGGATGGCATCTTTGTCTTTAAAGATGGTTTGTCCATCGGCCATCATTTTTGACAGCTCAGTGTAAACCTCATTGTTTGCGAGAATTTTTTCT
>JAEUVB010000001.1 GCA_016786845.1 Chitinophagaceae bacterium | reverse complement strand
ACTAGTAATAACAGTGACCATGATGATCACCATTAGGGTTAAACAAAAAAGCTGTAAACTTGTATTCCGAACAACAAAATACCTTGACAAGCAATTATTAATTTAACCCCGAAAAGTGTCAAGTAATTTTAGGAGGGGTCAGATCCTCGCAATCCCCTATCGAATCTAAGCTGTCAGATGTATCATGGTTGGTCGTGGGAACAGGCTTTAATACATGGTAAGATGTTACTATCATGCATTTTCGCAAAACTTCGGCAGACAAGAGCCGGTGCCGGGTAGACAAGAGCTGATTCTGGCTAGCCATGAACCGGTTCCCAGCAGACAAGAACCCATTCCTAACAGGCAAAAACCGATTCCCAACAGACATGAGCAGGTTCCGAACGGATAAGAGCCGGTTCCAATCTGGCAAGAGCCGGTTCCGAGCGGACAAGAGCAGGTTCCGAGCGGGCAAGAACCGATTCCGAGCGGAAAAGAGCCGGTTCCGAATGGGCAAGAACCGGTTCCGAACGGACAAGAGCCGATTTCCAACTGACCAAAACATGACTTGAATGGTTAAGAATGAGCCTTTACGAGGTTTTTGGTCTTATTTAGCTTTAGAAAATTACTTTTAAATGTTAACTAAAGTGAAGAAAATGAAGAGGTCAGATTCAATACATCACGTAAAATGAGTTGAGGCATTCATGTTTATTCACAGGTAATTTAGATGTATCGTCCATTGATCCTATTGCCGTGCAAAAAAATCAAATCCTGGTTATGTCGTTCGATTTTTATGCTCACTTGTCAAAAGGTGGAACTGTGACTTTTAATTTCACTAACTCATATTCCTTTCGCTTAGAATTATATTTATAATTTATAAAGTAGTCGTATTGATGCTCAAAGCCATTTGAAAAAACAAAAAAGACAAAATCAGCTTTTTCTTGGTCAACCCATCCCATCATGTTAATATATATGCGAGACTTTCGTTCATTTTGTGATATGACACCTGCCTCCGGCGAAATCAGTCTTATCTGTGTTTTTTCAATGGTCTTGGGTAATGCTATATCCGGAAAGTCGTTCTCGGGATCGCCGACTTTGCGATTTCCAAAGAACAGTGTATCGAAATTTACTTTGTTCTTCTTATTTGCCGCTTTGATGAAGTCTGCTATTGCTTGAGAATAGGTTTTTGTGAGGACTGCTTTTGTCGGAATTTTTGTTGATTGTCCAAATACACAAAACGGAAACAAAAAGATTAATGTGAAAAGTCCTTTCATTTTGGTCGTGGATAAAAATGAGCGTTTAGCATTTAAAATAAATTCCGGGATACGTTTATGATATGCGTGTATTCTTTTTTTAATTAGAAAAAGTGAATATAAAGATAACATGTTTGAACTTAGTGCCAATGTCTGAAGATAGAAAAGAGGTTATAAAAGCTATTCCAGGGATGGTTTTCTAATGTTGACCTCAATTTAAATGTTATTATGGTAGGCAAGAAGATGTCAATTGCTTTGATCCGGGATTTCAAATGAATTAGCACGTAACAAAATACCATGACGAAATAAAGTATGTTTCGAAAAAACAGACCGATGAAATTCAAAAATGTCAATAACAACCTTTAGTGGTCATTAAACTACTGAAAGTAGTGTTTTTACAACCATTAGTAGTGGATATAATTTGCAAAAGGTATGGGTAAGAAAATAACTTTGTGACTTCAAAAAACAAAAATGTATGATGCTCCCCTCAACATCCCTTGGCCAAAAAATTGCCATAGCCAGAAAGAAAATAAATCTTTCGCAAGCCATGCTCGCCCAGCAAGTATCCATTAGTCCACAGGCCGTAGGTAAATGGGAAAGGGGCGAATCTATGCCCGACATCACCACGTTGAATCGCCTCGCTGAAATTCTGGAGGTAGACCTCAACTATTTTTCAGAAAGCTTTCCCGCTAACGGGGTCATGCCTGCGGAACCTGAATCATTGGCCATTCCCATTTCAGAACCCATAAACCCTTCTCCTAAAAAACGACAGGATTGGAATTGGTACATGTCGAAAGGAAATTGGGTGGACGCTGATTTTTCAGGCCTGAAAGATTTGAAAGATGAATTCAGTGCCTCTATGATTAAGAATTGTCAGTTTTTAAAAACCGATTTATCAGGTCTGACCTTCAAAGGAAATGATATTTCGTATTGCGACTTTTCAAATTCTGATATGAGGAACAGTAAAATTCTATCTACTGAAATTTCTAAATGCCAATTTATTCACTGCTCACTCATCGATCTTCATTTTTCGCAAACAGAAATCCATCAATGTGATTTCAGTGAAGCAGATTTTTCAGGTGCAGAATTTGTAAATAGTAATTTTGAAAAAAATAGTATTCATCAAGCCATTTGGAAGCATACTTCATTTAAAAATACCGGACTTTCAAATATCACCTTTGAGGGAAAAATGGAACATTGCGCCTTTGAAAATTGTTCTTTTAAAATCGTGAAATTTCAACAGGCCACCCTGCTCAATTCATTCTTTAAAGACAACCGAAAATTAAATCGTGTAGAATTTATCGATTGTCAGGTAGACAAGATCACTTATGCATTTTTGAAAAACAATGGTGCAAAGTTGGATGGAATAACGATCATCGAATAGACCTCCGAGGAATCTAAGCGATTTATGTGTTTAGAATTGATGGCCAAGTCTTGTACAGGTCCATCCATTGATTTTTCTCCTATGGCGATTTAGATTAGATTTGTGAAACTAACCTTATCCCTTGAAATGAAAGCCTCGGACATTGCCTTCCCACGACCATTCGCCAAAGCCATTTAGTAAAACCTTGATACCCAATAAAAAAATCATGAAACCCTATATCGCTCTTATCTGCTTCGTCTTCATTAATTTACTCTGCCATGCACAAAAGCAAGCTCATGTATGGTATTTTGGCAATGACGGCGCGGGCCTGAATTTTGGAAATGAATGCTTGCCTACAGTATTGACCGATGGCAAGATCGATGGGTTTGAAGGATGTGCTTCAATTGCTGATCCGGTTACAGGTCAATTATTGTTCTACACCAACTCAGAGTGGATTTGGGATAAAAATCATGATACCATGCCCAACTCAAGCTTGATCACGAATGGCAAGACCATCACACAAGTCCTCATCCTGCAAAAACCCAATTCCAATTCTCAGTATTATATCATCACATCCGAAGTGCAAGGTTTTTCCGGACAAGGCTATCGCTATCATTTGGTAGACATGACCCTGAATGCCGGATTAGGTGGTGTGGTTTTTAAAGACAGTCAGATGTATGCCGGTCCGGTGACCGAAAAAATAACTGCGATCCGACATTCCAATGGAACGGATATTTGGATCATCGGTCATCAGTATAATTCTAATCAATATTTATCTTTTTTATTGACGCCTACGGGAATCAATACTACGCCTGTGGTATCAGCCATCGGAAAAATTCATGCCGATCCTTCTACCGCAGATGCCATCGGAGAATTGAAAGCATCACCTGATGGTTCTCATATCGCATCAGTGACCATGGTTCATCCCGACATCGAATTATTTCAATTCAATAATCTGACCGGTCAGCTCAGCAACCTCATTACCTTGCCCGAATTAGGGGGCTATGACGGACTTGGCAATGGCAGTGGTTTATATGGATTATCTTTTTCGGCCAATAGTAAAATGCTGTATGCCAGTCAATGGCTTTTGCCGAGTTCAAGTACCAGTGGCAAGATTATTCAATATGATATTTCCTCCAATGACTCCAGTATCATTGCGAATTCAAGGGTCAATGTTTTTACTTCAACTACACTCAGTTTGTATAGTTTAAAATTGGCACCCGATCAGAAGATCTATGTGGCCCATAATACGTCGAAAGGTTTTCTGGGTGTGATCCATTCGCCGGACAGTGCAGGCTTCAGTTGCAATTATGTAGACTCTGCCATATACTTAAACGGTAAACATTGTGGTTGGGGACTGAACAACCTGATGGAATACAGCGAATATTGCATTCATGAACCAAACAGTATTCTCACGACACAAAATGAAAAGCCTAATATAACAGTATTTCCCAATCCGGCGAATCAGCACATTCATATTACCATTACACCATCTCACAACAAAGAATATACATTAAGCATCTACAATTATATGGGACAGCGCGTGTTATATATTCCACACTTCAGCTCCGGGCCCTTAAATCGAAGTACATTAAAACCCGGAATCTATTTTTACAGAATCGAAAGCGGTCATCAGCCAATAGGGGCAGGTCAATTTATTTTGGAGTAATCATTTTAGATCCTTTTTTAGGAAGCAGAAAAAAAGGATACAAGATTCGTCTTCAAAACATGGTCTCAGAAAATTGTTGATTCTTGCTTTTGTTTGAATAACCGGAAGCATATAAAAAATAATTACTGAATATTATTTCTATCTTCAACTTCCAGAATCAACTGATTGGAGTCGATGTCCTATTCTCTATTCCTTTAGCTCAATCTCGTATAGCTTAGAGGTTAAATGGGAAAGGCCCACTTTTATGAATTCATTCCGGGAATTTAAATAAAGTCCACCAAACAAACGCTCCTATGTCATCCTTGTCAAACCATACCTATCTAAGATATTTCAATTTCATTGCCTTGTATTTTGCACAAGGTATTCCTGAAGGTATGCTTGCATTTGGCATACCTGCATGGATGGCCATGAACGGAAAAACGCCCGGAGAAATCGCAGGATTTGCTGTTGCGGTTGGTTTACCATGGAGTTTTAAATTCATTGTAGCACCCATGATGGATCGATACACTTATTTGGCGATGGGTCGAAAAAGGCCTTGGGTCATCCTTGGTCAACTTGGATTAATTCTGAGCTGTATTTATTTGGCTACTGTACCGGACCCACTCCATAACTTGAACCAACTGATGATTGCCGGATTTTGCGTTTCTTTTTTTGGAGCCTTTCAAGATGTGGCCACAGATGGTATGGCGGTAGATATAATACCCACAGCGCAGCAAGCCCGTGCCAATGGTTTTATGTGGGGATCAAAAATGATAGGTATGTCCGTTTCACTCGCCTTGGGAAGTTGGCTGATCAGTCAATATAATTATACGACATCCATCCTTACCCTCGCATGTATAATATGCATGATTATGCTCATTCCCTTATTGACTACAGAGCGGCCCGGCGAAAAAATAGCACCATGGAGTAAAGGTCAAGCATCAACAGAAACCCAACAACTACAATTGGATCAATGGTCCTCGATATTTAAATCTTTATTCCAAGTATTTACACTGCGCAATTCTTTGATGTTAGCATTGCTCTTATTTCTTTGCCAAGGTGCCAGTAAATACATATCGACTTTGCTACCCATATTTACGGTGAAAGAATTAGGCTGGAGTAATGTGACATACTCCGGGTATTATGCAACGGCCAAGCTCATAGGAGGCATCGTCGGCATGATCATAGGTGGTATTTTAATCGAACGCTATGGTAAAAAAAGAATGCTGAATGTCTATTTCTTCTGTACAATTATTTTGGCAACCTGCTTTGCCTTTTTCAAACAACAATGGGCCAATACAAATTTTATATATTCCTTCATGATCATTTATAATATACTTTTTACCATTACCAGTATTTGCATCTTTGCCATCGCCATGCAGTGCTGTTGGAAAAAAGTATCAGCGAGTCAGTTTACGTTATACATGACTATTGCCAATTTGGGTCAAATTTCATTGGCTGCATTAATAGGACCCATTAAAGAAAACTTCAGTTGGCAAATAACCATACTTGCGTTTGCCATCATGTTTGTCGTGATTTGGATCTTGTTGCAATTCCTAAAAATCAATACCCAGATTGAGAAAGTGACGGAGTTAGAAAATAAAGATTTGGAAAGTACGATTTACGATATGGCAGCGAATTAATGATAAGCCCATCAATAATATCATCCGGGTTAATGATGATTCCATGGCTACCGGAACATTGTTATGTTTAATCGTATGCCGATTTTACTAAATACATTCAGGAATTGAAATAAGGAAAATACATATCCTGAAAATATGTAAACTCAATAGGATGATTTTATTTAAAACCAATTTCTGTACAGATGCTGTTTGCTGATGACCATTCTCAGGATCACAAATCCACCGCCAATTGCAATGTGAAATTTCTCGGTGCGCCCAAAATAGCGGGACGTTCGGCATACACTGTATTTAATATATTTTTAGCCACCAAAGCGAGTTTCACTTGCTTGCTTAAATTTACCGAGGCCCGAATATCCCACAGGAAAGTACCCTTATTATATTTTTTTCTGAATTCATCTACAGTGCCCGGAATGCCGGTACCCGCCTGGAAAAGTTGTCCGAATATATTCTCGTTGGGCTTGGAGTTTTGAAACACCTCATCGACATTCTGCATAAAGGAGTTGTACAAAATGGTGGTACCGATGGTGACTCGTTGATAAGTATTCTCGAAATCAAATTTCACACTATGGCGGTAACGATATTTGAGGGTATTGGTCGGGCCGCTTACATTCACAATGATGGCGGAATCGGGATTCAGGAGGATGGGATTCATATAGGTATATCCGAGTATGACTCTCGAATCGATACGACCGATTTTACCCATACCCATCACTGACAGATCAAGTCCGTTGATGCGTGTGCTGCCCACATTGATGGATTTGAAACCTAAATAATCCAGAGGATTGCTGGTGGTATCGCTAGGCAGAAAAAGTCCGAAATTAAATTCCATCATATTTTGGAATTCGGTCCAGAATCCGGCCAGATCGATGAAGCCCATCCATGAACCAATTTTATATCCTTGCTTAATGCCCACTTCGGCGGTCCACCCCGTTTCGGATTTGAGGCCGGGATTCGGGAAGACCCGGGAGGCGCCGAAATTGGTGCTCACGAAACGTTCGGCAATCGACGGATAGCGATACCCTTGTCCGAAAGAAGCCCGAAGAAATGTAGCCTGATCCAATTCATAATTGACACCTGCACGAAATACCGGACGGCGTTCTACTTTATACGTATCGAGCATATTCACTTCATAACGAGCACCGAGGGAGGTCCATAGCTTGTTGATTTTCTTTTCGAGCTGAACATAAGGGGCTACATTACTGACATCATGAGTGCCAAACAATTCTCCGACCACATGACTATAACTTCCTACCAACCCTGCGGTTACATTCAGATTGTTCAGAAAAACATTCTCACTCGTGAAGGCCTTTTGAAACTGATATTCTCCATAATAGGTATCGGCGGTGGATGATTGTTTTTTCTCCGGTATTTTATTCAGGCTGCGAAACCAGCGGGTACGCAAGGTATGCCGGGCGCCGCCACGCGTCATGTACAGAATATACGGATCGATATTCATGCGTTGGCCCTGATTTTTATTGACGGTTGTTGAAGAATCTTCGAGCCCGCCGAACGGTTGATAAAACTTGGTTCCATTACTATCGGGTTGCCAGAAGAAAAAGGTCTGGCTTTTATTGAGTTGAACATTTCCATTAATCCCTGCAACCAAGCCTTCGTGCTTTTTGGAACGATAGCGCAAATTGAGGTTGACTCTGGCGCGACGGTTGAGATCACCTTGCAGGTAAGAATCTTCACTAAACCAAGCCGATCCGAGCACCATATCGAGCTGTCCGAATTTTTGCGAATGCATAAAGTAACCACCGTTAAAACCGGGTTGTTGCTTATTCCACCATTTCCAGCTCTTGTCTTTTGGATTTCCATACATACCGTTGTAAATCATGACCTTGGTACGTGGTTTGTTCCGAGCGAAACCTGTGCGAAAATTAATGACCCCATTCAAAGCGGAAGATCCGTAGAGCGCTGAGGATGCCCCTTTAATAATTTCAACTTGTTCGCAATTTTCCAAAGGGAGAAAATCCCATTTCGCATCGCCGGCATCCGCGGTGAGCATGGGCATATCATCCACCATCACCAATACCCGGCTACCCGCGCCATAGCTCCATCCCGAACCGCCGCGAATATTGACCTGATTTTCGACCACATCCACACCCGGTACACGACCCAGGGCATCATCCATGGCATTATTTCCCATATTCAAAATTTGGGAAGGCTTGATCACTTCAATACTGACAATTTCTTCGGCGGCCCGTTTTTCAAATCGGCTACCACTGACGGTGATGAGTTTGAGCTCCCGGGTTTTGGCGTTCAACACTACATCGAGTTGTTTATTTTCATTGTCTTTCAAGGTAACGGTTTCCGTTCGGGGCGTATATCCTGTATAGGAAAATGTAAGGGTATAGCTGCCCGGCTTGAGTTTTAATTTATACTCACCGCTGCTTCCACTGCGTGTACCTATTTTACTGGAAGCAGAAACCGTAACTCCTGTTAGTAAATCCTGATTAAGACTGTCTCTGATGATTCCATTAATTTGGCTTTCCTGCCCGTATGTATAGATCGTGATAAATAAGAAAAACAGTCCGGTCAGGATTTTCATGCGCGATTAATTTTGAGAAAAATAAGAAAAGATTACCTTTATCAAAACTTTTTTATGAAAAAACTGATATTCTCTTTGCTGACCCTTGCGGCGGCAGCCCCTTCTTTTGCGCAATCAGTCTGCGTACCGGGCACCCTCACCTCACCTAAAAATGCCTACATTATACCGGATAGCGCGGCCAATTTTGCAAATGGATGCGTTGGTACCTATTACGAACAAATCCTTTACATCAAAGCGGCCAAGGATACCATCATTACCATTACCACACCAATTTCAGGAACATTAACGGCGAATATTGATTCATTTGTCGTTGATGCGAATATATTAGGTATGCCTTCTTATCTGACGGTAGAGAGTGTACCGGGTACTTTGCCACCCGCAGGAGCAGGTTCGCCTAAAAGCAATTATACCCGATTGTCTATACCGGGCGATTCATTGGCCTGTGTAAAGATTAGTGGAAATATTCCGGTTGGCACACCGGCCGCGGTTTTACCATTGACCATAGGTTTAAGAGTATATACCAGCAATATCCATGATATCAATGTAGGTTCTGCATTGGATGCGTTGATCCCTGCCTTTTATCCCGGTCGTAAAACAGATACACTCACGAGCATTGGCTATTATTCCATCAATGTCGTTGCTCAGCCTTGCTGGCCAACCACTGTGAGCAATCTGACCAACTACGGCTTCGATCTGATTGGTGGTATACCAAACCCTGCTGACCAATCAACCCGTATTGCTTTTCAAAGTGCCAATACACATAACTACACATTGACCATCGTTAATTTACTGGGCGAACAAGTTTGGCGTCAAACGGTGAAAGCGACCAATGGTGTCAACTATATTCCTGTACAAGCTAACTTGTTGAATTCGGGATTATATGTTTATACCTTAAGTGATGGTATCAACAATGTAAGCGGCAAGTTGCAAATTCAACATTAATTGAACCCCTAATTCCTATAAAATCCTGTCCATGTGGCAGGATTTTTTTATTACATTTACCCACTAATTTATTCTCATGAGCGATATAATTTCAACCTCCAAAGCACCACAGCCTGTAGGTGCATATCCACATGCCCGCAGGGTGGGCAATTTGCTGTTTTTATCCGGTATTGGTCCCCGCAAACCCGGTACCGACGAGATTCCGGGACTTAAATTAGATAAGAACGGGAATTTTCTGGAGTTTGATTTTGCCGAGCAATGTAAAAGTGTATTTGATAATGTGAAGATTGTTTTAGAGGAAAGCGGCAGTAAATGGGAGAATCTGGTGGATGTAACGGTATTTCTGGTGCATATGAAACGGGATTTCCATACCTATAATAAATTGTATGCTGAGTACTTCAAAGAGGCTCAACCTTGTCGCACGACGGTAGAAATTAATAGTCTGCCTACCCCTATTGCCATAGAACTCAAGTGTATCGCTACAATTGACTAGTATTGATACGGTATTCCTTGGTTTTTATTTAACGGCAAACTAATTGCCATACTTATTTTTCATTTTTTATATTTGCTACCTTAACAAGAACATCTATGGATTTCAAAAAACTCAATAATATCATTGGCTGGGCTGTTTGTCTGATTGCCTGTACCGTGTATATGATGACTAAAGAGGCTACGGTCAGCTTCTGGGATTGCGGAGAATTTATTTCGGGTGCAGCCAAACTGGAAGTGGTACACTCCCCGGGGGCTCCTCTCTTTCTGATGATAGGACGTTTGTTTGTGATTCTCTTTGGAATTAAAAATGCCGCTTTTGCGGTGAATACCTTATCTGCCTTGAGTAGTGGATTTACCATTCTGTTCCTGTTTTGGACCATTACCCACTTTGCGAAACGCATTATTGTGAAAAATGGCGAAATGGTAGATCAAAACAACCTCATCAAAATCATGGGTGCCGGTATAGTCGGTGCTTTGGCTTATACTTTTTCCGATACTTTCTGGTTTTCAGCCGTAGAAGGTGAGGTGTATGCGATGTCGTCCTTCCTGACAGCGCTGGTATTCTGGGCCATCCTGAAATGGGAAGATAAACTCAGCAATGATAATGAGACCTATGCCGATCGCTGGGTGGTGCTTATCGCTTTCCTGATGGGATTGTCGATTGGTGTGCACTTATTGAACCTCTTAACCATACCGGCCATTGTGATGGTTTACTATTTCAAACGTTATAAAGCAAGTACCTGGGGCACCGTATGGGCCTTTTTAATTGGTTGCGTGATTACCGGTGTGGTGCAATATGGTGTGATTCAAGCTGTGCCTATCCTAGCCTCTCAAATGGATATTTTGTTTGTGAATTCCTTTGGTCTTCCTTTTAACAGTGGTGTACTCTTTATGATCGTCCTCATCGCTGCGGCATGTTTCTTCGTGCTGCGTTGGGCCAAAAGCAAAGGACATTATTTTGTTCACTTGGGCACGCTTTGTTTTATGTTTATCCTCATCGGATATTCAGCATTTTTCCAAATCATCATTCGTTCCAACGCCGATGTGCCATTGGATATGACCAATCCGGATAATGCAATTTCTCTGATTAAGTATTTACAACGTGAGCAATATGGTAAAGTGCCATTGGTAACCGGTCCGGATTATAATTCCCGCCCGATAGGCATGAAAGATGGTAAGATGCAATATTGGCAAGGCGAGAAAAGATATGAAGAATTGGGCGAGAAGAAAGATGAGTATGAATACAGTCCGGAAGACGTGCGTTTATTCCCAAGAATTTGGGATGGCAATGATCCGAACCATGCCAATTTCTATCGCTCGTATTTAGGATTAGGCGAAAATGACAAAGCCAGCAGTGCCGATAACCTGAAATTCTTCTTTGGATATCAGGTCAATCAGATGTGGTGGCGTTATTTCTGCTGGAGCTATATCGGCCGTCAAAATGATGTTCAAAATATTCAGGGCGAGCCGCATAACGGCAACTGGATTTCCGGAATTAAATTCATCGATAAAATGAAAACAGGTGATATCGATAAAATGCCGGAAGCGTTTAGTAAAAGTAAAGCCAGAAATGAATTATACTTCCTGCCTTTCATTTTAGGAATCATTGGACTGGTCTATCAATATATGAAGGACCGCAGAAATGCCCTGATTGTGGTTATGCTGTTTTTCTTCACCGGATTGGCCATTGTACTCTACCTCAACAATACACCGCTTCAACCGCGTGAGCGTGACTATGCCTATGCCGGTGCCACTTATGCATTTGCCATCTGGATTGGCTTGGGTGTGATGATGGTGAGTGACTGGTTCAGAAAGGTTTTATCTCCTTCCCTGTCACCGATGGCAGCTACCTTGGCTTGCCTTGTTGCTGTGCCGGTGTTGATGGCTTCTAAAAATTGGGATGACCATGATCGTTCCAATAAAACCTTGGCCAAAGCTACTGCTATCAATTTCCTCGAATCATGCGAACCGAATGCAATCCTGTTTACTGAAGGTGATAATGATACTTATCCTTTATGGTATGCGCAGGAGGTGGAAGGTATTCGTACGGATGTACGTATTGTCAATATCAGCTTATTGGGTATTGATTGGTATATCGACCAATTGGCCCATGCGACCAATCAGGCAGGTCCGGTGCCATTAATCTGGAAATCTGAACAATATCGAGGCGAAAAGAAAAACTATGTTCAATATGTGGAAGATAAATCCATCCCTGCAGATCGGTATTTCAATTTAGCCGAGGTGTTAAAAGTAATCGGAAAAGATGCGCCCGGCGGACGTTCAGCAGATGCCATTCCGGTGAAGAATTTCTTCTTACCGGTAGACAAAGAATTAATTCGTAAGAACAATGTTTTGGCTGCGAATGATTCTTCTTATGTTGAAGATTCTGTCAAATTCACTATGCCAAAAGGTGTAGCATATAAAAATGATCTGGCTATTTTAAACATCCTGGCAGCCAATGCATGGAAACGTCCTATTTATTTTGCAAACTCCATTGACCCTGATCATTATGAGGGACTGCAGGAATATTTGCAATTGGAAGGTTTGGCTTATAAATTGATTCCGGTGCGTACTCCCGGGTCTACCACCAATACGCCACGCCGTGTGAACTACGAAAAATGTATGGATTTAATCCTCAATAAATTTCAATACGGGAATGCAGACAAAGGAACGGTTTACTATGATCAGACCAATCGTCGAATGCTGAATTCACCGCGGGTACTGGCATTCCAATTGGCAGATAACCTGATCTTACAAAATCGTAAAGAAGAAGCTTTAAAAGTGATTCAACGCATCGTGAAAATGATCCCGAACAGTTCTTACCCTTGGGTCATTACTCAGGAAGACAAGACCATGATCTTATTGGCCGATGCTGCCATTAAAGCAGGAGGCAAGGAATTGGCTAAAGAAATTACAGACAAACTGATGAAATTCACTGAAGACGATATCGCCTATATGAATTCATTACCGGGTGATAAAAAAGATTTCAAAACAGATGATTGTCAATTTGAATTAACCGCTATGAACTTCCTGGCTACTGAAGCGAATACGAATGGTATGCCTGAAATAGGCAAGGCGCTTTCCGACAAGGTAAATTCTCTGGCTGCTTCTGTACCTCAAATGAGATAAGCCATGTATAAGGCAAGGATTGCAGATAATATTTACTCCATTGAGACCGGCAAGCATGCAAGCCTGGATCTTCAGTCTATCCATTTTCGATTTTACAAACTCGAAGATGGTGGATACACCCTTCATTTGAATGGGAAAGATTGGATTGCAGATTTGGTGAAGATTGATTATCCCAACAAGCAAATAACCCTTCGCATTGAAGGAAAAAAATATATCGTGTCGGTCAGCGAACCGGTTGATATATTTTTGGAAAAAGCGGGCATACCACCACCAAAACCCAAAAAACTCAATCAGTTGAAAGCGCCCATGCCGGGCTTGGTGGCAAAAATTATGGTTAAGCCGGGAGATCAAATAAAAACGGGAGAACCATTGCTCATCCTGGAAGCGATGAAGATGGAAAATGTATTTAAAGCCGTTTCGGATGTGGTCATCAAATCCGTGAATGTAAATGAAAAACAAGCCGTCGAAAAAGGCCAGGAATTAATCAGTTTTGTATGATGCTTATAAAAAACAGTTCTTTGCGCACATTATGGGTTGTCATCGCAACCTGTTTCAGCGCTATAACTGTGAAAGCACAAAATGCCTATCTCTATTTGGAAGGCATAAAAAATATGCCGTTTAATATTTCGGTCAATGGAAATGAAGTCAACCGGCTTTCAAAAAACTATGCCCTGATTACCTTCGACTCCATCGGTGAATACAATATAGATATTCGTTTTGGCGGAGATATTTATCCTGAGCAATCATTTGTGGTCAATGTGCTAAAAAACAGTGCCTATGGTTTTAAATTGGCAAAAACCTTGGACAATAAATTTTATTTGGTCGATTTAGTGAATGCCAATAAAATCGTAGAAACCAATTCATCCGTAAACATCGGATTGACGACTTCTGAAAATCAGCTTCATTTCTCCGACCCTTCTTCGATTCCTGAAGTAGTTGAAAAAAGCAGTAAACGCAAGGCTAAACAGAAGATTCAGCAGATGGAGGCGATACAAGATAGTTTAGCCAAAGTAAAAACGGAAGAAAAGAAGACTCCCGAATATGGTATCGTGGAAGTGATCGAAGGCCAATCGAATAATACAAATCAGGTTCAGGATAGTATAGTCATTGTTCAGAACAAAGAGACTAGCCCCGAAAAACAGATCAACGAAGAACAAAAGACGGTTCCGAAAGAAGCGGCCCCAAAGCCTGTTGCAGTAAAGAAAGCAGCGGTAAAAAACAATTGCCGTAAGTCAGCCTCAGATGAAGAAATCAATGAATTAGCAGAGACCATTAAGAATAAAAATGATGATGAAGCTCGTCTTTTAATTGTAAAACGAAAAGTGTTTAGCGGATGTCTTTCTTCCTCACAATGCAAACAACTTGCACAAACCTTCAGTTCACAATATGGGATTTACTCCTGTGTCAAAGTCTTAAGCGCTATCCTGTCAGACAAAGAGAACCTATTTTTAGTCGAGGACTTGTTTCGTTCCGAGAGTTATAAAAAGAAAATCCGGGAGCTATAATCCTGCGTTGAAATAAATCATTGCCTGATTTGTTCTATCTTCATGGTATCATTTTATTCCTATGAAAAATATACCATGGTTATTCATGCTAGTTGCATTGGTTATTCATTCTAATTTGACTGCTCAGATGGGCTCATTTTCATCTATTTACATGACCGGAGGATCCGGCACTTCTAATATCCGCCCAAGAATTGCTTTAAACAAGTCCTTTTATCCGGTAGTCACATGGAACAAAACGACCATTAAATCGGTATCCTATTCCACATGGAATGGATCCGCATTTTCTGCCCCTATGCCATTAAGTCCGACAGGTTTACAAGCCGATGTTTTCACATGGGCGGGACAAGAAATTGCCTCCATACAAGATACGCTTTATATTGTCTATGCCAGTCTCATTGGTTCAGAATCTAATGTATTTATCCATCAGTCAACTGATGGAGGTGCCACCTTTTCAGATACCTTGAGGGTTTCTAATATTGGCACAGACAAGGCAAGGTTTCCAACGGTTGGCATAAATGGGAGTGGACAACCGGTGGTCTTATTTATGCGCATGATGTCGAATTGGGCCATGCCGCGATATGTAGTCAGCCGATCTACTAACAGCGGCCTGAGTTATTTACCCGACGTGGACGCATCAAATAGTTTAACCGGTAATGAAGTTTGTGATTGTTGTCCGGCAAACTTCGTCAGTAAGAACAATACAGATGCCGTATTATTTCGCGATAATGATGTGAACAAGAGGGATATACAAGCTGTATTTTCCTACAATGGAGGTGTCTCTTACGATTCAATCACTCCCGTTGATTTCAATAATTGGATGATTAATGCATGCCCTTCCACCGGACCGGATGGACATTTCGGGTCTGATAGTTTGTATACGGTATTTGCCTCGCAGGCAAGTTCACCGATGAAAGTTTATATGAGTGTTACTCATCCAACCTCTTTGCAAGTAGGTACCCATCGTATCATTTCAAGCAGTACTGAATTTCAGGAATACCCGCGTATTGCCGGCAATGTAGATACCATCGGTATTGTATGGGAGCAAAATAACAAAGTCATGCTGGCATATTCCACCAATGGTGCTGCAGGGCTCTCTAGCGCTATACAAGTCAATGAAATAAGCGATATGGCAAGCGCTCCGGATATTGCCTATGCGAATGGCGTATTTCATATTGTTTGGCAGTCAAACAGCGGCATGGTCCATTACCGGACGTACAATTTAAATACAGCAAGCGGGATGAACACCTTCCATTTTAATGAGGCCGCTATTGCACCGAATCCTGCTTCTTCTGCATGGACGATCAAACTCGCTGAACAAATAAACCCTGTTCAGATTGAACTTATGGACCTGCAAGGTCGTGTGGTCTATACCCAAGATTTGCCCGCTTTTGAACCCATACAGCATACTATTTCAAATACTAATTTTATGACCGGTCAATATTTCCTGCGCATTCAATCCGGTGAAAAATCCGGCTTGTACAAATTAGTAAAATCTGAAAAGTAAACCGTCTGATTATTCGTTCATCAATTTGATCGAATATCGACCTTGATTTGTTTGAAGTAGTAGAAAATAAATTCCCGGTATGAGTTCATCGCGCTTGACTTGAAGTTCCCGACCATCTATATCCATAGCAGATATTTGTCGCGCATTCAAATCAAATAGTAATGCCCTCCCCTGAATTCGCTGTGCTAAAAAGATATTCCATTGCGCACTAAGAGTGGCAACATGAGTGAACATACTTTGATGATCAATAATGGATAGTGCTCCATTACAATCATGTGCTTCAATCATGTTTGAAAAATCGAAAACAATATCGCTGCACAACACTTTATTACCCCAGCCAATCGTATCCTTTAAAATGGTGTTCGGAGTGTAATAAATCAGCAGGGTTTGCTTGAAATTACAATCCACAATGGATCCGGAATCTGCATAAATCACAAAGCCCCCGGCCAAGGTACTCAGGGAATCAATATTCAGTGTATTGCCTTCTCGAAGATAAAAAGTGTCTATCTGTGTAATGGCACTATCCAACTGAATCAATTTCCCCGGGCAGGGCACCCAGGATTGCATGACAGGACTATTGTCGTAGGTTAAAGTAGTATCGGAGGTAATACGATGGGCAGTGGCATTCACAACGACATTACAGACCTGAGCTTCGGCAAATGTGGTGAAAACTAGAAATGAAATGAGGGTAAAAATATTCTTCATGGGTTAAATGTTTAGGCCAAAATAACAAATATAAAAATAAATAAATCTTGGTCATAGATCCCATTCAAATAACATTGTTTGTTAACGTGAGAAACATAACGGGATTAAAGAAAAAAATCAGAGTGAAAATTCGGCATCGAGCGTCGCTCTCTGCTCTCATTCTCACTCTGATTTAAGCGTCCTTCATCAGGTTTCTAATCATCGAATACAATATTCGAGATAATTCATCTGCCTTCAATAGATAATGATTAAATTGTTCATCATCCAGAACATTATCATCATGCAAAATATCCAATACTGCAACACATTCGAATACTGAGCCTCTAGCCGTTGAAAAATAATTTCTTCGATCAGGCTTCGAAAACTTTGCAGAACCCTCAGCGATATTCAATACAATACTGAATGAGGCGCGTCCTAGTTGATCATTTACAAAATGATCCAATTTGTTTGTTTGGATGATTTGCTTACAGCTTTGATGAAATAGTTTAGCCTTCTTATAAACTTCAAGATTTTGGAAGTCGAACATAACGAAATTTTTTTCAATGAACAGGATCAATTAGAGCGAAAAACAGAATGAAAATGAAGAAAAAAATCAGAGTGAAAATTCAGCATCGAGCGTCGCTCTCTGCTCTCATTCTCACTCTGATTTTTTGTTACCCCACCTGGATTCGAACCAAGACTAGCAGGACCAAAACCTGATGTGCTACCTTTACACCATGAGGCAATACCTAAAAATTAGGAGTGCAAATATATAGTTCCTTTCTAAAATTAACAAATACGCTTTAAAGGAATTCTTTAATTTTTGAAACTACGATATCAATTTCGGCAAAAGTGTTGTGTTTACTGAATGAAAAGCGTATCGGTAATCGCGATTCATGGGGATAAATGCCCTTAATGACATGACTTCCACCTTGTGCCCCACTACTGCAGGCACTTCCTCCGGATATACATATCCCTGCCATGTCCAAATTAATACTCAGCATTTCTGTTTTCTCAGTAGCCGGAAATGCGGCACTGAGTACGGTGTAGAGACTTTGCTCTCCGGTATCCCCATTAAACCGTATGTCCGGTATCGCTTCAGTCAATTTCTCCTGCATATAGGATTTCAAGGAACGGATATAGACACTATCTTCATCATGGTGCATAGTAGCCAGTTCAAGTGCCGAAGCAAAACCAACGATACCGGCCACATTTTCCGTTCCGGCCCTCATCAATCGCTCTTGGGCACCCCCGTGTATAAAGGGTTTGATTTGCACATCCTGACGTATATACAATAAGCCGCTTCCTTTGGGTCCATGAAATTTATGGGCCGAAGCACTCAGAAAGTCAACCGGAGATTGCTCCAGATTAAATTGATAATGTCCTATCGTCTGTACCGTGTCGGAATGAAAGACTGCACCATACTGACGGCACAGATTCCCGACCAAATTGAGATCCAGCAAATTGCCCACCTCATTATTGGCATGCATCAGGGTCACCAGGGTTTTCACTTGCCCTCCTGCCAATAAACTTTCTAGTTCTACGAGGTCAACATGACCGTTTTGTGTAAGCCCTACGTATTCAACCGTACAGGCACCCAAACTCTTTAAGAATTCTACGGTATGCAACGTGGCATGGTGCTCAATCGGAGAGGTGATAATGCGTTGACAGCCCAAATCCCTTACGGCACAATGAATCGCAGTATTGCTGCTCTCTGTTCCCCCGCTCGTGAAAAAGAGTTCGCCCGGACGGGTATGCAACATTTCTGCAATAGACTTTCTGGCCCTTTCGATCGCCATGCGGGTTTCGCGACCATAAGAATAGATCGATGACGGGTTGCCAAATTTTTCACTGAAATAGGGAAGCATGGCCTCCAACACTAAAGGATCGACCGGTGTGGTCGCTGCATTGTCGAGATAGATTTTTTGCATGTGGCAAAGGTATGGGAAGGAGGCGAAAATTAATAAGAAGCCCGGATGACAAACATCACAAAAAGTGGACAGGAATTAATTCAATCCCTTAAATTCAAACTTAGGACTTCCTTTAATGCCCGTAGAGCCGTAGAAGTCGAGGAAACGTAATTTGAAATAGACATCATTCCGATTGCGAATGATATAGCTATAACGCGCATCGATGGTATAAACATTATTATCAACACTGTACTTCTTCCAATCGAAACCAATGACATCGCGTTTGGTCGTGAGCGGTACAGATTGGGCAAAATTTTTGTCGATGGCATTATATACCGATACGGAATCTTTGAAAGCACTAATCCCATTCGGATTGAGTAAAACCCCGTTCACGACATAAGGCAATGGCGGATTCTGATCGTAAAACACATAATGGTAAAGCGTAAACTGGATATCCCAGCTATTCTTTTCCGGCTCAACACCGGGCACCGTGGTCAGAAATCCAAAATTGAAATAGGTAAAATTCTGGTCTTTATTTTTTTCGATGGTAATACTGGCCGGAACTGTTGAAGTCAAATCTCCAATGGAAACAATGTACTGGAAGGCATCTTCATAGGTGATCTGCATTTTGCGGATCTGATTTCCTGTACCATCCAAGCGAATCAAATAAACATAGTTTTTACCCTTCCACTCCCCGATGGCGGTCGAGTCGGGTTCTCCACCCGGTGCATCATATTTCCATCGCTTGGCGGCATCGATCGTATCGGCAGCGCCCACAGCGGCAAAGTCCGTTTTACCGGAAGCATAGGCCGCCATACTTTTACTACCATTTAGGTAAATGGCATGTTCATTGTTCCCGCTTTGTAAAGCAATATCCCAATTATCCATGCGACTGATATGAACAATCGAATTTTTGGCTAAGTCAATATAAAACTGATATTCATATTTTTCGCCCATCTCTACCTGCATCATGGTACCGTCGCCTTTAGGGGGCAATTGGATAGGAGTCTCCTTCTTTTCGCAGGAAAAAAGTACGATACTCAAACAAAAAACAAGACCTAACCTGAAGAGATTCATAGAATGGGACAAAGTTGCATATTTTTTAGCTAAAAATGGCCGATTCGCTGGATGATAAACATCATGGAATTGTCATATTTTAAGAATTATGTGGACATCCTTGTGACGTTTTGGTGGCTATTCAAGGGATTTTCTCCTGAACTTTTTAGCTGCTATCCATTCATCAAAAAATAAATTTCTACCGCGCTACAGCTCAATTTATTCCTATTGATCATTCCCACAATAAAAAAATCCCGAATCAAATTCGGGATTTTTCAGAGGTCTCGAGCGGATTCGAACCGCTGTGGAAGCTTTTGCAGAGCTCTGCCTAGCCACTCGGCCACAAGACCATCGGGCGACAAATGTAGTACATATTTTAGAAAATGCAAATTCAGTTCATTCGCATTAAGTTTGTAAAAAAAACTATGCAACGCATTGGCGAATCGGAACTCATTCTCAGCCCGGAAGGCCGGGTATACCATATCAACCTCAAACGGGAAGAACTCGCCGATACCATCATCACCGTCGGCGATCCGGATCGGGTGGCCGAAGTGTCCAAACATTTTGACCAAATCGAATTCAAAACCCAACATCGCGAGTTCGTCACCCATACCGGATACATCGGCAAAAAACGCCTGACCGTCATCTCCAGCGGCATTGGCCCCGATAATATCGATATCGTGATGAACGAACTGGACGCCGTGGTGAATATCGATTTTGAACAAAGAATCTTCAAAGACCAACACACATCCCTGCAAATTATCCGTCTCGGCACTTCGGGCAGCCTTCAGGCCGATATCCCTGTCGACAGCCTCGTAGCCTCCAGTCATGGCATCGGTCTGGATAATGTGCTGCATTATTATAAACCCGAACAATCGCCAGAAGAAATGGACATGCAACGCCAATTTGCCTTCCATGCGGGATTGGAATCGGCTCCTATCGTACCTTATGTCATTCAAGGTTCTTCCTACTTATTAGGTCATTTCCAAGAAGGCTATCACCAAGGCATTACCGTTACCTGCCCCGGCTTCTACGCCCCGCAGGGACGAGTAGTTCGAGCCCCGCTCCAATTTCCGGAACTGGTCAATCAATTGTCGAGTTTCCGCTTCGGAGATCATCGCATCAGTAATTTCGAAATGGAAACATCGGCCATTTTCGGTCTGGGCCGCGTCTTCGGACACCATTGCCTCTCCATCAATACCATTGTCGCCAACCGCATCGAAAAAGCTTTCTCAAAAGATGCCAAAAAAAGCATCGCCCACATGATCGAAAAAAGCCTGTCCATCATCGAAAACATTTCCCATGAAGCTTGATTTCTATAAATACCAGGGCACGGGAAACGACTTTGTGCTGCTCGATAATCGTGATGGCCGTTATGCTTCGCTTTCCCGCGAACAAATCGCCCAAATTTGTCACCGCCGCTTTGGCATTGGGGCCGATGGCTTGATGCTGCTCAACCCGAATGACGAAGGCGACTTCGAAATGAAATACTACAACAGCGACGGGGGAGAAAGTACCATGTGCGGCAATGGAGGTCGCTGTATCGTGGCATTCGCGCACGACCTCGGCATCATCGGCGATCAATGCCGCTTTCTGGCTATTGATGGCTGGCACGATGCATTGTTACAAAATAATGCTGAGATTGAATTGCAGATGAACGACGTTCAGGATATTCTTTCCAAAGAAACTTTTTTTCAACTCAATACCGGCTCACCTCACTATGTGCACTTCATGGAGGACATCGATGATCTGGATGTGAAAAAAGAAGGCGCCCTCATCCGATACAGCCCTTTATTTAAAGAGGAAGGTATCAATGTCAACTTTGTGGAACAAACCGAACCCGGCCGACTGAAAGTACGCACCTATGAAAGAGGTGTTGAAGACGAAACCTGGTCTTGCGGTACAGGGGTTACGGCCAGCGCCATCGCTTCGGTCTATAACCTGCCCGGAAAGTTTCATGTAAAGGTCAGTACCCCCGGCGGGGAATTGACGGTCAAATGCAGCAGCGAGGACGGACTTCACTTTCAAGACGTGTGGCTGTGTGGCCCGGCTCGCTTTGTCTTTCAGGGAGAGTATAACGTCTAGAAATAAATCCCCCTTCTTCCTTTTCTTATCTTTCGGTTGTATTTTCGCCCACCCCGTATGCAAATCCGCGTGATCAACAAAAGCCCCTACCCCCTGCCCGCCTATCTGACCCCCGGGTCAGCCGGTATGGATGTACAGGCTTTTCTCGATCAAGAACTGATCTTGCATCCTATGGAAAGAACCCTCATCCCGACCGGATTGTATATGTCCATCCCTCAGGGATATGAGGTACAGGTGAGACCCCGCAGCGGATTGGCCATTAAACAGGGCATCACCTGTCTCAATACCCCCGGAACCATCGACAGCGACTACCGCGGTGAGGTGAAGGTGATTCTCATTAATTTATCGAACGAAAAACAAAGCATACAACCCGGCGATCGCATCGCTCAACTCGTGATCGGCCGCTGCGAACAAGCCGAATGGGTAGCCAGCGAAACCTTAGACGAAACCGAAAGAGGCGCCGGAGGATTTGGCAGCACCGGACAATAAACCAACATTTCTAACCACAAAAGCATTTCAATGAACATCATTATACCAATGGCCGGCATGGGCAAACGCATGAGACCGCATACCCTCACCACCCCAAAACCCCTTGTACCGATAGCCGGAAAACCCATGGTGCACCGCATCGTAGAAGATATTGTAAATACCACCGACCAACCCATCGAAGAAGTCGCCTTTATCATTAGCCGATTATTTGGTGCCGAAGCCGAACAAAACCTCATTGCCGTTGCTGAGAAATTTGGCGCTAAAGGCAAAATATTCTATCAGGACGAACCCTTGGGTACGGCCCATGCCATCCTCTGTGCCGCAGAATGCCTCAAAGGAAATATCTTCATCGCCTTTGCCGACACGCTGTTTAAAGCGACCTTCTCCATCGACACTTCCCGGGATGCCATCATCTGGACCCAGAAAGTAGCCGACCCATCTGCTTTCGGTGTGGTTAAACTCAATGAAGAAGGAATCATCACGGAATTCGTCGAAAAACCCAAAGAACCGGTTTCCGACCTGGCCATCATCGGTGTATATTACTTCCGCGATGGTGAAAGATTACGCGATGAAATGCAATACCTTCTCGACAACGATATCAAGGTAAAAGGCGAGTACCAAATCACCGATGCCATGGAAAACATGAAACAAAAGGGCGTGAAGTTTTATACCGGGCAGGTGGATGAATGGCTCGACTGTGGCAATAAAGACGCCACTTTATATACCCTTGAACGCATTCTGGAAATCAAAAGAAATGATGAAGTGTTACAAGATCCTAGCGCCCATATCGAGAATAGCACCATTATTCAACCCTGCTTTATCGGAAAAAATACGGTCTTACGCAATGCCGTCATAGGTCCTTACGTTTCCATGGAAGAAGGCAGTCGGGTGGAAAATGCCATCGTCAGCAGCAGCATCATCGGGAATGGATCCAGCGTTAAAAATTCCGTAATTCGAAATTCATTACTCGGAAATCACGTAGATTGCCAATCGAAACCTGAAGAGCTTAGTCTGGGCGACTACTCTTTCAAACTATAAATGAATAAAATTCACATTCTAGTCTGGCTAACCCTCTTGGGAACCAGTGCCTGCGTTACGAATAAGAAAACGTCCGGCACCAAATCTCCCATTCCTGCCTCTGCTACGGCAAAAGCGGAATACAGCAAGCAACTGGTCTCTTTTTTTGATGCCGAGAAAATGAGAATCATCGGCGATAAGAAAAAAGCCCTGGATCTTTATAGTCAGTTTGTACTTCAGTACCCCCATAATGCCACGGCCCATTACAATTATGCCCGTCTTCAGTTTCAAACCCGTAAAGACATTTCAGGCGCCGAAAAATCAGCGCAAAAAGCCTATAATCTGGATAAACACAATCGATATTTCCAGGAATACTATGTGGAGCTCTTAGAATATTCTAAGAAAAACAAAGAGGCCGAAGCCTTATACAACGACTTGATCACGCGCTATCCGGATCAGGAAGAGTATTACTATAAAAAAGCCATGTTGTTGATCAAAAATAATGAATCGCAAAAAGCATTACAGATCTTCAATGATATGGAAAAGCGTTTCGGTTTTAATGAGGAACTGATTCTGCAGAAAAAAAATATCTACCGCGTCCTGAATCAACATGATTTGGCGGCTGCGGAATTAAATAAACTCCGTGCAGTCGACCCTTCTGAAGTCCGTTATGTGATCATGATGATCGATTTATACGAAGACGGCGGAAAGATTGAAAAAGTGAATGCATTGCTGAAAGAACTGGATACCAAGTTCACTACCGATCCTATGGCGCAGGTCACTTTGGCGCAATATTATCTCGACAAAAAAGATCAACAAAAATACAATGCCTACATGCAACAGGTGATGAAAAACAAAAACCTGGATGTAGAAACTAAAATTGCCCTCATCATTCCATCCCTCCGTGAACTCGAATCGGATAGTCTGAAAACAAACAAAGAGATCGTGAGTATGGCCCGCAGCATTTCCCTCGAATCGCCGAACAATAAAGATGCCGTGTCCTTGTATGCCGATGTACTTTACTATACCGAAGAATATGCCGATGCCCTCACGGAATATAAAAAATACCTCAGCCTGCATCAATCGAATTATACGATATGGAATCAGGTGATGTCGATATACAGCGATCAGCAACAATGGGATAGCGTGATCCATTATGCCAATGAAAGCATGATCTATTTTCCCAATCATCCCATGCCCTATTTCTACAGCGGGGTATCTTATCTTCAAAAGAAAGAAGCGGCCAAAGCAGTTACACCACTCCTCAAATCGGCCTCTCTCGAATCGGAGAATATTCGCTTGCAGGCACAAATATTTTCAACCCTCGGTGATGCGTATCATGCCTTACAAAAATATACCCTCAGCGATAGCAGTTACGAGCAGGCCCTCAAACTGACACCGGAAGATGCAGGCACCTTAAACAATTATGCCTACTATCTTTCGCTCCGCAATACCCGATTGGCTGATGCCGAAAAAATGTCGAAACGATCATTAGCGATACAACCCGATTCCAAATCTTTTCTCGACACCTACGGATGGATATTATTTCAGCAAGGCAAAACAGAAGAAGCGAAATTGTGGATCGAAAAAGCCATTCAAGCCGATGGTTCAGAAGACGGAACTTTATTTGAACATATGGGAGATATCTATTTCAAACTGAAAGATCCTGTGAAAGCATTAGAATACTGGAACAAGGCTGTAAAGGCCGGAGAAAATTCTCCCGAACTCTTAAAAAAAATCAATGATGTCAGGTAATAAACTACAACCTCTATTTTTATTTGCCTGCCTACTCCTGTTGCTCAACAGTTGTAATATCGTCAAACCTTTTTTTATCAAAAATAAAAAGAAAGAGGCGCGCAAAGAAAAACGGGTTGAGAAAAAAGTGGAGAAGGATATTGCCAAAGGAAAAATCGACAGCAATACAGTGGTGAAAAAAGATTCACTGAAAATTCCTACCTATGATACGATGTTGGCAAGACGCATCATCGATATCAAAAAAATAAAATACACGACTTATCAATGTCGTGCTAAAATGCATTTCGAAACCGGCGATGACAAACAAAATTTTACGGCCAGCTTCCGTTTAGAAAAGAATAAAAAGATATGGGTCAGCATCAGCGGACTCGGCATTGAAGTGGCCCGCGCCATCATTACCCCCGACAGTGTTAAAGCCATCGAACGCATCAATAAGAAAGCCTACTTGTATAGCTATCAGGATATTCAAAAACTCATCAATATCGACCTCGATTTTCAAACCTTACAGGAAATCATTATCGGCAATGCCATCGCTACACAAGGCAATATGCACGACATCAAAGAGCTCAATGGCATGAGTACCTTCTTCATCAAAGGACTCGATTACACCAATCAGATCACCTACAATCAAAGCGACAGCTCGCTCAAACAAATTCAATTGCAAACAGTCAGGGCAGTATCCACCAGCTCCATTCTCATCGCCCTCAACGACTATGAAATGATGGACACCCGATATTTCCCGGTCAATCGCATCTATCACATTCAGGATGTAAAAGGAGCCGCCAAACTCAGCATGGAAATCAATAAAGCCGATTTTGATAAGCCCATGGATTTCCCTTTCAGTATTCCGGCCAATTATAAGTTGCAGCGGTAAGAAGGGAATTTATTCATTCTTCTTGAAACATAGGGATAACTCATTCAACATTCAATGACTTCCGCGTATAGAATACTTTACCCACTCTTTGTATATGGTCTTCCAAATCAGGTGAATTCAAACCATGATAGATCGACAGATCGAAAGAATAAGGTGTATTTAAATCATCTAATTCCCAAAAGACTTTAGATCGGATTTCTTCCGAGAGTGCTTTCCCAAGCAAGGTGATATCAATATCCGAACCCTCCCGATAATGCCCCATCGCTCTTGATCCGTATATCAGCACCGATTCAATTTCAGGATGCTTCATAAATACGGATTGCATTCTTTCGATCAATTGATCACTGAGTCCGAACCTCATAAGAAAGATTTCATTTTAAATAAAAATTTCTCGAACAACGGCGCATAGGATGTTACAATTTTTTCATATTCCTGTTGAAGTATAGCCGCATCATAAGCATGTACCGTTCGATTTCTGCTTTCTATCATATCCATCCATACCTGCCCTTCTTCAAGCAAACCATATTTAAATGCCTCCCGTGTTGCATCTCTAGAACCCATCACTGATTGAAATCCCTGATACTCGAGATAATCTTTCATCACTCTCCATGCGAGTTCGTGGGTGAATTCAAAACGTTGTATGGTTCCTTCCTTTATGATTTCCATTGGCTCCTGGTCGAAAAATGTGGCCGCTTCTTGTAAATGAGCCAGAGCTTTCTCATAATTGGCAAATCGTTGCTTCCACCGAATATCTTGACTCATAAAATAATCATTTATTAAATTTCTTAACACCCATTGATGTTAGGGGTAAAGTTACTACTCGGGCATGAAATTTCAAATCTCATCAATAAAGGTTGAAATACAGCATCTACCAATATATGATACCCGACCCACTATTCCTCCTCCTCCAAATCCACATACGCCAAAGGCTGATGCGTCTTCCCATCCATCACAAACTCAGACTCATAAGGAATATGGTAAAACAAATACGCATCATAAATTTCATCATTGCTCAAACGGGTTTGCCCGATCACAAAACCCGGTGTGGTGGTCTCGGCAAAATACCAGGTCTTGCCTTTGATGTCTACCGTATAGCGATTGACAGGCACAAATTTTCCGGCGACCCCAATATTCATATGGTTTTTGAAGTAGAGTAAACAATAAGGCACTCCGGCTTCTTCATATAAGGATGCCAATAAGGTAGACATACCCGAACAATCGGCCTCCCCCGAATACAAGACCTCATGCGCCCTTTTGGTGATCTCGGTATCATACCAAAAATCTTCATAGCTGTAGGCGATATTGTTGGTGACATAATCGAGCAAAATCTGCGCTTTATCTTCTACCGTCGTCAATCCCTTACATAGGCTGTCGACCAATTTTCGGATCACTCTATCCTTACCCTTGCGGGAAATAAAAGAACCGATACTGATGGAATAAGATTTTGTTTGCATGGCTGCCGAAAGATCGAGGTACTTGGGTGTATGGTAACAAATATTCGTATCCATCTCCTGCATAAAATCGTTAAAACGAAGGGACAGCGAATCTTTTTTCAACAAGCAATGCAAAACTTGTTGCGTGTCTACTTTAAGGTTGTCTGTGCGCATTCGAAAAGCGGCATATCCGTCGATGCGACCTTGCAGTCCGCCAAACTGACAATCGCCGCTCGGGCAATTAGCAAACTCCACTTTGGTAGTATCCAAGGCCACCCGATTCAGTATCCTGGCCCGGTCTTCCGTAATTTTAAAAATAAAATACAAGGAATCATGGGCGATATCAATGCCCCTGAAATCGACCGGAACTTGCCACAACACCCTCGAAAAAGTATCTGTAAGCAAACTACTCTGATATAAATAATGAATGGCTGTTTCTTGCGCCGGGGTAAGCGATAGGCTATTCGTACGCGAACAAGCCGCAAAGCCGAGCAAAAAGATAAAGACTAAATGAGATCGTTTCATGGAATAAGAATACGGTGTGTCAAATCTAAGATCAATCTCTGTAATAAAACCGGATTTTTGAAATCGGTCAATTGAAGCAGGGTTCATGAGCCTTTCCATCCAACATTGCCCTATTGACAAGGGTTTCATTCAAAAATGCGTTAAATTCCAATACATATCTGCCACGCATGAATAAAGATGTGCCACGCATGAATACATGTCTGCCACGCACCAATATCTATCTGCCACGCATCAATATCTATCTGCCACGCACCAATATCTGTCTGCCACGCACCAATATCTATCTGCCACGCACCAATATCTATCTGCCACGCACCTATATCTGTCTGCCACGCACCAATATCTGTCTGCCACGCACCTATATCTATCTGCCACGCACCTATATCTGTCTGCCACGCACCTATATCTGTCTGCCACGCACCTATAACTATCTGCCATGCATCATCATTCCTTCTTTATTTACATTTCATTTTGCTTAAACGACATTCGAAGTGCTCAGGCGCTCCATACGAAGCTTGAATGGCCTTAGAAATTTAGCGTTAAGAAATAATCGAAATGAGCCGTTAAGAAACAATTGCTGTCTGACGAGTGACGCAGGAGCGAGGAGTTCAATTGTTTTAGGCGAATGAGATTATTTTAGCGAAATTTCGACAGCCTTGATTTTTTGCTCCACTTTTTTATCAAGAAAAAAGTGGAACCCCCGGTAGGGACATATGTATAAGTTTTATGGAAATGGATTGAAAATTTCAGCAACTATACTTCATAAGAATACAATCGTCTGTACAGCCGCAAATAGTATGAGAAAATATCGACCACTTTAACTTTTGCTCCGCCTTTTAAGAGAAAAAAGTGGATAGATATTTTTACGGATAATCATAGAAGAATTTCAAACTTGATGAAGCAATCTCGCCCAATTTTGACTCAATTGTAAAATCTTCACCCCAACTAAAAACTAAAAATTAAACACTAAATCCTACTTCCCCTCTTCCGCATAATACGACTGTATCGCCAGCGTCATAATTTGATAGATCGCCAATGCATCGGCGTGTCCGGATAACATTTCTTCGTGGCGGGATATCGTTTTAATATCTCTTCGAATGGCCGGACCGGTTTGATATTGATCGGGACTGCCCTGCAATAATTTGGCCGTCGTCGATTGTATGATTGGGAGCATCAGTGAAAATGGAATTCCTTCCTGCTTCAGGATAGCCTGTGTCAACGTGTACAAATGATTCGTAAAATTATTGGCAAACACAGCCGCTAAATGCGCCACACTGCGTTGCTGATCATTCAACGGGAAGATGGCATCGGTCAACAAATGAGCCAGTTTGAGTGCCTGTTCATTCGCTTCCGCATTGGATGCATTTACCACTACCGGTATGCTTTTGCCCACAGGCAAATGTTCTTTTCGCACGGAAAACAAAGGCCATAAACAAGCCACATGTTCCGACACATGTGCAAACTCCGATAAGGCTATAGCACCCGCCGGAAACACAATCAACTTGCCCGGCAAATGCAAGGAAGACGCCAGGCTAATCAAGGCATCATCTTTAAACGCCAACAAATAAATATCTGCATCAGGATCAGGATGCTTAGGGTCCGTGGTATAAGCACATTGATACATCTCGGCAAAGGCCTTGGCCTTAGCTTCATCTCTCGAGATCACTTGCACAGGAATGATTCCTGCTTGCGCAAATCGCTCTGTATAAAAGGTGGCAATATTCCCGGTGCCAAATACAACTAATTTCATGCCTGTAAATTACATGATTGAAAGGAGTTCAGGCGTATTAATTTTTAGTCACATGAAATCTGCATCACAACGCTACACTTATCCTTATTTCTGTTAGGACTTGCTTTCCATCTTCACCAACGGAATCAACATCTCTTCCAGGGAAACACCGCCATGCTGAAAGGTATTCTTGAAATAATTCACGAAGTGATTGTAGTTGTTTGGATAGCAGAGATAACCATCGTGCTTGGCGAAGATAAACGAGGAGTTGAAATTCGGTTTCGGCAATCCGATTTCATGCGGCTCCCGAAATGCTATCACTTCTTTGTTTTCATACTGCAAATTCTTTCCGTGTTTGTAACGGATATTGGTCGTCGTTTGTTTATCGCCAATCACCTTGCTCGGCGATTTCACACGCGCACTTCCATGATCGGTCGCCACAATCAATTTGACATTCTTATCCGCAATCTTTTTCAATGCCTGATGTAAAGGAGAATGTTCAAACCAACTCTGGGTAATCGAACGATAAGACACTTCATCATTGGCCAACTCTTTCAGTACTTCCATTTCAGTACGCGCATGCGAAAGCATATCCACAAAATTGTACACGATGATATTCAAATCATTGTGCACCATGTTCAGGATATTATTCACCAATTGCTCGCCACTGTCGTGGTTGGTAATTTTGGTATAGGAGAATTTGATGTTTTCCAGTTTGTTACGTTTCAACTGATCTTTCAAAAACAATTCTTCATACAAATTCTTTCCGCCTTGCTCATCATCATTCTTCCACTCCATCGGATATTTCTTTTCTATATCCACAGGCAGCAAACCGGAGAAAATAGCATTCCGGCTGTATTGCGTCGTCGTCGGAATGATGGCACAAACAATATCTTCATCGGTAATGCGAAACAAATCGGCAAACTTATGCTGCACCGCCTTCCACTGATCAAATCTCAAATTGTCGATCAGAATCACAAATAAGCTCTTGCCCTTTTCCAATTGCGGGAAGACATGTTCAGTCATCAAAGTATGACTCATCACCGGGGCATCATTCCCCTTCCCATTGATCCATTTGCTATAGTTCTTTTCGATATACTTACAGAAGGCATTATTAGCTTCTTCTTTTTGTGAAGCAAATATTTCCATCATTTCCGGACTGTCGGTCTTCTCCATTTCCAATTCCCAATACACGAGTTTCTTATACAACTCACACCATTCCTGATAATCCGGATTGGAATTCAAGGCTAAAAATAATTTACGAAACTCTTGTTGATAAGCTTGTGTGGTTTTCTCACTCACGAGGGATTTCTTATCCAATATCTTTTTCAAGGTCAATAGAATCTGATTCGGATTCACCGGCTTGATGAGATAGTCGGTGATCTGAGAACCGATCGCTTCTTCCATTATATTCTCCGCTTCATTCTTGGTGATCATCACCACCGGCAAGGTCGAATTGAATTCTTTAATTTGAGCCAGGGTTTCCAACCCCGTCATGCCAGGCATACTCTCGTCGAGGAGGATCACATCCACATGATTGTTCTTGATATATTCCAGCGCATCATATCCGTTGGATACTGTTTCTACTGAATAGCCTTTGTTTTCCAGGAACATGATGTTAGATTTCAAAGAATCCATTTCATCATCGACCCATAGGATTTGTATTGTCATGTATTAGTTGGTTTTGGACAAAAATAAGCGGAATGCACATCTAACGGGTCATTTAAGAAAAAATTGTGATTTAGCCTCCCACTCATCCGGATCACATCAAGACTGCACAGCATTCTCATGTTTTGATGTATTTTGCAAGCTCAAAAGAATCCCTGTGCGAAAGATTATCAACGACCCGGTTCATGGGTTTATCACAATCGACGATCCGATGATATTCAAGATCATCGCTCATCCCTATTATCAGCGTCTGAGACGCATCAAACAGATGGCCCTCGCCTATTTGGTTTACCCCGGAGCCGTACATACTCGTCTGCATCATTCCCTCGGTGCTTATCATCTCATGCACCTGGCCTTGCAAGAACTCAAACAAAAAGGAATCGACATGAGCCCGGAAGAAGAGCAGGCATCTAAAGTGGCCATACTCCTCCATGATATCGGTCATGGCCCTTTTTCCCATGCCCTCGAACATACCCTCGTCGATGTTCATCACGAACATTTGTCGCTTCGCATCATGCAAAAACTGAATGATGAATTCGAAGGCAAGCTCGATATGGCCTTGTCCATCTTTCAAGATCAGTATCCCAAAAAATTCCTGCACCAACTCGTCAGCAGTCAGCTCGATGTAGATCGTCTCGATTATCTGGCCCGCGATAGTTTCTTTACGGGCGTTTCGGAAGGTGTAATCGGATATGATCGCATCATCAAAATGCTGACAGTATCCGGAAATGAATTGGCAGTCGAAGAGAAAGGTATCTACTCCATTGAAAAATTCCTCATCGCCCGTCGACTCATGTATTGGCAGGTCTATTTACACAAGACCGTACTGAGCTCCGAACTTATGTTGGTCAATATCCTGAAACGTGCAAAAGCCCTGGCCCAAAGTGGCGAGACATTGTTTGCCACCCCCGCCCTCTCCTGGTTTCTGCAACGGGATATTCCTTCCGATCAATTTGATTTGGATCCTAACAATTTAGATCAGTTTCTTCTGCTCGACGACAATGATGTAGTGGCTTCGGTGAAAGTATGGGCCTCTCACCCCGACCCCATTCTGTCTGACCTGTGTCGACGCTTGAATGAACGGCGTTTATTTAAGGTCCACTATACTGCAGTCGAAGAAAACATAGACCTTGATGCCATCAAGAAAAAACTATGTACCCATTTTAACTTGGCGGAAGCGGATCTTCCCTACTATTTCACCCAAGATTCCGCATCCAATATGGCTTACTCTGCCGGGGATGAAAAAATCAAGATCGCTTATAAGAATGGTCGCATTCGTGAAATCTCCGAAATCGAGGATACATTAATCTCTGCGGGGCTTTTAGTGCCCGTAAAAAAGCACTACATTTGCTATCCCGCAATTTAATTCTGAATTATGAAATTTACGGCTCAGCAAATAGCCAACGTGGTGAATGGCACGATAGAAGGTGATGAACAATCCTCCGTTCAATCCTTTGCAAAAATAGAAGAAAGTAAACCCGGCGATCTTTGTTTTCTCGCCAATGCAAAATATGAAGACTACCTGTATACTTGTACAGCTTCCATCGTATTGGTCAACAAATCTCTGGTACTTAAACAAGCAGTAAGCCCTACCCTCATTCGAGTCGATGACGCTTATGCGGCCTTCGCAGTATTGTTGCAAACGTATCAGGATATTGTTGGTCATCAACACCCGGTAGGGATCGAA
Source organism: Chitinophagaceae bacterium (assembly GCA_016786845.1). Classification (GTDB taxonomy): domain Bacteria; phylum Bacteroidota; class Bacteroidia; order Chitinophagales; family Chitinophagaceae; genus OLB11. Next base: position 13,228 of record JAEUVB010000001.1, on the reverse strand, counting down.
CAGCAGTCTTACCAGGCTGATACTTGCAAACTCGGAGACCAGGTCTATGCCGGTGCCTTTTCATATATCGGCGACCATGCCCAAATCGGCGACCATTCCAAAATTTATCCCGGAAGCTATATCGGTGCCAATGTGAAAATTGGTCATCATACCATCATACATCCCGGCGTAAAGATTTATAAAGATTGTTTGATCGGCAACCATGTGATTATTCATGCAGGTACCGTCATCGGATCCGATGGTTTCGGCTTTGCCTTTGAAAATGGGAAGTTCAATAAGATTCCTCAAATTGGCAATGTATGCATAGAGGATCATGTCGAAATTGGTGCCAATACGACCATCGACAGAGCGACTATGGGTTCCACCATTATCCGTTCCGGTGTGAAGTTGGACAACCTGATTCAAATTGCCCATAATGTAGACATTGGACAAAATACCGTGGTGGCCGCTCAGGCAGGCATTTCGGGCAGTACCAAAGTAGGACAATACTGTATGGTGGGCGGACAAGCCGGTATCGTGGGACATATCACTGTGGCCGATGGTACAAAAATCAATGCCCAAAGTGGTGTGGCCAAAGCAGTCCTGGAATCAGGCAGCTCCCTGACCGGATCTCCGGCCTATGACTACAAATCGACCTTGAAGAGTCAGGTCATTTTTCGACAACTGCCCGACATGGTGAAACGAATCAATGAACTGGAACAAGAAATTTCTGAATTGAAAAATAATAAGCAATAACCTACCTAACTTTATCAGATGATACAACCCTTAAATCAGCATACCCTTTCTCAGGAATTCGTGATCGAAGGCGTCGGTTTACATACCGGTGTAAAATCCACCATGACGGTCAAACCGGCTAGTCCCGGTCATGGTTTTAAATTCCAACGCGTGGATCTGCCAGGTCAACCGGTCATCAAAGCCGATGTCGATTATGTGACCGATACTTCACGCGGTACCACCCTCGAACTCAATGGAGCCAAAGTAGCTACCGTCGAACATATCCTCGCTGCACTCACCGGCATGGGGGTCGATAATGCCCTCATCGAAATCAACGCCGAAGAAATTCCCATCATGGACGGAAGCGCCAAGGCTTTTGTGGATGCCATTGAACATGTAGGCCTCGAAGAACAAAATGCGCGCAAGATCTTTTTCTCGATCGATACCAATATCTCTTTCACCGATGATGAGAAAAATGTAGAAATGGTGGCAACCCCAAGTCCGGAGTTTAAAGTCACCACCCTCATCGATTTCAACTCCAATGTTTTAGGCACACAGCATGCATACCTCAAAGGATTAAAAAGTTTCAAAAAAGAAATCGCTCCATGCCGTACGTTTTGCTTCCTGCATGAAATTGAATATCTCTATACCCATAACCTGATCAAGGGCGGTGATCTCGACAACGCAATTGTCGTGGTCGATCGGGTGCTTGAAAATGATGAACTGGAGAAGCTGGCTAAAATGTTCAACAAGCCGAATATTGAAGTAAAGCAGGAAGGGATTCTGAACAATCTCAAATTACATTTCTCCAACGAAGCGGCCCGACATAAATTACTCGATATCATTGGTGACCTCGCACTGATCGGATATCCCATCAAAGCCAATATCATTGCTTATCGCCCCGGACATAAAACAAATGTGGCCTTTGCCAAAAAGATAAAAGAGTATATCAAGAAGAATAAGAATATGCTCGATGTGCCGGTCTACGATCCGAATATCCCGGCCATATTCGATATCAATTATATTTCACAACTCCTGCCTCATCGTTATCCTTTCCTTCTGGTCGATAAGATCATCGAATTGAGTGATAACCATATTGTGGGTGTAAAAAATGTGACCTTCAACGAACCCATGTTTACCGGGCACTTTCCCGATAATCCGGTCTTTCCGGGCGTACTTCAGTTAGAAGCGTTAGCTCAAACCGGAGGTGTATTGGTTCTCAACAACCAGGGAGGTCCGGAAAAGAAATTCGATACTTACTTTTTGAAAATTGACAATGCACGTTTCAAACAAAAAGTCATGCCCGGCGACACCCTCATCATGAAAATGGAACTCACCCAACCCATCCGTCGTGGTATCTGCGAAATGAAAGGCAGTGCTTATGTCGGAAATAAATTGGTTTGCGAAGCAGATCTGATGGCACAAATCGTACCCAGAGCGTAATCGAGCTTACCGGATACGAACAAACAAAGTATACTTCTTCTGATCGTTCACGATCATGATACGCACTGTAGGCGCATTCGGATCCAAGCTATTCTTGTATTCAATATCTTTTGCTTCATCTTCCGAACTGGCATAGATCTCATCGCCACTATGATCTTCATCATCCCAGCCGGAGCCTAAACAATCATCTAAATTACTTTGCAGTTTTTCAAATTCGGAAACCAGCAGTTCACGATCAGCCATGGTTTTAAATTCAGCGATAAAGGCTCGTTGGTTCTTATACCACGACAAATAATTTCTCTTTGCGCCTCTTAGTTTAATTGTACTCTCATTAATCTTGCTGTCCGGATTAGTGAGCTTGCCTTCAATATCTTTAAACCCATTGGTCTTACCCGATTGAAGTATAGCCATCATCTGGTCGCAAACATCATTCCCAATTCGATTATCGGCCGCCGGTTCGTCACGCTGTGGTTCTGCCGCCTTACGCCTTGTAGCCGGTTCTGCGTCCTCATCATCTTCACTTTCTTTGGTTTTACGGGTTCTGGCCTCTTGTTGCTTAGCAATCTTTTCCTTCCTGGCTTCAGCCGCAGCTTCTCGTGCTTCCTTAGCCTGCTCTCTCGCTTCTTCCCGATCTTCTTTACTATTTGCTGCGGCAGCTTTCCGGGCACGAATAGGGTCTTCTTCTTCATCGGGCTCAGCGGCTTTTTCTTTTCTTGCAGGTTTGGATACAACAGGTTCCGGAATTTCTTCCTCGTCCTCTTCCAAATCAACTGTTTCTTTTTTCAAGGGCAGCTCTTCCGTAAATGTTTCAGAAGGGTTGATTTTTAATCGTGGGGTGGTTCCATCCGCTTTCACAAATAACTTCACAGACAAACCTTCTTTTCCGGCGCGATAGGCAGTCACCAATGTCCCAATTTCCTCGGCGCAAGTATTTGCCGCAGCTGCATCTGTAAACAAAAATGCCGTACCACTTAAAGGTGAAGACGACATGTCGCTTTTGATCAGGTTGATACACTTTCCGCCTTCCCCGCAATTCACATTCAATGAAAATCCGGAGCGGTTGGTCTGCACCTCTATGAGTGCAATTTCCGATAACTTAATACGCTGAATGACATTATTGCTTTTCTGCTCCAGTGTACCCGTGGTTTCATAGAGCACCAATGGGGTACCATTGTCGGCACTGTAACCGAGTACACATTGGTTGATGGCGTAAATATTCTTTTTGTATTTGCTTTGTGCGAATAAAGGTTGGCAAAATAATATCAGCAAAAAGAGGAATGCAATGTTTTTCATGATATGTATTATTGTATGTACAATATTACAATAATAATGGTACAATACGATGACTGCTCATCAGATCATGCAATACCATAGGATTCTTTCCAGAAAAGCCCCCCATTGCTTCATGCTGCTGCGCAAATCGGATTCCAATTCTTTTTGATCTTTCTTTACGCCTTTAGTAGGTGACACAATGTCTTTCTCACCGGGCAGATAGTTTTCGACCTTGGTGGCAAAATAGGTCAGGTTCAATCGGGGCATCACTATACCCAGGATCATACCCGGCAAACCTGAAAAATTCTCCGGGCCACTATTGGTCATAATGGCATCGGTATAAAACGCAACCACGTAGACAGAATCCATGATGACCGTTTCAGCACGACGGCAATTGAACCCTGCGATCTTACGAAACTCTTCAGTAATCTTCCATTGAAATGGCTTCAAGCTGTCCTGAATCAGATAGGTCTTCTCAAAAATGCTTTTTTCGCTGGTATATACGCCTTGGGTAAAATCGTTGTACACTAAATTCTTCTCAGACGGAATACCTGCCATCATCATTTTCACTTCCGATATACCATCCGGTGCAGGCTTGTACAAACTTTTTGTATCGTTAAAATACATTTCAAAAATATCGGTCTTGTACTTTGATATATTCTTTTTCAACTGATCAGCCATGGCAGAGTTTGCACCACCATTCCCCTTCATCATTTCGTCCATTTGCTTGTGCAAATTCAGTTTACGTTCAAAGGTGATTTTCCCTTTAAAAGTGACCGGTGGAATTTCATTTTTCTCCTTTTGTGCCAAAAGAAGTTGAGGCGCTATGGCCAGTAATAAAATCAGTATGTGACGTAATGAAGACATAAAAAAGATTGTAATTCTAATTGATTAATAATTGTATGATGCTTAATGTGACATTCTTCGACCACCACCGCGCATTCCGCCACGCATTCCTTTAGGTCTCATGCCACCGCCGCCTTGTTGGTGTTGTGCGGCCATAGGCCCACTACTAAATGTCCATACTGCAGACACCATCCAATACCGCCCGAGGGTCATAAAAAATCTTTCGGTGTTAAAATTATTGGTCGTGGTGCGATCATATCCCCGGTTTTGATTTAAGATATCATTCATACCTGCACGCCAGGTCAGGTTACGGCCCTTCAACATTTTATAAGATACGTATCCATTCCAAATGAAACGATTGAAAGAGGTATTATAAGGTGCCACCGGCGGATTGTATTGATAATCAATATCCGTTCCGGCTTCAAAATTCTTTAGAAAATAGACCGTTGCAGAAGCATTCGGATTTAAACCAATATATCGAATGTTACGATTGCTTTGTATCGTGCTTACTGCATTGTTGTAGATCGTTTTCAATTCTGCACTCAAATAGATGAGATCTTCTTTTGTATAATTGATGCCCGGAGAGAGGGTCACAAAATAGGAATTGGTGGTACCGGTTTGGTTGTTGATGATGTTCGGAGTATGACCATAATTTCCATTAAGATCCAATTTAACCTCCAAATCCGTCTTCGGTATTTTAGTTCTGATACCGCCCCACATGGTGGCATTATAACCTCCATTTAAATTGACATACTGATTGATGGTACGACCCAAAGGATCAAAGGTTCGATTCAATGCGATGTTATTGAAGCTGTTTGAGAAACTGATACCGGTATATATACTGCGTCCGGTGAATACTTTGTAACTGAAATAATTCAGGTTGAAATTTTGATTGTATCCGATCTTCAGGGAAGGATTACCGACATAGATTTCCAACGGATTGCTGTTGTCCTGCACAGGTTGCATTTGTGTAATGGAAGGCTGACGTGTGGACCCGTTATAGTTAAACGTCACACGGCTGAATTGAGAGAATTTATAATTGAATCGTACGGTAGGAAACGCATTCCAACGATTGTAATCGTAATTCAGATTACGTACCAGATCATCCTGATGAAAGAGAGAGTAACGAACCCGTGAACCAATGGCAAAATTATACTTCTTCTCATTGTATTTAATTTCAGCACCTACGGTATGGGAATAGATACTTGAATTGAAATCACTGCTTAATGTATCGATCTGTTGTGTATAATCGTTTTCAGCCTGAGGCTTCACCAATGTACTTTTACCCGACAAACTGTTGTCGATGGTATAGGCATATGATGTTTTCAATAAGATTTTTTTGGTGAGGGGTTCGGTATACGACAGATCAGCATTGATATAATTGATCAATTGATTTTGAACTTTTTTCTGGTCCAGAATTTCTGTCATGGTCGATCCGTTAAATCCGTAGGTATTGACCCCACTCAACATGCCCTCAGCATCATTCTTATTGTAATTATAAGTGCCCGATACAGAAATTGTACGACCTACTTTTTTAAACTTTTTATTCAAAACCAAATTATTGTTGACCCTTGTTTGTGTTGAATTGCTGCTATTATCACGCACACTGCTGCTGATCGGCACTTCTTCATAGGTCCTGTTATTGGTTGAGTTTTCAGTTTCGCTTTCAATAAATCCTAAACGACTGTTGAGATTGTAAATCAGTGTCGTGGAGCTATCAATATTCCAGGTATACTTGGCGGTCAGTCTGTGCGTATTACGACTGGAATAAGTGTTCGAAGTATCCTGAGTTTGATAGGTATTACCCGGGAATAGATTCTCCGTATTTGAATTTTGTTTTCTGATTCTGTTGATACGACCAAAGGAATAGTTGGCATTCAAATGATGGTCACCGTCTTTCCATTTATTGGCAAAATGCACACCGCCCGTCCAAGCTTTGGTGATACCCTCGGGTATTGAAAATCCACGGCTATTATCATCGTCACCATCATCCGTCACGGTCCACATAAATCCGCCGTCTTCATCCATACTCATGCCACCGCCTTCTCCGGTATAGGTGTTTCGGTCTTCCCAACCTAAACCTGTTTTACCGTTACTACTCATGACACCATAGATGCTGAGCTGACGCTTATTCTTAAATGAATTCAGCATGGCTTGATTTTGCCATCGATCCTCCCAACCTCCACCTAATTCTACCTTTCCAAATTCACCCCGGTTCATGTTATCCTTCAGCTTCAGGTTGATGGTCTTCTGCTCCTGTCCGTCATCAAAGCCGGTAAATTGTGCCTGATCACTTTTCTTATCAAACACTTGCACCTTTTCCACCACTTTCGATTGAATATTCTGAGTAGCTACTGTAGGGTCGTCACCAAAAAACTCTTCCCCGTCCACCAGTACTTTTTCTACTTTTTCACCCATGGCCGTAATTTCTCCTTTTTTATTCACTTGTATACCGGGAAGCACTTTGAGAAGATCTTCTACCATGGCACCTTCTTTCACTTTAAAACTATCAGCCAGGTATTCCAGGGTATCGCCTTTGATTTTTATGGATGCCGAATTTTTAATCACCACTTCCTTCAGGAGTTGACCGCGTTGATATAAATTAATATCATCTATCGGTTTGATGCCATCGGTTTCTTTAACTTCAATCTCATCTACATAATCCACAAAGCTGCTGTGCGAAACCAATAAAATGTATTGACCGGGCTGAAGTGGTTTGAGCATAAAACTCCCTTGCTGATTGGTCCTTGTATGACGAACCAAAATAGAATCACTTTTTCGGATCGCTGAAACTGAAGCAAATACAACCGGTTTAACATTCAAGGTATCCTTCACTTTGCCCGATATGCCTTTCTCCTGCGCTACAGCAGAAAATGAACCCAAAAGTGACAAGAAGATGAAACATAAAAGTCTATGCATAAAAATCAATATATTCCCAAATATACCCGCAGCATGGGCATTGCAGGGATAACAATATGTTATAAGTCATAAAATGCCGTTTAAGTGGTTTTTAGTCGTGATGTATGGAGAAGGGTAGTTTCACAATTGCATAGTACATTTGTGCCCCATGCCCCAAGCCAATCTGAATGACAGTCTCAATTTTCTCGGCAAATTAACGCCACGTCGTTTTGTCAACGGCTTGAAAGTGTTATCCAGTTTCTATGTCACCAAATGGCTGCAGAAACCGGTTCAATGGGGCGTTCCATTTTCCATTTCTTTCGAACCTACTACGTCCTGCAATCTTCGTTGCCCTGAATGTCCAAGTGGACTGCGTGCCTTCACAAGGCCCATTGGCATGTTGGAAAAAGATTTTTTCACCAAAACCATCGAAGAGCTGCACAAGGATATGATGTACCTGATTTTTTATTTTCAGGGTGAACCCTATCTGAATCCCGACTTTTTGGAAATGGTCAAATTTGCTGCTCAGAAAAAAATCTATACCGCTACGAGTACCAATGCGCATTACCTCAACGACGATAATGCCCGTAAAACCGTTGAAAGCGGCCTCGACCGGCTCATCATTTCGATTGATGGTACGACTCAGGAAGTCTACCAACAATATCGTGTGGGCGGTAAACTTGAAAAGGTATTGGAAGGAGCCCGCAATATTGTGAAATGGAAAAAGGAATTAAAGTCTAAGAAACCTTATGTCTTCTTTCAGTTTCTCGTGGTCAAACCGAATGAACATCAGATTGAAGATATCAAACGATTGGCGAAGGAAGTGGGTGTAGATGATGTTCGCTTTAAAACTGCTCAAATCTATGACTATAAAAACGGTCATGAACTGATTCCCACCTTGGATAAATTTTCCCGTTATAAAAAACAAGACGATGGCACCTATACCATCAAGAACAGCCTCGAAAACCATTGCTGGAAACTCTGGCATGCCTGTGTAATCAGTTGGGATGGCCTGGTCGTTCCTTGTTGCTTCGATAAGGATGCCGATTATCGGTTAGGCGATTTAAAGCAAGACAGTTTCAGAGCGATCTGGCAGAGTGATACCTATAAAGCATTTCGTAAAAAACTGATCACCGGCAGAAAGAATATTGATATCTGTGCGAATTGCAGTGAAGGCACTAAGGTCTGGAGTGATTAACCCGCAATGTTGAATGATGAATGCTGAATGTTAAATGAGGCAAGTCGGAACAATCACCTGAATCAATATTAAAATATCTCATAATGCAAAAAAGCTACCGGTTGGTAGCTTTTCTGCAATATATAACACTGAAATTAATCTCTTCTTAAGTTAGGGAAAGGCGGCGGCATATTGGATGGGCCTTCTTCTCCTTCACCGGCTGAGCGATAATCCACTGAATTGGCATTACCATTCTGACCATATTGGAAGATGAAACGATCGCGATCGATACCTTGGTTGTCGACCATATAGTTGATCACGGAATTTACACGATCCCATGAACGTTGTTGTTCCAATTTGCTCGCATTACCATTACCCATTACCACCACTTTACAGTTAGGTTCTGCTCTCATCGCGTTAGCCAATTTAGAAAGGTTAGCTTGAGCACCTGAACTTAATTTAGATGAACCGGCTGCGAAAGGAATGCTGCCACCTGGGATATTTCCACAACCCGGACTTACTTTAGGTCCGTTTTTGCAACACTCAGGATCAGGACATGTACCGATACCATCTGCATCAGAAGGCTGACACTCTGTAGGGGTAATCAATTGTTTATCTTTAAAGTCAGGTACACCGTCACCATCGGTATCGATTGGACAACCATGTGTATCCACAGCCACACCGGCCGGAGTATCAGGGCAACGATCGAAGCAATCAGAAACACCATCACCATCAGAATCAGCATCGCAATCGCCACCGGTACGTGGACGCTTCATTTCGGTATAACCATAATCCAATGGATTCATCCACCAAAGTGGTTCTACTGAACGTCCACCTAAATGGATATTCAAACCTAATGATAAATAGTTGTAAGTATCGAAATCACGGGTCATAGCCGAACCGCCGTTACCCGGCTGAGGCCATTCTTGCCAACGTTGTCCATCGATCAAATCATCATTGGTGTAAGACCACTTGTCTTCAATAGCCAATGAAACTTTACGACCTAATTTAAATTGGATACCCATACCGACAGTCAGGATGGTACGATAAGTTCTTTCACTTCCAAACCAAGGGCGGTTGTCATGACGTTCTGCACGAGACTCATATTCACCATCAAACAAATTTTTCAAATCTGTATTCTTTGCTTTTCTGGAGCGGTATTCATTGTTCCATCCCGGTTGATCGTAGGTATAATCCTTATCGATGATTTTGGTTTGGAAATCGTATACTTTTTTGTTGGCATTCAAGGCATCTACCCAAGTATCATACAAAGTACCACCCATACCCACTAAACCGTAAAGGCTTGCTTTGTTTCTTGCTTTGTGGAACTTTACGTTGTTCAAAGCAGCAATGATCTGGAAAGACAATTCGTCTACTTTGGTTTTGTAGTTGTAAAATACATTTTTTGCCAATTGAGGATTACTGTTTCCATAGTAAGTTTCCCAAGGATTTCCACCATGTCCAGAATATCCTGTTGCAGGCTGCCAGTTGAAACCACTTGCTACGCCATGAAGGAATTGTAAACGGGTAGAGATGATATATCCCCAAGCTTTACGTAAGTGAACTCCAAAGCCCAAAGTTTGACCCGGGTTTTTCGCTGTAAATAAATTCTTTGAACGGATGTCACCGGATACACTAAAAGATCCTATGCTAACACCAATTTCCCATTGGTTTCTTGGCTTAGAAGGAAAGTCGTATTGATTCGCTAAAAAATCGCGTTGTTGTTCCATTCTTCTTTCAGGAATTAAGGAAGTATCCTGAACATCATAACCTGCTCCACGATAAACCCCCGTTGTTGTCCCGCCAACTTCGTCTTGTGCGATGGCCGGAGTGGAACAAAATGCAGTGGTGATAAGGGTTGCAGCAATTAATAGGTAGTTCTTTTTTAACATAGTGTATGGTTTTGACATAGTAAGGCGCAAAGATATAAATAATTGTCAAAAAAAATAATTTTCACATATTTCTTTACTAATAAGCCAGACCAAGCTATCATTGTATTCCGACCGATGAATGAGATCAGGAAATACCTGGAAAATGAGCTGAAGACCTTTGAAGTTACCTTCAATCAGGCCGTCGAAAGTAGTGTCCCCCTGCTAGACAGGATCATGAAGTATATCGTCAAGACCAAGGGCAAACAATTACGCCCCATGTTCGTGTTATTGTCGGCCAAAATGTGCGGTACCCTCAACGAAAAATCCTATCGGGCTGCTGCCCTCATCGAGTTACTTCATACCGCTACCCTCGTACACGACGATGTGGTGGATGATGCCGATACCCGACGCGGCTTTTTCTCCATCAATGCCCTGTGGAAGAATAAAATTGCGGTTTTGGTCGGCGATTATTTATTGTCGAAAGGCTTGCTCCTCTCCCTCGACAATGGCGATTTTCGCATCCTGCAAATTCTCGCCTCAGCCGTACGCGATATGAGTGAAGGAGAATTACTCCAAGCCGAAAAGGCCCGTAAACTCGACATTACAGAGGAAATCTATTTCGATATCATTCGATGTAAAACCGCCTCCCTCATTGCTTCTGCCTGCGGGGCCGGTGCTTATTCTGCTGCACAAAACTATGAACAAACTGAACTCATGAGACAGTTTGGCGAGAAGGTGGGCATGGCCTTTCAAATCCGTGATGATCTCTTTGATTATGGTAAAGAGGACGTCGGAAAACCCACCGGCAACGATATCAAGGAAAAGAAAATGACCTTGCCGCTGATCTATACCCTCAACCACTGTGATGCTGCCACCAAACGCAAAATCATGCGCATCTTCCGGCATGCCGAGAAAAATAAAAATGAATTGAATTTGATTTTATCGGCCGTTGAAAGTTCCGGTGGCATACGCTATGCCGAAGAGGTGATGCAACGCTATATTCAGGAAGCTTATGAGATCCTGAAAGCCTTTCCCGACAATGAAATTAAAACGCAACTGGTTCGCCTGGTGCAATATACCATAGAACGAAAAAAATAAAACCATCCCATGAGCAAGAAAATTACCATACTCGGAGCGGGCCTCGTAGGCTCATTATTGGCCATATTACTTCAAAAACGCGGCTACCAGGTCACCGTGCTGGAACGCAGACCCGATATGCGCAAACTCACTTATTCAGCCGGAAAGTCTATCAATCTCGCCATGAGTATGCGGGGCTGGGCCGGATTGGAACTGGCCGGCCTGCGTAAGGAAATCGAAGAAATTGCCATTCCCATGTACGGACGTCAGATCCATCCGATATCGGGTGAGCCTGTGTTTCAAGCTTACGGCAAACACGAAGAAGCCATTTATTCGGTGAGCCGGGGTGAACTCAATCGTAAACTCATGACCCTGGCGGAAGCTTGTGGCGTTGATATCCGCTTCGAACAAAGGGTGACCGATGTGGATTTGCCCACCAATACGATATCTATCGAGGATGGCGACAAAACCCTGAGCCACAGCGATCATGATGTGGTGATGGCGGCCGATGGTGCATTTTCTGCTTTGAGAAATGCTTATTTGCGTCGCGACCGTTTCAGCTATTCCCAACTCTATATTGAACACGGTTACAAAGAATTGTGCATCCCCGCCGGGCCCAATGGCGAATTCCTGCTCGACAAACAGGCCCTCCACATCTGGCCTCGTCGAAATTTCATGCTCATTGCCCTGCCCAATACCGATGCGACCTTTACCTGCACCCTGTTTCTTCCTTTCGAAGGCGAACATTCGTTTGAAAACCTCAAGACGCCGGAAGCGGCAAAAAGCTTTTTTGAGACCCAATTTCCCGATGCCCTCGCCCTCATGCCTACTTTCCTCGAAGATTTCTTTGGCAACCCCACTTCCTCTCTCGTGATTGTGAAGTGCTTTCCTTGGGTCTATCAGGATAAAAATATGCTGATCGGTGATGCGGCCCATGCCATTGTACCGTTTTATGGACAAGGCATGAACTGCGGATTTGAAGATTGCAATGTCCTCATGAGCATACTCGACAACAACCCCGATGCCGATTGGACCGGCATCTTGGCCCAATATCAGGAAGCGCGCAAACGCAATGGCGATGCCGTAGCCGATTTGGCCATGCTCAATTTTGTGGAGATGCGCGATAAAGTAGCCGATCCCGAATTTCTTCGCCGCAAGCAAATCGAAAAAGAACTGGGTCTGCTCTATCCTGCCTTCTTCAATTCCGTTTACGAAATGGTCTCCTTTTCCCACACCTCCTACCATGTGGCGCTGCATTGTCAGAAAGCGCAAGATGAATTGCTCGGGAAAATATTGGCTGCCGGTGACTTTAGCGCCAACCTGCTCCGCGAAGATTTCAAAAAGGACCTCGATGCGTGGATGCAAGCTTATGGCGAAAAGGTGAAGGAGGTAGCGTAAATATCTTCCATGAGGATTTGTAAGAGTCTGATTTTTTTGCCCCCGAGTTATACCCCGTTCACCTCAAGTTTCCGTGCGGGGACCCGTGAATCCCGTTCCGGGGCGAGTGGAACCTCGACCTGCGCGGGCAGTAGGAAATGAGCCGTTCGGAAATCAGCCAGCATCTAACTTGGCTGAACACTTGATCCAGAGAAATAATTTTGAAATATTCCCATTTAGATATTATATCTTTATAGTACCTAAATCAAATATTATGAAAACTGCTCTCCGCTCTCCGCTCTCCGCTCTCCGCTCTCCGCTCTCCGCTCTCCGCTCTCCGCTCTCCGCTCTCCGCTCTCCGCTCTCCGCTCTCCGCTCTCCGCTCTCCGCTCTCATTTTAAGGGGTAGTATATGCGTAATGTTTACATTTCTATTTTCAACCACGCTAAAGGCTAAGGTGTCGGGAGTAATCTGGGGTACGGTATACGATGTCCGCTATTTGCCGGGTTCAACCGGCATTCAAATACCCGGAAGCAGTTCAGATGTGACGAGT
>JAEUVB010000017.1 GCA_016786845.1 Chitinophagaceae bacterium | reverse complement strand
GATGTGGTGGATGTGAATGTGGATACGACTCCTCCAACGGTGACCATCAGTGGTAACACAACCGTATGTAATGGTTCAACAACCACTTTAACGGCAAATGGCACCGGCGTAAGCTGGATGTGGAATCCGAATAATGAAATTGCTCAAAGTATCACTGCTTCTGCCGGCAACTACACGGTTACGGCTACAGGTAGCAATGGCTGTACAAACAGTGCAACAGCTGCGGTCAACAATGTAGAAGGCAGCGTGGGCAACTATGCATGGTACGATGCAAATGGCAATGGCCTGAATGATGAGGCTTCAACCTCCGGCATTAACGGATTGAGCATTGAACTTTGGAAAGAAACCGGTTCGGGTAGCAATATCTATGTACTGGACCAAACAACCACAACTGCAAACAATGCAGGTAATCCGGGTTACTATAGCTTCACGATTTGTGAGACTGCGAACTACAAAGTGAAATTCCCATTGAGCAGCAATACTCAAGGATTAACCACACAAACAACGACACCGGCCACAGATAATAACAGTGATGCAAATAAGAATGACGGATTCTCACCGGTCTTCCAAATCGATGTGAATGGAGCCGGTGTAGCTAAAGACAATAATACCATCGATGCAGGTTATTACAAGCCGGCCCAATTGGGTAACTATGTATGGAATGATTTGGATCAGGATGGTGCGCAAGACTTGAATGAAGTAGGTGTTGCCGGTATTACGGTAACCCTGTTCAATAATGCGAATGCAGTGATTGGAAGTACCATCACGGATGCCTACGGATATTACAAATTCAGTCCATTAGATCCCGGAACCTACCATGTAGGCTTCACACTTCCGGCCAACTATATCTTTACCTTACAGGATAATAGCGGTAATGATGAAACAGATAATGATGTGAATCCGAACACGGGTATCACAGGTAACTATGTATTGGTAGCAGGCGACAGCAATATGAGCGTAGACGCCGGTATTTATTTTGAACAACCAACAACAGCCAGCATCGGAAATTATGTTTGGCTGGATACGGATGAAGATGGTACCCAGGATAGTGGAGAAGAAGGAATCAGTGGTGTAACGGTTACGCTTTACGACAATTTGGGTAATACCGTAGCTACCATGCTCACGGATGCAGAAGGATTCTACAATTTTACAAATGTCGCACCGGGTACCTATAGTGTGGGCTTTACACCACCTGCAGGTTTAACGTTTAGTCCAAACAATGGTGCCGCAAGCAACCCAAGTAATAGCGATGCAAACCCTGCGACCGGTATAACAACCACAATCACGGTGAATGCAGGTGATGAGATCACTTATGTAGACGCAGGCTTATACAGTCTTCCAAATACAACAGGCGGCTTGGGCGATAAAGTATGGTATGATACAGATCAGGATGGTGTACAGGATAATGATGAAACCGGAGTCGATGGTGTAACGGTAACCTTGTATCAACAAGATGGTATTACCGTGATCAGTACGACCACCACGAATGCTTATGGTAACTATATCTTCAACAATTTGGCACAAGGCCAATATGTGGTTGGCTTCAGTAATTTGCCATCAGGTTATAGTTTGACCAATACCGGCGGATCAGACAGCACCACGAACAGTGATGCGAATCCGGGAACCGGCAAAACGAATGTGATCAATCTTGGATCAGGTCAATTTAACCTGACCTATGATGCAGGTATATACAACAGCGCTAATCCATCGAACAATAATGGTTTGGGCGATTATGTGTGGAATGACCTGAATAAAGATGGCATACAGGATGGAAGTGAAGCCGGTGTATCCGGTGTCACAGTAACCTTGTATGATAATACGAATACAGTCATTGGTACAACCTCTACCGATGCCAATGGTTTCTATCTCTTCCCTGATTTGCCAAACGGCACCTATTATGTAGGCTTCAGCAATTTACCTGTAGGATTTGTATTCAGCGATCCCGGACAAGGTACAACATCAACAGACAGTGATCCAAATCCATCCAATGGTCTTACCTCAAGCGTAATTTTAAGTGGTGGCACCGTTAACCTAACCTTGGATGCCGGTATCAACTTGGGTAATACCCGTATTGGTAAAGGAACACTCGGAGATTTAGTGTGGTATGATATGAATGGCAATGGTCTTCAGGATGTTAATGAAGCCGGTGTATCGGATGTGAGTGTGACTTTGTATGAACAAGATGGTACGACTGTGATCAGTACAACAACAACGGATGCCATCGGTAATTATGTGTTCACGAATCTGGATGAAGGCAGCTATGTGGTTGGTTTCAGCAATCTTCCTGCGGGCTTTAGTATCAGTCCGAAAGATGCAGATAGCCAAGGCTTGAACGGAGAATTGAATAGTGATGTGAACATCGGTTCTCAAAAAACAGATATCATTGCATTAGGCATTGGTGAAGATAAAATGAGTGTGGATATGGGCTTGATACCTCCGGCCGGAACAGCCTCTTTGGGCAATTCAGTTTGGTATGACCTGAACAATGACGGTCTTCAAACTGTAGGTGAGCCGGGTGTTCAAGGTGTGAGTGTGACTTTGTATGATAATTTGAATAATGTAGTTGCGACCACAACCACCAACGGTAATGGCGAGTATTATTTTGTTGGACTGACACCGGGAACCTACTATGTTGGATTTGGTAATCTTCCGGAAGGGTACAGTTTCACCACAGAAAATAGCGATGCTCAGGGTGTAAACGGACCATCCAACAGTGATGCGAATGCAACAACCGGTTTGACTGCCGGTGTAACCCTGGCTGCAGGTGATAATAATCAGAATGTAGATGCGGGTGTTGTATCGACCACGGTTGCTGCCATCGGCGATTATGTATGGTACGATGTTGATCAGGACGGAATTCAGGATGCTAATGAGTCAGGCTTGGGTGGTATATTGGTTACATTGTATGACAATACCAATACGCCTGTAGCAAGCACCATTACTACACCTGAAGGGTTCTACATCTTTACGAATGTTGTACCGGGTACATATACGATCGGTTTCAGCAATATACCGGTAGGTATGGTATTCACCCAACAAGTGGGTGGACCATCAGACAATAACAACAGCAATGTGATTCCATCAACCGGCTTAACTGCAAGCTTTACAGTTACCGCAGGTACTTACAATCCAAGTATCGATGCCGGACTTACCGTTCCGCTTTTTGCAGGATTGGGTAACTATGTTTGGTTGGATTTGAATGAAAATGGTTTACAAGATATCACTGAACCTGGTGTTGCGGGTGTCGTAGTCACGCTGTACGCTTCAGATGGTACTACCGTTTTAGCCTCTGCAGTTACCGATGGTAATGGAGAATACAGTTTCACCAGCCTCAACGAAGGAAGCTATGTTGTTGGATTCGGCAATTTACCACAAGGTTCTACCCCTACACAAAATTTGGGTGCTTTGAATGTCACCGATAACAGTGATATGAATCCTGCTTCACGCAAAACAACGATCATCAGTTTATCTGCAGGTACCTATAATCCGAATATCGATGGCGGTATCTATTTTGGTATTCCTCTAACTGCAAAAGAATTAATTGCAACAGTAGCGGTGATTCATGACGAGCATCTGTGCGATGTATATTGGTTTACTTCTGAAGAAGAGAATACGCAGAACTTCGATGTAGAACGTAGTATCGATGGACAAAACTTCGTGAAAGTTGGAGAGAAAGCAGCTAAAGGTCATACCAATGGCCGTACAGATTATATGTTGACAGATGATATTGAAGCAGTTAAAACTTCAGCAGTCATTTATTACAGAATTCGTTTGAATGATATCGACGGTCAATATATCTATTCAAATATCATTAGCGTACGTCCAAATGACAATGGAGAAGCAGTAATAGTCTATCCGACACCATTTACAAATGAATTGACGATTCTTTATCCGTGCACCGATGCCACTGATATTGAATTAGCTTTAACAGATGTATCCGGTCGTGTAATTCGCAAAGAAACCCGTGAACTGCAATCCGGCATGAATGTCGTTCGCATTGAAGGATTGACTGGTTTAGCAACGGCAAATTACTTCCTGAAAATTCGTGATCTGAATAGCGGAACTCAGTTTATCCGCAAAGTGACGAAGTAATCACTAGAAAATTAGGTTGGCAAAGGGGCTTTTCTATTGAGGAGCCCCTTTTTATTTTTTGATATACCATAAAGGGTCGGACCCTACGAATGTTGATAAAAATCTAGCTGTGACGACGGATTTCACATCAAATGGCTATCCAGTACAGCCTTGTGTCAAATAGCCATATTTCCTAATTTGAATATATGATGATATTTAATATGCTTTCAATATTGGTATTATCCCAAATTGGCTATTACTTTTGTATTAACCAAGTTCATAACCAAACCAACAATCTCATGAATTATTTTTATTCATCAGATTACATCCTAAAAGCAATTTCTAGGAATGTAATCAAAAGGTCGGCATTTATTCTGTTTGCAATGATGGCCGCAATTAATCTGCAAGCCTCAGTAGAGACGCTGTCCACAGGAGCCTTTATCATCAATATGGGGGTCGTGCCTCAAACGGTTAATAACGGAATCAAGCCCTATGGAATGATTTATGACCTGATGCGCAGCAATAATGTGCCTATCAAGTGGGTCATTAGCCAAACCAAAGGTAAGGATGGAGTAGATTTTGTATATAACGGAGTTAGTTATAAAGGAGGTGTTTTTATTATTCCGGCTGAATTCCGCGATGCAGCTGTGAATGCAAAAATTACGAGCTGGACTTCACAGGGTGTTGTAGGTGTAACGACTACCACTCCGCTCACCGTTGATGTTACCTATACCCTTACCTCTATACCTCGATGGACCATCAATTCGCAAAATGGAGCAATCGGAGAAGCATTCTTAACCACAGCAGGAATCAATAATACGGCATTTCCGGGTGCTTATAATTATCAAGCGGTAGCTGGTTTGAGTTGTTGTGACGATATGTTTGTGATGCCCCATGCGGATCCAACATGGGCTACTCATAACAGATTATATACATGGAATAAAGATTGCCTGGGTTCTATTTGGTTAGGATGCCACTCCGGCAGTGCTTTGTCAAATTCTATTAATCCGAACAACCCGGCCCAACAGATGAATTTTCTGTCTACCCGAACCAATGTAACGACTCCGGCCCCTTGGCCTAATAATAGTTTGGAACTGTGGACGAGTCATAATGATGGATCTGTTCCCTATACCAATCGATTACCCAATGACCCAATTGCGCAATACATGGGAAGTATTGACGCTGCCACTCAAAATGGATCAGAGCAGATTTATATGCCTGTTTTGGGTTCTACGGCCAGATGGAATCCGGGTGCAAAAATTATTGTTTATGATCCTACGCAAGCAGATGTCACCAATGTATTACCTGATTTGAGCAATTCTGCTGCTGTTTTGGTCTATGGACGTGGTTTTGACAGTCTGAATAGAGGTTATGTAATGGCCATGGGTTCCCACAATATCAATGGTTCAGGAACAGCAAATGTAGCTGCTATCCGTACCTTTTTCAATTTCAGTCTTTTTCAAATGTTGCCAAAGTCTCCGCAAATGTCCGTTTCGGGCGTGAGCAGTGGTACTGTGATACAAGGTGGAAATACGATGACAGGTCTTTCTGTGACTGCGACATCTTTCGCAGGGGCCAATTTTACTTATGAGTGGAGTTCAACATGTGGTGGAACGTTTTCTGCACCTACAGCTAGTACCACAAATTATACGGCACCGGTCGTTGCGGTAACTACCAATTGCATCATCACTTGTAAGGTTGTGGATCTTTGTGGTCGAACTACATTTACTTCTATTCCAATTACCATTATCCCGCCGCCGGCTCCGCCAATTGCTAATCCTGATGTTATCAATATTGGTAATTCATGTACACCGGGAACGGTTACCATCAATGCCTTGGCTAACGACACCGATCCGCAAGGGGCAGCTATCACATTTGATAGTCTTTTTATGGCATCAGCTACCCCGGCTGGATCAGGCACATGGTCTGCTACTCCATTGGGAGTTGTTTCATTTACACCGAATCCAAATTTTGCCGGTACCACATCCATTATGTATGGTATACATAATATATACGGTGGAGTGGCCACGAGTACGGTTACCGTGAATGTCGGTACTCCTGATGCGAATGGTTGTTTTCCGAATTCAGTTTATGGGGTACAATCTTCCGATTTGCTGAATCTGACGGATAATTTTGTCAGTCAATCGGGTACCGGTGCCGCTTTGAATGGTACCGCATTGGATGATATTGAAGACACTTATACCACAGCCGCCACAGATTATTTGAATTTTGGTACCGCTGCTGCAAATAATTTGGTTTTATCTACAGGCTCTGCCTTGAGATTTAAGGATTCAATCAATCTTTATTGGTCGAAAGGAACCGCTAATAGTGCTGCGACGGTATCCATTCAAATCGGACAGTCGTCTACAGGTCCGTGGACCAATACCCAAACGTTTACAATCCCTGCATCGCCAAACGGTACCGGTGCAACCGTTTCCACCATGTCCGTATATGCCATTCCAAGTGGAGCCAGTGGCATTACACATATTAGAATCAGCACCGGTACACCGCCGGCTACCAATTCTGTTGCCAATGTATGGGTAGATGCTGTTGAATATGAATACCTGAATTGCGTTCCTAAAAATCCAAACTTGGGAGATGATGAAATTACTATTTTAGAGGATATCCCTAGCATAATAGATGTTTATAACAATGATATTGACCCTTCAGGTTTGCCACTGACTATAAAACAAATTGTTCAACAGCCGGCCTTTGGAAAGGTGAGTATCAATCAGGATGGTTCTATTACCTATGTCAACAATAATGACGTTTCCGGTATAGACTCCTTCATGTATCAGGCCTGTAATTCAGAAGGCTATTGCAGTGAAGCCACAGTAAGAGTGCTGATTAATGACGACGGTTGTTCAGCAAATCAATATCGTCCGTCACTGGGAATCCCTGTTACAAAAGTATTTCAATATCAATTTGCCGGTACCAATGCGGCTACCGCGAATTCAACATCAACGAATTTCAGAGACTCATGGATGGATCAGGCCAGTGGTGGAAATGACAATAAAGGAGGTGCTAATAAAATGGAGATTGGGAAAGTATTTAGTAGTACCAATGCCAGACGTGGCATTGCCTATTTCAACATCTCAGAAATTCCAACCTCTGCTATTATCACCTCGGCAAGCTTATCTTTAAGAAGAGTCGGAGGGGATAATAATACCCAAATTATTAATCTCCATGCATTGAATAATTCATTTGTTGAAAATCAGGTTACCTGGTTGATCCGTTCTACGGGTAACAATTGGACTCCTGCGGGAGGACAATTTACAGCAGGCATTACTTCTTCAGCGTCTGTACCCGGGGTGAATGCAAATTATTCATGGACTGTGGGAAGTTTGGTTCAAAATTGGGTAAGTACTCCGGCAAATAATTTTGGGGTATTATTCAAAACAGGAGAAACCTTAAACAAACGTCATCAATTTGCGACTAAGGAAGACGGAACCATATCTAATCGACCGGTTCTCACCGTAAATTATTTACAGTTAGCACCTTGTGCAGCTATACCCAACCGTGCACCTTTCGCAAATCCGGATTTGGGAGCAACTACTTCAACAGCTTCTGTCAGTATACCTGTTCTTGTGAATGACTTGGATCCTGATGGTAATACGATTAGTTTGCTCAGCATTTTATCTGCTACAAATGGCAGCGCAGTGGTTAGTGGTAATAATGTAGTCTTTACACCAACATTTGGTTTTAATGGAGAGGCTAAGTTCAGATATATTATTTCAGATGGTACCGTCACCGATACCGCTGAATCATATGTCAATGTGACCAATGCAGCTCCTATAGCCAGTAATGATTTCCCGGCCGGTGTAAACTCAGGAACAACACAAAACGTTGATGTTGGATTGAATGATTCGGACCCTGAAGGTTCACCTTTAACATATAGCATCTATCAGGGAGGGCAGTGGGGCACGGCATCCATCATAGGGAGCATAATTACCTATACTCCTATATCAACATTTTTCGGTAATGATACAGTCTATTACCAAATAGCAGAAGGAAATTCCGGCTGTTCATCAGGACTATTGGATTCAGCATATGTAGTATTTACGATGTTGAACCAGCCTCCTACGGTTTGCAATTTTTCGGATACAACTTATACTTGTGATCCATTAATCATTGATTTGACCCTTTGTGCAATCGATCCGGAAGGTTGGCGCGAATTTCTGGTAAATATTGTAGGTTCATTGTCGAACCCTGCAGCCGGAACCATTGTCAATAACAATGATGGGTCTGTAACGTTTATTCCAACACCCGGGTTTATCGGTTCAGTAACATTTAGTTATACTGTTACCGATAATGGAACACCGCCATTGACTTCTGCACCGGGAGTGGTGACGATAGTCGTTCTTCCACCTCTACCGAATATTGCACCTGTTGCAGTAGTCGACTATGCCGATACGATAGAGACAGATCAACCGCTGTATTATAACGTGCGTTCAAACGACTATGATCCAAATAATGATATCATTTCCAAACCTGTAATTACAGTCGCACCGCTACATGGTACAGCAACCGTATTGGGTAACGGATTGGTCTTTTACATGCCAACACCGGGATTTCATGGAATAGACAGTCTGACTTACCAAATTTGTGATTCTGTGAATAATGCAAGTTGTGTCCTGTCTCAAGGTCTTTGTGCCACGGCAAAAATGTATATAACGGTCTTGCCGAAATTGGTTCAACATGCATTGCCGGATATCAATCAGACTTTGGTGAATGTGCCCGTTGGTGGTACAGTAGCAACCAATGACAATGCAATACCCGGCAGTACATTTACAGCGTTAGGGAGCATGAGTAACGGAACATTGGTCCTAAATTCAGATGGCAGTTATATATATACTCCTAATCCGGGTTTTGTAGGCCGTGATAGCATCAGTTACGAAGTATGCTCGCCACCGGTACCTATAATATTATGCTCGACGACAACTTTAACCATTGAAGTCACTCCGGTATATGCCAATTTGGTCAATACAGTTATTGCACAGGATGATCATGCCACAACGCCATTTTCTATGCCAATAGAAATCTGTGTTAAGTGTAATGACAGTGATCCTGATGGAAATGTTATCGGGAACCCGTCTATTTATATTCCGCCAATGAATGGTACGGTAACGGTTAATCCTTCCGGAACCGTAACCTATACACCGAATTTGGATTTTTCGGGTATGGATTATTTTACTTATATCATATGTGATAATGGTAACCCATTGGCCTGTGATACCGCATTGGTGACCATTGATATTGTATATAATGCTGTTTCAAATAATCAGACCTATGCGAATGATGATGCCTACAGTACCAATGTGAATACACCGGTAAACAATAGTGTGGCGAATAATGATTCCGATCCACAAGGAGATATCTGCACCTTCTCGGTGGTCAGTGGTCCTGCTCACGGACTTCTGACCTTAAATACCAACGGAACATTCGTTTATACGCCTGCTTCAGGTTATAAAGGACCTGATCAGTTTGTATACAGTAAATGTGACAATGGAACACCGGTTGCCTGCGATACAGCTACTGCTTATATTACGATGAATGCCAGGATACAGGATGCTAACCCTGATATCAATCAAACTTTAGTCAATACCCCGGTTAGCGGAACAGTCGCATTAAACGATAATGTATTGCCTGGAAGTACCTTTAGCCCATTGGGCGGAATGTCTAATGGAACTATCGTGTTCAATACTGACGGAAGTTATACTTATACGCCTAATCCACATTTTGTGGGTACAGACAGTATGAGTTATGTGGTTTGTTCGCCAACTCCTCCGGGTCTTTGTGACACGACTACACTCACGATAGAAGTGACACCTTTATATTATAATATAGGAAATGATGTCATTGCTCATGATGATAATGCCAGCACACCAATGGGTACTCAAGTCAATATATGCTTACTATGCAATGATCATGACCCTAATGGAAATACCATTGGTATACCGGTTATTCTAATGAACTCGGCTCATGGAACGTATATCTTAAATCCTAATGGCACAATTTCCTATACTCCCGCACCGGGTTACAGCGGAAACGATTATATGCAATACGTAATTTGCGATAACGGAATACCTGTTGCATGCGATACCGCAAATGTCTATATTGTGATTGGTCCAGCGACGGTCGATTACAATCAGACTTATGCCAATGATGATGCAAATTCTACTATCATCAATACAGCAGTAGGTGGTACGGTTGCGGACAACGATACGGACCCTCAAGGCGATGCAGTAAATTTCACTTTACTGACAAATCCTGCTCATGGTAGTGTGATTTTTAATCCTAATGGTACTTACACTTATTCACCTGCAGCAAATTATACAGGACCGGATCAGTTTACTTATTATAAATGCGATAACGGATTACCGGTCGCTTGTGATACAGCTACTGTTTATATTACGGTTACCAAACCATATATAGAAACTAATCCGGATTTTAATGTGACTTATGTGAACGTATCGGTTCCCGGCAATGTAAACACAAATGACATAACCCCGGTTGGAACTACTTACGGAACACCTACAGCTGTGCCCGGTAATCCTGGAGGCGCTATGCCGGTCGTGAATTCCAATGGTACATATACATTTATTACGCCGATTCAAGGTGTATATCAATTCTTGGTTCCTGTTTGTGAACCCGGTCAAACATTAGATTGTATTTCTGAACTATTAACTATTACCGTATTGCCACTAACAGATGTATATCCGCCAATTGCTAATACGGATATCGCCACTACACCTATGTCCACTCCGGTTACCTTGATTAGTTTGTCAAATGACGCTGCTACTTTAGGTTTTGCTTTGATTCCGGGGTCTGTAACGATAACGGATCTGCCAAATCATGGCTCAGCTGTGGTAAATCCACTTAATGGTAACATTACTTATACACCGGATGCCGGCTATGTGGGAATGGATACTTTGAAATATCAGGTGTGTCAGAATACAATCCCTTCGACCTGTGCAACAGCCTATCAGATTATCACTATACAACCTTCCGATTGGCCTAATAGTACTACGGCGGCGGATGATTATTATTCTACCGGACTTAACCAACCTGTATCCGGAAATGTAAAAACAAATGATACAGATCCTGAAGGACATGCTCAGACTGTGACTCCTCAAACAACAACAATTTCTGGTAAAGGAACATTGGTGTTGAATTCGGATGGCACATTTACATTTACCCCAACTTCAGGTTATAAAGGCCCGGTTGAGTTTCCATACACGATATGTGATAACGGAGTGCCACAGGAATGTGCTTCCGCGACTTTACATATTTTGATAATACCACCTGATGTGACACCAAATATCACTTGTGTACCTAATGTACTTCATGGGATTCAAACATTTAATACAACAATTACTGTGACTGAACTGAATCATGTTAATACAGATGGTACGATTACAGTGCTGGTACCTAAAGATAGTCGGGTTACTTTTACTTATAACCCGTCACTTACCAATGTTGGTTTTACACCGGTGTCTAATTCAATTTGGTCCTACAATGGTACAAACGCCTTCTTTCATATATTCACAACAACTAGTACTTTACTTGCGGGTACAAGTTCAACCTTTGGATTCGTTGCTACTTTCAACCCAAATAACTCAGACGGTAAATACACTATGACAAGTAATATTACTTCAGGAAGCGGAGGAGAGATTAGGACGAACAATAATACCGATGCAGAAGCCCTTGATTATTTTCATAACTAGATTAACCATTCAGTATAAAAACTTTTAACAATGTTAAAATTCTCATTAAGACACATTCTCACTATTTTGATCATGTTCCCTATGCTGCTACAAGCACAGAACTATAATCCATTCGTGGCTCAAGGTATTGTAAGTCCCGCGCCTTTGGCGGATATGGTATCCCAGGGTATAGGTATGGTTTCGTTCAATGTAGGGAATACAGGATCAGACCCTATTAACTTAGTTCCCGGGCAAGAAATGATTCTTGTCATTACTTTATCCAGGGGTATACCGAACAATCCCAATCCAATTTCAGCCATAGGCGGGACGTTCGCCGGATATTTCAACTGGTTATATGATGCCGGAACAAAGTCTTACCAAGGTACTCAGAATCAAACCATTCCGGATGCACTTAACGGAGGGGTGGGTAATATCACTATTCAATACCGAGTTCTGACGAATTCAATTAATTCAAACCCACAGAATGGATTTAATGTAAATCTCACTCCTCCGGCATTTACAAATGGGATAAATGCGTTAAATGATGATCAGGTGAGTTCATATACTTGGACAGAACCGTATATCGTAGCTATACCGGATATCAATCAAACAATCGTAAATACACCGGTATCCGGTAGTGTTGCTACGAATGATGATGTGATACCAAACAGTACTTTTACAGCCATCGGATCGATGAGTAATGGGGTCTTAGTATTAAATACGGATGGATCCTATACTTACACCCCTAATTTAGGCTTCATCGGACAGGATAGTATCAGTTATTCTGTATGTTCGCCGGCTCCCACAAATTTATGCGACACAACAACCTTGACCATTTTTGTTACGCCGGGTCTGGATACTAACTCAGTGGTTGCACAAGATGATTATGGCATTACTGCTTATGAGACTCCTTTGACATTGTGTGTATTGTGTAACGACAATGACCCTCAGGGAAATACCATCAGCAATCCGACAATTATTGACAATCCAATCAATGGGACAGTTACTGTTAATGGTAATGGAACTGTAGTATATACCCCAAACACCGGTTATTCAGGAGGTGATGTTTTTTCTTACCAAATCTGTGATAATGGAATTCCTTCGGTATGTGATACTGCCTATGTGTTTGTACAAGTTTCGCCTTTGCCCGGTGCTGTTAATCAAACGTACTCATCCGATGATTCATATGTAACTGATGTGAATCAAGCTTTTAATGGGAATGTGAGTTTAAATGATACTGACCCTCAAGGTGATGTAGTCAATTTTAATCAGATAACGAATCCATCAAACGGTACCGTAGTCTTTAATTCGGATGGAACATTTACTTATACGCCATCCAACGGGTATGTAGGTCCTGATCAGTTTATTTACAGAAAGTGTGACGATGGTTCTCCTTCTGTTTGTGATACTGCAACCGTTTATATTACCATGTTGAATCCACCAACTATATTACCGGTTGAATTAAACAGTTTCAATTTGTATGGTGAAATATGTGCAACCCAGTTAGAATGGACTACCAGTCAGGAATCTAATGTTTCTCATTTCGAAATATTACGTAAAACCACAAATACACCATTTGAAAAAATCGGTCAGGTTGCCGCTGCAGGTAATAGTCAGATTCTAAAGTCATATGCATATCGAGACGCTACATCCGGAAAGGGATACTTTGAATATCGCTTAAAGATTGTTGATATCGATGGATATTATGAATACTCTCCCGTTCGCAGTGTCAATTTATTATGCAATACAGAAACAGAAATTAGGTTATATCCAAACCCATCTGAGTCAAATACTTCTTTGTTAATCAGTACACCTGAAGCCAGCACTTACGAAGTTAAAATGATGGATGCTGTTGGACAGGTGGTATTTTATACAAATCTGGACCTTCAAAATGAAACAAGAATAATTAATATCCCTATTAAGCATCTTGCCAGTGGTTTATATTCGGTTTTGGTTTCGGATGGCATCGATGTGAAAGTTATTCGTTTTCAAAAATTAATTAAGTAGGTAATTAGACTTTATAATTTCATAAAAAAATCGCCGTTAAGGCGATTTTTTTTGTTTGGAAAATAGCCCTCGCATCTGTTGTTTGTACCGGATGGGCTTTTTACATACTCTACAATGTAATAACAAATAATATACAAAAAATAGAACTAAGTAATGCATAGTACTAATTATTGTACTATATTTGCCCTGAAATTCATATACAATGACGCCAGTAAACACCGATAATATTCAAAGTCAGATGAAAAAAGGACTCCTTGAGTTCTGCATTTTATCCATCATACAGCGGGGAGAGGCTTATCCCAGTGATATTTCAGCGGAGTTGAAGGAATCAGGAATGCCTGTACTTGAAGGGACATTATACCCCTTGCTCACCCGAATGAAAAATGCCTCCTACTTAGATTATCGTTGGGTGGAAAGTACTTCAGGGCCACCGAGGAAATATTTTACCCTGACAGAAAAAGGGAAGGAATTCTATGCATCACTTGAATCAACCTGGATAGAAATAGCTAAAGCAGTCAATACAATCACAAAAAAGTAAACCAAACCAACATGGACAAAATACTTCAAATCAATTATCAGGGAAGGACCCTTTCCATCGAAGAATCCGCCTATCAACATTTTCAAGATTATGAGAATGAGTTGAAAAATTATTTTATGGCACAAGCCGAGGGAGAGGAAACCTTCGCCGATCTACAATACCGCATGGCTGAAATTCTGGATCAGAAAAACGCTCAGGGGGTCATCGAACAAAAGGATATCGATGAATTGATTTCCACCATTGGCAGACCTAAAGATTTATCCGATGCTGATGCAGAATCTGATGAGAAATCCGAAAATATAGCTGATACCAAAGAGAAGAAAAAACTCTTCCGGAATTCAAAGGATAAAGTCATAGCCGGTGTATGTAGTGGTATCGCTAATTATTTTTCAATAGACCCGATCGCTGTTCGGTTGATATTTTTCTTATTCACGGTTTATAACGTGGCAACCTTGTTCCGATTTAATTTGGGCGTGCTGGCCTATATTATATTCTGGGCCATCCTGCAGCCAAAGGCATT
Source organism: Chitinophagaceae bacterium (assembly GCA_016786845.1). GTDB lineage: Bacteria > Bacteroidota > Bacteroidia > Chitinophagales > Chitinophagaceae > OLB11. The sequence continues at coordinate 44,846 of JAEUVB010000017.1, read as the reverse complement.
AGAAGTGAACACTAAGACCAAATTGTTTAGAAATCCCAAAGACCAGGTTCTCGGTGGGGTTTGCAGCGGTCTTGCACATTTTTTCAATATTGAAACCTGGATCGTGAGGTTGATTTTTCTGGCACCTTTACTCTTGGGTTTTATTACAAATAATAATCCCTTCAAGCACTTTGAACTGTATGGCGTAGGGTCTTCTTTTTACTCCCTTACCTTCATCAGCTATATCATTCTGTGGTTTATTACACCCCTTGCTAAAAACAATACAGACTATATGCTTCTCAAAGGAGAGCCGATTAATATCAATACCATTCAACATTCTACCTCTATGGAAACCGTAACTAAAAAAAGCAAATCAGGCCTTAGTTCATTTTTGAAAGTAGTGGCCTATATTCTACTGGTACTTATTTTAATCGTCATGATCCCATCACTCATCGGTTTGACAATGGCAGGAATATTCTCATACCAGATCGCGGATGTGGTACTGTTTACATCTTGGATGAAAACATTGGCGCTCCTGGGTATTGTTTTATTTCTTGCATTACCTGTTCTTGGCTTCATTATCTGGATATTCCGCAAAATTGCCGGTTACCATAAACCCAATAAATTTCTGAGACTTACTTTTGGAGGGCTTTGGGCTGTAGGCATAGCCTCGGCACTTTTGTTGAGTTTCAATTTAATCAGCGACCATAAAACATTCGTCAAGCAACCATTCGACGCTCCTTTGGGTATTGTTGGAGATACCTTGTATATCGGCCCTTCAGATAGCAGTTACCGATACTCAAAGAATGTCATATTTGATTTTAATGATTTGAACGATTTGTTGATTCGCCAAAAAGATCATCATCAAATTCGTGCAGTACAGATCAAGTATCGAAAAACAAAGAATCCTGATTTTTCGATGCGTATTGAGCGTTCGGCTTTTGGAAATAATATTACCTCAGCCAATCAGCATGCCGAAATGATTGAATTTAATCCGCAGGTGATTGATAATCGTTTGCTGATCCCCTCTTACTTAACCCTTAGCAATCAATTTCCCTACCACTTTCAACATGTAACGATGACCATCTTTGTTCCTGAGCATAAAACCGTTATTGTGTCTGAAAGCTTAAAGCGTCAAATGAAACATGGATTTCACAGCTCAGACGATCAATTTTATTTTCATTTTGAAGATGAGGATGATGAGCCTGTTCAATATGACAACCATGCAGAGAATGCAAATACGGTCCCAAGCACGGAAATTGAAGAGGCTACTCAACATTTGAAGGAAGTGAAGCAGGAAGGTCTTGATAAAATTAAGCATGCTGAACGGGAATTGGAAGATGCCCGGAAGCAAGCCGAACGGGAGATTAAGGATGCCGCTGATGAATTGAAAAACAAATTGAAAGATTCAATCTAATCTATCGATTAATGCTGGAAGTGACTTAACAATTTCGTAATCGCAGAAATCTCGAAATCCCTCGGTTGTTTGTCTAACTTTGTAAAAATTCCGAAATGGATAAGAAGTTAGGTAAGGTATTGGTTGTTGATGATGAAAAAGATATCATTCAAATTGTAAAATACAATTTGGAGTTGCATGGTTATGAAGTGGATACTGCCGAAAATGGTGTGGATGCGATCAGCAAATTAAAAACGTTCAAGCCTGATCTCATGTTGTTGGACATCATGATGCCTCATAAAGATGGCATTCAGACCTGTATAGAAATTAGAGCAAATCCTGAGTATGATGATATCCTGATTATTTTTCTTACAGCCTTATCCGATGAAAAATCAGAAATCCGAGGTCTTGAATTAGGCGCCGACGATTATATATCCAAGCCAATCAAACCTAAATTACTGGTTTCCCGAATTCATTCTGCATTTCGCCGACTTTCAAAAGATGATGCAAAGACCATCATTTTCCCTAATCTGGAGATCAATCGGGAGAAATTCATGGTTACTCATAATGCCAAGGAGATCCTTTTACCCCGTAAGGAGTTCGAGCTTTTTGCGCTGTTGGCCTCTAAGCCGGGCAGGGTGTTTCTGCGAAATGAAATTTTAGAAAAAATATGGGGAAGTGATGTCATTGTCGGAGACCGAACCATTGATGTACATATTCGAAAAATCAGGCAAAAATTGGATGCAGATTACATTCAGACCGTGAAAGGCGTCGGCTACAAATTTGAAATATAGTCCTGTCTTCAATTCAATTCTATGGGCTAACTTTACCCTGTGATTCGATCGAAAAACATTTCCCCATTAAAGCTATCTATTGTAAACAGTTTGGGCATATCCATACCTGCAGGGGTATTGGTTTATGTGTTTACATTTAATCTGATTTATGCGTTAATCACCATCGTGTTCATCGGCTTATTGTCAGGATTATTGTTATATAATAGTTTAGAACGTTTTATATATCCTAAAATTAAGCTCATTTACAAATTCATTTCTCAAACAAAAGCTACGCCCCGTGAGGAATTCTATACCAATGAAATTCTGCCCAAAAAAACCTTGGAGGAAGTCAATGAGGATGTAGAGAAATGGGCTGAAGAAAGAAAAGGCGAAATTGAGCAACTGCGAAATAATGAACAATTCAGAAAGGAATTTCTGATGAACCTGGCTCATGAACTTAAAACACCTATATTTTCGGCGCAAGGTTATATTGACACGCTGTTGGATGGAGCAATTGAGGATTCTAAAGTGAACTTAACATTTTTAAGTAACGCCTCCCGCAGTATAGACCGGCTGGTAGAGCTGGTAGATGATCTGGATATCATCTCAAAACTTGAATCGAATCGAATACCCATTGCCAAGAGTGAATTTGTGATGCAGGATTTAATTCGGGAGGTTTTTGATGAATTAAGTCAAAGGGCTCAAACCAAAAAAATTAAACTGAGTATTAAAAGAGGTTGTGAGAACGCTTTAACGGTATTCGCGGATAAGCAAAAAATAAAGCAGGTGTTGGTTAACCTTATAGAAAATTCATTAAAATATGGAAAAGAGGGTGGAGATACGACTGCAGGGATTTATATAGTGGATGAAAAAAATATTTATACTGAAATCACTGATAATGGGATTGGGATGCAAGAGGAGCATGTACCAAGGGTGTTCGAACGGTTTTATCGTACCGATACAGCAAGAAGCAGGAATGTAGGTGGAACAGGTTTGGGACTAGCTATCGTAAAACATATCATCGAAGCACACGGACATCAGGTGGTTTGCCGGAGTACACTTAATGTAGGATCCAGTTTCGGGTTTACCCTCGATAAAAGCATTACTTGATTGAATTAGAAGGACATCTTTTGATAACGTAAAGTTCTCAATGATGGGTCTAATTCAAAAGCCTGATTGAAAAAATGTTCGGCTCTCCCGGTATTTCCGGATTTGTAATAAGTCATCCCTTTGGTATAAATAACCTGTGCATCATTCGGATTAATTTCCAGCATTTCATCCAAAACATCCCGGCTTTTTCCGAAATCACCTTTTTTCATGTAGGCTTCGGCAATAGATAAATTAATGTCTTTATCATAAGGGGCAAAGGCTTTCGCTTTATTATAATATTCCAGAGCCTTTTCAAAATTCTTCATTTCCATGCAGGTTGTAGCCCAATTGTCGTAAAATGATTTGGTTTGAAAATACCCTTTATCTTCCGCCATCTGATAAAGTTCACATGCTCGTTGATAAAGGTTTCCATCGTAACAACTATTAGCAGCCTCATAAATTTTGGTAGCATTATCCGGATCTAATCGCATGGCCCGATCGTAGTACTTGATGGCATCCTGATAACTGCCCATTCGTGAATAACAATTGGCCATTTTAAACGGGATATCAATATCCTCCGGCAAAGCCTTTTCTGCTATCGCATATAATTTTACGGCTTTGGGATAATGTTGAACTTCATAAAATGTACGGGCCAGCATTTTATTGATTTCTCCGTCAGTAGGTTTTAGTTTGACCGCCATTTCTGCATATTCCACACCTTTCAACTTTTTAGGACTCATACTGTACATTTCAGCCAAACGGGATAGCAAGGTCAAATTTTCCGGGTCTTTGGCCAGCATTTCTTCACAGAGTGGTATCGCTTCAAAATATACCCGACGTTGGTATTGTATATCGGCCATTTCCATACGATAGGTTTCGTTATCCGGTTCAATTTCCAAAGCTTTCGATAGCAAACGCCAAGCTTCGGTCATATTATCTTTTGCCTTATAGCTCATGGATTGCTGATAATATTGATCCGGAGTTTGAGACCGGCCAATTATTCCGATTAAAATAAGAGAAATAAGTAGTGTTAGTTTTTTCATTTTATCCCGTTTTTATATCCTATATGACCTGATTGCATACCACAGCCATGTTCTTTGAAAAGAACACTTGTACCAAAATCAATTATTGTGCCAAGTGCTTCAGGAACTACAAAGATAGAATCGTGCTATATGTAAGAGGGGCTATATCAGGCTGGAACAAGAAAATAGACGGGTGAAGGGCTACTTTTCCAATGATTTGACCCTGTGCAGGAGTCTTTTCCAACGGATACCGTTCTTATCATAACTCAACCAAATGAACCAAGCCTTTCCGACGATGTGATCTTCCGGCACAAATCCCCAGAATCTGGAATCCAAAGAATTATGGCGGTTGTCGCCCATCATCCAATAATAATCCATGGCAAATGTATAAGTTGGAGCAGGCTTACCGTCTATGAGCACCGGAAAGCGGGTGTCGTTCAATGAGTGGCCTTCATATTCTGTAATCACGGTGCGATACAGTGCAATATTTTCTGCGGTCAGGTTAACGGTTGTTCCTTTCTTCGGAATCCAGATTGGACCAAAATTGTCCTGATTCCATTTGTGATACGCTGTATCCTGTGGGAAGCAATCCGATTGAACCATTCCTTTACGCATTTGTCCTCCGAGGGTATCATTTAATTGGACTACCACATTCGGAATGGCCTGTAACTTTTTAAGGTCCTCATCGGTCAAGCTATAATAATTTGGAATGGGTTCGTTGCGTTCATTGGTAATATTATAAATCCCCATTTCCTCAGCCATTTCTGGATTGATGTCATATCCGGTAGGAACCATAAACACACGGTATACAAATTGCTGGTAACGGGGTTTGTAGCCCGGTTGTCCATTGATATATAACACCCGGTCGCGGATTTCCAGGGTGTCGCCGGGGATGGCTACACAACGCTTGATATAGTTTTCCTTTTTATCCACCGGCCGGTTGTTTTCATGATCCTGTGGCCAATTGAAGACTACATCATCGTATCGTTCAATTTCACTAAAGCCCCAAATTCTTTTGTATGGAATTTTGATCGATTCACTATAAGATTTACCTCCAATGATCGGCATAGTATGATGTACAAAAGGAAAAGACAATGGAGTCATTGGAAGTCTTGGGCCATAATGCATTTTACTGACAAACAAAAAATCGTTGACGAGTAACGATTTTTCCATAGAAGGGGTAGGGATAGTATAGGCTTCAATAAAGAAAGTTCTGATAATGGTGGCGGCCACAATGGCAAAAATCCCTGCGTCGAGCCATTCTCTGAGGATGGATTTTTTCTTTTTGGGTTTAGCGGGGTCTTCTACTTTTTTCTTCAGGAAGGGTATATTCATGATGCAGGATTGAAGGGTAAAAGTAATATACCGAATGCAAAGAAAATGCTAAAAAAAAGTCATAGACTTTCCTGGGTATCAACCTACAGATTTCATGTGCTTCTGTTTGTCTCCCGAGGTCTTACTTGTTCCGCCAATTTTGTAGTGGCCACCGAGCAATAGGATGTGGCGAGCGCATCCATGAATAAACTTTTCGGAACTTTAGCCAATTCAACAAATGTCCATCCTAGTTTACCCCATCGATTGGGTACCGGGTAAATGATTTCTTTATGATAAGAACAAAATACAGATTGATCTATTTCTTTAAACTTGAGGCATGCTCTTTTATTTGGAAGATCAAGTGTAGCAAAGATTTTTTTATTTACCCGGAATGAACTTTTTTCAAAATGAGGCGTTTCAGTGACCTCAGGAAAGGACAGTGCAATTTTTTTAAAGGTGGAAATAGCTACCATATGTCAAAAATTCGAAAGGGATTGGCCTATTGATATACAGCTACTAATTTAGCCAAAGTGGCCATTCGGGCTTTATTGAGCATGAGCGTGTCGTGCAATATGATATAGCTGTCTGTATTTCGAAGTGCAGACAAGAATTGAGTTTCTGTTCCCATTTGAGCACAAGCCATTTCGGTCGCAGCCAGGTTAACAAAACGAAGTTTATTATTACCCGGTAATTCATATTGACCAAAAAAACTATTGCATCCGCCATGACCATTCACTTGGCTACCCTGAGCTTTCAGAAAGAGATGAGGATAAGGTTCTTTAATGGCGGTTTTGATTACTTTACCATCTAGTTCTATCAGTTTCCATTGCTTCTCACGAATAGCGGAAATTTCTTTACGCAGCGTATTTTTTTCTGCTTGTACACCGGTCATAGGTTGACCCTTAACATCCAATTTCATGATCATATTTTCTCCAACTTTAAACTGAGTGGGAGCCAATGCTTTTGAGTCATTCAGACTAATGATATTACCGGTAGGATCCCAGCTAAATGTTCCGCTTATTTCTGCCGGCTTTTCATTTTTACCCAGATAAACTCTTCTGTAGAAATAACTCATGTCCCGATCCAGCTTTAAAGTGGTTTGTATTCCTTCGCAATCCTGGCAAGGAAGTATGCCCTGATAGGTACCTGCCCAATCCACAGCCAAACGACTACTGTGATCTTCTTCCAAGGCTTTGGGCTGGGAGCTGGTTTTGGATGATGTATGACAAGCACTAAGCAAGAATATTAGAATAGAAATTAGAAATGAGGATTTGAATTTGATCATAATAGATTTGTTTACACCGACTTTGTAGGGCTTGAACACAAAGGTAGTTCATCTAAAATGGATTAACAATCATCCGTATTCCTTATCGATATAAGGCCATTCGCATGGATCGAATGCGCAATGGATTCTGTGTAAAATTCCAAATGGACAATGAAACGGTGTCATCTTTTTGCAGGTTATCCGGTATTTTGGCAAAGAAGGATATTTCATCCCAAACATTGTTGTGTAAATTGATAATATGAATATGATCCAATATATGATATAAATATCGAATACAAACCAGCAACAGAAACTTCATCAAAGCTACGCCGTAGGTATATTGATTAATGATATATCCCTTAGGGCTTCTGGGATTTTCATTGGTTAGAGTGTGAACATATTCCAGAACCGGTTGTTCAATACCTTTGTTTTCAGGCAGCCATTCCAGGGCTTTATGATTGTGTTATATCCATGTGGACGGCAAACACATGTAATAGCCCAATGCATCACCATAAAAGGTATATGCACTTTTTCCAGAATCTTTAAAAACCAAAGGCTGGTAATCGCCGCAAGAATCAGTAAAATAGCACCTGCCTTTCGCTGTATGAATTTCATGAATATCACTTATGGGTCGAAGTTAAATTATTCCCCGAATTATCATACAACTCTTATGGCCATGCGATTAAAAGTGGATTGCGGTGTGCAATTCCAAAAATAAGACACCTTGTAAATTTCTGAAGTTGTACTGACTTTGTTCAACCAGTTTTTCCTGTAAATAGGTGTTCACTGTTGTCTGACTATTCACCGCGCCAATTCGTAGAGATATATCTTGTATGAGTTTGGCGGTATAAGGAAATTGTAACCCTGTACTCATACTGGCCATGCCTTTCGACTTCACTGAATAGCGTTCTACATAATTATACATGCCATCGCTATCTTGTTCCGTAAATGCATCATTGCTCAATATAATTGGATATCCCATCATAAACGTATTGATGAATTTTATTTGACGCCGGCCACCTATACTTCTAAAAAATAAACCTATCGGCATGGTATGATAAATATCTGAACCTCTGACCACGTCACTCGAATAAAGCAAACTGTATCGTTGGACGGCCATGGGTAAATACCCAACACTGACACCCACAAAGGTGTTCAGTTTGTCTTCCTTAGACTGTAATCTGTAGGCTGCAGATCCTTCAGCCGTCCAACGGACACCCGGCTTTGTGAGCAATTTGGGAATACATCCAATGCCCAGATCATAATTCAGGCGTTGGGAAAATTGGGTTTGAGCAAATGGCGTTTGAAAACTGAAGATCAAAATCGCCGCTAAGAGTGTAATAGATTTCATCATAAAAACGGTTTTAGTTTACCAAATCTAAGGAATACTCTGAACAACACAAGTATCGAATAGTACATTAGCATTTCGTTTAGATTTCCGTTATGAGTTGTCATTTAGGTTATTCGCAGAAGTATACCAACATCAAAAAGCCCTCCACGCGGAAGGCTCTTTGATCTTTGTTAGCTAGGCTTATTTATGAAGCACTCCACTTTGTTTACGTTGGCCATTGACATAGACCACATAGAAATAGGATCCACTGGCCAAATGCGATGTGGACATCGTATACTGATTTTGTCCTTTCACGAATTCGGTTTTGATCATGACTTGTCCAATCGAATTATACAAATGGAAAGAACTGTTTTCTGTTACCTGACCTTCAATAGAAATATTTAACTCCTCTTGAAATGGGTTTGGATAGCAAACGACAGAAGTTTCTGTTTCGTTCAATGCAGATAAATCATTTTCGTTTTGTTTGGCGAGTATGGTCGTTTCAATTTGCATACCACTGATGGGCATGGTATTGTTTTCAGTACCGCATACACCCATACCGATAACGCCCCATTCGTAAATGCTGGAAGGCATCAATCCACTAATTGTAACTGTTTTCGGGCCGGGAGAGGAAACATTGTACAAGGTTGTATTCCATGGGGTAGGGTCGTAGCATTTAGGATCAGGATAAACGGTCTGCATTTTAGGACGGTAGAAGATTTGCATGGGTCCAATCATTCCTGCTGTGAATGAAATGGTCGCACTCGTGCTGCCCGGCATTCTGTTCACATTGAAATTCATGTAAGGCGTATTGGTACATACATCGTTATAGTGTGCGGCATAAAAACCACATTGTGTTCCGCTATTAGGCAGGAGGTTGATTTCATAGCCGGGTTTTGGATAATTGAGGTAGGTATTGCCAATTAAACCGGTCACATACGGACGAGCTACTCCGGCACCATTCACACACACATTTTCTCCGATGGAATATTCTGCGCTGCAATCGCCGTGCAGATCGTCGGCCCAGAAGGTATTGCCCCAACTATCGAGCTTGGCCAGATACAAATGATGATTCAGTGTATTAAATGAACCATATGTATTGGCTAAGCCCACACCACCGAAATTGAAATTATTTACATAGGAGCCGGTGATATATATTTCACCCATACTGGTTTTACTGCAGGTGATACCATTGACTTCATCATCATAAGTGCCACCGGCAGCACGTGCCCATTGGCAAGCACCACCATAACTGTATTTGGCCACAAAAACTTCATAGTTGTAAGATACTGCATTTGCGGTAACGCCATTATTGAAAGAGAGGGTAGAAGTTGAATAAAAATCACCGGCGACCACAGGTTGAATATCGCCGCCATCTGTGGCGAGGGAGATAGCTTTACCGGTTACATAATCACCGGCGATATCATCGACCCATTCCACATTCCCGGTATTCACATTTAGCCGGGCCACAAAACCTTTTTGTCCGCTGGTATTCATGGTGATATTCGGATTGCCCGGAAAGATATTGCCGCCGTAATAAGAGCCTGTAATGAAGACCCCATTTTGATTCGGGTAAACATTTGAACGTCTCACACTCACTCCGCGTACTTCAGATTGTGCACTATTCGAAGTTATGGGTTGTATGACTTTAGCCCAAAGTAACTTACCGCAATTGTTATAGGCTACGGTATAGCCCATGGGTATCACATAATCAGGATGAGGATTGATTGCGGTGATATTGTTGGAAGCATTGCAGGTATTGTTTGGAAGTCCTTTTGCAAAAATGGTATTGCTTGTGGTTATACCGCCAAACACGGCAATTGGAATGGTAAAGGACTCATCGATGGCTACGTCAATTCCTTCGCTGTAATTGGAGGCGCCGCATGTAGGTGAGTTATAGGTAGTCACTTGTTGGGCCCATGCTACGGTACCGGTTGGGTTCAAACGGCCGAAAACCCCATGGGTAATACCGGCCAGTCCTCCACCACCTGAAGGTGCCATGGTTACTGTATTTCCGGCTACGGTTGGAAATACTCGTTTGATGGTCACTGTGAAGTCGTTGAAATACCCTGTGAAATAAGCATTTCCATTGATGTCTACAGCGATTCCGGTAAGTCTGTCATCGGCAATAGTAGCTACTGTGGAAACATATAATAAGGTTCCGGTGGCACTGAATTTAGCGATAAATCCGTCATAACTTCCATTAACGGATGCTGTATTTCCGAAAGTGCCTGTGTATTCGCCTACTACATATACATTGCCGTCCTTGTCCACGCCAATGTCTTTCGTGGTATAGTCCCCACCTGTGGCACCTTGTACTAAATTGGGTACAGGAGCCAGATGGGTTGGCGAACTAGGGCCGGTATACCATTCTTGAGCAAGTAATGTGTTGAAGATGCCGGTGCAACAAAATGTCACCAAGATCAATTTTATCCATGTCGTTTTCATGATAAATAGATTTATAGTTGTGAGAACTTTCCGCGTTCTTTATGCGCCTTACTTTGGGTCGAGGGTGTTCAGGTTGTCCCTTGTTGGTATACAAAGAGACGTCCGAAATGGTCAGGATAAAAGGTCAAAGTAATAAGCGTGCAGGAAGATGTAATAAGTGTGCACCATCATTCAAAATGATCGAAGAAGTCATCTTTTTTACGGATAGAAACTTCCAGTCTGTCGCCATTTTTTAAAATCACATAACCACCCCGGCCTTTGATATATTTATCAATAAAATTCATGTTTACGATATATTGATGATGTATGCGTATGAATCCTTTACCTGCTAACTGTGTTTCATAGTCCCCAAGGTTTCGGGAAACGACTTGTTTTGTTTTATTGTTTAAATGAAATCTCGAATAACGCCCATCCGCCTCGATGTATAAAATGTCTGCGAGGTCAACAAAAATCAACCCTTCCATAGTAGGAAGTGACAAACGGGTGTTACTCTTTTCGGATGGTGTCGATTGGTTGAGTCGTTTTTTTTCAATTACGGATATCGTATTTTCTATCGACAGCAAGAGTTCTGTTTTGTTGATGGGTTTGAGAATATAATCCAATGCATGCGCTTTTACTGCATCGATCCCGAATTGTTTATAGGCCGTTACAAAAATGACTTCAAAATTCCGGTTCGAGACTTTATTCAAAATATCGAAGCCACTCATGCCCCCGAGTTCGATATCGAGAAATACTAATTCAGGCTTGAGCAGAATTATTTTTTCCAGGGCATCTTCGGCATGGTTAGATGTTCCAATGATTTCAAGGTCAGGACAAAGTTGACGGATAAGGCCCGAAAGATTCTTTATGGATATGGGTTCGTCGTCTACAAGGAGTGTGCGTATAGGAATCATAGGGCGATTTTAAGCGTTACGAGCGTGCCGGTAGCTTGGTCGTGGTCATATTGATCTTGTATGTTCAAATCTACATCTTTACCTGATAGTTTACGATAGATGTCCAGTTTAGATTGCGATAATTCTTCACCTTGAGAAATATGTTTCACGGATGTATTTTGTTTCATCAGGTTAGAAGCTCTTCGACCAATGCCATTGTCTTCCACTTCTACATACAAGAAATAGTTGTCTTGTCGGAATCGTATGAATAATGTTTTGTTTCCGGTTGTTTTGGGTTTGAGTCCATGTCGTATGGCATTTTCAATATGTGGTTGCAGCACCATGGCCGGTATCATTAATTTGGACGTATCCATGGTTTCTGCAATAGAGATTTGATACATGAAGTCGTTATCAAATCTCAAGGTCTCCAGATCCAAATAGTTTTTCAGGTATTCAATTTCTTCCCGGAGTGGAATGCTGATATCATTTGAAAAATCCAAGGTTGCTCTGATTAGCCGGGACATTTTATTGAGATACAGATCTGCTTTTTCATTTTCATTGGCATTAATGAAAAATTGAATGGCATTCAGTGTATTGAAAATAAAATGTGGATTGATCTGTGCTTTGAGGGCTTTTAGTTCTACTTCAGCCACGTGTTTTTTCATGGCTTCTTCCGACACCTTTTTTCTAAACCTTCTTCGGTAAATATACAAGGTTCCGAAATAGATCATTAAACCCAAGAGAATGCCCAGGAGAATACGGATGCCGGTTTTTTCATGCCAGGCGGGCGTAATGCTGAAAGAATATCTTACCGGTGTTCGACTCCATACTTTTCTGGCATTCATGGCCTTTACTTCCAGGGTATAAGATCCGGGTTTTAACCGATCGATACGGATCGTTTTATCATTCGTCTTCACCCAGGATTCAGAAAGGCCAAGGATGCGGTAGGCATATTTGATATGCCCCATACTGCTATAGTCGAGGGCAGAAAATGTAAATTCGAAACTATTTGAATCGGAAGGAAAATGATGATCAGGGTTTTCAAAGGCCAACCCTTTTCCCTCACATTGTATGGCTGAAATATAGACCAATGGCGTATCCTTACTTGTTTGAAACCAATTGGCCGGAAAAATCATTACGCCGGCAGAACTGCTTGCATACACGAGGCTGTCAATAAAATGTACAGCGCGAATATTGTTCGAGGTCAATCCATTAAATGTGGTGATGGTTTCAATATTAATCTTTTGAGTTTTGTCTTCAATTTTGATCACATTGATGCCAGATGCTGTCGTGATCCATATACGACCATCTGGATGCAGGGCTATTTTTCGACAGTTATTGTCTGTGAGACCTTGGGCTATGTTGAGGTGGGTGGTGTGTTTTTCATCAATTAGAAATACACCTTGTTGTGTGGTAGTTACAATGAGTAGATCATTTCGATGCGCGATGTCGGTGATGGTGGCCGTGGCCAAAGTTGAATCGCGGAAATAGTTTGCTGAAAACTTTTTAGAATCTGTTATTCCGGAAAAGGGAAACATTCGTTGAAGGCCTTTTAGTCCTCCTGTGAGTATGATACCGTCATCCACGTGATGTATCGCAGTGGTTCTCCCTTGGTTGAGGTTGCTGACGACATGTTTCTTCAAATCGTATTTAACCGTACCTGAAGAAGTTGCCATGAGGATCTGTTGATGGCCGAGATATTCCATGTCTTTGATGCTGCTCACCTTGCGGGTGACTTCCACGCGGCCACCGGACTTCGGTATCACGGCAAGATAGCCACGATCTGAACCGCAGATGATTTCATTTTCAGTCACGATCATGTTGTTGATACGGCCGGGGCATTTTTGCGAAAGGTCTATCGGCCTATGGCTGACACCCGATGCATCTATTTTTTGTACAATGGAGTTTCCGGTCACCACATACAATTCATTGCCGGAGGAAAACGAACAAGCGATATTATTTTGCAACAAGCCTTCATCTTCATTTAATATTTTAATGGCATGGGGAGGAAAATAAATCAGTCCGTCACCTTGGGTGCCGATCCAGTACCCCCCTTGAGCATCGCAGAACAAGGAATTGATGGTGACATTGCCAACGGATAAAGCCAGTTCGGAATGAGGTTGTAAATCTTTATCGAAGGCGGTTAAAATACCGGGCTGTGTTTCGATCCAAAGTTTACCTTGCGCATAATACCGGTTCTCTATGGAAATAGTGAGCGCTTGTTTTGATCGAGTTTGGATCTGTTGATGATTGATATCAAATAAGCTTGCTTGTCCATTGGAGGAAATGATAAAACGATTTTCGCTCACATATGCGAGAATATCTTTTCGCGAAGAAACCTTTATCCGATCGAGTAGCTTTAATTGGAAGTTGTATAAAAGGATTTCATCGAGATAGCGGATGAGGTAATAATCTTGAAGCAAAATTAAATCACCTTTCAAATTCATAGCGCTGATCTTGCCGCCTGCATCGATACGGTAGAGGTCCGGTTGTACATCCTCTTTAAAGATAACATGGTCCTTGCGTTGGGTAATAAATCTGAGGTATGACCTTGTTTTTAGTTTCGCTAGATCCGGATCATTTTGAGATGTGAAGATTTTTTGATGCTGAATATAACAGAGGTGAGCATTATAGCACGAAAGCCAAAGTCGACCACTTAAATCTTCGGCCATGCCTAAGATGTCATTGTCGGGAAGACCGTTTGCGGTACTGAAGCGTTGAAACACTTGCCCATCAAAACGATAGACGCCATTGTCGGTGGATACCCAAATAAATTGTTGCTCATCTTGTAGGATACTATAAATGGTATTGCAAACCAATCCATCGGCGCCACCATAATGCCTCGACATGCGTTTCTGGCTCCGGCTTTCATTGGGTATCATCAAGCAGAGGCAGATGAAGAGGATAGCAGTAGCCATTGGAAGAAGTCGTATGTTGTGTAAGACAAACATTAATCAAATGTAAAGGAAGGGATATGAATTCACAAGCTCATTCAATCGGATGAAGGTATTGGTGATGTAGGAATTAAAAACTATCTTCACTTTAGGAATATTTTCTATTTTGAATAAACATCTCAAACAAACGTATGACCTTCGGCCCTTACAGCATTCGATTGATTGAAAAAAAAGATGCTGAGAGTTTCTTTGCTGTCATCGGTCGGAATTATGATCGCATATGCACCTATTTGCCCCAGACAGCAGACCGCAATCAACATTTGCAGGGCACCTTAGAATATATCGAAGAACGCATGAGACTGGCTAAGGAGAGAACTTTTTTTACCTATGTGATTGTGCATGAATCGAAAGGACAAATACTTGGAGCCATCTTTCTGAAGGAATTCAACTGGGTGATTCCGAAGTGTGAGTTGGGATATTTCGTAGATAAAGATTATGAAGGAAAGGGGATGATGTCGCTTGCAATGAAACAAATCATTCGGCATTGTTTCGAAGAGATGAAGTTGAATAAATTGCTGATACGTGTGGCCGATGAAAATGTACCGAGCATCCGACTAGCAGAGAAGACGGGCTTCATCCGTGAAGGAACCATACGCATGGATTTCAAAACCATGAGTGGACAACTGCTCGATATACATTACTACGGATTGACTAACGAAAACGAAACTAAAACATAAAACCAAAAACAAAATCACATGAAACAGATCATCTTCACATTACTGCTCGTGGTGGCAGTTACAGGATTACAAGCGCAAAGCGTGTATTACAAAGGCAGTCGTATCGGCGAGATCGAGCAAGACGGCGATGTCTATATTAATGGTAGCCGGGTTGGCCAATTTGAATTAGATGGTGATGTTTATAAAAACGGTAGTCGCATTGGGCTGATTGAGAACGATGGCGACATTTATATGAACGGCAGTCGTGTGGGGCAGATTGAGGATGACGGCGATGTTTATAAAAACGGAAGCCGTATCGGTCAAATTGAAAATGATGGTGATGTATATTTCAATGGGAGTCGAATCGGCGAAGGCAAATATATCCGTCGTGATTGGTTAGCCGGGTTCTTCTTCTTTTTCTTTTATGCAGATAAGATTTAATCCAAATCAATTTTCAATCTATACATCTTTTCGCAGAAATATTTCATGAAATCTGTACGATGATTATCAATCAGTCCTAATTCACGTGAGCATCAATAGAAACATAGCTCTGGCCGACCGAATTCGCGAAGTTTTACTCAATGGGAAATGGATTGCCAACACTAATTTTAAAGAACAAATTACCGGTACTGAATGGGAACAGGCCATTCAGCATATTGGTTCGCTCAATTCCATTGCATTGTTAACCTTCCATATCAACTACTATCTTCAAGGAATTATCCGGGTGTTTGAAGGCGGTGAACTCACGATTCGGGATCAATTCAGTTTTGATATGCAGGAAATCCAATCAGAAGCAGATTGGAAAAGTTTAGTCCGGGAATTTATTCAGCATGCTGAAACATTTGCACATCATATTGAACAAATGGATGACCGACAATTCGACTTGCCATTTGTAGATGAAAAGTATGGAAGCTATCTACGTAATATTGAAGGTGTCATTGAACACAGCTACTATCATTTGGGGCAGGTGTCATTGATACGGAAAATGATTTTGTTTGGTGGTGAATGAAAAAGATCCTTTGAATCAATGGCTTACGGATAAAGTTTGCGCGGAGATGATGATCAGCGATACATCCACAACAATACTGACTTTTCTCTGTCTCTCAGTACGGAATCTAGCCGGATCATAAATTCGTTACTCACGGCAGGACATCCCCAGCTTTCCGTAGTGCCATATGGCCATATTTCTTGTTCGGAAATTCGTTCCCAACTATGAAGTACGATGAACCGATTCAACGCCTGGTTGTTGGTACTGTCCAGTCCATGGAGGAGGTAGTTGACTTTGATGCCCCACTGGCTTACGCCACGACGACCGATGCGATAATGGCCCAGAGAACTACAATGACTGTCGGGCGTATTGCTAAAAACGGGATGCTGTCGGGATGTAGCCCGTCCCCAGGGTTTGGTTCCGCATCCATGACTGACCCGTCCTGAATCAAGGACTGTTCTATGGATAAGATCTATCACAAAAAATCTTTTCAATCCGGAATGCCTGCCCATATCGATGAGCAGGCATAGGGTGGTATCAAAACCCTTAGATTGAGCATATGCTTTCGCTTCAGAAACCGGCAAGGGGTTTCGAATAGGTGAAGAGGCTGTTATGGGAGGATGCAGGTCCTCAGAAATTCGACCTTTACAGGCAGCCCCAAAAAGTATGGATAACAGGATGGGAAAAATGGGGCGGATTTGCATCATCTATGAACTTAACGGCTGGAGGATGCAAATTTGGATTTATTGCATAAGTATTTATCAAAAATTTTACGGGCACTTCATTCGTTGCACGTCTACTTACCTTAACTTGCACTATCTATGAACAACTACGAGTTGCTGATTGCCCGTCTGGATGCCTTTATCCGGAAATACTATGCCAATAAGGTGGTCAGGGGATTGCTATTATTTTTGGCTGCCGGTCTGGCCTATTATCTGCTGGCGAGCTTGGGCGAATATTATTTCTATTTTCCTTCGTGGGGGAGATACACCTTGCTGGGTATCTTTATTTTTTTGGGTGGTGCTGCCTTGGTTTATGGGGTCATTGTCCCACTGTTGAAGATGCAAAAATTAGGAAAAGTCATCTCTCATGAAAGCGCAGCTCAAATTATCGGTACACATTTTCCCAATGTACAGGATAAACTTTTGAATATTCTACAGCTGCGTCAGGGTATGCCTGAAGCCCGGAGTCGTGAGCTGATCGAGGCAAGTATTGAACAAAAGACGCGTGAGCTTTCACCCATTCCATTTCAGAATGCCGTGAATATGGCACGAAACAAACGTTATTTGCCTTATGTCCTGTTCCCCTTATTAATTTGTGTATTCATCCTCATTGCTGCTCCAAACATTTTTCGCGAATCGGCCAAACGTTTATTTTCACCTTCCGTCAAGTTTGTTCCGCAAGCGCCTTTTGCCTTTAAGTTGCTCACCACCAAACTCAATGTTCCACAGTTCGAAGATTTGGAAATCAGAGTACAATTGGAAGGGAAAGCTATACCGGAAAATGTATTGGTCCAGTACAATGGGCAGGAAGTGATGGCTCAACGCCAAGACAATCATATTTTTACGCATACCTTTTTTAAAGTCTCCAAGCCCATCAGCTTTAATTTTTCAGCAGCAGGTTTTCGGAGTGAAAGCTATACCATCAAACCGATGGAAAAGCCGGTGATCAAGCAGTTTAAAGTCTCAGTAGATTATCCGGATTATACAGGGCGTAAGGACGAAGTGCTCGATAATATCGGGGACATCATAGCACCTCAGGGCACAACGCTGCGTTGGGTTTTTCAAACCGAACATACCGATGAAATATTATTTGCCCTCGGTGCCGGTGCCGGAGTGGCGATGCCGAAAAATGTCGGACAGTTTTTCTATACCTATCGATTCATGCGCGATACGGCCTATTCGGTGATTGTATCCAATAAAAACATAGATAAAAAGGATACGCTCAATTATTCTGTTTCGGTCATTCCGGATCAGTTTCCATCGATCAATGTACAGCAATATAACGATTCACTCACTTCAGATTTTGTGTTGTTTGTGGGCGAAGCCGGTGATGATTACGGTGTTCGCAATGTGTCGCTCAATTATACCATTCAAAAAACAGATGTGAATGGAAGTCCTGTAGGCAGCGCCAAATCCGGCTCATTACCGGTGCCGATACAAGGCGGTACGTTCGTACAGTTCAACCAAATGTTTGACATCGAGCAATTGAAATTGCAAGCCGGTGATAAGCTCAGTTATTATTTCTCGGCATGTGATAACGATGGCGTGAATGGCAGCAAATGCGCAAAAAGCGTCATTTTCTCATACGAAAAACCAACGGCTAAAAAATTGGATTCTATTGTAGAGAAAACACAGGAGCAGGTGAACAAAGATTTGAATGCCGCTTCGAAACAAAATGATAAAATAGATAAGGATATCAAGCAGATGCAGGAAAATCTGTTGCAAAAAAATGAGCTCGACTGGCAGGATAAGAAGAACATGGAAGAGATGATGAATCGAAATGAAAACCTGCAAAAACAAATCGAGAATATCAAGAAAAAGTTTGAGGACAATAATAAAAAATCGGAAGAGAAAAATTATTCTGAAGATATCAAAGAGAAGCAGGAAAATATGGAAAAGCTACTCGATGAATTGAAGAATAAACAGCTTGAAGAACGAATGAAAAAAATGGAAGAGTTGATGAAGCTTTTAAATAAAGACAAACTCTTTGAAAAGTTGAAGGAAATGGAGCAGGATAATCAGCTCATGGAAAAGGATCTCGATCGCATGGTGGAGCTCATGAAACAGCTGGAAAGGGATATGCGATTGGAAGATTTAGCTAAGAAGGCCGAAGATTTGGCTAAAAAGCAGGAAGAATTGGCCAAGCAAACAGAGAATAAAGAACTGAGCAACGAAGAGTTAAAGAAGAAACAAGATGCGCTCAATAAGGAAATGCAGGAATTGAAGAAGGAAATGAAGGAAATGGAAAAGGTGAATGAGCAGATGGAAAATAAATTGAAGACGGATGATATAGAGAAGGATCAAAAGGATGCTGAAGAAAATATGGAAAATAGTTCCAGTGAACTCAGCAGTGGCGACAGCAAGAAATCATCAAAATCGCAAAAGAAAGCACAGAAGAGTTTGGAAGATATGGCGAAGAAGATGAAGGACGCAGCCGGTGGTGGCGGAGCAGATCAATTGGAGATCGATATCAAAGCGACCCGACAGATTCTGCAAAACCTGATTCGCATGTCGTTTGCGCAGGAAGATTTGATTGGGAATGTTCAGAAGACCTCCTTGGCTGATCCGAAATATGTGAGCAATATTCAAACCCAACAGAAGTTGAAAACGGATAGTAAAATGATTGCCGATAGTTTGTTTATGCTCAGTAAACGATTGTCTATGCTGGCTTCTACGGTCAATAAAGAAATTGATGCCATTAACCGGAATATGGAAAGTGCGATCAATGGACTGGAGATGCGACAGGTGCCACAAGCGATGTCCAACCAACAGTTTGTGATGATGGGTGCGAATAACCTTGCTTTGATGTTGAACGAGCTTTTGCAAAGTCTGATGGATCAACAGGCTCAAGGTGATAAAGAAGGAAATGGTTCATGTGATAAACCGGGCAAAGGTAAAAAGCCCGGGAAGAAGCCTGGCAAAGGCGTGGGTATGCAACTCAGCGACATCATCAGTAAGCAACAAAAATTAGGTGGAGCCATGCAGCAACTCATGGATAAAATGGCGAAGGAAGGCAAGCAGGGACAAAAGCCGGGTGAGGGTAAACAGGGACAAAAGCCGGGAGAAGGTAAGCCGGGTGGACAGCAAGGACAAAGTGGACAGGGAGGACAAAGTGACCAAGGTGGGGGTGAATCTGAACAAATGGCGCGCATCGCAGCAGAACAATCGGCTTTGCGTAAGCAACTAAATGACATCAATAATGAATTGAAGAAGGAAGGCAAGAGCAATCAGCAATTAGCGAAAA
Source organism: Chitinophagaceae bacterium (assembly GCA_016786845.1). Classification (GTDB taxonomy): domain Bacteria; phylum Bacteroidota; class Bacteroidia; order Chitinophagales; family Chitinophagaceae; genus OLB11. Next base: position 24,795 of record JAEUVB010000017.1, on the reverse strand, counting down.
TTCAACAGGATATGGATCGGAATGAAACCGATATCGTGAATAAAAGAATCACTCAGGATTTGTTGCGTCGTCAGTCGGAAATATTGACTCGATTGTTGGAAGCAAAAGATGCCATGCGTCAACAGGATCAGGGCGACCAACGTGAATCCAACAGCGGAAAGGAAATGACCCGTGAGATTCCTCAGCAGCTTAAGGATATTTTAAAAAACAAACAGTCGGTGATTGATTATTACAAAACAGTTCCTGCTGAGTTGAAGCCTTATTATAAGCAGATGGTGGAGGATTATTTTCAGTTGATCAAGTAGGTTATAGTTTTTAATTTTTTAGTGTTTCGTTTTTGGTCGGCTCGGCATGCCTATAAAACTAAGCATCAAAAACTTATCTTTACACCATGGCTTGGTTTTGGACCGATTATTATTGGATAGGCATCATTTTACAAGTTGTCTTTATTATTCATGCTATTAGGACCGGGCGTGGTAATTGGATTTGGTTACTCATATTTTTGCCGGTCATCGGATCGCTGATCTACTTTGTGATGGAGGTATGGCCGAGTTTACAGCATAAAACCGGATTGTCGGATACGGGATTGTTTCAAAGCGGAGTATCTATTCGGGAACTCGAAAAGCAGGTCAGATTGTCTGATACATTTGCCAACCGGACACAGTTGGCTCAGGGATATGCCGGTAGAAAAGATTACGACAAAGCGATTGAAATTTATACGGCATCACTCACGGGTATGTATGCCGATGATTTGGAGGTGATCCTTCAATTGGCAAGATTGCATTATCTGAAGGAACAATACGAAAAGAGTATACCTTATTTTCAAAAGGCGTTAGCACTGAGTCAGGGTAAGTTTATCAGGCCGGATGATGAATGTTGGTTTGCCCGGGCACTCTTTCTATCAGGAAGAATACCTGAAGCGGAATCAGCCTTTCAAAATCACATCCGTTTTCACAAAACTTTCGACGGTATGTATTACTATGGTGAATTGTTGCAGTCGCAGGGAAGAGATGAGGAGGCGCTTATTCAGTTTCAGACCATATTGGATCAACGGGATTTATTGCCGGCACATCAACGAAAAGCTTACAGCAAATTTATTACGCTTGCTAAATCGAAATTGAAGTAGTTAGGGTATACCGGACTAAAAATTAAACACTAAAAACTCTTCTAGACTTTACTGAAATGCATTTCTAAACTCGGTGTAATTCCCATACCCATGGTAATACCGGTAAATTTGTATCGAGCCGAATTGATTGATTTTTGCATCGCATTGGCTTTGAATAAGGCCACCAGGATGGAGTAAATGAATGTTTTACCCTGATACTCTTCCAATAATTTCTCTTCGTCGCCATCACCGATATTTTCGATTTGGTTGAAACTGATATCTACGGTAGGGGGCAGGCCCAACTTAATATTGATATTGGTAACGCTGTATCCGGTGCGATGAATGACATCTGTTGCCTCATCGATCTGGACCCATACTTCGTTCAATTTATCGACGCCGTAATCTTTCATATGTCCGAGTACATCGATTTGGAGGCGGTTGCTGATGGCACCGGTTAGTTCATTCAATTTTCCTTTTGCAGAGTCTAGAAGATTATCCATGCGACAAATTTACAAGACACTTGAAAGGATATCAAATTGGATTTTAGCCAACGGAGAAGAGTGCTTGTGATTGCGCCCGATTGGAGGGGTTTGCCCCCGAGCGATTTTCCGGATATCGTGTTTTCGTTCAAAACCATCATCGATACTACCGGAAGATCGGGCGGGGCCGAAGCCCCGAAAAGCGGGACAAGACTTGGGAGAATGATTGTTTTGTTCGCCCCAAGAAGAATAACCTTCATTCTTAATAGGCATAAAAAAATGCGATTCGCCGGAGCAAATCGCATTCTAATTATTTCAATCGGGATTATTTTACAGTCTCGGCACCTTCGATCAACACGATAGTCTTATTGCTGTTCATTTCTACAAAACCACCATCGATATTATAGATTTCCGAATTGTTTTTGTCTTTAAAAATCTTGAGTTGTCCTTTACCCAAAGCAGCCACGATTGGCGCATGGTTATCAAGTAATTCAAAATAACCTTGTACCCCCGGTAGGAGTACGCCATAGACGTCGCCGGAGAAGATTTTGCGTTCTGGAGTCAAAATATTGAGATTCATGATAATAGGGTAAAGTTTAGGAGATTAGTTCTTCGCAGCTTCCATCATTTTCTTTCCTTTTGCGATGGCATCGTCGATGGTACCCACGAGATTGAAAGCCGGTTCCGGATATTCATCTACTTCACCGTCCATAATCATATTGAAACCACGGATTGTTTCTTCGATTGGAACAAGGACACCTTTCAATCCGGTAAACTGTTCGGCCACATGGAAAGGCTGAGACAAGAAACGCTGAACACGACGCGCGCGGGATACAGTTAATTTATCTTCTTCACTCAATTCATCCATACCCAAGATGGCGATGATATCTTGTAATTCTTTATAGCGTTGTAAAATCAATTTCACGCGATTGGCACAACGGTAGTGCGCTTCACCGACGATAGCTTCAGTGAGGATACGTGATGTGGAATCCAAAGGATCTACCGCAGGATAGATACCCAAATCCGCAATCTTACGACTCAATACAGTTGTCGCATCCAAGTGGGCGAAGGTCGTGGCCGGGGCCGGATCGGTCAAATCATCCGCAGGTACGTATACGGCCTGAACGGAAGTGATGGAACCATTTTTAGTTGAAGTGATACGTTCTTGCATCAGACCCATTTCTGTGGCCAAGGTCGGTTGGTAACCTACGGCTGATGGCATACGACCCAACAAGGCCGACACCTCAGAACCTGCCTGAGTGAAACGGAAGATATTATCGACGAAGAAAAGGATATCACGTCCTTTACCTGTTCCGTCTCCGTCACGATAGTATTCTGCAACAGTCAATCCGCTCAAAGCAACACGGGCACGCGCTCCGGGTGGTTCGTTCATTTGTCCGAACACGAAAGTAGCTTTACTGTCTTTCAGTCCGTTCATATCCACTTTATCCAGATCCCATCCGCCTTCTTCCATGCTGTGTTTGAAAGCATCACCATAGTTCATGATACCTGCTTCGATCATTTCACGCATGAGGTCATTTCCTTCACGGGTACGTTCACCCACACCGGCGAATACGGATACCCCGCTATAGGCTTTTGCAATATTATTGATCAACTCCTGAATCAGTACGGTTTTACCCACACCGGCACCACCGAATAATCCAATTTTTCCTCCTTTTGCGTAGGGTTCGATCAGATCGATGACTTTAATTCCGGTGAACAAGATTTCAGAAGCGGTACTCAGGTTTTCAAATGCCGGTGGTTGAGCGTGAATTGCACGACCATTGGCTTTACTCGGTTGAGGCAAACCATCGATGGCGTCTCCGGTTACATTAAAGAGACGTCCTTTAATGGCATCACCGGTGGGCATCAAGATAGGATTACCGGTATCGGTTACCTCCATGTTGCGGACGAGACCTTCGGTACCATCCATGGCGATACAACGAACGCTGTCCTCACCTAAATGCTGTTGAACCTCCAATACCAGAATATCACCGTTTTCACGTTTGATTTCCAAGGCATTCAGGATTTCAGGAAGTTTGCTTCCTCCGGGGAAGTTCACATCGACGACCGCACCGATAATTTGTTTGATTTTACCTGTATTTGACATATTAAATGAATTGTAACGTAATGATCTACGTCGGTTTCTAAAATTTTGCGCAAAGGTAATGGTTGAAAACGGTAAATCAAACTAACTTGTTCACAGAATTTCAATAAACCGTATGCTTTGTCCGGATTCATGAGCGATGTAAATCCTCTATATTTACGGTTTGAATTATGATACAATACAATCCTAAAGACTGGTTCACCTTTATTTTTCGAATCCATAAGGGGGATACCATACGGAGATTATTCCCTTTAATGGCCGGAATTGCCATATATACCGGACTTATCATCTATTTGGAGCGGTTCATTTTTAACCTGAACGACCAAAGTCATTTAAAGAATGTTCCCCTGATGCATGCCATCTTAGGGGGCGTCATTTCATTGTTGCTGGTTTTTCGTACCAATTCAGCTTATGACCGGTGGTGGGAAGGACGTAAACTTTGGGGTGACCTGACCAATAACTCCCGCAATTTGGCGCTAAAGCTGCATAATATGCTACCTCTGGAAGATGCCGGGGCCAGGGAATATTTTCGGAAAGCCATACCGGCATTTGCTTATGCATTGCGGAATCACCTCTTGTCGAAGAAGGCAGACTGGGAATTATTTGATCGTCAGGTGGGTGAGCCTATCATACGCCGCCTGAAAAAAGATAAGCACATTCCCAATCAGGTAGCCGATATGCTTTATCAGAAAGTGATGGATCTTTATCAGAAGGACATTTTAACCGATGGGCAAATCATTCTGTTAAACGAGGAGCTTCGATCATTGACCAACATATGCGGAGGTTGCGAAAGGATCAAGAACACCCCGATTCCATTTTCATATAGTGTATTCCTTAAAAAATTCATTTTTGGATATGTGATGACCCTGCCTTTTGGTTATATGTTCAGTCTGGGATTTTTGGCCATTCCAATCGTAGTATTCATTTTTTATGTATTAGCCAGCCTTGAAATCATTGCCGAGGAAATTGAGGATCCATTCGGAGGAGATACCAATGATTTACCCACCGATAAAATGGCCTCCAATATTCATAAAAACGTGGATGATATATTTCAGCATGTCGTGTCCTGAGCTCGGCAGGAAGGAATGATATTTTAGCCGGGGCATTACAATTTTAAACTGAATAAGCTTACATTTGTCTGATCATTCAAAAAAATTCTTTATGAAGTATGTTTTCTTTCTATTCGCTTTGGTCTTGACGATAGCTTCTTGTCGCCGCCCCGGCGCACCATTTCCAAGGATTTGTCCTGCGAAAGAAAGCTACAGAATTACAGATACCATACAGGTGACCAATTGTTCGGAGCGTTTCAGTACACAACGCTGGGTATTGCCTGATGGATCAACGAGTGTGAATCCAACCGCTTTTTATGTACCGCCTAGTGCCGGTAGTTATACCTTTAAACTTTATGTCAGCGATGATGATTTTGTGAATGAGTATGGTGCCGAAAAGGTGATCATCGTAACAGATTAAGTTTTAATTTCCAGCCTATCCTATTTGTCGGTTTACAACAGGTTACTTTGCATGCTGAGCATGGCTATTTTTCGCAGGAACAAATTCTGGGGAACACGTTTGTCGTCAATCTCAAGGTAGGAATAGAAGATATCCCGATAACCGATTTGCATGAGACTATAGACTATGCCGAATTACTGCGCATTGTTAAGCTTCATTTCGGCAAAAAATTTGCATTACTCGAATCACTGGCACAGGCGATTGAAGGGGATGTGAAATTGCACTTTCCACAAATATTGACTTTCGAACTTTCTATACGAAAACTCAATCCGCCATTGTCGGCAGAGGTAGGGTGCAGTGAAATTATTTTGGAAAAAAGCTATAGCGGATGTTAGCTGTACATAACTATTATGCCCTTTAAAGGCTTAGCCAAAACTTTCAGCTTGAGTCATTTTTAAAATTTCATCCATCCGAATGCCATTATGGCTTTCATCGTAAATACATTCTCCTTTTTGGAGCAACAGAATTTGGGGAGATTCGTGATAAACCTGAAATTTCTCAGATATGAGATTGGAAATATCACGATGTTGTAACAAATCCAACAAATAAAAATCAATGTGGGGGGGCTGTTCTTCACGATCAAGCCTGGCCTTGGCCATATGACTAATAGAACAGCGGGTACTGTGTTTGAAAATTACGACTGAACGTTCATGGCTGATACGAATCATTTCATCGAGATCAGCAGCATGGTGCAGCTCATTCCATTTCATGGATTAGAGGCCCAAAATTTTCTGAATAGAGATATGTTCGGGACAGCCATATTTCTTCTTGGTCGCGCATGAGGCGAAAATAAGACTACAGGCTATTACAGCGACAATTACCTTTAAAGCATGTTTTTTCATGTTTTGTATTTTATGTTGGTCCGCTAAATCAAAAAGCGTCGGTAAATTTAAAACTTATTTCCTTGATTTTCAAACGTTTGGTTTGAATCATTCTAAAAAATATATGATTTTGGATATACCTTTGCAAAGGTAACGATATTATTTTCAAACATACAAATGACAAATATTCTGGTTTTCGGCGCGGGGAAGTCCTCTTCGTATTTGATTAAATACCTGCTTGAGCAGTCCTCACGATATTTCTGGCAAGTTACGGTGGCTGATGCCAATATGAATGCAGCCTTAGAAAAGATCGGTGCCCACCCTTTTGGTACTGCTGTACAACTCGAAATTCATGAAGAGATCAGTCGTAAGCGCATGATTGCCAATGCAGACATCGTTCTTTCATTATTACCGCCCGCACTTCATTTTATCGTTGCACAGGACTGTCTGGCCTTGCAAAAAAATCTGATTACCGCTTCTTATGTTTCGGAGGATATTAAGAGCCTGCATGTGGATGCCCGGAACGCGGGTTTGCTATTTATGAACGAAATGGGGTTGGATCCGGGCATAGACCATATGAGCGCCATGAAGATTATCGATGAGATAGAGCGATTGGGTGGAGATATCTATTCGTTTAAATCTTATTGCGGCGGGTTGGTTGCACCTCGCTCGGATGATAATCCTTGGCATTATAAAATCTCCTGGAATCCTCGTAATATTATTATGGCGGGGAAGTCGGGTGCGCATTATCTGTTGAACGGGTTTGAAAAGAAAACCGATTATGCACATCTCTTTAGAAAATATGAAAAGGTAGAAGTGCCCGGACTTGGAACATTGGCAGCATATGCCAATCGTGACAGCCTGACTTATAAGAGTTTATATGGATTGAATGAAGTGAAAACCATGCTCAGAGCTACCTTTCGTTATGAAGAATTCTGTATTGGATGGGATGCCATTATCAGATTGGGCCTGACCGACGAAGAAATAATGTATGATGTTACGGATATGACCTACAAAGATTGGTTTCTGAAAGCGACCAAAGATATTGCGGGTCATACTGTGCTGGAAAAAATAAGAACGGTAAATAACAAGCAATTCAAATTATGCTCGGATTTATTGGAATGGTTGGAACTCTTCAATCAGGATAAAATTGGAATCAGCGGGCCGGTTTGTAGTGCTGATATTTTGCAAAAAAGATTGGAACAGAAATGGTTGATGAAAGAAGATGATCATGATATGGTGGTCATGCATCATGAATTTGAATATGGCAGCAAAGGTATAGCAGCTAAATTTACCAGCACCTTAATTGTTGAAGGTGAAGATAAAATCTACACTGCGATGGCTAAAACAGTCGGGCTTCCCATGGCTATTTTTACCAAGCTATTTCTGACGGGCAAAGTGAAAAATCTTCTGGGCGTGCAGATACCGGTTATGAAGGAGGTGTATAAACCGGTATTAAAAGAGCTCAGTACATTTGGGATAGATTTTACAGAGTCCTATATCCATTAAAGTTGACCCATTACTCCCTGACTGATCAATTCCGAAAGTTCATTTAAACCTTGAGTGGCGCTCCGTTCGATAGGATAGACTTTATTTCGTTTAATCACCGGAATTCTTTTGTCGAGAACGATAACAGGTACTTTATCCGATACATAATGAACCAATGATGCGGCAGGATAGACCACTAAACTCGTTCCCACGACAATCAGGATATCGGCCTTGGAAACAATTTCTATGGCCGGTTCTATCATCGGTACAGCTTCTTCAAACCAAACAATCGCAGGACGCAACTGGGCGCCATCCTCGGCCAAGTCACCTAATTTCATGTCCTCGAGGATGGGGTAAACCAAGTGGCTATTTTTTGTACTGCGCATTTTAACTATTTCCCCATGAAGATGTAGAATGTTTTTAGATCCCGCACGTTCATGCAGGTTATCAATATTTTGGGTGATAATATGAACATCATGCTCCTTTTCCAAATTTGCTAAAAACAGATGCGCTGCATTGGGTTTTGCATTCAGAATGCTCCTTCTGCGTTCGTTGTAAAAGCGAAGAACCAATTCCGGATTTCTTTTCCATGCACCCGGGGTGGCCACCTCATGCACATCATATCCTTCCCAAAGCCCATCGCTGTCGCGAAAAGTTTGCAGACCACTTTCTGCACTTATCCCTGCCCCGGTGAGTATGACAATCTTCATTTATATGCGTGTTCAGTTCGTTTAAAATTAGCAAACTAAAACATATTATGAAAATATTTAACGGCATTTTGATACATTTGCTTACCTAAATAGTTTCAATCTATGCGTTTGATATGTGCACTTATTTGTTTACTCAGCCTTCAAATTATTGTACAGGCACAACCTCCGCTTGAAACGAAATATCCGGATCTTGCTTTTCAGAATTATCAAATGTCTTTTGAACGAGTACGGTTGGCTTATGCCAAACACGAACCCGCTGTAAAAAGGATGTTTGAATCCAAGGACATAAAATATCCCTGCAAGAACATCCTTTATCGTGGATTCAAAGCAACGAATGATTTGGAGTTGTGGGCCCGAAATTCTATACAGGACACATTTACTTTAATCAAGACCTATAAAATTTGTGCTTTATCGGGTATTTTAGGACCTAAACGAGTGGAAGGAGATAAGCAAGTACCGGAAGGATTTTATTTCATCGCTGAATTTAATCCGAAAAGTGAATATTACCTGTCGATGTTGGTGAACTATCCTAATTATTCTGATTTAATTGCCGGCGACAAAAGTAGACCCGGCGGAGATATCTATATCCATGGAGCGTGTATGACGGTTGGTTGCATGCCCATGACGAATGAATGGATTGAAGAATTATACATCATCAGCATGATATCCAGAATTCACGGTGAGTTGAATATACCTGTTCATATTTTTCCATTAAGATATACACAGAAAGGACTTGATTATATCGGTCGTGAATATAAAAATGAAGCTGAAAAACAAAAATTCTGGGTGAATCTCAAGCGTGCTTACGACTATTTTGAAGCTACACATAAGTCACTGCCGGTAATGTATGATGAAAAAGGGGATTATGCGTTTTAAACCAGGTCCGGCAAAATAATACTGCTGAAGTCTTTTAGTCCCAACTGATTATGGAGCGAAACAAATCCTTCGGCGTATTTGGTTCCTATGCGTTTGCCAAACATGATATTTCGATATTCCACGGTATTTAAATAGTTTTCATTGGAGATATAGGTTTTAGGTCCTTCAAAGTCTTTTGAATGAAATTGTGAGCCGTAGGCCCTAATGGCATCCATTTTTAAAGGCATGACCTCTGTTATATCTACTACAAAATCGGGTTCTATATACTGATCCTGGATATAATTGAAAAGTCGTTTCGGGCGCCATGCTTCTTGAGGAACGCCCTCATCCATGGTTTCAATCATCACCAAGCCGGAATAAAAGCAGGCATCCTTAATCAGTTGTGATGCACGGCTATGGTCGGGATGTCGGTCGCTGGGTGCAGTACCTAAAACGATATTGGGACGGTATTTTCTGATAAAACGGATGAGTGCCTTTTGATGCGTTTCATCGTTCACAAAAAAACCGTCTCTGAACCCGGCATTTTCCCGGATGTCCAATTTGAGAATAGCAGAAGCTCTTTCACTTTCTTTCTGACGGGTTTCGATATCCCCTCGTGAACCGAGTTCGCCTTTCGTCAAATCCAAAATACCGGTTTTATATCCAATATTTTTATGTAACAGCAGGGTGCCGCTACAAGAAAGTTCTATATCGTCCGGGTGAGCAGCAATGGCAAGTATATCTAATTTCATTGGTTGTCAAGGTCAGTAAGAAGGACCAAAGTAAATGATTTTAACAGAGAATACGCAGGATTATTTTTTTAATTCAAAATGTCCGGTTGATTCTATTTCCAGAACTATCGACTCAATCATGGCATCATCGCCTTCAGCGTCGTAGGTATTACGGAGATTATTATTAAATAAAAGTGCCACTGCCTGCCAAATGCCTGCATTAAATCCCCCTTTGAGTTCTTTTACAATTTGATAGCAGGGTTTACCGGTTTGCCGGGCGATCAGTTTGACCAAAATCTGCCCTTGTTCGATAGAAAAATTTTCAAGTTCATGTTTAAATCTTCGGTTGAGTTCTTGTTCTTTTCGTTCTTTGAATAATTTCTTGGCATCCTTACTTTGTAAGGTATGCAGCATGGAGTCGACATCCTTGAGAATATAAGAAGCCGCAACGGCATATGGATATGTCAGATACACATTGTAACGTAGCCGACTATATTGATCTTGTTCCCGCTGCCATCTTCGCCTTTCCTTCACCAGCCAGCGAGGTGCTTTGGCCGTCACAAACATGTCACGTATCCAAATATGGGGAAGGGTATCATTGCCTATGACCATACTGCCGACCGGTATTGTATCGTTCGGTCCTTTTTGGGCCATCAATGTATGTGAGGCAAAAAGAAGGCAAAGCATGATACAATATGGAAGGAATTTTATCATATACCATTTGGGTAACTGTTGTTCTGTACAAAGATTGTATAAGCCGCCCGAATAATGCCTTAAAATTTTATATTTTTTGGTCTTGCGTGTAAAGTATAATTTTAATACGGCCGAAAGCAAAACGAGTGGTCGGTAAATCGGAGGATTCTATGGAGATGGTAGGAAGTATCCATGATACATTATCATGAGGCTAACAAAAAATTTTCCTACGTTTGCATTCATCGCATGTTTAATAAGATCGATAAATATATTTTAAAAAATTTTCTGGTCACTTTTGTTTTCCTGCTGATGGCGTTTTCGGCCATTGCCATCGTGATTGATTTTACGGAAAAGGTGAACGACTTTGTAGAGAAGCGTGTGCCGGCCGCCGAGATTTTAATCTATTTCCGCGACTTTCTTCCCTATATTTTAGCCCTGCTGTTTCCGATATTCATTTTCGTAGCGGTTATATTTTTTACCTCTAAACTGGCAAACCGTTCTGAAATCATTGCCATCCTGAGCAGTGGAATGTCATTTAGCCGATTGCTTCGTCCCTATCTCGCCGGTGCTGCCATCATCTCTTTCGTGCTTTTTATTGCGAATCATTACATCATTCCTCAAGCCAATAAAAGCAGGTTAAAGTTTGAAGAAAAATACATCATGAGTAAAGCCAATTATAGTCATGATAATTTTCATATGAGAATCAGTCCAACAGAGTATATCTATATGCAGAGTTATAATCCGGAATCAAAAACCGGTTACCGATTCAGTTATGAAAAAGTTTCAGGCAATGAAATTCGTCAAAAAATTACGGCTGATCGTTGTTTGTATGATAGTATTAAAAAGGAATGGAAGCTGATGGAAGCTATTGCCCGAATTAATGAGGGGCCGGTAGAGATCATGCAGCGTTACCCTTTTTTATTTAAAAAATTTAGTTTCACCCCCAACGATTTGGTTTCTCGTCGTGAAATCAAGCAAATGATGACCGCACCTCAGCTCAATGCGTTTATCCGAAAGGAGGAAGAAAAAGGGAGTGAAAATTTGAATGAATATTATATCGAAAAATACAGAAGAACAGCATCTCCTTTTTCTGCGTTTATACTTTCCATCATAGGCGCTTGTATTGCCTCACGAAAGGTGAGAGGCGGAAGTGGTATTCATTTGGCCATTGGTTTGGCCCTAAGTGCTATTTATATCGTAATGATGCAATTTTCAACTACATTTTCCATTAAAGGAAGTCTTCACCCGTTAATAGCGGTGTGGATTCCGAATATTTTCTTTTCCTTCGTGGCCCTTTACATTTATCGGAAGTATTCAAAATAAAAAAGGCTATCTCGAAAGATAGCCTGTTAAAAAATACTTTTGTTTTTAATACTTTGAGATTTTACCGGATTGTTTCATTCGTCCATCCGTGTAAAGGCCGAATATATAATTTCCTGAAGGAAGAGTGGAGAGGTCAAATACACTCTGATTCTGACTGAGGGAGGATTGAAAAACAGACCCACCTTTCAAATCAAAAATTCGACATTCCATGCCTTTTTCAACAGGTGCAATCATATCAATATATAGTTTGTCTGTAACTTGGGTGGGATAAACATTAGCCAATGTTGAAGATAAGATGGGTGTAATGATACCCGATGGTGCAGCCACCGAAATATTATCTACTATGATACTACTGCTATCGTTGAGGCCTGCAAAGGCACCATTTACATCAAAGTAAAAATTCCCGCTCGATGCAATGATGACACGAAGTAAAGTTGTGGTGAAGCCTGAATTGTTATACTTAAAGGGCATTGTGATTTGAGTGAAGTTATTTAAGCTGGCCCCCAACATCGTATCTGCTACTGCGACAATGCTATCACCTCCATCCGAATTATCGATGGCTAAAAAGGTAATCGAAGTGGAATCGCCCATACGCGGATCATTCTTTACCCAACAGCTGGCGGATACAGGGTCATAATTAAAAGGTAATCCACCGGTAAATGTAAATTCACCTGTTCCGGTATTGACCTGAATAACCGAATTGCTAGCCATACAGGGCATAGGTCCACCTGGAATAATACCGGTTAGCGCCGGCTGAATTTTCGTCATGAGTCTCATGGCTGTAGCACTGCCATTACCGGGTAGTTCTTTTTCAGCCTGAGCCAAAAAAGTGGCTCCGGGATTGGTCGCCAGCCCGAAAAATTTGATCAGGGAGTCCGTAGCATTCCAACCATTCGGAACATTCAGCGCACCCGAGAAATAGGTATGCCAATTTTCAAATCCTTCAATCATTTGCGCGCGGGCGACATTGAAGGACAAAAACATCAAGGCTAGGAGTGTAATTTTTTTCATCATCTATGAATTTAGATTAGTTGAGTTGTTTCAAACATTCTTGTATCGCTGTGAAATCAGGTAAATCTCCCGCTTTTTCGAGTACTTCCGCATATTGAACAATGCCTTCACGGTCGATCACAAAAGCAGATCTTTTGGAGACTCCCAGCATGTCGTAAGAAAATGTATCGTACAAGCAATCGTAATCACGGGAAGTTACCTTATTAAAATCCGATAACAAGGTGAAGTCCAGATTGTTTTCAGATTTGAATTTTCCCAAAACAAACAAGGAATCAACCGAAATTCCAATGATCTCAGCGTTCAGGCTATTGTAAATATGCATATGATCACGCACATCACATAGTTCATTCGTACATACCCCCGTAAAGGCTAATGGGAAAAAAAGGAGCACTACATTTTTACCTTGATAATCGCTGATGGAAACTTTATTTTTTTCGGTATTAAACAACGTAAAATCAGGTGTTTTCTGACCGATCTGAATTGCCATATATTATCTTTTAATGACCAAATGTAATACACTTCAAGGGGAGTTCCAAACCGTAACCTTTCATACATGAACCTGAAGGCGCTTTATTCCTGTAAAATGTTATTTACTTTGTTGGACTTCTGACTAGGTGATCCTTGGATTATTCCCCAACATATACACAGTGTAAGGATTGGGAAATTATTCTTGTTGAAAAGAGTTACTATTGTATTTACAAAAAACATAAACTTTGACTGAACATATCATCAACCTCGAAACCGTCAATCCCATAGAGTTTTTCGGTGTAAACAACAACAAGTTTGATATCCTAAAAAAGAAATTTCCATTACTTAAAATTCTCTCCAGAGGTTCACTCATTAAACTATCCGGCAAACCGGAAGAAGTGGACCTGGCTAAGGAAAAGATTGATTTAATTGTTCAATATCTTGAAAGGAATGGTCATTTGTCTGAAAATTATTTTTCTAAAATTCTAGGGGATGATGATGGTGTAATAGACGAGAAAATTACCGAGGATATCAATAATGACATTCTCGTTTTTGGCCAAAATGGAAAAATCATCAAGGCGAAAACACGCAATCAGAAATTATTGGTGTCTGCGGCCGATAAAAACGATATCATTTTTGCAGTAGGTCCTGCGGGTACCGGAAAAACCTATACGGCTGTGGCTTTGGCAGTGAGGGCTTTGAAAAACAAATCGGTGAAGAAAATCATTTTGACTCGTCCTGCAGTGGAAGCCGGAGAAAGCTTGGGTTTTTTACCGGGCGATCTGAAAGAGAAAATTGATCCGTATTTAAGACCATTATATGACGCACTGGATGATATGATACCGGCCGACAAATTGAATTACTATATGACCAACCGCATTATTGAAGTTGCCCCATTAGCTTATATGCGTGGACGTACACTAGATAATGCCTATATCATCCTGGATGAAGCACAAAATACGACTGAGCTCCAAATCAAAATGTTTTTGACCCGTATCGGCCCCACAGCTAAGGCGATTATTACCGGAGATATGACCCAGGTAGACTTACCTAAGAATCAAACCAGTGGATTAGGAAAGGCCATCCATATTTTGAGAAATATCAATGGAATTATTCACATCGAATTGGATGGAGAAGATGTTGTGCGACATCGTTTGGTCAAAGAAATTATTAAAGCGTATGACCGGGCCAATCAACCGGCTGAAACGAAGAAAAGTGATGAGGCTGCTAAGTAGTGTATTGTTTTTATTGGTTTGGATCTCATCCTGTCAAAATTCCCCAGAATCGGCCTCTGCTTCGAAATTGCCCAAAGGCCCCGATCATCAATATTTGGACAAACTCCATCGGGTGGATAGTAACAAAGTGTTACTATCCGATGGCTGCATTGTACTGCGAACCGGCAATGATGTCATCAGCAGCATGTTTGCGCAACTCAACAAAACCGATAAGACCTTTTCTCATTGTGGCATTGCCTTTCGCGAGAATAATCGCTGGATGGTGTATCACTCCATAGGCGGTGAAGATAATCCGGATGAAAAATTGAGATTGGATACCTATGAACAATTCGTCAGGCCCGATCATAATTTGGGTTTTGGTATTTGCCGGTATAATCTAAACCCGGCGCAAATTGAGAAGCTTCATCAAATCGTATTGGATTTTCATCATCGTCAGATCCCTTTTGACATGGAGTTTGATTTGGCTACTGACCAAAGACTCTACTGTGCAGAAATGATTTATAAAGCCTTTCATCAGGCTTTAGCCCCTGATACTTTGTTTGAAGTGACCCAGCATAAGGCTTTTCGGTATGTTTCCACCGACAATATATTCGTGAATAAAGATGCTCATTTGCTTTGCCGTATCGTATATTAAATTTACTTTTGCCCATTAAAATCAAAAAATAAACACATGAAACAATTCGTATTATCGTTGGCTGCATTTGCTTTTGTCGCCTTCACCCTGGTTAGCTGCGGAAGTAAAAGCGATCCAAAAGATGTAGCCCTGAACTACCTCAATGCATTGAAAAAAATGGACTATGATGCTGCTAAGAAGTATGGTACTCCTGAAACCGGCAAAATGCTGGACATGCTGGCTTCTTTCTCCGGAATGGTTCCTGATTCTGTAAAGAATAAAGCTAAAGACGTAAAAGTTACCATTAAAGAAGCAAAAGAAGAAGGTGATAAGTGTGTAGTTACTTTCAGTAGCGACGACAAACCTGAGGCTACAGAAACTTTGAATTTGGTGAAGAAAGACGGCAAATGGCTGGTGAATATGACAAAAGATGATATGGGTGGCGGTTCACCTTCAGAAGATGCAGCTGCACCGGTTGAAGAAGCACCGGTTGAAGGTGCGGTTCCTGCTGAAGGAGATGCTCCGGCCGGCAAGGATTCTATCAAAGTAGATGCGCCTAAATAAGGTTTAATCCATCAAATATTTTTCAAAAACCCCTGTCTGTCAGGGGTTTTTTATTTAGCCTGAATTACCTTAGCGATTCATGAATAAGCCCTACCGGAGCGGTTTTTTAGAGCGGTTTGGAATTTTTTACCTTCGCTTATTTCGACGGCGCACCGGGGGTATAGATCAGATTCCGGATGATGCTACATTAGAAAGGGAGATACGAAGAATTACCGTCAGAGGCATATGGATGTCTGGAATTACAGGCCTGATCATGGTATTTCCTATGATTAAAGCCGATGTAATCTATGCCGATGCGAAATGGTATTTTCATTACGGCATAGTTGCTGCAGTCACATTGCTGTTTACCTTGATCGAGTTTTATTGCTTATTCCTCATATCCCTCCGAACGGTTCATGAAATAGCCGACAAACTGAATATTCACTCACCGAAGAATGATTATCTCTTTCAGGGTCCTTTTTCCATCCTGAATATTCTTTCCCGAACGGCACTCGAGATTCAGGAGCCCGAAGTTCATTTGTTTGGAATTAATCCGTTTCGTCAGGTTTCCAAAAGAAATTTATTAATTCTCGGATTCATCTACAAATTGAAAATCATTCTCACCAATTTTATTCTGAAATATGTATTGCTGTTATTGGTTGGGAAGGAAATTTTAGGTGTTTCTGTTTTATACGAAGCCCTATTGGTGGAATTCTTTTGGAATGCCATGGTCCTGTATAAAGTGGCTAAGGAGGCCAGATTGCGTTTGTTTGGATTCATACTGGCGAATCAAATGACCGCCAAACTTCGAACCGGCGGTATTCAGGCTCAACTGTCGGCACAGGCTAAAATAACAACGCTCAGGGCTATTGGTAATACGGTTGTTCTTACGCGAAATTATCATCCGAATATGGTTATCCTTTTGCTAGAGTTTGAGGAAATATTCGAAATCCGTGAACCGGATCGTCTGGATGACTGGCGTTTATTTTTACAGGATCTTCAGCTACTGAATTTACCAGAGCGATTTTTTGTCCTCGATACTTTATGTGTTTCCGCAGCCTTTGATGGCAAGATTTCCGATCTCGAACAACATGATTTACAACAAGCGTTTGGTGAGTACAATTCAATTTATTCCGAAAGAATGTTCGCTTTAAGGAAACATTTAACACATGGCCGGCTTCATGCCGCATATTCTTTATGTACCTTAGATTTTGAAAAAGGTTAATTTCACATCGATGATCAAACTTTCAGTGAATATCAATAAAATTGCCACACTGCGAAATGCACGAGGCGGAAATAATCCTGATTTGATACAGGCTGCGATGGATTGTCAGCGGTTCGGAGCTGATGGCATCACCATACATCCCCGGCCTGATCAGCGTCACATTCGATATGAAGATGTGGCTCAGTTGAAAAATGTGGTAGATACCGAATTGAATATTGAAGGTAATCCGATGGAAACAAAATTTGTAGATTTGGTATTGGCCAATAAGCCTCATCAAGTCACACTCGTGCCGGATGCCGAAGATCAGCTCACGTCTAATCACGGTTGGGATACGCTTGGACATAAGGATTTTCTTAGAAATATAATTACCGTTTTTAAACAGGAAGGGATCAGTGTTTCTATTTTCATGGATCCGGATCCGGCACTTATGGTGCATGCAGCTGCTACGGGTACTGATCGTATTGAATTGTATACAGAGGCCTATGCACAACAGTTTCCATCAAACCCGGAGTCCGCGATACAAACCTATATAGATTCAGCCATAGCTGCAGACCTTGAAGGATTGGGTATCAATGCCGGTCATGATTTGGATCGCTACAATCTGAAATACTTTGCCGGCCGGGTTCCTCATCTAAAGGAAGTTTCCATAGGACATGCACTGATTTGTGATGCATTATATCTGGGACTTGAAAATACCATACAACTTTATAAGCGTTGTTTGATATAGATAGTCAGCACCTGGCTATCCAAGAAGATTACAAGTAACTTTTGGCAAATTTTTCACTCCAATTGATTCGTTTCCCCGCATCTCCCAGTCCGAACAAATCGTTTAATCGGACATTGATGCCCACTTCATTGTATGGACCGGCAATGTGATAATAGGACTGGGCATAGTGAATGGTAAATTGATTGAGATAGAGCCCGGCACCAAAGGAAAATCCGGATAAACCTTTTCTTTCATCAATGGCCAATTCGGATCGTCTCAAATGATTGTAGCCCGCACTGATTTCAAGTCGTTTGCCCAGGTTGACGTCTAATGCGAACACAAAATGCCTGAAGAGTTTATCGGCAAAATAGCTTTTCTTTTTTGTGTTTTGTGTGGTGTCGGTAAAGAGCAGGGTATTGTCTTGCTGATCTGCAGGGTTGTCATAGCGAATATCCCAGGTATACAAATGATGAGCCAGAACCATTATAGTGAATGGGGCCTTTTTGAATTTTTTGGTGAGGCCGATTTGTAAGTCCAGCGGAAGTGGTTGAGCTCCGGTTTGCGGGTCGAAATAGCTTAATTGAGCTCCGGCATTTTTAACTGCCGCAGCAAGATACCATTTGGCATTGGTGTCGGCATATACCACGCCGATATCGGCCAGCACAGCGGATGATTTTTTGTCGAACAAATTAGAGTGTGCATACTTAATAGTTGCTCCATAACGCCAACGGGTCAGGTAGCTGCGGGAAGCGCTCAAAGAGATGGCATAGTCGGAAGCAGACCCGGTACCATAACTATTGCCCAAGGCATCTGTGAAATTAAATTTCCCGTAATTCAGGTATTGAATGCCTAATCCGAAGGTGGTGTTCAATTTCGGCAAATGTTGGGCATAGTAAAAGTTGGAAACCCGTGTGCCTGCGTAATAGAAATTGTAATTCAACCCAATTTGCGTGTGAAATTCGGGTCTAAGCAATGCCGGATTTGTAAAACTCATCATCACATCCGAAGAAGGATTGGCCAATGCGATCCCTCCCAATGAACTGATATGAGGGCTTTGAGATAAACGTAAAAATTCAAAAACATGTTCGCCGCCGGTCACCTGAGCAAACACTTGTTGGGAAAGGCATATCAACAAAACAAAAGTCCATTTCTTCATCGACGGAATTAACGTTATTTTGCCAAATATATTTTATTTTCACCCAAAATCTGACATACACTTGTTATTTGTCAACCTGCATGCGCCTTAAACATAAATTGATTCTTGTTGTTGTTACGATATCGGTAGTAGCCGGAGTCTACCTGGCCGATAAACTCTATTTGTCACAGCGACATATTGAATATCCAAATTTCGGGATCAGCATTCCGGCAGGATACACTACACATGGCATTGATGTATCACGTTATCAAAGCAATATCGATTGGGAAATGGTCAGCAATATGCGTGATCAGGGTCAAAAAATATCCTTTGCAATTATTAAAGCCACTGAAGGCACCAATTTAACGGATCCTTATTTTAAGAAAAACTGGGAACGAATTCAAGATTATCCTTTGATGCGCGGCGCTTATCTCTATTTTCATCCTAGAAGGGGAGGTAAGGCGCAGGCAGAATTTTTTATTTCCAAGGTCCATATGGAAAGCGGCGATTTACCGCCTGTTGTGGATATTGAAGAAACCAACCGGGCAAACAATGAATTGATTCAAAGAGAATTGAAGGCCTGCCTGGATGTGCTGGAAAAGCAATATAAAGTAAAGCCCCTCATCTATACGGGTGCCGATTTTTATGCTCAGCATTTGGAGGGGGCTTTCGATGATTACCCGCTCTGGGTGGCTCATTACGAACAAGCAGAAG
Source organism: Chitinophagaceae bacterium (assembly GCA_016786845.1). Classification (GTDB taxonomy): domain Bacteria; phylum Bacteroidota; class Bacteroidia; order Chitinophagales; family Chitinophagaceae; genus OLB11. The sequence goes on along the minus strand of JAEUVB010000017.1, from coordinate 5,324 downwards.
CGCCAAGAATTAAACGCGACTGGCAAATTTGGCAACACAATTGCAAAGGACGGGTCAACGGTATTAAGGCCGAAGTGGATTTTAATGTGGTGAATGGCAATCTCTATGTGTTAAACGACCTTTGCATTCCATGATAAGCATCAGTTTAATCTATTTCATCTCTTCATGGCCATCATGTACCTTTGACGGCAATCTTTACGATCATGAAGCATACTGAAAATATCCAAAGTCTTTTAGATTCCTATCCATTAAGTGCAGACTTGAAGCGAATCTGCGAAAAGGTATTAAACGCACAGCGAATATCACCCGAAGAAGGACTCAAATTATTTCAAGAAGGAGAAATTGGATGGCTGGGTGCCTTGGCGAATTATGTCAGGGAATCTCGTTTCGGTGACAAGACTTTTTTCAATCGAAATTTTCATATCGAACCGACCAATGTTTGTGTCTTTAGTTGTGCTTTTTGTTCCTATTCCCGTTTATATAAACATCGGGAGGACGGATGGGAATTGAGCATTGATCAAATGATGGATATCGTGAAAAAGTATGATGGCCAACCTGTCACGGAGGTTCATATTGTTGGAGGCGTACATCCCAAAATGGATCTGGATTACTTCTGCGAGTTACTTCGAAAAATCAAAGCCCATCGCCCTGATTTGCACCTCAAAGGCTTTACTGCAGTAGAATTGGATTATATGTTTCGTAAATCGAAATTGAGTCGCGAAGAGGGTATGCAAAAATTAAAAGACGCCGGATTGCAATCGTTGCCGGGTGGGGGTGCAGAGATTTTCGATGCTGAAATCCGTAAACAAATCTGTGAAGATAAAGTGGATGGCGACGGATGGCTCGATATTCACAGAACGGCTCATCGATTGGGTATGCATAGTAATGCGACGATGCTCTATGGACATATTGAAAGCTATGCACATCGTATCGACCATATGGAAAGTTTACGCACCTTACAAGATGAAACCGGTGGTTTCAATACGTTTATCCCTTTGAAATTTAGAAATCAGGATAATGATATGAGTCATGTTGCAGAGTCGAGTATTGTGGAAGACATTAAACTGTATGCCGTTGCGAGAATCTATATGGACAATTTTGCGCACCTTAAAGCATATTGGCCGATGTTAGGAAGAAGCAATGCACAACTCATGCTTAGCTATGGGGTTGATGATTTAGATGGTACCATCGACGACAGTACCAAGATTTACAGTATGGCCGGTAGTGAAGAGCAAAATCCTTCCATGACCACCGAAGAGCTGTGCGATTTGATTCGTGACGCGGGCAGAACGCCTGTTGAACGCGATACCCTGTATCAGGAAATTAAAGTATATGATGATGTTTCCGTGGGTTAAACAAGGAATCTTTAGGTTTATTTAGGAATTAGGTTGATTCGCAAATAAATTTTCTAACTTACCTTTGAGTACTTGAAAAGGATTTATTCCATATCGCTGTTATTCCTCTATCTGAGTTTTTCACTCGGGTTGGTGGTTTCACTGCATTACTGCGGAGAGTCATTGGCAAGTTTTAAATTGTATGAAAAGTCTTCCTGTTGTTGCGATGAAAACTTGGGTGGAAAGCCTGATGATTGTTGTAAGGATGAATTTAAAACCTTAAAGGTTACCACCGACCAGATACAACACGAACATGAATTTAAATTACATGGTCATGACCTGGTCTTCATATCTCAGAATCATGATGTCGCTGAATATGCAACCCGCAACTACGGTTCTTCTGCATTTACCTTAAGCACTTTGCCGCGTCCGCCGGACAGATCCGGTCAGGTACCGATATACAAACAAATACATGCATTTTTATTTTATAGTTAGCTGAATCAGAAAGTCATTCCATTTGCGTTTGACAATTAGTCTTATTTTCTTTCATACTTAAAATAAAATAAAAATGAAAAATCATCTCATTCATACGATACTCCTGCTCATCATGATGTTGTCAGGAACAACTTTACAAGCTCAATCTAAAACAGCGACAGATACATTTACAGTCTACGGCAATTGTGGTCAGTGTAAAACCAGAATTGAAGAGGCTGCCTATATTAAAGGCGTTAAGTCTGCTGTATGGGATAAAAAAACCAAGGTGCTTACTGTAGTCTATCTTACGGATAAAGTGAGTCTGTCTCGGATTTCATTGGCGATAGCTGATGCCGGACATGATACCAAGGAACAAAAAGCCAGTGATAAATCTTACGCCAAACTTCCTTCATGTTGCGCTTATAGAAACGGTACTTGCGATCATGATTAGAGTAGCGCTGAATTACTCAACACTATTTTTTTTCAGCCTGCTGTTCACTTGTTCTCAGATTTTTGCGCAACAAAATCTGGTTCCAATTCATGGCAGCATTTTTGAAAAAAAACAAAATCAAAGTGAAGTTCCGGTAGCCGGGGCGAAAATTTTCTTTTCCAAAAAGATCATTGCGTTTACGGATAAAGAGGGACAATTCACTTTGTCGGTACCGGATACGGCCACACGGATCATTATATCCTACGATCGAATGGGTAGCGATACCATTGCGCTAACCGATAAGCAAAAGGACCTTAAAATTGTCTATCCCTATCTTCAAAAAATCAAAGATGTAACCATTAGTCAGAAGCGGTTTGCAACAGAAATCAGTCTGCTGACGATGCAAAAAACAGAACGGATAGGTGCCAAAGAATTATTGAAAGCCGCTTGTTGTAATTTGAGTGAGAGTTTCGAAACGACCCCGAGTGTCGACGTTGCCTTCACCGATGCCGTTACCGGATATAAGCAGATTCAATTGCTTGGGCTTTCAGGCCCCTATACCCTGATTACGCGTGAAAATATACCCGAAGTACGCGGACTCGCGAGCATTACGGGTTTAACTTTTACACCGGGGCAATGGATAGAAAGCATGCAACTGAGTAAAGGTGCCGGCTCTGTGGTAAATGGCTATGAAGGACTTGCCGGGCAAATCAATATTGAAATGCGCAAGCCGATGGAGGGTGACAAACAATATTTTAATCTCTATCAAAGTGCTCAAGGACGGTCTGAAGCAAATGCCTATCTGGCTTTTGAACCCAAGGAGAAATTGTATGGCAATCTATTTCTGCATGGCAAATCGCAATGGTTGAAAGTGGATCAGAATCATGATCATTTTATTGATCAACCCATGGGTAATACCTGGATTGCATCAAACCGCTGGATGTGGTTTGGTCAAAAGGGGCGTGAACTTCAAGTCGGTGCAAAGTATGTCTACAACAATAATTGGGGCGGATCCATGCATACCGACACCGATGAAAATCCAAAATTGAGTCCGTATTGGACCATGAATCTGAAAACAAATCGATTGGATACCTGGATGAAAATCGGAAAGCTATTTGAACATAAACCATGGAAAAGCATGGGGCTACAGTTGGCTTTTTCTTCCCATAAACAGGACATGGCTTTTGGTCGTAAACAATATGTGGCCAATGAACAAAGTTTTTACACGAATTATATCTTTCAAACCATCGTAAAAAATACCAATCATATTTTAAAGCTTGGCGCGACGGTCAATTATATGAATCGAAATGAGCAAGTGAATGGAATGCCTTATGTCAATCATGAGATGGTTCCGGGGATCTATGGCGAGTATGCGCATACCTTTTCAAAAAAAGTAAATGCAGTGCTGGGTATGCGGGCCGACTATCATAATTTATACGGCTTGTATACCACACCTCGTTTTCACATTCGATATGCTCCGCTGGATAATATGACCTTCAGAGCTTCTGTGGGTAAGTCATATCGGACTGCGACCATATTCTCTGAGAACTTGGGTCTGTTTTCAACCAATCGAACGGTACTCATCATGCCTTCGCAGAAAGACGGAATGTATCAGCTTCAAAATGAATCGGCTATCAACAGCGGAGTCAACGGAACGTATAAATTTAAACTCAACTATCGTCCGGGTACATTCAGTGTAGACTATTACTACACTCATTTTCTGAATCAGGTTGTGGCCGATTGGGAGGAGGAACGATTTATCAAATTCTATAATTCTACGGCGCCTTCATTTGCCCATAGTGTACAAGTACAATTGGATTACGAGCCTATTCGAAAAATGGATATACGACTTGCTTATCGATACCATGATGTGCAGATGAGTTTCGAAGGGGTGCGAAAGCAAAAGCCATTGAATGCGAAACATCGCGCGTTTATTAATGCATCGTATACGACTCGATCTAAATGGTCCTTCGATTATACCCTACAATGGACCGGCTCGAAGAGGATACCGTCTACCTTAAATAATCCTGAGAATCTACGATTTGAAAATATGTCGCCTTCTTTCTTCACCATGAATGCCCATATCAATAAAGTACTCGGGCATGGATTTGAAGTATATGGGGGTGTAGAGAATATATTGAATTACATGCAGGATATTGCCATCATTGATGCACAATCACCCTTTGGTACTTACTTTGATGGCTCATTGGTTTGGGGCCCTACGATGGGACGCACGATGTATGCCGGAATGAGATGGAAACGATAGTCATGGTATGCCGACCTAGATGCTTTGCAAGCCTTCATGGGTGAGTATGAATTTGATTGTATGTTGAATGATTCTCTAAATGGGCTTAAGTTCCCTACTATAGAATATTTGCACGTTTAAATCAGGCGCTATAAAAAATGGAAGAATGATGTGGGCGTCATTCGGCGAATTCTCCGGAGCCTCGTCCCGCTGTCCGGGCTTCGGTCTCGTTGTGTGTCTCCCATGCTTCGCAAGAGGAGACACAGAACGAGACTGCCCCTCCCATCGGGCGCAACGAGGAGGGCAGGTCTTCGTCGGGGAAAGGACAAGGGGAAAGAGAAAGAGATCGCTTCGTAGCATGGGATTGTCCCGCACGTGCGGGATCGCCTCCTCGCAATTACGTAAGGCTACGAAGCGATTGTTGTACGTCATTGCGAGGCACGAAGCAACCCCATGCTACGGAGCGACTCAAGTACACTCGAATCAAACGAAATATATATTAAAGACTGTCGGACAGGGATGACATCTCCGTAGCGAGCGTATCGTCAGCCTCAGCATCTCGAAGAGCGCTCAAATCAAACGGAATTTATATTAATGATTGTCATCCCGGTTGGCGGGACGGCATTCCATGAAATGGAATAAGCCGGAAGCCAGACCGGGATCTGCCGGGGTGATATCAAAACATAATACTCGGATTAACCCATAAAATCTGACATAAGATCAATACGATCTGGATTTGAATGATCAATCAAATTGTCTTTCCATTCTCTCTTCCATCGCTTCAATTGTTTTTCAAATTTAATGGCCTCATCAATTTCGGAAAATTCAACATAGTATACCA
>JAEUVB010000002.1 GCA_016786845.1 Chitinophagaceae bacterium | reverse complement strand
GAGGGTTTGGGCCTGTTCGATTTGATCCAGATGTGCATCGATGAAAGGCATATCATATTTTGCCTTAAAGGAAAGGAAATTGGATTGTTTTTGTTTGCAGGAATTCCAGCATAGTTTAGCGATGGTATAAAGTTCCTGTTGAGACAAATTATTATTTGATGTAGACATTTTAATTTAATTTATAATTGTTTAAAAATATTGCCGTGTTGATGTGTTGCCAAGGCATTAGACGGCGGGTGAATGAGTTTGAATTTTTCATTTAGGGTTTGGCAGCGTCCTAAATTGGAAAGGGATCGCTAAGGAGGATGGAGGGAAGATAATAATGTGGTTCGTAAATGAAATAATGTGGGGATGAAATCTAAATATTGTAGAAGTGTAACTGAAATTGCAATGACAGAAATGAAATATTTACTATTTGATAAGGAATAATCTGCGGCAGTGATTGAATATCCATTTGCAGAAGTTGGGTATCCAAAGGCAGAATAAGAACAACCATGGACAGAAGTGAAGTATCCATAGACCGGAGCCGGATATGAGTGGGTTAAAGTTGAGTAATCATGGACATAAAACAAATAACCATTGGCAGAAGAGATGACACAGGAGATAGAAGAAAGATATCCATTGGCAGAAGTTGAATATCCATTGGCAGAAACAGAATAACCACAGACCGATGTTGGATATCCATTGACCGAAACAGCGTATAGGCCTGTAAAAGCAGGAAAATCGCTGTTTGAGCGTGGGAAGGAGTGGGTTATATTTTGTTTTGTCCTCTTCATGATTTCGTATGATTGAAATACTTTGTTTTGGTAGGACAAACGTAGTCGGGCGGAAAAGGAAAAACGTTCACCTATGTGAAGGTTTTGAAGATTAACATGTTATTAGTTTTTAGTGTTTAGTGTTTAATTTTTAGTTGGGGGGATTCGGCTTCGGCATATCATTTTTTGGATGCGACGAGACTGTTGAAGCCGGGACAACCGGGATGACATTCCTTAATTTAGATTTCGTTTGATACGAGCGCTTGGCGAGATGCTGAGGCTTACGATACTCCTGCTACGGAGATGTCATCCCGGTTGGCTTGGTTTCCTTTCCGCTTGCGGAAAAAGGAAACAGCCAGACCGGGATCTGTGGGTTTTGATCGCGACTTACCCCGGCAGGTCCCGGTCTGCCCCGGCATATCATTTTGTGGATGCGACGAGACTGTTGAAGCCGGGACAACCGGGATGACATTCCTTAATTTAAATTCCGTTTGATTCGAGCGATCTTCCGGATGCTGAGGCTGATTATAATGCCTAGACATTCGTCGCTCTCACTCTTCCCCGCGCAGGTCGAGGCACGCTCGCCCCGGAACGGGTTCAGGGTCCCCGCACGAGGATGATCAATCGAACGGAGACTTTATCGGGGGCATAAAAAAATTTCCCGGTCCTTATAAAAGCTTTAACCTAAAAACATTCCTACTTTCTGAAAGCATCGTACATTTATCCTACGTATGAAACCATCACTCAAACTATTTATTCTGGCAGCCTTGTCTGTTGCGGTTATTTCAGTTGTTTACATTCGTTGCAACGATCAAAAAGGTAGCGATGCCAAAGCAAAAACCAAATCCTCTCATCATCTGAATATGCCCGATCGTGGTATCGAGAGCATGAAGGAGGCCAATACGCAAATGATTATTGAAGGCACGGATGGCAGCATCATTGTAGCCGTGGGCGAAGTGACCCGTAAAAAAGCAGATATCAGTATCCGTCGGGATGACCGCATCATTGATCAACAACTGATGTCGGAAAAAGAAACCCTGAGCTTCGATTATGAAGATCATGCTTATACCCTCGAAGTGGGGAATATCAAGAAGCCACTGATTGGCGCTGGCAAAGTAGAATTCACGATTCGCTAAGGGGTATGAATATCATCATTTTGATTGCCCTGGTGGTTGTCATCGTCTATTGGTTCATCCATCAACGACGCATAGCGACCCAAGCCCCCAATCCTCCCCCCAACCCCATACCCATCGAAAATCTCCTTCGCGAGCATATTCCTTTTTACCATAAACTGAATGCGGAACACAAGAACAGTTTCCAACAGAGGGTGATGCACTTTCTTCAGCATACCCGCTTTACCAATGTGGGTGCTGCCCGTCACACCCTCCTCGATGAAGTGTATATTGCCTCGGCAGCCATCATTCCTTTGTTTGCATTTCCGGACTGGGAGTACCGCAATATCCGGGAGATCTTATTGTACGAAGGCAACTTCGATCATGATTATACGGTCGACGGACATTCCAATCCCATCATGGGCATGGTGGGCGACGGGGCTCTGAACGGCACCATGCTCTTGTCGCTGGATGCCCTCCGGGATGGATTCGCACGAAAGGACGGATCCAATACGGCCATCCATGAATTTGTACACCTCATTGATAAGGCCGACGGAAGCGTGGATGGTGTACCGGAATACCTCATACCCAAATCGCTGATAGCGCCCTGGCTCAAGCATATTCGTGCCAGCATACAAGACATCCACGAAGGCGATAGCGATATCAATCCTTATGGGGCCACCAATGAAGCGGAATTCCTGGCCGTGATTTCGGAGTACTTTTTCGAGAAACCAGATAAATTCAATGAGGAACATCCGCATTTGTATCGGATGATGAATGATATATTCAGCCACAGGCCACAGAAGGCCACAGATTAAGGGCCACAGATATCAAGGATCACGGATTACACAGATTGCACGGATGGATGATGTGGAAGGGGAACACGGATTACACAGATTTCACAGATGGGTAAAGAGCAGGATTTGAGTGTAATTGTATTATCCGTGAAATCATATAATCTGTGATCCAAATACCCCTTGCGTGAAATCCTAAAATCTGTGATCCGATTTATTCCCCCATCCATATAATCTCTGTAATCTGTGGCTATCTTTGGAGGGTATGAACGACGAACATTACATGAAACTTGCCTTACAAGAAGCACGTAAAGCCTTCGACCTTGATGAAGTGCCCGTGGGTGCCGTGGTGGTGATGAAAGATCAGGTGATTGGGAGGGGGCATAACCAGGTGGAACTTCTGAACGATGTGACCGCACATGCTGAGATATTGGCGCTCACCTCGGCCTTTCAACACTTAGGTAGCAAGTACCTGCCTGAAGCTACTTTGTACGTTACCCTCGAACCATGTGTGATGTGTGCCGGCGCGTTGTATTGGAGCAAGATTGGACGCATTGTGTACGGGGCTTCCGACCCTAAAAATGGATACGGACATACTTGCGCACAGAGTCCCTTTCATCCTAAAACACAGGTAGAACACGGTTTGCTGCAGGATGAATGTGCCCAACCCATGAAAGATTTTTTTAAGGCTAAAAGAAGCTAGGCCTTAACACGGCATTATTCGCACAGCTATATGTATTTCGCTTATTTTTGTGCCATGAATGCAACGATCAAAACCATTTTATTGACTGTGCTCACTTTATCTGTTTTCGCCATTGCCCTGGTGGAGCTCAGCGGGGTCAGTCAGACCGCTTTATTCAATCAATTTGAAGATCCGATGAAGAACAATGGCGTGAGCGAAAGTGATCAGGCCAAGCGTGATGCCAAGATCAAGAAAATGCCCAAGACCATCCTGGAAGTTCCCGAGACCAATTTCAATTTCGGGACCATTAAAGAAGGCGATAAGGTTCGTCATTCTTATGTGGTGAAAAATGCAGGACAAAACCCCATGTTGATTTCCAATGTGCAGACGTCCTGCGGATGTACAGCACCTTCTTTTCCGAAGGAACCCATATTGCCCGGTGCTCAGGCCGAAATTACTTTGGAATTTAATAGCGCAGGTAAGGCCGGAGCCGTTCAAAAGAATGCCCTCATTTTTGCCAATTCAGATAATGCGCCTTTTTCGATTAGCTTTGAGGCCCAGGTAGAAAAATAAACCTGTTCATTTTTATAATTTCGTTCAACCTTGGCCCTACCCCTTCTCCGCCGCAATAAGAATCTGCCGCCTACAGCGGAAATGGGTTTTGTAGACCATCTTGAAGCCCTGCGCTGGCATATCCTTCGGTCGGTGATTGCCATTATGATTTTCGCCATCGCTTCTTTCATCAAAATCGACTGGATCTTTGATCATATTATTTTCGGTCCCATGCGGTCCGATTTTTTTACCTATACCCAACTTTGTACTTTAAGTCAGCGCATGCACATGGGCGACGCCTTATGCATGCCCGCACCCGATGTGAAGATGCAGGTGACCGCCTTCGGTTCGCAGTTCATGAGCAGTATCACCATTTCCATCCTGCTCGGCTTCATCATTGCCTTTCCTTATATCTGTTGGGAATTATGGCGCTTTATTAAACCGGCGCTTTCCACTCGAGAAGTGAAGAATGCCCGAGGATCTATTTTCTGGGTGACCTTCTTCTTTATCACGGGAGTCTCTTTTGGCTATTTCCTCCTCGCACCATTCACCTTTAGTTTTCTCTCCAATTACCATATCGGTACTCAGCATGTGTTGGAAACCCGTCCGACCCTGGATGATTATATGGAGAATATGGTAAATATTATTGTCGGTACCGGACTGGCATTTGAACTGCCGGTGATCTCCTATGTATTAAGTCGTATCGGACTGATTACTCCGGTGTTTTTACGCACCTATCGTAAATATGCTTATCTCGCTATCCTGGTCATCGCGGCCATCATCACCCCTTCACCCGATTGGATGAGTCAGGCTATCGTAGCCTTTCCATTATTCATTTTATTTGAGATCAGCATCCTGATCAGTGCGCGGGTACAAAAAGAGATGCTGCAAAGGGACAAGGAATTCTTCAGTTCCTAAAAGAAATTCCTGATTTGCGGGGCCATCAACTCAACCGAAATCTTTTCGATGGGATGAGGTGTATCAGGTAATATATACAAGCTTCCTTGTGGCAACTTTTCATATACAGCGGCGGTCTCCTGTAAGCTCACCATTTTATCATGATCGCCCCGACCGATGCGGACCGGAAGATTCAGTTGTTGGAAAACTTCATCATTCAAATATGCTTGTTGGGAAATTTGCATCATGAGTTCAGCAGTTTTGTTCAGCAGTTGTCGCCAATCGGTAGCCGGGTGTTGCGCTTTCAAAGACTCAACATATTGCGGTACCTTCTCGAGCATTTTATCCGGATTCAACATGGCTACTTGCTGCTGAGTATCTTGTGCATTCCAGTCGAACTTGGTGGCCAGGGTCATCACTTTGCTGACCAGTTCAGGGTGCTGATGCGCCAGATGTAATGCGATATAACCTCCCATGCTATAACCGAAAATGCCCGCGGCTTCCAGATGATGTTGTTGTATATATTCAGCCACATAATTTGAAAATCCGGGGATTGAAAAATCAACGTGTTCCTGATTTTGACCGTGAGCAGGAAGCTCGATCACATGAAGTTGATATGCATCTTTCAGCAAATCGCAAAGGGCATCGAAATGTTTAGCATGCCCGAGGGCACCGTGTATCAGAATAAGGTTTCGCATTATGGCTGTTTTTTCAAAAGTAATACAGTCACCCAGAGATACAAAGCATAGACATCCTTTCGATGTTTAACGTCCCATCTTTTGCTTATTCCCTTCCTGAGGTTTGGGTCTGATATCAGCTTTATTTTCCCAATTCGCTTTGATGGCAATGGAAGCAGAAATGAGTCGACAGATTTCAGGTTGTTTTTTACCTGTGGTGAAGGATCCGGTATCCCAGAGGCCATTTCCATTGATATCTTCCCAAACCCTTAGGGTATAGTTATCCGGATTGAGCATGGGAAATGAGATCAAGGTATCGGTGGCTTTCTTTGAAGCGATCACTTTATTGTTGCGCAGCAGTTCAATGATATTGGACGCATTCACATCGGTAAGTACCGTTAAAAATCCATAATCACTTTTACGGCGTGTTTTGAAGGTATAGCTACCGGCTGAAGCTTGGGCGAGGGTGCTGTCGGTGGCAAAGCCTTTGAGGAGTTTCAAAGTATAGACCGCATCTTCAGACCAATCTGTTTTGAGTAAGAGAATTTGTGCACTGGTATCCAATTGTATATCGGCACTGGCATCCATCACATCGCCCTGATACAGTCGGATACGGGAGATATCGAATGCGGATATTTTCTTGTTCAGTACAATTCTCAAGGGCGCAGAAATATCGAAGGTTCTTTTCGCCGGACTGAGTGTATCGACGGCCACCTGATAATTGAATTTCTGATCGGCTATTCCTTTGTCTTTATTTTTATTCAACGACTTACGCGGTGCGGCAGTATCGACTTTATCTTTTTCGACAAAACTGTATAAGGCAATCGGATGCAGGGTATCATCGGGCCTTACTTTTTGATTGAGAAATGAAATTTGCTCGGCCGCAGCATCATAGGTGAGCGATTGATTCAGATCCTTCAAACTGTAAATTGAAAATGATTTTGAAGGAAGATTTTTAAACTGAAATAATCCACCGGAAGACTTTACCGCATACATCGGTTTTTGTTTGAGGAAAACGGAGTCAGGCAGTTCGGCCGGATACAAAAAGACCCAGGATGAAGTATCGGGCATTCCGGTGCGGGCGTCGATCACACTGCCATTCAAACTCAGGCTATCGAAATAGCTTCCCGTAGAAAAAGTAAAATCCAGGTTCTTATACGGATTGCCTTCATGTAAATCCTGAACCGCATTTCCCAGAGAAATACGATAAGTGGTATTCGGCAAAAGGAGAGAGTCCGGAATGGTGATGGTCACTTTTTTCTTATGCACTTTCACGATGGCGTCGGAGCGGAGAATGGGTGTGATCATGAGTTGATTGCGAACATCTTTGAGTTGCACAAATTCATCGAATTCAAACTGTATATCGCCGCCTTTAAAATTGAGGGCTGAATCAGCCAGGCTTCTTTTACGAATCAGGGGGGCAGTTTCATCGCGCGGGCCTCCGGTGGGTGACATGATATTGGCACAAGACATGCACCATGTCGTGAGACTTAAAACCAAAATGATATGCCATTGTAATCGCGACATGAAGTTCATGCAATGTTAAGGAGTATCCGGCGAAGTATGATCAAAAGAAAGCATATAAACAATTATTTAAGGGGCGATAGATCAATTCAACAATGAAACCATTCCGGCATCGTATCGCATTCTTTTCAATACCGGAATATCCAACAGCAAAGGACCATCGAGATCGACGAAATCCAATAAGGGAAGAAATTGCGCCATGGCATAAGATCCGATCTCGCTTTCGCACATATTGCCCATCATTACTTTCATGTTTCTATTTCGGGCATCCTTAATCATTCTGAGGGCCGGCGTAAGTCCGCTGCATTTGGTCAGTTTGATATTGATACCATCGAAATATCCATCACAGCGGGCCACATCCTGCTCCGATACACAAGATTCATCGGCAATAAAAGGAATGGAGGTCAGTCCCTGCAAGGTTTTCATGTCTTCAAAGTTCTCCTTGGCCAGGGGCTGTTCGATGAGGTCGATGTTTAAGTTTTCCAATTGAGGAATAATCTCCTTCGCTGTTTCTACGGACCAGGAAGCATTTGCATCGATTCTGAATACTGCGGGGCTATGTTTCCGCAGGTACTGCAAAGTGCTCAAATCATGCAGACTACCTACTTTTATTTTATAGATGGGTGAAGGGAAGTCCAGCATTTTTTGCAACATCACTTCAGGTTCATCCATTCCTATGGTATAATCGGTGAGCGGAATTTCTGTCCATGAAATCTCCATGATTTCGTGAATCTTTTTTGAGTTCACCTTGGCATACAAATCCCAGTAGGCCATATCGAGGGCACAGACCAGAAAAGGATCTTGGGGAAATAAATGATGACAAAAATGCCAAAACCGATCGGGTTCGGTAAAGGCAAATTTTTCCAGCATGTGCACTTTGGTGAGCAAAGTTTCAATCATCGCCTCGGTACGCACGCCATAATAATGGATAGCCGGCGCTTCGCCAAACCCCATGAAACCATTGAAACCAAGGGAAATGAGCAAGGCCGGCTGATGCGTTTTCATGCCATGGGCGGTGGTAAAAGGATGGCGAAAAGGAGTCTGTATCGTTTTATAGCGTAGGTGAAGCATATGAATGGGGTGAAAATACGTCAGAAAATACTTTCCCGGAAACCTCTTTAATTTTCCCTTATTCACAAGGTATAGCCCCTTCGGACACTTACTTTTGTGCTTCATTGGAAATGTCTTTAAAGAAAAATATCAATATAGCCCTTGTCGGAAATCCGAATAGCGGTAAGAGTTCACTGTTCAATGTCCTCACGGGATTGAATCAAAAAGTGGGCAATTTCCCGGGGGTTACGGTTGATAAAAAAACCGGACGTTGCATGTTATCGGAGAATGAGACCGCCAATATCATTGATCTTCCCGGTACTTATAGTCTGTATCCGAAAAGTGATGATGAGGTTGTCACCTTTGATGTATTATTTGACGACGACGAGGCGGTAAAAATTGATATTGTGATCGTTGTGGTGGATGCCTCCAATTTAAAAAGGAATCTGCTGTTTTGTTCCCAGATCATGGACATTAAAAAACCGGTGGTAGTGGCCCTCACCATGATGGACATTGCGCGACAGAAGGGGATACAGATTGATGTCAATGGATTGTCTCGCGAATTAGGCTACCCTGTTTTAACGGTGAATCCACGTAAGGAGAAAGGTACTGCGGAGTTGAAAAAACAACTCTTACTCACCGCCCGGCAAAAATATGAAGCCCCGGGGCGAGATTTTATCGACAACTATGAATTAGCTCATGAGGTCGTGGATATTGTAAAACGGTTTTATCCGGTTAGCAGCAATTATTCGGCTATCCATTTTGCGAGTGCCTTTCATAAACTGACCATCATCAGTAAGGATCAAAAAGCAAAACTGGAGCAAGAACTGAATCGGGTTCATTTCAACAAAACTAAAATTCAGGCAGAAGAAACATTACTCCGATATGCCCGTATCCGTAAAATTATGCAGGCCTGTGTGGTGGAGAATGATCCCTTGAAAAAAGAGCTTTTTAGTCGGCAAGCCGATAAAATCTTATTGCATCCGATCTATGGAAATGTCATTTTACTGGTCGTTCTCTTTCTCTTGTTTCAGAGTGTTTTTTGGTTGGCACAGTATCCGATGGATGGGATTGACATGCTGTTTGGAAAATTTACGGCAATGCTCAAAACCCGGCTACCGGAGCACTTCCTCTCCGATTTATTGACCAATGGAATTCTGGCGGGCATTAGTGGCATTGTGATGTTTATTCCTCAAATCATGATTCTTTTTGGGTTGATCACCTTATTGGAAGATAGTGGTTATATGTCTAGAATTAGTTTTTTGACGGATCGGTTGATGCGTAGTGTCGGATTAAATGGTAAATCGGTTATGCCCATGATCAGTGCGGTAGCTTGTGCGGTACCGGCCATTATGGCTGCCCGCACGATAGAGAATAAAAAGGAAAAGCTGATAACCATATTGATTACCCCGTTCATGAGTTGCAGTGCCCGCCTACCGGTATATACCATATTAATTTCTCTGGTCATTCCTAAGCAGATGATATGGGGCGTGATCAGTCTGCAAGGCTTAGTGATGATGGCCCTCTACCTGGCCGGATTTCTGATGGCCCTGTTGGCTGCCTATATCCTCAATTTTTTTATCCAGGTCAAAGAGCGTAGCATTTTTCTGATGGAGCTTCCCGTTTACCGTATGCCCAGATGGAAAAATGCCGGTATGACCATGATACAAAAAGCGCGTGTGTTTGCTTTTGATGCGGGCAAGGTCATTTTACTCATTTCCATTATCCTTTGGGGGCTTTCGAGTTATGGCCCCAATCATGCGCAAACCGGTGCGAAACGATGGATATCTCATACCACGCTCGATGAGTCCTATGCCGGCATTATGGGAAAGGCCATTGAGCCTGCCATCAGACCCATTGGATTTGATTGGAAAATTGGTATCGCACTCATCACTTCATTTGCAGCCCGTGAGGTTTTTGTCGGCACCATGGCAACGCTTTACAGTGTAGACGGAGATGATGAGCAAACCTTGAAACAAAAAATGGCGGCGGCCGTTCGCGAAGATGGCACCAAGGTATATACATTAAGAACCGGACTATCCCTGCTTACATTTTACGTTTTTGCCATGCAATGTATGAGCACCCTGGCCATTGTGAAGCGAGAAACAGGACACTGGAAATATCCGATCCTGCAATTCCTGTTTATGGGTGCCACGGCCTATCTATTCTCATTTCTTATTTATCATTTGTTTTCGTGATAATTATCCGAAATCTTTGGAGATTTTGTTTACACAATATTATCAACCAAATAACTATATTTGCATGATAGGTCTAAAACACTAAAAACACAATTATGGAACGCACGATCATGAAGCGTCAGATGGATAAGGATCTGAAGCAAACGATTCAAAAGAGAAATTTCCGACTCGCAAAATTTTGGGAAAAACTTGGACTTGACGTTGAAATCATAGGGGATATGGAGACACCGGCAGTGATTAAAGATGATTACTGTTTGGCCTGCTATGTTCATAATTTCAATCTCATCTTTACAGACCATTACGATCAGGGTAAAGAGCTTTACCGAGTGAAGCTTCAAAAAATTCAGGAATTTGAAGCTGAACCCATCATCGAATGGCTGAAAACAGCAACTCACCGCAGAATCTACAAAATCAAAATGAAGGAAGAACCTAAATTGTTTTTAGTAGGTTATAACTTTAAGACCAAAGAAAACGGAGAACAAGATAAATATCCGGTTTTTGGAAAATACGGTGCTAAAGTTTATTTCACGGAAGACTATGCCACTGAAATCCTTGGATTCTATGACCTCCAATATTGCGAGATCATCTAACCAATAAATAATTTGAAATTGAAAGGCCGGTTTATTCCGGTCTTTTTTTATGCTTATATTATTTACGTTTAGTAAATGGTAATATAACCTGTCTCGGTTAGTGTAGTGCCATCGTATAGTTGGAAATGGTATATCCCCCGGGCATTGAAATTATTCTTATCGAGTACTAAAAATGATTTTGTCGCTCTGGAAATTCTCAAGACTTCATTTTTATCCGGATCTAAGAATCGAATCGAATATTTATGGGTACGGGCATCCTCTAAATTGATATTGATATGTCCGGTGTATGGATTAGTATACACTCTGGAAGAAGGCGTGTAGTAAAAGTCCTTCGGGTTTTTAGATTTTTCTTCACTAGGAGTATTTGAATCTGCGGAACCCGGATCCGGTAGTTTAGCCTTGCTGGTACCGGTTTCAATACTTTCTTTCAAGGACTTCGCCAAAATAGCGGAATCGAGAAAAACCTTATAAGTATTGCTAAACCATTCCACATCACCGGCAAAGATGACGGATAGTCTGTAATAGTTCATACCCACTGTCGGATGTTTATCGATATATGAAAACAATCCTTTTTTAGGGGCATTCGTAGTTGCAATCGTTATAAAATTCCGAATACTATCTGCAGATCGCTGCACGGCAATGGATCTCACCCCATCAAATTGAACCGTACACTTCAGGATATTAAATGCTTTTTCGGTCACCAAATTCATAGCCGGCAACTCCGGTTGGCTGCGTGCTTGTAAAGAAAATAACAGGATGACAATGAGTATACGAAATCGAATCACAAGTATCAATTATGTTTGCGAAGGTATTAAAATTAATTTGATCTATTGATCCAATTTATCTTCCGGAAAGGCTTCGATTTCCTTGCAAGCCCCCGGTATGAATGGCTAATACCCTTGCACTTGCATCCAATGATCCCGCGGCGAATAATGCCGTAAGGTTGGCCATCATTTTAGCGGTATAGACACGGTCAAGCTCAAATCCATATTCTTTTATGAATTGATGCATGTAAGCTTGTAATTCAGATGTAAGTCTTCCAAATCCTCCAAATATTTCATCAAAAACCAAATGTATGTCAGGATGTGAAGATCGTTTGTGAATGTGCTCCCGGAGCGTAGAATCATTTTTCATCGCTGCGAATCCTAATACCTTGATATGATCAGGTACCGTATCGGCAATGCCACAGAGTGTGGTACCGGTGCCGACTGCACAAGCAATGACATCATATTCAGACAAATCAATTCCCATTAATATCTCCCGACAACCTTTTAATCCGTCTTCATTATCTCCTCCTTCCGGAATGATGTAGGCCTCCGGAAACTGTGCATGTAATTCGTTTAAGATTTGCGGCTCTTTTTTCATCCGGTATTTTTGCCGTGAGAAGGTGTGTAATTGCATACCCCATTGCCGGCAATCATCCAGTGTTGGATTTTCAAGGGTTTCGCCTCTTACGATACCGATACTCTTCATCCCGTGAAGATGGGCTGCATAAGCCAATGCATGCAAATGATTGGAATAAGCCCCACCAAACGAAAGCAATTCTTTGTACCCATTTTTCTGTGCTTCTTGTAAATTATACTTCAGCTTATACCATTTGTTTCCTGAGATCAAGGGGTGCACTAAATCAAGTCTGAGCACATCGATGGCATTCGATATACCGGCAACTTGAATAGAGGTTATGATCGGTTTGGCATCAAACATGGATAAATTCATTATAAATCTTTTGTAGATCAATCAACCAGGAAAGCAAGTGGACCTGCATGATCAATATCCATATTCTTTCAGATAGAGATCATTATTACGCCAGTCTTTACGCACCTTCACATGTAACTCCAGAAAGACTTTGCGATCAATGAAGGCTTCAATATCCTTCCTCGCATCTTGTCCAATCTGTTTGATCATGCTACCCCCTTTGCCGATCAGAATGGCCTTTTGAGATTCACGGCTCACGACAATTTCTGCAACAATTTTTGTGAGGGTATCCTTTTCCTGATACTGAGAAACCACGACGGCAGTGTGATAGGGTAATTCCTCATCGAGCAAAAAGAATAATTTTTCACGTATCATTTCTGCAACAAAAAAGCGCATCGGTTTATCGGTCAGGGTATCTTCATCATAATAAGCCGGCATGGCGGGCAGGAGTTTTACGATTTCTTGAAGCAAAAGATCGAGATGGGTTCGATTTAATGCAGAGATTTCCAAGATGCTTTTGACATGCTTATGGGTCGAAAATAAATTTCTGACTCGTTCAATTTGTACCGGTTTGCCTTTATCAATCTTATTGATGGCGATCACCACCGGTTGATTCGTTTTTAAGCCATCCAGTAATAGCATCAATTCTTCCGGATCATCTTTGACATCGACGATAAATAGCACCACATCTGTCCCTTGTTTCACTGCGTCAACCTCCTTCATCATCCGGTCGTGGAGTTTATAATTGGACTTAAGAATGCCCGGTGTATCTGAAAAAATGATTTGATAATTCTTTTCAGTTAAAATACCCAGAATTTTATTTCGCGTGGTTTGGGCCTTTGGAGAGACGATAGCGAGCTTTTCGCCCAATAATGCATTCATGAGGGTTGACTTCCCTGCATTAGGCTTTCCGAAAATGCCTACAAATCCGCTTTTAAATTCACTCATTAGGACAAAGATAACAAGAAGCTCTTGGTTAAGATCTTTTTTTACATACCTTTGCGCCGCGAGGTAGAGCAGCGGTAGCTCGTTGGGCTCATAACCCAAAGGTCACTGGTTCGATCCCAGTCCTCGCAACAAAATCGAAGGAATTGGTGTTACATCGGCAAAAGATATAACACCTTTTTTTATTAAATCAAGTTTCAATGTATACAGTAGCTATCGTAGGCCGTCCGAATGTAGGAAAATCAACACTCTTTAATCGATTAATTGGTGAAAGAAAAGCCATTGTTGATGATGAAAGTGGTGTCACCCGCGATCGCCAATATGGTGAAAGTGAATGGAATGGAAAGACCTTTCATGTAATCGATACCGGTGGTTATGTAGCCAACAGTGATGATGTGTTTGAGCGGGAGATTCGCAAACAGGTGGATATCGCACTTTCTGAGGCCAATGTTATTTTGTTTGTTGTGGATGTGTCTACCGGGATAACCCCTCTTGATGAAGAGTTTGCAGCACATTTACGCAAAAGTCAAAAGCCCGTCATCGTGGTAGTCAATAAGGTAGATAACAGTCGTCGCCAAATAGATGGCGTTGAATTTTATGCCTTAGGTCTTGAAAATCTTCATTTCATTTCTTCGCTTTCCGGATCAGGAACCGGGGATTTGATGGACGAAATCACCAGCCATATGGTGGATGAGGGTGAAATATTGAATACCGAATTACCAAAAATTGCGATTATCGGTCAACCGAATGCCGGTAAATCTTCTTTACTTAACGCCATGGTGGGTGAAGAACGAAATATTGTGTCTGAGATTGCCGGTACAACCCGCGACAGCATTCACACCCATTACGATTTGTTTGGAAAGGAGTTCATCCTTATTGATACTGCAGGATTACGGAAAAAGAATAAAGAAAAAGACGACCTCGAATTTTATTCGACCATACGCGCGGTAAAGGCACTCGAAGAAGCCGATGTTTGTATGCTGATGGTAGACGCCACCAAAGGATTTACGTCTCAGGATGTGAATATTTTTAGTTTGGCCACACGCAAGGGAAAGGGCATCATCATATTGGTCAATAAGTGGGATTTGGTTGAAAAAGAAACCATGACCTCCAAAAAGGAAGAAATTGCGATACGGGAAAAAATTGCACCATTTACGGATGTTCCAATCATCTTTATTTCTGCTACGGAAAAACAAAGAATACATCGTGCCATTGAGGAAACGCTGAAAATATTTGAACAACGCCAACAAAAAATAGCGACCTCCAAACTCAACGAGATCATGTTGAAGGAAATTCAGCATTATCCGCCGCCGTTCTACCGTGGCAATCCCGTTTCCATTAAGTATATGCAACAATTGCCTGTTGCCGTGCCATCTTTTGCATTTTATTGTAACCATCCGGAAGAAATCAAAGAGGCTTATAAGAACTTTCTTGAGAACAAACTGCGCTCGCATTTTAATTATACCGGTGTACCTCTAAGGTTATTCTTCCGCAAGAAATAGCCTTTCGCCCTCCTATCCCGAATAGAAACCATTTATACTACGGAAACTTTTTTTATTCAAATAGTTTCCATAGGTTTGCATCGTGAAAGATCCCAGACAGGAAATTATTATTGCCGCTTACAATCAATTCAGGCAATATGGCTTTAAGCATGTGACCATGGAAGACCTGGCCAGGCATACAGGAGTTTCCAAAAAAACCTTGTATGAATTATTTGCCGACAAAGATGAACTGGTCTTAGAAAGTGTCAAACATATGCTGGCGACCAACGAATGCGAAACCGAAGAGGCCTTCAAAAAATCAAAAAATGCCGTAGATCAGATCATCAGTATTCTCGTGATCATGGAACGGATGGTAAGAGGACTTAATCCTGTTTGTTATATCGACCTGCAGAGACATTATCCTGAGGCCTATCGCTACCTTCAACAACATAAAGAATCTTACTTGTATCATTGTATCAGTGACAATCTCCGACAAGGAATTGCTGAAGGCTTATATCGGGATGATATTGATATCGACATTATTACCCGTTTTCGCATGGAATCTGCCATGATCGTATTTCAGAACAATTTATTCCCTCAGGAAAAATACAATATTGTTAAAGTCAATACAGAAATCTTTTCAAACTATGTGTATGGTGTAGCCACTTTGAAAGGCCACAAATTGATTACCGCTTATTTAAGTAAACTTAAAAAATAAAAGAATTTTATGCTGAAACGTTATTCATTCTTCGCGTTAGTGCTACTCCTCTCCCATGTGGCTTTGGCACAAGAAAGCAATTCTTACTCCCTTGAAGATTGCATCCGGTATGCAATGAAAAATCAAACTAAAATTAAAGGCGCCTTGTTGGATGAACAACTCCAACTAGAGAAAAACAAGGAGATTCTTGGAATAGCCAGACCTCAGGTGAGTGCCTCCGGTCAATTTCAGTATCTATTTGTATTACCCAAACAACGTATCGATGCCGGAGCTTTTGACTTTTCTTCCAGCCTGAGCTTTTTCAAAATAGATACACAGGCTTTTATTGAGTATCAGAAGAAACCGAAAGAAAAGTATAGTGAAGCGCAATTTGGGTTGCCTTTAAATGTGTCTGCCGGCATACAAGCATCCCAGTTACTCTTTGATGCAGGTGTATTTGTAGCCTTGAAAGCCAGAAAATCACTTGAAGAACTTTCTGCCCTGAATACCAAAAGAACGGAAGAAGAATTGAGAGTATCCGTTTCCAAAGCATACTATAATTGCATCATCGCTGAAAAACGCATCGCCCTGCTGGATGAAAATATCAATTTGTTACAATCATTAGAAACAATGACCAGTAAGCTCTTTGATGAAGGATTTGCAGAAAAAATAGACGCAGATCGTCTAACCGTTCAAAAAAATAATCTGCAAACGGAAAAGGATAAAATTCGCAACTTGGTCGATTTGAGTTATGCCCTTTTGAAATTTCAAATGGGTATGCCATTACAAAATAACATCACACTAAACGGTGATTTGAATATTGACGAAGTCAAAAAAGATCTTGAACTGGATCGGGTGACCGATTATAATAACCGTGTGGAAATGAATTTACTGCAGACGGTTAAAAAACTGAACTCTTACGACGAGGAGCGCTATCAGAAAGGATATTTACCGACTGTCGCTGCTGTGGTTTCGGGTAGTTATGCCACACAAACGATCGCCTTTAAAGAACTCTTTACGTTACCCTATTTCCCAACCGGTGCTTTCGTGTTGAGTGCAAGTCTGCCCATTTATGACGGTAATACACGCAGGGCCAAAATGCATCAGGCCCGTATCAATATCCTGAAAAATGATAATGATATGGAGGCTTTCAAACAAGCAGTGGATTTAGAAAGCAGCAATGCAAGAACCCAATTGAAAAATAGCCTTATGTCTTTGGAGAGCCAACAAAAAAATATTGATCTGGCACAGAAAGTATTCACCATCGCTCAGAAAAAATACAAAGAAGGAGTAGGAACCAATATTGAAATACTTCAAGCTGAAACAGCCCTAAAAGATGCCCAAACAAATTATTTCAATTCTCTCTATGAGGCCATCATTGCTAAAATTGATTTTAAAAAATCTTTAGGTCTTCTTAAATAAATAAAAACGATCACTCAAACATTATACTACAGATATGAAATCATCGATCATTATCACCTTGTCTTTCTTTAGCATCCTCTTTATGGTCTCCTGTGGATCCGGAGACAAATCGGGCAACAAAAAGAATGACTTGATTGAATTGAAAAAACAACAAAAAGAAATTCAGGATAAAATTGCTGCACTTGAAGCTGCTAATCCAAAAAAAGATTCTGCCCGCGTTGTGCCGGTAGAAATCACCTCAATGACACCCTCTGTCTTCAACAATTATATCGATGTGCAAGGTCGTGTAGATATCGATGAAGTCGTTAATGCCATTCCGGAAATGCCGGGCATCATTGAATCTATTTTGGTAAGACCCGGACAATATGTCCGTAAAGGTCAAGTAGTCGCCACATTGCGTAGCGAAACCATAGACCGCGGCATGGCTCAGATAGATCAACAAATCGCATTTGCAAAGACATTGTATGACAAACAAAAAAGACTTTGGGAACAAGAGATTGGTACAGAGGTTCAACTCCTGACCATGAAAAATCAGTATGAGGCCCTCATCAAACAGAAAGAAACCAGTGTTGCTCAGAAGAGTTCGTTCAATGTATATTCTCCCATCAATGGTGTCGTCGATGCGGTAAATGCAACGGTCGGTCAATCATTTGCAAATCCTGTAGCGCCACCGGTGATTAAAATTATCAATACCGGAAAATTGAAAATCAAAGCTGAGGTAGCTGAAAACTATGCAGGTATCGTTCGCACAGGGAGTCCGGTCATGGTGATGTTCTCCGACATTCATGATTCGCTCGTTACTAAAATTTATTATGCTGAACGTTTGATCAAACCGGAAACCAGAACTTTCACAGCCTATATTCCTTTGCCGTCCAATTCGAAATACCAACCGAACATGACTGCTCAAGTAAAGATTGCTACGTATCAGAATAGTCGTGCTTTTGTTTTACCTATAGGTGTAATTCAACGGACCGACAAAGGAGATTTTGTATTTGTCATTGATGCCGAAAATAAAGCCCACATGCAATCTGTTTCCCTCGGGAATACCTATATGGGTAAGGCAGAAATTCTGAATGGCCTGAATCTGGACGATAAAGTGGTTACGACAGGATTTGAAGAATTGAATGAAGGCGACAAAGTCATCTTCAATTAATACCAATTAGGATCACCTGACAGGATTTTCGCATTACTCATCATAAGATCAACCAAAAATATTCATCGAATGAAATTTAATCCTTCAAACTGGCCGATAAACAATCGCACCAGTATATATGTACTCACGATCATCATTACGTTGGTCGGGTTGATTTCCTATATTAATTTGCCAAAAGAGCAGTTTCCGGAAATCAAGTTTCCCAAGATGTATGTACAAACCATCTATCCGGGAACAAGTCCGGAAAACATGAAAAATTTGGTGAGTAAGCATATCGAAAAGCAACTTAAAGGCATTACCGGTATCAAAAAAGTAACCAGCAATTCTTTTCAGGATTTCTCCATTGTAGAAGCCGAATTCAATACCGATGTGAAAATGGACAAGGCTAAGAAGAGCGTAGAAGATGCCGTAGATAAAGCGCGTCCTGACCTTCCGCAGAATTTACCCAATGAACCTCAAATCATAGAGATCGACGTTTCGGAAATTCCAATCATGTATGTCAATATTTATGGCAACTATGATTTGAAACGTTTGGAGAATTATGCAGATCGTCTCAGTGATAAGATCGAAGGATTATCTGAAATTAAGAAAGTCACTAAAGTGGGTGGACTGGAACGTGAAATCCAAATCAATGTAGACTTGATCAAAATGACCTCGGCACAATTGTCTTTTCGGGATATTCAGAATGCGATAGGATATGAAAATATTGAAGCGACTCCGGGCCTGGTGAAAATTGATGGCGAACAAAGAATTATCAGTATTAAAAAAGTATTCAAATCCGCCGATGAGATTGGCAACATCGTAGTGAAGAATCCTTTTGGTGCCAATGTCAGCATTAAAGATATCGCCGAAGTTAAAGATACCTATAAAGAACAGGAGAGCTTTGCCCGCTTAGATGGTCAGAATGTGATAACGCTGAATGTAATCAAACGAGCAGGCAAAAACCTGATCGATGCGAGTGATAAAATTCGTGCTATCGTTGATGAAACGAAATCAAAGGAATTACCCAAAGAATTAAATGTTGTATTAACCGGAGATCAAAGTGATGCCACCCGGACCACGATTCATGATCTGATCAATACCATCATTATCGGATTTGCGTTAGTGACCATCATTCTCATGTTTTTCATGGGTACGACCAACGCGCTTTTCGTTGCCATGTCGGTTCCATTATCTTGTGCCATTGCGTTTATGGTATTGCCGAGCATAGGATTTACCCTCAACATGATTGTTCTTTTCTCTTTCCTACTGGCATTGGGTATTGTGGTGGATGATGCGATTGTGGTGATAGAAAATTCACACCGGATATTTCATGATGAAAAAATATCTGCGAAAGAGGCGGTCAAAAAAGCTACGGGTGAAGTATTTCTGCCGGTATTAACCGGCACCATCACCACCTTACTTCCTTTTATTCCTCTGGCTTTTTGGAAAGGTGTCATCGGTGAGTTTATGTTTTATCTTCCTATTACATTGATCATAACCTTGTTAGCTTCATTATTGGTGGCGTATATTATCAATCCGGTTTTTGCGGTAGATTTTATGAAGGATGAAGAATACGATGGAAAGAAAAAAATTAAATGGACCAAGCGGACCACCATGGTCAGTATCATTTTTGTGATCGTTGGGATATTGTCTCATGTATTTGGATTTCACGGCACCGGAAATTTCGTGTTGTTCATGTGGCTGATGTTTTTGCTCAACAAATTTGTATTGGTCAAAATCATCCATACTTTCCAGTCACGCATTTGGCCTGCAGTTCAAAACTGGTATTTGCGTCGCCTGGCATGGACCCTTAACCATCGTTGGCAAACATTAACCGCAGTGATATTGTTGTTCATCGGATCGATTATGTTGATCGGTGTTCGTTCGCCCAAAGTATTATTCTTCCCTGAAAGTGAGCCCAACTTCACTTATGTCTATCTGACTATGCCTGAAGGTACGGATCAAAATAAAACCAATCAGGTGCTGAAACAACTCGAAGCAAAAGTGGATGAAGCGTTGAAGGATCCCGCTACCGGGAAACGAAGTAAAATTGTGACTTCGGTGATCTCCAATGTTAAAGTAGGCGCAACCAATCAAGAGGCCGGAGAAATTGGAGAATATCCAAACCGGGGTAAGATTACTGTGTCGTATGTCAAATTTGCGGAGCGAAACGGTAAGTCAACACAAGAACTGCTGAATAAAGTTCGTCAGTCTGTAAAAGGAGTACCCGGAACTCAGATCGTTGTAGATAAGGAATCCGGTGGTCCGCCAACACCTAAACCAATCGTGATCGAAATTACCGGAGATAATCTGGATACATTGATTGCTTCATCCAAACGTCTCAAACGCTATCTCGACAGCAAACAGATTGGCGGCGTGGAAGAACTCAAGAGTGATTTTCAGGCCAATAAACCCGAAATCATCTTTGATATCAATCGTGAGCGTATTGCAGCTGAAGGATTGAGTACAGGATGGATTACCGGCGATTTGCGCACCGCAGTATTCGGACAAGAAATCTCCCGTTTTCGTGATGCCAAAGATGATTACCCAATTACCTTAAGATTAAATAGTGATCAAAGAAATAATATTGACTTAGTTAGAAATCTTACGATCACTTATCGTGATATGGCCATGCAAGGACGTGTACGCCAGGTACCTATAAGTAGTTTTGTAGACATTCATTATGGATATACCTATGGTGGTATTAAACGTAAAGATGAAAAACAAATTATCACTTTATCCTCCAATGTCATAGATGGCTTTAACCCCAATGAGGTGGTGGCCGAAGTGCAAAGAGAGATTGATCAGTTTGTAGCAGCATCGGGAATCAATATTCGTATGGGTGGTGAACAAGAAGAACAAAAGGAAACAGGCGCTTTCTTAGGCGGTGCCTTATTGACCTCCATTGGTTTGATCTTTCTGATTCTGATTGCACAATTCAACTCTATTTCACGTACCCTCATCATCATGAGTGAAATTATTCTGAGTGTGATTGGCGTATTCCTGGGTATCGGTATTTTCAACATGGACTTCGTGATTGTAATGACCGGTATCGGTATTGTGGTCCTCGCAGGTATCGTGGTTAGGAATGGTATCTTGTTGATCGAATTTTCAGATATAAAACTCAAGGAAGGACTATCGCCATATGATGCATTGATGGAAGCAGGTCGAACCCGTATGACACCGGTATTGCTGACCGCCACGGCCACTATGCTCGGATTGATTCCACTGGCTGTTGGTTTGAATATGGACTTTGCCCTGTTGTTCCAAACCGGCAATCCGCATATCTTCTTTGGTGGAGATAGTGTGGCATTCTGGGGGCCACTCAGTTGGACCATGATCTTTGGACTAGGATTCGCTACCATCATTACGCTGATCATTGTTCCGGTGATGATGCTGATGGCCTTGAACAGAAAGGAAAAGATCAAGAAGATGATGGGACGATAAGGATGCTCTAATCCACATTATCCCAAAACGAGGATAGACTACCTGTACTTTTTTACGTGATATCTTTATAACGATCTTGCCCTCACAGCCATATTGAGCATGTATCGCAGTTTTTTCATCGGTTAAATCCCTAGTATTACTCTGCATATTTGAACATGATAAGATAGCCATCATTGTATTGTATATTTACATATAATATACCGGCATGATATGCTGTTGAGTGATTTTAATATCATTGAACTTCATTCGCTCAAATCAGGCTAAAGGTATTGGTAGTTGTATGATGCATAAAGGTTTAAACAAAGAGGAAGTTCGAAAACAACTCATCGCGCATGGCTATAATGAATTGCCGTCGGAAGCGCCCAAGCATATCCTTCGCATAGCCTTTGAAGTGATGAAGGAGCCGATGTTTCTTTTACTCATCGGCTGTGGCGTATTGTATATTCTATTGGGCGATTATCAGGAAGGGATAATACTCTTGTCGACCATTCTGATCATTATTTTCATCACTTTTTATCAATATCAGAAAACGGAAAAGGCCCTGGAATCCCTTAAAAAACTATCCTCTCCACGAGCGCTCGTGATTCGAGAAGGCCTTGAGACACGCATTGCAGGCCGAGAAGTTGTTCCGGACGACATTCTGATTTTAAATGAAGGAGATCGTATTCCTGCTGATGGTGTTGTGATAGATTCCACCCATTTGACCGTTGATGAATCCATGCTAACAGGAGAATCTGTAGCGGTGAATAAATCAGTGCAGCAAAATAAGAACAACTCAAACGGACTTGTTTTCAGTGGCACTTTGGTCGTACAAGGTAAGGCCTTCGTGAAAGTGACGGCTACAGGATTAAATTCTCAGTTTGGCATCATCGGAAAATCCTTACAACAAATTCAACAAGATGAAACACGGATGCAAAAGGAGATGAAGGTCCTCATTCGTAACCTTTTTATCATTGGCATCGTGATTAGTGTAGGCGTTGTAGCAGCATTCTATTATACGAGAGGTCATTTCATCCAATCGCTGTTGAACGGGCTGGCATCATCCATGGCCATACTGCCGGAAGAATTCCCGGTAGTCCTCACTATTTTTCTGGCCCTGGGTGCCTGGCGATTATCGAAAAAGAATGTATTGACAAGAAATCCAACGGCTATTGAGACTCTAGGTTCTGCTACCGTTTTATGTACCGACAAAACCGGGACAATCACTCAGAATCAGATGTCGGTAGCGGCTATACATACACAGGGTGAAGACATCCTTAGAGCCGACTTTATCGGGAAAGAAAACAAGATCTCAGAAATTCTTTTGAATGCACATCGTGCCTCTCAACAGGATACAATAGATCCTATGGAAAAGGCCATTACAAGCAGTAGCCTATCCTTTAACAAGAATGCGGAAAAATATACACTACTGCTTAAAGAATTTCCATTATCGAAATCATTGTTTGCGATGACCCGAGTGTTGAAGAATGATACGGATCGCACATATGTTGTTGCCTGTAAAGGTGCACCGGAAGCCGTACTCAAACTCTGTCGAGTGAATGAACAGGAAAGTCAGCAATATTTGTCGGTGGTGCAAAAATTTGCGGCAGAGGGCTATCGGGTACTGGCCGTAGCCTATGCCTATTTAGACAGCGATGTGATTCCGGAACGACAAGAAGACTTTGACTTTACCTTTCAGGGACTGATAGGCTTTGAAGACCCCATTCGACCTGAAGTTCCTCAAGCTATATTGGAAAGCAAAGATGCCGGTATTAAAATTATTATGATCACCGGCGATTATCCGGCTACAGCGAGAAGTATTGCAACACAGATCGGTATGAGTACAGAAAACGAAATCATGACCGGCGATCAGTTGAAAAAATTAAGTGATGAAGAGTTAAGGGAGAAAATTTCAGGCATCAATATTTTTGCCAGAATCGTACCCGAACAAAAACTTCGTATTGTACAGGCTTTAAAAGCCAATGGTGAAATCGTGGCGATGACGGGCGATGGTGTGAATGATGCACCTGCCTTGAAAGCGGCCCATATTGGTATCGCTATGGGCAATAAAGGTACCGATGTGGCTCGTGAAGCATCATCGCTCGTGCTTTTGGATGACAACTTTTCGTCTATCGTTTCTGCTATCCGATTGGGTAGAAGAATTTACGATAATCTGCAAAAGGCGATGTCCTATATCATTGCCATTCATATACCTATTATCGGACTCACTTTATTACCTGCGTTTTTCCCTGCTCTTCCAATCCTACTGATGCCTTTACACATCGTCATCATGGAGCTGATCATTGACCCTTCCTGTTCTATCGCTTTTGAATATGAACAAGAAGAAAAAAATATCATGCAACGCCTGCCAAGAGACCCCAACGATCAGTTTTTTGGCGGTAAAAAAATATTTTATAGTTTTCTCCAGGGGCTGCTATTGTTGGCAATGACTATTTCGGTCTATTTTCTTTCTTTAGATGAAGGACATTCGGATAAGGAAGTCAGGGCGATTACATTTACCTCTCTGATCATTGGCAATGTATTTCTCATCCTTAGTAATCTTTCTAAAACAAGAAGTTTTATGGCCGTGTTGAGCGAAAAAAATCCGGCTTTATGGACGATCATCATTTTGGCTGCCATACTGCTCTTTCTGATTATATCGGTTCCATTTTTGCAGCAGACCTTTAGCTTTGAGTTTCCGGGTTATCAGCACTTTGTACCCTCCCTGATTGGCGCTTCTTCAGTATTGATTCTTCTGGAAAGCATAAAATTCATTCACAACTACAGGAACAGACGTCCGTAAATTTTTAATTACCGAATGCCCTATGGTATGTTTTCTTTAAACACCGGACCTTTAGATTTGGAAGCAAATGCCAATTGCCTATCTTTATCCCTGAGAATAGATTTACCACAAACGATATTGTTTTCAGTCTATTTTTAAAAATATCAGATATGCTCCCATTACCACCCAACGTACATCACGCTTCACCCATCGATCAGGTGGGTGTGGAAGAGCGCGTGGCCCGTTTCAATACCCGTAGTATCAAAAAAGAAAGTAAGATGCAGGGTTTAAAAATGGCGCTGAATATGATAGACCTTACTACACTGGAGGGTAAGGATACGGTCGGCAAGGTGCAACAACTTTGTTATAAAGCACAACACCTGGCCGATCATTTGCTAGATGTTCCTAAGGTTGCAGCCATATGCGTATATCCTAATCATGTGAAAACGGCAAAGAAACATTTAGGAAATTCCGGCATCAAAGTCGCCTCGGTGGCCACCGCCTTTCCCAGCGGTAATTCTAATCGCCGTATTAAACTATTGGATACTAAAATGGCGGTCGATCACGGTGCTGATGAAGTGGATATGGTTATTAGTCGGGGTGAATTTTTACAAGGAAACTACAATTTTGTATATGACGAAATCGCGGCAATCAAGGAAGCTTGCGGAATGGCCCGCCTCAAAGTCATACTCGAAACCGGTGAATTGTCTACGCTCGATCATGTACGACTCGCCAGTGATATTGCTATTGCTGCCGGAGCAGATTTTATTAAAACATCTACCGGAAAAATACAGCCTGCCGCTACCATGCCGGTGACTCTGGTCATGCTTCAGGCCATCAAAGATCACTTTGATCGTACCGGCATCATGATTGGTATGAAACCTGCCGGTGGCATTTCAACAGCCAAAATAGCCCTGCAGTATCTGGTTATGCTCTATGAAACATTGGGCACTGCCTGGATGAACAATCATTGGTTTCGATTCGGCGCCAGCAGTTTGGCCAATGATATCCTGATGCAAATCGGTAAAGAACAGACAGGCGCCTATTACTCTTCCGATTATCTTTCTAAAGACTAAAAAAATATTTATGGCGATCGCAAAAAAGAAAGTGACCAAACCCATCGCAAAGAAAAGTGTAGTTACGACCAAAAAGGTCTCCGCACAAAAAACGGAGAACCCAAGTTCCGACGATTTCTGGAAGTATGCACCGGCCCCGGAAAGTAAAGATCATGTGACCTTGAAAGAAAAATATGATCTCTACATAGGAGGAAAATTTGTAAAACCCAATTCAGGGAAATATTACGAAACCATTAATCCTGCCTCGGGTGAAGTGATTGCAAAAATTGCGGATGGAAACGAAAAGGATATCCATCTGGCAGTAACGGCTGCCCGTAAAGCCTATGATCAGCACTGGGGTAAACTGCCTGGAAAAGAACGTGCGAAATATATCTTTCGTATTGCCCGTATGATGCAGGAAAGAGCAAGAGAATTTGCTGTCATCGAAACGATGAACGGCGGTAAACCCATACGTGAAAGTCGGGACATCGATATTCCCTTGGCGGCTAATCATTTCTTTTATTATGCCGGATGGGCCGATAAACTGGACTATGCCTTTCCAAATGCGAAACCAAAATCATTGGGTGTAGCCGGACAAATTATTCCATGGAATTTTCCTTTATTGATGGCGGCCTGGAAATTGGCTCCTGCACTCGCCACCGGAAATACGGTGGTCTTGAAGCCTGCGGAGAGCACACCATTAACGGCATTAAAATTGGCCGAACTCATCCATGATGCCGGTGTACCTGAAGGTGTAGTGAATATCGTCACCGGGTTTGGCCCTGCTGGCGCATCCCTAGTCAATCACCCGGGTATTGATAAGATTGCATTTACCGGGAGTACACCGGTCGGGAAATATATTCAGAAAGCCATAGCCGGTACACCTAAAAAAGCTACCCTTGAATTGGGCGGCAAAGCGGCTCATATCATATTCGATGATGCACCCATCGATCAGGCCGTTGAAGGGATTGTGAACGGTATCTTCTTTAATCAAGGACATGTATGTTGTGCCGGTTCACGATTATTTATTCAGGAGAATGTAGCGGAACTGGTCATCCGTAAACTCAAACAAAGAATGAAGACCTTAATCGTAGGTGACCCTATGGATAAGAATACCGATATCGGCGCCATCAATTCAAAGGAACAAATGGACAAGATCAATCAGTACATTAAAATTGGGATCAAAGAAGGTGCTGAAATATATCAACCGGAATGCGCACTGCCGGCAAAAGGATTTTTCTGCAAGCCTACTTTGTTTCTGCATACCAGTCAGTCTCATCGCATTGTACAAGAAGAAATTTTCGGACCGGTATTAGCCGTTCAAACCTTCAGAACCTTAGAAGAAGTGATTGAAAAGGCCAATAATATTCCATACGGACTCAGTGCCGGGGTATGGACCGACAAGGGCAGTAAAATATTCAACCTGACCACTCAGCTTCGCGCTGGTGTGGTCTGGGCCAATACCTATAATAAATTTGATCCTGCATCGCCCTTCGGCGGATATAAAGAAAGTGGTTTCGGAAGAGAAGGCGGACTACACGGATTATACCCTTATGTTTCATTGCAATCTTAAATCATTACATCATCCTATTAAGCTTACAACATGGCTCGATTATCGATACAAAAAACGTATAAAATTTTTATAGGCGGACAGTTTCCGCGCACGGAGAGCGGGCGGTTTTATCCCGTTTACAACTCCGGAAAAGAACTTCTGGCAAATATGTGTTTGTCTTCACGCAAAGATTTTCGGAATGCCGTAGTGGCTGCCCGTAAAGCCTTTGGTGGATGGAGCTCAAAATCGGCTTTCAATCGCGGACAAATTCTTTATCGCATTGCAGAAATGATGGAAGGTCGTAAGCACCAATTTATTGCGGAAATCATGTCGCAGGGCAGTACGCAAAAACAAGCTGAACAGGAAGTGCAAACAGCCATTGATCGATGCGTATATTATTGCGGCTGGTGCGATAAATACCAACAACTATTCAGTGCAGTCAATCCGGTAGCCAGTGCACATTTCAATTTTTCTGTGCCCGAACCCACCGGTGTGGTTTCAATTATTGCACCGGAGAATACATCATTGTTGGGTTTGGTCTCTGTGATTTTACCGGTAATCGCCGGCGGTAATGTATGCGTGGTCTTAGCCTCTGAAAGCAAACCGCTATGCAGTATTACATTAGCAGAAGTATTGGCTACTTCAGATCTGCCCGGTGGTGTAGTGAATGTGCTCACCGGTCAGTTGAAAGAACTACATACCCATATGGCCTCACACATGGATGTGAATGCTGTCGTGTATGCCCGTGAAAATCGGACAGAAATTAAAGCGATGGCTGAGCTGTGTTCACTGAACGTGAAACGATTCTTTCATTGGAACCATGACTGGAAATTAAGTAGTTCCGAAAATCCTTACCTCATCCTGGATTTACAAGAAATAAAAACCACATGGCATCCGATAGAAAAGATAGGGGCGAGTGGATCGGGGTATTGAGGAGTGTTGAATGGTGAATGCTTAATGTTGAATGTAGTCAATATGTCTAACTGATCTCACCCCCTACACCTTCTCCATTTTATACTTACCCTTACTCTTTCTAATTCTTACCGCACATACTTTATATTCCGGGCATAAAGCATCGGTATCGCTCACACTGCTGGTCAGAATATTCATACTCACTTCAGGATAGTGGAATGTTGATGAAAGTATGCCCGGTTTTACTTCGTCGGTAATTTTGGCTTTCACATCGATCTTACCTCTGGCACTTTCTATACACACCATATCTCCGTTTTCAATCGCATGCTTGGCGGCATCCTCCGGATTTATCATCAGGGTATCCACCAAGAGTATCTCAGCATTGCCGGTGCGACGGGTCATAGTACCGCAATTGTAATGTTCCAGCTCGCGGTTGGTGGTCAATATATAAGGGAAATCTTTTTTGTTGTCTGTCAATTCAGTAGACTCCGTCCATGTCGCTTTTTTAAACTGCCCGCGACCAATTTTGAAGGTTTCGGTATGAAGTATTTCCGTATCACTACCATCAGGTAATACCGGCCATTGTTTTCCGTTTTCGCCTAATTCATTCCATTTCACACCGGCAAAAAACGGCACGATCTGTGAAATCTCTTTCAACAAATATTCAGGATCATAATCCGGTTCATCGCCACCCATTCTATTCATGATATCGATAATAATCTGACCGTCTGCTTTAGTGCCGGCAATAGGTTTTACAACTTGTTGTACTCTTTGAATACGTCGCTCACCATTGGTGAAGGTGCCACTCTTTTCTAAAAACGAAGCAGCAGGTAAAATTACATGAGCCATTTTAGACGTTTCCGTCATAAAGAGTTCCTGTACAACCAAGAGCTCCAGATTATTCATCGCTTCTTTCACATGATTGGTATTCGGATCAGTCTGCACATTATCTTCTCCCATCAACCATAGGGCTTTAAATTTCCCGTCAATCGCCGCATCATACATCTGAGGTATTTTGAGCCCGCTATAATCAGGCAGTTTGACCCCATAAAACTTTTCATACTTCGCATGGTACTCGGGATTGGTCACATCCAAATAGCCCGCTCCCTGATGAGGCTGACAACCCATGTCGGCAGCACCCTGAACATTGTTTTGTCCGCGTAAAGGATTCACACCTACCCCGCGACGACCAATATTGCCGGTTATCATAGCTAAATCTGCAATCAGCATCACGGTATAAGTTCCCTGCGAATGCTCGGTCACCCCTAATCCATGAAAGCTCATGGCATTAGGCGCTGTTGCATAAGCAATTGCCGCACGACGCACCAAATCTTTATCTACTCCTGTAACGCCTGACAAGTAATCCATATCCATCGCCAAAACATGGGCCTTAAAGTCATCGTATCCTTCTGTTCGGTTTTCAATGAAAGCCTTATCCTCTAATCCCTCCTGCATGATATAGTACAACATCATATTCAGGAGAGCCACATTGGTTCCGGGTTTCAATTGAAGATGATATGCTGCTAATTTGGCCAATTCCGTTCTCCGGGGATCGATGACAATAGAAGTCTTACCTTTCAAAAATACTTGCTTGATCTTAGCCCCGGTGACAGGATGTCCATCGGTAGGATTAGCCCCAATGACCATCACCGCATCAGTATATTTTAAATCGACCACGGAATTGGTGGCCGCACCTGTACCAAATGTTCTTTGCATACCCAATGCGGTCGGAGAATGACAAACCCTTGCGCAACTGTCAATATTATTTGTGCCAATTATCGTGCGGATAAATTTCTGCATGAGATAATTTTCCTCATTGGTACAACGTGCAGAAGAAATACCACCGATGGCATCGGCGCCATATTTGTTTTTAATTTCGATTAATTTATCTGCAATAAAATCATAGGCTTCATCCCAACTTACCGGCACAAATTCACCATTTCTTTTAATCAGGGGTGAACGTAATCTTTCCGGATGATTGTAAAATGAAAATGCATATCGACCCTT
This sequence comes from Chitinophagaceae bacterium, assembly GCA_016786845.1. Taxonomy (GTDB): domain Bacteria; phylum Bacteroidota; class Bacteroidia; order Chitinophagales; family Chitinophagaceae; genus OLB11. Next base: position 62,270 of record JAEUVB010000002.1, on the reverse strand, counting down.
TAAACAGGTATGACCCGCATTCACTTCAGCATCATATGGTGCTTGTATACTCTTGATTTCACCATTGACTGTGGATACTTCTAAATTGCAGCCTACGCCGCAATAGGTACAAATCGTTCGGGTCTTTTCTTTGGCCACGATGCTTTTACTTTCAAACACATCACTGATGGCACTTGTAGGACAGGCTTGTGCACAGGCCCCGCAACTCACACAATCACTTTCAAAAAAAGTTTGTTCAGCACCTTTCACGATATGACTATCAAATCCGCGTCCGGCCATGCTCAATACAAATTGTCCCTGCACTTCATCACAAGCCCTTACACAACGAAAACAATTGATGCATTTACTAAAGTCCGATGTCATATAAGGATGACTGAGATCTTTCTTGCGATCGAGATGATTTTTGCCTTCCGGATAACGTACGTCTCTCACACCGACTTGAGCCGCTACGGTTTGTAATTCACAGTTATTATTCACCTCGCAAGTCAGACAGTCTAGAGGATGATCGGTGAGGACCAACTCAATAATATTTTTACGCAATTTTTGTATGCGTTGACTATTCGGATAAATATAAGATCCGGCCATTACCGGTGTATGACAAGAGGCCATGGCTTTGGCATTTCCATTTTGGACCAGGGCCACATCGACACTGCATACTCTGCAAGAACCAAATGGATCGAGATTGGGTGCATCGCACAGTGTAGGTACCAGATCTTTCCCCAAATTGCGACGTACAAAACTGAGTATGGTTTCTCCTTCTTTTAATTCGTAGGGCTCATCATTGATATATGCAATTTTAACATCGATGTTTTTCGAATGAGTACCATTGCCGGAAGTTCCGGTTTTGAATGAAATAGAAGGAGTAGCTGTGATGGGAGCCATATGGTCTAAATTTTTGAGCGTGACTTTGTCCGAATAAAGATAAGCAGAAAATGCATTTGGGTATACATCCGGGTCTAAAAAAATGAAATGCCCAATATCCAAATACTTATACGGCCCATTGCACTTTCAGGCGAAGGGAATTCATTTTCATTGAGATTTATCATCCTGATTCCAAATACTTTGAATTAATTTTATTCCCTCATCATCCATGCATATGTCACCCATCTTTCTTCGTTACTTGTCCAATATACTGGATATCAGTGAGGAACTAGAAGCCGAATTGGCCGTCAAGACTCATCGTGTGCAGACTTACAAAGGACAAATTCTTTTACATACCGGCCAACGATGTCAGGACCTGTATTTTGTAGAATCAGGTACCCTTCGCGGGTATTATGTAGAAGGCGGACGTGAGATCACACACTCTTTTTCCGAGAAAATGGAATTTGTAACCTGCTATTATTCCTTTATTGCCTTGAAACCTTCGTATGAAAATATTCAAGCATTGGAAGACAGCACCCTCATTCAAATATCCTACAGCGACCTTCAGCACCTGTATTTGAAATTTCCGGAGACTGAGCGATTGGGGCGTATCATCACTGAAAAATATTATATCCAACTGGAAGAGAGACTGCAATCTTTACAGTTTCGAACCGCACGAGAACGATACGATCAATTCTTACAAGAAAAACCCTCCTTGTTGCAACGCGCCTCATTGGGTCAAATTGCCTCTTATTTGGGTATGACGCAAGAAACATTGAGCCGAATTCGAGCAGGAAAGTAAAAAAATTATTTGGGCGGCAGACACGCTTTTCGCTGCAAGTCCTCGCTCCTCCTGCGTCGTCACTGTGGGCTTTCCGCTTCAATCGTTGCCGCGAGCACATGTAGATTTCAAGTGTAATGTCACCCTGATCATTTTTTTATCGTATCTGTATTTTTTGATAAATGTCAAAGGATAGAATAAATGAGCAAAATACTTTTGCGTCGTAATTCCGATATAAAGTCAAAACATCAAATTTAAAAAAACAAAAACATGAAAACATCAAACAATCTTTGGTACTGGCTTCCTCGCATTCTTGCGATACTTTCGATAGGCTTTGTCAGCCTATTTGCCCTCGATGCATTCAACGGAAATGAAAGCCTTTTCGCAAAAGTCCAGGATTACGCCATGCACATGATTCCCTCTTTAATATTGGCCGGCATTTTGGCCTTATCTTGGAAATGGGAAAGACTTGGAGGTTCGATTTATATCTTGTTGGGTGCAGGATTGATTCCATTCATTTATTCTCTCAACCACAACCGGAATGGATTCAGTGCAATTCAAAGTTTGAATGTAGTACTCCTCATCAATCTGCCATTTATCTTGGTAGGCATTCTCTTTTGGATCAGTTATAAATTTGGTCACAAGACACAAGTATCGAAATAACACCGGTGTCATATGAATTTAATAGGACAGACTGGTTCTCCTATTTCTGCTGCTCGAGGTGCTCTTTGATGATGGCAAAAAGTTCTTCTGATGATATTTTCAATGTATTCGCTGTAATATTAATTGGACTTCCATAAGTACTTTGATTGAGTTGCATCAGTTTTCGCTTAAAGCTACTCTTCTGTTGGTCGATATAATCCTGAGGATTTGATACTTTAATCTGAATGAAATCTTGTCTGTTCAAAGTAAGCATATGAATGCTTTCGATATCGTCCCATGGTATAAAACCTGCCGACACAGCACTGGAGTTGTCCGTTAAGCCGCCTGTGTCTATGATCAATCCCGGTTTTTTATCCTGATATTTTTTAAATAGAAGTATCGTGCATGCTCCAAAAAAAATGGCAACGATGGATCCAAGTATTTTCATATTGATTGAAAAACCAAACAAAGTAAGTTGAAAGCTGTATTGACCGAAAACAAACCACATGCCACCTACACCGATCAGCAATGAAAGCAGAATTAATAAAAGAATTTTAGATTTATTTAAGGGAATCTCAAGAGTAGTTGGCATGAATATATTTTTAAATGCAAATGTAAAAAAGTCTTATTTATATTCTTATCTGCGCACACTCCTTACATACCCATACCAACATCTTTGAGAGATAGAATTCTCTCAAAACATGGAACGCAGCATTTTGCATATGGACCTCGATACCTTCTTTGTATCTGTTGAACGACTGATGGACAGCCGGCTCAATGGTAAGCCCATCCTGGTAGGCGGTACAGGCGACCGGGGTGTGGTATCGGCAGCGAGCTATGAGGCCCGTTATTTTGGTGCACATTCGGGTATGGCCATGCGACTCGCTCGTCAGCTTTGTCCTGAAGCTATTGTGATCAGAGGCGACGGGGGGTCTTATGCTAAATATTCCAGTCTCATTACCGATATATTGAAAGAATCGGTTCCTGTTTTGGAAAAAGCCAGCATAGATGAATTTTATGCGGACCTCAGTGGGATGGATAAATTTTTTGGCTGCTATCAGTATGCGACTGAGCTTAGACAAAAAGTGATCAAGGAAAGCGGGCTACCAATTTCATTCGGTCTTTCAGTCAATAAAACGGTTTCCAAAGTAGCAACGAATGAAGCAAAACCCAACAATCAACTGAGAATCGATTTCGGTTGTGAAAAGAATTTTTTAGCCCCTTTATCGGTCAAGAAAATTCCTCAGGTCGGCGACAAAATGTTTCAACTGCTCAGCAATATGGGTGTGAAGAAAGTGAAAACCCTACAAGAAATGCCGGTGGAAATGCTGGAAGCTGCCTTTGGAAAAACCGGTATTCTGATCTGGGAAAAAGCCAATGGAATTGATCAAAGACCTGTGCAGCCGTTTCATGAAAGAAAGTCTATCTCCAATGAACGCACCTTCGGGCAAGACACCATGGATATAGAAAAGATGCTGGGTATCGTGAAAGCCATGGCTGAAAATTTAGCTTTTCAATTGCGGCAAGGTGAAAAACTGACTTCATGTATAACGGTGAAAATTCGTTATTCCGATTTTCAAACTTTAAGCAAGCAAAAGAAAATTTCTTTCACAGCTGCCGACCATATTCTCGTACCGGCAGTGGTAGAACTCTTTCAAAAACTTTATGACCGCAGATTGTTGGTCCGTCTGGTTGGCGTTCGATTCAGTGAACTGACCGAAGGATATTATCAAATCAGTTTATTTGATGATTGGGATAAAACGGTGGGACTGTATAAAGCCATGGACAGTGTGCGCAACCGTTTCGGCAGTCATCTGCTCAGCAGTGCCGGCACACAGCATGTTAAGACCATTGCCTCCAATCATAATCCTTTTAATGGGGAACCAAATTTTATACCCGCTCATCGGAATCAGTGAGGAAAAGTAGTTAGTATTAAGTAGTTAGTATTAAGATGAACTATTTGACAGCGATAAACTAAAAATTAAGCACTAAAAACTCAACACTCTATGTTCCTCAACTGCCACTCCTATTACTCTTACCGTTATGGCATATTGAGTGAAGAAGCATTGTTGCAACAAGCTGCTGCGCTCGGACTTAAAACCATTGCCCTGACCGATATCAACTATACTTCTGCCTGTTTAAATTTTATCCGATTAGCGCCGAAGTATCAAATCAAACCGGTGATTGGGATTGATTTTAGACAGGATAGCACATGCCTCTATATCGGATTGGCAAAAAACAAAGCGGGATTTAAAGCACTGAATGGTCATTTGTCGCTTCATAAACATCAGCATACTTCTATTCCGCCCATTGCCCCTGAACTGGAAAATTGCTTTATAATCTATCCTTTTTCACAATTACAGCAATTGGATCTGAAGGCATTCAAGGATTATGAATACATTGGCCTTAGCCCCGGAGATTTACATCGATTCCGTTTTTCAGCCTGGAAACATTTATATCCTCGTTGTGTTGCCCTATTGCCTGTAACCTTTAGCAATCAACAGGATTTTAATACCCACCGTTTGCTGAGAGCCATCGATCAAAATACTTTATTGAGCAAACTTTCAGTCCGGGAGCAGGGACATGTTGAAGATCGCTTTCAATCACCCGAAGTAGTTCGTGAATGGTATAAAGATTTTCCGGAAGTGCTTTCCCGGTCAGAGGCTTTGCTCGATGCCTGTGACATTCATTTCAATTTTGGCTCAGGCCACCCTTCACAAAACAGAAAGTCATATACAGGAGATCATCAGCAAGACTGGAATTTGTTGCTGCAACTTTGCAAAGAGGGTCTGCCCTATCGATACCCTAAAGATTCAACCATCATTCAACAGCGTATTGAAAAAGAACTCAATATGATACGCCAAATGAATTTTGTCTCTTTCTTCCTCATCAACTGGGACATCATTCGCTATGCGCAACATAAAAATTATTATCATGTTGGCCGGGGCAGCGGTGCCAATAGTATCGTAGCCTATATACTGGGCATAACAGATGTTGATCCTATTGAACTCGATTTGTATTTCGAACGATTTATGAATCTCTACCGCAGCTCGCCTCCCGATTTTGATATCGACTTCTCGACACAGGAAAGGCCCGATATGACCCGTTATATTTTCCAACGTTTTGGTGGAGGGGGTAGAGCTGCATTGCTTGGCGCCTACAGTACCTTTCAGTATAGTGCAGCGGTAAGAGAGCTGGGTAAAGTATTTGGTTTGCCCAAACATGAAATCGATTTGTTGAGTGATGGGAAGGTGGACCTGAACAAAGCCGATCAACATACCCAATTGATTGTTCGCTATGCCCGTCGTATCGAAAACAGGCCCAATTATCTCACCATACATGCCGCAGGCATACTCATCAGTGAAGATCCTATCCATTGTTTTAGTGCCACCGATATGCCGCCCAAAGGATTTCCCACGGTACACTTTGATATGCATATAGCTGAAGATGCGGGCTTGCATAAATTTGATATTCTCGGACAAAGAGGGCTTGGAAAAATTCGTGACAGTTTGAGTATCATTCGTCAAAATCATCCGGAGGCAGCGCCCATCGATATACGCAACACCCGAGAGATGATGCAGGATCCGAAAGTGAATGCATTGATCAAATCATCTCAGTGTATCGGGTGTTTTTATATCGAATCTCCCGCAATGCGAACCCTGATTAAAAAATTGGAAGTCGATAATTATCTCACGCTGGTTGCGGCCAGTTCCATCATACGTCCGGGTGTGGCACAGAGCGGAATGATGCGGGAGTATATCCTCAGACATAAAGATCCTGAACGTCGAAAGCTAGCCCATCCGATACTCTACGACATAATGCCGGATACTTATGGTGTCATGGTATATCAGGAAGATGTGATCAAAGTGGCGCATCATTTTGCGGGCCTCGATTTAGGACAAGCCGATGTCTTACGCAGGGGTATGAGTGGCAAGTATCGTTCGAGAGAAGAATTTCAGCAAGTAAAAGATCAGTACTTTATCAATTGCCGGATGAAAGGATATGATGATACATTGGCGACAGAAGTCTGGCACCAAATAGAAAGTTTCGCAGGATATGCATTTGCGAAAGGGCATTCTGCTTCGTATGCAGTGGAAAGTTATCAAAGCCTGTATCTCAAAACCTATTATCCGCTTGAATATATGGTGGCGGTCATTAATAACGGTGGCGGATATTACAATACCGAACTCTATGTGCATGAAGCCAGACGATGGGGTGCGACGGTAAAAGTCTGCTGTATCAATACAGGAGTTTGGGAAACTTGTATCAGTGGAAAAACCATTACACTCGGCATGGGGCATATTCTGAATATAGAATATCAATCCGTTAAACAAATCATTGAAGAACGCAATAGAAACGGACCTTTTCTTTCACTTCACGATTTCATGGAGCGTGTAGATATCCCGCGTGAAATGTTGCAAAGCTTGATCCGTATCGGCGCCTTTGCTTTTACCGGCGACAATAAACGAAAACTACTGTGGAAAGCCTTATTTGCACAAAGACGCGAACCGAAATCAGTTCAACAATATAAACTCTTTGTACAGCGACCTAAGCATTTTGTACTTCCTGAATTACCTGTGAGTGAAGCAGAAGAGGCCTTTGAACAAATGGAATTACTCGGATTCCCTTTGGTCGATCCTTTTTTATTGGGCAAAAATATTCATGACTTTCCGAAAACCTCTGCAGCAGAAATGGACACAAAACGTATGCAGTATTTTTCCATCGTAGGGTATTTGATTACCATCAAATATACCCGAACACAAAAAGGAGAAACCATGTATTTCGGCACTTTTCTTGATGGGCAGGGTGATTGGATAGACACGATTCATTTTCCACCGGTGGCGCGCCAATATCCATTTCGGGGTAAGGGTTTATATCTGCTAAATGGTGTCGTAAAGGAAGATTTTGGCGTATTGGTTTTAGAAATCAATAGCATGCAGAAGATACCCTATATCGATGATCCAAGATTAGCTGATCAATAGTACTTTACCTTATGACCGCTGTGCAACTTTTACAAATTTATTCGTGCTGAAAAACCCTCAAAAATGAAAAACACATTCCACTCTTGAACAAAGAACAATAGCTTAATATATTCTTTGCGCTTATTCACGACAGCAAAATTATCCAATTCCTAATTCCTTCTTTTGTTTCTCATCGATCGGACCCGGTGCATCGAGCATCATATCGCGTCCGGCATTATTCTTAGGGAAGGCAATATAATCGCGAATAGTTTCATGACCTCCGAGCAATGCACAAAGTCGATCGAAGCCGAGTGCAATACCTCCATGTGGCGGTGTACCATATTCAAAGGCACTCAGCAGAAATCCAAATTTTTCGTTGGCTTCTTCTTTGGTAAAGCCTAAGGCATCGAACATGATTTCTTGTATGTCTTTTTGAAAAATACGAATGGATCCTCCGCCAATTTCGGTACCATTCAACACCAAATCATAGGCATTGGCTTTGATGTCGGCGAACTTAGATTTGTCCTTCATCCATTCCAGATGTTCAGGCTTGGGTGAAGTGAAAGGGTGATGACAAGCTATATAGCGATCGGATTCAGCATCGTATTCAAACAAAGGAAAATCGGTGACCCATAGTGGTTTGAACACTTCCGGGTTTCGCAGTCCGAGACGGTTACCCATTTCAAGACGGAGTTCGCTGATGGCTTTACGGGTGAGGGCTTGTTCTCCGGCAAGTATGAGAATCAAATCTCCTGCTTTGGCACCGCAGACCTCGGCAATTTGTTTTAATTGCTCTTCATTATAAAATTTATCAACTGAGCTTTTAAAGGTTCCGTCGGCATTACATTTAATATAGACCAAACCTTTCATACCAATCTGAGGGCGTTTCACCCAATCCGTCAGTTCGTCGGTTTGTTTGCGGGTATACTCACTGCAACCGGGCGCAGCGATACCGATCATCAAAGCAGCATCATCAAAAACGGGAAAACCCTTTCCTTTTACCACCTCATTCAGCTCTTTGAGTTTCATGTCGAAACGAATATCGGGTTTATCATTGCCATAGTCACGCATGGCTTCATCATATGGCATACGCGGAAAATCTTCGGCGAACGTGATCCCTTTTACATCTTCAAAAATATGTTTGGTCATAGCTTCGAAGGTGTTCAGGATGTCCTCCTGATTGATGAAACTCATTTCACAATCAATCTGGGTAAATTCCGGTTGACGATCGGCACGCAGATCTTCATCGCGAAAACATTTCACAATTTGAAAATAGCGATCGTAACCTGCCACCATGAGTAATTGCTTAAAAAGCTGAGGCGATTGCGGCAAGGCATAAAACTGTCCCTCATGCATACGACTGGGCACCACAAAATCGCGGGCGCCTTCAGGGGTAGACTTGATGAGCATGGGCGTTTCGACTTCCATGAAATGTTGGCTGTCGAGAAAATTGCGGGCGGCACGGCTCACTTTGTAACGCAATTCCAAATTCTTTTTCACAGCATCTCTGCGCAGATCGAGGTAACGATATTTCATGCGAAGTTCTTCACCGCCGTCGGTATCATCTTCAATCGTAAAGGGCGGGGTCAGGGAGGCATTCAGAATACGATATTCCTTTACCTCTATTTCAATTTCACCGGTGGGAATATTCAGATTCTTATTGCTGCGTTCGATCACGGTCCCTTTTACTTCCAAAACATATTCACGACCGAGGGGCTGGGCTTCGAGCAGGGTATTCATGGCTTCATTGAAAAAAAGCTGGGTGATGCCGTAACGATCGCGCAGATCGACGAAAGTAATGCTGCCGAATTTACGAATGGTTTTAGCCCAACCGGCCAGGGTTACAGTTTGTCCGGCATCGCTGATCCGAAGTTCGCCGCAGGTATGAGTTCTATACATTGTAGATGAAGATTGAGGGGGGCAAAGATAGGGAAAGGGGTGAAGAATGTGTGACGGAAGCGCCTAAAAAACGGATGTCTCAGCCCAATAGCGTTACAGGCCCTGAACTTTAGCCCCGACAGCAGCGGATATCCTCCGCCTGTTTTCGGCGGAGATAGCAGCGTATGGCGGGACATGGCTGAAAAAAGCGATTTTGCTGAGCTCCTAAAACCTCATTTCTAATTCTGCAGCGATGACCATGTATATCAATGCTTTGTCATTTCCAATGCTTTATTACATTTGTTTCAGGATTAAAACTTATTCTATTGGCTAAACCCTCTCGCTTCTCCGGATTTTTTCGCAAATTGAAACGCATTGTTTTGTTTCTCATCATTGCCAATCTGGTTTTTATTGTGTTGACTCGTTGGGTGAATACGCCGATTACAGTCACGATGATTGGATCCCTGATCAAGGGGCATGGGTTGAAACGGGATTATATTTCGTATGACCAGATGGGGCGCAATGCCAAGCTGGCCGTGATTTGCGCCGAAGACCAACTCTTTCCGGATCATAACGGGTTTGACTGGAATGCCATTGAGAAAGCGATGAAATACAATAGCAATCCAAAACATAAAAAGACCCGGGGGGCCAGTACCATTTCACAACAAACGGCCAAGAATGTTTTTCTTTGGAACGGGCGCAATTGGTTTCGCAAGGGGTTGGAAGTCTATCATACCTTCATGATCGAATTGATTTGGGGGAAGAAGCGCATTCTGGAAACCTATTTGAATGTAGCCGAGATGGGCAAAGGGGTTTATGGTATACAAGCAGCTGCGCAACATTATTACCACAAAGATGCCAAGGCCCTCACACGCAGTGAAGCTGCATGGATCGCCGCAATCCTGCCGAACCCGGTTTACTTCTCCATCGAAAAGCCGTCATCATTGATCGTACGCCGTCACAACTGGATCTTGAAACAGATGGGAAATTTGGATGATGACCCGGAACTTATTGAAATGCTAAATGATTAATGTTGAATGGTTAATGGGGTGCGGGGCAACTATTTTATTTCAATAATGTTTAATATTGCTGCATAGAATATACCATTATGAAAGAAAATATTGTGAAAACAAAAAGTTATGATTTTGCGAAGTCTATTGTAAAATTCTACATGCATTTAAAACAAGAGAATGAATTTGAATTATCGAAACAATTATTGAGGGCTGGAACCAGCATTGGAGCAAATGTAGAAGAGGCGGATGCCGGAATCAGTAAAAAAGAATTTGCATCCAAAATGAGTATTGCATCCAAAGAGGCTCGAGAAACACAATATTGGTTGAGGCTGATCAAAGATGCTGAAATTACTAACTATCCCTTTGAACCATTATTAGAGCAGGCCAATGAGCTCATCCGAATATTAACCTCCATCGTAAAAACCACACAATCAAATTTTAAATCATTATAGCTTTACAATTCAACATTAAATCAAGTATTAATCATTAAACATTCAACATTGAAAATTAGCATAGTAGGCGCTACCGGACTTGTCGGTACAAAAATGCTTCAGGTACTGGAAGAAAGAAATTTTCCGGTGACGGAGTTAATCCCTGTGGCATCGGAGAAGTCGATTGGGAAAGAAATTGTGTATCAGGGAAAACCTTACAAGGTGGTCTCGTATGAAGATGCGATTGCGGCTAAGCCTGACATTGCTTTGTTTTCGGCGGGCGGGGCTACTTCCTTGAAGCTCGCTCCATTATTTGCTGAGGCGGGTATAACTGTCATCGACAATTCGTCGGCCTGGCGTATGGATCCTACGAAGAAGTTGGTGGTACCTGAAGTAAACGGGCATGTGCTTAGTGCCGATGACAAGATCATTTCCAATCCCAATTGCAGTACCATACAAATGGTGATGGTGCTGAAACCTTTACATGACAAATATAAGATCAAACGGGTGGTGGTTTCGACCTATCAATCGGTGACGGGAACGGGTGTGAAAGCGGTCAAACAATTGAATCAGGAAAGAGAAGGCATACAAGGTGAAATGGCCTATCCTTATCCGATTGATTTGAATGTTATACCGCAAGTGGATGTGTTCTTAGAGGATGGCTATACCAAAGAAGAACGCAAGATGATTGAAGAAACGCAGAAGATACTGGGCGATAATACTATAGCGATTACAGCCACTACGGTACGTATACCTGTGATGGGCGGGCATAGTGAAAGTGTAAATATTGAATTTGAACATGATTTTGACTTGGCTACAGTGCGACAACTCCTAAGCGACTTTCCGGGAGTGACGGTACAGGATGATGTAGCGAACTTGATCTATCCCATGCCACTGACAGCGCATGATCGTGATGAGGTATTTGTGGGTCGACTAAGGAGGGACGGATCACAACCGAATACCCTGAACTGCTGGATAGTATCGGATAATTTGCGTAAAGGGGCGGCGACTAATGCCACACAGATTGCGGAGTATTTGATGGAGAAGGGCTTAGTTGCAAACAGATCAGGAGGATTGGGGATCACAGATTAGAGGATTGCACGGAGTGTCTTGATGTATAGCGATTCTGAAAATTCTATAATTCTTTGAATTCTGATTCAGACAATTGTAGGAATGCACAGAGGAGTTTAGCTTGCCAGTCATTCTTGGAACACTTAATGACAGGATATCCAAATTATCCGCGTTGAAACGATCCTTCATCACATTGATTTTTCTAATACTTTCCCGCTTATCTTCACACAAAACAATCCTGATGAAACAATATCTTCTATTAATCTGTATGTTTTACGGCTTGTGGGCTCAAGGGCAAAATCGCAAAGGGGTGCGCATGGTGACGGTGAAGGGCAAGGTGACTCAAACGGCTGACTACTGCGGTGGTGCGAGGCCAACGGATGAAATGTTGGAAAAATTAAATGCCCCACATCCTTTGGCATCGAAAACGATTTACATTAAAATAGGTGCAATGAATGCAGATAAAAGTAAAGTTTACAAAAAAGTGGTCACAGATGAAGAGGGGCGTTTTACCGTGAAACTCCCAGCGGGACGTGTCTATAGCTTTGTCGAAGAATGGAAGTCGGGGCCCTACAAGAAACCGCAGCCGCAACAATTTGTGGAATGGGATCTGGCTTGTTGGCGTAAAAAATACCTGGAGCCCGACTTTGTGCTCAACCTCAAAACCCGAAAATTTCCAGACGTTGAAATCAATTACCATCAGCGTTGTTTTTATTCTCCGTATTGCGGTCAATATAGCGGGCCACTTCCGCCATAATCATTTAGGTGATATATATCATTTACAGGGGGTCCATTTCATCCCGAGAGTACTGATTTCATTGAATCTTAGCACAAAAATGCTTTTGTCACGGGAATGTCATATTTTATTCCCTCACCCTTGCTTACAGGTAACACAAAGTACATTTGTGGCCTAAACATATATACATGAAGAAAATACTATTATCAATGATTTCGATGCTGGCCCTTGGGGGTGCCGCATATTCACAAGCATGGACCTGGGATTCGGTAGCCATGGGACCCGGATATGCGAATGACATTTATTACAGCATGAACAACAACCAGATTAAAAGCGAAGACAATAAAAACTGGCATCTGGCTTTTTCATTGAGTATCGGCGATAGTGCGGCGGTTTGGGCCAACCACAATGGTGGCAACAATTATGTGAAAGTATATAATGTACATAAAGACAAATCGCAATGGGCATCAGTAGCCTTGGGCGATACGGCTGCCGCAAATCTTTGTTTCAATCATGATATGGCTTGGTTTGAAGGTGCCTTCAATGATATACCGAGCGCCGATCCGTTCAACTATGGTTGGGGAACTTATGATGCTGTTTCTCACAATATCGTGGGTGATTCAGTATTCATTGTGAAGGCGAATAATGTATTTTACAAAGTCATTATCGATTCATTAAATTCTATGGCCATGAACTGGCATTTCAGAGTGAATGATTTCAACGGTGCAGATAGTGTGTATATGGTTTCTAAACAACCTAATTTCACCAATCGTCTGTTTGCCTATTTCAATTTAGGCACCGGAACAGATACCAACCGTGAACCGGATATTGCCACTTGGGATTTGTTGTTTACTCGTTACAACTCATTGGTTTCATTGGGTGGACCTCCACAGCCTTATTCCGTTGTGGGAGCTTTAGGCAACAAAGGCATTAAGTTTGCGCAAGCCTTACAAGTACATGTTGATACGGCTTACAACCATTACGCCGATTATGCCGTTCCGGATTGGAGTCGCGTCATTTCCAGTGTCGGTTATGGTTGGAAAACATTTGATCAGCCTAATAATGTCTGGATCGTTCCGGATTCTATTTCCTATTTCGTTTTAGATAAAGCCAATGATGTTTGGCAGTTGCAATTCACCGCTTTTGGTGGTGGCGCAGATGGCAAAATTGTTTTCCGCAAACGTAAAATTGCGAATTTGACTTCTGTCAATGATGTAACCAACGAGATCAATGGCTATAGTATATATCCTGTGCCGGCTCAACAACAGCTCAATGTATTGCTCGACAGCAAGGTTGGTGCGGAAGCAGTGATCACTTTAAACGATATCCAAGGTCGTGTGTTAATGAATCGGAATTTGAAATTGAATACCGGTCTTAATGCCATTCAATTGAATACAGGTCATTTACCGAGCGGTAACTATATTCTGAATGTGAACGGACAACAAATTCGTTTACAAGAAAAAGTAAGCATCCTCCGATAAGCTGAATTTTGATACGATCATTCGTCTATATCATCCTTTTTACTTTAACAGCACTACCTGCCTTGGCAGGTAGTTTGCTGATTAAGGTGAAAGATAAACAAACCGATGAATGGTTGGCCAATGTTAGTATTTCAGTTCAGCAACCGAACGGCTCAATCACGCCCTTTATCACCAATGGAAATGGTACTGTGAATGTGATGGATGTGGTTTTTCCTATGGTCATTACCTGTAGTAATATCGGTTATAATGATCAGCGAATTGAGCTCACCCGTAAAGATGTGATGACAGAAAATGGAACAGACACTTACATCTTCAGTCTTGACAAAGTAAGTGGAAAATTGAATGAAGTGGTGGTAACCGGGCAGGCTCTTCCCGTTTTGGCCAAACAGTCCATTTATAAAGTGAATACGCTTTCAATAGCCGACTTTGTACAACGCGGTGCGGTGAATTTAAATGATGTACTGAATTATGAAATGAATAATTTCATCAATAATGACAATGTTCTGGGATCATCGGTAACCATTGGCGGGATAGGCGGACAAAATATAAAAATACTCGTCAACGGTATTCCGATCAGTGGTCGTGAGAACGGCAATATTGATTTGGGTCAGTTGAATATGAACAATATCAAGCGGGTAGAAATGGTGCAAGGGCCCATGAGTGTGATGTATGGTTCTAATGCTTTGGGGGGTGTTATTAATTTAATCACCCAAACATCGCCTAAGAAATTTACATTTGGTATTCGCACCTATTTGGAAAGCATAGGTCGGTATAACTTCTCAGGCAACTTAAGTGCCAGCAGAAAAAATCATCAGGTTCAATTTTCGGTCGCGCGAAATTTCTTTCAGGGATGGACACCAAAAGATTCATTGGACCGATATCAATTATGGAAACCTAAGACCCAATATACCTCAGATTTGCAATATCAGTATACCCTGGGAAAATTGAAATTGAATTACTTCGGATCCTATATTCATGAAAAAATAACCAATAAGGGAATTCCGATCATCAGTCCTTATGAAGGTTACGCCTTTGACGAATATTATCGTACGAATCGACTCATACAAGCTTTAAATCCGACCTATCAGATTAATGAAACCGATCAGATCTCTTTGGTCAATAGCTATACGTTGTACAAACGCACCAAAAACAGATTTAAGAAAGATCTGGTAACCTTGAATCAGATTGAAACTCAAAGTATAGGCGATCAGGACACCTCAGTATTTAAAACCCTCAACCTCCGTGGGGTTTATTCCAGCAAACGCATCAAACACCTTGATCTCATGCTGGGTTATGAATATAATCGCGAGACCGGCATCAGTTTTAAACTGGCCGAAGAGGAACAGATGATGACGGATATCGCAGGATTTGCATCGGGGCTCATTCGTATATCTAAACTGAGCATACAACCTTCCTTCCGTATCAATCATAATAACCGTTACCGCACAGCGATCACACCTGCTTTACACACAAAATACGATATCACCTCCTCTATTCAATTACGGGCCTCATATGCCAGAGGGTTCAGGGCACCTTCGTTAAAGGAAATGTATTTGCAATTTGTAGATCAAAACCATACCATATTGGGCAATCCGGATTTGAAGCCTGAGATTGGAGATCATATTGAATTAGGTTTGGATCACCATTTCAAAGCGGGACGATCGAATTTCACGATTGGTGCTGTTGCTTATCGAAATGTAATCAGCAATATGATTACCCTTGCGGTCTATAACAATCACGCTGTACTTCGCAAATATGCCAATATCATTGCATATAAAAATTGGATGTTCAATTTAAGGGGTCAGTGGTCTTATCAAAATATCAATCTACAAGTTGGGGGAGGATATATTACCGTTGAAAAATCGAGTCAGTTTCCTCAACATCATATCCTGGAAGCCTCTTTTTTGAGTTCATGGCATATCAAACCTTTGAAAACCAGTCTTAATTTTAATTACAAATACAATAGTCAGCAACCGGTAGTAACCATCGATCAACAGTTTTTATTTACGGCACCCTTGCATATTGCAAATGTCTCACTTCAACGCAGCTTTTTCAAGAAGACCTTACAGGCACAGGTGGGCGTAAAGAATTTATTTAATATACAAAATACTGCTTTAGTGGGCAGTAATGCCGGTACGGGTGGGCATACCTCGTCGTCAGGCATGCAGGTATTTCCTGCCAGAAGTCTGTTTTTTGATTTGAATTACCAGTTTTAAGCCTTGCTCCCACTCGCTTTCAGGGTATTTCAACGATTTTGGCACAATGTTTGCCTAAATCTTCCAAAAGATATTTAGATGGGACACAGCAATAGTGAAATTTTATTTAATAAGAAGAACCTGAAATCACCGATAGAACAGTCTACCACAACAGCCAGAAAAATTCTTTATATTTTGGATGAAGCGAAAACCGTTCAAAAAGCAGAAGATGCATCGGAATTGGTAAACCTCTATACAAAGCGGGTCAATAAGCCGTCTCAATCATTGTTGAAAAAAATTATGACCAATGATTTTCGTCCGTTTGAATTTCTGATAAACAGAAATTAAACGGTTACTCTGCCAAATAATAGACCCCGGTTAAAAAAAGGTCAAGTTTTTACAATAAATAAAATAATTTTCCGTTTCAAAGACAAATCATTATCTTTGAACTAGCATATCACAGCTAATAAACGACAGTCTTTACGGCTTAGTATGCATTAACTAAAGTTTAAAAACCAAAAGCGCGAGCAGCCTATACGATAAAATTCTACTTTATAGTCCTTATTGTCTAACACACAAAGTAGAATTTTATGCAAATGCTCCGCAACCATTCCTTAGAAGAATTATTGGAATTAGTGGCCCTGAACAATGAACAGGCCATCGCTGAGGTCTTGAACCGCAGTAAGAGTAAATTTTACACTGCCATTTATTTATTGGTGAAAGACCGTTATATCGCAGAAGATATATTTCAGGATGCTTTCATCAAAATCATCAACAGTATTCGTGCCGGCAAATACAAGCATGATGGAAAGTTTATTCCATGGGCTATGCGAATTGCACACAATCTGGCCATCGATCATTTGCGGAGTATCAAAAAGATGCCTAAAGTGACTTTACCGGATGGTCAGGATATTTTCTCCGTCCTTAATTTCAGTGAAAAAAATATTGAGGACCATATGATGTCTCATCAGTCTGCCGGTCGGGTTCGCAAAATGCTGGATCATATCCCTTACGAGCAAAGAGAAGTGATCGTGTTGCGGATGTATGGGAATATGAGCTTCAAACAAATAGCAGAACTAACCGATAGCAGCCTCAATACAGCTTTGGGGCGCATGCGTTACGGATTAATCAATTTGAGAAAATTGATGGATCAGCATGGTATCTTACTTTAAGCATTGTAAACCTTATTGAGCGATCCATTGTTCCGGATTCACCTTAAACGGAGATCCGTTTGCACCAACCTTCCATATTTCAAAATGAATTTGGGTATTACCTTCATCATCGGTCAATACGGTACCAATGGATTGCTTGGTGGCAACCTTGGCCCCCTTTGCTACAAAAACTTTATCCAGCTTGGAGTAAACGGTGTAAAACGATCCATGATTGACCAAAACCGTTTGGCCCATACCGGGGATATTGATAACTGAGTTTACCTCTCCCGAAAAAATGGCACGTGCTCCGGCTCCACGATTGGTCTTAATATCTACGCCATAATTTTCTGTAACGATATTGAATAAGGGGTGTTTGTTTTTGCCAAAATGTTCAATCACAAAACCCTTTTCAACAGGCCAAGGCAGATGACCTTTATTGGCTTCAAAATTTGTAGTAATCTGTTGCTCGGCGGGAGTTAAAGAATATTTATAATCATCGTTGCTGAATGTTTTCACTGTGCTCCTTGTTTCGTTGGCCGACGGGCTACTTGGTTTGGGATTCGACGGCTCCTCCGCATTCAGGGCCAATTCACTATTTCTCGTTTTCTCCTTATTCGCGATATTCGCAACATATCTCGGGTTACCAATGGGTACACCGGAGGCCAATCTAGCCTGCTCTCGCTCCTGTCTTTTCTTCTCCTCAGCATTACGACGCTGATCCTCTTCTTGTTTTTGCTTTTGGTAAAGAAGTTGTCGTTGTTTTTCTTCTTGTTTATCTTTTTCAAGGGCTAGTAATCGTCCTCGTTCTTCTTGCTTTTGCTTTTCAATGGCCAGTTGTTTTTCTTTCTCCTTACGCTGACTTTCAGCCATTTGAGAAGCGAGGCGTTCTTTCTCCTCTCTTTGTTTCTTCTCAAGGGCCAAAGCTTTTTCCTTCGCTTCCCGGTCTTTCTTATCCTGAGCGAGTTTGCGTTCTTGTTCTTCGCGCTTTTGTTTATCCAAAAGGGCCTGACGCTCTGCATCTTCCCGTTGCTTTTTCAATATAGCCAATTTGCGTTCCTGTTCTTCTCTCTCTTGTTTATTGGCAAGCGCTTGTTGTTGCTGTTGTTTTTCCTGAGCCAGGCGCCTTTCCTGATCCAGCTTCATTTTCTTTATTTGATCCTGCTTTTGCTTTTCCTCCATCGTACGCTTTCGGGCTATTTCAATTTCCCGCTTAATGGCCGATGCGATGGCACGATTCAGATCTTCAGCTGCCTTTTTCTTCACGGCCAAAGCGGTCATCAACTCTTTCTCTTTGCCTTTTAACTCTGTCACGACTTTATCTTTTTCGGCTGTTTCAGCCTCCAAAATTCTATTTTGTTGTTGTTGAGCCATGAGCACAAAATCCTTCTTTTGTTTCTCTACATTCAACACCGTGATTTTATTGCTCAATTGCTTGCTCGCCGAAGTAATTTTGATGGCCTGATCGGCACGGTAGCTGCGATATTGCTTCACATATTGCAGACGGCGAACTGCATCATTGAAAGATTCTGCTGAAAACAGAAAGACGATAAGGTCATAAGAAGTTTTATTTTTATAAGTGTATCGAACCATTTCAGCATACTGCTTTTTCAAGGTATCCAATTGTGTCCTCAGTACCACCACATCCCGGTTTGCCAGATTGATACTATTTTCAATATAACTTATTTCATTATTTATATTCGCGATCAAAGACTGACGAGCAGCAAGTTTGCTTTGCAGAGCCTGCAATTGGGAAAGGCTGGCTTTTTTATCTTTACGGAGATCAATTAATTCAGATTGGGTACGTTTAATTTCTTCTAATAGAAAAAGTCTTTGACTTTCTAATTGTTCACGACTTTGGCCTTTTGTTTTCTGTGCTGAAACATTCAGATTCATTAAAATCAGAAACAGTGTAAGAATAGATATAACCCGGTTAATCAACATGAACTGTAAAAATAATTTTTTAAGCCATACAAGTTGCAAATAATATCATAAAAAGTCATAAGCCACGGATTATTCTGGCATCCCACTTGGCTATAGTCTTCTGAAGACCTTGAACCCGAGTATCTTTTAGCCCAATTTACGGATTTATCCATTTAAATACCTGCTGTTGACCCAATCGAAGAACCTGTAAAAAGTATATACCTGCAGGTAAATGATATTCAGGCAGTTGGTTTTTACCCGGTGCCATCATTCTTTCATCCGTTTGGAGCAACATGCCCTCAGTATTATACAGGCGCAAGCTCACCGGTTCTTTCCGTGAGGTATTGGCAAAAAGTATGGTTTGACCTCCGGCTAAAGATTGACAAAGCAATACAGAATCGTATGAAGCATTTGATTCAATCGGCAAATCATAGAAACTAAGCAGGCCCGCTTGGGCACTATGATACAATGAAGGCTCAGCTAAACCCGCATGACCACTATAACTGATGGTGTGAAAGGTATCAATAGACTGCTTAAATTCCAGATTAACAAAATTTTCATTCACCCAAATATTTTGTGCATGAATCAATTGGGTATCCAATCTAAACTCAAAAGCCATTTCAGGATCCCATTCAATTTGATCCGGATGGGTATCCAGCTTGAGACTCAACCAATGTCCATCATATACTTTCGCTTGGACTGCTTTTAAAGGCAGGGATTGATTAAGACTTCCATTGGTATATTGTTTAGCTAAAACCACATTTGCCAATTGAGTGGCTAAGCGTTTATACCCATTGGTATAGGTAAAATGGCAACTATCTTTAAATTGATCTGCGAAATTCGTACTGAGGATTTCTACATTGATATAATGGTCAGCAAAAGTTTGTTGGGCCTTTTGAATCTGAGCAATTTTTTGCCAGGGCGTTTTGCATCCCATACGAATTTGAAAAATATAGACTTGCTCCATAGATGGATAAGTTCGAAGCCAATGATTATATAAACTATTGAGCTGGTCCATATACGTTTCTTCATCTACTCCGGATGCTGCATCTTGTTCTCCCTGATACCAGATAATACCCCTTACGTGTGACTGCAAACCTGCGTCAGTCAGCCGGCTCAAGGTTCGTCCGTAATTGGACTTGAGACCAGTGCTATCTTGTACATCCGGCAGAAAAAAAGAAATCTGTTGTGAGCCGTGAGCGGCATTGATGATACAAATAGGAATACCCGTTTTTTCAACCAACTGACCGGCAAAGGACAAAGCCAACTGACCAATACTGCCTTCAACATAACGATTGCCATCCCCATCGGCTATATACCATTTTTTGGAATATCCATTTTCATTTCCGGAACCATAAGCCTTAATGAATGGGCTACGGTCGGCAAAGGAGGTTGAATCTTTTTTTCTCGCCTCAGCATTACTTTGTCCATTCACCAAAAAGCAATCTCCCACCAACAAACTATCAGCGGCGTAAACGACATGTCCTGCAGCATCTTGAAATTCGATGCGATAATGAGACAATCCACTGTGCAAAGTATCCGTAAGGCCAAATATTTGATGGACCGATTGAATGGTCAACTGTTTAGTCAACTGTTGATCACTGTAGCGCAAATACAGCATAGCATTTTCAGGAAATCCCTTCATGGTTACCGTAGCAGAAGATGTCTTTAGATCTCTCGCATAGAACTGATGCTGTACCGGAAGTTGAACCAGTCCGGTTTGACATGCCCCTTCTACATGCAGAATTGCCAAAAAGCAAAACAGCAAGAAACGTCCGATTCTAAAATTGGATAATTTTAAAATACTGATCAGTTTCATAAAACGGGATATAAATTGTTCAACATTGAATCTGTAATAAATGTCAGGTTGGGTTTCTGCAAAAGGCTATTATTATTTGAATCAGCAATATCCGATCAATCAGGTTTTGGCCAATCAAATATAGAACAAAATTACAGAGGAGGGAAACGCCTCATTGATCCTGGGTAAGATCGGGGTTATAGAACCGGGCATGATATTAATCAGAAGGTGGACTGATAAATGTCATATTTGAAAGTAAAAATTCGCCGCACTTTTGAGGCAAAATTGTGACTATGTCTATCTATCGTCGAGTGGGACTGCTGCCATCCAAGCGCCACATTGTATTTAAGCAACCTTCCGGAGAACTATATCATGAAGAGTTATTCGGCACAGAAGGTTTTTCCGGAGTATCCTCTTTGGTCTACCATTTACATCCCCCAACTATGGTGAAGGAGCATGGAAAGCCATACAGTGTAAGACCGGAAATAGCCATTGAAGATAATCTTCAGGCAAGAAGTTTTTTAGGATTTGAAGTTGCTCCGCAGCCCGATTACCTGAATAGTCGTAAAGTTCTGTTTGTCAATGACGATTTGCATATTGGACTTGCTGCTCCTCAGGAAAGTATGGACGGATATTTCTTTAAAAATGCCGATGCGGATGAATTGTTGTTTATTCATAAAGGAAGCGGGACATTGAAGACAATGTATGGTGAGATTGACTTCGGCTATGGCGATTATATCGTTATACCCCGGGGAACCGTGTACCAAATCCATTTTGACACTCCGGAAAACAAGATTCTTTTTATCGAATCATTTAGTCCGATTGAAACACCTGATAGATATCGCAATAAATATGGTCAGTTTATGGAAAACTCTCCATTTTGCGAAAGAGATTTTAAGCTGCCTGAAAATCTTTCAACTTACAGTGGGTTGGGTGAGTTTAAAATTAAAATTAAAAAGCGCGGATTGATTTATCCGTACGTCTATGAAACACATCCATTTGATGTAGTGGGATATGATGGTTGTTGCTACCCTTATGCGATGTCGATTTTCAATTTCGAACCGATTACCGGACGCATTCATATGCCGCCACCGATACATCAACATTTTCAGGGAAATAATTTTGTAGTATGTTCCTTTGTGCCACGTTTGTACGATTATCACCCTGAAGCTATTCCGGCTCCATATCATCATAGCAATATCGACAGTGATGAATTATTGTATTATGTAGATGGTGACTTTATGAGCCGCAACAATATTCATAAAGGGCAAATCACCCTGCATCCGGGAGGTATCCCGCACGGTCCGCATCCCGGAGCCATAGAACGCAGCATCGGTAAAAAAGAAACGAATGAATTAGCGGTCATGATCGATCCTTTTAAGCCTGTAAAAATTACAACCGAAGCCTTGAAGCTTGAGATTCCGGATTACTACCACTCATGGTTAACCAAGCCTTATAATCCGGAAATGCGGAACGCTTCTATGGAAAAAAAATTAGCCCTTCAACATTAAATCTCCACTTAATAAAACATCATTCATATGTCAACAGCCGATTTAACTGCCGTCAAAAATTTCAATTACTCAGAGACTCAAAAAATCTTTGAAAAAGCACAGGACTTCCTGCCAATCAATGGCACAGACTATGTTGAACTCTATGTAGGTAATGCCAAACAAGCTGCCCATTTTTACAAAACCGCTTTGGGATTTCAAGATTTAGCATATGCGGGATTAGAAACCGGCATGCGCGACCGTACATCATATGTTTTGCAACAAGGTAAAATTAGGTTGGTACTAAGTACACCCTTTGATCCTGAAAGTGAAATGGCGAAGCACCTGAATAAGCATGGTGATGGGGTACGGGTCATTGCCTTATGGGTCAACGATGCCTACGATGCTTTCGAACAAACCGTTTCACGGGGGGCTCGTCCTTATCTTCAACCCGAAACGATTGTCGATAAAGACGGAACCATCAAGCGTTCCGGTATCCATACTTATGGTGATACGGTACATATTTTCATCGAAAGAAATGACTATCGTGGTATATTTCTTCCGGGTTATGAAAAATTAGAAACCGAATATCACCCCATACCAACCGGATTAAAATATATCGATCATATGGTAGGGAATGTAGAGTTGGGTTCCATGAATCATTGGGCCGATTTTTATGCCAATGTGATGGGGTTTGCGAATTTGGTCACGTTCGACGATAAAGACATTTCTACCGAATATACTGCGCTCATGAGTAAAGTAATGACCAATGGTAACGGGTATATCAAATTCCCGATCAACGAACCGGCAATCGGCAAGAAAAAATCTCAAGTTGAAGAGTATCTGGATTTTTATAAGGGTCCCGGATGTCAGCACATCGCTGTAGCCACCGATGATATTGTCTTTACCATTTCTGAAATGCGCAAAAGAGGAGTTGATTTTCTTTATGTACCGGGAACCTATTATGACACTGTGAGAGACCGTGTGGGTATCATTGAAGAAGATTTAGAAGAACTAAAGAAATGGGGTATTATGGTCGATCGCGATGAAGAAGGCTATCTCCTTCAGATCTTTACCAAACCCGTTGAAGACAGACCAACGCTGTTCTTTGAAATCATACAGCGCAAAGGTGCCAAGAGCTTCGGTAAAGGGAATTTTCAGGCCCTCTTTGAAAGCATAGAAGCGGAACAGGCCCGACGCGGAACTTTATAAATTGACGCGGAAAGGTTACTATCTTTTATCATTCTGATCCTAAATAAATTATAAAACAATGTCATCCACAATAGAACAAAACAGCCCCACAACCGTCATGCAAGAGCGTCTGGATCAATTTCAGGCACGCATTGATGCCGATGAAAAAATAGAACCAAAAGACTGGATGCCGGAAGAGTATCGTAAAACAGTACTCCGTCAAATGTCTCAGCATGCACATTCAGAAGTCATCGGAATGCAACCGGAAGGCAATTGGATATTAAGAGCACCCTGCTTAAGGGCCAAGAAAATTCTTTTGGCAAAAATTCAGGATGAAGGCGGCCACGGACTTTACTTATATTCGGCTGCCGAAACCTTGGGTACAGGCCGTGAGGCACTCATCGAAAGTCTGCATAATGGAAAAGCCAAGTATTCGAGCATTTTTAATTATCCAACCCTTAATTGGGCTGATATTGGTGCCATAGGCTGGTTAGTGGACGGCGCAGCTATTGTGAATCAGGTTTCGCTACAGCGCACGTCCTATGGACCTTATGCCCGTGCTATGGTGCGCATCTGTAAAGAAGAAAGTTTCCATCAACGACAAGGTTATGAAATCATGACGACCATGATGCGGGGCAATTCCGCACAAAAAGAAATGGCTCAGGATGCAATGAATCGATGGTGGTGGCCTGCCCTTATGATGTTTGGTCCTCATGATAAAGATTCTGCTCACACCCAACAAAGTATGCAATGGCGGATCAAGCGGGAAAGCAATGATGTTCTGCGTCAAAGATTTATCGACAAGACCATAGATCAGGCTCATCTGATTGGACTGACTATACCTGACGAGCAACTCAAATACAATGAAGACACGAAACATTGGGATATAGGCCCTATCAACTGGGATGAATTCTGGCAAGTCGTTGGTGGACATGGATTATGTAATGAACAACGCATGAAACATCATATCCGTGCACATCAGGATGGACAGTGGGTAAGAGAAGCCGCCAATGCTTTTGCACAAAAACAAATTTCATTCAACTAAAAAAAATAAAGAAATGGAACAGGACAACCAGCTCCCTTTGTGGGAAGTGTTTATACAAAAAAACAATGGACTCCCTTTTAAACATGAAGGCAGTATACATGCCTCCGATGCAGCGATGGCCCTGCAGAATGCGCGGGATATTTATACCCGTAGAGGTGAAGGACGTACGATTTGGGTAGTGCCTTCATCCGCTATTGCAGCCACAACCGTAGAGGATGAAGCGGAATTCTTCGATCCTTCAGACGATAAAATTTACAGACATCCAACATTTTATGTTATGCCCGAAGGCGCCAAACAAATTTAAAAATTATTCGCATGGAAACTCAACAGGCTCTATATCAATATGCTGTTCGCCTTGGCGACAATAGTCTCATTATGGCTCAACGCTTAGCCGAGTGGTGTAGCAACGGACCCATACTGGAAGAAGATCTCGCCTTAACCAATGCCGCATTGGATTATTTGGGGGAAGCCGAAAATTATTATAACTATGCTTTATCCTTGGAGCCGGATGGGAGAACCGCAGATGATCTGGCCTATCTTAGAAATGAAAGGCAATATTATAATTGCCTGCTTGCAGAGCAACCCAATGGCGACTATGCACAAACCATGGTGAAGTTGGCTCTTTTTTCAGCCTATTTGAAATTATTGTACGATGCATTGAGTCAAAGTACCGATACAAATCTGTCTGCCCTGGCTTCTAAAAGTTTGAAAGAAGTCAAATATCATTTCCGGCACAGCAGCGAATGGATGATACGCTTTGGACATGGTACTGAAGAAAGTAAATCTCGCGCACAGCAAGCTATATATGAACTCTGGCGTTTTACTTCAGATATGTTTGAAACCACAGCGGCAGATGCGACTTTAAAAGGCATAGTTCCTGACCCAGCCTCTATTCAAAGCGAGTGGAATAGTGTGATAAATGATCTTCTCAGTCGTTGCGGATTGAAAAAGCCTGAAGATCCCTATCAAGTTAAGGGTGGATATCAAGCCAAGCATACCGAACATTTGGGACATATCCTTTGTGAATTGCAATTTTTACAGCGCGCTTACCCGGGCGCAAAATGGTAGAGATTGTGTATAAAGCACAACATGAATCCTGATTCGTGGTGCTTACCTTTGCCCCATGCTTCATCAAACGTCCGGCGTTGTTTTGCGCACCATAAAATATGGTGACACAAGCGTCATTGTAAGCATTTATACCGAAAAATTTGGTATCCAAAGTTATTTGGTCAATGGTGTGAGAACAGATAAACGTTCCGGCAATAAAGCGAACCTTTATCAGCCTGCCACATTGCTCGACCTCATCGTTTATCATCATCCCTATAAGAATTTACAACGTATCAAAGAGGCACGAGTTTTGCATCTATATCAAAATGTACAAAGTAGTATGGTCCGGAATGCGATCGCTATATACATGGTTGAATTGATCAGTAAAACAATCTCTGAACCGGAATGCAATCCAGAACTTTTTGATTTTTTCTTACAATCCTTTATTTATGTGGACGGAAGCCCCGAAAAAAATCTTGCTGATTTTCCCATTCAATTTACAATAGACCATGCCGGGCATTTGGGGTTTGCCATTCAGGCACCTGAATATAATGATAAGGACTGTGTATTTGATCTGCAAAATGGACAATTCATTCCATTAAACCAACTGAGGCATACTCATTTTGCAGAACAAGAATTGGCTCAGGGACTGATTGATTTTTTATTGCAGGATGCGTCACTCAAACTGAATCATTTTAAACGTCAACATCTGCTGACCTTGCTGATTCAATATCTTCAATTGCATATCCCTCATATGCGTGAATTGAAAAGCCCGGAAGTACTGCATGCGATTATGGCATGAAGGCATTCTGAACCATTAGAATGCCGGTAGTTTGGGTTTATTTCCCATGATTTTTTCAATTTTCTCCAACACAGCAGGGGTTAGTTTTTCTACAGCCTCCAGGGACTTCAAATTATCCAAGAGTTGTTCTTTTTTTGTAGCTCCCAAAATCACTGAACTCACATTAGGATTTCGAAGGCACCATGCTATGCTCAGTTGAGCCAGACTTATTTTCATATCAGCCGCAAGCACAGCGAGCTTCTTTACTTTAGCAATTTTATCGGGCGTTAACCAGCGGTCGGCCAACCAGTCGAATCCTTTCATGGCCAGACGACCATCTTTAGGTATTCCGTCATTGTATTTTCCGGATAATAACCCGGTCGCCAGAGGACTGAAAATGGTGGTGCCCATTCCCACAGTATTGAACACACCAAGATATTCATTTTCCATTTTATTTCGTTCAAACAGATTATACTGAGGTTGTTCTACCGAAGGACCTATGATTCGATAATGCTCAGCCACTCTGTGCGCTTCCATGACCTCTACGCCACTCCATTCACTGGTACCCCAATAAAGAATCTTTCCCTGTTGGATCAGGGTGTTCATAGCCAATACAGTTTCTTCAATGGGTGTTTGCTTGTCCGGTCGGTGGCAATAATACAAATCCAAATAATCGACTTGTAAACGTCGGAGTGCTTCATGGCAAGCTTCCGTGAGATGCTTACGACTTAATCCGGTCTGATTAGGACGATTGGCTTCGCCTCTCCAGCCGAAGTATGCTTTACTACTGACACAGTAACTGGTACGATCCCACTTTTTCTTTTTGAGAATACGACCCATCATTTCTTCACTTTGGCCTAATGCATAAATCTCCGCATTATCGAAAAAATTTATCCCTTGATCATAGGCCAATGACATAATCTCCTCAGCCTTTTTATCATTGATTTGTTTGCTGAAAGTGACCCAACTTCCTAATGAAAGCGCACTGAGCTGCAAACCGCTCTTCCCCATTCTTCTGTATTGCATCGCGTAAATTTTATAACAGTGAATATATCCCTTTCCGACGATTTACACTGAGATTAAAAGATAATTTTTACTTTTAGCCCATCAGCATATGTTATTTAATAGTCTGCAGTTTTTATTGTTTTTCGTTGTCGTGTCGGGCATTTACTATGCACTGCCTCTAAAAGCACGGTGGATTTGGTTGCTGTTGGCCGGATGTTATTTTTATGCGGTTCAGGTTCCGGCATATATTTTTCTATTGCTGGCTACCATACTGATCGATTATCTTACCGGATTGGGGATGCAAGCGGTGGATCTGCAAAGCCTGCGGAAAACAATCTTGATTATCAGCATACTGTCCAATTTGAGTATCCTGTTTTTCTTTAAGTATTTTAATTTCTGGATCGAAAATCTGCAAACCCTTTCCGGCTTTTTCGGCAATCGGGCACATTATGAAACGCTCAGCTTGATGCTGCCCATCGGGTTGTCCTTTCATACCTTTCAGTCGATGAGTTATAGTATAGAGCTTTATCACAAACGTATCCGGGCTGAAAGAAATCCCGTTGTATTTGCTTTGTATGTCATGTTCTTCCCCCAGCTCGTAGCCGGGCCTATTGAGCGCCCACAACATTTATTAACTCAACTTAGGGTGAAACAAGCCTTTAAACCGGATCAGATCAAACGCGGGTTTCTGCTTTTAGGTTGGGGTATGATAAAAAAGGTGGTGATCTCGGATCGCCTGGCGCTCTATTCCAATGAAGTCTTTGCGCATTATCCAGCTTATTCATTTTTAGCGGTTCTATTAGCCATTCTGTTTTTCAGCATTCAGATCTATTGCGACTTCTCGGGCTATTCGGATATGGCACGAGGCGCAGCTAATGTGTTGGGTTATGATCTCATGGTTAATTTCAATTTGCCGTATTTTGCCAAGTCGCTTCGTGAATTTTGGACCCGATGGCATATCTCCTTGTCTACTTGGTTTCGCGATTATGTATATATACCCTTAGGGGGCAACCGTAAAAGTTCCATGAGATATACAGGCAACATACTTCTCGTATTTTTCCTGAGCGGATTATGGCATGGATCGAGTTGGAACTTTATCCTTTGGGGCATGTTCCATGGCGTTATGATGGTGACACAGCACATCCTTAGAAAAAATGGCTTAGTTTGGAGGGGTCATCAAAATTGGTCTGTACTTTTCAATTTTATCTTCGTTTCTTTTACGTGGATCTTTTTTCGGACGGAAACACCCAAAGATGCATGGGGAATGGTCATCCATCTATTGACTTTTCAAACGGGTGAACTTCATCCATATCTGATCCCCTTTGCACAAATGGGTTTTGGACTTATGCTGATCATTGGCCTGGGACTTATGGAAAAATACCGATTGACTAAATTCTTAGATATCCGAAACTTCTCTTTTAAAGTGATTACTTGTGCTTTGATGATCTATTTTCTGGGTGTTTTCAACGAATCTCTCTTTATTTACTTTCAATTTTGATCCGTAGAATATTCTATATTATCCTTTGGTCCGTACTGATATTCGTTTCAGGAGCACTCTATTTTGGGGCAGTCAATGAAACTTTTTTCAATCAGTTGGAATCCTCGGGATTGGTTCAAGATGTGTATACGTATGGTGATTTATATGGTCATACCGCTTTGCGATCATTTAAAGAAGTGATGGCAAAGGATTCTATCGTCGAAAAATTCAAACCGACAATGTATTGTAAGAATCAAGCACTCTATCTGATAGGTGACAGCTACACGATGCCGGGTCGAATGGACGCCGAAAATTTTGCTGTTGACTTTTATCAGTATGGATTTGATGCTAGGAATTCTTATCCCGATACCACAAAACAATGTATTCTCATCATAGAAAAGACGGAACGTTACTTCAGAGAATGGGTCAGATCCGAATTAAAAAAAGATACACGAAAAAAAAGTGCTTATATCCATTCGATCGAAAATTTCTTCACACATAATCCGAATAAGGATATCTTCAATACGACTAAAATCAATGAGCGAATTGAATATCTGAGTTGTAATAATTCTATTGCCTTGTTCTTAAAGGAAATGAAAGCTTCAATGTTGTATTATCTATTTGGTTATAGTGGTGATGAGGTATATGTCTCTGAAAGGCATCACATGGTTTATCTCCGAGAAACAGTTGACAGCACTTCGATTCGATCGCCCTATCATATGCTTCAAAATGAAGAGGCTGATCGTTTAATCTTGTTTTTGAATCATGAATATTTACGTTATAAATCTTTGGGATTTTCTGAAGTCTATTTTTCCCTTATCCCTGAAAAGGCTCGAGTATATCAGCCTTTTTCAAATATAAAAACAAACAGACTCTTTGATATTTTAAAGAGTCCAAACCTTAATATGCCGGTCATTGATATTTTGCCGGAGTTGACAAATCCCGGAGAGAAAGTGTTTCATACAGCCGATACACATTGGAATACGACTGGTATCAATTGTTGGCTGCGAAAGGTGAATGAAATTTTAATAAGAGAGTGTAATAAACGATAGTAGACTATTTCAAAAACATCGGTATGGCCGGTTTACTGCTTTGTTCACATTCTATGCGGATTCCTTTTGCCTTCTCAATACTCAACAAACTGATCAAACCGGTTGGATGAGATTTTTCATCTTCATATGTTTTTTGTATCCAGGCATAGATCAAATTCGGATCATACAACGTCACTCGAGTATAAGCTTGTTTGGCCTTTGCCCAACGGAAAGAAAAAAACACCTTCACTAATCCCACTTTCCGATCGCGGTCCTCACCTCCAATGAGGGCAGTAGGTATGGCTACTGAGCTGGTGCAGGCCTTGGTAAATTCAGGTTTCAACTCACCAATGAGTTCGAGAAAACTCATACCAAATGAAGAACATCCGCTCCCTCCTCCCATACGCGGTGTATTATTTCCATTGTATCTTCTATCATAACCTAAACGCTGAAATGAATCGACGTATGTTCGTAAATAATGGTAAGACGAATCATTGATATGGTAAGTGATAAAGGCCACTTTTCCGGTTTGCGTTCTTCGGGCCAATTCCCTTTTCAATTGTTGCTCTTGTTCGAGATGACCGTTAAACATTTTCAGCAATACGCCTAAACCATACTTTTCAAAGACAACGGCATTAACCAAATCCTTTTGGCGATCTGCCACCATGCCTGTAAGTAAAGTATCTCCATCTTTTTCGAGCATCACAACGACATGACCTAATGGACGACGCAAACGGCATCCTGAAATTTTATGAGAGAAAAAATTTCGTCCCATTGACCGCAACAATAAATGGGGTGATGACCAATCCACTTTATGTGGTGGTGGAATAGCAAATAGAGTTAAAGTCTGTGCCGCAGCCTGATCGAAGCACATACCGAATAAAAATACTGCGACAATATATTGTAAATAAGGTTTCATATTGCCTAATGACTGCAAGGTAATACAACAATTCAATAAGGAATAGTAGCTTAACGAATAGAAGCCATATTTGAGCGAACCTTTAGGGTTTAAATAATTTTTGAATCCTGATGGATATTTCCGGGATTTTTTTTCTGTTCGATAGATTCGTTTTACTTTTATAGTTTATAACCTACAATGTTAAGTGTATGATGGTGAAATTATTCGCCAGTGCAGTATATGGGGTCGAGGCGATTACCATTACCACTGAGGTGGATGTGCTGGATGGTCAAAAGTTTTTTGTGGTGGGACTCCCCGATAATGCGGTAAAAGAAAGTCAGCACCGTGTTGAAAGTGCAATTAAAAATAATCATTACCGGTTCCCCCGAATCAAGGTTGTGGTGAATCTCTCTCCCGCAGATATTCGTAAATCCGGAAGTGCATTTGATTTGCCAATAGCGATTGGTATTTTAGCGGCAACAGAACAGGTGAACAAGGACAAACTACATCGATATGTAATTATGGGTGAGTTGTCACTGGACGGGGCTATATTGCCGATCAAAGGTGCCTTGCCTATTGCCATTCAAGCGCGTAAAGAAGGGTTCGATGCACTCTTCGTGCCCAAACAAAATGCACGTGAAGCCGGCATGGTGAATAACCTCAATGTATATGGGATTTCTCATATCAATGAGTTGATTGATTTTCTGAATGGATACAAGCAAATTGAGCCGGTTCAGATAGATACCCGGGATGAATTTTTCCATGCACAATATGATTTCGGAATAGATTTTTCTGATGTAAAAGGACAGGAGAATATCAAACGAGCGCTGGAGATTGCAGCAGCAGGAGGTCATAATGTGATCCTGATTGGCCCTCCGGGAGCCGGCAAGACCATGCTGGCTAAACGACTTCCATCTATCCTTCCTCCCTTGAGTTTACTGGAGGCACTGGAGACTACGAAGATTCATTCCGTCGCAGGTAAGTTACCTGAAAATGCCACCTTGGTTTCGAAACGACCCTTTCGATCTCCACATCATACGGTGAGTGATGTGGCGCTTGTGGGCGGTGGGGGCAATCCACAGCCCGGTGAAATTTCGCTGGCCCATAATGGGGTTCTATTCCTAGATGAACTACCCGAGTTTAAACGCACCGTTTTGGAGGTGATGCGGCAACCCATGGAAGAGCGTCGTGTCACGATATCAAGAGCCAAAATGAGTATTGACTTTCCGGCCAATTTTATGCTGGTAGCTTCGATGAATCCCTGTCCCTGTGGTTATTTTAATCATCCTAGCAAAGACTGTACCTGCCCTCCCGGAGCCGTACAAAAGTACCTGAATAAAATATCCGGTCCTTTACTGGATCGAATTGATTTACATGTAGAAGTAACACCTGTCCCTTTCGAAGAACTGACCTCACAAAACAGTCGCAAGCAAGAACAAAGTGAAAATATTCGCGAACGGGTACTCAAAGCCAGAGCCATACAAGCCGAGCGCTACGCTGAACAGGAAGGCATTTATGCCAATGCACAAATCAGCAGCAAACAATTACCAGAAATATGTGAACTTAGCCCTGCAGGTCACAATTTGCTCAAGATGGCTATGCAAAGACTCAACCTTTCTGCTCGGGCTTATGACCGGATATTAAAGGTTTCTCGAACCATTGCGGATTTGGAGGGAAGTGCTGAGATCAAAACTGAGCATTTAGCTGAGGCTATACAGTATAGGAGTTTGGACAGAGAAAATTGGGGCAATGTATAGGAATGTGTTTCTTCGTTTTTAATATTTGGAAGACCCTGGAAAGCAAAGTTGAGTTTGTGGTGATAGACATCATTTGGAGCAAGGACTTATAAATTAAACTCACCTAAATCAAGATTAAATTAAAATTTATGATGCCGGAGTGTGCACAGAATTTAATGATCATTGGCCCTGTTTTTATCTCACAGGAATTTTGTCGTGATATGTCTAGATATAATGACCTTCAAAAAAAAAACTGGATTTTAGAGTAAAGGCACAAATGTTAGAGGATAGTACCAAATTCATCACCTCCATTATCAATGTATTAATCAGTGAGCAGAACTACCATTGAATACCTGGCATATATTTTTGTAGATTTGTACGCGACCATAAAAAATGAACCATGAAAAAAATGCTATTGTTACTCCTGTTAACACCCATATTCTCACGGGCTCAAATTATTTGTAACGCCAATGGTGACTTGGTTCTTTTTACCAATTACGATGGCGGCACCCTGAATATTGATGTAGATGTAAATATTCCGAATTTAAAAATTGGCATTGTGACTTATGAAGCTGTACAGGTGAATCTGAGCGGGGCCTATGTAAACAATGTAGTGGCCGTCAACTATGCCGGATATAATAGTAATAATAATAATTGCTCACCTTCGGTGACGACTACAAGTATTAATGGTGCTCCAACCGGAGCTACCACCAGCATACTCTTTGCTCCCACTTCACCTTTGTCGAATACCAATGGTTATGGTTCCATCATTTGCGGCTATAGTTGTAGTACAACCACTTCACAAGGAGGTTGTAATACTATCGATCAGATCGAAGCTTATTTTGCCGGTGTATTCCCTGGAAGTATTCTGCGTTCACATTTAGTACAATATAATTGCTGGAGTGGCACTCAAACCATATCCAATGGTGGAACATGTTGCGCCAGCCCTACCCTTCCACTCACTGTATCCATTAGTGCGTCGCAACCTGTTTGCCACAATGATTGCAACGCTTCAGCTACAGCTACAGCAGGAGGTGGACAATCGCCTTACAGCTATCAATGGATATCCGGACCGGGCAATGCGTTGTACAACAATCTTTGTCCGGGTACTTATACCGTAGTCGTCACAGACGCCGCATCAAATACGATTACACAATCCGTCACCATCACCAATCCTGCGGCAATCACGAATTCAATTTCTCAGTCTGCATGCGACACTTTTTGGTTTAATGGAAGTAAACTGAATGCCAGCGGCGTCTATTACGATACCTTGCAAAGTATTGCCGGCTGTGATAGCTTGCTCACCCTGAATCTCACCATCAATTCAGTCTTTGTGGGCATCAACCAAAACGGAAATACACTGACGGCATTAGCTACAGGCGCCAATTATCAGTGGTACAACTGCAGTACCAACACGACCATTCCGGGTGCAATATCTCAAACTTATACCGCCACGCAATCCGGAGATTATGCGGTCATTGTTACACAAAATGGATGTACGGATACTTCGATTTGCAAATCGGTTGTGGTTTCCGGCATGAATGAAACAATCGATGATGCGAATGTGAGTATCTATCCGAATCCGTTCAATCAGATTCTTACGGTGAAAATTCCACGTGGTTTACTCAATCGGAAATTAAGTGTGTATGATGCTACGGGAAGAGTGGCAGCCTCATTTACCTTAAACAAAACGGAAAATTTGTTAGATTTAAGAGGCTTAGCCAATGGTATCTATATGGTTGAAATTCAGGGACTGAAAACGCGCTATAAGATTTACCATTAGAATGAATCGATTGGAACTTCTGATCTCGTAATATTGTTGATTCAAGTGATGCGATTTGAATGAATCCCTTTCTATATTAAAACAGTATTGGCACTATGAGGCATTTCGACCTTTACAAGAGGAGATCATTAACCATGTACTCGCCGGAAAAGATACACTTGCTTTACTACCTACCGGTGGAGGCAAATCGATTTGTTATCAGGTCCCTGCCATGATATTCAAAGGCAACTGTATTGTCATTTCTCCACTTATTGCCCTGATGAAAGATCAGGTCCAAAATCTCAGGGATAAAAGTATTCTCGCCACAATGATTCATAGTGGAATGAAACAACATGAGGTTATTGATGCATTCAGGTCCTTTAGTAACAATGAATTCAAATTTCTATTCATTTCTCCGGAAAGGATACATAGCAAGCTTTTTAAAGAATGGTTTGAAGATATGCAGGTTGATCTGATTGTAGTGGACGAAGCCCATTGTATCTCTCAATGGGGTTATGATTTTCGACCTGCCTATCTCAATATTGTCGAGCTCAGAACCCTATTACCCGGTGTTCCAATGCTTGCGCTCACGGCGAGTGCAACACCGGCTGTGCAAAATGACATTATCGAAAAACTGAAATTAACCGGGCACCAAACTTTCTTCTCTACCTTCTTTCGACCTAATCTTTCTTTCTCTGTTCGTGTATCTGAAAATAAAATTCTTCAAACAACGGATATTCTCAATAAAGTAAATGGCAGTGCCATCGTTTATTGCCGCAGCCGTAAACGAACACGTGATTTGGCTGAAGCCCTGATTGCTGCCGGTGTCAGTGCCGATTACTATCATGCCGGATTGACCCAAATTCAGCGCAACAAAAAACAAGAAGCTTGGATCAAAAATGAAAACAAAGTGATAGTCTGCACCAATGCTTTTGGTATGGGTATCGACAAACCGGATGTACGATGTGTAATCCATTATGATGTGCCGGACACCCCTGAAGGTTATTATCAAGAAGCAGGCAGGGCGGGCAGAGATTCTCATAAATCTTACGCTGTTACATTACTGCAACCGAAAGACTTAACTGATCTCAAAGAAGGGATAAGCCTTCGTTTTCCGGATGAAAAAAAAGTCCGGGATATCTATGAAAGTATTTGCTACTACTTGCAGGTACCTCTTGGAAATGGCTATCAAACAGTTTATGATTTTGATTTATTGCATTTCTGCAATCAATTTAAATATAACAGTATAGAGGTCATTAGTTGTATCAAACTATTGGAACAAAACCAACATTGGCGGCTCAATGATTTTCTTTTTGTGCCATCTCGGGTGAATATTACTACAGAAAAATCTGTGTTGGAAGACCTTGAACAGAATCACCCCGATTTGGATGAAGTGATGAAACTTCTACTTCGGATGTATGGTGGTATATGGAACCATTATGTTGCCATCAGTGAATTCAATATGGCTCAAAATGCAGGCGTGAGTGCAGATTATATTGTGCATATCCTGAATCATCTTCATGCACACCATTTGATTGACTATCAAAAACCACCGGAACAGCCTCAACTCTATTTCTTGCATGACCGATATACCAAACAAGATCTTCGTATAGACCGAGCCCTATTTGAAACCCTGAAAATTCGTTATTCGGAACGAATTAATTTCATGATCCAATATTATCAAAATACCAAGCATTGTCGATTCCGTAGCTTAGTCGCTTACTTTGGTGAAACCATTAACACGGATTGTGGTTGCTGTGATATTTGCCTGAAACAAAAACGTTCCAAAAACACCACGGATGATTATGCCGAAGTGAAGTCGCTCATAACCCTAGAGCTAAGTCATACTCCGGAACTCAATATCCGAAAATTTTGTAAAACCTACACACAGCACGATAAAGAGAAAATATTGAAAACCATTCGCATTCTTCTCGACGAAAAACAATTATTGCTCAATGCGTCGGGTGACTTAATTTTACCCCGATGAATAAAATCCGATTTTGTATTGTTGGGTTCGGAAATATCGGTACCCGTCACGCACGTCATATATTACAACATCCCGAAGCAGAATTGACTGCAGTCTGCGATGTGCCGGGTAAAGATTTTGGACATAGCTTACCCTCTGGTGTAACGAAATATTCTTCATTAGAAGAAATGCTGAATCATGAAAAACCGGATGTACTCAATGTCTGTACACCCAATTATCTGCATCATACCCATACCATTACCGGACTTCAGCATGCTGCTCATATAGTCTGTGAAAAACCAATGGCCATCAGCAGCAAGGCTTGTGACGAAATGATTAAAGCAGCATCACTAAATAATCGGACCATCTTCGTTGTCAAACAAAATCGATATAATGAACCTGTACAGGCGGTCAAACAACTGATACAACAAGGTAGTTTGGGAAGAATTTTCATGGTCAATGTGAATTGCTTTTGGAACCGCAACGAATTTTATTATAATGAAAGTCATTGGCGAGGAAAAAAAGATCAGGACGGAGGTTGTCTCTTCACTCAATTCAGTCACTTCGTAGATATCTTATATTACCTTTTCGGTGCCATCACGAAATCAACCGGTCATATCAAAAACTTCAATCATCCCTATACCGAAGTGGAAGACAGTGGTAGCTTTATTATGGAAACCGAATCCGGTGCTTTGGTCAATTTCAATTTTTCTACCTGTAGTTTTGAGAAGAATATGGAAGGGGCGATTACGATTCTGTCAGAAAATGGAACTATTAAGATAGGTGGTCAATACCTGAATACGATCGAATATCAACATATTCGTGACATTACGTTACCGGATATTCAAATCGTTGCGAAGTCAAATGATTATGGCCAATATCAGGGAAGCATGAGTAATCATGATAAAGTCATCGCCAATGTGATCAATACCCTTCATGGTCACGATCAGGTAATGACTAATGCCCGTGAAGGACGGGATGTGGTGCGGATTATCGAGATGATGTATGCTTCAGTGAAA
This sequence comes from Chitinophagaceae bacterium, assembly GCA_016786845.1. Lineage (GTDB taxonomy): Bacteria > Bacteroidota > Bacteroidia > Chitinophagales > Chitinophagaceae > OLB11. The sequence goes on along the minus strand of JAEUVB010000002.1, from coordinate 24,906 downwards.
TAGACTGCAATTTTTGAAAGTGGTTCAACGAAATTCTATCTGAGGATCCAGCATGTTCATACCGAATTCAATAAAAAAAGCGGCCTTCACAGACCGCTTTTGAATAATGAATTGATTGGAGATTATTTTCCACCTGCTTTCGGAGCAGCCGGAGCATCTTTAATACCCAACTTAGCTTTCACGGCTTCGAGAATATTATCTGTTGGTGTGGCATATACCAGACTACCGCTTGATACATCCAAAATGAAAGTGTAACCTTTTTCTTTCGCTACTGCTTGAATGGCGCCATCCGCTTTTTCAGTAATCGGCTTCAGCAATTCCTGACGCTTTGCAGCGACTTTCTCTTCCGCACTTTGTTGTGTCGAACCGATACGATTTTGAAGATCTTGAAGTTCCTTTTCCTTCACATCCTTCATCGCTTCGGACATGGTTTTCACACCGGCTTCGTATGCTTTGTATTTAGTTTCCAATTCTTTCTGCATGCCTTGCAGTTGATCTTGAAAAGTTTTAGCGTATGCTGAAATTTCAGCATCTGCCTTTTTAGCTTCAGGCATAGACAGGACCAGTTCCTCTGAATTGATATATCCGATTTTCTGCTGGGCAAAAGAGAAGACAGATACGGCAAGCAGACTTAGAATGATTGACAGTTTTTTCATTGTTAAAAGGGGTTTGTTTTTTTATTGGTGACAAATATAAGTAATTAATGATAAGGTCAAAATGGTGGTTTATCTTTTTCCGGAAGGAGTAATTCCTAAATCCTTCAGGACATCATCGCTTTTATCGAGCTTAGAATCAACAAAGAAGACGCTGAGGTCGGCAGATTTATCGAAAATAACATCATAAGATTTCGCTGCAGCCATTTTCTGAACCGCGTTATAGACCTTGTCTTGAACAGGTTTGACCAATTCCTGGCGCTTTTTAAACAAGTCGCCTTCAAATCCAAAACGTTTCTTTTGTAATTCTTTAGCTTCCTTTTCCTTTTTGATAATTTCTTCTTCACGCTTCTTCTTCATTTCATCGCTAAGCATCACTTGTTCAGCTTGATAGGCTTTATACATGCGATCCACATCCTGCAACTTGGCATCAATTTCTTTTTGCCATTGCGCGGAAACCTCATCGAGTTTGGTTTGGGCCTGCTTATACTCGGGAAGATTTTCCAGAATGTATTTTGAATCAATAACACAATAGCGTTGGGCATATGCACCTGAGGCAGCCACAACTAAAAATAGGGTGATCAACAGAATCTTTTTCATATGAATTTATTTTATTTGGGGTTTTGACTAATTACGGTATGCAGAAGTTATGTTGAAAAGTAATTTTAACGTTTGATTATTTTTATTCCGGTTCGAATCCTAGCATGAATGAAAATTTAGTGGCTTGCCCGAATTTCGTACCCGGCGTAAGTCGATCAAACCCAAGACCATAATCGAGTCCAAGTAATCCAAACATCGGTAAGAATATACGGATACCTAAACCCGCTGAACGCTTGAGTTGGAATGGATTAAAGCTTTTAAAGTTATCCCAGGCATTGGCTGCTTCATAAAAGGCCAATCCATAAATCGTAGAAGACGGGTTGAGTGAGAATGGATAACGAATTTCTGCGGTATACTTATTGAAGATGGTGGCACCTGCTGTATTCGTATAAACTTCATATCCGCGATGCGCGATGATATCACGTCCATAGACCGTAAAACCGGACAATCCGTCGCCGCCCACTTGAAAGCGTTCAAATGGTGATTGTAAATTCGGATTGTAGTAACCCAAGTAACCATGTTTGGTAGCGAGTTTCAAAATTAAATTCCCCTTAATACGCTGATACCATTCTGCCGTAAAGCGATATTTATGATATTCAATCCACTTGTATTTTTCAGCAGCTGATATATTTTCATAATTCTTATCACTAAAAATTGAATACGGGGCAGTAAACTGAATACTCAATGAAATATTGGAACCACTCCGCGGGTATAATGGCTGATCGATAGAGTAGCGTCCCAGATTGATTTTCAAACTAAGGTTATTGGCCACACCATTATTGAAATCGGAGAAAAAGGTATAGTCATTGATATTATAAAGCTGATAGTTCAATCCATAGGACAATACAAAATTGTCATCCGGCCATTTCAAACGCTTGCTGAGTGTGGCTCCGGCTCCGAGTGTGGTCATGTGACCGGTGACATTGGATCCAAAATTTCCTGCAAAGTAAGTACGATATAAATTGATGGAAAATGAATTAGGTTTTTTACCACCCAACCAAGGTTCTGTGAAACTAAAGTTGACTGAATTATACCATTTCCCGTTGGCCTGTCCGCGTAATGACAATTTTTGACCATCTCCCATAGGAAGCGGATCCCATTCTTTTAGTTTACCAATATTCTTTAATGCAAAATTATTGAACGAAACCCCAATGGTACCTGTGATCCCAAGTCCGCCTCCAAAACCGGCCTGAAGCTCAAGCTGATCAGCCGATTTTTCTGTCACGGTATAATCGATATCCACCGTGCCATCATTATGAGGTTGAGGCTGAATACCAATTTTCTCAGCATCAAAAAAGCCAAGATTGGCGATCTCGCGCTGAGAACGAATGATATCCGCACGACTGAATTTGTTACCCGGAAGTGTTCTTAATTCACGACGGATAACATGTTCATGTGTTTTATCGTTTCCTGCTATATTGATATTACGGAGTGTATATTGTTCGCCTTCGGTAATTCTTATTTCAAAATTAATAGTATCACCATTGATGGATTTTTCAGCAACATCGGTATTGAAGGCCAGATATCCATCATCAAGATAAAGAGAACCTACATCATCTCCATCCTGAGTTGGAATTTTACCAATTCGCTGATTGAGCAATTCCTGATTATAGACATCACCTTTTTTAATACCGACAATTTTGTTGAGCTCGTCTGCGGTATACTTGGTATTTCCTTTCCAGTCCAACTCGCCAAAATAATATCGCTGCCCTTCTGATAGTTTCACATCGATATTCAGATGGCCATTTTTTGCATGATATAAGGTATCCGCTTCTATGCCGGCATCGCGATAACCAATGGAATTGTAATATTCTACCAATGCCAGTTTATCCTCTTCATATTTCTTTTCACTGAATTTTGAAGCCGAGAAGATGCTGTAACGCACATAGGGTTCAATCAACTGAGCTGTTTTGGACACCGATAAAAATCCTTTGCCTTTGAGGTATCCGATAAAATTATTTTTGTTTTCGCCAAAAACACTTTCACGATTGGCACTGTACAGCGATATTCTTGCCATTTCCTTACTGCCCTTCATTTGTTTTTTCAATTTCAAAATAGAGGCATGTTCATTTCCGAAGATATTGATCTGATTAATTTTTACTTTTTGTCCCTTATCGACGATGAGGGTCAGGATTACCGTATTCAGCAAGGAAGTATCGGGGCGTTCCAGAATATCCACTTTTACATTCGTATAGCCTTTCTCGACATAAAACTTTTTAATTTTCTCAGAAGCATTCTGTTTAGTGGCCTCGGTGACAACCCTTGATTTGACCAACCCGACCTTATCTTTCAATTCTTTGGCATCATTATCCTTAATCCCTTTAAAATTAAACTTCGACAAACGCGGGCGTTCTGTAATATGGATATCCAGGAAAATTTTATCTTCCTGAATTCGATCGATATTGATTTCAATATTGGAGAATAGATTTTGTTTCCAGAGATTTTGAATAGCCTTGGCAATTTTAGGATCGTTGGGTAATTTGATTTTATCTCCCTGACTTAACCCGGAAATTGAAATCAGCAATTCTTCATCGAGATATTTTGAACCGCTTACCGTGATAGCCGCCAGGGTATATTCGTTTGAGGTATTCAGAAATTTCGTCTTTTCCTTTTTGCTTTTGATTCCAATTTGAGCAAAGGCAACCTTAGTACCAGTCAATAGGATCAATAAAGTGAATATCTGTAAGGTCAATCGCATACTAATCTTATATTTCATGGATCTTTTCGCTGTTAAGTCATGTATTTTGCTGATCATCGTCAGCCACTCGGCTCGGGTCATTATATTCAGGTAACAGGCGTTTAGGCCTCTTTTCTTAATTGTTCACTAATTTTTCCAAAACGTCTTTCACGGTTCTGGTAGTTCAGCACGGCTTCATAGAGATTTTCTTTTCTGAAATCGGGCCAATGGGTATGGGTAAAATAAAGTTCGGCATAAGCCAATTGAAACAACAGGAAATTGCTGATCCGATGTTCTCCGCTGGTGCGTATCATCAACTCAGGATCCGGGAATTCAGCAGTAGCCAAACACTGTTTAAACGCATCTTCATTGATTTCAGCCTCTGTCAATTCACCGGTGATCACTTTATGAGCAATTTTACGGGCTGCATCCACGATTTCCCATTTGGAACTATAGCTCAATGCAAGGATTAAATTCAGTGTGGTATTGCCTGCGGTAATGGCCATGGCCTCATTCAATTCATCGACGCAAGCTTCCGGTAAACTCTGTAAATCGCCAATGACATGCAATTTGACGCCGTTTCGGTGAAGAGATTCAGCCTCTTTGCGAATCGTGGCCACCAATAATTCCATCAATCCTTTGACTTCACTTTCGGGGCGATTCCAATTTTCCGTAGAAAAAGCATATAAGGTCAAATATTCTATACCGATTTCGGCACAACCCTCCACGACTTCTCTCACACTGATAACGCCATGCTGATGGCCAAAAAGACGATCTTTGCCCCTTTCCTTGGCCCAACGACCATTCCCATCCATGATAATGGCAACATGTCGGGGTAATTTTTGTTTATCGATTAAATCAATCATAGGGGGCATCAAAGCGAACAAATGTACAAAAATCACTTTTTAAGTCACGTTAAAATACTGCCCTTCTTTGAATTTAACACAGCTTTCACAGTTTGGGCAAGCCTTAAAACCCTCATGCCTGCATCGTTTTGACAAAAGCATCTAAAAGGGGCTGTGTGTTCATCTAAGCATATTTTATAATGGCATTGCTTCATTCTTAAAGTATTTCCTTTATATTTGTTTCATACATCAGCTATCTAATACGATGAAAAAACTCTTAATCGCCGGCTTACTGGCACTTTCTCTGGGCGCACTGAATTCATGTAATAAAACCATGAGTAGCGACTTGCCCTTACCTAAAGACCGCATCAATGCAGTGTTTGTAACCACGGAAAACAATCAATTGATCAGTTATAATGCGACTACCGGTGCCAAAAACTGGGAAGTGACCCTGAAAGGCAGCGCTGAAGGAACACCGGCTTTTTATAATAAGAAGCTCTATTTGGCCACTGACGCCGGATATTTATATTCGATAGACGTCATTTTGGGTAAAATCCACTGGGAGCAGTTTTACAGTCTGAATGTCATTACAAAAAATGCTTTAGCCGTAGCAGACGGAAAAATCTATGTCGCTTCTTCTACCCTGAATACATATGACACCACGGGCGCTGCAAGTTGGACTTATGATGCCGGCACTCCTGCAACGAGCGCCCCTCAAGTAGAGGGTGGCAAAGTTTATTGCGCTTTTAACGATAAAGTACATGCTGTGGATGGCAATGGCGCGATGATCTGGTCGAGCAATTCATCCGGCCCCATATATTCTTCTGTTCGAGTTACAAATGGCGTTGTCTATTATGGATCTGAGGATAAAAACATTTATGCCATTAATCAATCAGACGGTTCTCCCAAGTGGAATTATATGACCGGAGATAAGGTTTATTCCTCTCCGATGATCTATGGTGGTATGTGTATAGCTGGTAGTTATGATTACAATGTCTATTGTATTGATACTACATCCGGATTACTCCGTTGGAAACTCACTACAGCCGAGCGTATTCATTCTTCTCCTAATATTCATACGTTTACTAATTCCGTACTGATCGGATCATACGACTTCAACTTATATTCCATTGACCATGTGAGTGGGGTTACAAAATGGAAATATCCTGCGGCCAGTTTGGTAAAATCATCTCCAACTGTTTATGGCAATTATGTTTACTTTACTTCATTCGATCGTTATCTATATTGTGTAGATGTGCGTGATGGCCGTACCGTATGGAAATCATTTCTCAATGCCAACTCTCTCAGTTCGCCCGTGGTTGACGATATCAAGCAGGGTCTTCACCCGGGTGTAAGCGGAATGAGTACTTATTAATTTGCGCTAAGCTCCTCTAATTAATTAGAATCTTTCTGACAAGGGAAGGTTCTCAACAGGATATCTCGATATATGACCATACTATATGGTATTCCCAGTGAAGGAATGGGACATGCAACTCGCGCCACCGTTGTCATTGATTATTTATTGTCTTTGGGACATGATGTACAAATTGTCAGCAGTGATAAAGTGTATCAACTATTGTCGTCCAAATATCCCGGACGGGTCCATCAGATTCGTGGCTTTCATTTTGCCTGGAAGCAAGATCAAATCAGTATTTCAGGTACAATTAAAAAAAATCTGAAAGAACTCCCTCAGCAATTGCAGGAAAATTTGGCGCAATCCTTACGAATGTTGAAGCGCTTTCAATTTGATCTGGTGATTAGCGATTTCGAAAGTTTTGCCTGGGCCTTTGCTACATTTTTTAAAATTCCATTGTGGAGCATCGACAATATGCAGGTGATTGCCAGAACACAATTAGATATTCCCATTCCTGTCGCCGAAAAAAAGAATTTCCGATTGTCACGGCAAGTGGTCCGGTTGAAAGTGCCCGGCGCTCACCGGTATTTCATCAGCAGCTTCTTTTTTCCACCGATTCAAAAATCTAAAACGGTTTATATTCCTCCCATCATTCGCGAATCTTTACTGAAAACAAAAGTGAAAACGGGCAATCATGTACTGATGTATCAATCCAGCATGAAAAAAAATGACTTGCTCCAAGTATTAAAACAATGCCCCAAACAAACATTTATTATTTATGGTTTAAATATTGAGGAAGAATATGAAAACTGTCAATTTCGAAAATTTTCCGAAGCAGGTTTCATTCATGACCTGACAACAGCTAAAGCCGTGATGGCCAATGGCGGATATTCTTTTTTGAGTGAGGCAATATATCTGCACAAACCCGTTTACTCTGTTCCTATTCCTAACCAGTTTGAGCAATTTGTGAATGCCTCTTATATAGATCAGTTGGGCTATGGAATGAAAGCAGATCAATTTGAAATCAATCACGTGACTCGCTTTCTGAAACAAATTCCTTTATACAGAAACAATCTAAAAAGCTATCAACAAGATGGCAATCAACTATTGTATCAGCATTTGGATCAGTATCTAAAAAAATAACTTCCTGATCTTCTATTCCCAGCGTTTCCCAAAACGAATATCTGCGTAGATATTAAAGAAGTACATACTGTTTTTTGCATTCACCATAATGGGTATTTCTTTCGTATAGAGCTCCGCTGAAGCGCCAATCTCAACCCCTAAAAATGATTTACGTGTAGCTGAATAATCGAAATAGAAACCCGAACGAAGTGCCAGACCGGGTTGGAGTTTAATCTCGCCGATTCCTTTGGTAAAATCACTGCCGCCAACGATAGTACCTTGGTTATTGAGGTCCAAAAAATATTCCTTATTACTTTCCTTATACTTATCATACTTCCGCACATAAGTATTTCCTTCCGGTATCAGAAGATCCAAATAATACGGTTTGAGCAGCCCCAATGAAATACCTCCATAATAGACCCAATTGATGAGTACACTTTTTTTATCCAGTTTTCCGCTAATCGGCTTAATATTTCCTACCCCGAATTTAAACTGATAAAAATTATTGATCTTCCCGTATTTAAAGGATGTGGGTTTGGGTTCTCCCGGATTGACAATTGAAAAATTTTCATTTAAGGTTGGTGTTTCCTTGGGGTGTCGCTTTTCGGATAAATCAACCCAAAGAAACAATGTATGTGCTTCAGGCGTTTTTTCATCTTTTATAAATCCGCGATTGACGATGAAGGACCATCCGTCACTGTTAAGTCTAAACCCTGCCGACATTTCCTGAGTTAATGGGACCACTTTTCGTTTTCTGGTGGCCTCCATTTTAGCTCGCCTCTCCTCTAATTCAATTTGGCGCTTTTCATTTTCCTGTTCCCTTAATGCTTTTAAGGAATCACGCTTGAGCAAATTGCTTTTGGTAATGGAATCAATTCGAGCACGATTAACGGCACGAACAGAATCCATGCGAGAATTAGTCTTCTGCGCAAAAACTTGTCCCGAAAAAAATAATCCGGTCAGCAACAATATGGGTAAAATATTCTTCAACGTAATTTCAAAACTACAGTAAATTTACGAATTACAGCTCAGGATTTAAAGGCAGATGGGATTATTAAGCCATGAAACCATTAAAACAAGGGTAAATTTTCAATTCAAATTCTATAAACCACAGACCATGACATCAAAAATCGTTTATCAGGGTGATCTTAGAACAGAAGCCACCCATCTGCAGAGTCAAACTGTAATAGAGACAGATGCCCCCAAAGACAATCATGGCAAAGGAGAACGATTCAGCCCTACAGATCTTGTAGCTACCGCGCTCGGATCTTGTATGCTTTCCATCATGGGCATTGCCGCCCGTACCCATCACATTGACATCCTTCATATGACGGTGGATATTGAAAAAATAATGGTTGCTGATCCGCTTCGTCGAATTGGGGAAATTAAAGTAGATCTTCATTTTCCAAAAGATAAATCCTATAGCCCCAAACAAAAGACCATACTGGAGCAGTCTGCCATGACTTGCCCGGTATTTATTACCCTCAGCAATCGGGTGATCAAAACGGTCAATTTCCATTGGCCGGAGGAGGTGATTTAAGGATCTCAAATCCTATACTGCACTCCAGGCATCTTTTGAGTTCACAATAATGCTTGCGCAAATGAAGGAGCGCTTGTGAATCACCGGCTGAGTGGCAAGCGATATTTAAATTTTCCCAACGATCAATAATGGCATTTTTTTCCGGACGAATCTGTTTGAGAAATTCCAGGGCCCGATCACAGCAGCTTTCATTCCCTTGTAAACGTCCATAAATATACATGACGGGCAGAGCTGCATTGATTAGCAGGGTATCGACGAAGACAGAACCTATAGACTTTATTCTCTCGGGGGAAACTTCCTGAAATGTATAGTGATTTTGCCAAAATGCGGAAACCTCAAAAGTAAAGAGCTCGCGCATGTCTGAAAGTTTTTTAGACTCTAATAAAGCAGAAAAAAGGTGGGTCGATTGTTGAAGCAATGCAGCAAATTGTGCCAATCGAATAGTTGGAAAATTGGCAGGCCTCAAGCGAAGAAATTTCCACAAATGTTTTTCCAATGCTTGCAGGGAGTATTTGTTCTTTAAATGCTGGTATTCACGTTGAAGCATTTGGGGATAGGGTTCATCAAAATAATCGTTGAGGAATCCCGACTGTCCAAATATCAATGCTTCTATCTGAAGTGCTTGTTGTTTGTGTTTGGAGAATAGCAATAAGGGTGTCTGCATCGCCAATCTTTCAAATGGTACCTGATTGATCTGTGCCCCAAACGATTTAGCCAGAACCACATAAAAGACTTCCTGCCAATTGTTTTTATATCGCGTGAGCAAAGCTTCAATATAAATAGTTTTTTCTTCAAGCCTTTCTACCAACATTCTATCCATCTGTTGATGAATGGTAAGTTCTTTCACCACACGTATGGATTCCGCACAAGGAATAAAAGTCATCTGACTCATCAATTTTTCATAGGCTGAGAGTAATTCCGGTTTAATCTGATGATGCAAAACCAAAGTGGGAAAGGAAGTTTGCGTAGCCGTAAATACCGGATCATCATCTTCGTATACCACATGAAGGATGATATTGGCATATCCCGGATCTTTATGGTGCTGATGCTTTTTCCAATCGCTGCTGCGGATGTGTAACTCAATATTTCCGGCCCATGTGGTATGTCCGGCCCGGATTCTGGCCTCCAAAAAATCGGGACCGGCATGATGATTGAGCCGGCCTGCATTGAGGATATGGATTTGCTGACCATCTGTGGTTAAAAAAGGACCGGAGCCATCAAATAATTTCATTTGCCAAATAAACTGGAAGAGTTTTTCATTCATACAACAGGCTTTCGCTGCAGCAAACTAAGTTGATGAAATCTAAAAGAAAAGCGATTCTTTATAATTGATGCGATTAACTTTGTAAATCGGGAAAAAATGAGATAAGCATGACAACTCCCTCCATTGGGTAGTCGTCTTATCTTCAAATCGAAACTAATCGTTTTTTAAATTTCAATGGACAACAAACACATTCTAAAACCAATTTCTATGAAAAAAATATTATCCTTAGCCCTGCTTTTGAATACCTTTCATGTTTTCTCTCAAACCATCACCGTTACACCGGCAGCTACAACTCAAATCATCACAACAAATACCAACATCACACCGGGATCAGGGCCCATGAAGACGTATTTGGTTTGTTCCGGTGCCACACTATTCTACCAGGAAAGTTCGACCATGGATACCATACTTTTGGAGCCGGGTGCGACATTAAAAATTGATTCAGTCATGAGTTACGGCTACTCAAATATTTACGCCAAAGCCGGCAGTACGGTGGATATTAATTTCAGACAGGTTGGTAAATTAAATTATGTCAGCGGTGCAACCATTCTGGATACAAACCTGACCATGCCTTCCTCTTTCTTTATGGGTTCTCATCAATTTACGACCATCAATTTTGTGTATACCAATTTACCCGGAGGGGTCGGTTGCGCACCAACAGCATTCTCGCCTATCGAAGATGAGAAGCTTTCTTTTAAGCCCTTTGTTCAAGATGATAAATTGTTTTTGTTGGGTCTCAATAAAAATAATATCAGAGGTCAGATTCGAAATTTATACGGACAGGTACTTTCAAACTTTACCTTGCAGGGTAGCAATCAAGCCTGCGATATCAGTCACCTGTCATCTGGAATGTATTGGGTCAGCGTGATACAGGAAGGACAACGGATGACTCAGGCATTTTTGAAATAAGTCCCAATTGTAGAAATATCGTAAAGATGCTTATTGGTATTAATTCACCACTTTAATACAACCATCTTTAATTTCGATTTTGTCATCAGCCTTTACTTCAAATTTCCCACAAGGCGTTTCAATGATACATTTTGTACCGCTTCCCTGGACGGTGGCGGCACCTGAAGTACTGCTTCGAAACTCTACTTCCTTGGTAGATCCGTCCATATAGACTTTAAACGTATAGTTTTTAGAATCCTTGTTGTAGTACTTGATATATACAGATCCAAACATGGTGGATGTACAGAGAATGGCCAAAAGGCATAAAATTGATTTTTTCATAGTGTATTGATTTAGACTTCGAAAATAATGAGCAATGACCATCCCTTGTATGTGAATGAATAATCGATAGAAATAGATTTACACCTGTAAACCATTTTATGATAACTGGTACCCTATCGGATCAAATTAATATCTCCTTTAAATTCCTGTAATGGTTTGCGAGGCAAATGCAATTTGCAGATATAATAATAGGTACCCACATCACATCTCTTTCCGCTTCCACGTTGGGTACCGTCCCATCCCTGTTGCGGATCATTCGACTCATACACGATTTCTCCAAATCGGTTAGCGATGATGAGGCTGTACTGACTGATCTCAGAAAATTCAACATTAAAGATAAAGGGTCTAAATTCATCATTGGTACCATCGCCATTGGGTGAAAAGGCATTCGGGAAAAACAGTCGTTCTTCCTTCACAATTTTACCACAGTGTTCAACCGAATCTTTACATCCGGCATTCGTAATAGCAATAAGCTTAAAACAATACTGTCCGGCCGAATCAAACGTTTGTTGAATATCTGTTGCGGTCGAAATTAAATTGCCGGTATAATACCATTCGTAAGAGTCCGCACCGGTGCTCATATTGGTTAAGTCAAAATTGGGATTCGCCAATAATGCCACCTCCGGATTAATGGTAAATTCGGCTACCGGATCGGGTGCAATCTCAATGGTAAAACTTAAGGTATCATATACCGGACAAGAGCCTTTACTAAATCCTGTCAATTTGTAGGTGGTGGTATATTGTGGCGAGAAGGTGATCGCACTGGTGTCTGCATTCGGGAAGGCTCCGGCCTGAGGACTGAATTCAAGATAAGCATGATCGGGTATATCCAGGATCACATTTTCGCCCAAACATAAGACGGTATCAGAAGGTAATTTTAATTCAAAAGATCCTCCCTTATTGAGCGACGAGTCGTGTAATCGTGCAAAGAATCCATCGCTGGAACCTACTGAAGATAATGTTGGAGTCGTTCCAAATGTAGCCGGCGATCTGAAGAAACCTGCTGCATAAATTTGTGCACCTTTTCCCTTAGCGATCGCATTGCATCGGTCGTTACTATCTACACCTCCCCCGGTAGCGACCCATTGCCATTTGCCATCCGGTGAAATACGGGCTACAAAAGCCTGTACACTATTGCCCGGTGGAATAATGATATTATCGCCGAATTTTGCACTGTCATTGATATCACCACACACATAAACATTACACATCGAATCGGCCCAGATATCATTGCCCCGTTCGCTTCCTAAATCCGACCCTGCTCGCTTACCCCAAAATGGCTTACCGGTTTTTGCATCGAGCTTAATGACAAAAACGTCCCGCTTATCATAGTTCTTAACCAATATAGTATCCATAATCAGGGAATCGCGGTGCTCACCGGTGATGTAAATATTTCCCTTTTTATCTGAACAAATACCATTACTCCAGTCATCCTTATCGCTCCCCCCGGGTGTGGCCCATTGAAAGGCGCCAAGGGTATCGTATTTAATCACGAAAATATCATAGCCCCCTACACTGGTAAAACTATTCGTTCCAAAAGAACGAGTCAAATCAAATCCACCTGTCGCATACACTCCACCTGAATCATCCACGCAAACAGCTATATCGCGTTCGATATATTTGTTGTGAGATGGGTCCCATGGCAAGCTGCCAAAGGTTCTAGCCCATTGAAAAGTTCCGGCTGAATTCATCTTAGCCATAAAATAGCAATGTTTGTGGCTGCCGGTATTTGGGTTAGTAGCCGTTATCGTATTACCGCCACAATACAATGTAGTGCCGGTCATAAATCCAACCACATAATGATTACCGGCTTTGTCGGTTGCAATATCCAATCCCTGATCATCTCCACTGTTACTGCATACAAATGTTCCCCAAAGCGCGTTCCCGTTAGGGTCATGCTTGGCAATAAAACATTGATCGCCATACCCATAGGCACTGCCGGTAATGTTTAAAGGACCTATATTGATGCCCGAGCCTTCCCAGAATGTTCCGGTGATGATACTATAACCCGCAGAATCGACATCCATACCTAATACACGGTCATCGAAATATTGACCGCCGCTTTTTGCCCAAAGGCAAACACCGGTGCTGTCTAATTTAGCCAGAAAAATCTCTTTACTTTGGGTATTTGCTGTGTAAGAAAGTGGCAGATTGTTAGTCCCTAAAGTAATGCTGGTACTGAAATATCCGGCAATGAACACATTACCCAAACCATCCGTTTTCACGCAGGTCACTTTATCGCTCTTTGCATTACCCAAGCGTTGCGACCACACCCAATTTTGCGCGTTAAGCAAATTCGTAATACACAGATAACATAAACTTAATAGGAAAAATTTCTTCATACACCACATTTTAATACCTAAATATAAGCGGAAATCTCCATTTATTCAGGCTATTGAAAACAGATGTTCGAGTTTCAGATTTTTTTTGATACGAATGGACGCTACATATCGACAAAAAGGGAACTTTAATTTGAACTCAACAGGGAAAGGATGCTACCATTGTAACACCCCAAAAATAGCGATTCAACAAAGTTTGACGGCTAAACCCCTGAAGCCTTCAGTGCTTCCCAGGCAATGATACCCCCGGTTAGATTTTTAGTATTGGTAAAACCCAGTTGTTCCAACATCGCACAAGCCTGCATACTACGAACCCCGCTGCGACAATGAACAATCACCTCATCATTTTTCCAATCTTCAATATCCTCGATCATTCCGCTCATCACTTGTCCCAAAGGAATCAGCTTTACACCCATATTCACTTCGGCATATTCTGCGGGCTCCCGCACATCGAGAATATGGATTTGTTCGCCCTGGTCTAGTCTTGATTTTAATTCTTCGACAGTAATAGATTGTATCATTTAATTCTTTTGTATTTTATGTATGAATGCATTGCCTCCGGTATCTACACATTGAAGAAAATAGATGCCCGATGGTAAGGTTTTTAAATCGATGGATGGTCCTGTAAATATGCCTCCGAGTATTCGGCTGCCTTGCAGATTGTAGAGGTTGTAATGACTGAGTCTGACCTCACTTTGAATGTATAATTTGTCCGTGACCGGATTGGGATAGACTTGCATCGCAGTGGCCGGTGACCATTCCGAAATCGCGCTGGGAACAAAAGATTGTCCAACCATGGGACGCATCATAATACTTCCGGTGATCGTGGAAGCGTACCAGGCTCCATCCACATTGTAGTAAAAAAACTGACTATTTGTGGTATCATTCACATCCAAGCCATAATACAAACTGTCGCTCCCGAAATTAGCCGGTTGAGTGATCCCCATATAATATTTACCCGTATCCAGGGCAACGGGCGCTGCTAAAGCATAAGTGGTGAATCCTGAAACAGCACTATCATATAAGACTTGAAACAGATCTTCCTGAAGGATGACTGAATCCAAAAGTGTACCATCGCCCAATTGCTTATACAATACAATTGAAAAATACTTTCCCGCCGCTGTCGGAGCCTGGGCACCAAAGTGAATAGACAACCCCCTGATGGTATCCGCCACATTCATATGAAATTGAAGCGCAGTTTTAGAAGGATAATTGAAAGCGGGCAATAGAAAGTAAGATTTTTCAGCCGTGCCATCATCATAGGCAAAATAATTGTCGAAGATCGCATCCCGTTTGATGGTATCATTCGACTTACGGTCTGTTGGATTCAGATTTTGAATGTAATACGTATTCCGAATCACTATTTTGCTTTGAGGGCCCGGAGCCGTATAGTTAATAGGATAGGAAGGAATATACTGTTGCAATTTCGATTTAGCACCTATCGTGGCCGATGGAAAAAGCATATTGCTGATTGGGGTTGAAGACAGCAGTTCTTTTGCTTCATGACCCTCCGTTACCGGCTGACCATTATTGTATAAATTGACGATCTCACTGAACTGAAATGCCGACTTCTCATTATTTTGATTGACTGTAAAATGCCTGTAGGGCATCGCAGTATAGGGCTTTAGAATAGAGCCGGGATTGAGGGTAAAAGCCACATCATTCAAAAGGCTGTCCGCAGGGTTTCGGTTCGCATCCAATTTGACATAATCAATATTCCAAACATCATCATTCAAATTGAGTGAAGCAATATTATTGAAGCGAAATTGAAAAGAATCATGAATAAATTGGGGGTCCAATACCGGAACACTTTTGAATGCAAAGGGTTGATAGGGAGTCCCTCTTTGTTCCCACATCCGAATCCACTGATTGTTGCTATTACGGAAATACAGAAACAAACTGTCACCATTTTCCGGCGCGAAACTCAAACCCTGGGGCTGTACATAAAAACTGAGGTAGATATTACTCAGACTGGAGTAAGCAGAAAGATCAATGGGTACAGACGTGAGGCTGTCGGCCAAACCCACAGAATACTGATATGGCAGATAAGGTCTACCATATTGATTGAGACCATCCAAGGTAGCCACACCCCTGGTCACCGGATTTCCTGAAAAAGTATTGTTGATGAAGGCTTGTTGGTCGACCCAAAGTGAAGGATCGGGATAAGGTCCTTCATATGAAAAATCATCGATAAAAGGCAATGAAGCTCGTTTCTTCTTGGCCACCGGAGTCGATGGCACAGCAGCGCTCAATACAGGATTATAAGATAAGGGGGCCACCATTTCCTGAGCATAAGTCTTATCTGCCCAAAGTGATAAGAGGCAAGACAAAACTAAAAATATGGATTGTATTTTTTTCAATTATTCGTACTCCCCTCCTATTTTATTATCCGAAGGTTTTACCGGTGAATTGTCTTTATTGGTCGGCTTATTGGTCAATTTATCCGTGCCTTTCTCGGGTTTCATGGAAGTCCCGATTCGTTTGTCACCATTTTTCAACCTGACCGAATCTGCTGATTTTTGAGTTAAAGGATCTATCAGACTATCACTTTCCCCCAATAATTTCTTTGATCCCGGTTGATTTTTTTCCAATAATTCTTTGGTTGGCATTTGCATCACATGAACATCAATCATATCACCGGCCAAAATGGTATTCTTAAAATCAAGTTCGTTGAGCGCTTCCGGCGATTGCATATACACGATGGCAAAACCACTGTCGGTAATGGCACCATCCCACAATACATTGGCGGTCAGGCTTAATGATTCGATCGTGGCCTTCGCTTCATTCCAAGACATTCCGATCAGGTTAGGTACATCCATCATATCCGAAAGACCTTCTCCAACCACCAGATCAATTTTAGTCCCGTAGGGCACTTGCGTTCCGGGTGCTATTTTTTTACCATTCACCCACTGTTCGAGTACGGCACCGGCAGCCACATCAGGCTTGTAAGTGGTATCGCCCATCACCAAACGGAAACTTTGCAAGGTGAGCATGGCATTTCGGAAAGACAGATTCACCAAATTCGGCATCGGTACGGATGGTACAGATTTTCGATTGACGGTAATGAATATGGTACGGCCTACTTTGACTGTGGCTCCGGCTTCAGGCTCCTGAAACAAGACTTCCAATGGTTTCTTGTAGGATTGGTAAGTCGAATCGATCTGTATTTTGAATCCCATTTTTTCCAATTCCCGGGTTGCCGATTTCAGGGTTTTCCCGGTCAGTTTGGGTACCGTGGTTTGTTTACCATGATTGGTAATCCAGTTGAGTGAACCGAAAAATATAAACAGGAGTGCCGATACGATCAGGATCGCAAGGAACAAATTGAATAAAAGGGATCGTTTCAGCACGGTTTGAGAAAATTAGGAACGGGTAAAAATAAGGTTTTTGTATTTGACTCGTCAGGAATTTTCCAATTTTTAACCCCTTTGGCGCAGACACTCCGCAATGATATCCCCGTAAAAATCCTTGAGGCTCATACCGGCAGCCCTGACCTGCTGAGGAACTATACTGTTTTCACTTTGTCCGGGTATGGTATTGATTTCCAGAAAAAACAATTTTCCGGTCGATTCTTCCAGAATAAAATCTACCCGACAAACGCCCCTGCAGTTCAATAAAGCATAGATCTTCCGGGCAGTTTCACGAATTAAGTCCGTTTGCGTTTCATTCAAATCGGCCGGCGTCACTTCGTTGGTCATGCCCGGGGTATACTTGGCTTCGTAATCAAAAAACTCCTTGGTGCTGATGATTTCCGTGACGGGCAAAGCCATGATTTCCCCATTTATTTTATACACCCCGATACTGAATTCACGGCCCTTGACAAATTCTTCGGCCATGGCCTGTGCATCTACCTCGAAGGCCGCCTGAACAGCGGGCATCAAATCTTCTTTCGTTTTCACTTTAGTGGTCGCTAAACTGGATCCCCCTTCTGCGGGCTTTACAAAAACGGGCAGAGAGACTACATTCAAAATATCCTCTATACTTTGATGGCGATCGCGAAACAAATGAATAGACTTGGATACATTCACCAATCCGCTGTGAGCAACCACATGATTGCAGAATATTTTATTAAAGGTTAGTCCGGATACGATGGCACTGCAAGAAGTAAACGGAATATTGAGCATTTCCAGATAACCCTGAAGTTTACCATCTTCACCGGGTGTACCATGGACGGCAATAAACGCGGCATCAAATACAATATGTTCTCCGGATAGGTTCAATGAAAAATCTTTGCGATCCACTTCCACCACTTGTCCATCGGCGGTGGTATGTTGCCAATGATCCCGGTCGATGATAATTTTATATACATTGTACAGTTGCGAATCGATATTCTGTTCAATCGTGAGAGCCGTTTTAATCGAAATGACGTATTCCCCTGAATAGCCTCCGGCAAGGAGCGCAATGTTCTTCTTCATAAGCTTATGCAAAATATGGAGACAAAGCTATGAAATTGCAAACAGGAAAAATAATATTCGGATGAACGTATTTGAGCTTTCACTTTTGAAACCGAACCCATGAGGCGAAATGCATTGCGGTCTCGTCCTATCTGACGAGATTGTGGAAAGCCTGCGCAACGGAGGCTCTGCGACGGAAAGCAGCTTGAAACGGAAAGCCTGTCTGGCCGCCCCAAAAAATCATCCTTTCATTGAACAAAATATTCCATTCAATGAAAGCGTCTTAATGTGCAATCAATAATTTACGGCTCACTTGTGCCTTACCATTGTTTAAGGTCACACTATACAAACCATTGGCCCATGAGGTCGTTGAAATTTGAATCCGATCAGAAAATGATTGTTGAAAAACGGTACGACCATCCAAGGAACGAATAGAAAGCGTCACTTGTTTTTGATCCTGCGATTCGCATACGATGGAAGCATCACCGGGATTTGGATAAACTTGAAATCCGGCAATCAGCTCCTCAAAATCTTGAGTCGCATTGGGTATACTTCCACAATAAATCGTTTTGTTATAAGAGACCACATTGGTATTGGTATAGTTTACGGTTGCAGACACTACATTGCTGTTGAATGAAGTCAATGATGCCGATTCAAGTGTCAGTGTTTTCGGTACATTGGTCACATTAAACGGCAGACTATTACAAAGCCCCCCGCCGGATGAATCGATGATGCCTACCACAGCACCTTCGTTTGAACCGGTGCCTACATTCACTGTGCTATTGCCAAGTGCCGTAATGCCGTTGAACTGAACATTTTTATTTGTGGTGGAGGTATTGCCTTCACCCAGATGTTTCCAACCGATGGTGCCGGTAGATGATAGTTTCAAAATGGCCGAATAGAATTTGCTGGCATCATACATATTTCCGTTCACAACCACATCTTGTCCGTTGTTGATGGGGGCGATATCACTCAGTGTAAACTGAGTATAAGTGACTGTGAGTTCATTGAATGACTGCAGAGCCAATCCATTGTTGTAAAAGGCCACAAACTGCGTCTTATTGTTGTTTGAATTATTGTATTGACCCAACAAGGCATAACCATTGCTCGCATTCAGCTTCACTAATTTAGTCGGTATGATCTGTGGCGTCCAGGTATAGGTATTGGCCGAATATGTACCGATGGCACCGAGGGCATCAATCTTAAATGTTAAAAGCGATTTGGCATTATAGCCCGAAGAAACCACATACCCCGTGCCATCAGGAATGATGCTCCAGCAAGTAATTACCCCGCTCGCGAGTGGATAATAATATTGTTTCTGCCACTCAATGGCACCATTGGCATCACATTTCACGATACAATTGCTGAGGGTACAATCGCCGGTACCAAACAAAAACCCATTATCGGTTCCGGCTGCTTTTGAAATACAAGGTGCAAACAAACGTTCGCCTGCAGTTGGCGCCGAATAAGTCTTTTGCCAAAGTATGGTGCCCGTGCTACTAATTTTCATCACATACAAGGAACCCGAATTCGCATCAGTTGAAGCGGTAGCATAAAAACTGCCGTCATTTGCTTCGATGATAAAATTTGAAAATGGATTGACCAATGGATCGGTGATTTTCACTTTCCAAAGCGGCGTAAAACTGTCATCCCAACGGATATACTGATGTTTGTAATTGCTGTCGAACCCGGATGTGATATAGCCACCACCACTCAAACGCGTGATTTTATCGAGACTGCCGGTATTGTTGACTTTAAAATAAGCCGTTTGCGCTTGTAACTGAATGCAGCAAAACAAGGCAATGAAAAGTAATATATGTTTCATAATGATTTTTTTTCAAGACGTGTGAATCTGAGGATGGGTTTGTTTTACTTGTTTTAATTCAAATCCATCTCAGGATAAAATGCGATTAACCGCCAATGGAAATCATACTTCTGTTGGCGAGTTCTGTGGTATCTATTTGTGTAAAGTCGGGAAGCAATTGACCGCCAAGACCTTTTTCTTTCAGTGCTAAATTTTCCCGTATCAATGGTTCAAGATCTTCACCCCTGCGATAAGCACTGAGCAAATCACTCTCCGTTTTCGAAAACAGACAATTCTTCATTTTTCCGTCAGCAGTCAATCTCAGTCGATTGCAAGAGCTGCAGAAAGGGGCCGTCATGGTACTGATCACTGCGAAGGTTCCGACATGACCGGTTACCATATATTTTTTCGTGGTATCATGTTGTGCATCGGGCAGCTTAATACAATCGTATTGCTCACGTATCACTTCCAAAATCTGATGATAGGTAAAGACCTTTTCCGCATTCCATTGATTACGATCGAAGGGCATAAACTCAATAAAGCGAACATGCACCGGTGCTTCACGGGTCCATTCAACAAAATCATTGATTTCTTGGGTGTTGATTCCTTTCAGCGTCACGACATTCACCTTCACTGAAAAACCTTTATTGATCAGGGTATCGATATTTTGTTTCACTTGTGCAAACTGATCTCTTTTGGTCAGGGCCAGAAACTTATACGGATTGAGGGTATCCAGACTCACATTCACAGAATGAATGCCCGCTTCTTGCAAGAGATCAGTATAACGATTCAACAAGACCCCATTGGTGGTCAGGGTAAGTTTCACCGGTAATTTCGCCAGAGACAAAACGATGTCTGCAAAATCTTTTCTCACCAAGGGTTCTCCTCCCGTCAGTCGAATTTTATTCACCCCCAGGGACACAAAGGTTTTAGCGATGGCCAGAATTTCATCGGCACTCATCAGTTTAGACTGCGGGGTCACTTCCACTTCCTCCTCGGGCATACAATAGAAACAACGGAAATTGCAGGCATCTGTGAGTGAGATGCGTAAGTAATTGTGTATCCGTTGATGGGTGTCTATAAGCATGTCAGATCCCGATTTTGAAAATGCGTCCGTTTTTTCCGCAGACCACAAAAGTATGTTGATTTACGAAGCTCACCCCATGCAAATCTTCCTTGGTAAAGGATTTCAATTCCACCCAGGTATTCCCTTCATCTTCACTCAACCATACGGCACCCTTATCGCCTACGGCTACAAAACCACCTTTGTGGTTGGTACAGATATCTCTGAAGCGAACTTTCTTTTTCGTAAAATCATTTCCATTACGCAACACTTTCCAACTCTCTCCGGCATTACTACTGCGCTCGATGCTGCCTTCATAACCGACTACCACACCAATATGATCGGTCCAGGCCATGGCTTTAAAATAATCATTCTTTGCTGTGGTGAAGGTCCACACATGACCTCCGTCTGTGGTCTTCATCAACGCACCATATCCGCAGAGATAGCCTGTGGTGGGCGACACAAATTCAATATCAGAGATTTCGAAATTTCTTTTTTCATTCACCACCTGATCATTGCGGCCATCTGAGGCCATGCTTTCAACAAATCCTTCTTTGAATCCTAAACCTCCTGCTATGAATACCGTATCGGCATCGCGAAACGAAATCGCCTGAAACTCTGCCCAGGAGCCATGTTGCGCATATTGCCATTGATGTCCGCTATCGCTGCTGCTATAGCACACGCCATTGTAACCGATGCAACAAAGTTTAGAACCCTCATACACATCCATATCATACAAGGCTTTCTGCACATCACCGGCGGGTAAGCTCACCGGCGACCAATGCGCACCGCCATCTTCGGTTTGCAAGATGAGGGGTGATTGATAACGCTCTCCTCCAACGATAAATCCGCGTTGTTCATTGATAAACAAAACATCATTGAGTTCCATAGGCTCCGAATAACTGGTCTCCTGCACTTCAGCAGTCGTCATTTTTTTTCGGCAAGCAGAAAACGAAACCATGATGGTCAGTAAAAGGAATAAGTAGCTACATCTTGGAAGATGAGCAATTAATTTTGGGGGTGCCCCCTTCGCTATGAAAATAGAGTTTTGATTCAAGCTTTTCGTTCGGCTCAGGGGTCGGGCTATTCGCTTCAAGTCCTCACTCGCCAAGGCGGTTGCGGGCTTTCCGCTCCTATCCCTCACCCGAACACCCGCTTCGATATGAACGAACGGTCGATTAAGCATTCCGAATCAGATTTTCGAGATCCGGTGTGCTGAGTTTGGCAAATACTTTCTTCCCGGAAGGTGATAACTGAGGCTGTTCGCACTGAAACAATTGCTGAAATAATTCTTCCATTTCAGCGGTCGACAATTTCTTTCCGTGAGGAATCGATTTTTGTTGCGCCAGGGTGCGGATGAGTTGTTCGCGCTTATCGAGTTTCACTTCAGAAGCTTCATGTTTATAAGCCTCGAGCAGTTTTTCCAAAGACGCTTTTTCATGTCCCGCTTTTACATCAGCAGGTATGCCTTGTATAATAAAAGTATGTTGACCGAAAGGTTCTATTTCATAACCCAATTGCAGCATTTCAGCGGTCAGACTTTCGAGCAACATAGCGTCGGCCGGTGAGAGGCTGATGGTTTGCGGCATCAGGCATTTGAGTACAGGTATGTTTTGGCCCAGACTATTTTCATATCGTTCGTACAAAATTCGTTGGTGGGCCAAATGCTGATCGATGAGCAGCATACCTTTTTTGGTGGTAGCCACGATATAACTTTGGGCCAGTTGTAAAAAATCTTGTTGAAAATCGTCCGCAGCGAAACCCAGTTCCGGTAGTTGGTTGGATGTTTCATCCGGCACATTGGATTGATCGGCAAATTCCTGTTGCACTTTATACAACTCTTTCCAATTGCGCAGATCGCCGCTCTTCTCCAGAAAGTGCGCTTTCCCTTTATCGGCAAAAGACTGATAGAGGTAATCGCTTTTTGTTTCTTCACGAGTCTGTTGGGTGAAGGGTTGGGTAACGGCATCGAGGGCATTGATACCGGCATCGAGGGTAAAGTCGAGCGAAGGCGCAATACTATATTTGCTGAGCGCATGTTTCACCGCCGAATTCACGAAGGAATAAATGATGCGGTCGTCTTCAAATTTAATTTCTTGTTTGGTGGGATGCACATTGATGTCTACCCGTTTCGGATCGATGTCGATAAACAATACAAACATCGGAAATTCATCCTTTGGGATGAGGTCGCGATAAGCTTGTGTAACGGCATGATTGAGGTAGGCACTTTTAATAAAACGGTTATTGACAAAGAAAAACTGATTGCCTCTGGATTTTGAAGCCATATCGGGTGAGGCTACAAAACCGGTGATGCTGATAAACTCGGTAGGCTCTTCCACCGGGACCAACTTGGTCGTTAAGTTATTCCCCAACAAAGCAATGATGCGTTGTTTCAGTTTTCCTTTTTCCAGATTATAGATATCCGCATTGTTATTCGTCATGCGGAAACCGATTTCCGGAAAGGCCATCGAAATGCGGATGAATTCATCCACGATATGCCGCATTTCGGTGGTATTACTTTTCAAAAAGTTGCGGCGGGCGGGCACATTGAAAAATAAATTTTTAATGATGAGACTGGTGCCTACGGGTGTTTGACAAGGTTCTTGCACCCTGACCACACTATGGTCGATTTGAATATAGGTACCTACTTCATCCTTTGCGGTGCGTGTTTTCAGTTCCACCTGGGCCACCGCGGCAATAGAGGCGAGGGCCTCACCGCGAAATCCCATGGTGCGGATGGCAAAGAGATCATCTATCGAATTTATTTTTGAAGTGGCATGGCGTTCAAAACTCAGGCGCGCATCGGTGGGACTCATTCCTTTTCCATTGTCGTTCACCTGTATGAGCTCCTTTCCTGCATCCCTGATGATGAGGTGAATTTGGGTAGCCCCGGCATCGATGGCATTTTCCAGCATCTCCTTCACGGCACTGCCCGGTCTCTGAATCACCTCCCCCGCAGCGATCTGATTCGCAATATGGTCGGGTAATAATTGAATGATATCCGGCATGACGCGAAGGTAAGGAAATGAAACAGAATGGGAATGGGAAACGGAGAGAGAATGAGAAACAGAATGAAGTAGCACCAATGTGAATGGGTTAGCCAACCAATTCTTATTTCGTCAAATATCTCTTCAGAATAAAAATGAATGTCGCGTCCGAATACAACGATTAGACTTCGATGAAATAGATCCCATGCTTCAGGTTTTCTGACACGAGTTCCCGACATTCGGATGAATGATGGCCGGACTTTGTTTAGAATCGCGACATCGCTTTCTAGATTCAACAAATCCCGTTGAAGATTGGCCTAACCTTAACGGAGTGCCGCCATACTCCAACGGGTTTTGCGAAATCCCAACTGAGTTTGGCGAAACCCCAACGGAATTTGGTGAAACCCAACCGAGTTTGGCGAAACCCCAACGGAATTTGGTGAAACCCAAACCGAGTTTGGCGAAACCCAATCGAGTTTGGCGAAACCCCAACGGAGTTTGGCGAAACCCCAACGGAGTTTGGTGAAACCCAACCGAGTTTGGCGAAACCCTAACGGAGTTTGGTGAAACCCAAACCGAGTTTGGCGAAACCCCAACGGAGTTTGGTCAAACCCCAACCGAGTATGGCGAAACCCAACGGAGTTTGGTGAAAACCCAACGGAGTTTGGCGAAATCCCAACGGAGTTTGGCGAAACCCCGACTTGGAGCGGTCTACTTCCAACAAATGTTGGCCAACTTTCAACAATAGTTCGCCTACTTCCAACAAAAGTTCGCCTACTTTAAACAAAAGTTGGCCTTTTATTCTATTTAAGGGTTAGCCACAATCGAAGAATTTCGCTGTCGATTGCACTTTTACATTTATTCTTCGCAGGGTAAAGCTCAAATCGAAGAAATTCCCCGCATTCTATGTTAATTTCCAAGCAATTTAAGCAGAATATTTTAGTAAATCAACATAGGGGGTTTCTCGTTTGATGGTAGCGAATACTCTTCCTATAATTTTACAGCGTATAGCGTTTATAACCAACATTCCGTTT
>JAEUVB010000022.1 GCA_016786845.1 Chitinophagaceae bacterium | reverse complement strand
CATCGACGAAAGGCTATTTCATAGCCATGCTTCTCGTCCGTTTTCTCAAACGAATCACTCACTTGGAGAGTGTACTTTTTTTGCTCCATTTTACTTTTTGTTTGTCCAAAAAGTGACAAGTTTTTTTAGGAGATGACAGATTTATGGGATAGAATTATTATTTTTGATTGAACAAAAGAGAAGAAAACTACCCTAAGCCAACGAAATATGAGTCATAGGGGATAAAAACCTAACATGATAAATAAGTTATCGGTAACCCACTTGGAGTGTACGCTCCTTTATTAGCTTTCTCTTTTTAGTGTAGTATAACGCAAGCTATGTGTTTTTTGCTGTCAGCACAAGGGCTGCAACTATGTGTGCGCGGTGTTGCATGTCGTAGGGTTCACAGTTCAACCGGACATTTCGTTTATGATTGAAGATTTTGCTGTCAGCACAGGGGCTGCAACTATGCGTGCGAAGTGTTGCGCTATGTGAATTGATGATGTGGGCTACCGATAACATACGGCTTACTGCAATAGCTGGCCTTTGGTCGCCGAGAAATCAGAATTATTCATTAGATTTGTTGTAGCCTGATGTTTTACGGTTCTTAAGTCAGCTACTGCAGAAGCCGTCGGAACGTTATGTGGCAACCGTAGGACGACCCTGCACAACCAACATCACAGTAGAAAAAGCTCAGACAATTTTGCTACTCATTTTGACAAGAAGAGAATACTAATATGACGAAATATTACAAAGGATACTATATGATTACCGCAAGATGCAATCTATCTTGTTCATACTGCATACTTGAAAATGCCCCGCATCAGCTAAAACAAGAACTAAGTCTTACACAAAAAAAGGAACTCATATCTCATCTATATCACAACTTAAATTTTCGCTCCCTGACTATTTCGGGAGGCGAAGCATTGATAATAGGGAAAAGTGTCCCTTCTGACTTTTTGCAACTGTTGAATTTTCTGAAACAATTCAAATTTGACGACACTCAAAAAAATCTGAAAATTAAACTATACACCAACGGCATTTATCTTACAGAATCCGTTGCTGTTGCAATGAATGGCATTATTGATGAAGTTTCTATCAATATTGATAGTAGCGATGATGAAACGCTATTGTTAATTGGAAGAAATAAGAGCAAACAGGATAAATACTTTTTAAAAGTCATTGGAGCAATAAAACTTCTTTTTAATCAAGGAATCAAAGTAAAACTTCATACTGTTATTAGTGCCTTGAATTATCAAAACATCGCATCAGAAGTGCGTTCTATTTACAATGAAGTAAAAAATGCAAATTCAGCGTTTTGTCAGTGGAAATTTTATCAATATATGTCGTATGACGAAATTATTGTTGATGAAAAACACAAAATAGATATTGAAGTATTTGAGAGCGTAAAAAGAGAAATAGAAAATAATTTAAAGGGTTTAGATGTAGATATTCACTTTAAGAATAATCAAGAAATGAATCAATCTCTGTTTAATATTTTGGCAACAGGAATTGCTCAATATAGACTTCCAGAAAATACTTGGACAACAACACCAAGAACAGAAAATTTATTAAACTATAAGTCAATGGAAGCACTATTTGAACGAAATAAAATTGACGTTGATTTGTTTAACACCTACCATTCATATAAGCTAATTGATGCAACAAATTGAAACACTTACAATATTAGATTTTGACGGAACAATCCTTGATTCATCAAGGGCTTGGCTTGATGTTTATCAAAGCTATTGCAATAATAATAATCTAACTATTTCAGAACAGATAAAACAAAATCAATACAATTTCTCATATTCAGTATGTTTTGAAGCAATCAAATCAACATACAATACTATACAACTTTCAAAGTCGCAAATCACTTCTTTAAATGAAATTGCTAAAGAAGTTTACAACAAAATCAGTCCAAAGGCTGGATTTGCTGAATTTGTTAAGATTAAACAGGCTTTAAAATCAAAGATAATTATCATTTCAAGAGAATATCCCGAATTGATAAAATCCTATTTAATAAAAAATCAAATCTTTGAAATATCAGAAGTAATTCAAGACTGTAATAAAAATCGGACGAAAGCAGATTTTTATACTGATTTCTCAAAAATGTATAGTTGTAAAACGAAAAATATCACCTTAATAGATGATTCTTTATCTCATTGCAGTACAGCAAAACAGGTAGATGTATTCGTTGTTGGGATGAATGATAATCATACTGTTGATAGGCAAAAACAGATGAAATTGATTTGTGACGTGTATGTTAATGACTTTACCCCGATACTAAACTATGAATGAATTAAAATTTGCTTTTACATTGGACTTAGATTGGACGAGTGATGCTGTATTAGAATTCGCTCTTTCGCCTATTTTAAAACGGAATATTCCACTTACTATATTTTCAACTCATAATTCAGAGTGGCTAATTTCTCATTCTGTAAACAATCACAACATTGAATTAGAAATTCACCCAAACTTCTGTTTAAATAGTTCTCACGGCAATTCTTATGAAGAAATTTTTAATTATTGCAATCAGCTAAAAACCGAAAGAAATGGATTTAGATGCCATAAATATTTTGATGTTAACGAAATAAACGAATACTATAAATCAGAAGGCTATAAGTATTCTTCAAATATATGTACGGACTTGCATTATGTTGAACCTTTTCATAATAGGGTTGGATTGTTGTCTATACCAATATTTATGGAAGATGGAGGATTTTTACTTCAAAAACATAGTTTAGCGCTTGATACGATACTAAAAAAACTACCAACGAAAGGAACTATCGTTTTTCTTTTTCATCCAATGCACTTAGCATTTAACAGCAGCAATTTTGATTCAATGAGAACGCTAAAGAATAGCATCACTATTCAAGAATATCAAAATATATCCGTTGATATTATTGCGAAAAAAAGAAATAATCTATTTGGGGTTAATGATTTATTATGGGAACTTATTGAGTGGAGTGAAAAAAATAATATTGAGCGTGTTTTACTAAAATCATTAATAAATGAAATATACAACGCATAAAATATTTGTGTTTGACGTAGGTAACACTCTGATTGCAAAACCAAGCAATCGTATGGTGTCAGTATTAGTGAATGATTTATCTGCAATAAAAAACGCAGGAAACGTTATTGGAATTGCGACAATGCGAAATTTAGAAATGCTTAATGAGATTATTTCGCAGGTAAATTTTGATTTTATTATTGCTTTAAATGGTGCCTATGTTGAATGTGAAAACAAAATTTTACTTGACAGCCCTATTGATATCAAAGAATTAATTCAAATCACTAATATGCTTAATCATTATAGCGCAAATTATAATCTTTACACAAAATCAAGAATAGTAAATTTAACCGAACAACGAGATATTGTTTATGGAATTGAATTAAAGGACTGTTCAAATTATATTGATTCTTTAAGATCACAATTTACAAATTTCACTTTTCATATTTGGGAAAAAGGTAAAACCTGTGATATACACAGTATTAATGTTTCCAAAAGTATAGCAATGAAACAGGTTTGTGAACATTTTGGCATCCCATTGCAAAATAGTATTGCATTTGGGGACGGATTTAATGATTTTGAATTATTTAAGTTATGTGGAGTTTCAGTTGCAATGGAAACAGCCCCAAGTGAACTAAAGCAAATAGCGACATTTATTACCAAATCAGTTACAGATAATGGAGTAAGTTGGGCTTTAAAACAATTTCCATTATGGAGATAATACTACTGGCTGATAAATTACCTCCAGAAATAGGCGGAATGGAAACACACGCCAAGTATTTTGTGGAGCATTTTTCAAAAGACAATGAATTGACAATCATTTCAAATAGAAATGGGAAAGATGTTATCGTTAATACCAAATACCAAACTATCAAAGAAATTATTCTTTTAGATTTCTTAAACCTATTCGAGAATAAAAAGTGTATTGTATTCTACAATAGCGGTTATTGGATAGAAAAATTCACAGCAATAAGAATATTACTTAAAAATGCTGTTTTTTTATATAGAACAGGCGGAAATGAAATAAATAAAGCTTCACTATCATTAGACATTGACAACCACTCTGAAAGGCAAGATTATTGGGTAAAGACAATTAATCGCAGCATAGACATTTTAATTGCCAATAGTCAGTTTACAAAGCAAAGATTAATTGACTTGGGAATACAAAATCAAATCATACAGATAATATCAGGAGGTATTGATACTGTCAATATTCAAAAAGCCATTGACAAAATTTCGGAAACAAGAAATTTATTGAATTGTAATGAAAGTGATACTTTGATAATATGTTGTTGTCGTTTTGTTCCATATAAAAGGACAGATTTTTTACTTCGGGCATTTAAGTACCTGCCCAGACAATATAAGATTGTTTTAGTTGGAGATGGAGAGTTACTTGAAAACGCAAGAACTATGGCAAATGAACAGAATTTGAATGTGCAATTTTTAGGTAGATTAACAAACGAAGAAACATTAAATATCATTGCCGCAGCTAATGTCTATTGCCAAGCAAGTACAGATTTGATTGTAAACGTTAAAGGTGGAAACTATGTGCATACTGAAGGTATGGGACGAAGTTTAATTGAATCCATTTGTTGTGGAACAAGAGTTGTTGTTACTAATTGTGGTGCGATAAGTGAGTTTATTAATTCTGAAAACGGCACATTAGTAGAAGGCAATGAAAAAGAATTTGCCAAACAAATTGAATACACGCTTTCGTTACCAAAAATACAAGAATCACATAAGCAAAGTTATTGCAATGAATATAGCTTTGAAAATATTTTTATTCAGTATGAAAACTTTTGGAATTGAAAATGTTTTATTGATAACTGGAAAATTTCCTGATGTTACTTCCGATTTGGACGGTGGTAGTATTATGGTTAGCCATTTAATCGAGGCTTTAAATGAAAAATGCAATCTTGATGTACTTTTCACACGAACATATAATGATAACTTTAATAATATTGAAGGTGTAAGAAAAGTAACTTTCCACACTAATAAAATCAGAAGTAATAATAAGTTTCAACGCAGGCTCGCAAATATAGATTGGAATAGTATGGAGTTTTCTCAACTAATACCACAATATGACAAAGTAGTTATAATTCATTGCAGCAAAGCGTTTGGTTTAGAAAATTTGTCAAAAGAATTAATTGATAAAATTATTTTGTTCCCAATGTATTTGACTTCGTCTTACAAACGTTCCAATGAAATCGTACCAGTTAAATACACAGAGGCAGAACAAAATATATTACATAATATCAACAAAATAATAACTCCAAGCCAATCAGAAAAAAACGACATAATCAATGATTATGGTGTTTCCGAAAAACACATTATTGTAATACCAAGAGCCGTTAATTCATACATAGAAAGCAAAATAAGAGATAAATCAAAAGCCAATAGAATAGTTTATATAGGTGCAGTAAAAAAGCAGAAAAAAAATGATGATGCGATTGTATTGCTTTCAAAACTAAATAAAATGGGAGTTAATTGTCATTTATACTTGGTCGGTTCAATACAAGACGATGATTTATATGCTTATTGTATAGAATTAATTAGTCAGTTTGGATTAGAAAATGATATTTCTTTTTGTGGCGTTTTATCTCAAAAAGAAATTGCTGAATTATTAAATATAATAGACATTAATATATCTGTATCACGTTGGGAAACATTTGGTAGAGGCATTTTTGAGGGATTGTGTGCAGGGTTACCTACGATTGTGTATAACAATATTGATTGTTTATCTGAATATGCAAATACTAACAATGGAATTTCTTATGTTGAGAATATAAATGAAATGGCAAACAAAATTTATGATTTATGTACAAATCCTACTTCGTATAAAAATCAATCACAAAATGCTATTGGAAATAGTCTATTATTTTCAATAGGAAAACAAAAAGAAAGATTATTACAAGAAATATTATGCCCGCAGAGATGAAGCCTAAAAAAATTATTATTGCAGTAGGAGCAAGACCAAATTTCATAAAAATTGCTTCTCTAATGCCTCATCTTGCTAAACAAAAAGCAATTAAACCTGTACTTGTTCATACAGGGCAGCATTATGATATTACAATGTCAGGTCAGTTTTTCAATGACTTGAATATTCCTTTACCTGACATAAATTTAGAAGTTGGCTCTGGAAGCCACGCTACACAAACTGCTAAAATAATTGAACGATTTGAAAAAGTTTGTATAAATGAAAAACCCGATTTCGTTTTTGTTGTTGGAGATGTAAATAGTACTGTTTCTTGTGCATTGGCTGCCATAAAATTGGGAATTAAGGTTATTCATTACGAAGCAGGACTAAGGAGTTATGATAAAAGTATGCCCGAAGAAATAAATCGAATTGTTACAGATGCAATCAGTGATTTTTTTTTTACAACAGCAGAGGAAGGAACGGAAAATTTGATTAGAGAAAAGGTTCCCGTTGAGAAAATATTTATGCTTGGTAATTTAATGATCGACACGCTTGTTTCTCAATTACCAAAAGCAATGTCAACGAAATTAGAATTTCAGCTATATGACAGTTTAAGAACACTTTCAATAAATGCTGACTTTTATGAAAAAAATTATGGGATTGTAACACT
Source organism: Chitinophagaceae bacterium (assembly GCA_016786845.1). Lineage (GTDB taxonomy): Bacteria > Bacteroidota > Bacteroidia > Chitinophagales > Chitinophagaceae > OLB11. The sequence continues at coordinate 19,588 of JAEUVB010000022.1, read as the reverse complement.
ACACAGACCAAACAATGTAGATTCAAAAGAATACCTAACGAACTTGTTGCTAACATTGGGCGAAATTTCTAAGAAAACACCTCTGATTTTCCCAATACATATTCGTACTTTAAAGAATATGAAAGATTGCAATTTGTTAGAGCTCGCTAAAACGTTTTCGAACTTGTTTATTATTGAAGCTTTGGGGTATTTGCAATTTTCACATTTACTTATCAAATCGCTATTTGTAATAACAGATTCGGGCGGTATACAAGAAGAAACCACGTACTTAGACATTCCTTGCTTAACATTACGACCAAACACAGAAAGACAAATAACAGTATTGACAGGTAGCAACAAATTGATAACTGCTGAAGAATTACAAACAGAAATAGATTTAATTTTAAAAGGATTACCAAAAAGACGTAAAGAAATGCCTAAATTTTGGGATGGAAAAACAGCAAATAGAATAGTACAACAATTACAGCTAATCTAAATGAAAAAGTAAGAACACGCCACCGACAAAAAAGAAAACAAACAGCAATACAATGGTTAAAAAAACAGGGTCATACACAAAAGAAAGAGAACGGCAGCCCCTAACAACGGTTTGGCGTAATGGCGGGCGCAGTGCTTCGTATGACAGTTTTGTGGTAGATTCAAGTGCAGTTCTTCGATTCAACTTTTGTGCTAAAAATCCGCCACTACGCCAAGCCGCAAAACGTTAGCTATTCCCCAACATATTTTCAACCCTCAGCAATAAATCCATTCCATTGAAAAGAATCTTTCTGCTCGTCATGATCATTTGGCTGACTCCGTCATTACGGGCCCAACAAGCTTTAACCAAAGACCAGGAGCAAGTGCAGCAAACTGTTGTGAAAATGTTTGATGCTTTATCCAACCGGGATTCGATCAAGCTTAAAAACTACTGCACTACTGACATTACCTTATACGAATACGGTCAAATTTGGAATATGGACACCTTAATACATAAAGCAATTAGTATGAATACGGCTGTCGATTTCCAACGGACGAATACTTTTGAATTCATCCGTACCGAAACAGATAAAAACATCGCATGGGTTACTTACAAACTTAGTTCTGTCTTTATCAAAAACGGCAAACAAACGACTATACAATGGCTGGAAACCGTTCTTCTAAACAAACAAAAAGGACAGTGGAAAATTAAAAATCTTCATTCAACCTTATTAAACAAAAATTAGACAAGTAAGCTCCCACCTTTCTCTTTCTCTTTCTCTTTCCCTTTCCCTTTCTCTTTCTCTTTCCCTTTCCCTTTCTCTTTCTCTTTCCCTTTCTCTTTCTCTTTCTCTTTCTCTTTCCCTTTCTGATCACGCTGCCCCGAAGGGGTACAGGGTCCCCGCACGAAATGAAGAGGTGAACGCAGACTTCATCGGGGGCATCATCAACTGCATCCATTTGGACGCAGATTCTTTCTCTACACGAGACCAGATGACGAACATACCAAACCAATAGCTATTTTTGTAAGTCTATCCTCAAAATGCACTTATGAAATCTATTTTAACCCTATCCTTTTGCCTATTCCTTGCGCTTTACGCTCAGGCACAAACACCCTGCAGTCTGGACAATAGCTTCGACACTGATGGTAAACTGGTGGCCGATGCGAGTCGACTCGGAGAGCATATTTTACTGCAAACCGACGGAAAAATACTGGTAGCCTGCAACCCTTTTGGAAATGGCAGTGTATACATCAAACGGTTTAATACCGACGGCAGTGTGGACATGAGTTATGGTGTGAGCGGTAAATGCACCATTACCGTTGCCGAAGTGGCCACGAGGATTACGAGCATGAAGATGTATAATAACAAGGTGTATGTCTGCGGGACCACGTCCACTAATATCGGCGGGACAAGCACCTATGTATATGCCGCAGCGGTGACTTCGGCCGGGGCCCTGGACAATACCTTTGGCACTGCGGGCGTGAAAAAATTTAATTCTTCCCCTGACCTTTATACCTGCTCAGATCTGGAGATCGATAAAAACGGAAAGATCTATATGATCGGTTTGGAGTGGCTGGACAATTTGTTTTTGCTGCGTATGAATAGTAATGGCAGTCTGGACAATACCTTCGGCACCGGGGGCATCACTTACCTCGCCACAGGAAATGTGAATCACTGGTTTGAAGTGAGGGATCTGAACATAGACGAGAATGACAAATTGCTGATCGCGGGCAAGAAATATAAAGCGAATAACGGCAGCTCGATTGCGGCCTTTTGGAATTTGATGGTGTTGCGGTATTTACCGTCCGGGCAAATAGACAATAGTTTTGGAACCGCCGGCATGGGATTGTATAATAGCAGCGCAACGAATTTTGATGAGGGCGTGAAGATTCATGTTTTACCCGGGAATGAATATCTGGTGCATGCGAATACGTATGACAATACCGACTATGATTATTCGGCGCTGAAACTACAGAACAATGGAGCGATACAAACGACTTATGGTGTGAACGGCTGGGCGGTGCATGACTTGCTGATGACGAATGATCAGGAGTATAGTTTAAACAGTGCTTTGCTGCCCGACGGACGCTTGCTGATTACCGGCAATCAGGGCGACGGGGATACGGTGCATTTCAGTCTGCTGATGCTGAAGAGTGATGGAAGTCGCGATAATACCTTTGCACCGAACGGTCTTTACATGCATATCTTCAACCAAAACAATAATAGCAGCAGCAGTGGATTGGCTGTAGCACCGGATGGCAAGATCGTTTTAGGCGGCTATACGCGGACCTGTGCGAATGGGGTATGCGGCCCCTTGTCGATGGCGCTGTCGAGGTATCATAATAGTTTCAACAGTACAGGCGTTTCGGATTTACTTTCTATGGAAGATTTGATCCTCTCCCCTAACCCATCGAAGGGACAAGTGCAGATACTATCATCCAAGATATTACATCAACCTACCCTTACGATTTGGAATGGGATGGGACAGGTGATGGGTCGTTACACTTACTCTGGTGGCTCGAACTTCTCATTGATGTTACCGGAGACTACGGGAATGTATTTTATACAGATCCGGAGTGAGGAAGGGATGGAGGTGATGAAGGTGGTGAGGGAGTAGAGATACAGGCAATTAAGCATTACTATTTGGACTTCGGGATTGCCCACTAGACAGTTAATCACAAAACATGGGATTATAGGATGGGCCACGATGAACAACATATCCAACTCCTTACATGTAACTGACGCGACACAAGTGATCCGCTTTACTTTCGAAGTAAAGTTAAAATCCTACTCAGATATACCTGATTACAGCGTGCGCTTCACTTCAATTTCTTCAAATCCTTCGATGATATCGCCAATCTGAAGATCGTTGTAGTTTTTGATGGCAATACCGCATTCCGTACCGGAGAAAACTTCTTTCACGTCGTCTTTATAACGTTTCAGGGAAGCCATTTCACCTGTAAAGATGACGATACCATCGCGGACGAGATTGATTTTGTTCTCGCGTTTGATTTTACCATCGAGCACATAGCAACCTGCGATCGCACCGACACCTGTGATTTTGAATACCTCGCGGACTTCAATATTACAAACAGCTTTCTTCTCGATCTTCGGTTCGAGCAATCCTTCCATGGCGCTCTTGATCTCTTCAATGGCATCGTAGATGATGGAGTAGTAACGAATTTCGATATTCTCGTTCTCGGCAATCTTAGACGCCTGCATTGAAGGACGAACCTGGAAGCCGAGGATAATGGCATCGGACGCTGTCGCCAACAATACATCGGATTCGGTGATTTGACCGACGGCCTTATGTACCACGGATACAGCAATTTCATCGGTCGATAATTTCTGTAAGGAGTCACTCAGGGCTTCAACCGATCCATCCACATCACCTTTGATGATAACATTCAGTTGTTTGAAATTACCCAAGGCCAGACGTCTTCCAATTTCATCGAGAGTGATATGTTTCTTGGTGCGCATACCTTGCTCACGCAAGATCTGAGCACGATGTGTAGCCACTTCTTTCGCTTCATCTTCATCTTCATAGACCTTGAACTTTTCGCCCGATTGAGGGGCACCATTCAGACCGAGAATTTGCACCGGGGTTGAAGGTCCGGCATTCTTTTTCTTCTTGCCTCTTTCATCGCTCATCGCCTTTACACGTCCGAAAATAGAACCTGCAACGATCATGTCACCGATTTCGAGCGTACCGCTTTGTACGAGGATGGTGGAAACGAAACCACGTCCTTTATCGAGGGAGGCCTCTACGATGGTTCCATTGGCATAACGATTCGGATTGGCTTTCAGGTCAAGGATTTCTGCTTCGAGCAATATTTTCTCGAGGAGCACATCGACATTCAAACCGCTTTTTGCGGAGATTTCCTGAGACTGGAACTTACCGCCCCACTCTTCCACCAGGATATTCATGGCAGAAAGTTGTTCACGTATTCTATCGGCATTAGCGCCGTCTTTATCAATTTTATTAATGGCAAAAATCATGGGCACACCGGCAGCTTGCGCATGGCTGATGGCTTCACGGGTTTGCGGCATCACCGAATCATCGGCAGCGATGACAATCACTGCAATATCCGTGAGTTTGGCACCACGGGCACGCATGGCGGTAAACGCTTCATGTCCGGGTGTATCGAGGAAGGTGATTTGTTTACCATTGCCCAGGGTCACCTCGTAGGCACCGATATGTTGGGTAATCCCTCCGGCTTCACCGGCGACCACACTGGCACTCCGGATATAATCGAGTAAGGATGTTTTACCATGATCGACGTGTCCCATGATAGTCACAATCGGCGGACGAGATTCCATATCGGCCGGATCGTCTTCGATATCCATTTCCTGATCGGCTTCCTGTTCGAGGTTGATAAACTCTACTTCAAATCCAAATTCACTGGCAACGAGTTCGATGACTTCAGCATCCAGGCGTTGATTGATAGACACCATGATACCGAGGCTCATACATTTACCGATGACCTCATTGAATCCGACATCCATTAAACTGGCCAATTCACTTACGGTGATAAACTCCGTCAGTTGTAATTTATTATCCTCACGTTCGCCTTCGGTCTTGGCACGTTTTTCAGCCATTTCTTCACGCTTATTACGGCGATATTTGGCCTTAAGACTTTTACCACGGGTGGTGGTGCCGAGTTTGGCAAGGGTTTGTTTAATCTTATCCTGAATTTCGCTTTGATCGATGGGTTTATCATCGTCGCGTTTAACGATTCTGCTGCCCGGACGATTATCGCGGTTGAAAGGCGGTTTACGCTCGCCTTCACGGCCTTGAGGCTTCACACCGCTATCCGGCTTTTTACCATCAATCGGAATGCGTTTACGTTTACGTTTTTCTTTTGGTTTTTGATCCTTATCTGAAGCGATCGGCAACTCAATTTTACCGACGATTTTCGGACCTTCCAATTTTTCGCGGGAGATGGTATGCAGGGTCACTTCCTCCGGTGCGGGCTTGGCAGTTGACGCATCGTCTGACTCATCCGGCAATTCCACTTCGGGGTGTGTTTCTGCCTCTACTTTCGCTTTGGGTGGTTTGGCGTTCAAGTCAATTTTGCCCAAGACCTTAGGCCCTTCGAGCTCAGGTGCATCTATTTTCACCTTTTCAGCATCCTTGGCAGCTGCTTTTTTCGGTTTAGGCACCTCGGCTTCCACAGCGGGTTCAGGAACCACGGCGGGTTCTTCGGCTTTCGCCTTTTTAGATTTCGCCGGTGCGGCTACAGGTTCTTCAACCGCATCCTCTTCGGCGACGGCTTTTTTCGTTTTCGGTTTTTCGTCCAAATCGATTTTGCCTTTAGCGACCACTTTCACGGCGTCTTCCTGTTTCAGAGAAACGACTTCTTTCTTTTCTTCCTTCAGCTTTTTCTCTTCAACCTGATTTTTAGAAAGCACAACGCTTTCACTTTTCTTTTTGGCAGCCTTATCCGCTGCATATTCCATCATCAGGGCATCATACATCCCTTCCGATAATATTGCATTCGGATTATTATCTACTTTAAAGCCGGATTTGGTCAAAAAATCAACAAGTGTATCCTTGCCGATATTGAACTCCTTGGCTGCCTTCATCAGGCGAATTGTATTTGCGCTTTCTGCCATTTTTGTTTTTTCAATGCTGCACTTCTGAATCCATAAAGGTAATCATTTCGCAGCAGTTTATATTACTTTCAGTTTGTATGCTTCGTTTCCACGGCGCAGATTTGTTCCTGCTATCCAGCTGATTGAACAGCAGGAACAAATCCGTGCTTAGGCTTCTTTTTTATCTTCATCAAATTCACGGCTGAGGATTTCCTTCACATCGCGAATCGTCTCTTCTTCTAAATCGGTACGGCGAATTAATTCTTCGTCGGTGAGTGACATGACGCTACGGGCAGTATCACAACCTACTTTTTTCAATTCATCGATTACCCATGCATCAATTTCATCTGTAAATTCATCCAGATCGATATCAAATTCACCTTCTTCCAAATCATCGCGGAATACATCGATATTGTATCCTGTCAATTCCTGAGCGAGTTTAATATTCACCCCTTTCTTTCCGATGGCCAAAGAGACCTGATCAGCTTTCATGAAGGCTTCTACATATTTATTCTCTTCATCCACATTCATACTGGTGATTTTGGCCGGCGTAAGAGAACGCTGAATGAGGAGTTGAATATTTTGGGTAAAGTTGATGATATCAATATTTTCATTGCGTAATTCCCTTACGATACCATGGATACGGCTACCTTTCATCCCTACACATGCACCGACCGGATCGATACGGTCATCGTAGCTTTCTACAGCCACTTTGGCTCTTTCGCCCGGCTCACGCACAATTTTCTTGATGCTGATGAGACCGTCGAAAATTTCCGGTACTTCAATTTCAAGTAATTTGGCAAGGAAGCTTGGATGGGTTCTGGACAATAAGATGACCGGGGTATTGTTGCGGAGTTCTACTTTTTTCACTACGGCTCTGACCGTTTCACCTTTTTTGAAATAATCGGCCGGGATTTGTTCAGATTTAGGTAAAATCAATTCATTCCCTTCATCGTCGAGCAACATGATTTCTTTTTTCCAAACCTGGTATACTTCACCGGAGATAATTTCACCTTCACGTTCTTTATATTTTTCCAGCAGGATATTTTTTTTCAAATCGCTGATTCGTGAAGCCAGGGTTTGTTTGGCGGCGAGAATAGCACGGCGGCCAAAGGTTTCCATTTTCACTTCCTCATACACTTCATCACCGACGTCATAGCTTTCGTCCATTTTCTTGGCTTCGGTCAATTCGATCTGGGTATCATCATTCATGATATCGGCATCAGCCACCACTTCGCGACGTTGAAAGATTTCGAGATCCCCTGTTTGATCATTCACGATCACGTCGAAATTATCATCGTGATAGTACTTCTTACGAATGAGGGTCTTGAATACATCCTCGATAACCTTGATCAGCGTAGGGCGATCAATGTTCTCAGCATCTTTAAACTCAGCAAATGAGTCGATGAGATTAATACTAGCCATAATTAGTGTTTTTGCATGTTTTTATATGTTTTAAAATTCTATACACACGGTTGCTTTTTTGATATCCTCGTAGCGTATTTCAATACTTTCCGGCGGGACATCCGTTTTTTTAGGTCTTTTACTGAGGAGTACGGGCTCTACCTTGATTCGTTCTTCATCTGCTTCCAGCAATCTGCCGGTAATGCCTTTTGCTTCTTCATCCGTCAATTCGATCTCCAGTTTACGACCAATGTTTTTCACATATTGCCGGCGCATCGTGAGCGGGGCATCGATACCGGGGCTGGATACTTCAATAGAAAAATCGCCTTCGGGGTAGAGTGCTGCCTCTTCGATCATTTTACGTAATCGACGATTGATACGAATACATTTCTCCAGGGTAAAACCGCTGTCACTATCGATATAGACCTTATAGTTATGGGTCGGCTTGACCTTATACGATACGAGAAAACAATCTGTGTCGATCAGGCATTCATCAATAAATCCGGCTATTTGCTCCGTTGGTGTCATACGATTGTCGGTGTTAGGACCTTAGATAAAATGAAGAAGGGAACCGTTCCAGTTCCCTTCCTTTCACTTCAATCTGCTGCAAATGTAGGGTAATATTTTGAACGATAAAAATTATTTCTGCATTAAACCCTATGGATTGGCCTATTTATGCCAAAAATTGAATATGATCAATGTGATAATGCTAAATATTCCCAATAAGGAGATCAGAAACAGATAATCTGCAATTTTTTCATATTCCCTTTCACGCTTCATATTTTCTGTACGAATTGAGATAAATGAAAATACCGACGACAAGGTTAAAAGTAAGGCAATGATAGCCGTATATTCATCCACAAACGTATTTTCAGCCTGGTCGGTGAGGCGCAAAGAAGTAATAATAAACAAACAGAATCCAAGTAGGTTCGCCGCTGTAGATAAAATATGTTGGGATGTTTTATTTGGCATAATATTTCATTGAGGGAAAGGAAACTATTTTCGACCTGGTGTCCAGTCGATCATAGTCTTCAAAAAATCTTCTTGCTGATCGACAAAGACATTATGAGAACAATTATCGAAATATTTTAAGTTTTGTAAACCAATAATTTTTTGCAAATCATTGATTTGCTGAGCAGCATACAGTCCATCTTCCTTGCCGTAAAGTCCATAAATTTTTATTTGATCCCTGATCAGACCCTTTAATTTCTCGGTAAGGTCTATGGTTGTATAGTGTTCATTTTTCCAAAATCCTTGCGGACCTTCATAAGTCATTTTAGCGGCATGTTTGGTGAGCAAGGTATCCGTTTTAAAGCGGCTATAGACAACCTTTGCAGCCGGAGTGGGATTTTTGGGCGTATAAAATCCATTTTGCATGGCGTGCATAAAACAATAAGAACTATACTCCAGGCTATTGGTATCCATTTTAGCCAGCATATGGATATACTTTAAGTTGATGCTGTCATTTTTATCCTGATAGATTTTCATACACGTTGCTCGAATATGTTTGAAGGACGTTTGCAAAGAAACCGGCGCCCCGACCAGAAAAATGGACTGAATCTTATCCGGAAAAGCTTCAGCGTATAAAGTGGCCACAATCCCACCGAAACTATGCCCTATCAAATGACACTTTTTGATTTGGTAGGTCTTCAGGATTTCATTTAAATCGTCGAAGGTTTGTTGAAACGTAAATTTTGCAGACGGATCTATACTTCGCCCCTCTCCTCGCCGATCGTATACGATGACGAAGAACCCCTGATTGGCAAGCAGCTGCGCCGTGGTTGCTTCAAAGTTTACACAATTATAACCGGGCCCTCCATGCAGGTATATCACCGGTTTATCGGTTGATCGGCCAAATGTTTTAATATAGAGACTTTGGGACTGAATGTCCAAAGCAGCAAACAGGAGGAAAAACGCAGAGAGAAGAATTTTCATAGGAAGGTATAGTCAACAAACCTATGGATGAAATACTTAAAATCCAAAGAATTTGGATTTGGTCAAAGACCATTAAACCGTACATAGACTCTCCCATCCCGTAATTTGGGTGATGAGGAATGGCTAACGGTTTGGACCGAATATTCAAAAAGGATAAGCAAATCCCGCTTTGGGTGCAAATTCATCAGGCCATCGTTGACTCTTTGGCCGGTCCTACATCGTTATACAAAAAGTACTACATTTGCAGCCAATTTCAAAAAATGGATAAAAATACTATTGCCGGTTTTGGGCTATTAATGCTGTTGTTGGTGGGCTATATATTGTACAATCAAAATGCACAATCGAAAATTCAAGCGCAGAAAATATCAGATTCTATTGCTTTGGCCAAGAAGAATCCGCCACCGGTTAAAGTCGTCGACACCCTTAACAAATTAGCCGCAGGAGCGACCATGGTTGATTCGGGTACCGCAGTCGTACCGGAATCCTTCACCACCATTTCCAATGAAGATCTGGAAATGACCTTTACCAATAAGGGCGGATTTCCGGTCAAAGCCTTACTTAAAAAGTATAAAACATTTGATGGCAAACCATTGATTTTATTTGAAGGATCCAAAAATAAAATGGATTATGGATTTAAGTCGACCAGCGGAAGTATGGTGCATACACAAACCCTTACTTTTACGCCAACGGTTTCTCCCGACAAGAAAAGCATCAATTTCAACCATCCGGATTTTTCAATCAATTATGTATTGCCGGCCAAAGGTTATATGATCAATTTAACGGCAACACCAACCACTGCAGACAAATCTCAACAAATCAATCTCGATTGGCAGTCTGAATCGTTTGTGACCGAACAAGATTTGGCGAGCCAAAAAATGTATACCCAGGTATGTTATAATTTAGAAAATGAAGGTTACGATTACTTTACGATCAGCGAAAAGAAGGATGAGAAGTTTAAAGAAGCCATCAAATGGATAGGTTTCAAGCAACATTATTTTAATACCACCCTGATCACTGATTCCAAAATGATCACATCCGGAGCTGTTACTGCAGCGCCTTCTGCGGCTGATACGGCTGCCCATAAATTATCGGATTTCAGCGCCTCGCTGACTTTGATGCCTCAGAATACCTTGAACTTCAGAATGTATCTTGGACCAAATGATTATAAAACTTTAAAAAGTTACAAGATCGAATTGGAAGAGATCATTCCACTGAGCTATGGCATCTTTGGATTTGTGAAATATATCAATATCTGGATCATCATTCCGATTTTCAACACCCTGGCTAAGTTCTTCAGTAGCTATGGTATGGTCATTTTATTACTCACCTTTGTGATTCGACTGCTGATGTCGCCGTTCACCTATAAGAGTTATGTATCGAGTGCGAAAATGAAGGCTTTAAAACCGGAATTGGATGAACTGCGTGAAAAATACGGAGATGACAAACAAACGTTTGGCGTAGAACAAATGAAACTCTATCGTCAGGCCGGAGTAAATCCGCTTGGAGGTTGTCTGCCGGCTTTGCTACAGTTACCTGTATTCTTCGCCCTCCTCTCCTTCTTCCCGCATGCGATTGAATTACGACAAGAGCAGTTTCTTTGGGCCAATGACTTATCGACCTATGACTCCATTTTGAATCTACCTTTCACGATTCCTTTCTATGGCAACCATGTGAGTTTATTCACGATTCTTTTTGTGATTTCCAGTTTGGTGATGGCGCTTTACAGTATGAATATGGCTGTTGATCAAAGCAACCCTATGATGAAGTATCTCCCTTTCATCATGCCGGTCATGTTCCTGGGTATCTTCAATAAACTTCCGGCCTCATTGACCTTTTATTATTTCGTATCGAATGTGATTACGCTTGGCCTTCAATTTGTCATTCAAAAATGGATTATAGATCCTGACAAAATACACGCACAGATTCAGGCAAAGAAAAATGAACCGCCAAAAGAAAATAAGCTGATGAAGCGCATGATGGATATGCAGCAACAGCAGCAGAATAAGGCGAAGAAAAAATAGCCCCAGATTGGATTACTTGTGTTTCCGATCACAGATGAATTGATTTCACGGATATCCATTACAAGTCAGGAGGATAAAGATTGGGTTAATATCACAGAAGTATCTTATCCCTTGAGTGAATTACCGTTTAAGTGGATTATCCATTTTGCGAGTTTAATTTGAAGACATATAAGGTTTGGACTGATTATACTCCACCTATTCTTGTGGCATACGTGAAGATCTATTTTAGCGCATTTCGTTTATAAAAATTTTAACGTATCGCATCATTGTCTATTCCTATTTTTGGGGTCAATAAAAAGATTTTTGCTCATGGAACAATCACACCTCGATATTCGCGAACTCAACGAAAGAATCAATCAAAAAAGTGCATTTATTGAGATACTGAATCTTGAATTAAACAAAGCTGTCGTCGGTCAAAAATACATGCTCGAGCGCTTGTTGATCGGTTTACTTGCTCAGGGACATGTATTATTGGAAGGTGTACCGGGTCTGGCAAAAACATTGGCTATTAAATCGCTGGCCACTGCTATCAGCGGGAAATTCAGCCGAATACAGTTTACACCTGACCTATTACCGGCGGATGTATTGGGTACCATGATTTATAACCAGCAACAAAACCAGTTTCAGGTTAAAAAAGGACCAATTTTTGCCAACTTTATCCTTGCCGATGAAATTAACAGGGCGCCGGCCAAAGTGCAAAGCGCCTTATTGGAAGCTATGCAGGAAAGGCAAGTCACGATAGGTGAACAAACCTATAAACTCGAAGAACCATTTTTAGTTTTGGCTACACAAAATCCAATTGAACAAGAGGGCACCTATCCCCTGCCCGAAGCGCAGGTCGATCGTTTTATGATGAAAGTCGTAGTAGGATACCCGCAGAAAGAGGAAGAACGTATGATCATTCGTCAAAATATCAACCCGGAAGGTCAAATCAAAATCAATCCTATGGTTTCGCCGAAAGATATTCTTGAGGCACGTAATCTTGTTCGCGAAGTCTATATGGATGAGAAAATTGAAAAGTATATCCTGGACATCGTATTTTCTTCTCGAGAACCGGAGGCTTACAAATTGGGAAAACTGAAACCATTAATCAATTATGGTGCTTCTCCCCGTGCAAGCATCAATTTAGCCTTAGCGTCTAAAGCCTATGCCTTTATCAAACGTCGGGGTTATGTGATTCCGGAAGATGTAAGAGCGATTGCCATGGATGTGATGCGTCATCGAATTGGTATTACCTATGAGGCTGAAGCAGAAAATATGACCAGTGAAATGATCGTGAGTGAAATCCTCAATGCTGTTGAAGTTCCATAGACCTTTGTCAGACTTGAAATATTCATCCATTAAAATCACATGAACAGCCTGTGCAAACGAGCGAAATCTTAAAAAAAGTACGAAAAATTGAAATCAGGACTAAAGGTTTGAGCAATCATATCTTTAGTGGTGAGTATCACAGTGCCTTTAAAGGCCGTGGAATGAGTTTCAGTGAGGTAAGAGAATATGCTTATGGCGATGATGTGCGTAATATAGATTGGAATGTGACGGCAAGATTTAAAAGTCCTTATGTTAAAATATTTGAAGAAGAACGCGAACTGACTTTAATGCTGATGGTGGATATCAGTGGAAGCTCATTGTTTGGAACTACCGGAAATACAAAACGAGATCTAATTACAGAATTATGTGCCGTATTGTCTTTCAGTGCAATGACCAATAATGATAAGGTGGGTGTCATTTTCTTTAGTGATAAAATAGAGCGATATATCCCACCCAAAAAGGGACGTTCGCACATACTTTATATCATACGGGAACTGATTACCATGAACCCACATCCTAAAGCCCAAACGAAAGTAGGTGAAGCACTGAAGTTTTTAAATAATGTGATGAAAAAGCGAACCATTGCTTTTTTACTTTCGGATTTTATCAGCACCCCATATCAGGACGCCCTTCAGATTGCAGCCAAACGACATGACCTGATCGGCATTAACATATACGACAAAAGGGATCAAGAATTTCCGGCCATAGGTCTTGCTCAATTTGTAGACAGTGAATCCGGAATTAGTCAATGGGTGAATACATCTTCAATGAGTTTTCAAAAACAGTATCCCATTTACTTTCAACAGCATGAGCAATATGCCAAAGATGCCTGCAAGAAAAGTGGCGCCGGTTTTATCTCGATTCGCACAGATGAAGACTATGTGAAAAAATTACAGATTTATTTTAAAAGCCGATAAAACTACATGCTTAAAACTGTCCTTAGATATTTATTGTCGATCAAACTCAACTTCTTATTCGTAACTGGAATGTGTTTGATACTGAGTATAAATAGTATTGCACAGACAGTAAACATAAAGGCCCAAAGTGATTCGAACCGTATCCGAATCGGGTCTCAATTTATCTACACCTTGAGCGCAGAATTTAATCCTCAGCAGTATAAGGTTCAGTTTCCAACTTTATCCGATACATTTAATCACTTTGAAGTTGTCACAAGAGGAAAATCAGATACGCTGAATGGCCGGGAGCTACAGACCATTCGCCAAAGTTATACCTTGACTAATTTTGACTCCGGCCGATGGACTCTTCCGGCGGTTCAATTTGATGTATCCCCTATTGATGGCAGCGCTCCATATAGTTTATCGACCGAGGCGATCTCTATTCAGGTACAAACGCTTGCCATCGATACTACGAAACCATTTAAACCTATCTTTGGCATCCGTGCTGCCAGCATGCCGCTTAAACAATTGTTGATGTATATCGCCGGCATCCTTGTGGTCGTGATTGTCCTCGGCATTTTAATTTGGATGTTGATCCGAACGTTGAAAGGGCAACATAAGAAAATAGCGGTACAAGCACCTGAAAGAAAATTATTGCCGAATGAAATTGCCATGATGAAAATTGCCGAATTGGAGAAAAGTCAATTATGGCTTCGCGAAGAGAAGAATTTCCAAACCCAACTTACAGACATACTCAGAACCTACCTTGAAGATCAATTTCAAGTGGATTGTTTTGAGAAAACGTCTACTGAGATCATTGAAGACATGAAGCGGCATACGGCATTGAGAAAATTCAGTCCCGTACTCAAAGACATTTTTGAACTTTCCGATCTGGTCAAATTTGCCAAACGCAATGCCTCGGTCGATGAACATCTTCAATCCTTAAAACTCACCCGTGAATGGATCAATGAAACATATCAAATGACACGCCAGGATATCGATATCAAAACTGAGGGACAGACATAATGAATAAGTATTTTGATTTCAAATATATCACCTTTGCTCATCCGCATTTTTTGTGGCTGTTGTTACTATTACCAGTTTTAATCGTTTGGTGGTGGTATCAGCGAAAGTCTCGCGGGAATTTCATGACCCTGTCTACGCTCGGAGGATTGGCTCATTCAGGAAAAGATGTTCGTGTAAAACTATATCATTCCTTGCCCATACTCCGTGCATTTGCCTTCCTATTCTTAATCATTGCCATTGCCAGGCCACAAAACAGTCATGTCAATGAAACAGTAAACAGTGAAGGCATCGATATTGTTATGAGCCTTGATATTTCAGGAAGTATGCTGGCGGAAGATTTTTCACCCAATCGAATAGAGGCTGCTAAAAAAGTAGCCAAAGAGTTTATATCCAATCGACCGACTGATCGGATCGGTTTGGTGATATTTTCGGGCGAAAGTTTCACGCAATGTCCGCTGACCACCGATCAGAATATCCTTCAACTGCAACTGAAAAATATACGCAGTGGATTACTGGAAGATGGGACGGCCATTGGGATGGGACTGGCAACCGCTGTTGAAAGATTACGTTACAGCAAAGCGAAATCCAGAATTATCATTTTGTTGACTGATGGTGTCAATAATGCAGGATTGATCGATCCGATTACAGCGTTAGAGATTGCCAAGGCATATAAGATCAGAGTCTATACCATTGGCGTCGGCACACAGGGAAGCGCCCCCTACCCCGTACAGGATCAGTATGGACATACCAGCATGCAACAAATGCCGGTACAGATCGATGAGCCACTCATGCAGAAAATTTCCCGTGAAACAGGAGGTAAGTATTATCGTGCCACCAACAACAATACCCTGGGAAGTGTGTACAAGGAAATTGATCGATTGGAAAAAACCAGAATAGAGATCAGTAGTTTTAAACACTACGCCGAACTATTTTTCCCTTACGCAATGATCGGTTTATTCTTCCTGTTTTTGGAATTGATTCTAAGAAACACACTCTTTAGATCGTTATGATCTACCTGACCAGAATCACATCGCCCTTTTTGATATAAATCATTCCATCCGTTAAACAGCGGTATTGAAATATCCAATAGAATGTATTCATATGTTCGTTCTCATTGCGATAAGTTCCATCCCAACCACTGCGGAAATTATTTGTACTCCAAACCCGATTACCCCAACGATCATAAATGGCAAACTTCAATAATTCAATCCCGGCACTGGTTGTTACTTTAAATTCATCATTATTTCCATCCCCATTGGGGGTAAAGGCATTGGGAATAAACACTTCTTCACAACAAGGTCCGGGTTCAATATAAACAGAATCTTTTTCCTGACATCCATTCACATCTGTAACTTCCAGGAAATAATAACCAAAACCCAAATTCACCGCACGGTCAGTGTACTGTGCAGGCTCGGTACTCCATAAGAATGTAAACGGTGGTGTACCTCCGTTTACATTAGCTTGAGCCCATCCTTCGATACCGGCTCCAAAGCAACTTAAATCTTGTTTGCTGATCGTCACATTCAAGATATTCTGTGGTGGGTTGATCACCAATATGGTATCGAAATGACAACCCATGGAGTCCCGAATGGTGAGGGTATACATACCTTGATGCAGTCCGGCGAAGTAGCCATTTTGGCTAAAATGCAAACCGGGTTTCAGGCTATAGGTGTATCCGCCATTCCCACCGGAACCGACAACGATAATTTTTCCATCACTGGCTCCTGCACATAATATCGGACTGATTTCTAATTCCGCCACATTGACCGGATCAGGCTCTGTTAAATAGAACAAGCTATCTTTTTGACATCCATATATATCTGTGACCGTGATCAGATAGGCACCTGCAGGCAAGTTTACATAAACTCCGGTTGGCAAAGGGTTTCCACTATTTAATCGATAAGTTAGTGTACCCACACCTCCCGAGGCTTTCACATGCATGGTTCCATTCTGGTCGCCATGACAGGTGGGTTGAGTAAATTCAATTTCATCAATGATGATTTCAGGATTCTCAGAAATCAATACCGTCGTTGTCAGCGTGCAATTATTGGCATCCGTGACAGTCACTGTATAAAGACCGCTCAACAATCCATTGAAATACCCAACCGGATTTTGCGTACCATTCGCAGGTGAAATACTGTAACTCAATATACCGGTTCCGCCGGAGGCCGTAATGGCTATTGAACCACTGCTATCGCCATGGCAAATGATATCCTGATGTGTGAGTTGATTAATGGACAGGTTGGTTGGTTGCATAATAGTAATCCCGGCGATTTGATCTGAACACGCATTGGAATCGGTCACCACAACAGTATATGTACCTGCAATCAATGTATTAAAAATTCCCGTGGCATTTGTTTGCATCCCGGGATAAATGGTATAGGAATAAGGCTGAGTACCACCCACTGCAGATACTTGAATGGAGCCGTTATTTCCATTAAAACAACTTACATCCAATTTGCTGTTCAGACTTAAAACAATAGGTTGTGGATTCACAATAACCAACAAGGTCGAAATGCTGCAACCATTTTGGTCTACAGCTGTTACCGTATAATTATTTGCCGGCAGTCCGACAAATTGGCCACTTGTATTACTTTGATTTAAAGGCAATATGGAGTAGGTATAAGTAAGACCAGTGCCTCCAATAGCCATAACGTTCACCGTGCCATTGGAATCTCCATTGCATAAGACATTTGTAGATGCCACGCTGTCAAAAGATATCGGTGTAGGATTGATAATGATGACGGAAGTGCTATAGGTGCAAAAATTTGCATCCGTTACGGTGATAGTATATGTGGCGCCCATGAGATTAGCAAACACCCCTGTCGCATTATTGATATTCGTGGGTTGCAAATTGTAATTCAAGGATCCCGTACCACCCAGGCAATTGATATTAATACTTCCGTCATTGGCATTATTGCAAGTGATATCTAATGCAGTCAGGCTATTTAGAGTAATCAATGGTGGTTCACTAACCATCAATACGGTACTAATCGTACAGTTATTGGCATCCACAACAGTCACCGTATAGGCTCCGCCATTTAAGTTAGAAAAGCTCCCGGTGGTATTGTTTAAATTTCCGGGTTGTAAATTATAATTCAATATACCTGTACCTCCCGTAGCCATCACGGAGATACTGCCATCACCCGCACCGTTGCAACTGATATTGGTCGCACTGGTCGAAGTAAACAATAGCGAAAGTGGTTGCGCAATAAATGCCGAGGTGGACACACTACATCCATTGGCATCCATGGCGATGATGGTATAGGTGGTATTACCCGATAAGTTGCTAAAATTTCCCGGAGGCGTAAAGGTCCCGGCCGGATTAATATTAAAGACTATAGGCCCTACCCCGCCAACCGTTGTTACATCTATCATACCATTACCGGCACTATTGCATAATGCTGCTTGCACGGTGATTGAATCGAATAACAATATTGGTGGCTCTGTCAATATCACAACAGAGCTGATGGAGCAAGCATTAATATCTGTAGCGGTTATTGAATAACTGTTGGCCGGAAGATTTTGAAATATTCCTGTCGTATTATTCAAATTACCCGGTTGGAGATTATATGTTATCATTCCATTTCCACCAACCGCGATTGCGGTGATACTTCCGGTACTATTTCCATTACATAAAATATCCGCATATAACATACTACTCCACTGTAATAGTAATGGTTCTGTAATTTGAACGGAGGTGGTACTTGAACAACCAATCACATCCGTAACCGTAACGGTATAGTTGCCCGCCGGCAATCCTGTAAAGCTTCCTATAGCGTTCGTTTGATTTAAAGGCTGCAGATTAAAACTAAGCGCACCGGTTCCGCCTGATGTATTCAACAATATACTACCACTGCTCCCCCCGTTGCAAGGAATATTAGTACTGTTTACAGAAGCAATCACCGGTGCATTTGGAGCCGCAATATTATAAATGCTGGTCACGATACAATTATTGGCATCTGACACAACGATGGTGTATGTACCGGCACCCACATTTGTAAATACATTAGAAGTCTGATTACCGCTTCCAAGGTTATAAGTATAAGGCAAGGTTCCGCCTGAAACCGTTACCGTTATGGTCGCATCATTACCGGGAACACAAGTTGGATTCGTATGACTCACATTCGAGATTTGCAGTACTGTCGGTTCAGTAATCATGATCGTGGTACTAATGGAACAATTATTGGCATCGGTTGCGATAAGGGTATATGATCCTGCTAACAGACTACTAAAATTTCCGTTGGTATTGCTTTGATTGAGAGGCTGAATTTGATAGGTAATACTACCTGTACCACCGCTCGCCGAAATACTAATGGATGCATCACTCAGTCCAAAACAGCTTACATTATTTTGGATTATGGTCACCCAATTCAGCAATGGCGGCTCAATCACAATAATCGTCGTATTGATACTACAATTATTCTGATCCGTAGCTGTGATGGTATAAGTATTAGGCCCTAGTCCGTTAAATATTCCACTGGTGTTCGAAGAATTACCGGGTTGAAGTAAGTAATTGATGAGCCCTGTTCCACCGGAGGCAAGAATCTGAATACTTCCATCATTGTTGCCGAAACAATTCACATTAGTTGCAAATGTATTCGTCCATAGAATGGACGGCGGTTCACTGATGATCATGAAGGTGGAAACAGAACAACCTAAAACATCCGTGGCCGTAACGGTATAGCTTCCTGCAGTAAGACCGGTAAAGGAGCCTGTAGTATTTGTTTGATTGAGCGGTTGAAGATTATAATTGATAACACCCGTGCCTCCGCTTGCGCTTACATTGATGCTTCCATCATTGCCTGCATTACAAGTGACATCCGTAAACGAAGAGGAACTGATGATGGGTGAATTTGGTGTGATGATATTAACGATGGAAGTCGCACTGCAACCATTGGCATCCGTCACCGTCATGGTATACGATCCGGCACCGAGTCCGTTG
>JAEUVB010000020.1 GCA_016786845.1 Chitinophagaceae bacterium | reverse complement strand
GCAATAATTTTTGGATCTTCCAGAGCCAATTTGAAGTTGGCAATCGTCACCTGATTATTGTTTTCAATATTCTTACTTGAACTATTGATACTTTCATCCACGATTTTGAATGCATTCAGGATTTCGCTCGACACATTCATGGCAAGCAAAGCTGTCAACACCAGATACATCAGGTTGATCATCAACTGCCTCGGTTCTTTAGGTAAAGACATTCTTTTCTATTTGTGTTTTCTTATAAATTAATTGATTTCCAATAATAAAGTGTCGGATTAACGACCTTGCATTGCGCTGAGCATATTGCCATAGATCTGGTTGAGAGTACCCAGATTCTTTGCCAACATACCAATTTGCTCTTTTGCCTTGTTAGCATCTTCAGCACTGCTTTGCATGGCATCAGAAGCGTTAACCAAATTACTATAGAACTTATTCATGGCTTTCAGGTGGTTATTCGCATCCTGAAGTTCAATTTCATAAATTTGATTTAATGAACCCAGATTTTTTGTCAGGGTGGTTACTTGTGCGTGAAACTTAGCTGTTTCATCAGCTGCACTGTTGAATTCACCTAATGTTTTGGTTGCTCCAACAAAAGTATCTTTCATTTGACCCAATGCAACAGCAGCTTCTTTGGCTTTTGAAGAATATTCATTTGTTGCAGCAGTTACATGGGTAATATCTTTCACTTGATTCACCGCTTCACCGAAACGTTGGAAATTATCATTCAAACGCTTCAAGTTTGCCGGATTCATGTTGGCTTCTTCCATCATCTTGTCTAAAGAAGCGGTAGCCGATGCACCGGCTTTAGCTGCGCCATCGATAGGCGTAGGTTGAAACTTAATACCTTTTTTATAAGCTTCTACATGCGGATTTTCATCGATTCCAGGGTAGAATTTTTCCCAATAATAATCCTTATGCGGTGGCAAAATTCCCAACATAGCAAAGATAAAAGCCTCTGTACACATACCCACAATGAGGGCAGTACCGGCCCAAGGCCAGTGTTGAAGCTTTGCGAGGGCTCCGATCAATACGACACTCGCTCCCAATCCAATGATCAGGTTTTTAAGGTATTTGCCTTGAGAAGTTTCGAAAAATAAGGATAATGATTTCATTTTTTATGAAGTTTGTTTATTGTTTTTTTAAATGATCCTATAATTTGATTTGAGATAAATCTTCCAAGCCTGAATGTGTCCTGCCTATTTGATTATCCTATATATAGTTTAAATATAATTATTTACGACGAGGGCTTTTGTTAGATAATGCCGGTGCAATATACTGAACCAGGCAACGGAACCCGATAAATGCTTTTGCTGAATCGGCAAATTCATAATCTCTTGAACCAACTTGCAAGAAACTGGCTACATCCTTCCAGCTACCACCTTTGGTCACTTTACGCTTCCACCATGTTGGGTCTGATTCCTTCGCTTTATTACGAATTTCTGGAGACATATCAGCTACATTGTCGTAAGTGTTTACCTGATAAGGAGACATTGTCCACTCAGCTACATTACCACTCATATTATATAAACCATAGTCGTTAGGCCAATATGCATCCGCACGAACTGTATACAATCCACCATCTGCGGAATAATTACCGCGGTTAGGTTTGAAGTTAGCCAGGTAACAACCTTTTTTGTTTACAATATAAGGTCCACCCCATGGGTATGGAGACTGCGTACGTCCTCCGCGTGCTGCCCATTCCCATTGCTCTTCGCTAGGGATACGGAAATCACCTTCGAGGTACATTTTCTTAGAATCGCGGTAGCTGCGCCAGTATTTAGTACGCCAGTGGCAGAACGCATTCGCCTGATACCAGTTTACCCCTACAACAGGATATTTATCGAAAGCCGGATACCAAAAATACTGATGAGTGATTGGTTCATTATAAGAATAAGAGAACATTTTCATCCAAACAGTGGTATCAGGATAAGCACCGATATCATATTTCATGAGGTAGTTCAAACGGCTTTGACTTTGGCCAGGTTGTGACTGACGCGCCATTTGATCGTAATCAAACGTTTCGTAGTGATATTTCAACTTCGCGTTATCAAACTCTTTTTTGCCCCAAATACTTTCAGAAGCCGGTGTATAATAGGAAGCCATGGCATCCTGAACATCGTCACTCTTCCAGCTGATTTTCTTTTTCCAATCGATGTTTTGAGTGCCATCGTCATTATCTTTATAATCACCTAAGATAGAATGTGCGGTCGAATCCCGAACCCAATCTACAAACTGGCGATACTCAGAATTGGTTACTTCCGTAGCATCCATGAAGAATCCAATCATTTGTACTGTGCGGTTGCGCACATCATTGGCGCTACGCAAATCCTGATCGCTTGCACCCATGTGCATCACACCGGAAGGAACCCAAGTCATTCCCACAGGCGTTGGAACCGTGGTATTTACCCTGTTAGTAGTGCCAATCACCTGCCCCTGAGGGCCGCCGCCGCCACCACAACCGAAAGCTGTAGCGATAAGTCCTAAAGCGAATAATCTCAACGAAAATTGTTTAATCATAGTCCGTATATTGTTTTTATACAAGGTAGCAAATATATAAAAATATTTGTTAATTCAAATACCCGCACAATATATGTAGGATATTTTAATTCTTATACTAAAATGGTTTAAAAATATTTTTTTGGCGGTTAAACAAGAAAAATTGAAAGCAACTCCAATGCATTCAGTCGAATTTCAACATCTCCCATCAAATCCCCTGCCAAGTAATAAAAAAATCCTGACATTACAAAATTTATAGCCTAATTAATTAACTCCATTGCTTGCTGTATCGTTGATACAGGTTCCAAACATTGTGTGCCTTTGCAGATGTATACCAGCGTTTCCCCTTGCCGGTACTTGCCTTTGAGGGCTTCTATTTTTTCTTCATTTTTGTTTGAAACCAAATATGTAACGAAGGGTTTATCGACTCTAGTATAGATTGTTCTGAAAAAATCCGAAGCCTGATCTCCGACAATGCTGATTTCAAGAAATTCGGAGGCACGGGACAACAGGATTTCTGCCCAAATCGCGAAGGATGACGGGTGTCTGCGCACTGAACCCAAAATCGCCTCTAACATCCTACCGGCCTTGGTTTCCCAGCTTATTTCCTGAAAAAAAACAGCCCCGTCAAACAGTAATTTACAGAACATACTGTTGACGGAAGGCACAGCTCCGTCATAGATATCTTTTTTTTCAATTTCGGTCTTACGGGCATCCCGATGGGCAAAATTGATCAATACGGATTCCGGATCACTGAAATGAAGCAGCAAGAACTCCATGATTTCACGCATTTGAATCACATACTGTGGATTTCCGGTACTGTTACCCAAGCGGATCAAGGCGTCGGCCAGGTAGACCAGATCATCGGCATAGGCTGCATGACGGCTGATACCCGATTTGTACTGATGTTTAAACAAGAACATCTCATCGCGCATATGAGTCAATATAAAATCCATATTTTTCAGTGCCAGATCCAGGTAGGAATGGTCGCCCAGGTGCAAATAAGCCGTTGTGAGCGCGTTATTCATAAGGGCATTCCAAGCGAGCAGAGATTTATCATCGGTCAAGGGTGCGGGTCGCAGGGATCTGTGTTCAAACAAAATTCTTTTCATTTCTGCCAAGTCATCTTGATGGGACTTCCCATGCAACGACAAGCTCTTTTCGGTGGTATAAAGAATATTTGTATGCTCCCAATTACCTTCTTCAGTGACTTGGTAATAAGGTGCAAAAATATTCATTCCATCGCCCAACAATGTCTTCAACTCCTCATAGGACCACGTATAAAATTTTCCTTCTACACCTTCTGTATCGGCATCCTGAGCGGAGTAGAATGCCCCGGAGCCATCTGTCATTTCTCTTTCAAGCCACCTACGAATACCTTTGACCACTTCAGCATAATCTTCATTTCCGGTGACCCCATAAGTCCGGGCGTAAAGGCCCATGAGCAAGGCATTGTCGTAGAGCATTTTTTCAAAATGGGGCGCGATCCATTGCACATCGGTACTATAACGGGAAAAACCTCCGCCCAGGTGATCCCAAATACCCCCCATGCCCATGGCTGAGAGGGAAAGATTCACATGATCCAATGTTGAACTCTCCCTGAAACATTGATGGTAATCGAGTAAAAATTGCAAGGCGAATGTAGATGGAAATTTGGGTGCCGAGCCAAAGCCGCCGAAGACCTTATCGGCTTGTTTCATGAGCAATTGCATAGCTTGTTGAGGATTCCATTCGGGGGTGGAATCATCGGAAGTGGCAGATGAGGTATCGGGTTGTCCGACCTTGGACAGATTGGCGAGGTGGGTCATCAATTGTGTGGCTTGATGATCGACATCACCACGGTTTTGGGTAAAATATTGAGATACATTGATGAGCACTTCTTTCCAGGAAGCCCGGTTGAAAGCTCTTTTAGGCGGGAAATAAGTACCTCCATAGAAAGGCCGTTTATCGGGGGTAAGAAATACGTTTAAGGGCCAGCCTCCGCTGCCGGTCATGGCTTGAACGGCATCCATATACAAGTGATCGATGTCCGGATACTCTTCGCGATCGACTTTGATATTGATATAGAGTGCGTTCATCAGATCCGCGGTTTCGGGGTCCTCGAAGCTCTCATGCGCCATGACATGACACCAGTGGCAAGAGGAGTAACCGATGCTGAGGAGAACCGGTTTATTTTCTTCCAGGGCCAATTCAAATGCTTCGTCGCACCAGGGGAACCAATGGACCGGGTTGTTGGCGTGTTGAAGGAGATAAGGCGAGGATTCGTGTTTGAGGTGGTTCATCTTGCTGGAATTGAAAGGCAAAAGTAGGTGCTTGTTGTTAAGTTCTTCCATATTTCGATTTTGATATAGTATTAATGGGCTATAACCATAGCCAGTTGCAGTCGCTCGTTCAGGGCCAGGTGCGAGGTGGCGATGGGCTGTACCCATCGTTGAAGGATGTCGCCCTTTCAGGGCTAATCAGATGATGAAATTAGATTCGTTACCCTGCGAATGGAATTCAGCTAGACAGGAGTTTCGTGAAGTATGCTCAAACAGAGTTTCACAATGTGTATGAACACAGCGTTTCTCAGCGTGAATGCACGCTGCGTTTCTCAGCGTGAATGAATAAGGAGAAACATGGATTGAGAATCTGTGGGACTGCGCGATGGGATAGTAGCGGAAAGCCCGCAGTGACGACGCAGGAGGAGTGAGGACTTGGAGCGGATAGCCCGGCGACGGCCTAACGAAATTGACCATTTAAGTATCCACGATGAAGGCCGGCGCGCGCCCAAATTTTATGGCTTCGGACTATCGTTTACCGATACCGTAAAGGACATAAAAATTATAACTGAAGGCCGTATTCTTGTCGCCGCGTCCGTAGCCGGCGATGAAGGACGGGGGCAATGATTCGAATTTTTTCGGGTTGAGGAAGGTTTTGCCGCGAACGTTCCAACCGGCGAAAACATTTTTGACAATCTCCATGCGGAAGCCTCCGGTAAGTTCGATCCACCAGGCATTGAAGGATGCAGACGGAATGATTCCGTTGCCATTTCCCCAAACGGGATCATCGATTTTATAGGCGGCAGATCCTCTTTTCACCGGGGCGAATCCCAAACGAAGGCCGGCGAAAGCGTTATCCATATCGCCTTTGAATTCGCGACCGAAGAAGGTTTTGTCTAAGCCCAGCCGAATGAACGTATTCGAGGATTTGAAACTCAGAAAGTCATTGTTGACACGGGCATTCCCCCACCCCATTTCGAGTGCGGTATAGACGTCCTTTTTCAGGGCTGCATCGAGTTGAAATTCGTAGGATTGTTGATTGGGGGAAAAGAAATTATAGAGCGGCTTAGACAAATCGGCACCGATACGGACATATTGAAAGGGGCGGAAGCTGGAGTCTTTTTGGGCATAGAGCGAGGGACTCGCATTCAAAAAAATGAAGCCGAGCAAAAGGAAACGATATGTGCCTAAACTTTTCATGAACTCAATTCCGTATCCTGATTTTTACATGTTCCGTGCTGAGGGTGCTGTTGACATTGGCTTGTGCGATCCAGATGGAATCGATGATATGGGTGGTGCTGTTGATGGCATTCAGGTTATAGAAAGTTTTGAAGCCGCAAGCGGTAGAAATGAAACTTAATTCGCGGGTATATTTTAGAAAGATGGTATCAATCAGTTCGGGAGAAAGGTCGCTTGAATCGGATTGAAAGAAGAGTCTGACACTATCCTGAAGAGGTGATAAGGTGAGCGAAAATGTATGGCTTTTTTTGATATTGACAAAAAACAAAGTGTCGCCACCGAAAACCACATTGGCATTTTGCAACAAAGTATCCACGGGTTTGCCGGCGGTATCGCTATGATAAAATCCACCACGCATGACAACGGTTTGGGGTTCGATGCAAGTGGTTGTTCGGTTACATGCACTGAAGCATAAAAGACTCACTCCTATCCAAAGGAGGTTCTTCAATCGAGTTAGGGAAGGGAGAACTCTCATGGTCATTTACAGGACCGTCCATGTTTCGTTGCCGGCCAATAATTTGTCTAAGTCACCCTCACCTTTGCGGGCCAATGCTTCATGCATTTGATCGTGCAGCATGGTTTCGTAGCAAGGCCTTTCTTTGGCGTACAATACGCCAAAAGGACGAGGCATGAAGTACTCATGATCAGGATGATCGAACATGCGGGTGAGGATTTGGGCCTTCATTAAATCTTTCTCGTCGTGGATCCATAGGTCGCTGAGGGCATAACCATCGGCGATATTCACCACTTCCGGGTTGAGGCCGTTGAGGCGTATGCCTTTTTGTTTATCGGTACCGAAGAGCAGGGGTTCGCCATGCGTTACAAAGAGGGTGGTATCGGCTTTACTGATTTTTTCGGTGAAAGGTTCGAATGCCCCGTCGTTGAAGATATTGCAATTCTGATAGATCTCTAGGAAGGCGGTACCGGCATGGGCATGGCTGCGGCGCAACATTTCTTGCAAATGTTTGGTATCGCGATCCATGCTGCGGGCCACAAAGGAGGCATCGGCGCCGAGGGCCAGGGCTGCGGGATTGAAAGGATGATCGATGCTACCCATGGGGGTGGACTTGGTCACCTTTTGCATTTCACTGGTGGGAGAATATTGTCCCTTGGTGAGGCCGTAGATCTGGTTGTTGAACAAGAGGATTTGGAGGTTGATATTTCGGCGGAGCAGGTGGATGAGGTGATTGCCACCGATGCTGAGGGAATCACCGTCGCCGGTGACGACCCATACACTGAGTTCGGGACGACTGGCTTTGAGTCCGCTGGCGATGGCGGTGGCGCGACCGTGTATGGAGTGCATCCCGTAGGTATTCATGTAATAGGGGAAGCGTGAGGAGCAACCGATACCGGAGATGATGACGGTATTTTCACGGGGTATGCCGAGGGTGGGCAATACGGTTTGTACTTGTTTGAGAATGCTGTAATCGCCGCAACCGGGGCACCAGCGTACTTCCTGGTCGGTGGTAAAATCTTTGGGTGTTAGGGTATCCGTCATGAAAGGTCCGTTTATTTAAAGCAGGAGATTTAACGGGGACAAAGGTAACATGGATTGGGGGATTGCACACGGGGTTTTTTGGGCCACGGATGAGGAGATTAAAATAAGGATGTATGGGATCACAGATTGAAGGATTACACGGAAGGGGTGAGGGATCACAGATTGAAGGATTACACTGAGGGTTTTTGGATCACAGATTAGGGAGATTTCACGGAAGTTTTTGGGTTGAGTATTATTCTGAAAACTTTGTCAACCGGAGAATACTGATATAAATTATGAATGAGATTCACACAGAGTTTCCAGAGTAGGCTCTCACAGAGTTATACAGAATTAATGTAAGTGGGTTTTACGGAGAAGCGCCTTCTGAAGATTCTGAAATTCTGAGAATTCTGTATGTCCCGACTATTCGGGGATTCAGAGAACTGGAGGATGCTTCCACGGCATTTGAATGTCAAAAAAAAATCCCGAGAAGGAGGAGACGCATTATCATTTGTCTGTAAAAAATCCCGAGAAGGAGACGCATTATCATGCGTCTCTACATCTCGGGATTGGGTGATGACGGGTGACTGTGTATGTGTTAGACGGTCACGGCGCTGGGGGTTAGGGTGATGTTGAGGGTAGAGATGGTACCGATGAGGACTTCGTGAGAGATGGTTTGTGATTCGAAGCCCGGGGCACTTACGAGGAGGTTGTAGGTTCCGGACGCCATCGGTGAGATTTCGAATTTCCCGACATCATCGGTGATGGCATTGTGTTCGGTATCTTCTACGGTAAGGGTGACCTCTTTTATCGCCTTGTTGTTATTGGCGTTGGTGATGGTACCGCGGACGCCTGCAGTGCCGGCACCGGAGACGAGGTAGAGGACATCGGAGAAAGTGAATTGTTTGAGTAAAGCATCCTGATTTTTGAACAGGATTTGAGCGTCGGCAAACATGCTCATCAGGTCGGTATAGATGGCATTGTTGGCAGCGATTTTAGCTTCTGTTTCATCCGTAGAACTTTCTTCAGCTTCCAGGAAATCATGATGCAGGGTATTGAAGTTGGCCAGATCACTTTCGAACTTTGCCGGGAAGGTTGAAGGCATGTTCAGATTCTCGGAAAGTTTAACCACATTCTGGGCAATATAAGTACTGCATTTGGTCATGATGTTTTTGGTGGTATCCCAATTGTTACGAGATGCTTTCAAATAAAGATCCTGACCGATGATGGTATATTCGGGTTCGGCAAATTCGGGGGTATAAGCCGTTTCGATATAGCGTTTGAGGGACTGGAAATTATTGAGGCATGTACGGTTGGCATTGATGAGGTGAAGACGGATGGAAGATATTTTACCATCTCTTTCCTGTTCTGAGGGCATTTTTTCGGCGGCATCGGCCTGCGCGAGTTTTTCATCGATGTATGCATCGGTGTAAATGGGTTTGAAGTCTGTGAATGCACTGAGTTTTTTTCTGCATGATTTCCATCCTAAGTATACGATGGTGTACAGATCTTCTTGTGGGCAATGGTATTTTAAATTTTGCATAATATATTTTTTTATTTGATTAAATTTTTGATTGAATAGAATGACTTATTTAGGGTGACTCATTCTTTTGTCACGAATGTTTTGGATTTGAATGTTTCGGACTTACGATGTATACACATCTGCCGAAACTCTATGAAGCCAGGGAGGGTGAATTGTTCCTAGTATACATATCGGATTTGAATCAAGGTATATTGGCATCGGTGCGTGGCAGAACTGTATTGATGCGTGGCAGAACTGTATTGATGCGTGGCAGAACTGCATTGGTGCGTGGCAGAGCTGCATTGATGCGTGACGGAGCTGCATTGATGCGTGGCAGTGCTGCATTGATGCGTGGCAGAGCTGCATTGGTGCGTGGCAGTGCTGTATTGATGCGTGGCAGCGCTGCATTGGTGCGTGGCAGTGCTGTATCGGTGCGTGGCAGTGCTGTATGGATGCGTGGCAGTGCGTTATTGGTGCGTGGCAGAGCAGCATTGGTGCGTGGCAGAGATGTATAGGAATGAAACGCTTATTTGTATGAAACCCTTGTAAACAGGCACTTGTGTTATGAAACTGAGTATCGAAAACGTACCCTTTATTTTCGACAACCTCGAATTGCAACGGCTGAATTGAGCCGGCGATCAGTGTGAGGGTTGTTAAAATTGGGTTCATGTTGTTTGACGTTTGTTTTGTTTTTGTGATACTTTGATGGGACAAACGTAGGGAGGGGGGAAATGAGGCTTCTTATCACGTGATAAGATTCGGAGACATTAACATGTTATTAATTATGAGTTTTTAGTGCTTAGTTTTTAGTTGGGGGGATTGTTATCTGAGAATAAATCCTGTCAAATTTTCGGAACACCACCTTAGGAATCTTGCATTATAGGGGAGGGTTTGATCATCTAGCTCGGGCCGTTTGATAACATGGTCCAGAAATCTGATTGCTCGATTCCGGCGTTTGATCATTCGACTCGGGCACGTTTAGATGCACGATCCGTGTGTTTAGATACATGATCCGGGGATTTAGATACAATAACAACAGATACCATGAATCGTTAAACAACTTAACACCTGCAGACGTTTATTACGGACGAGGTGAACTCATTCTAAAAGAAAGGGAGCGGATAAAAATCAAGTGCATCAAACAAAGAAAATCAGAATATGAACGACTCAAAAGAATAAACACCACACAATTAAATAAAAATCAATTAACTTTAAACTAGAATGAAATACTCCTTATATAATAGTCCACTTTACTTTGAAGACATACATTCGCTAATATGATAAAAACGATTGGCAAACTAACCATTTCAAAATAGGAATATGAGAGCAATTCTGTTTGGATTTATAATTATACCATTGATTGTTAATTCTCAAAATAAAAGAGGACACTCATGGTTATTTGGAATTAATGGGCAGATTGCCAAATTTGTAGGAGATTCCACGAGACCAACTACTAACCAATTGTTTTGGAACGGCTCATCACCAAATTATCCATATATATTTGGTAATGGTCATAGTAATATCTGTGATAGTGCAATTGGTAATATAATTATGCTTTGTAACGGCATGCAGTTATTTGATTCATTAGGTAATATTATCGAAGGTGGAGATAGCCTAGTTCCTAATAATATTTACGCTCAAAATACCTATCCAAATGCTGCCACAACTCAGAGTTCACTAATTCTGCCTAAAGGAAATAACGGAGAATACTATGTATTTATAGCAACCGCCAGCGATACAACTTATGATAAATGGTTATCGCCAACCTCCACTATTACACCCTACGATATGTTATTATATAATATTGTAGATATTAATGCCAATGCAGGTGCCGGAAAAGTTGTTAAGAAAAATATGCCTCTATTAACAAATACGGAAATGTCGAGGACAATGATGCAAGCTTGCAGGCATAGTAATGGTATCGATTGGTGGCTGCTTAAAAAAACTACTATAGAATCTAATATCATTATACGCTTTTTAGTGACAGTCGATAGTATATATGGTCCCTATACACAGACTTTTAGTGAACCTTATTGCAGCTTATACGATGCTACCGGGCAGAGTGCTTTTAATAATGCTGGTACAAAATATACTCAAGTTCAGGGAAAGAGTAATAAAATATTCTTAGCAGATTTTAACAGATGCACCGGAGAGCTAAACAATCCTATAATCTATAATACGCCAATTGATTCTACAACTTTTCCTTACCTCGATAATATGGGATCAAGAGATAGTATATCAAATGGCGTGTGTTTTTCGCCAAATGATCAATTTTTATACTTAACAAAAAGGTGGAATGTTTATCAATTAGAAATAAATGAACCCGATAGTGCTTTGGCATGGTATCATGTGAAACATGGGCCGGATACTACACTTAATGATTTTGAGTATTATGGTCATTTGTCCAGAGGCCCAGATAAACGAATTTACATTGGCAAAATAGGAGGCTCTTTCAAACAATTGAGTGTGATTGATAAACCAGATGAAAAAGGTGCAGCATGTAATTTTTGCAGAAAATGTCTTCGCATTGATAATGGAGCCGGGGGGAGTACATCTCCTCCAAATATGCCTGATTATAATCTTGGCCCTGACACTACAAGCCCTTGCTGGCCATTGAGTGTGCATAACATTTTAGCCCAAAGAGAAGAGATAGAAGTGTACCCAAACCCATCCCATACAAGGATGAATATACGTTTGGTCAACATAAGGAACAAACACCCACTGATAGAATTATATAATGCTGTAGGTCAAAAGGTACTTGCCACAAGGTCATTAGAAATAGATGTGAGCGGTCTTAGTAGTGGTGTTTATTATTTGAAGGCGAGGCTTTGCTCGCCTCAGGAGGTCGAGGCAAGCTCGCCCCAAGGAGTAAGGAATGTGGTAAGGAAGATAGTGGTGGATTAGAAAGTTTATGAAAATGAAAGTATATTTATAATCAATCAGCTATATTGGCAAAGATGGGGAATATATTAAACACCCCCCCGAGTCCACGAGGCGTGAGACTCGGCGGAAAAGGCTGTCCACACAGAGTTTCTAGAAGCAGACTGACAATCTTTCACAGATTCAGTGCAAACAATTCCTGATGCGGAGGCCAAAGTTTAATTTATAGCTGTTGGAATCGCGCTTAACGACTGAACACCATCTTCAAGCTTTTGCCCATGATGAGGGTCATACTGTCTTTGCTGAGAGAAACGATATCGACCTGTTGAGTTTGCTGATTCGGGGTCTCTTTGAGGGGTACGAGAAAAACGAATTTTTCATCTTTCGACAAATAGTAGGTTCCCTTTTGTTCTTTACGATTGGGATCGTCGGAAAGTTGTTTGAAGCTGAAAGTATGATCGGCATTGAAATGCATGCTGCTGCCTTTGAGTTGGTCCTTTACTTTGGGGTTGAGGGCCGAAACAGGTCCGGAGGCCATGCTCACATCAATGAAATTCCAGTCGCCACGGATCTGTTCATCTTTGGAGGGGGTGCCGCAGCCTGAGAATGTGAGTGAAAGGATGAGGGACAGCAATACAAACACCTGCAGTGATTTCATGATGGAAATTTTGGATAATATTACGAATAAGTTTTGTTGTTCGAAAAAGGCCCATTGATTTTTTAGAATTGGGATATATAATCCTTCCGATGCGGGCATAAAATTCGTAAAATCCTTCTGTACCAATTGGTCTTTGCGACTTATTTTTACCGCATGAATAAAATGCAACAGCTTCAGGATAAAATAGCGGAGGCCAAGAAAGGCGGAGGAGAACATCGCATCGCATCGCAGCATAAAAAGGGGAAATTAACGGCGCGGGAGCGACTTGAGATATTGCTGGACGAAGACAGCTTTGAAGAAATCGGGATGATGGTGACGCACCGAAGCACCGATTTCGGGATGGAAAAGGAACAATATTTAGGTGATGGTGTGGTGACCGGGTATGGTAAAATCAATGGACGATTGGTGTATGTGTTTTCGCAAGACTTTACGGTTTTCGGTGGGAGTTTGAGTGAAACTCATGCGGAGAAGATTTGCAAAGTGATGGACCTGGCCATGGAAAACGGTGCGCCATTGATTGGTCTTAATGACAGTGGCGGAGCGCGCATACAAGAAGGCGTGGTGAGCTTGGGCGGCTATGCCGACATCTTTTATCGGAATACCCGTGCTTCGGGGGTGATACCGCAACTATCCGCCATCATGGGGCCTTGTGCGGGAGGTGCTGTTTATAGTCCTGCGATTACTGATTTTATTCTCATGGTGGAAAACACGAGTTATATGTTTGTGACCGGACCAAATGTCGTAAAAACGGTGACCCATGAAGAAGTGAGTAGTGAGGAGCTTGGCGGTGCGGATACTCATGCAAGCAAATCGGGGGTGACTCACTTTGCGTGTGCCAATGAATTGGAATGCATCAACGACATGAAGAAACTGTTGAGCTATATGCCACAGAACTGTGAAGAAGATGCACCGAGCTATGCTTATACACCGGGAGATGAAATACGCCATCGACTGAATCATTTGATACCTGAAAATCCAAATACACCTTATGATATGAAAGAGGTGATCTCTGAAATTTGTGATGCCGAAAGTTTTCTGGAGGTGCATAAAGACTATGCTGAAAATATTGTGGTTGGGTTTGCCCGAATAGCAGGACGTAGTATTGGCGTAGTGGCCAATCAGCCGGCAGCTTTGGCAGGTGTACTGGATATCAACTCAAGTAAAAAAGGAGCAAGGTTTGTGCGTTTTTGCGATGCGTTTAATATCCCATTGTTGGTGCTTGTGGATGTACCCGGATTTTTACCCGGAACCGATCAGGAGTGGAATGGCATTATCAGCAATGGGGCCAAGCTGTTGTACGCCTTCAGCGAAGCCACAGTACCAAAGATCACCGTGATTACGCGTAAAGCGTACGGCGGAGCGTACGACGTGATGAACTCCAAACATATCGGTGCCGATTTGAATTTTGCCTTTCCTAATTCTGAGATCGCTGTCATGGGATCCAAGGGAGCGGTAGAAATCATATTCAAGAAAGAAATTGATGCGGCAGAAAACCCGCAAGCCAAGCTGGATGAAAAAGTGGCTGAGTATACGGATAAGTTTGCCAACCCTTATGGTGCCGCAGCGCGTGGTTTTATTGATGAAGTCGTGATACCGGCGCAAATCCGTCGAAAACTCATACGCGGGTTTGAGATGCTGAAACACAAAGTCGTTTCTATGCCGCGCAAAAAGCATGGGAATATCCCATTGTAAACCATGGAAAATAATGCCCGCGATAAAGACGGAAGAAGGTGGAGTTTAGGCGAACTGATGCATAACCTCTTCATTCAGTCGCAAGTATTTGTGGGGATGATTGCAGTACTTCTGAGCATGGAAACCAGAGCCATTTTAAGAATGGGCTCTGCCCCCCTACCCTTTTATTGGCTGGTATTTTTTCTGACCATATTCGCCTATAATCTGTATTATTTCCCATCGGGAAAATATCGTTTGTCATTGCCTATGACGATGGTTTCGGCTTTGGGTGCATTGTTGTGCTTTTTGTTTCTGCCGGATAAACCCATTGGATGGTTATTGCTGATGGGGAGCTTGTCGATTATTTATGAAATACCTTCTTTTTTAAAAGTACCCCGCCTTCAGGCTTACACTCTTTTCAAGCCCCTGTTGCTTACGGCTATATGGATGTTGTGTACTTACTTTTGGCCGGCAAGACAAGCTCCTGTTGATGATACTTTTATGTTTTACGGGCTATATCGTCTCCTCTTTTTATTTATCACCATTTTTCATTTTCATGTTCGGGATGAAGTGAAGCAGGAGAATGCCCGTCCCTACCATACCGTATTAATTTTACTACATTTGATTCTTATCTTTTTGGCGGCATGGATATCCCTTTCGATTCACCAAAATACAGGCATGATTTATTTGGGCATGAGTGTCGTTTACCTGTTGGTCAGCTTTTATTTTATGATCCGCAGACGGAGTGAATATGCTTATACCTTTGGTATAGATGGAATGCTATTTTTGCAAGCTATATTTGTACTTCTGGAACTTAATTTGACATTCACATGATGCATTTGGAAAATATGCTGAGAAGCAAGTCGATCAACGATACAGGATTCGACAATTCGACGGGCAATACCTCGGGCAGGATATTGAATAAAGACGGCAGCAGTAATGTGATCAAAAGCGGGCTGACTTATTTCAAGCGACTGAGTATATTTCATTCACTGATTGAATTATCGGCCTGGCGATTTTTTGCCTTATGTCTTTTCGGATATATTGGTGTCAATTTGATTTTTGGTGCATTGTATTTTATTGCCGGGCCTTCCACATTAGGCATATCGAATGACCTTAGTGTGAAAGAGCATTTTCTTGAATGTTTCTTTTTCAGTACTCAAACCCTCACCACAGTGGGCTATGGACGGATCAATCCAACATCACATTATACCAATACCATAGCTGCATTTGAATCCTTCTTCGGACTGATGTCCTTTGCTGTATTGACGGGTTTGTTGTATGGACGCTTTGCCAAACCAAAGGCGTATTTGCTCTTCAGTAAAAACGCACTCATTTCACCTTATAAGAATGGGCAGGCCTTAATGTTTCGGATGGCACCTTATAAAAACAATAACCTTACCGAGGCGGAAGTGATCATGAACGTCGCATTTAAGATTCATCAGAATGATAAGGTGGTGAATAAATTCCTTCCTTTGAAAACCGAGCTTGGACGTATCAGTTCCATGGCCCTCAACTGGACGGTGGTGCATGCGATTGATGAAGAAAGTCCGTTGTTTGGCATGTGCAAGGAAGATTTCCAGATCAATAATACTGAGGTCATGGTTTTTGTGAAAGCCTTTGATGAGCATTTTTCAAATGTAGTGCAGCAACGAACTTCCTACTATGCCGACGAGATCGTGCATCATGCCAAATTCGTTCAGATGTTCAGGCAGAGTGATGATCAGAAAACGACCGTTTTGGAATTGGACAAACTGCATGATTATCAAGTACTCTGATGCAATTTTTGAATCGATATAAACCATTTATCGCGGGCATTATATTAATGGCATTATTGGCAATCAAGCTATGGCCTGAATGGCGCAAGAACATGCATCCGAACCCTGAAGTACAATCCGAAAAAACGCATCACACGGAAACAGGACCTACAAGGAATGATGCTCCGTCAAATGGCAAACAACAAAATGATGCTCCATCAAATGGTAAACAACTAGAGGCAACTAAAACATTGCCTTCCCAACGAGGTCCGGGTGATGAGCAAGCCATTCCTTCTGAAGCCTATCAAGTAAGAGACTATGTGGATCAGCATCACAGACCGCCTGCGGAATATGAAGGAGGGAGGGTCTTTCAGAATCGGGAAAGAAGATTGCCCATAGAAGATGAACGTCATCGACGGATTCGTTATCAGGAATGGGATTTAAAACCACATCGGGCAGGAAGAAACAGGGGGGCCGAACGTTTGGTGACCGGCAGTGATGGCCGGGATTGGTATACCGATGATCATTACAGGAGTTTTAGGCAATTGAAGGAGTAGGAGTTTTTAGTTTTTAGTTGGGCTTCGGAATGGGGGGTGTGGTAGTTTTTATTGGCGATGGAGGATAATGGGCTATACCCATCGTTGTTGGATGTCGCCTTTTCAGGTCTGAGAGAGGCCGATCATTTGGAACGCAAGCGTGAGGGATAGTAGCGGAAAGCCCGCATCCGCCGCGGCGGAGAGGACTTGCAGCGGATAGCCCGGCCCGCCGCGGCGGGGCACGCCCAAAAATTTATTTCTTAGATCTACCTTAAAAGGACCATTCCAATCCGGCACTGATGAAGCGGGGCAAGCCTAATCGAATGCCTTGTGGTCGGCGGCTGACGATGTAGCGTTCATTGGTGAGGTTTTTGACGTTCAACTGAAGTCGCAAGCCGGTGTGCGGTACAGTTGCAAATACACCTGCATCCAAGACCGTATAGGCGTTGATTAATCCATTGCGACCATCGGCGGTAGAGCTCACCGTATTAAGTGCATCGCTGTATTGCTGACCGGTATACGACGCACTCAACTGAGCCCCGAAGTTTGCATTCCATTCCAAAATGAGACTTGTATTCAAACGAACATTGGGTGCATAAGGTGTATTGTTGTCGACGATATTGAGGGTATCGCTTCCGGAAATCATGAATCGGTCGGCATCGAAAACCGAATTTGACCAGGTGGCGTTCGTCTTCCAGATGAGACTTCGTTTGAGTTCAAGCAATTTCAAGACATCAATACCCAATGACGCTTCAAGTCCGCGGTGACGAGTTTGTCCCCCATTGACCAAGCCGCTGCCGATACCACCGGAAGACTCGGACACGGGGATGATTTGATTGGAAAATAAAAGATAGAAGGCAGTGAGTTCGTACTGAATATAAGGACCATACTTTGAACGGAGACCTACTTCGGCATTCCAGCTTTTTTCTGCATCCAATGGATAGACCACCCCTTGGGTACTGACGGCATCCTTGACCCTTGGGGGTGCGAAGCCGCGATGTAGTCCACCAAATAAAGTATGATCGGCATGGAGATTATAATTGAATCCGATACCTGGGATGAGCATGGTTACCGTTTGACCGGCGTGAATATTGGTATCGACGATGGTATTGGTGTTTCCAATTTTAAATGTATTGCGCAGGATATTTCTGTCGTATAGATAGTACTCTGCGCGGACACCGGCATGAACGATCAAACGTTTGTTGATGTTCATTTGTTGTTGAGCAAAACCGCTAAGAGCTAATCCACTTCGAATTTCATCTTCCACTAAAGCGCCTGAAGCCGCATCGGACTGGGAGCCATTTAAGCGTTGCTCGTAGGCTTTTTCATGCAAAAGTCTGATACCCGTTTTTAGACTTGCTTCTTTCTTGAATAAGTGATATTTAAATTTCAGAGATGGTTCAATGCCACTGACGGCAAACTGACGGTTGCGGTGTGCATTTTGATTGCGCATATAGATGGCACCTCCGGCGATATTGGTATCTCCCCAGATGACACCGGTGGGGTTAGCGACCGGTGAGGATGAAAAATCTTGCCGACGCCAATTACGATCTGTGGTATAATGATAGGCCAGGGTTTGAAAAGAAATATGGTCATTGACGGCGTACTGATAATGGGTACTAAAATTGATGCGTTTAATTTTCAACCGATCATCGGGGGCCATTTTGACAAAATCCTGAGTACCGGATTCGAACATGCTTTGAGTGAGTCCGATATAGGTGGCATCTGATATTTCGGAATAATAACCCAGTTTAAATCCGAGGGTGGAACGTTTGGATAAGGTCATCATCACTTTAGCCGAAAGGTCATGAATATTAAATGCGGTATAGCCCAAATGATCTGCACGCTTGTGAACATAATCGAATTGAACGCCAACATTCCCTTTTGTAAAACCATATCCCAGACGGCCTGTAAAAAAACCGCGTTGTCCGCCGATGAGCTTTAAGGTGCCTCCGGCTTTCAAGGGAGGCATACGGGTAATGTAATTGACGACACCTCCAATGGTTTGTGGACCGAAAAGAATTTGCCCGCTTCCCTTGAGCACTTCCACTTGTTCCATACGATCGATAACCGGGGTATAATACAATTCAGGCTCGCCATAGGGATTGAGAGCCACGGGCACACCATCTTCGAGCACCAGCACATTGCGGCTGCGGTCTGGGTCGAGTCCA
Organism: Chitinophagaceae bacterium; assembly: GCA_016786845.1. Taxonomy (GTDB): domain Bacteria; phylum Bacteroidota; class Bacteroidia; order Chitinophagales; family Chitinophagaceae; genus OLB11. Next base: position 90,265 of record JAEUVB010000020.1, on the reverse strand, counting down.
CGCAGGCTGAGATTCAGTCGCAGACCTGCACCTTCCTCATCGACCACATGTATTCCGCCAAGGCGACGAAAAATTTCATTGCCGCTCAGGGGTGCGCAAATCTTCATTTCTTTGGCTGCGATGCCGGTGTATGAACCGGGCAAATTGGTGAGCAGGGTATTTCGCTTTTCAACGATGGTGACGGTATTGGCTGTGGTATGAAGCAGGCTGTCTTTAGTTTCTTGTGCCCGGGCTTTAGTGCTGATCAAAACAATCAGCAACATGAATATATAAGTTGCGTATCTAAACATAATTTATTTTTTGTGCTGCGAAAGTATTTTCCGGGGTTTCAAAAGCCTTGGCAGTTCGGGAATTTGATTTGTGGTATTGGGAAAAAGTTTCATGAAGAACCGGAATATCCTGCCGCTAGGAACAATATCGAAATGCACAATATATCCTCCTAAACAATAACTTTGCGGCGAATTGAACGATGATGAAAAGAATTTTATACTTACTTATTTTCCTGGCCACCGGGTCACAAGCACAGACAACGATTTCAGGCAAGGTAACTGACACCAAAGGAGAAGCATTGATTGGTGTGAATATGGCTATTAAAAACAGTTATGACGGAGCTACGACCAATGCACAAGGGGAATATTCGTTTGAAACTTCGGAAAAGGATTCGGTGATTCTGACAGCAACCTATATTGGCTTTGTATCACAAGAGAAAAAGATATTATTGAATCAAAAAAATATACAGGTCAATTTTGCGATCAAAGAAAAGATCAATGATCTGAAAGCTGTAGTGATCAGTGCGGGTGCATTTGAAGCCAGTGATGAAAAAAAAGGTACGGTGTTGAAACCTTTAGATATCGTAACTACAGCGGGTAGTAACGGTGACAATTATGGCGCCTTGAAGACCTTGCCCGGAGCACAACAGACCAATGACCGCGAGGGTTTATTTGTGCGTGGTGGTACCGGATCGGAAACCCAAACCTTTATAGACGGCACCTGGGTCAGAAATGCATTTAGCGCATCTATTCCCGATTTGGGTGCCAGGGGGCGATTTAATCCATTTATTTTTAAGGGCACTGTATTTAGCACGGGAGGGTATTCGGCCTTATACGGGCAGGCATTGTCATCGGCGGTGATATTAGAGACTATCGATTTGCCGGATCGTTCATCAGCCAATTTAAATATTTCAAGTGTGGGCATTGGAGGGAGTGTACAGAAATTATCGAAAAACAAAAAGCAAAGTTGGGGTCTTGGGTATAATCATACCAACCTTACACCCTATTTCGCACTCGTGAAACAGAATATAGATTACAAATTAGCGCCCACAGTCAATCAAATCGATTTGAATTATCGAATCAAAACATCCAAGAGCGGGATCTTAAAATTTTATGGATATTATAATCATACCGGCATAAACATTCAGCGGGACAATATCACGAGTATAGATTACGGTCAATCAGACAAGGCGTATCAGGATGAATTCGGCATCAAGAACAACAATGTATATGCGAATTTGGCCTATAAAGATTATTTTAAAAAAGATTGGAAGCTGAATATTGGATTTTGTTTCAGCGACAATCAGGATAAGATCGAAACCAAAGTATTGGACCCCAATGATCAGGTGGTGAGTGATAGTAATTTTTTACATACCGAGTGGTTGAAGATTAACAGCCATAATCAAATAGCCACTACGAAAGTGGTTTTGGAAAAAGGGTTAAACAATCTGAATACGCTTAGATTTGGTGCGGAGTATATTTTTAACCGCGACCAGATTTTAGCGGTACCGGTGTTATTACAACCCTTCGTGGCGTTTAAACCTACCCTGATCACGGATCATTACAAGGCCTTATTTGCAGAGAGTGATATTTATATCACGAATGATTTAGCGGGCAAGATTGGTGTGAGGGCAGAGCATTCATCTTTGATCAACAGGGTGAATATCGCACCCAGGGTATCGGCTGCCTATAAACTGAATCGAGCCGGGCAGATTTCAGCCGCGTACGGATTATTCTATCAAAAACCGGAAGTGACCTATCTGTACCGGAATACCGGATTGAATTATATGCGGGCGGATCATTACATCCTGAATTATTTGTATCAACCCAAAGACAGGTTGTTGCGCATCGAAGCCTTCTATAAAAAATATCATGGATTGATCAAAACGAATAATCCCTACGCAGTGGGTAATGTCGACAATAATGGGCAGGGATATGCACGCGGGATTGAATTATTCTATCGTGATAAGAAATCCATTAAAGGAATTGACTTTTGGATATCCTATTCTTTCTTAGACACCAAACGAAACTTTTTGAATTACCTGAGTTTAGTACAACCTGACTTTGCGGCAAACCATACCGGATCGTTTGTCTTCAAAAAATTCTGGACCAAATATATGTTTGGTATCAATGGCACCTATACCTATTCTTCCGGCCGACCATATATTAACTACAATCAATCTAACCCTAATGATCCGGGAGCCGATGCCTCTTTATTTATGTCGGATCGCACGATTAGTTTTCACAACTTCAGCTTGTCGGCCAACTACTTAAAAAATATCGGCAAAGCCTTCACCGTATTTGTTTTAAGTGTCAATAATCCATTTGGGTTTAAACAGGTTTATGGCTACAATTATGCTGCGAAGGACCTGAATGGCGATGGCACTCTTTATCGCAGGGAGATTACTCCTACCGCCCGTCAATTTATTTTCCTTGGTATGTTTATGAGTTGGGGGATTGACCGGACCCAGGAGGCCATTGATAACAATCTGTAGTGTTTTTCATTCATTTTTTAATCTATATTTGTTTCACAAAAAAAATATCTCATATGAAAAATTTATTTCTTTCGATTTGTCTTTTAATGACCGGCTTATCCTCTTTTGCCGGAAGTGACCAATATATGAATGCCATGAAAGGCATCATGATGAAAATGAGCGGTGCTACTTCACCCGAAGCGTATCAGGTAGCCGGCAATGCTTTTGAGCGGGTAGCCAATAGTGAAACCAAAGAATGGCAACCTCGTTATTATGCAGCTTTTTGCTATGTGATGCAAGCCATGATGACTGAAGATAAATCAAAAGTGGATGGCATTGCGGATCAGGCAGACAAATTGCTGAATGATGCAGCAGCAATCAACGACAATGATGAAATAATCGTATTAAAATCTATGTGTATGAGTGCGCGAATTGGTGTGGATCCAATGAGTCGCGGTATGAAATTCGGCATGGAAGCTTCGAAACTGTTGACTCAGGCCAAAGAAAAAAATCCTGCCAATCCAAGAATCTACCTGTTGATGGGTCAGAACAAATTTTACACTCCTGAAGCTTTTGGTGGTGGTAAAAAAGCAGCAGCAGAATATTTCACTTTAGCCGTTGAGAAATTTGCAGCCTTCAAACCTGCAGATGAATTGGCTCCTACGTGGGGATTGGAATCTGCTCAGAAGATGCTGGAACAATGCAAATAAGATGCTATAAAAAATATTGAACCGTGCCATTAGGTGCGGTTTTTTTATGCCCCATTCATTCCGGGGCAGAAAAAATGGGACTCTTGGAGTCCCATCACGGTATATTTTTCTCTATAGATTAACCTTCCAATGCAGCGGCGCCACTCACGATCTCGGTAAGTTCGGTAGTGATTGCAGCCTGACGGGCACGGTTGTAAGATATACGCAGTGAACGAAGCATTTCCTCTGCGTTCTCAGTGGCTTTATCCATGGCGGTCATACGTGCACCATGTTCGGAAGCATTACTGTCCAATACCCCTTTAAAGATTTGGGTGTTTAATATTTTAGGCATGAGTTCACTGATGAGCACTTCCTTAGAAGGTTCAAAAATAAAATCGAGGTTAGATTTGCTGTTGGTTTTCGCTTTAGCGATTGGCAAATGTTGCTCACAAACGAACTCTTGAGTCGCTGCATTTTTAAAACGGCTGTAAATCAAATCAACGCGATCAAACTGTTTATTAACAAAAGCGGTGCGTACATATTCAGCTACTGCTTTTACACTGTCGAAATTCAGGTTGGAAAAAATGTTCCAAAAATCTTCATTCACAGGATAGCCTGTTCGAACCATATTTTCCAAGCCCTTTTTGCCTAAAGGAAGTATGGTTACATTCCCTTTTTCGTACTGGCTTTGATATTTTTCACGAATGGTACTTTTGGCCAATTTAATCAGATTGGTATTAAAGGCGCCGCATAATCCGCGATCACTGGTCACCAGTATGATCAGAACTTTTTCAACCGGACGTTCCACATTCAAACCACCACCAATATTGCCATCTACACTGGCGATGATATTGCTGAGCATTTCCTGTAATTTTTCTGCATAAGGACGCATTTGAGTAATAGCATCCTGGGCACGGCGTAATTTGGCAGCACTCACCATTTTCATGGCTTTGGTGATTTGCTGTGTAGTGCCTACGGACTTGATTCTTAAGCGTACTTCTTTTAACTGACCAGACATAAATACAGGTTTTTTTTAATCGGGGGCAAAGGTAAAAAACTATTTGCATTTTGCCCATTTATTCAAGGGTTTGATACCGAATGTGGAAAATAAGCGCGTCTTTACGAAGATTTCTGAGGGGAGCGCACAAAAAAACCGGCCGGGAGGTCCCGACCGGTTCATTTTTTTACGAATAGCTTAGTCAGCGAGACGTACGTTCACGGCATTTAAGCCTTTCTTGCCTTCTTCCAGATCAAATACGACGCTGTCGTCTTCCTGAATGTCTTGCTTGAGGCCTGATACATGTACAAAAACCTCTTTTCCCGATCCGTCGACTTTAATAAATCCGAATCCTTTTGTCTCGTTGAAGAACTTTACTTTTCCTGTTTCCATTTGTTTGTTTTTTTTCCCTTTTAGATATTGTTTTTACAGCTTGCCGAGAAAAGGGTGTGACTCCACAATCTGTATGTCTTTATTAATTAGTTTACGAATACTTTTTAGATAGCTTATTTCATCATTTGAACAAAAGGACAGTGCGATACCCTGATGTCCGGCACGACCTGTACGACCGATACGATGAACATAGGTTTCTGCCACTTCCGGCAGTTCAAAATTGATCACATGACTTAATTGGTCAACATCAATGCCTCTTGAAGCGATATCCGTTGCGACCAGCACTCTGATGGTACGATTTTTAAAACCGTTCAGCGCACGTTCTCTGGCATTTTGTGACTTATTGCCATGAATGGCTTCGGCATTTATACCCACTTTTTTAAGTTCCTTTACGATTTTATCGGCACCATGCTTGGTTCGGGTAAAAACCAATGCATGTTCAACTTCCGGGTTTTTAAGGATATGACGCAATAAGGCACGTTTATCTTCCTTGTTGACATAATATACGGATTGGGCAACCAATTCCGCAGTTGAGGAAATCGGCGTAACTTTTACGAAAGCCGGATCTTTTAACAGCGTTTGTGCCAGTTTATTAATTTCAGGCGAAATCGTTGCCGAGAAGAATAGGGATTGACGCTTAGCGGGCAGCTTTGCGATGACTTTTTTGATATCATTGATAAAGCCCATATCCAACATGCGATCGGCTTCATCGAGGACGAAATACTCAATCGAATTCAGACTGATGAGTCCTTGTTGCATCAAGTCGAGTAAACGACCGGGTGTGGCTACCAGGATATCCAATCCACGACGCAAGGCATCTGTTTGAGGATGCTGTGATACGCCTCCAAAAATAACTGCATGTTTAACCGAAAGATGTTTGCTGTAATCTGCAATATTTTCTCCGATTTGAATGGCCAATTCACGTGTTGGTGCTAAAATAAGGGCCTTGATCGTTTTAGATTTATCGGTTTGCTTGGTAGCCTGAATCGCTTGTAATATGGGCAGCGCAAATGCAGCTGTCTTGCCCGTACCTGTTTGTGCGCAACCAAAAAGATCGCGACCTTCTAACAATGCGGGAATTGACTGAGCCTGAATGGGTGTGGGGGTTTCGTATCCAACTTCATTAAGCGCCTGAAGCAGAGCGGGTATTAAATTAAGTTCCTGAAATTTCATTTTGTTTGTTTATCATGTTGGATCGCGTACTTGAACATATCGGTCCAATGGTATAAACAATCCTCTGATATTTCAGAAAAAGTAAAACATAAGTAATTTGTAAATTTTGGGGAATTACAGGAAGACCTGGTGATACTGATTCAAAAAATCCTGACGAAGGTAAACCATTCTTTTGGTATTCCTGTTAATTCTTTGCAAGTTATTTTCACCGGGCATCGCAAATTTCGAGGATAGCTTAAGTAGCAGCAGATTACAAGTCTATCAAATCCATAAAAAAAACACCCCAACTTGAGGTGTTTTTACTCTTTTAAATAACATCGTTTTATTTCGCTTCCAGCAATTTCAGAATTTGTTTAGCTGTTTCATCGTTGGCATCGAAGGTTTGAATCTTCAAACAATAGGTTCGGGCGTCTTCCTTTTTTTGAGAATTATATGCCACCGTGGCGAGATATTGATAAGCGCGAATGAGGTCCTTCTTTTTTGAGGGGTCATCTTTCACCAAACCGAGCCATTGCGTAAACAAAGCACTTGCCGCGCCATTGGTATAATCTTTATCTTTTGACGCTGCCGCGATACGAGCCAACCAGAAAACGCATGATGGTTCTTCAGGATACTTAGCAGACAGTGCAACAAATGTACTTTCGGCATTGACATAATCTTTTGCATAGAAATACATGACGCCACACCACCAATAATCTTCAAACAAAGGAGTACCGGTATCGATAATTTTCTTATACCAAGATGCTGCATTTGGATAATCCAATAGGCTGTAATATGCTTCTGCAATATCTCTCAATACAGCTGATTTATCCTTGGCGGTATCTATATCAATCCCTTTAATAAAGGCTGCATTGGCCTGTGAAGCTGTGGTAGAATCTTTCAATAAAATTTTACCGTAATACTGATAATCCTGAGGAATCACCTTTTTAGGATCTTGTTTGGCGAACAGTTTGTCCATGTTCATTTTTGCATTTTTGAAATCCCCGGTTTCATACAAACTGAATCCAATGACACGGTACATATATGGCTTTTCAATTCCTTTGGAAATTAGTTCATTCATTTTTTGAATGGCCGGAGTATATTCTTTAGCAAGGAATAAGGTATTGGCATATTGAATTTGATCGTCGGTTGTTTTATCAGAAAGATTCAGATATTTCTCGATATTCTCTTTCGATATTTTATATTTTTTCACCCGATAATAGGCATCTGCAAGCGCCTTAAACGGCAATGGATTTTTGGGATCCAAATCTGACGAACGAGCATATTTTGCTAATGCACTGTCGTAATTCTTAGCAGCATACCAAAGATTTCCCATCTTATAATTAGCGATGGACTGAGTAGCCGGAAAGGTTTCAGCATATTCATAATTGGTCATTGCATTACCGCCGCCGCCTTGCATTTTACGATAAGCATCGCCGGTAGCAATATAAAGCTCACCGGTGCGTTCAGTTTCCATGGCTTTTTTGTAGTACTCCACGGCGACATTCGGATCTCCCCCATCGGTATAGGTAATGGCGTCACCGGCATATTTCAAGGGTGTCCAATCTTTCTTTTTGGCTTTTGTGGCTACCTTGGCCAACATGCTCATGGCTTCAAGTGATTTATTCTCTGCGAACAAAGCCCTGGCGATACCGGCTGAATTAGCTGCATCTTCCGGAAATTTTTGGAAAGTTGCCTTTGCAGCCTGAACATTTTCTTCGGCCAACTGACAAAGCCCGAGGTAATAATTAGCTTTGGGATTGCCTGCAGCCAATGGCTCGAGTATTTTTTTGGCACTTTCGTAGCGTTCGTATTGATAAAGCTGTATGCCATCCTCTACGGTTTGCGCCCCTGCGGATATTCCGGCAATCAGCATGGCAGCGATCATAATTCCTTTCACGATTCTAGTTTTCATTGTATACTTATTTATGCTTATTTTAATAATGCTCCTATAACAGGGTATAAACTTATACCATGTTCGACAAATAACCACCTATCGGGTTGTGATAATGTTGTCAATTAACGTTTTATTTAGGGATTGACCTTCGTTTCACGCAACATAACATTCACCCGAAGCGGGAACATTTTAGCTTGCTTAAAAACCAATTGACCATCTCGGCAGAGATAATTCACTAATCCTGTTCCTAAACCGGGCCAGGTTTCCTTGCTGATAAAGTAGAAATTACGGGTACAGGGGTATTCCATTAGTCCAATGTATGCCTGATAAGGCATCACAAATCGGTTGATGGAATCATTATCCGGCCAAATGCCTGCGACATTCACCTTTTTCAGGAAAGTCTCCGTCGTAGAATCGCTATGATCAGCTACCCAACTTACTCCTATTACGCCGATGGCCTGATCATTACCGGATACATAGTTGATGACTTCTTCTGAGGTATTCGTCGCATAATTGTTATCCGCAATTTTTTGACCCGGAATCAGAGAATCCAAAACGTAACGCACTGTGCTGGATTTTTTGTGGTCAAAGACGATCTGGTATTTCTTCGCAGAATCCTGACCGGTCAGTATGGCCCTGATTTGCTTAAGCGTGAATTTGGGTTCTTTCACATTCTCAGATGTAATAAACACCACCGCATCTCTGGCCATCGCCATACTTTTGGAAACGATTTGTTTACTCAGACAATATTTTTTTTCTTCTTCAGAAAGTTCACGGGTGATAAAAATAACCCTAGTGGTATCTTCCATGAAATCCTTTAAACATTCTGCCTCCGGTTTGTATTCAGCGAGGATATGTGCATTTGGATAGCGGGAAGTGAATATTTTAATTTGCTCTTCCATTACCGGCCTATAGCTTTCGTCGACACTAATTTTAATACTTCCGGAGGTTTGATTGTCTTTGGGCCCCTCTTCATTGCAGGATTGAATACAGAAAGGCAAAATGAACAACAGACAAAGTCTGAAATAGAAAGATGCGGTTCGGGTCATAGAGAAGTTAATTATTATTTTGTAAACGATGAAGTCCCTTCATTATTTTCACGAAGATAAGATAATTACAGACGTGGACGCCGTCTGCGCCCCGGATTCATTTGACGACGAATCGCTACAAAACCGCGATACACTCTAAACAAACCATAGGCAGCAAATAATGCGCCTAAGAGATATACGGTTTGTTTCCCAAATCGTTCCTGTATCATTGGCGTGGCAGCAGCATATGCTGCTACAATAATGTAGAGTACGCCCATGGCCAAATCCAGGCTGCTTCGAAACTGATCCTGAATGCGATCACCGGATCTCCGTTCATCTGTTTGCATCGATCAATGATTATAAATGGATCAAACTTTTTTAGTTGCAGCTTTCTTTGGCGCTGCTTTTTTAGAGGCTGCTTTTTTAGGAGCAGCTTTCTTTGCGGCTTTCTTCACCTTTTTTGTAAAAGCATCCGGCACCTGCACTTCAATCATTTTCTTCACTTCATCCAATGTCAGTATGCTGACTTCATCGGCTGTATATTTTCCCCCGCCGGGTTTGGAGAGCAATTTCAACATTTTCTTTTGAAATCGAATAAATGGGCCCCATCGACCATTTTCCAAACTAATTTTCTCTTCAGGCCATTGTGAAATATAACGATTCGCCTCCTTCTCCATTTTCTTTTCTATCAATTCCTCACACTCTTGTTGATTGATGGTATCGAAATGGTAAGCTCTTGGAATATTAATAAAGAGTTCATTCCATTTAATGAAAGGTCCAAAACGGCCTTTTCCTTTAGTAATCGGTTTTTCATCATAAAAGCCGATCGGTGCATCTTCTAATTGTTTTGCCTGTATCACTTCAATGGCTCTGTCTAACGATACTTCCAGAGGTTCTTCGCCTTTAGGTAATGAAATAAACTGCTCGCCATGCTTTACATAAGGTCCGAATCGACCAATATTCACACTCACATCCATACCCTCATACTGCCCCAGCAAAAGGGGAAGTTTAAAAAGTTCCAACGCCTCATCCAAAGTTATGGTTTCTATACTCTGATTTGCTCTCAGGGTAGCATATCTTGGTTTTTCTTCGTCGTCTGCATTACCGATTTGTATCATTGGACCAAATCGACCGATGCGGGCACTCACCCGTTTCCCGCTCACAGGATCATTTCCCAGTTCACGTTCTCCACTTGCACGTTCAGCGGTATCAATAGTTGTTTCCACTTGTTCATGAAACGGGGTGTAAAAATCTCCGAGCACCTTACTCCATAATTTTTTACCATTGGCTATTTCATCAAATTCATTTTCAATCTGAGCGGTAAATGTGTAATCCATTACCTGAGTAAAATGTTGCTTCAGGAAATCAGTAACGACCATGCCCAAATCCGTCGGGAACAGTTTTGATTTTTCCGCACCCGTATTCTCTTCCGACGTTTGCTGAGAGATGTTTTCATTTTTCAATGTCAAGACCTGATAGCTGCGTCGGACCCCATCTTTATCCTTACGAACCACATAGTTTCGATTTTGAATCGTACTGATGGTCGGTGCATATGTAGAAGGTCGACCAATGCCGAGTTCCTCTAATTTTTTAACCAGGGAAGCTTCCGTATAGCGTGGCAATGGACGCGAAAATCTTTCAGTGGCACGCATTTCCTGAAGTTGCAGGCTTTGACCTACTGCCAACAATGGCAACATGCCTTCCTGCGTTTCATCATCCGAATCTTCATCATCCCGTCCTTCCATATAGAGTTTCAGAAATCCATCAAACTTCAACACTTCACCACTGGCTTGCAATTTTTCAGGCTGCGTTGAGATTCCAATACGCGCTGTAGTTTTTTCAAGTTCAGCATCGGCCATTTGACTCGCCATGGTTCGTTTCCATATCAGGTCATAAAGTCTTTGCTTTTCCAAATCCTCTACTTGTCGTGCAGCCATATTGGTCGGACGAATCGCTTCATGCGCTTCCTGGGCACTTTCATTTTTATTTTTAAAGACACGATGTTGATGATACTGATCGCCGTAAGAACTGACTACTTCCTGACGGATCATATTCAATGCGGTATCTGATAAGCTGACAGCATCGGTACGCATATAGGTGATATCTCCGCTTTCATACAATTTTTGCGCAAGCAACATGGTCTTGGATACCGAATAACCCAATTTGCGGGACGCCTCCTGTTGCAAGGTCGATGTCGTAAATGGAGCCGACGGAGATTTGCGTGCAGGTTTTATTTGTATATCTTCCACGGTATAGGAAGCTCCGACACACTTTTCTAAAAATGACCTGGCGCCGGCTTCGTTTTTAATTTTGTCGGGATATTCGGCTTTAAAAGTGACCGCTTTATTATTGATATCATTGGCATTGAACAGAGCCTCTACCCGAAAGGTACTAACCGGTGTAAAATGGTTAATCTCACGCTCCCGCTCTACAATCAAACGTACGGCTACAGACTGCACGCGGCCTGCAGAAAGGGAAGTACTACGATTGATTTTTCGCCAGAGAACTGGTGATAGTTCAAATCCAACGATTCTGTCCAACACACGACGTGCCTGTTGCGCATTCACCAAATCCATATTCACCGTACGAGGGTTTTCTACAGCTTTCTTGATGGCCGGTTTGGTAATTTCATGAAAAACGATACGTTTAGTCGTTTCGGGTTTCAGCCCAAGCACTTCACACAAATGCCATGAAATGGCCTCACCCTCCCGGTCCTCATCCGTAGCCAACCAAACCTCTTGACTCTTTTTCGCTAATTGTCTGAGTTCTGAAACGACCTTCGTTTTATCATCGGATATCTTATAAGTAGGCTTGAAATTATTTTTAATATCGATACCCATTTCATCTTTTTCAAGATCACGGATATGTCCAAAACAGGATTTTACCTGAAAGTCGGATCCTAGAATTTTCTCAATAGTTTTGGCCTTCGCAGGCGACTCAACAATCAACAGATTTTTTGCCATTCTATGAATTTAGGATAGTGCGGAATTTTGCAAGTATATAAAATAATTGGGATATCCAACTGAAATCATATTTAAACACAGCGTTTACAGGTAGGATTGAATGGCGGGAAAATTAAATGCTCATTAAACTACAACCCCTGATTTCACTATCATCCATCCGACCTTGTATGATAAAGTGACCATCCAAAAACACCTCGCCGACATCCTCCGTAGCCAGAAAACTGCAACTGTAAAGATTGGCCATATCGATGATATTGATCGCACCTCGACCCGATGATTGTATATCAAAAGGATCATTAATATCTCTTACTAACAGCTTCATCCAGGGTGGACAAGCAAATCGCCCGTCAGCCAATGTATAGGCTTGAGAAAGCAATTCACTCATACCATATTCCGAATAAATTTGTTGGAGTGCAAATTGTCGTTTCAATTGATCATGGACCTCATCACGGGTCATTTCATGTTTCCTGCCTTTCATCCCCCCGGTTTCAATGATCATGGTATGTTGTAATTGAATTGGAAAATCTTCAGCAAAATCAAGAAGTGCATAGGTCACTCCAAATAAGAGGGTAGCTTGCCCCTCTCCTTCCAACTGCTTTAAGGTACGCCATAGCTTTTGATGATCGTGCAGGTAAAATCCATTTAAAGGATGTCCGCTTCGGTCCATAAGATGCTTGACCATATAGACCAAAGAAGAATTGGAACGTTCTAAATAGGAGGGTAATAATCCCAATATGCAATAATCCGAAGGCTGACCCCAGCGTTGTATAAACCCTTTGGTAAACGACGTTTCATAGATCGCAGGATCTGCGATTTCGTGACGTGCCGGAATCTGGCCGGTCGTACCGCTGCTTTCGAAATACAGTTGCGGACGAGGTTGATCGTGGTCATAAACAGCATGTGATTTAAAAAATCGCACCGGCAAAAAAGGAATCTCTTTGATGTGCATGATGCGCTCCGGTTGGATTTTCAATTGACGAATATAGGCCTGATAAACAGGCACATGAGCAGCCTGATAGCGAAACAATTGCAGAGCCAGTTCATGAAAATGCTGAGGAGCACTATTGAATAAAGCTTCTTTCAGACCCTCTATAGACATCATGGCGTCAAAATTAAATCATCGCCATGGCATATCACTTAATATTTTCCATCCTCGATTGCTCATTCTATAAGTATATCTCCTAACTTTGATATATGCAACGTCTCACGATATATATAGGTATCATCTCTTTGTTCACCGTATTGAGTTCTTGTTCAAAGAAAACCAAACTGGCCAATACACCCAAAATCAGTTTTCAGATAATGGATCCTTCAAAAATGAGTGAAGGAAGTGATTCAACTTTGCATATCTATTTAAATTTGGAAGATGGGGATGGGGATATCGGATTTGGTACCAACAATCTTTTTATGAAAGATAGTCGAGATACCATTTATATCCCATTTATGATACCTGAAGTGCCGGATGACTATAATCCTGCGGACGGCGTGAAAGGAGTATTGCAAATTGATTACGACGGACAATTCCTTCTCAAACGTACAGACAGTTTACATTTGGAAACCGATACACTTTTTTGGAGCATCTATATGAAGGATGCAGCAGGTAATGTGAGCAATGTGGTGGAGACCAGCAAATTGGTGTTGACGAATTAGTTCTATCCCTTTCTTGTAAATTGACCACAGGAACATACTCAGTCATTTCTGATCGAAAATGGTCCTTGCACGTATACTTAGAAGACGTTTCTGCGACTCAATTATTTTTTGGGCGGCGGACACGCTATACGTTCCAAGCTCCATAGCGCCAGAGCGCAGCTATGGAGGCTTTCCACTACTATCGTTGCCGCGAGACCCGTGTCAAGAAAGATCTTCATGATTTCAAATTCACTGTGCTATTTTACCAAGATTCGGAGAACCACATTACATTCGTACTAAAATATTTCAAATATGAACAATCAGGAACTTTGGATCAATTTACCGGTATCGGACCTAACTCGTGCAAAAGACTTTTACAAGCAAATTGGATTCGAAGTCAATTTACCTTATAGCGATCACGAACATGGGGCTAGTTTTTTAATTGGCAAACACAAAGTCGTGCTGATGCTATTTCCCGAGACCATGTTCTCAGGATTTACCCAACATCCCATTTCAAATACGCAATCCGGAACGGAAGTATTATTTTCCATCGGTGCAGACAGTCAGGAGGCGGTAGATCAATTAGCAAAAATGGTGACGGATGCCGGAGGAAGTATTTTTAGTGAACCCAATTCGGTTCAAGACTGGATGTACGGATTCGGATTTTGCGATCCGGATGGTCATCGCTGGAATGTATTGTATATGGATATGACCAAAAGACCAAAAAACACCCCAACAGCGGAACCTGTATTCATAAGCGTTGAAGTATTGGTGAAGGGAGATATGGAAAAAGTATGGAAATGCTGGAATGAACCGGAACATATTACACAATGGTATCAAGCATCCGCTGATTGGCATGCCCCACGAGCTACCAATGATTTAAATGTGGGTGGCAAGTTTATGACCCGAATGGAAGCCAAGGATGGCAGTTTCGGTTTCGATTTTGAAGGCACATATACTCAAGTGAAATTGCATGAGGTCATTTCTTATATCCTTGCCGACCGGCGCACTGTGGATACTTTATTTAAACCACAGGAAGATGGAATCATGATTACCCAGACATTTATGGCCGAAACGCAGAATACCCCTGAACTTCAAAAATTTGGCTGGCAGTCTATTTTAAACAGTTTTCAATCCTATGTTGAAAGTTTAGGTTAATTTTATCCTGAACCTATGTCTTTTTGCACGATATTCATGACCATAAATCAATAATCGTCATCGATGCAAAAAAGTAAACCCCTCATAGGTACCATTATCACTACAGACCTTCCTCAGGTTCATTCACAATTATCCTTGTTGGGGTATGACTTTTTATTTATTGATCTTGAACATGGCCATGTTTCCGATTCATGCATCAGGACCCTCATTCAAACACGATCAGTTTCATGCAAAATGTTTATCCGCATTTCTGAAATCAATGAAAGGTGCATCAAACACGCTTTGGATTTGGGTTGCGATGGCCTTATCGCACCTCGCGTAGAAAACCGCGAGGAAATTCAAACGCTGATTGAATATTCCTACTATCCGCCACTCGGCAAGCGCAGCGTAGGCTTTTGTGCCGCCAATCAATACGGTCTTCGCTTTAAAGAGTATACCGATCATTTCAGACCTACTCTATTGCCTCAAATTGAAAGTGTAAAAGGATTAGAAATTTTACCGGAGCTTATGGCCAGTCCTGAGATTAACGGAATATTTGTAGGCCCATACGATTTATCCATGTCTTTAGGCGTACCCAGCCAATTTGAATCCGAAATATTTCAAAAGGCCTATGAATCTATTCGCACTTCTTGCCGTACCCATCAAAAAGAATTTTGTACGTTCAGTTCCAACGTTCAACATGCACAAAATGAAATGCATAAAGGTGCAGACCGGATTGCTTTAGGAGTGGATACGAACCTCTTATTGACAGTATATGATAATTTACTCAAATCCATGGTCAATGAATAGACCGGGATTAATTAAGCAAACTCAGAATCGCTAATTCATAACTTTTCAAGCCGAATCCACAGATGCTACCCATGCATACCGGCGCGATATAGGATGAACGACGATAGTGCTCACGGGCATACACATTCGAAATATGCACTTCAATAATGCTTTTAGTCTTTACCGCTTTTAGTGCATCGGCAATGGCAATCGAAGTATGGGTATATGCACCGGCATTGATAATGATAGCGTCCACATGCTCTCCCCGCTTTTGAATTTCATCAATGATCTCTCCTTCAATATTACTTTGAAAATACGTCAGGTCGATTGCAGCATATTTTTGCTTCAACCAAACCATGTAATCGTTCAGCGAATCGCGTCCATAAATATCAGGCTCACGAGTTCCTACCAGATTCAAATTGGGGCCGTTGATGATAGCAATTTTCATAAACTATATTTTAAAATGCTCTGTTGATACCCAAAACCCAACGCCATGCAATGAAGTCCGGTTGGGCAAAAGGAGGTGAACTCAGAAAGAGCGGCATATCGAAACGAATGGTCATTGGGCTTAATTTCTCGAATGGGCCAAATTTTTTAATCGTCATCGCGACACCGACACCGGCATCCATACGCACTTTGCTCCACTGCCGAACCGGAGTTAATTCCGGAATATTCGTCGTATTCAACAATCCTCGCGATACAATACCTGCATCACCAAAAAGATAAGTATCAAAGTGAAGGTAGTCACGAATATAACGTGGCGCAATCTTCACTAATCGGTCAAAGTCTATTTCAAGATTCAATGCCGCACCGCTCCTCGATTTATAATTGATGTACTGTACGCCATTCTGATCTTCATCTATGGCATAATATCCATTATAGCCACGGAGGTTGAGTCCACCACCCTGGTGGAAATAGGCAAAATCATTGGTTGAAAATCCACCGGCTTCTAAAGGTACTACACCATGAGAACGTGCATATTTACTCTCCATCATCTCTTCCGGATTGGCACCCTGCATAAATAGCGCACTCTCATAAGGGATATCGTCGCCCATACCTAACCTGACAAATAAACGGGAACGCAGATCCAATTTTTTCCAATATGTATTTTGTATTAATTCGCCTTGTAAGTAGGAATAATTATAACTCAAAGGTGCACGTAGGGTGATCACTGAGCGACCATTACCTCGATTATACTGAAACTGACTACTCCAACTCAGCTGAAGAAATGAATTCTCTTTACTGCCTTCTACAGCTGAACTGACCACAGAACTCCATTCATCCGGATAGAACAAATAAGCCCGGTTATTGGTTCTTTTTCTAAACAAAGAAGTGGCCTCAATTTTAAACTGATGATGGTCATTAATCTTGTATTGAGAATAAATATTGTGTCGTGCGAATCCATCGATATAGCGACTATCCACTCCCCAGTTGATTTTGGGACTAATAAATTTCATCGCGTTTTCATATCGAAGTGTATAGTCAATCGGAGAATAGGTATCAAATGCACTCTGTCCCTCATAAGGCCTGTAAGTATACAAATTCGCAGCATGTGTATTAAACCATACGGTGCAATTAAGCTTGCGCAGATAATTGAGATAATTTCCATTGACGTTGATTCCTACTTTAAATCCGTCCACGGCATTCCACCAGATATCCGGCCGAATATAAGCGTTATACTTTTTCCATGATGGTGGATTATAGACAAAGCTCTCCCATTGTAATCTGCGGGATTCAGGTGCAGCATGCATGAATGGGCGCTTATAATTATTCATCATGTCCACATCCGCCAAACGATAGGAAGGATCGATTTGAACAGACTTTAGCCCGCCGGGTATATTCACTTTCGCAGTATATGTCGGATAGAGCAAATCCCAACCATACCATTTGTTCAACACTTTGGCATCGGTTTGTTTGATGAAATAATTATTTGGAATGTGATAGTCATAAGTTTTCCCGTCCTTTCCTCTCACCTGAAAATCGATCGGCATTTGCATTTGCCCTTTACGCTTGAATTTGATTTTATATTCATCTCGGATCAACGATTTTTTAATGGATACAATACTGTAGTCAATATTTTTCGTCGTCTCCAGCCATTGATCAAAAAACCAATTCAGATCCTGATGCGTATACTCGATGATACTCTGTCTGAAATCTTCAAAATACGGATGAGCCATTTTCCATTTAGCGACATAATGTTTCATGGCGCGCAAAAACAAATCATCACCAAGCACATACTGTAAATTGAACAACATGGTTGCCGTTTTATGGTAAACATTACTGTAACCGTTTTCATGACCAATTGCCGAGTGAAAATCATTTGAATGCGTATTTAATGCTTTATCATCACAACGGACCGCATCATTCATATAGCGATTATAAACATTTCGATCTAGTGTAAGTTTAGCATCACGATGATTTCGTTTGTATTTATTTTTTTCCGGCGATTCAATCATGGTATCCCCATCAATACGTCGCAGCCCCCATGCCGTTAGAAATTGAGTAAATCCCTCATCCAGGGCCGCACGATAGGTTTCATTATTCCCGATCATACCATAAAACCAATTGTGACCGATTTCATGCACAAATAAGCCATGAAAATCGGGTTCAGCACCCCCATCCAAAGTTAACATGGGATACTCCATACCATCTCCGGCGTCAGCAGCAACCATTTTTGGATACTCATACATGCCGAAATCTTCAGAGAAGGTTTTAATGATCTTGGCTACATAATCGGGTGCCGTTTGCCAGCGCGAGGCATGTGGCTCTTGAACTACACAGATGCATTGAATAGGTTTTTCGTTAAGTCCGGAGGGTGTACAAGAAGTTTCACCGATACGATAGGTTGGATCGGCCGTAAAAGCAAAATCATGGACATTATTGGCAATATAGTGCCACGTTTTTCTGCGGCTGCTGTCATAGGGTGTTATAATGGAAGGTGCTTCATTCCATGGTTTCTTTGCAAAATTTGAAATATCCAAACGTTGACGCAAATCGCCCGGATATACTTCTGCCGGGTTTTGTAATGCACCTGTTGCCTCGACCACATAATTTTCAGCGAAGTTTAATTCGACATCGAAAAGTCCGTAATCACCATAAAGCTCCTTATTCAAATGTTGATCCGTATCCCAACCCTTTTTGATATCATATACACTGATTCGAGGATACCAATGGACTCCGTTGAATCGTTTGAATCCCCAGGCACTCGAGACGGCCATACGACGACGAAAATCTCCGCTATCGAAAAATGTAGCAAAATTCATTTTAAAGACCACTGTAGCACCCGGCTGTAAGGGTTCAGGCAGGGTTACTTTCATGATGGTATTGTCAATTTCAACCTTACATTTTTTTCCGTTCACGGTCAAATTCTCCACCAAGGTACCCAAACCTTGTTGCTGATATTTTCCCATACGACGAATTGGCTGCTTATTGACCTTGTGTAATTCTTCCAGATAGGACCCCTTCGTGAAAGCATTCTGATACAGATGAAAATAAACGAAAGACAAAGCATCGGGCGAATTGTTCCAATACTGCAATTCCTCTGTTGCTTCAATCACATTGGTCTTCTCATTGATGGAGGCCTTTATTTTATAAGCTACATCTTGCTGCCAATATCCTTCAAAGGGCTTACGATTCTGCCAATACATTTTATTGGCAACATTTCTAAATGCATTATCCTGAAGTTGACTAAATGAATCCTGAGTACAAAGCAGGATAAAATGAAGAAGGAGGATACCAAAAAAATTCTGTTTTTTATCTAAGATCATTACCTTAATCTATTGAAGTTTAAAATTGATTGGAAGATTAAATTTAACCTTTACAGGCCGACCATTTTGTCTTCCCGGCTTCCAATTCGGCATACTCTTTATAACCCGGATGGCCTCCTGATCACAACCGTTACCAATACCTCTCAGCACCGTGACATCAGAAATTTGACCATCTTCGTTGACCACAAAACCACAAATGACCCTTCCCTGTATCCCTGCTTCTTTAGCCATTTCGGGATACTTCAGATTTTGACGCAAATAAGTCATCATGGCATCTTGTCCGCCCGGGAATTCAGGCATTTGATCAGTAATCGTGTAAACTTCAGTTTGTCCGGGATTGTCACCGATGATATCTGCGACGGGTTCTTCTTCAACGGGTTCAATCGCGGGAGGTGGTGGCGGTGGGGGCACCGGTGGATACTTAGACACACCTTTCCATTTTACCTTTTCCAACAGGTTATCTAATTCCAATGCCAAACCCACCAAATATTCCGGACCTGCCTGTGCATTCTTGATCACTTTCATTTTTTTATTGATATGGAAGGTGCAGATCAAACGTGGTAAATCGCTTGCCTTTTCGGTATAGTTGTTGCTGAGCGAAATGATCTTGTATTTTCCCGCATTGGCCAAAAACTTTTTAGTAAGCGACAAAGGCAAAGTACCGGTATGGGTGCCTATCATCGTAACGTTCTTTTTACCAACGTAAATGATGGTGCCATTTTTCCTTAATTCCAATGTGTAAACCGGACATCTGCCAAAACAAGCGGTTCGTTCAATTTTAAAAGATGAAATCTGATTTTGGGCTTGTAACCACCCTGTCATTAAACAGAGACAAGCTAAGAGTAAATACTTCATTATCCTTTTTTGCGAAGATAATATATGCAAAAGGAAATGAATCTATTTTTTATACTGTTTGCGACCTTGAAGAATCAAATAAGTGAGACCAAAAAAAACCAGACCGGATACCAATGAAAGAACCGTACCGCCAACAAAAAATTCCTTGCCGGTCTGTGCAACCTCCTCCCATTTCAGATTTCGAAAATCAATTTTCCAATTGGGGTTTCTATAAAGCAATTTCCCGGTTGCTAAGCTTGCTGCCCATATCACCGGAGGGAAAATACTGATATTGGCGGCTACAATGAACAATGTTTTATTCAATTTCATGGCGATGGCCGCGGGTATACCAATCAGTAATTGAAAACCCCATATCGGGACTATCCCCATAAAAACACCAAATCCAATAGACGCTGAGCGTATGAATACGCTTTCATGGGGATCGAATAGCAATTCAGAAAGCCCCCGGCGGATCCCTTTCTCCCTAAGCGGCCTGAGCACTAAATCACGCGGTTTGATATACAAAAATGCAATCAGAACTAAAACCGTATTGAGCAGACTGATCCGGGTAAAATCTTTGAGGGGCCGAAAATGTGTAATACGCTCCTCTTGCTTGGGATAAAATACCCGTATCGGTACCGGCAATACAGGTATTCCTTTCCAAGAACTCCTCACAATTACTTCGATTTCAAATTCATACTTACGGGTATAGAATGAAGTATTTGCGTACTCAAAAACAGGGTAAAGCCGATATCCGCTT
Source organism: Chitinophagaceae bacterium (assembly GCA_016786845.1). GTDB lineage: Bacteria > Bacteroidota > Bacteroidia > Chitinophagales > Chitinophagaceae > OLB11. The sequence goes on along the minus strand of JAEUVB010000020.1, from coordinate 69,487 downwards.
TGTGTATCCGGCATATTCAATCCTGTTTCTACTTTATACCAAAAATTGGAAAAACGATTACCGAAACTACTCTTACCAGGCACATTCTCCTGATTCAAATTTCGAGATCCAATCAACAGAGAACCCGGATTCTCTTTCAGCACTTCAAAGAAATTCAGACAATCTTCGGGATAATGCTGTCCATCTGTATCAATGGTAAGTACATAGTCGTAGCCTTGAGCGATAGCGTATTGAAACCCTTTCCGTAATGCATACCCCTTCCCTTTATTGTGTTCATAACTCACGATTTGCACGGGATACTGATGTATGACCTTTAAAGTATGATCGGTAGATCCGTCATTGATGACCACAACATGTGAAGTTTGACGCAAACACGCCTCTATGACCGGCGCAATGGCCTGGGCATTATTATAAGTGGGCAATAAGAAGCAAGCCTTGTATTTCAAAAACAATTCTTCTGCAGCCGGCTTGCCCATGATGTATTCCTTATGTTGCACTTCCTTGTTCATTAAGCCGGACAATATATTCCCTTAAACTTTAAAAAAATAATTTCATCATGCCGAAGACTGGCATTTACTGCAATTTTTCCATTCTCGTCCCGTACATAATCTATAAGAAAATCTGCTGAGGTATGATGCGGAGGGGCGAACAAGGTAAGAAATTTAATCATCGTTGAAGTTTCCAAACGAAGTTTGACTTGCAAACTTTTTTCCAAAACCTCCTTGAGCATTTCGATCATACAGACACCGGGGACAACAGGCTGAGCGGGAAAATGACCGTCCAGGATACGATGTTCTGTATTGATGGAAACAGCAGCCAAAACTTCATGCTCGGACGCTTTCAATTCGTGGATATAAAAAAAATCATTCAGCAGCATCCGACATTTGTTTAAGTTGTATGGTAAATTTCACAAGATGATGTTCTACAAAAATACTGTCCGGAATATCATGATTAGGCAGCATGAATTGTTGAATAGAAATGACTTTTTTGTGCCTGCCATAATTCTCAATCAATGTTGCACCACGACATGTTTCATTGGTGTGATAACGAACATTACCTTTTGACTTTAATTGACGAAGGACAATCCAATGGGATGGATTCTGCAATAACAACTGGCTCTCCCCTTTGAAAATACCTTTACCAACGATCATACCCAGGTCTTTAGCCAATGTTTTGCGCACGGCCTTTTTATTTAAACTTTCCATCATGGAATGGAAAATGTAATTATTTTCATTGAGTGCAAGATCAAAAAATGTGGACCCCATTTCATTAATAAACACAATCCGGGCCGAATGCTCTTCAGATTTTATGATCAATATTCCACTCAGGTGCTTGTTTAATACATCAATAGATGCTCTGTATTTTACGGTAGGGAAAACAGGTTGTATTGCTTGCAGGCATGTGGCTGCAGTCTGACCCTGAGCGCGGGCAAAAAATGACAAACAAATCCAAACACTAACGAGTAAGAAACAACGCATCATTCAGTGTTTTATTCATGATCCTGTTGGTAAACGTCATGAGGCTATTGTCGCCGCCATTTTCAATCATATTCAGTCGAAGTACATTGAAATCATTTTTATCAAGATAAACTTCAATGCGTGCGAAGAGTTTCTTCATCACGGATGTAGCCGGTGTCAATTGTAACAGTATTTCACGGGGGCTTTCATAGACAACGGTATTAAACTCCTTATTTTGATATACTGTACCCCGCATACAATCAAGCATAATATTATTTATTGACTGCATGACCTTATTGGACCTTGTATTATAGTTGGATGTTTTTTGTTCATCCTTCACCATCATGGAATTATTATTGAGCACCATCAGATATTGAAATGGCTTGGTATATTCAATCCTTACCTTATTCGCTTTCTGATAATAAAATTTACCTTTTGAATTAATTTTATCCTTAAGCATACTCAGGTTCTTCACTTGCGAAAAATCACTCTCAATACTCAGTATCCGGCCGGATGCTAAGGCAAACTTTTGTTTAAAGGCTGCCTGGTCTTTTATGGGTGCAAATCCGGCGGGTTGCGCCTGAGCAGCCAATGAAATGCAGAAGGTCAGCAGAAAAATAAATAGGTTTTTCATCATGAGTTAAGGGTCACAAAGGTATACCCCTGATCTTTACAATAGTCTATATAATCTGTTAAAACTTTGCTTGTTACCTCACAACGATCATGAAGCAACACGATACAGCCCGGGAATGTACCTGACTTCAATTTCTGAAGTAACGCCACTTCAGAAGTAGCCACAGTATCCATCGATCGAAGGGACCAACCTACTGATATTAATCCGGATTGTCGGACCGCTCGTGCTACATTGGGATTGGTGACACCATAGGGCGGCCTGAAATACCGTACGGGCATGCCTGAGATCGATTCCAGCAGACCATTGGTCTGCAATATCTCTGACACCATGGCTCTTACACTTTTGAGATCAAACCACATACCATGGGAATAACTGTGATTTCCAATGGTATGCCCCTCATTGAGCATTCTCGCTACGATACCTTCATTTCCGGGTATATTTTTCCCGATTAAAAAAAACATGGCCCTCACATTCTTTTCTTTAAGTGCATCCAAAATGATAGGGGTGAATTCCGCATGAATTCCATCATCAAAAGTCAACATGATTTGCTTTTCATGATGGGGAGTTAGGTTATTTCTGGATTTGAGATAGAAATTATGTTGGATGTAAATAGCACCCAATACCAGAATAAGTAGATAAATATGTATTGGGATGAGTAACCACCACAGGCTGATGCTGAAACCTTGGAACAAAATTCCCAACAACAAAATCAGGGAAGCAAAAAACAAAGTAGTACGCCGAAAATTCATGCCCTGCGAAGTAAGATAAAAGAATGATAGGCGTTTTTGTAATGATTGTAAATCAATATATGCTGTGGCATTTCGGGTATGTTTTCAGATTTTTCTTCCACCAATTCCTCCGGCCAACGATTTTCCTTTAGAATCTTTGACGCCAGCGCGAAAGCGAAGATCCCAGAAGTAGGAAATTCACCGCACCATTTCTTGAATGGTATCATGAAACAATTTTCCAATATGGCTACATGAGACTTGATTGTTTCATCATACCGGCTATCCCCATTGACCCCTAACAAGCACAACCGTATATCCGATGCTTGAAGTCCATTCGATGATAAAAATAAATTTAACTCATCCTGAATTGCTTCAGTGTGACAGAGCCGTATGTCCATTAATTCCGCATTAGTAGATTCATTTCGCTCTGCACTTAAAACAAACAACCCTGCTCCTTCGCCGCCTATGCTGCCTTCCGAGGGAATATCGAAGGTATCATGACTATGTTTGTAGGTTCCGAAGCGAGAGATAATTTGAAAGGCATGATCGGTCAGCTCATCGATACCTCCCGCAAGCACTTTGGATTCAGGTACTTCCTTCAGCCACATCATACTTTCTTGAAGTGATGTCTCAAACGAATGACCCCGATGAACAAACGTAAAATTGTGTCCGTGGCAACCCAGTATCAGTGCGATTTGTCCGCTGACTGTATTATGTGTAGACTGAATAAATGCCGTAGGCGTCAGCATGGTTTCTTCCTGTGTCAATATCTTTTGTAAAAACACTTCGGTATCCGCAAGGCAACCATAAGCCGTACCCATGGTAATCACATCCGGTTTTTCAATACCGGCTTGTTCGAGTGCTGTTTTTGCAGCTGCAATCCCCATGCGCACAACCTTACTCATCCTTCGCAGTTGCATTGGAGGTATCAAGGCTTTGTAATCAGGCTCTAAAGCTTCGTATCGCGTTGTCGCCGTTGTTGGAAATTGATACTCACCATCTGTTCGATCTAAATGTTGAGCGCAGACCAATCCAATTCCATTTATATACATACTCATATTAATGATTGGCTTTACTAAAGATTAAAGATGTACAATTCCCACCAAAACCAAATGAATTACTCATGACATGATGAATGGGATGATCCCGTGAAAACACCCTTACCGGCGAAAATGAATGTTCCTGAATTTTATTTTGGTGCCTCAGATTGGGGTAGACTGCATCATGCATCAATGAAAAACAGCAATATACAGCCTCCAATCCACCACAAGCTCCTAATGTATGACCGGTATGACCTTTTGTAGAACTCACCAAGGGGACATGATCGCCAAATAATCGATCGATTGCTAATCCCTCACTCGAATCATTATTCGCCGTACCCGTTCCATGAGCATTGATATAATTTATATCTTCAGTTCGCAATCCACTCATGTGCAAGGCTTGTTCCATGGCCATATAATTCCCTTTACCTTCAGGCGAAGAAGCTGTTTGATGAAATGCATCATTCGCATTGGCATATCCGCTAACTTTTGCCAAGGCCGTCAATTGATATTTTTGCCTGACTGCATCACTCACTAAAACAACGTATCCTGCTCCTTCCCCCAGATTAAGGCCTTTACGATTTTCGTCAAAGGGTTTACAAGGTTCACTATCCAATATCATTAAAGTATTGAACCCATTCAAGGTAAAACGGCAAAGCGCATCAGCACCGCCGGCGATGACCACATCCAATAAACCATGTCTAATCATCCGACTGCCATGAAGAATGGCGTTGGCTGAAGACGAGCAGGCCGTTGATAGGGTGGTTACAAAATGACGAATACCTATATGCTTGGCCACTAAATCTGTTACTGAACCACATTCGTGATGGACCACATCTTTGAGCCGCCCCTGACGGACATCTTGCAAAAATTCGTTGTAGAAAAATTCCGTCGTATCCATGCCTCCTAAAGTATTGCCGGAAATGAATCCGAATCGCAATGTCTCGTCATGTGCAGACAAGCCACTGTGCTGTAAAGCTTCTGTTGCGGCTATGGCCGACAGATATACGGTTCTGGGCAAGTCAATCTTCATCCCACTAAGCGCCGCTAAAGATTCATTGGTTTGTTTGATTTCGCAAACAGGCAAATCTTGTTTATGTATTGTATGCAGAAATTCCGGATAAGAAACACCTGAATGCCCCTGAGACAAGGACCGGAAATTATCTTCTGCATTGAGACCTATTGAAGATATTGCTCCAAGACCACAAACCCATACCTCTTTATTCATATATACCCATTAATCGGGGTAAATTTAAGCATTATTGTTGAACTACATTCTTATGGCTCAAAATATCAAAAGATCTGAAAAACAGCCCTGCATGAATTCAAACATACCTTCAAAACGAAAAGGCTGCAGAATATGCTGCAGCCTTTGTGATGGATTTTTAGCTATTAGCTGATTACTCGATCATAAGCTTTTTCGAACTACGCAACACACCGGATCTCATTTCAATCAAATAGATTCCTTTGGTCCAGCTTTGGCAATTGATTTCATATTCCTCCCCGGACTTTACTTGAGCCCTTAGGATAGTTCTGCCTGTAATCTCTTTGATCGTCACATCCATGTCCAATGTTGCAGACCGTAAAGTAAACCTTTCACTGGCCGGATTAGGGTAACAAAAGAAATCCGGAGTTGGAGTCAAATCTTCAGTGGTAGCCGGAAAACTGAATGTCGGATTGATCACGTTGGTATTTACTTCAAAATTGACATTGGATGCCGAAGTATTTGAGGCACTCAAGGTGATATTGGCAGGAATACTTGTATTGTTGAGCCATTCACCATAAACCTTATAATTCCCCAATGGAATATTTTGAAAAGAATAGCTACCGCCTATCGTTGCCTTGGTATATGCAACAGGTGTATTGTTGTTGGCATCCAACAAAATCAAACTCATTCCATCCATCGGTGCACCGTTACGGGATGGCTTATTGGCTCCTTGCAATACATTTCCGGATATGATGCCCGGCCCGCCGGTATTTGTACCATAGACCAGGTAGATATCCCGGTTGTAGGTATTGGTATTCGCCAAAGTGATCACATTCGCATCATACCACATGGTTGCAGATTGAAAATATGATGGAATGTTTACGGCATAATCCGGGCTTATAGGTTTTAAAGCAACTTTTACTCGATAATCGAATATGGGTTTATCATTAAAGCAATACTGACCGTAAGCATTCGTCAGGGTGGAATCAATTGCGGTCAATTGTCCCCCTGAAGCCAGTGTCACCAAATAAACCATAGCCTCTCCCTGTCCGGCAGTTGAATATAAAAAGTTGGTGTTCGCTTTATAAATCGTACCGCACAAATCAAACAAACTCGCAGTCGGAGTATTCACAACAATCGTCGTACAAGCCGGGGTACACGTGCTCTGTGAATTGACATCCGTAATGGAAACACATATATCATAGCTGCCGCTTTGTGTGAAGGAATAGTTGAATTGAGGGTTTGAAGTAGTCGCAACAAAATTGTTATTCACCAACCAGGAATAACTGTAATTACCTGTCCCATAACATGAAGCGTCAAACAAATAATCGCTAGACGAACCGCTTTGCTGACTTACGGAAATACAAGCGTTACAAGGTGGAGGTGCAATGTAAACGAATTGATACATGGAATCACAAGCGACGCCATTCGAATCCTTCGTAAAGAGTGTCATATTGTAAGTCCCGGGTGTCTGAAAGAACTGAGTGAATGAGCTACTGCTGACGCCTAATATATTTCCATTTAAGCTCCATTGCAATGAGCCTCCCGGAGGGATACTCGCGCAAGCAGCATCGAACCAGATAGAATCTCCGGTAACATTTACGGGAGTATAATAGAAACAAGAAAAACAATTCCCCGTCGAACCACCGGCATACAAATATTGTGAACTGCTATCACAAATAATGCCATTGGAATCTGCTACACCCAATGTAATGGTATTGACAAAGGGTTGGTTCAAAACAAATGAACATATCGGGTTCTGCCCTTGTTGTATGATAGCACCATTTAAGAACCAAACAAATGAATAGTTGGACGAACTATAGTTACTAAAGCTCGCATCGGCCGTATAATTATTTTGCCCTCCCCCGTTGTTATATACATTGTAGTAAGCGTAACAAAAATTACTCCCGCCTACGGTAATACTGTCACAAAAAGTACTCACACAGCCTCCAAATGCTGTGTCCGTGACCGTCAGACAAGCATTATAGGATCCTGAAGCCGGATATTGATGTACGGGATACGGCGAATTGCTCGTTGTCCCATCACCGAAATCCCAAAATGCGGACGCGGTTGTACTCATCACATTACTATAGAAATAGGTGAATGTGCCACTTTGTGATGTACTATATTGAGCAGAACAAGAATAGGGAACAACTACGGTTTGAGAAGTGGTATCCGTGCATCCGGTTCCGGTATCTGTTATAATAAGCTCGATGAGATGACTTCCCGGGCTTGCGAAAGATATTTGAAAATATGGAAAGGGCACTATCATGTAAGGTATACCATCTGCATACCAATCATATAACACTTGTCCTGAAAATCCGGGCGTTGAACATGATGCGTCAAGATACATGGTACCGATACTGTTTGTATCAGGCGTAGCCACGAAACATGCATTGCAAACCTGTGCCTGACCGGCTTGAGGGATGAATCCCGCCAGTAGAAAAATGAATAAAAGATTTCTTAGTTTCATATGTAATATTTGTGATTAAAGACCGGCAAGAATACATAGACGTTGGTGTCCATCCATACAATTCATTCTATTCCGTATAAGAAAATCTGATGCAATATGGATGACTTGTTTAAATCACGCAGAAGACGATGATGAAAACCGTCTACAACATTGAAAATATGCATGATGAAAGCCCGCTTGAGCAATACACGGAAATGACAACACCAACATAACCTTTCATGTACAACTGGGAATGTCCAAAGTATTCTTGTGCAATTGTTTACTTCAAGTCGCTTCAACCTGTTGATGATATAGCTTCCTGAGTGTATCCGGATTAAATGATTGAGGGCCGTATGAACGACTGACCAGACAAAGTAAGATGTCTTGTTCTTGATGGTTAAAATCAAAATACCCGGCAATCAGACAATCAGCAATATCCATGTCGAATATTGGGTTCACGCATTGGCATAATCTGCCCGGATTAAACATTTGTTCAATAAAAAAAGTATTCTCCCCTTTGAATCCATTTCGTATAGCAATTTCTCCCAATACGATATTGGGCAATGTATATACAAATAATGCCGGGCTTGGCAACTCATAGATCGTTTTTTGATAAAGCCGGTCTGCAAAGAGAGATGATTGGGAATTCTGCAATATAATTCCCTTCCGATAGTCATCCACCTCTACTATGGACTCGTGCTGCATCAATAGACTGGATGACAGTATACCCAATTTTCCCATCAAATCCATTTTATAGAACTTGGGATAACGTAATGCAAAATGCTCATAAGCCGACAAGGCTAAATCAGCAGTGGATAATTTCGATTCAAACAGAATCACACCATCAAGAACTATTTTTCCCTGATGGATCCGTACACTGTGATGGATATACAAATCTTCCGTCAACTGGATTTTATTCAGGGCATCGCCGTAACAGGTGAAGATTGGGTTTCTCGGATATAACGAGCAAGTGTGCGCACGTGCTTTTCGTGATTCCTGACGAAAGGATTGGTTTGATCCCAAACATATCCTGCCAATACCGAACTAATTTGTTTGCGCATATCTTCATTCTGGTTTTTAGCAAAGAAAATGGAATGTAAATCCCCATCATACCAACTCATGACAAAAGTTCTGAATACCTCCACACCGGCCATACAAGGCTCCATGTATTCTTTTTCCCAATCGACATCTTCGCCTTTCAATTTACGAATCACCAATTTGGCTGCAGTTTGTGCAGACACAGAGGCGAGTGTTACACCGCTGGAAAATACAGGATCGAGAAACTCGGTTACATTACCGGTCAATACAAAACCATTTCCATAGAATTTATCTGTAGTAACACTCCATGCTTTAATTTCACGTGGTTCGAACTGCATATCACAATCACCAAAGCGCTCATTGAGTTCAGGGTGAGAAAGAATCAGGTTTCTCAGTCTTTCTTCCGGCGCTCCTTCCAAGGATGCAAAAAATTCCGGATAACCTACAAAACCCACCGAGGTAATGCCATTTGAAAACGGTATCACCCAAATCCATGTGGTTTGATTATAAATGTAAATCGTAATTCGATTAGGCTCCTGCGCTACCTTTGAACGGTGTTTGTCATCGAAATGAGAAAATAAGGTTTGACGCGCCGGCAAGGTGCTCGGACGTTCCAGATCAAACAGGCGCGGTATGACCCGCCCATATCCGCTTCCATCCACAATAAAACGGGCTTCTATTTGCTCTTCCCGTCCATCCGCATAGCGAACCGTGGTCAGCGATGTTTCATCATCGTTAATTTTTATATCAATGACCTCTGTTTCATAATTCAAATCAATTCCTTGATTCCTGCACTCTTCTGCCAAGGTCATATCGAACTCTGCCCGAGGAACTTGCCAGGTCCAGGTCCAGCCATTGGTATGACATTCCGAAAAATTGAAATCGCAAACTTCTTCTTCCCGAACAAACTTGGCTCCAAATTTTTCCTGAAAATGCTTGGCCTTCACTACATCAAGCAATCCTGCTTCTTCAAGTGCTTCCATGCAGCGGGGCAACAGGCTTTCACCAATCACGAAGCGGGGGAATAATAATTTTTCAACAATAGTTACTGAATACCCGGCCTTTTTAATCATGGCTGCGGCTATTGTTCCGGCAGGACCGGCGCCAATAACTAAAACATCTGTCTTTTTCATGTTGCTATTTTTATATTCCTAAATGTTTGAGTTAGGAATTGCTGAACAAAAGTATAAATAAAGTTGAATTTATTTCCATGACCTATGTCAGTTCTGCATAAATTATCCCGATGACCTATCTGATAATAAGATCAGTGCCTTTTCATAATCCTCTTGGGTATCAATGGAAAGTCCGACATGCTCTACAGGCGCCAGGTGAACAGGGATACCGTTTTCCAGCAATCTCAAATTTTCTAGCTTTTCAATTTGTTCGAGCCCGGAAACCGGCAAAGATGCAAAACGAAGGAGGGTCTCCTTTCTAAATGCATAGACCCCGACATGCTGAAAGGCTTGTAACGGAAGTCCATGGTCACGGGAAAATGGAATGGCAGCACGCGAAAAATAAAGTGCCCGCCCTTGTTGATCCATCACCACCTTCACACAGGACGGATTGGCTATTTTTTCAGGATCATCAATGCGGAGATACAAAGTGCCTACTTCCACTTCCGGACGATCAAATAAACGAATGACTTGCTGCAAAGCTTCTTTAGAAATGAATGGTTCATCACCTTGAATATTCACGATGATATCCGCATCCAGTTTTTTTGCAGCCTCGGCAATGCGGTCACTGCCACTTTCATGTTCCGCAATACTCATGATAAATTGACCCTCAAAGGAAGCCACTTCCCGACTTAGGTCCTCATGATCGCATACCACAAATACTTCATCAAAAAGCTGTGATGCCTGAACGGCTTCATAGGTTCTGCGAAGAACCGTACGACCGTACAAATCTTTCAATAGTTTTTTAGGCAGTCGGGTAGATTCCAATCTGGCCGGTATGAGCGCAATGATTTTTTTCACCCGATAAAGATAATCATCAGTTTACAGGATCTTGCTTTTCCGGCCCGAATATAAAATGAAGAATGAGGTATAGCGTCAAAACCATGCCCACCCCAACGATACTGCCGGCATATATATCTTTAAAAAAGTGTTGCCCGAGATATGGCCTCGAATAGGCACATGCCAAAGCTAAAATGATAAAAAGTACAGACCATGCTTTCTGCGTTTTAGGTAACCAAATACTCAGGATGAGGAAAAAACCAAAAGCCCCGATCGTATGTCCTGAGGGGAAACTATTGTTGAACAAATTATCCAGCCACGGTACAGTATGCACCTTTTGGGCACCATATTCAACCAGAGGCCTGGGACATCCGTAGACTTTTTTTAGAAAGTAGATGGACACCGGAATAAATAGTCCGAATAACAAGCTGGTCAGAATATATAATCGATGCCTGAACGCCGGTAATAACAGCAAAGAAAGCAAGACGATGGGTATCGTATCGCCACGGCCAAATCCGCTGAACACCGTCATCAGCTTGTCGAGAAAATCGTTGTGATGTTGATTGATGAAAAAGAAAATGTCGTCGGCCGGAATACTCACCGCAAGAATGAACCCGACAAGAACCCAGAGCCCAAACAGAATGAAAAATAGCTTATTATCCCGTACGATATGCATCAACAATGTAAACATAGCCCGCAAACTTACGATGTCACCCTGGTCTTTGGTTTAAAAATGGACCCGAGTTTTCTAAAGAAACGATAATAGCCCTCCTTATTCATTAAGGGTGAATCATTGTTGGCCTTATACAAAAGAAAGGCCCCTATCAGTCCCAGTATCGCGGATGGGAACCACATCCCTGCCGTAACGCTTACCACTTGTTCCTTGGCAATTTTTTCGCCAATCGTATTCATGAAGTAATACAAAATAAAGAAAATGACTGCTGTAATAAAAGGCATGCCTAAACCTCCCTTTCTGATAATCGAACCCAATGCGGCTCCAATAACGAAGAGCAAAATACAGGCAACAGGCACAGTATAACGTTTATGTAATTCTATCCTATGCTCTGTCAATGATTGCTTTTGCAATTTGACATTTTGCTTATTAATTTCCAGCATACTTTTCACACTCCGGGCCGCAATCTCTGCAGTGGTCAAAACCCTTGATTTTAAACTATCCGGAATGCGATTAAAAAATGTATCCGTTCGGCCCTTCAATACCGGCAGCATTTGTGGCTTCTTCATGGTATCCCTTCTCACCATCACCAAAGTGGGCATCATCAACTCCTTCACCGCATGATATTGCCTTTGTATACCCTTCTCCGTCGTGTCGATTTGCTTTGAAATTTGAGCCACCGTCATAACTGCACGCAGACTTTTAAAATAATTTTCGTCGGTCTTGGGCATATTGAAATCACTTAGATCAAACACTTTTTTCCAATATTTAAAACCCAATCTGATTTGTTCATGTTCATCTTTATTCTTGGGAATTTTTTCTTCGTAACGCCAGCCATTTTCTAATTCAAAAATCAGGAAACGCTTGTCCTCGGAAACATACATTTTACCCTTTTGGGCCAATATGATACGATCGTTTCCGCGACCGGAAGTATGATCATATATTTTGATATCATGAACCGTCTGATTATCATTTTCCTTAGAAGAAATGTAAATGGTGTGATTGGGTATATCTTTATAGAAGGTGCCGGGTTTAATGGCTACAACCGGTTTTTTATTTTGAATGTCGTACAATAATCGTGTCGCTTTCAATTGCGCTCTGGGAATGACATAATTATTGAATAAAAAAGATAAGGCCGACAAACAAACGATAAAAACAAAGAGTGGACTTGCAAATCGGGCGATGGATATACCCGAGGCTTTGACCGCCACCAATTCAGAGCTTTCACCTAAATTACCAAATGTCATGATGGCCGCAAATAATACGCCTAATGGCAAGGCGATAGGTACCAGGGTAGTCGATAATAAACCGAGAAATTGTGTAATGGTAAATACATCCAGTCCCTTGCCGATAAATTCATCAATCCATACCCACATAAATTGCATGATAAAAATAAACCAGGTCACCAAAAATGCACCAAGAAATGGTGGGATAAAGGATCGGATGATAAATGAATGTAGAGACTTCAATCGTTGGATTTATGTAAAAGTAACGAGCCCAATACGGAATCTAATTAAAATGTTTGCTAAAGTACTTGATTTAATGGGTTTAATTTTGGGCGGCGAACACGCTTTTCGTTCCAAGCTCCATAGCGCCGGAGCGCGGCTATGGAGGCTTTCCACTACAATCGTTGCCGCTCGCGTTGCAAGTTGATGACTACGTTTTTAAAAAGGGAGACCATGGTCAACTCGGCCTACGCATCAACTACCCACCCGATGCTTCAGGTCATGTATTTGGGCTTCCCATAATAACTCCTGATCCGGTATCTCCTTTTTATCGGCAAAATCCGTAATCGTCAATATCGTTTCATTCGTAACCGGACTTTTTTCAATTCGGAATTCAAAATACTCATCTTCTTCCATCCAATCCCAGCGGTACACCACATACTCATTTTCTTCAGCAGCAATCATTTCAGCTTTTTCCACACTGCCCTTCCAGTCAAACATAAAATGGTTTTCCTTCTGTTGAACTTTATCGGCAAACCATTCACCTAAACCTGAAGGCGTGGCAAGAAATTCGTAAAGAATTGCAGGAGAGCATCTTACCTGATAGTCGAGTGTATATTTCAAGCGTTTAGACATGCGGTAGTTTTAAAATTCGTGCGCACAATAATATAAAAAAAATCGAGAAAACATAACCTGCTTCACTTTTTTTTCCTCAAACCCAATGAATACGGTATAAAAAATATTTTGCTGGTATTGTCTTTAACAATACTTTTGCTAATAAGACTACCGAAAAGGGAAAATCGGCGGACAAAATTGATTCTTTCATTAATAAATTTTTATCTAACGAAACAACATTACCTCGCTTATGTCAATGCGCCAGCTTAAAATCACAAAATCGATCACCAACCGCGAAAGTCAGTCGTTGGAAAAATATCTTCAGGAGATCGGTAAAGTAGACCTGATTACCCCGGAAGAGGAAGTAACCCTCGCCGTTAAAATTAAACAAGGCGACCAGCGGGCTCTGGAAAAGCTCACGAAAGCCAATCTTAGATTTGTGGTATCAGTTGCCAAGCAATATCAAAATCAGGGCCTTTCCTTGAGCGATCTGATTAACGAAGGAAACCTCGGACTCATCAAAGCTGCACAGCGATTCGATGAAACCCGGGGTTTTAAATTTATATCCTATGCCGTTTGGTGGATCCGTCAAAGCATTCTACAGGCCTTGGCCGAGCAGAGCCGTATTGTTCGTCTGCCATTGAATAAAGTGGGTCTGACCAATAAAATCAACAAAGCATATTCTCAGCTCGAACAGGAATTTCAGCGCGAACCATCTGCGGAAGAACTTTCTGTGATTCTGGAAATCAATACCGAGGAAATCGAAACGACCTTAGGCGTTGCAGCCCGTCATGTGAGCGTGGATGCACCCTTTGTAGATGGTGAAGAAAATACCTTATTGGATGTATTGAACAATCCAAATGCCATCAGTACGGATAATGAACTTGAACATAATGAATCCCTTCGTGATGAAATCGAACGTTCGTTGAGTACACTCACCGACCGTCAAAAAGACGTGTTGAAATTATTTTTCGGCATTGGTGTTGAACATCCATTAAGCCTTGAAGATATCGGTGAACAATTTGGCCTGACCCGTGAGCGTGTTCGTCAAATTAAGGATAAGGCGATCACTAAATTGAGAACCACATCCCGTAGCAAACTCTTAAAAAATTATTTAGGAAACTAAACCGAAAGACCACCTCAGGGTGGTTTTTTTTTCTACTTTTTTATGAAGAAGATCATCTCTCTGACCCTGCTGTCCTTTGTTTTGGCACTTCTTTCTTTTCAAACTGATGAAGTCCAAAAACGAATCAATACTTCGATCAAAAGTCTGAGTGAGAAGGCCCTGTATGAAGGCCGTCCGGGCATCAAAGGGTCATTGGGCTATCACGACAGTTTTACCATGCGAGTAATGCGTGAAAATGGCTTTGAAATGATTAAAGCACAAATCATTCATGGCATGAAGCAAGCGAAATTGGATGAAAACAGCATCGCTTCAGCAAATTGGACCTCACTGCAAGAAACCTATGAAGAAGCCGTCAAGCGATTGATGGGACAGCTTAGCAAAGACAAATCGCTCAAACTCGGTGAAATCAGTTGTGAGATCAAAGATGATACCCTCACTGAAATGGTCAGCAAAGCACTTGAATTGAAATATCCGGGTATCAAAATAAAAAAGATGGCCTGCAATAGCGAGACATGGACAGAATTTAAAAACAAGAATAGTCCCATGCACTATCGTAAAAAATATGTGGCCTATCTCTGCAAAATACCCGGAGAGCGCGCATGGCGCGTCGATATGGCCACACTGACGCAAACATTAACCGGTATTGATATTTGGAGCGATTTAAAAGTCGCTAAATTGGGAGACAATGAGTTTTTGAGGTTTGTGAAAGGTTGATAATCATCAACCCTTCCCGCATTAATCGAGATAATCTCAATTTCATGCATGACCAATCAGCCTGATACCCTCTCATAGAGCATATCTTTGACAATCATCAAATTACCAGCGAACAAATTTATCTACCTGATGTTTCGAAACAAAAAGATACATCCCTGAAGGCAGGCTAGATATATCTATGATGTGAATCCCCGACTTCAAGTCAACATGACGAATTAGTTTTCCCGATATTTCCATGATTTGAGCTGATAAATCAGCATTACAATGAATAGACAGCTGATCACCTGCTTGATTCATACTATAGGAAGCTAAACGATCAGATATTGAAACTTTGCGAACCTGACTAAAGGCTACTTTCATTTCCAAATCAGTTTGTTTTAATCGGTAATAAATATTTCCGGTACCCGGCTGTGCATCCGTAAAGCCAAAATACAAGGGTTCATTTTGCAGATGATCTCTTCCTGTCAGTTCAGCTATAGGCTGAAAATTTTGTCCATCATAAGAACGCTCCAGAGTGAATCGAATATTTTCATCGGATTGGGCAATTTGCCAATTTAATTCCACCTGGTTATTTTTCGGAAACGCTTCAAACGATATCAAATCGACTAATAGCACTGAACCATTTCCGATAGGCTGGCTTCCACCATGTAAATAAAAAGTAGAAAAACCACTCAATCCGGTCATATCCACAAAGCGGTCTCCTGACATAGATCCGAAACCGGTGGAAAAATACAAAGTGCCCGGTGGCGCATTATTGACATCCGCAGGGCAATTCGCCTGATTATTTTTCGTCATAGCCAAATCAAATTGAGATGTCACCCCACTACCCGGCTGAGCAATGAGCGCATTCAACTCAGAATTTAAGTAAAAATATCGGAGATTATAATTCGAAAGTGGCGCTATCGTAGTTGATATGGTTACATTCCTATCCATATAGTAACTGTTGGAAGGTGCCGGCGATTGTCTGACCGAACCATTGTTTCGTACCAAATTACCACTCACAATGCCCAATGTATTGCCTGAAGGATAGATACCCGCGACATAGTTGTTATTGGAATCAAGCAATTGAATATTGGGAGAAGATTCATTGTTGGTGGCACTCCCGATACAAATTTTCGAAGTGGGCATACAAGCACCCGGAATTCCGGAGGAAACAAATTTTGGGCCGGGCGAGTTCGTAATGTTTACTAAGTAATCTTCCGTTTCTGAAAAATTGATCAATGCACAAGGATCGGTCAATGTAGCATATGCCGGCTCAGTTGCATAATACGCATTTCGTACCCGCATACGATGAGTGCCGGTAGCAAAGGATGATGGAATAAAAATTCCATAGAGGACCGGTGTAGGTCCTATTTTCATATTATGCATGACTCTTTCGTTAGCCTCAAATTGATCATCATTGTCATGATCGATCCAGATAGAAACGTAATTATCACTGCTGTTCGTTTGAAGAAATCCACTATACGCAATCCCGAATGTAAGATTAACAGGACTATAGGTAGCCGTATAATCGGCATAGGCACCACTCGAACAACCTGAAGGTGAGTAAATTACGGTTCCGCCTTCCCCTTTCAGCGAAAAGTAGGTTATGGCGTCCAATACACAACCTGCGGGTGAGGATGGTGTACAAGGCTGAGCAGACAAGGCTATGCCAACGAATTGAAGGAATAGCACAGAAAGTAAATTACGGATCATCTTTAATTTTTTTGCAAAATAATCGTTTGATGGATGTTTTTCAAATCTATCAATGGATAATTCACGAAACTGAATGAATCCCGTAGAAATAAGTTTCAAATGGAGAGAATTAAAAAAGCCGATCACTTTGGATGTGATCGGCTTGATGTATGATTTGTTGATGATTAGCTACAACCTGTGGTAGTACCGCAGTTCGGGCACATATAGCATGTTCCGTTACGCAAGGTAATATTACCACATTGGCGACAGACCGGTGCATCGGCGCTCGTGCCCATCATTTTCTTTTTATCGGCTTCACTCATGGCTGCCACTCTTTTAGGTGCAATCTCGTGTACAATATTCTTTGCATCCGGACGTGCAGAAAGAGCGGTTACTCTAACATTCGACAATTCTTCATTGCCCTCCACAGGCACATCCCATTCTTCCTGACCGGAATTACCGATTGGGGTTTGAACATGAACGAGGTCAGTACGTCCGAGATACTCATAGCCCAGCGCACGGAAGATATAATCGATGATGGATGTCGCATTTTTGATATTCGGATGCTCGACCATACCGGCAGGTTCGAAGCGGGTGAAGATGAATTTATCTACAAATTCTTCCAATGGCACACCGTATTGCATACCGATACTTACCGCGATGGCAAAACAGTTGAGGAGACTGCGCATGGTAGCGCCTTCTTTCGCCATATCGATGAAGATTTCGCCTAAGGTACCATCACTGTATTCACCGGTACGCAGGAAGACGGCTTGTCCACCAACCTTAGATTTGATGGTATAACCACGGCGTTTGGCCGGCAATGTTTTACGTTCAACAATGCGGGACAGCTGGCGCTTCAACGTCGTATCCGGACTAGCCTGTACGCGTTTGTTCACTTCTTCTAACAACTCATCGATAGTCAGTTTACCCAAATCATGCATCACATTTTCTGCGATTTCCTGTATGGCATCAGCTGTAGGTTCAGTCGACTTTTCCTTTTTATCACTCTTATTGGAGAGCGGTTGAGACATTTTACTGCCATCACGGTAGAGTGCATTCGCTTTAAGTCCTAATTCCCAGCTCAACATATAGCATTCCTTGATCTCGTCTATCGTCGCTTCATTTGGCAGGTTAATGGTTTTGGATATAGCTCCGCTGATGAAAGGTTGGGTAGCACCCATCATGCGGATATGTCCGGTATGATGAATGTAACGCTCTCCTTTCTTTCCGCACTTATTGGCACAATCAAAGACCGGCAAATGCTCCTCTTTCAAGAGTGGCGCGCCTTCTAACATCATGGTACCACATACGTAGTCATTAGCCTTGTCTATTTCCTCGGATTTGAAACCCAATTCTTCCAACAGCGTGAAAGTAGGGTTCATATATTGTTCAGGAGTAAAGCCAATGCGTTGCAGGCATTCCTCACCCAAAGTATAATGATTAAATACGAAGGCAATATCAAATGCACTGCTCACGGCCTGATCCAGTTTTTTCAACTCTTCAGCCATAAAGCCTTTTTCACTCAAGGTTTGATGGTTGATAAAAGGTGCTCCGGCGAAAGTACCATGACCTTTGGCATATTTTACAATTGCATCATTTTCCTTTTCACTGTATCCTAAATTGCGCAAAGCTGTAGGGATACTTTGATTGATGATTTTGAAATACCCGCCACCGCTTAATTTTTTAAATTTCACCAAAGCGAAATCCGGTTCAACTCCGGTCGTATCACAATCCATCACCAATCCAATGGTACCGGTAGGTGCAATCACCGTAGCCTGGGCATTACGGTATCCATATTTTTCACCCATTTGTACGGCATCATCCCAAGCTTTAGTGGCTGCTTTCAAAAGATCTTCCGGACAATATTTGGCATTGATACCATGAGGTTTAATTTCAATTCCTTCGTATGCTTCATGTGCATCATATGCAGCTGCACGGTGGTTGCGCATTACACGCAACATATGGGTCTTATTTTCCTCATACTTCGCGAAAGTACCCAAATGACGAGCCATCTCGGCTGAAGTTTTATAAGATACCCCCGTCATAATGGCGGTTAAAGCTCCTGCAATACCACGGGCTTCTTCGCTATCATAAGGAATCCCCTTCACCATGAGGAGAGATCCGAGATTAGCATATCCCAGTCCGAGGGTACGATAATCATAGCTCAATTGGGCTACTTCCTTGGATGGGAATTGTGCCATTAAAACGGATATTTCAAGTACAACCGTCCAAAGGCGGGTAACATATTCATAACCCGCTATATCAAATACATTGGTGTTCTCATCATAGAAGCGGCGCAGGTTCATAGAGGCCAGATTGCAGGCTGTATTGTCGATGAACATATACTCACTGCAAGGATTCGAAGCGCGAATTTTCCCTCCTTCCGGGCATGTATGCCACTCATTGATGGTGGTATCGTACTGAGTACCCGGATCGGCACAACGCCATGCGGCATAGGCGATTTGTTCCCAAATATCCTTGGCCGGTATCTTCTTCATCACACGTCCATCTGTACGGGCTTTTAGTTCCCAATCTTCATTGTTCTGAAGCGCATGGAAAAATTCATTCGGTACGCGCACAGAGTTATTCGAATTTTGTCCGCTCACTGTACGATAGGCTTCGCCTTCATAATCATGACTATATCCTGCTGCAATCAGTGCTGCCACTTTCTTTTCTTCTTCAACTTTCCAATTGATGAAGGATTCAATTTCGGGATGATCCAAATCGAGGCAAACCATTTTGGCTGCACGACGAGTGGTACCACCACTTTTAATGGCCCCTGCGGCACGGTCTCCAATTTTCAGGAAACTCATGATACCACTTGAAGTTCCGCCTCCACTGAGCTTTTCGCCTTCACCACGGATATTGGAATAATTGGTTCCTACCCCACTTCCATATTTAAAGATACGGGCTTCACGTACCCAAAGGTCCATGATACCTCCCTCATTGACTAAATCATCTTCCACACTCAAAATAAAACAGGCATGAGGCTGAGGGCGCTCGTAAGCATTTTGAGATTTACATAATTCTCCGGTAACCGGATCCACGTAGTAGTGCCCTTGAGGCTTGCCGGTGATGCCATAAGATGAATGCAACCCGGTATTGAACCATTGCGGTGAATTAGGTGCACAACTTTGATTCAAAATGGAATATACGAGCTCATCATAAAACACCTGAGCATCATTGGAACTATGGAAATAATTATATTTTTCACCCCAAACTCTCCAGCAATGCGCCATCCGATGGGCCACTTCTTTAATAGAAGTTTCTCTTCCCAGGGAACCGTCAGGTTGTGGCACACCGGCTTTACGAAAATACTTTTGCGCCAGGATATCTGTAGCAATCTGGCTCCAATGTGAAGGCACCTCCACATTTTTCATTTCAAAGACCACTTCACCATTGGGGTTCTTGATTACCGAAGTACGATAATCATAGGTAAACTGGTCGTAAACAGATTGGGTATCGTTGGTAAACTGTCGGGTAAACTGAAGGCCGGTGGCGTCGGTACTTTTTTGCTTCATGATTGAATTTTCTTTAATTGGGTTTTTTCGTTTATGGTGACAATTCCCCCTTTACTTTTTAAGTTTCAGGTCTGACGACACATGATAAAATTCGAAAAGAGAGATTGTGGTTTTTGCTGTATTGCCCAACGAAGATATTTTTTAGGTATCGATATCGCTAATGTTCATTTTCCACAACTTGTGTATATTAACAATGAATCTTGGCATTATATAGTAAAATCAGTCTGTATAACGATGTGAATAAGAAAAAAAGATTTTTTTGGAAAATTACC
The DNA here is from genome assembly GCA_016786845.1 of Chitinophagaceae bacterium. Taxonomy (GTDB): domain Bacteria; phylum Bacteroidota; class Bacteroidia; order Chitinophagales; family Chitinophagaceae; genus OLB11. Next base: position 48,939 of record JAEUVB010000020.1, on the reverse strand, counting down.
ATTGATAACAATTTGGTTTTGTTGAAGTATACAGAACCGTAAAAAGTAAAATTTCAGACCGGTGATTTGGGATTAATGAAACTAGCATTCCAATGCGGCAATCAGGTGTAAACGGGTATTCATCAGGAGAATGTTCACCGGTTCAAATCCAAATAGAAAAAACGCCCGGAATCGAAGCCTGCCGACCTTTTACCGCCCTATCAAACCGTAATCTTTTACCTGCAGCGCAAATGTTTTCTGCATCCACCCGGAACATACCATTTACTCCGGTTTCATTTCTCTATAAATTCCCCGATTTTCAACCTATTTTCGCAGGCAAATCAAACACATGCGTCTACACAAAGAAGGCTGGATATACTGTATCGTAGCGACCGTTTTATATGCCATCGTCATTTGGATGGTTATGCATTTTCTGGGCGAATGGCCTATTTTGGCCTACCCACTACTTTTGATACTGGGCCTTATTTGGTTTTGGGTGTTTTGGTTTTTTAGGATTCCTGCCCGCACTTTTAAATCAGGAGACGATCTGGTGATGTCACCATGTGATGGGAAAGTGGTTGTGATTGAGGAAACAGAGGAACCCGAATACTTCAAAGGTCGCAGATTGCAAGTATCCATATTTATGTCACCTTTAAATGTACACGTCAACCGCTACCCGGTGAATGGCGAAGTAACCTATGTAAAATATCACAAAGGCAAATACCTTGTCGCCTGGCATCCGAAGTCGAGTACAGAGAATGAACGCAGCACCATCGTCGTAAAACACCCTAAAGCTGAAATCCTGATCCGTCAGATTGCCGGTGCGGTAGCCCGACGCATCATCACGTATTCCAAACAGGGAGACCGGGCCGTTCAAAATGAAGAATTAGGATTCATTAAATTTGGATCCAGAGTGGACTTGTTTTTACCCATTGGCACAAAGGTCAATGCTCAAATCGGCGATGTGGTCGAGAATGGCCTCAGTGTGATCGCTACTTTGTAATTTTATGGCTCAGACAAAAAAAAACATTCTTCCCCCGGATAGTTTTTGCACCTTCAGCGATTTGGATGTGCATTCCGGTTTGAAGCAAAAACGAAAATTATCGGCCCATATAGCAGAACTCATTTTTCATTATCGAAAAAAAGGATCGGCCTTTTCTTATTGCTTTACCAGCGATTCTTATTTACATCAGATGAATCTGGAATATCTCCAACACGATGATTACACTGACATCATTACCTTTGATTTGACTGAAAAAGACATGGACCTGATTGTGGCCGATATCTATATCAGCATAGACCGGGTGAGAGAAAATGCCAGAAAAGAAAAAGTACCGGTACAGCAGGAACTTCTCCGGGTGATTATTCACGGCGCATTACATATGGCCGGCTTTGGAGATAAAACACCAAAGGCTAAAACGAAAATGCGGAGTCTTGAGGAATTCTGGATGGCGAAGTTCAGCGAATAATCGTAAATCCATTCGCCTTATCCTTATCGCGAGCATTGCCAACCATCTCTTCCTTCTGTTTTCAGACATTCTGAACCAAGAATTACATTTGAATATGCTTCAAAATAAATGACAAGTATATTCAACTTTATCAACCCTAGACCCTTCCTTGAAAGTTTCATTCGTAATCATCAATCATTTCAAAATCCTGGAGCATTCAACAACTATTCATCCAAAAATCAGGATAGGCTTGAGGAATGAAAAATGAATCGATTTAACCTGAATAGGCTTAGTATACCTCTTGCCGGTGACTCATTTCCTCAGTATGTCCGAATTGACTTACTGAATGATTGCTTTCACTAACTGGGGTAGCAATTTCATCCAATTTCATCGATTTTTGTACCTTCCACCCATGACCCGGAAGATCATCTATTTCGTGTTTTATCTATTGCTTAGTCATTACGGACTAGCCCAACAGCCCTATGCCATTCACATCGATAAAAGTCGGGGCTTACCTTCAAACGAAATATTCGACATTTACCAAGACAAAAAAGGATTTGTATGGATTGCAGGAAACCAAGGACTTAGTCGGTTTGACGGATTAACCGTAAAAAATTACACTTACAGCAATCAATATTCTCGTGCCGGGAATCAAATTATGGAAGATCCTTATGGACGGATATGGTATGTGAGTTTCGACAACTACTTGTATTATGTTCAAAACGATTCGCTACATGTATTTAATGATCAGCCGGGCGTCAATCATATATACGGAATTGCAGATCATACCTTATTTTTTCTCACGCAAACCAGTTTGGACTTTTATGACCTAAAGTCCCTTAGCCGATTTAAACAAATGGCTATGTTTACAGGAGATATTGGTTTTGCCCATGTACTCAATGATCTTCTTGTCATCAGAAAATCCAACACACTCACGATCTATAACAGCAAAGGGGAATTGTCTGCATCCATCCCTTTGAATAAACAATATATACACTCTGAACATCCATTTATATTTAATCATCAACTTCATTTAGTTGACAATTATCCGGGATCGAAACAAATCGTACGATATGACGGGAAGTTTATGCCTACCGGGATTCGATTTCATTCCATGGTAAAAAAAGCGGTACTATTTGACAGCCTTCTTATGGCTGCCGAAAACGACCGTTTATCGGTATTTGATATAAAATCCTTTCAACTCAGGCAAACACTTTTTCAGGGAGAAAGACCATCCTGTATGATGCGTGACCGGGATGGACATTTTTGGATAGGTACACTCGACAACGGATTATATATCATTCCGGATTTACATCAACTGACCTATCCTCTGCCTGAAAAAAAAATATGTCTTTCTAAAGTAATTGACCATAAGTTGTATTTGGGATCAACGACCGGCGAGGTTTATCAGGTCAATGCAGCAGACATGAATGTCAATAAAATATTTACCACCACCAATCATCAGGAAATTTATGATTTGGTCTATCTGCCCGGAAACCAATATATAGAACCCCATTTTCGCAATGGGTTCAAATATGACAAGGGTATGATACAAATTGTTTCGGGAGGATTAAAATCCGTCGCCTATATCGATCCAAAATATCTTGCTGCAGCTTATTCGTCCAGTGCCGTTCTACTCAACCGAAATAGATCCGATAGTTTGACCAGTCTATTTGATGAACTATACTATTCCCGCCCCATAGACCCGGCTTTGTTTCCGAATGCCTCCGTTCTGCTCGATGGTGTACGGGCAAAATCCACCGCTTATATTCCCGAAGAGCATAAGGTATACTACGCCACCAATTTGGGCATCAGATGGTTTGCGCCAAAGGAAAAAGGGCATTTACTGTGGAATAAAAAAGAAATATATTGCTCCACCATACTGCAGCATCAACAAACATTATTTTGCCTAACCCATGGCGGCGAATTGCTGATTCGGACCGCCGATTCAAGAATCCGGCGTTACGAAAATCTTCAGCAAATAGAGCGGATTAAAATTTGTGACCATCACCTTTTCGTGCAACATGCATCCGGAATATTCCATGCAGATCTGGAGGAGATTTCCACATCCATGGATTCTAATTTCCTGAAACAATTACCATTAATGATGAATAGTTCACAAATATTGGATATCAATGTCTGGGAAAATGAAATCATCTTCATCACCCGGGAAGGTCTCATCCGCAGTGAATTTACACATCATTCATTCCGTCCGGCATTTTATATCACCTCCATTAATCAAAAACCTTATACCCCCGAACGTATTTATCGTTTTCCAACAAAACAAAACGATCTTGAAATCAGCTATGCCATACCTGATTATTTACAACCTCAAGGGCATATCCTATCCTATCGAATCAATCATGGTATTTGGAAACAATCACCTTCTGATGTCCGAAAAATCACTTTGGCGTCACTGGAACCTGAAGATTATTTGATTGAATTTAAACTGGATAATGAATTGTTGCCGAACCAACTCAAATTTAAAATAGAAAAACCATGGTATAAGACCTTTGGCAGTTGGCTTACGATTTTCGCTCTCTTTGCATTCATCATCCTGTTCATCTATCGCTGGCAACTGCGGCAGCAAAAAGAAAAAAACAATTTGGAAATGGAAAAAATGCAATTGGAAAATAGTTTAAAGCAGTCCATGATGAGCTCGATCAAATCACAGATGAATCCACACTTCCTGTTCAATGCGCTCAACACCATCCAATCATTTATTATCAGTGAAGACAAACGAAATGCTTCCACTTATCTGTCGAAATTTTCCAAACTCACACGGAGAATTTTAGAAATGAGTGAAAAAGAAAAAATTAGTTTGGACGAAGAGGTTGATGCTTTAAAACTTTACCTGGATCTTGAGAAGATTCGATTTGAACAAATGGAGTATACCATCACCGTTGATTCCCTTTTGAATACTGAATCGGTTTTCATCCCCAGCATGATTATACAGCCTTATGTGGAAAATGCCATTAAACATGGCCTCTTGCATAAAAAAGGACCGAAGAAACTGCATATCAGTTTCAAGAAATTCGATTCCAATATTTTAGAAATCGTGATCGACGACAATGGCATTGGGCGTATGCGCAGTCATGAATTAAACCTCATCAAAAACAAAGACCATCAATCTTTTGCGTTACAAGCGAACCAGAAGCGTCTGGATATTCTTAACCAAGATAATCAGGATATTCATATCTCTTTTACCGACAAAACAGATTATGACCAACAACCATCCGGCACTACCGTAACCATTCATATACCTATACAATAAATCTTACTATGAAAGCGATTATCATTGACGACGAACCACAAGCAAGAAAACTTTTAAAAAATCTTTTAACCGAATTTCTTCCAGAAGTAGAACTTATTGCAGACTGTGAGGATTTACCCAATGGGGTTAAAGCCATTCGGAAACTCAAACCGGATCTGGTTTTACTGGATATAGAAATGCCGGGACACAGTGGTCTTGAACTCTTGGAATTCTTCAATGAAGACGAAATTGATTTCGGCATTATTTTCACTACGGCTTATAATCAATATGCAGTAAAGGCATTTAAATTGAATGCGATCGACTATCTGCTCAAACCGATAGATTCGGATGAACTGGTACAGGCCATTAACCGATTTGAAAAAAACAGACCCAAGAAAGAACAAGTCATGATGTTGAAAGAAAGCTTACAAGGTCAGCCTCCTACACGTATTGCCGTTCCGGTGGGTCAATCTATCACTTTTTTAGAGCTATCCACAATCCTCTACCTCAAAGCGGAAAATACCTATACGGAAATTCATTTTCAGGATAAAAGTAAATTATTGGTCAGCCGTACGCTCAAGAATTTTGAAGACACACTGAGGGACTTTCCAGGCTTTTTTCGTTGTCATAAATCTTATATCATCAACAAAGAATTTATCGATCATTATGTCAAAAGTGACGGAGGCTATCTCAAATTAAAGAATGGCGAAGACATTCCAATTAATGCCGACTCGGTAGATGTACTCATGGGTGAAACCGTGATTGTAAAGCGGTAAAATTTGTCTACCCTATTTATTGAATGAATGAATTGCTTCAATCCATCCAAGCGCAATACAGCATGAATAGATGGAATCTATTTTAATCTTTCCAGCTGCCCTTTACGCTTAACGATGTTTTTATAATCCCACTGTATGGATTCGGCTTTTTTCAGCCAACGTCTAAGATCATCCACCTGAATCTGATCTATGGAAGTGTATCTCATTTCAGCTGCTTTGAAACTTCCTTCCGGCTTCAACAATTCTTCCTCAAACGATTGGCCGCTCCAAAACAACAAACGAACACATTGCTTGAGCTTGTCGTAACCTACAATAGGATTGCCATCTAAAAACCAAACAGGATGAGCGTGCCAGATCTTATTCTCTGCATGAGGCAGGGCATTACTTATTTCGGTCGATAACATTTCACAAATCTCACGATCAGATTCGGCTTGTTTCGCATGATATGATTGAATATCCGGATGCATAAAAAAATAGTTTAAAAAATTGATCAATCGGGGCTTTGGTCTTTAGATTTTGACGGCGCCTCTGAACGCACGACCCGCATAATACGATTGTGCACCATTGTGGTAAACAAAAACCTGACCATAACGATAATCTGCAAATAATGCACCACCCAGTTTTCGCATCGGTGCAGGGGTCAGAATCCAGCTCGACGTCTTGGTATCGAAAGGCCCGAACTTTTGCAAGGCACGATATTGGGCTTCTGTTAAAAGATCGACCCCCATTGCTGCTGCCAGATCGATGACATTATTTTCAGGTTTAAATTCCTTTCTCGAGTCGAGCCCTTCGCGATCGTAACATAGGCTTCTTCTTCCCTTAGGGCTCTCTGCTGAACAATCTACAAAAAAAATATCATCTGATTTTGAATCCAACAACACCACATCCGGCTCTCCTTCCGTTTTCTCCATTTCATTTAATGTCCATAAAATATCCGGATTCGCTGTCAAACGAGATTGAATTTCCTTCCAAGACAACCCTTTATGACGATTCATATTTTTTTCATACCGGTTTTCGAGTAGGACTAATAAGTCCTTTTGTTGCTTGGCACTCAGCAGCTTTTTTCCCATGGCAATGATTTTGAGTGCAAATTAATCGTTTTATTGAGATGGCAAAACAGTGCTCATGGCGAAGCAAATTATAGTTTGAAAGACCTTGGTCATCTCCATGAAAAAGAATCATACTGTGATGGTTCCAATACTGCTCAGATACCCGATAGCTCGATTCTTAATGCTCACCGTACTTTCAACTGGGTTCCCCAACGAAATGTCCGGTTTTACGAAGTGCATATGGGGAGCAAAAAGAAATATTCAGGTGAAACCCATGATGAATCTGCGAAACAGCTATGGGCCACTGAATGCATTTTGTAAATCCAATCCGTTGTTTACCTTTGCTTGGTATTTGGTGCCCCAAGTTTGTACAAAACGCAAGGTGAAAAGAGAACACTGTGAAAATCAGTGACACTACCCGGTGCTGTAAACGTTTTAAAAGCGTTGCCATTTTAGCCACTGTCGATTTACAAAAGACGGGAAGGCCGCAACGAAAAGAGCGTGAGTCAGAAGACCTGCCCAATACATCATTTTCTTCGCCGGCTTCGGGAATAAAGCTTGCGGTAGTTGGGTATACGATTTATCCTGCTATAATCACTTCCCGTTATTTTATTATTTAAACAGATTTTTATGCAAAAGACTTTACTCTTTATTTCGTTGTTCATTTTATCCTTTCAGGCGGGTGCTCAAATCACCTTCGAATCACTCAGCGTACCGACATCGGGCTATTGGAAAGGGCTTAATACTGTTCCATTAATTTCAGGATTCGGCGAAGGCCCTCTCTATTTGGTGAATGCCTGGGATACCTCTTGGGGCGGATCATGGAGTGGCTGGGGCTATTCGAATCGAAAGGATACGACCGACATTTCATATGCCACCAATGAACTTGCGTCTATGGCCGGAAGTGGATATAATAACTCGGACAATTATACTGTATTCTATCGCAGTTATACGCCAGAAATCAATAAGATTCGAATCAGCAATGGCATCGGCGCGGCCCATGCTATGGGAAGTTGCTATATTACCAATACCACTATTGCTTACCGTTCGATGCAAAACGGAGATGGTTTTGCCAAGAAATTTGGTGGCCCATCCGGCAATGACCCGGACTTCTTTCGATTGGATATCACCGGATGGTTTAATGGAGTACCGAAATCGGATACGGTAAAATTTTATCTGGCCGACTTCCGCGATGCAAACAATGCCAATGATTACATTATCAAGGACTGGACCTTGGTCAATTTAAGTAGCTTAGGTTTCTGCGACAGTCTAACCTTTAGTATGGTATCCTCAGATACGAATAGTTTGGGTATGTTAACCCCGGCTTATTTCTGTATGGATAATTTCTCTGCCGCCATTGTAGGCATAGATGAATGGCCTACTTCATTGAATGTAGAAGTCTATCCTAATCCATTTACCGAATATCTATATGTCAAAAATGCCAGTGAATTAGCCATCCCTTTGGTTGTTAGGGATATTTATGGAAAAGTGCGACATGCACAAACAGCGCAGGCCCAAATTACAACACCTATACTACTTTCGGATTTGTCGTCAGGGGTATATTTTATACAGGTACAGTATGAAGGAAAAGTTTTCACAAAGAAAATCATAAAATAAGGTGAGAATCTTTTTATTCCTATACCTCCTTGTAGGCGTTACTTCAGCGCAGGCTCAATTTGCACCTCAAGCCTTGCAGCCCGGCAGTACGGCGATCCATAAAGACAGCAATATCATACTCGGATGGGCGGGACAGTGCAGTATACAACGGGGATATCAAAATATTGCAGACACTATCCTTGGACTGACCTCTCAAGGAGATAGCCTTAGCGCAACAGGATATGCAGACGGGAATATTGTCAGTTTGGGTGACGGGGGCATAGCCACTTATTATTTCAGTAATCCATTGACCAATGGCCCGGGAGCAGACTTTGCCCTTTTTGAAAATGGATTTCTGGATCCTCTTGATTCAAACATGGCCTATCTGGAATTTGCCTTTGTTGAAGTGAGCAACGACGGACTGAATTACTACAGATTTCCTGCCACCTGCGACCAGGATACCAATAATCAAATTGCCGGTACGGGACAATATGTGGACACTCGTAAGATGAATGGTTTGGCCGGAAAATATATCGGCAGCTACGGCACCCCTTTCGATTTGCAGGACCTCAGTATGATCTTGTCTTTAGATGTGAACCAAATTCGTTATGTAAGAATTATTGATGTGATTGGCTCGCTCAATAAATTGCATGGCACTTTTGATCAGAGCGGTCACATCATTAACGACCCCTATCCCACCCCCTACCCGACCGGAGGATTTGATCTTGACGCACTCGGTATTATCCATGCTCAATATCCGCTCACCGATCATTCGAATATCACGATCATGGATGTGAGGGTCTATCCAAATCCGGCAAACCGCATAATTCACATCGAAGGTCCCACACAAGAAATCAATTATCGCATATTGAGTAGTGATGGGAGAATGTACTTACAAGGTCATTGCTCTATGCCATCATCCATAGATCTGGAATCATTACCTGCAGGATTTTATGTCCTTCAAGTTAAAGACCAAAAGGGAAATTTAATTCAGCGCAAATTTCTCCGATCATGAAAATATATCACAGTCTTGGATATAGCATTTTCGTATGCATATTTCTGATGGCTTGTGTCAAAGACAGACCTCATCCTGATCCGATAGTTTTCGCCAATTTACAACATCGCGGCATAGTTATCCTCAACGAAGGCTCTTTGGGTAACGCAAATGCGGAGATTTCCTATCTCGACTTTCAAACCGCTGTGGTCAGTCAAAATTTATATCATCAGACAAATCAACAACTTTTGGGAGATGTAGCCCAATGTATATTATCGCTGAATGATGGTTATGTCATTAGCCTGAACAATTCAGGCAAATTGATTTTCGTGGATAGTCAATTCAAATGGATCAGAACCATAGCACCGCTCATGTTCCCCCGTCAAATCTTACAAACAGATGCCGGGCATATATATTTGAGTACACTGTATAAACCTTACATTTATGTCATCAATACCCAGACCTATAGCTTAGAGAAGACCATTGTGACCCCATATCTAAATACGGAGAACATGCTGAAGATGGGATCCTCAGTTTGGTTATGCCATTGGGATACAGCATGTCATTCCATTTACAAAATCAATACACTAACCCATTCCATCGTTGACAGCATCCCTATTAACGGACGGGCTCCCCAATATATCTGCCAGGACAAACAGGGCATGGTTTGGGTTTTATCCGGCAATAAGTACAAAGGAAAAGTTTCGATGTTGACCCGATTTAATCCAAACAATAAACAAATTTTAAACAGTTTATCTTTTGATTCTGAACAGGATCCCTTCCGATTGCAAATCAATAAAGGAGGAGACACCTTGTGGTTTTTACAGGTCAATTACAATGGAACAGCACTACATAACGGCTTGTACTGTATGCCGATTGAAGCCAATGAATTGCCTTCATCACCATTTATTCCGGCTCAAACCGGTTCTTATTTCTGGAGTTTCGGGATCGATCCGACGACAAATCACATTTACTTATCTGACCCTAAAGGATTTACCCAAAATAGCACAATATCTGAATACAATGCAGAAGGGCTATTACTGCATCAATACCAGGCTGGTATAGGCGCCAACTCATTTATATTTCGATAATTTGAAATACTGTCTGTACATATGGCTCCTTATTCTCTACTATGTCCCGCTGACCGCTCAGGACCATCAAAGTAATTTATTAAAAGTCGTGACCGTTGTTGATCAAAAAGCTTTGAATGATGATGCCAATACCGAATACATCGATACGCTAAGCAAGATCTACCATAACCGCCAGACCCTTGAAAAAATATTGCAATTACACAGTCATGTGTTCGTTCGGAATTACGGTCCCGGATCACTCAGTACCATCAGTATCCGGGGAAGTTCGGCGGCACAAACACAAGTGCTGTGGCAGGGCATCCCCATCAATCATGCGATGACAGGCATTTCTGATTTCTCCCAGATTCCGGTTTCCTTTTTTGATCAAATCCGAATTGAATATGGCAGTGATGGTCAAACACAATCGGTAGCAGGAGGCATTGTTTTAAAAAACGATGCACCCTCTTTTCAAAAAATCACTGCTGCTCAATGTGCTGCAGGTTATGAATCTATTGGCAACCTGGGTGCCGTGTTAAGGCTGTCTCTTGGTACGCAAAGATGGTTAAACCAAACCCGCATTTTCCTTCATAACGGGCAAAATCGTTATTCATTTTATAATCCCGAAGAAGATACGGTACAAACCCTGCTGCATGCAGGTTCAAAGCAATATGGACTGCTCAATGATTTGTATTTCAAACCCTTTACGCATCATACCGTTTCATTGCATGTTTGGCTGCAAAAACTCAACAGAGAGATCCCCCCGGCCATTTTTGAAGCTCAAAGTAAAAAATCGGAAAATCAGGAGGCTGTTCGTGCCTTGTTGAATTGGAGTTATTCTCCCCATCGAAATTATGAAGCGCGCCTGACCACCGGAATGATCTACGAACAATATCAATATATCGATTCACTGATACCATTAAACTACAACGCTCAAGTCCTCAATATGCCAGCCGATTTGACGATACGTTATAAGCCGCGTTACAATCATCAGGCTCAACTTCGCCTCACCGCTTCTCATGCCCGCCTGACGGATCGAACGAACGCCGGGCTTAATAAAGCCGGTGTTAGTTTATCTTATGGCATAGACCCCATACTGCGACGAATCAGCCTGCATGGGTTAATCCGAAAAGAATTCAGCGATCGATTTTCGATTCCACTCATGACCTCGCTCACAGTAAAGTTACGTTTATTAAAATATTTTAAAGCCTATGCCGGTATCTCCGGAAACTACCGTATTCCAACCCTCAATGAATTATATTATGAACCCGGAGGTAATCTCAATCTCAAACCGGAACAAAGCAAGAATTTGGAAGGTGGCATGAGTGTCAATATCAACCGGCCTAAGTTTCAGCTTCAGTCTTCTATGGATATCTATCATCGAAAAGTGAACAATTGGATTGCATGGTATGGGAATGCGATACTGACGCCGCACAATATACAAGAGGTATGGAGCCGCGGGATTGAAGCGAGTTTTCAATATAGTCTAAGACTGAGCCCTCCGGAAAAACAAGTTCCACACGAGGAATATATTGATGTACAGGTTGTTCAAAGTCAACCTGTAAAATCACGGAAGTATTTTCATTTAGGTATGCATTATGCGTATACCTTATCTACAACAGAAAAATCTGCCATCCCGAATGACTACTCCATCGGAAAGCAAATACCCTATGTGCCTCGCTATCAGTTGAAAGGAAATATTGGACTCAGCATAAATCGGATAGATATCAGTTTCGTACAAACCTATACCGGATACCGATTTATTACGACGGACGAAAGTCGGTTTCTATTACCCTATTCAACATCTAACATTTTGACCTCATATATGGTTCCATTTAAACATCATAAAATATCTGTAACGATGGAAATCAGCAATCTATTGAACCAGCGTTATATGAGTATTGCTGGTCGGATCATGCCGGGAAGAGTGGTGCAGGCTGGCTTTCGGTATTATTGGAATTGACGGATCTGCAAATGTTAAAATAACTTTATCACACCCTGCAATTATTGGTTTCCGGAAATTGTCCGACTATTTTTATAAACTAAAATATTCAATACCATGAAAACAATCAAATTCCTGTTTCTTTCCAGCCTGTTGTTACTTACCGGAACTTTATATGCTCAATTCCTGCCTACATCCAATCTCACCATTTTCTCTGAAGATGGATACAAATTCTACCTCATTTTAAATGGTGAGCGTCAGAATGAAGTAGCACAAACCAATATTCGCCTGGAGGAATTGCCGCAGCCTTATTACAATTGTAAAATTATTTTTGAAGATCCGACACAAAAGGAAATTACGAAAAATAATTTGATGCTTGTAGATGCAAATAATGTCCATCAGGATGTGACCTATAAAATCAAAAAAGACAAATCCGGCAAACAAGTATTAAGATTTTATTCCTTCATGCCGGCCGAACAAAATATGATACGTCCATCCAATGTACCGGTATACAGATTCGGACAACCTAACGTCATCGTATCCGGTCCCGGATTCAGCCAAACTACGGTGGTAGAAACCAGATCCGGAAGAAATACAGGAGGAGCCAATGTCAATGTAAATGCCGGTGGTTTGAATATGAATGTGAATATCAATGATCCGTTGGTCAATACCCAGATGACGACTACTACCACCACCACCACTTATCACGACGGATACGAAGATAATGGAAATCGGAATCCTGGTGCGGGCAGAAACCGCACAGGATGCCAGGGATATGCCATGAGTCCGGGTGATTTTGAAAATGCCCGTAAGACTATTGCCGACGAAGGATTTGACGAGACCCGTCTGACCATGGCCAAGCAGATTATCAGTTCAAATTGTATGACCAGCTCTCAAATTGTAAATATGTGTAAGACATTCAGTTTCGAAGAAAGCAAGTTGGATTTTGCAAAATTTGCATATGAACATTGTTCAGATCCGGGAAATTACTTCAATGTCAATAACGTGTTCAGTTTCTCATCCTCTAAAACAGAACTCAGTAATTACATTCAAGGTAGATAATGGAATTTATATCTTTAAAAAAGACCGGCTGAATGGCCGGTCTTTTTTTTGTATCTATGATGATTTGAAAGCAATGGGATGAAACTCCTTTTTATGCGGACCTAGAAATACTCTTGCGTAAATTCGGAGAACGGAAATTTCGAAGAATAAGAAACTGATCGAAGTAAATATGATGACCAATTCCTGGTGTTTATGAATATGGCTAAATAACAAATCAATACCCACAAAACTCGGCGTAAATGGGAGTCCGATCATCCCTAAGCAACATAATAAAAAAATAAAAGCCAGTATAGGTTTTTCATAAACATACCCATGGAAACGATTAAGTTGTATATCCTGATCGATTTGATAAACCTTACGAAGGGTTAAATAACCAATCAAAGCTGAAGCAATAGAACCACTTAGCAATAGTCCGATTTCGGTAAAGCCAAAATGTTCATTCAGAAAGACGACACCTAATGTAATGAACAGTTGAGCAGAAAACACAGAAAGCCAGGAAGCGATGGCATTTCCTCGAAAAGAAAAAGCCTTCAGTAAAAGCAGCAAACCGATGACTGAGTAGACGAATGGCAAAAATTCGATCAGGTCGATGGATATAGATTCCCGGTAAATATTCAAGACCAATCCCGAAAGATAAATAAACGACAAAAGAATGATAAAGAAACGTGTGGACAAAAAGGAAACAGAACGTCCAATTTTTTTAGCAGGAGTCCATAAGAGTACACTAAAAAAATGATCCATATTCCATTCCTGAATGCCCAACATATAAAATGTATGATATAATCGTGCGAAGTATGCATTCTTCTTTGATTCGACTTTGGGTTTAAAATGAAACATCATATCATGAATTCGGTAACTTAATACGGACGGCGAAATAAGCAGTTGATAAGTCCGTAACATGGCATTCCCTGAAAAATGTATCAAAGCCAACCAATGAAACCCTAAAGCAACTTCGACAAACATCAAACCAATTTGAGCCACGGATGCATAAGCTATTTGTGTTTTCACAGTAGATTGAACACTGGCGATATTCGAAGCAATCAGTGTGGTTAATATCCCCATGGTTACAATGATTACCTTTACAATCATCAAACTTTCCCAATAGGGATATGTTCGAAGCAAAAGAAATACCCCAATGTGAACCGACAATGCCCCGTAAAAAATTGCACTGGAACTCGTAGGTCCCTCCATGGCACGGGGTAGCCAATATGAAAAAGGGAATTGAGCCGACTTAGCTGCTGCCGCCAGAAAGATCATTAAAGCAATAAATACTCCATAACCTTGATGCTCCAACAAATGATTGGCCACAAGAGCCGTATCATTTAAGGTGATGAAAGTAATATTTTCATGCCACAAGTGATGGCTCATCCACATGACCAGCATGAGACAGATGTCACCGATTCTGTATATAGAAATTACTTTCAATGCATTTTTTATCGGCAGATACCGATCGCGATAAAAAGCAATCAATAAAAATGAACATACCCCTAAAATCTCCCAACCAATAAAAAGGGTCTCGAAATTTCCGGAAAATACCACCAGATTATAACCCGTAAAGAAAAAAAGTAAAGTGACAAAGAAACGTTTAAAGCCGGGATCGCGATGAATATAGGTTTTACTGAACAAAGAAACCAATAACATCATGATAGATCCGATGAAGGAGAAAACAGCCGTGGTACGATCGAAATACAAATCGATAAATATCTCAATATCTTCTGTATGATAAAATGTAATGTGTCGCTTATCCAATAATGGAGCGCCATCAAGTATCCATAGGATCAGGAATAATAATAGACCTAAAAGATGTAATGCAGAGGTGCTTAAAACCCAACCGCTAAGAAGCTGTTCCCGTTTTGAAGGAAACATAAAGCTTAACAAGAAAGCGGCAAGGGGTAATAAAATAAAACATTGTAAGACCAGATTCATCATGCTTATGAGTTTAAAATAGACACCGGCAAATGTTCCTTTGTGGCATCCACGATATAATTAGTCTCCATTTCGGGAGCCGATTCAAGGAAGGTATTCATATCCTCCAGTTTTTCTATGGATACGTTCAGGGGTTCATAAACATTGAACTGTCCACCTTCGAAATAATAGTAATCCTTCGATTCCGGATGTAGAACGACCAACTTTACCCATTCATTGATATACCATTCATACATTTCCGGAGTAGATTGTATCGCTTTAAGTACAACCTCCGGCCTGTGTTCAACGATGATGAGTAAACGAACGGGATCATGCACTTCAATCATTTGCAAAGGCAATCCGGGTCTCAGATCACCATCGCAACTATTAGCGACACCGATTAAACCCATGACATTATGCGGCAATTTTGTGCCTGCGCCTAATCGATAATTATCTACTCTTGAGAAATAATATTCCAAATTGATTCCACCGCACACCGGACCGAGTGGCCTCATCACGCCGACCAACAAATGACCATCAGGATCCGTTCGATAATCATAGGAATTAAGAAATGCTCTTCGGTCTAAAAACAGACCTTGGGTCATTTCCCGACGCCCAACGATGCAAAGCGTATTGGTTCCATGCCCTAACTCGGGCCTAGGCTCAAACATAGACACGGAGCGCTTAAGAATCGATCGACGAATCGATCGAATATTCTTTCTGGTGGAGATGGAAGCAAATCGCCGTGATCTTTCTTTGGCATTCATATCGAGTGCTCGATCAAAAGAGGCAAGGTGTTTTTGATGTTCAATGCTGTTTGTAGGCGTCAGTATAACTTCATCATAAAATTCGATCTGATCGCTCGCAGTATCATGCAAACCTCCTAAAAATTGGGTATAGTCCGGAATAAAAATACCCCGATCTTTTAATGACTTTCTAACCTCAGGGTGATTCGCCATCGTTGCCATCACGCGGGCATTCACGGAACCGGGCCGTCCGCTGCATGCACCACAGTCATGAGCGCCATGATGCGGATTATTCGCACTACTGGATCCATGAGCGACAAAGTAAATTAATGGTGCATATTGTTCTATCAGACCGATATTCCGCAGAACGGCTTCTACGCGATCTGTCATTTCCAGGACCGTAAATCCAATTTGCAAATTATTCTCACGATGGGATGGATTGGAATTTTCAATGGATAAGACAGAAGTCCTGCCCATGTGAGCATAGGCATCTGAAATCGCAGGACTCATCTTCGGTCGGAATAAGGTCAAACCTAATTTTAAGCCGGACCATATTCCTAAAACCAGTGTAGCAAACGAACCAAAAACGAGGTTATTCGTTTCCTTTTTATACAGCATTTCATGCCCACGCTTTTCTTTCACCTCCGATTCTTTAATCAGATAGGCCGGGGTTACCGGGGCCGGGCAAAGTTTATCGTAAAATTTCCCGTGCTCGGGTTGAAAATAAAATTCAACTCCGAAAAATCCTGGCATCCCTAAGGTTTCACAATATTGGTCTTCCTGTTCGATGTGTCGTCGAAGCGAGCACTCCCTTTCATCAATACAAAATATCGCCTGGAAGCTTTTGTGTTTATTGATCGGTTTTGACTGTTTATGAGCCAGACGAATTCCAGAAAGGACCTCGTCATAATAACTCCATTCAAATGCTTCCTGCCATAGTTTGAGTACTTCCATCCATTCTGTACTTTTCTGGTCGGCAAAAAGATCGATGGGCGCCGGAAGATGATGAGATCCAAGTGATTTCCAGTTTCTTCCAATTTGATCTTCCAGTGCATCTATTTCCAAGATCAGTTCAAACAAGATCAATTCGTTCAAAGAAATCGCACGGCTATCCATTAAAGTATGCGGCGCCTGTTCAATGGCACTGACTATGCCCGACCAGCCGGGATGACTAAATTGCTGATCAAACAAATATTGGGTAAAGTATTGTTCATCCCCTACCAATATATTTAATAACTCCTGAACAGTGATATCCTTATTGGCCAATAGGTTACGACCTCTTGAAGTCTTAAAAAGACTGGTCATACTGCTTGATTCCAGATTTCGAACACTTTCGATAAATCCCTGTCCATTTAATGGAAATGGCCAAATTGTAATACCTTGATCGAGATAGCTACATAATATCCGAAAAAGCAACGGTTGTACATGATGATCCAAATCAATAGCATAAATTTTTTTCCATTGGCTTCTCAAGCGTCCAATTAGAGGATCACGATTCAACGGATAGTCTGTATTCAACAGATGATGCAACCATATATCCTGGTCGGCGATTCCCTTGCGGTTCTTAATCACTTTTAGCAAAGCGTCCTTACGAATTCGCCCACTGTAATAAAGCTCACGAAATTCCGAGAGTTGTAATGTAACCTGATATCCTGCAAATGAAGAAGCTTTAAAGATGGCCTCAAAAAATGGCAAATGCTGATAAGCATGCAAAGAATTGTGATGGATAAAATCCTTGATAGGCGTTTGAGAAGGCAATAAGTGCTTTAATTCATCCAATACATGTTGGAGATCGAATCGTGCTTCAGTCATTTCGACAGTTATGGTTTAATCATGAATATCAATCTACATATCCTTCAATTGATACACTTTATGCAAGTCCTTAGTACATGTAAATGTTACACCCAAATCATTAATGATCCCATCATGGATATCATATACCCACCCGTGAATGTGTAAGGGTTGGTTACGTTTCCAGGCATTTTGTACAATGGAGGTTTTCCCCAAGTCATGAACTTGTTCAATGACGTTTACTTCTACAAACCTTCGTTCGCGCTCCGTTTCATCTTCAATAGCATCCAATTCCACATGATGAAATCGATATACATCTTTAATATGCCTAAGCCAATTATCAATTAAACCATATTGTTTGTTTCCCATGGCGGCTATCACACCACCACAACCATAATGACCGCACACGATGACATGCTTTACTTTTAATACTTCTACAGCATAAGACAAAACACTCAACATATTCATGTCGCTATGAACCACCATATTGGCAATATTGCGGTGAACGAATATTTCGCCCGGTCTCGTACCGGTAATCTCATTAGCTGGCACACGGCTATCAGAGCATCCGATCCACAGGTATTCCGGCGTTTGTCCTTTTGCCAGCGTTTCAAAATAATCCGGATCATTGTTTAACTTCAGGGTAGCCCATGCTTTGTTATTCTCCAGTAGCTTATGATATGTTTTTTCCATGTTTTATATTTTTTATTAAGTTAAAATTAGCCTTCATAGTTCAGGCTAATCTGAGTGCACGAGAGACGAACTCTCGACACCATATGATTCTTTAAAATTCAATAATGTAACGGTTATGTTTTTTTCTTTTGATCCATATTGAACGAAATCCTTGATCAATTCCAATACATCAAAATCAATGTATACCGTCTGGGCAGCATTGATTACCAACAGACTATTTTCGGGCAGATGGCTTAAGGTTTGTTTTATGGCTGCCTTATTCAAAAATGAAACCTCCTGAGCAAGATCCATATATATCGTTTCTCCTTCATGATGTTCTTCCTTTTTAAAGAAGTAAGCCAGCTTCATATTTCCTTTGAGGATAAAGATGATGCTGATTACCAGACCAATTCCCACACCTTTCAAAAGATCCGTAAAGACCACCGCAATGAGTGTGGCCAAAAAGGGAATAAACTGGTATTTACCGGCATGCCACATATGTTTGAACACTTTGGGATTGGCGAGGCGTAAACCGGTCATAATCAAAATCGCAGCCAAGCAAGCCATCGGAATTTTATTCAACAGACCCGGGATAAGCAGAACCGCAACCATCAAAAGGGTTCCGTGTATCATGGCCGATAATTTAGTTTTTGATCCTGCATTCACATTGGCTGAAGTCCGCACAATGACCGATGTCATGGGTAAACCGCCAATCAATCCGGAAAGAATATTACCTATGCCCTGAGCTTTAAGCTCTGCGTTCGCACTGGAATATCTTTTATAGGGATCCATTTTGTCTCCGGCTTCCAGACATAATAAGGTTTCTATGCTCGCTACGACAGCAATGGTAGCTCCGACGATCCAAACCTTGGGCTGTAGGAAAGCACTGAAATCCGGCATGGAAAACTGCCCAAGGAACTCTTGAAAATTACCCGGTGTTGGGAGGATCACTAAATGATCCTCGGAGATAGCAAATTTTGAGCCGGTACGGATAAAAATTTCATTGATGATGATTCCGACGACCACTACAATTAATGCACCCGGAACGGCTTTGATTTTCTTCAGCACCGGTATCTTATTGAATGCAATGAGTATTGCGATCGAAACCAAGGTTACCATAATGATACCTGCATGGGCATAGTTGACAGCATTGATCAATTCGGTAAAAAAACCGGTTTCAGCTCCCTTTTCCAATGCAAAAAAATCACCTTCATGTGCTTTATCATATCCAATGGCATGGGGAAGCTCCTTTTTAATAATGATGATTCCGATGGCCGCCAACATTCCTTCAATAACACTTGAAGGAAAGTAATTCGAAATGGTTCCTGCCTTAATAAAACCCAAAAGCAGCTGTATGCCTCCTGCTATGACAACAGACAATAAAAATGCAGGATAACCAATATCCGTAATGGCCGCCAATAAAATGGCAATAAGACCGGCTGCAGGACCGGATACACTCACATGGGATTTACTTAAAAAGCCTACAACCAGGCCTGCGATAACCCCGCAGATGATTCCTGCAAAAGGTGGAGCGCCGGATGCAACTGCTATGCCCAGACACAGCGGCAATGCGATAAAGAAGACAACCAAGCCTGAAGGCAGATCATGCTTAATGAATTTAAAGGTCAGGCCATTATTGGCTCTTGTACTATTTTCCATACTGATTTAAATTGATAAAATGTCAATCATCGCAGTGCTTGCGATGAAAAAAAAGTTCAAACTGAACGATTACCCGATAATCATATCGGGAGGCGAATAAACGGCCTGACTATGGTCAGTTGAAGCGTAACAACGCTCATTACAGATAATGGCCCTTTGGGCTACTAATGCTTCACAACCCATCGTTTTAAAGGGAAATTCCTTCGCTACAAAATACGATTTGGATTCTTTGACTTTCGAATCTTCAGATTCTGAATCGTCGTCTTCGGCATCATCACAATCCATGGTCATAGAAATGTCTGATCCATTTACCATACTCAGGATATGCTCGCACTTATCGATCGTATACACAATCGTAAAGAGAACGATAAAACAATAAAATATAGCCTTTTTAAATCCTTGCATGAAGTTGTGAATCAGCCAAATATAACATTTACTGACTATACTCGTGATATGTATATCAATAATTTACTTTAATTAAACCAATCGCTTAGAAAATGAAAGTCTGAAATTTTTTATTACAAATTATCTCTAAAATCTTTACGTCTTAACAATTTCAGGTCTTGTAATACCGATGCTTTCACATTTAATGCAAAATTATAGCTTTTTCGGAAGCCGAATGGAATGAGATTCAAACGCATTTCCCAACAATGTAAATCACGATATATATCGAATGAAGTGAAACTCAGTTGCTTGGCCGTAAAATCATATCCGCTACTAAACCCAATTTTCCATTTCGTGGTCAGATTGACATCACCACTGAAATTCATGTCCTGGGTAAGTGTTAATGTATCCTTTTGGGTCGCAACCAAAAACAGTTTACGGAAGGAGACATTATAATTCAGATTTAAGCTCCACGGAATATTAAAATCTGCATAACTGCCATAATTGGGACCAATGGCTTGCAATTGCCCCTCACTTGCCTGATTTAAAGCGGAATTCTTTTTCACCGGAAGGCTGGCGCCTATGGCCAAATTAGCTGATTCGAATCTAAGGATTCTGCCATTTTGCTTATATAAAGTTGTGGGGGTTCGTCGGCCTGTTTCTTTATCTATGGCATAAGGGCTATAACTGACGGCGCCGGACAGATTAATATTTTGGAACAAGGTGGTCCGATAAGAAATAGCGAGATTACTCCAATTAAACGAATCAACAGCTAAATTATAAAATGTCGAAAAATTCAACCCATCGATAATATTGATTTTCTGAACGCCATTGATGGTGTCCTTTTTGCTTTTTACTTTAAGTTGCAATGTGTTTCCCAGATTTAGACCAATGCCCCCTACTCGGCCATCCGGAGGACCTCCGTAGACCGAACCGTCGAAATAGGAAAGTCGCGCACTGGTGTAATTTTTATCCGTAAAGGTTTGGTAATAGGTTTGACCGATACCTCCGCCAAAATCAGGGCGATAATTCAAATTCACTTGCGGTGTCAGCACATGCCGGATGCCCTTGAGCCAACCTTTCTTGAATAATTTAATCCCATATATCCGTGTGGAAAAAGAGGTACCCACATTAAAGTCTCTGGCTGTAAAAAATCCGGTCATCCGATTCGTATCGAGTTTCGCCTCTGAAAAATTATACTGCTTTAAGAATTTTTTGGTGTACCAATACTCGTTATAGCCTGCCGTCATGGACATATTCACAAACTTCAAAATATTATAGCTGGCCGAAATAGGAATCGTATGCTTTATACCATTTTGAAAGTCATTGGCATTCAAATTAGATATACTAAAATTGGAATCGTAAAAATCAATCCGATTGATGGCTGATATTTGATAACTGGCGCCAATTTTCTCGTACCATCTGGGTTTGATAATATCCTTACGAAATTGAAAAGGAAAAATCTGATTGACGGAAAAATTCATTTCCGGCAAAGTGACTTGAACCAAACGCGTTGCATTATTTTGATTATGCCTTAAAGCAACAGAGAAATTATACGGCTTACCGGCCCATGATTTGGAATAAGATATATTGGATGACAGACTGTTATTCAGATAGGTATTCGCATCATAAGAATTGAAGGTATTATACCGGCTGCTGGCAATATTGACATTAGCCGAAAAATTGCTTCCCGGCATTACATTAGGATTGATCGTATGATTCCAGGTCAGGTTAAAGTTTCGGTTACTTTGATTTCCGGGTTCGAATTCGTCTCCAATTTTATTATAGGCATAATTAAATCCAAATCCACCATTGAATCGATAACGGTAAATATAATTACTGATAAACCCCGCCCTCCAAGTTCCTAAAGCATAAATATCCGCTAAAGCCAATAAATCAATGTGATCGTTAATGGCAAAATAATAACCTCCTTCACGCAGACCAAAGCCCAGATTTTCACTCATGTCATAAGTAGGCAATTTAAATCCACTTCGTTGTCCTTGCTTTAAAGGAAACATGCCAAAAGGCAAATACAATGGTGTAGGAATATCTTCGATGACCAAATTGGCCGAACCGGTAACAGCCACTTTATTCGGAATAATTTTAATTCTGCGGGCTGCGATGCCAAAGTGAGGATGCTCTTCGTTACAGGTTGTATATAAATTTTTATATCCATTGATGGATTCGTCGTTGTTACGTTTCACCTGCTCACTCAAAATAAACCCCTCACCATATTGTGAATAGGCATTTTCTACGAGAGCACGCTTCGACTTGAAATTATATTTCAATGCACTAAACGTAGACGATTCAGTCCCTTGGGCAATACGGGACTTGCCACTGGAATCACCTTCTATATTTTGCAATTCGAGGGCGGTTAATGTATTCGAATCCTGATCAAATACAATGTAATCTGCATTGACTTTCACTTCCTGATATCCTATTTCAGCCCCATTGTGTAAATACAGCTTTTTCGTTTTAGCGTCATACACAATAGAATCCTTGGAATGGTAGGTTACTTCCGACTCAGGCTTATCTTTTGAAATTGGAAAATTTTGCCCGGAATCTTTAACTACCGTATCGGTCAGGATGGGTTTCCCCAACTCGTCTAACTGAATATCCTGGGCCAATGCCGGCACATGGAATAATAGCATGCAAATAACGAAATTTGAGATATACTTTCTTCCGAAAAGTCTGAACTTATAGCTATTTTTACGCAGTGTGAACATCCAACTCAACAAAAGTATATAACTAATCAGTACCCCGGTGGTTAAAAGGGTTAATAGAATTTTAACGGCATACCCATAATGAAAAAACTATTTGTCCATATATTCCTTCTTTTCTTCACCCTAACATCTGTGTTAGTACCTCAAATGGTTGAAGCCAAAAAGAAAATTCGAAAAATTGTCATTGATGCAGGCCATGGTGGCCGGGACCCGGGCTGTCATGGTGCCTATTCTTATGAAAAAGACATAACCCTGGCTGTTGCTAAGAAAGTAGGCAAACTGGTACAGCAAATGTATAAGGATGTAAAAGTAGCTTACACCCGTGAATATGATTGGTACCCTGAATTGAAAGAAAGAACCGAATTCGCCAATCGTGAAAAAGGTGATTTATTTATTTCCATTCATGTCAATTCAACCCCTAAAAAAAATTCTCCGGTAAAAGGCACATTGGTGTTAGTCTGCGGACCTACACGGGTAGATGAAAAAGAGTATGCGATTGGGGAAAATGCCAACAATTTTCGCGAAAACAACGAAGAAATGCTTGACCCCAACGACCCTGCTACGGCCATTATCATCGCGCAATATTCGCAAGCCTTCCTCACTCAGAGTATAGTACTGGGCAGTAAGATCAATGAAGAATTTGGCAATCAAGGCCGCGTCACCGAGGGATTACGTCAGCAAAGCTTACAGGTATTGGCAAGCAGCGCTATGCCTGGCGTCTTGGTTGAAATTGGTTATCTAAACAATGCAGAAGAAGAAAGCTACCTCAACACGCCTGAAGGTCAGGATGAAGTAGCCATGGCCATCTTCAAAGGAATCAAATTTTATAAAGAGGAATCCGAAAAGGAACCGGCCAAGGTCATCAATGAAAATTAATCGTTTTCGCTTACCATCAAAAAGATTGCATGAAAATTAATAACTCTAAAGAAATCAAGATTGCAGCATTAGGTATTTTAGCTATACTGATGTTCGTATTCGGATTTAACTATCTGAAAGGATCCGGCATATTTTCATCTACGCGAAAAGTAATGGCCTCATACCACAATGTGCAGGGCTTAACGCCTTCCAGTTATGTTCAATTACAAGGATTCAATATCGGCGCGGTACAGTCTATCGAATTGTCAAAAAATGAACCCGGCAAAGTATTGGTGATCATGAACATCAATAAAGAAATTGTCATCCCCGAAGACTCTAAAGCAAAAATAGTGTCTCTGGATTTGCTGGGCACAAAAGCGGTGAACATCGTTCTTGGAAAATCAACAAAGCCCTTAGGCGACAATCAATCTATTCTTGGCGAAATCGAACTTGGAACGATAGAAAGCCTGGGAGCTTCAGCAGGACCGGCCATTGATAAAATTAATTCAGCAGTGGCTTCATTAGACACCACGATACATGCGATCAACAACATTCTCGATGTGAGTACGCAGAATAGTTTAAAAGCCACGTTTACCAACCTGAATTCAACCATGCAGGAATTTAGTCAATTTGCTAAAGAGCTGAATGCACAACGTGCAAAAATCTCTTCCTTAATTGCAAATCTAAATTCATTCTCTGCCAATCTGGATAAAAACAACTCAACCATTACTCGCGTTTTGAATAATGCGGAGACCACCACTGCCAATTTAAGCAAAGTGAACTTTGATGCAACGGTGAATGAACTGAAGAAAACACTGGATGATTTACAAATCACGCTGAATAAAGTCAATCACGGCAATGGCAGCTTAGCCATGTTGATGAATGATGATAAGCTTTACAAGAATCTTAAAAATACTTTAGCAACGGCAAACAACTTACTCTACGATATTAACGCACGGCCTTCACGATACATCAATGTAAATATTTTTGGTAAAAAACAAAAAAATGAATGCCCTCCCGCACCGGCACCAAACGCCAACGACTAACTATGTATAAAGTGAAAGCCGGCATTTCCTATACCTTATGGATAGGCTTGTGGGGATGTTTAATATTTCTCTCGTCGAACCTGCAGGCTCAAGTTGCAGAACTGGACTCAAATGGCCTTAAATTAATTCGTATCAGCCATACCGACAGTGTGATCGGCACTCAGGGTGAAGTAAAAAATTATCAACGATTATTGGGTGCAGTGGTCATCGAACATGACGGGGTAACCATGACTTGCGACAGCGCGCATCTTTTTCTTGAATTGAATTATGTGGAAGCTTTTAGCCAGGTGAATATCAGCAAGGCCAATGGGGTCAATTTACATAGCGATTATCTTAGATATTCCGGCAACAACAATACAGCCCTGCTGAAAGGTGATGTTCAAATTATTGATGGGGCGAATTCTTTGTTTACTGAAGAACTTACCTATAATATCAAAACCAAAATCGGACGTTACGACCACGGCGGAACCTTGCAAACAGATGAAACAACTGTGAACAGTGTACATGGAACGTATAATGGGTATTCTCAACAATCCTATTTTTCCGATAGTGTGGTAGTCACGAATCCTAAATACAATGTAGAATCAAAAGAAATCACCTACAATATCAAAACCAAAGTGGTTAAATTTCTGGCAGCCTCAACCATCATTACTGAAAACAGTACCATCACCACCCGAGCAGGCACCTATGATTCGAAAAATGCTACGGCTGTATTTACCAGTCGAACCACCGTGGAAAGTGATGATCAAACCATCATCGGGAATACGATGACCTATAATGACAAAACGGGATACGGGAAAGCCAAAGGTGATGTGGTAATCATCGATCTGAAAAATGAAACGAAAATTAATGCAGATTTCGCGGAGTATAACAAATCAACCGGCTATGGCAAAGCAAGTGGACATGTGGTCATTGAACAAGAAGATGGCAAAATCACCTTAACCGCAAAAGAGACCGAATTTAATAAAATCAGCGGCTATGGAAAAGCCTTTGGACATGTAGTGGTGATCGATACCGCTCAGCATTCCAAACTCATAGCAGAAGTTGTTGAATACAATGATTATTCAAAATTTATGATGGCAACTCAACATCCTAAATTGATCACTTTAGCAGACAAGGATAGCTTATTTATGCGTGCCGATACCCTTATGTCGGTTCGAAAAATGGATGCACAAAACCTCAAATGGGTTCGGAAGAAACCTGCTTCGAAAAAGGAAAAAATCGACACCTATATTTATAACCTGCTGATAGCAGATTCAAGCTATCAAAAGCCGGCAGAGGGCACTCCGGATCCCAAACTCATTGTGGCCAATCATATCGTAAAAATTTTTTCAGACTCTATGCAGGCTGTTTGCGACAGTCTGATATATGATCAAACAGATTCTACTTTCCGACTATTCAAAAACCCGGTGATGTGGAGTAAAACCCAGCAGTCAACGGCAGATACGATTTTCTTAAAAACGATACAAAATAAACTCTCTGAGGTTAATTTAATTGGAACAGCCATGTTGATCTCGGAAACGGGTTATGAAAAAATGTATGATCAGGTTTCCGGAAATTTTATAGATGCTTACTTTAATGAAAATCAGATTTATCTGGTTCATGTGAATCAGAATGCCGAAAGTATATACTATGCAAAAGATGATGATGGAGGATTCCTGGGAATGAATAAAGCAGAATGCGCTCAAATGAATGTGTATTTTGAAGACAAAACAGTCAGACGCATCGTTTTTTTAGACGAACCTAAAGGACATTTCCCGCCTATCGACAAAATGCTGGAGTCTGACCGGTATCTGACAGGGTTTAAATGGTTGATAGAACGAAAACCCAAATCCAAAGAAGAAATTATGAACAACTAATTATTGGCCCTCTTCATTTTTTTCAACCAATAAAAGAAGGTCATGATAATGACTGCTCCGCAAAAAGCCATAAACATGTCCTTTTGCGCATCCCAAACATCGCCTTGTGTACCCAAATAAGCTACACCTTCTGATGGGAAAAAAATATCCGCCACAGCCCATTCAATCAGTTCATAAAGACAGCTAAATGACAATGTGATTTCAACCGGCAATACCCATCCTACCCAGTTTGGAAATTCCATTTTGTTCAGAAAAAAATCCCGCATCGGATAAGTCAACATGAATCCGAAAGAGAAATGAACAATTCGGTCATAATGATTTCGCTCAAAATGAAAGGCATCCTTCAACCAATATCCAAAGGGATTTTCGGCATAGGTATACTTAGAACC
This sequence comes from Chitinophagaceae bacterium, assembly GCA_016786845.1. Taxonomy (GTDB): domain Bacteria; phylum Bacteroidota; class Bacteroidia; order Chitinophagales; family Chitinophagaceae; genus OLB11. The sequence goes on along the minus strand of JAEUVB010000020.1, from coordinate 21,744 downwards.
GTATATGTGCAGACACAAATAGACCACAATGAATAAATAGGATAGGTCGCTAAATTTAAAAGACTGATAACTTAAGGCAAGGATGAAGAGAAACAGGAATACGAGTGTATTCTCAAACATCCAATTTTTCAAATCTGTGGTTCCAATCAAAGTGGAAGCCCAAAGGATAAAAAAAAGGATTACCGAAATTTTAAGAAGTATATTCTTCCTAAAAGGAATTCGATCCGGATTACTCGCCGTGCTAATGAACATTTCTAAATTTGCTACAAGATAGTATATTTTAGAAATAATACGGAATCTAGCGCAACCTGCTACACGAATTTAGCTTTAGAATCATTCCCTATGATTTAGAACCGATTACTGTAGCAAAAGGTGCATAGCCCCTACTAGAGTTACTGAAACATCAGCAGTGTATAAGATAAACTGTTATGCGCATCATGGAATATCACCCGTTACATCGCAGGTTAAACGATCCGCATACGGACATCAGTTTCCAAAATACAACAGTAACCGAACCGGAAAAAAGACCACTAATCAACATCGTTGCGCATCCAATCAGGGACCCGCGTCTTATTGCTGAATACTGGCGCGAATGACATTCAAAGCACCACCGGCTTTAAACCAGGCTATTTGCTGAGCATTGTAACTATGTTTAACCTGAATGGTCTCCGAACTTCCATCTGCGTGATTCAGCACCAACTGGAGATTTTTGCCCGGCTCAAAGGACAACAGCCCTTCAATGTCCATCGTGTCATCTTCCAATATTTTATCATAATCCGCTTTATTATCGAAAGTTAAAGCCAGCATTCCCTGCTTCTTTAAGTTGGTTTCATGTATACGAGCAAAAGATTTGACCAATACGGCTCTGACGCCCAAATGACGTGGCTCCATAGCTGCATGTTCGCGGGATGAACCTTCACCATAATTTTCATCTCCGACAACGATTGTGCCGATTCCTGCAGCTTTATAAGCGCGTTGTGTGCTTGGAACGGTACCATATTCACCGGTCAATTGATTTTTAACCGAATCTGTTTTTTCGTTGAAGTAATTCACCGCGCCAATCAACATGTTGTTACTGATATTATCCAAATGCCCTCTGAATTTCAACCAGGGACCGGCCATAGAAATATGATCCGTAGTACACTTTCCTTTCGCTTTAATTAATAGTTTCAATCCTTTTAAATCGGTTCCTTCCCATGTTGCAAATGGATCCAATAATTGCAATCGTTTACTATCCGGACTAACGATCACCTGCAATCCACTTCCGTCAGCCGCAGGCGCCTGAAAACCGGCATCTTCCACATCAAAACCACGCGTAGGCAATTCATCTCCTTGTGGTGCATCCAATTTCACGGACTCTCCTTTATCATTGATCAGACTATCCGTCAACGGATTGAACCCTAAGTCTCCGGCAATGGCGAGGGCGGTAACGATTTCCGGACTTGCTACAAAAGCGTATGTATTCGGATTACCATCGGCACGCTTGGCAAAATTTCTGTTGAATGAATGAACGATGGTGTTCTTCTCTTGTTTTTCAGCACCCATCCTGTCCCACATTCCAATACAAGGACCACAGGCATTCGCAAATACTTTGGCTCCAATTTCATGGAAAGTATTTAAAAACCCGTCACGAGCAATGGTATAGCGGATTAATTCCGAACCCGGACTAATGGTAAACTCCGATTTGCAACTCAACCCTTTTTCCTTCACTTGTTTAGCTAAACTCACCGCACGACTGATATCTTCATAGGATGAATTTGTGCAACTGCCAATCAGACCTACTTCAATTTTGGAAGGCCAATTATTGGCCACCATGGCTTCTTTCATTTTAGAAATAGGCGTCGCGAGATCCGGTGTAAAAGGACCATTCAAATGGGGCTCCAATTCACTCAAATTTATTTCGATAACTTCATCAAAATATTTTGTTGGATCAGCATACACTTCAGCATCACCGGTCAGGTGCTCACGGATTGCATTGGCAGCATCAGCCACCTGATCACGACCTGTCGCTCTAAGGTAGCGCTCCATACTATCGTCATATCCAAAAGTTGAGGTAGTTGCTCCGATTTCAGCACCCATGTTACAAATGGTCCCTTTACCGGTGCAACTCAAACTTTGAGCACCTTCACCAAAATATTCCACTATCGCATTCGTTCCACCTTTCACGGTCAGGATACCGGCTACTTTCAAGATGATATCTTTGGGAGCTGCCCAGCCACTGAGTTTGCCGGTCAATTTGATCCCTATTAATTTAGGCATTAATAGCTCCCAAGGCAAACCCGCCATCACATCACAAGCATCGGCTCCACCTACACCAATGGCCACCATACCCAAACCGCCTGCATTGACCGTATGGCTATCTGTTCCAATCATCATACCTCCGGGAAAAGCATAGTTTTCCAATACGATTTGATGAATAATCCCTGCACCGGGTTTCCAAAATCCAATCCCGTACTTATTACTCACCGAACTCAGAAAATCAAAAACTTCCTTGCTTTCTTGGTTGGCAAATTCAAGATCTTCCTGACTTCCATTTTTAGCCACAATCAAATGGTCACAATGCACAGTAGACGGTACGGCTACTTTCGGACGACCGGCCTGCATAAATTGCAATAAGGCCATTTGGGCTGTGGCATCCTGCATGGCTACACGATCCGGATTAAAATCGACATAACTGTTCAACCTTGGGTAATCTTTCAAGGTCATATCCGCATCCAGATGTGCATAGAGTATTTTCTCTGCAAGCGTCAATGGTCTGCCCAAAGCTTTTCTTGCAGCTTCCGTTTTCTGAGGGAATGTTGCGTATAAATTCCGGATCATTTCAATGTCAAAAGCCATATTCTTTATATTTAATGTTGATAATTAGAAATCTGAAGTTGCGCGAATTTACTGCATCGCACCTGAAAAGCCAATTCGGATGAAGAAAAAAGATCGCCTTTGGTTGAATTTAACTTCTACATAGGATTGAATAAGGCTTACAGTTTTTTGTACCTTAGCGAATTAAACCCATCATCCGCCGATGATCCTGAATGAAGCAGCCTGTAACTTCCCCCGACTTCGGAACACCCTATATTTAGGTTTGTTCGTCATTTGTATGATGCTTACTTTGAATTCTGTAGCCCAGAAATCCAGTGATTCTTTACGCCAATTCAAGTATGCCTTTAATGTTTGTGACGAATTATTGAAGAAAGGGAAACTGGAAAAGGCTATTCTTTGCTACGAAGACTTTATTACCCTTTACCCCGATTCCAGCAAAGGTTATATTCGTTTGGCCGAGCTCAATTATCATGCAAAAGACAAAAACAAAGCGCTTTATTATGCCAATAAAGCCATTGACCTAAATGCAAATGAAGCTTATGCCCCCATGAGTTTCCTGGCCAACAAAATGACCAATAACAACGACGACGCAACTGCAATCCTCATCATGAACCGCCTTTCTGTTTCGGAATTGGATACCGCACGATTGGTCAAAGTACAGGAAAACAAACTCCGCTATAACCTGAGAAACAAGGCCGAAATCACCTCCGTTGGTGGTTTAAATCTGCGGAATTTGGGTGACAGTATTAATTCTGCAGAAGATGAATATTTACCCTCAATTAGCCTTGACGGACAGCAGATTGTTTTCACACGAAGGGTCGGAGGCGCCAATGAAGATTTTTTTAGTGCCCTGAAAGACAGTAACGGGCATTGGCGAAAGGCGAAAAACATGGGCACACCGCCCAATACCAGTATGCCGGATGGCGCTGCGATGCTCAGTGCCGATGGTTATTACCTCTTTTATACCCGATGCGACATGCGAAGCCCCAATGGCATTGAAAGCGGTGGCTGTGATCTCGTTTTTAGTTACCGTGAAGATAGCGTATGGAGCTCTCCTCAATATTTCGGATTTACCATCAACACACCCGGTTACGAAGGACAACCCTGCCTCAGCAGCGACAATAAGGATCTGTATTTTGTCAGCAATAGGGAAGGCGGTTACGGCGGAATGGATATTTGGGTCTCGCATTTCGTCAATCAATTTTGGTCTAAACCTGAAAATCTCGGCCCTACCATCAATACCCCAAAAAATGAAATTTCTCCTTTTATTCACCCCGATAATGAAACGCTGTATTTCTCCAGCGATGGCCCCATAGGATTAGGCAAAACAGACCTATACATGAGCCGTAAAAACGCCTCAGGAAATTGGAAACAGCCTGTTCATTTAGCAGCCCCACTCAATACAGAGGGCTTTGACGGATCGATCATTGTAAATGCCAAAGGGACTAAAGGGTATATTGCTTCCTCACGTAAGGAGGGGAAGGGAGGAATGGATATCTATGAATTTGATCTGTATCCTGCCATTAAACCGATTCCTACCATTTGTATTAAAGGCTATTTATTAGATAAATTCTATAAAAACCACATCTACGACAGGACTATTCAATTTCTCAACCCTTTCAACCAAAAGGTTATCGGGAGTCAGCAAAGCAATGAAGGCGATGGAAGTTATGCTCAAGCCCTGCAAATGGGAAAAACCTATTTGCTTAAGGTAGTCGAACCCGGTTATCGACCTTTTTATAAGATTTTTAAATTAAACAACGACTCCATTCCGGAAAATCTCTATTTCAATATCAAATTAAAACAACCGGGCTTTAGAGATACGCTGTATAAAAATTGGCTTCACATCGACAGCAGCGGTCTGGCATTGGATAGTATATCGCTGCATGAACTTGACTCCTTGACCAATACCTGGGCTACATGGAAGGAAGACTCCGCTGATGTCATTGTCTTTATCAATAATTATTACTATGGCGGTGACTCTCTCACAGACACATCATTTGCCGCTTACCTTCAAACCGCTGTGGATCGACAACAATTGGTGTATGAGTTTTTACATAAAAAAGGAATTCGCTGCGAATGGATCATGCGGGATCTGAATATGATCTTGAAACGTGATGATGAAGAACCATTCAAACGAATTGAAATGAGTGTTGTTGAATTTTATTAATTGTACAATTCATCATATCAGATTTTTTAGGAGGGCGGCAGACACGCTTTACGCTCCAATACGATTTATTCCTCGCAGGGCAAATCCCCAATCGAAAAATTTCCCGGAGGGGTTTGCTGCCCTGAGCAACCCTTTGGCAGGCTTTGTCGTATCTCCATCATTTTTCATTTTCTATATTAAACATAAACATACATGCACTTTCGCTTATGCTACTCCACCAACACTTTCTTACTCTCTCCCTCGATCTTCAAATAATACAACCCCTTCGCATACCGACTCACATCAATTTCATCTTTGGAGGTAATGAAAAGAATATACCCCATCATATCATACAGGTATTTTCGTTTACCCCGGGCATTGGTGATATAGAGTAGCTGACTTGTGGGATTGGGATAAACCTGCCATGACTCATTTTCTTTTACATTCCCGCTCTGTAAAGGCCAGCAGGGGCTTGTAGTATCCGCCCCAAGATTAAAATCCGGCATATCCGGTGGCGCACTAAACCCCATATAGGTCGTATCATCCAACCTAAAGCACTTTCTACAAAAACTACAACCTATACCCTTGATATCCGGTTTATCGATAACGCTCATTTGTTTGTATTGACCTGCCCAATTCCCTATATATATACGACCGTCTATTCCACGATGCATAGAATTATAAATTTGAAATTTTTGTATTGTTGTATCTGGGCCGTGCTTTACACGAAACCAAGCTTGAGAACTATCTATTTCACCATATTCAAATTGATAAATATTCCAGCGCCTGGAAATATAAACGAACTGATTATTGGGCGAAAAACATATTCCTTGTAACAAACTATCAATTGGAAATTGTGTGACAGTTTGCGTGGTGCTATCTATTGGTATATTATATATTTTCGTATTGTATAATTCACCCGTACAACGGTCAAAGTCAGCCAAAAACAATTGCTGGCACTTTTGTTTTACCGCAGCGAATTTCTTCCCATCCGGACTGAAGGCAAACTGTCCCGTCAGGTCCCAATACTTAGGATAGATATTCGGATCTGGTCCTGGAAATGTTTGTACCCAGGGGCCGGCAATACTATCTTCTGTAACCAAAAAACGATAGATTTGATTGGTATCATAGCTTCCCTGCTTCAGTAGCCACCAATCCTTCCCATTGGCATGCCGGCAGGCCATCATCATGGTTTTATGAAATTCGACTCCATTGAGTAAAACATTGTTTTTCTGAACCACTTTCCCCAATCCACCATTTAAATTAATATCCACAATATGATATAGAATTAAATCATTTGGAGCTTTGAAAGCATTAGGGGCTGTCCATTTATTAAAGGTAGTATCTGTCACGGTAGAAATAATCACATAAAATTGGCCGTTATTGCCTTTAGGTAAAATAATTGAACTCTGTGTATATGCTCCCATACCATTATCATGTATGTATATATTCTGTGGCACCAAACTATCACCGTTTTCCATTATGACACAGTTGCTATCGTACAAAATCATTCCGTTACAACTAAACAACAAATTACCTGTTGCACTGTCACATATATTGTTATGGCCGTGAATAAAATAAAGTGGAGGAATAGGAAATCTGGGTGTTATGATTGGTCTTGAAGTATCAGAAAATAATGCTGTGGCTGCACGCCCGCTGCCGAATACCCAAATTTTTCCTGATTTGTTTTGTGCATAAAAAATATTTGATATGAATAAAAATCCTAAAAATAATAGATTTGATACCTGTTTCATATCCACTACTTTAAAATTGTAATTTTCCCTATCGTTTTAAGCATACCAACAAACTCAGCTTCAAAATGATATATCCCGCTAGCCAAATTCAATAAAGGAATATGTGTTTTCGTATTGATAGCTGAAAGTTCAGTTTTTAGGATGAGTTCTCCCAAGGCATTATATAACCTGAATTCGCCATTGGTTGCACTTTTGTAAGACACCACGATATAATCCGATGCCGGATTCGGATAAACTTGTATGTCTTTCCTTGTTAGAGAATCCATTTTATCATTAATTTTATTAAACGAAACCGGTACTAAGCTTAGGTTATTTTCTGCCTGTGTAATACTGCTGTACATACTATCCGGGTCTATTTGATTTATATCCCCATTTTTATTTTGCCCTTGTAGACATAAAACCCGGTCTTCCCAGAGTACATTGGGCTGCCAGTATTGCCAAAGCACACGAGCTTTTAAGGTGGCATTCCCACCAACAAAGGGACATAAGTGGGCTATCATACCTATATCTTCCTTTAAAGCCACTGGAAGACTGCCTGGGGGCAGATGACTCAATACGTTACCCGGAGCCGGCATTTCCCCGGCAGCATTAACCCCGGGATTGTTCGGCCAATTGGGATTAAACCGTACATCATATACTATCCCCCAATCCGTCATCAACTTAGCCTTTGAAGTTCCGAAAGACAATAAAACCAAGAGTATACATATTACCCCCCTAATATGTTTGGATAAAATTTGACTGTTTCTCATAATGATTCATTTTAGTTTCCTAAAGGTAAGAAAATTTACAAATCATTTACAATATGTACAGCAAATTCAGGAATAAAATATAACCTTTAAGTCGGTGTCAGGAATAATACAAAAAGTGTAAAACCAATCCAGATTTACTAAAAAGCAGGTATGCCAAAACAGGAATAAAAACAAAACGGTAATGCCTATGCAGAAATACAAATAATGTCATACGCTTGCATGAGGAACACAAAATCTATCGTAATACTTCGATAGGAATTAATACAAATAAGGTCAAGTAATTTTAAGAAGCAACCATTTCGCATCCGAGAACTGCGATATCGCATCCGGTCAGTGCGATATTGCTTCCGGGTGGTGCGATTTCATACCTAATTCAGAACAAATTGAGCGTTAATCAATATAGGAGTAGGGAGAATAAAGCAGACTGTGTAAACTGTTTAGAGTTACTGTTTAGGATCTGGGACACTCTCCTCCTTAGAGAGTTTCGTTAGCCTCAGCATCTAACAGGTCATATTACAGATCAAGCATCATGTAATTTTCCTCAAGCAGGGCATAAAATCACTCAAACATTGGATATTGTACCTCAAGCATTGACATCTGTCGGTCAAGCATTCAACATTTCAACTCAAGTATTGACATCTGTCGGTCAAGTATTGAATATTTCACATGAAGTATTGACAGCTGTCGGTCAAGTATTCAACATTTCAACTCAAGTATTGACAGCTGTCGGTCAAGTATTCAACATTTCAACTCAAGTATTGACATCTGTCAGTCAAACATTGAACATTTCAACTCAAGCATTGACATCTGTCGGTCAAGTATTCGACATTTCAACTCAAGTATTGACAGCTGTCAGTCAAACATTGAACATTTCACATGAAGCAATGTCAGGTGTCGGTCAAGTATTGAACATTGTACCTGAAGCAATGACAGGCGTCGGCGCCCCTTGCATCGATTGGCTCTGCAATCGATGCAAGGGTTTCAGTGGTCCCCGAAACGAATTTTGGGCTGATCGAATGCATACTCGGGGGCAAAAAAATGTCTCTCAACCTGCCGATAGTATTCTAAAAAATCGGGCAAAATATTCCCAATTCCAAGAATCTTTTGTCACATGGCCATTACCGGTATCGCTTAAGGAAATTAACAAAATACATCCCACAAAATTTGATTCGATAAATATTATCCGTAAATTTATAGGGCAGACACTCAGTCTTAGGTCCTGTGTTTTGTTCACCAACCCAACCCTCTGAAATATGCGCAAACAGAACATCATCTTTCTTCTGCTCTTCTGCAGTTTCACCGTTCTAAATTCCTCCCTTCATGCTCAAGGCGGACTTTGGTCTCATATGCATGGCAGCATAGGTTCCGGAGCTCAGGGATTGTACGGCACCAAAGGAGTAGCTAACCCGACTAATACGCCCTCCGGCCGATATCAAGGCGCTTATTGGACAGATCTTAATGGAAACTTTTGGATGTTCGGTGGATTTCATCCCTGGGGTTACGCAAACGACCTTTGGAAGTATGATGTCGCCACTAACCAATGGACATGGATGAATGGTCCTCAATCCATCACCGATCAGAATGGTGAGTTTGGTACTATGGGTGTGCCTTCGGCAAACAATTATCCAAGCGCCAGAACTTTCGGACCCAATTGCTGGACAGATAATAATGGCGACCTATGGCTCTATGGCGGATTTGGGTACGATGTCAACGGGGCGCAAGGCGGGCTTTCTGACTTATGGCGCTATAATATTGCGACGAATCAATGGACCTGGATTAACGGATCGAACCTGGTGAATGTACTGCCTGTTTACGGCACTCAAGGTGTACCGTCACCCACCAATCATCCCGGGGCACGGGCAGAATGCAAATCAGGTTGGGTTGATCCTGCTAATAATTTATGGCTCTTCGGCGGACAAGACGGAGCAACCGCTTCCACGACCATCAATGTACGCAACGACCTTTGGAAATATGATATCGCGACGAATCAATGGACATGGATGAAGGGTTCCAACGCGCTGAATGCCATTGGCAGCTACGGCACAAAAGGAGTGGAAGCTGCAACCAATAATCCCCCGGCCAGACTTTCGTTTACGAAATGGAAAGGCAAAGACAATCAATTTTATGTTTTTGCCGGTGGTAATAGCGCAACGGCTCGGAATGATGTTTGGCGCTACAACCCTGCAACCAATAACTGGACCTGGATTTCCGGCACAAGCGCACAAGGAAATTCGGGTACTTATAATGCCCACTGCGCTCCCCTACCTAATACCTATCCTTCGGCCCGAATCGAAAATCAAACAGTGGCCACTATGGGTTGTACGGAAGTTTTCTGGTCTTTCGGAGGATTTAAAACCATTACAAACACAGAATCTTTCAACGACCTTTGGCTCTTTAATTCATCAACCAGTGATTGGACTTGGGTCAGTGGCGGACAAACCACCAATGCGATCGGAAATTTCGGGCCACTAGGCTCATCTCTTCCCACCAATATGATCAGTTCGCGTGGTGGTGTTTTCATTTGGTCTGATATGGCGAATAATCTTTGGATATTCGGTGGATTGGCCTATGACAGCAGCATTAATCAATTGGGTTTAAAAAATGACCTATGGCGTTTCGTACCGGACAGCACCTGTTTTGGAGCCGGATTCCAATCTGTATTGGATTTGATTGGCCCTGCAGATACCCTCATCTGCATTGGCGACAGTACAATGATGGACGTTCCTCAGCAAGCAACTATTATCATTACACCTAGCACCGGATATGTGATCAATAGTGATAGCACACAAATCCAATTTGGTCCTCAGGCTACAACTACCTATACCATTACAGGTAAAGATCCCGGCATTTGTGCAGGCAAAGACACACTCATATTTACCATCACCGTTTTGCCCGAAGTAATGGCGGAATTTACCTTGAGTCCGACTCAAACCTTGACTACGGCTCCATTATTCACACTGACCAACAACTCCCAAAATGCAACATCCTATCAATGGATTTATAATGGCAATGTCTTCTCAACGAGCCAGGATGCCAGCTATACGGCTACCGATACAGGCACTTATTGTTTTACCCTAGTCGCTACGAATATTGAAAACTGTAGTGATACCGTCACCCATTGTGGCACCGTCGTTTTCCCTGATCATATTTTTGTACCAAGTGCCTTTAGTCCGAATACCGACCTCATCAACAATGAATTCCATATCATTGGCAGCAATATTACCTTGAAGAGATTTGAAGTGTATAGCCGATGGGGCGAAAAGGTATTTAGTACCAAGGATATTTCTAAAGGCTGGGACGGAACCTATAAAAACAAACCTTGCGAAATGGGAACTTATTTCTACCTGATCGAATACGAAGGGTATAAAAACAATACGACGGAGAAGGAGAAAAAATTATTAAAAGGTGATGTGAACCTGATCCGATGAATATCATTAACAGTCAGTCCTCCGGAATCAGATATTCAGGTTACTTCGACTTGTAAAACAGTTTGCCTACTCGATGAATATGCTCAATCAAATCTAAATCAACTAATTTACTTTGATCAATCAGATCTACATGATACGGCAAACTGCTTTCGGAAAAATCTGATTGCAAATGACTAAGGGTCGACTCACTGATATCCGAATCACGAATAGCGAAATCCAGGTCGCTGCCATGTTTGAAAGTTCCTTTAGCACGGCTGCCAAAAATGATTACTTCCCTAATTTCTGAATATTTTCTGAAAATTGAAATAATGGTATCCATATCCCTTTGGGTAAGGCCAAATTGATTTCCAACATATTCAAAAACAGCCCCCATTTGTATTAATCAATTAATGTTTGTTGTCCTAAGAATTGATACAATCTTTCCAATGCAGGGAATACCTGTTGTCTGATCATCGGTTCAGCATGCTCAAATTTTTCTCCGCTATAATCATGAGATAGGGAATTTCGAATATCCAGTCCATCAATTAAGGCCTGGGCATAATCGATATAACCCCCTTGCTGAGCCTCACGAAATGTATCCTTTGGTGCAGGTTTAAAAGCAAATCCCTTTTCTTCGAGAAAGTCTTTTAATACTTTCCAAGACAAGTCAATCGTAAATTCGAACCTTTGTACCGTTCCATTCCTTTCCAATTCCGTAGGTTGTGCAAGTGCTATTGCTTCTTTCAACCTTAAAAAAGCACGTTCAAAATTCCTGAATCTTTGAATCCATCGAATATCATTTCTTTCCATTGATCACAGCTTTATTCGTACATATACACAAATCTAATACAATTAAATTCATAGCCCACATTGTTCCAAATAAAAAAGACCCCCGAAGGAGTCTTTCTAAAATCATTTTTATAAGTTCTATCGAACCAATAATACGGTACCTTGTTTCTTGATACGCTTACCATTGTTACAGTAGCCATCAATGATCCAAACGTAATTATCGGGAGGGAGTTTGATATTATTTTGAGTACCATCCCACTTTTTCATAGGATCGGTTGTTTCGAAAATCAGTTGCCCCCAACGATTAAAGATCTTAAAGAATTCCAGTTTCACAACAGCGCTATTCATCAATCCAAAATTACGATTGATGGCGATATCACTAGCCGGATTAAACGCATTCGGCAGACTGATATCCGTACATTCTGTACGAACCCAAACCGAATCAAAAGCCACACATCCTGATGAATCATTGGTTACTTGTAAATAATAAGCCTGAACATCTAATGGCGTACATACCGGGAAGGCCGAAACCGGAGAATTTAAATAGAGCGCCGGTGTCCATGCATAAGAATACTCCTGACCGGTGCTTTGACGTGGGCCACCCAACTCTGTATACGCACCATCGGCCACAAAGCGATCAGGGCCTGCATCTGCAGTTACGCGACTCACTTTAACCAATACTGAAGTATCGAAACCACAGGTTCCTACTGAATTAAATTCTAAATGAACATGATATCGATAATCTTCATATGGATATACCCGTATCGAAGTCGTATCAAATGGAGAAATACCATGATACATTGGATCCCACATGGTACTCCATAGACCCGGTCCATTGGCAACCAGCAAAATAGTATCACGCTGACAGATCAATGTATCGTTATTGATTTCAATGAAAGGTTTAGGTAAAACGGTGATGAGTTTGCAATCAACCTTCATGGTTGGCAATCCTTCGTCGGCCACAAAATAGACATTGTATGTGCCGGGTGTCGTGTACTGCACCACCGGCGGCGTTTGCAAAGTAGAACTCGGAATGGATGAAATAGTGCAACTGTTGTATTCCAAACGTGAAATACTGTTGCTCACGTTATTCGCCGTAAACGAGAAAACATTGTCTTTATCCCGAATGAAACGCGTCAAGTAACGTGGTCCGTCAAATCCGGCAAAATTACCTAGGTTTGAGGCAACCGGTACAGAGGTAATGTTTCCTGCAAAGGTCAACATAACCATGGTATTATCATTTTCATTGGTCACATAACCATAGAAATTACCGCAATCACGGATGATGGAAATATCGCGAGGCCCGTTAAATGCACCGGCAAATCCACCCAGATTGGTTTCAACGGCCGGATTCAATAAAGAGGTTCCAAAATCCAGACGACTCAAGGTTTGTGACAAGCGGTTGACAACGAATAAATGCCAATTTGAACCATCCTGAACCGGCCAAAAACCGGTAGGAAATGCCAAAGTTCCGGGATTACCCAGGTTCACCAAAGCGGGAACATTAGTGATCGAGGCGCCAAAATCCAGACGGATTAAATTTCCAGTAAATCCGTTTGCCGTAAATGCATACCAGTTTCCGGCTTCAGAGAAAACGAACAAGTCCTGAGGGTTAAGTAATAGTCCCCCTAAGTTGCCGATATCCACCAAAGTTGGAGTATTACTCAAGCTGTTTCCAAAGTCCAGACGAATCAAGTCGGAGTTAGCAGCAGTAGCGCCTCCGGCTATAAATCCGTACCAATTTCCACCCGTATTCACCAATTCAAAGCCTTTACAATTGACCGGAATTCCGCCTGCAAAAGAGCCCAAATTAGTTGCTACAGGCGCATTCGATAAATTAGTTCCAAATTCGTAACGAATGAGGTCTCGGGGAGCATTGGTATTGGCCGCAAATACAAAATAATTACTTCCGTCTTTACCCATGGCTATGGATGACGGTGCATCCAGGCCGGTTCCCGCGCCAATGCTGCTGCCCGTAGGGATATTATTGAGGTATGCAGAGCAAAACCCCCAATAATAGGAGGATGCACTGGTGACGGGAGTTGTCAGTTTTAATTCGTTTTCAATACAAAGAGAGTCTGGTCCAAGTATCAGTTGTGAATACCCCTGAAAGGAAGCCCCCAATAGTACCAATAGTATGAATAATAGTCTTAAACGTTTCATTTATCGTAAAAATGGCCTTTATTTAATTCGCTAATATAGATATTACATTTCAATAGTAAAAATATGTTTTATGGTTAAATAGTGCCCTTTAGGACAGGTAACCATTGAGAAAGACTGCAATTTGGGCTGAAACGTTTGTGTTTGCTGCAATATAATGATCACTTCTGGCTTTCAGACCGGCCAAAAATTCTTCATTTCCTACCCATTTTTGAATATCCGAATCGCCGATTTTTTCCGGCTCAACGGCAAAAGCGACCTCTTCCTTACACAAGGCCAATGCCTCCCTGAATTTACGATGGTTTGGGCCGATGAGAATGGGAACACCAAATACGGCCGGTTCCAAAATATTATGAATCCCCTTTCCGAACCCTCCTCCCACATAAACCAATGATGCCCATCGATAAACTTTAGACAACATCCCCATCGTGTCCAAAATCAAAATACGAGAATCTCCCCTCGGCGTTTGAGAATATAAATCCGGCTTACCGGGAAGTAAGGAAATATCGAAATGACTCGGCTCATGCGGCACCAAGACCACTTTGAACGTTTCGGGTAATAAGTTGATGATTTTCACCAAAACCGGGATATCCGAATTCCAAACACTCCCGGCAATAAACAATTTGGAATCTCCTTTAAAGTCCAGTATCACATCGTTTGAAAAGGATTGACTTTTAAGAAACAAAACCTGGTCAAATCGGGTATCACCGCTAATGGATACGTTTTTCAGTCCAATGCCCGCCAATAAAGCAGCACTTTCCTCATCCTGAACGAAAAAATGTTGAAAGGCTTGAAGCCCTTTCCGGAAGAAATCTCCATAGAATTTAAAAAATACTTGAGAAGACCTAAAAATTCCGGACACTAAAAACGTCGGCACATTTCTAACTTTCAGTTCAGTCAAGAGATTAAACCAAAATTCGTATTTGATGAAGATGGCTATCATGGGATTTATGCGCTGTATCAAGCTTCTCATGTCTCCCGGCAGATCGGCAGGCAAATAACATATGATCAGTTCCGGATATTTTTTTTGTGCAAATTCATATCCGGATGAAGAGAAAAAACTGACTAAGATTTGATGACGGCTATATTTTTCTTGGATGCATCTGATCAAAGGTAAGGCTTGTTCAAACTCCCCGACTGAAGCACAATGAAACCATACGGTTTTGAGATTAGGATCTAGTCGATCCAGATCCTTTTCCATGCGATTTCTGCCGGCAATAATCTTCGCAGCCTTTGAATTAAAAAGCCCGGCCAGCCTGATCATGACAGCATAAAACCGGATAGCTATTGTATAGAATAACTTCAAATCAATAATACGTTTCTTCTGTAACCTTTTTATAAATGGGCACCACCCACCCCATTCTGAAACCGATTAGGATATCATTCCTCATGCCGGCATCCGAATGCCCGACATCCATCAAATAATTTCTTCTCCCTTCTGTAAAGCCCCAAACAAAATTGAACCCCGCGTAAAAATTGATGAGTTTGTTGGTGGCCAAATATTGATATCCTAGAAAGTCCTCGATAAAGATTCCATTGGTTAATCGATCATATCCTTTTTTATATTCGTCTCTCAATTGCGGAAAGCTGTTGTCCTTATCAAAAATGTTGATTTTGTATTGCATAAATCCGATAGAAAAGAGTGTCATCGGTCCGGAATTTGCATTGGCATTCAGAACAGGAAATACCTTGCCTACCTGAAGTCCGGCCATATAACCTCTAAGGAATAACCCCGGTTGGAGCACATCGCCTTGTTGAGCAATGACCCCGCCCTGACTGGTATAGAGATTGCTCAATAAACTGTCTTCACGCATTTTATTGCCTGTAATAAATTCAAATTTCGCCCCATATATCCAGTTCTTTTGTGTTTTGTATTTGATCGCCGCACCGATTCGGTATGAAGTTCCGAAACGCTTGGCCATGTCCGCTTGTGGAAAATCCATGGCACCGATGACATCCAGACTCCAAATTTTATTTGGCAAGGCTTTATCTTCCTTCGCCGGACTTCCCTTTTCCTGAGCCCATGTAACTTGTTGGCTACAACACACCAAAACCAAAATGACAATAAAACTATGCTTTATCCCGTTCATGATGCCGTAAAATTGCATCATTCCTGCTGAATGAACAACTTTCATCCTTGTTGAAATGACTTGCACAGGACGAATTTTTTCACGGCTAGGAATAAATAAACAGAACATAGTACATTTGTCACTCCTCAAATTGAACCCCTATATGAAGCACTTGCAAATGGTAGACCTCAAAAGTCAGTATGAAAAAATAAAAGACGACGTCCAATCTGCCATGCAGGAAGTCATCGAAACTACTGCCTTTATCAACGGCCCGCAAGTGTCCGCCTTTGCCCATGAACTTCAGGAATATCTTCATGCTCCTCATGTGATTCCTTGTGCCAATGGAACCGATGCCTTGCAAATTGCCATGATGGCCTTAGGATTACAGCCCGGGGACGAAGTCATCACACCTTCCTTTACCTATATTGCTACGGTGGAAGTGGTCGGTTTACTTCATTTGAAACCTGTTTTCTGTGAAGTCGACGCGCGCACTTTTACCATGGATGTGACTCAAATTGAGAAACTCATCACGCCTAAAACACGCGCCATTGTACCCGTTCATTTGTATGGACAAAGTGCCGACATGGAAAGCATTATGGCCATAGCCGAAAAACATCATCTTTATGTTATAGAAGATAATGCTCAGGCTATCGGAGGCACTTATACCTTTAAAGATGGTACAAAAAAAGCCAATGGCACCATGGGTCATATCGGCACGACCTCCTTTTTCCCTTCCAAAAATCTGGGATGCTACGGCGACGGCGGTGCTTTATACACCAACGATGATGCGCTTGCCGAAAAAATAAAAATGATTGCCAATCATGGTCAGAAGGTAAAATATATTCATGAAATCGTAGGCTGCAATTCTCGTTTGGATACCCTTCAAGCTGCTGTCCTTCGGGTAAAGCTTAAGCATCTCGACGAATATTGCGATGCCCGCCGTTCGGTTGCCGATCGATATGACCAAGCTTTCGCGAATCATCCGGAAATTCAAACGCCGTATCGTGCCCCATATTCTCATCATGTATATCATCAATATACCTTGATCCTGAATCACGCAAATCGGGATGCTGTACAAGAACAATTGAAAGAAAAAGGTATTCCCAGCATGATCTACTACCCTATACCTGCGCACAAACAAAAAATGTTTGCTTCGTTTGGACTAGGAGACCTTCAATTGCCTGTGACAGATGAATTGACCTCAAAAGTGATCTCCCTTCCAATCCATACGGAAATGTCTCAGGAAGATCAGGAATATATTATCCATCATTTTTTAGAGATCGTAAAAGGTCTTTCATAATTTTTTAATCACTTCAATGCGTTGCATTAAACCTAATCATATCATAAAGAAATTTACATGAATATTGCTGTAGTAGGAACAGGCTATGTGGGCTTGGTCTCCGGAACTTGTTTCGCCGAGTCCGGAAATAATGTCATCTGTGTAGACAACAATGAAGCTAAAGTCCAGCGACTGAAAAATGGTGAAATTGTCATTTATGAACCGGGACTGGAAGCCTTGTTTCATCGAAATATCAAAGAGAAGCGTCTCGAATTTACCACAGACCTCGCTTATGCTTTGAACCATTCTGATCTTGTTTTTTTAGCTCTGCCCACACCGCCGGGCGAAGATGGATCTGCTGACTTAAGTTATGTTTTAGGTGTAGCCGAAGAGATCGGAAAACTATTAGCCACACTCAAGCAATACCGTGTCATCATCAATAAAAGTACGGTCCCGGTAGGCACGGCTGAAAAGGTAGCCGATAAAATTCGAATGAATTATTCCGGCGAGTTTGACGTGGTGAGCAATCCTGAATTTTTACGCGAAGGTGTGGCTGTGGACGATTTCATGAAACCAGATCGCGTGGTTGTGGGATGCAGCTCTGAGCGCGCAAAAAAAATGATGCAACAATTGTATGCCCCATTTGTACGTCAGGGGAATCCAATTTATTTCATGGATGAAAGAAGTGCAGAAATTACAAAGTATGCCGCGAATTCTTATCTAGCCATGCGAATAACCTTCATGAATGAATTGGCAAACTTGTGTGAAAAAGTAGGCGCTGATGTAGAAACAGTCCGTGTGGGAATGGGTAGCGACAACCGCATCGGCAAACGATTTTTATTTCCCGGCATCGGATACGGTGGCAGCTGCTTCCCTAAAGACGTACAGGCCCTTGTGCAAACCGCCGGTCAATACGGCTATAACTTTGACGTACTCAACGCCGTCGTTCGAGTAAACGACCAACAGAAATTTGTATTGGCCGATAAAATGATCTCTTATTTCAATGGCCAACTTCAAGGAAAAAAAATTGCTGTATGGGGTATATCCTTCAAACCAAATACAGATGATATTCGTGAAGCACCTGCCTTATATATTATACCGAAATTGATCGAAGCCGGCGCCGAAGTAATTTGCTATGACCCTGAAGGCATGCCGAATGCGCAAAAGTTTTTTGCAGAAAATCATGCCTCCATGGCAGATAAAATTTCGTATGGCGCGAATGTTTATGATATGCTGAAAGATGCAGATGCTTTGGCCATCTGTACCGAATGGAGCATTTTCCGCACACCCGATTTGATCAAGATGAAATCTCTGATGAAAGAACCGGTCATATTTGACGGACGCAATCTTTTTGATGCCCAGGTGATGGAAGAGAACGGGTTTTATTACAATTCTATCGGACGTAAAACGATACACCAACCGGATTGATTCCTCCTTGAATGTTTTCCATGACGACTTTGTCAACATTCAACTATTTTTACACCTTGTACACGCTGAAATAATAGACATGAAAAGAATTTTAATTGCCGGTGGTGCCGGATTCCTGGGCTCTCATCTTTGCGACCGCTTCATGAAAGAAGGTTACAAAGTAATTGCGATGGACAATTTGGTGACGGGCAATATCCGAAATATTGAACATCTCTTTAAGCACCCCAATTTCGAATATTATCATCACGACATCACGAAGTTTGTACACGTGCCCGGCCCTCTCGATTATATCTTACATTTCGCATCACCGGCCAGCCCGATCGACTATCTCAAGATGCCGATACAAACTTTAAAAGTTGGTTCCTTAGGCACGCATAATTTGTTGGGTCTCGCGAAAGAAAAAAAATCCCGCATGCTCATTGCTTCTACTTCTGAAGTCTATGGCGATCCTTTGGTACATCCTCAAAACGAATCTTATTGGGGAAATGTAAACCCTATCGGGCCCAGAGGTGTATATGATGAAGCCAAGCGTTTTCAGGAGGCAATGACCATGGCCTATCATACCTTTCATGGTTTGGAAACCCGCATCGTAAGGATATTTAATACCTATGGTCCTCGTATGCGACTCGATGACGGTCGCGCGCTTCCGGCCTTTATGAGTCAGGCACTGAAGGGGGAAGATATTACGGTATTCGGCGATGGCAGTCAAACCCGTTCCTTCTGTTATGTAGATGATCTAATTGAAGGTATTTACAGATTAATGCTCAGCGATTATCACCTGCCTGTAAATATTGGTAACCCCAATGAAGTTTCTCTCAAAGAATTTGCCGAAGAAATCCAACATCTGATTGGCAGTCATTCAAAGATTGTATATCAAGCATTACCACAAGACGACCCCAAGCAAAGACAACCTGATATCAGTCTGGCTAAAGAATTATTACAATGGCAACCTCTTGTTGATCGTAGCGAAGGATTGAGAATCACCTTAGATTATTTCAAAAAAGAATTGGGCGTATAAAGGCTTTCTCGTCTTAATTTTTATTCTTTTTTTTGGGCGGCAGACACGCTATCCGCTACAAGTCCTCGCTCCTCCTGCGTCGTCACTGCGGGCTTTCCGCTGCTATCGTTGCCGCTCGTTCACCCGGGGCAATCTTCTTCTTGAGTGATACTTCATAAAAAAATGGGCTGCTCTTTCGAACAGCCCATCGATGTTGTTTTTGATTTCCGAGTCCTACTTCGTCAACTTACGGATAAACATATCACCGTTGTTGATGTCGCGGATGCGCAGGTAGTAGTTGGCTGTCGCTAAGGCTTCAAGACCACTGATATGGATCACATTCATGCCCTTTTGCAGCTCTCTGACCTCCTTGCGGATCACACGGCCCGATACATCCGTTAACACCCACTCGATATCTGTTGCCTCTGCGCTCGGATACAAGACCGTCACCTCATTCGTGAATGGTGTCGGATAAACCACTACCACCTCACTCAGGTCGTTGAGTCTTACACTGATCGTGTTGGAGTAGATATACTTACCATCCACATCGTTCAGTCGAACTCGGTAGTAGATGATCGATTCGTATTTCACTGATTCGATATCATCCGTCATCATATAGTCCGTACGGCCCAACGTCATGCCCATTGCAGGCTCAGCGCCTACCTTCGTAAACGTTGTCCCATCGGTGCTGCGCTCGATATCAAAGTTGAGCGTGTTCTGCTCCTCGGTTGTGTACCAATATACATCACACAGGTCTCCGGTTTTTAATACCGCAAGCGTCGCTATCAACTCCTTCGCACTCAGCGGTATACCATAGTAGATACCACCATCCACATTCGGATTATAGGTACCCGCGGATAAGAAGATCGCTACTGTTTTCTTAGATACAGGATGCATATCACTGTTGTTCACATCACTGAGTACACCCAGATTCTGAGTCGGTGTTGTGCCCGGTGGCAGATTGCTGAACCCGATGATATAGCTGCCTTCCGTTAATCCTGTGAAGCTGTATCCGCCATCACCATCCGTTACCGCCGTAGCCAATACCGTCGTGCCGCTTTGGTCATACAAGGTCACCATCACACCTGCCACACCCGGTTCGCCCGGATCCTGATAGCCATTCTCATTCACATCCAGCCATACATAGTTACCCAGACCCGCATTGATCGGTGTCGTTAAGCCGGCATCGATTGTTGGGTTATAGGTGCCTGCTGCTACCGTAAAGCTCGCTGTTTGTCCCGTCAACGGATTCACATTACTGTTGTTATTATCCGTGGCTGCACCGACCTGCTGCGTAAACACCATGCCTGATGGGATACTGCTAAAGCCAATCGTATACGTTCCCGGTACCACATTCGTAAAGATATAGAAGCCCTCAGGGGTTGTGATCGCACTCGTGACTGCTGTATTCGTATTGTCATACAAGGTCACCAAGATACCGCCTAAGCCCGGCTCATTCGCATCCTGCAAGCCATCCTGATCCATATCATACCAAACATAATCTCCGATCGCGGCTACCGTAGTCGATACCACGCCCGCATCCACATTTTGATTATTATCTCCTGCATTCAGCGTCACGCTCGCCGTCAGACCTGTTAATACATCCGCATCACTGTTCGCTGATCCGTTGATGCCTTGAGCATCACTGTTCTGTGCCGTGAAGCTATAGCCATCAGGCAAGTTGCCAAAACCTATACTATAAGTTCCCGGCGCAAGTCCTACAAAGCTATATTCTCCATTACCGTCCGTGGTCGTGGTCGCAATCGCGGTATTCGTATTGTCATACAGTGTCACGCTCACGCCCTGCACGCCCGGTTCACCTGCTGTTTGGATTCCGTCATTGTTCAGATCATACCAAACTGCATTGCCCAAAGAGGCCATGCCCGCAGGTGGTACCAGACCCATATCCACACTCATCTTATCTTCTCCTACACCCAAGGTAATCACATCCGTTTGCTGGGTACCGGTGTTCACATCACTGTTCTGCTCTCCGTTCAAGCCCTGACTATCTGCATCCTTAGGACTGATGCTGAAGCCTGCCGGCAGGTTGCTAAAGCCAACCACATAGGTGCCGTCATCCAGATTCGTAAACACATAATTACCCAGCGCGTCCGTTGTCGTTGTACCCAGTACCGTTGTGCCGTTC